>NZ_CP081108.1:0-62406 GCF_025141855.1 Ruegeria sp. B32 | reverse complement strand
AGGTGGGGTTTGGTTCTTATGGTATCTTAACTTCGATATCTCAGTTGCTGTGCTCGTGGGCTTCATCGCGCTGGCGGGAGTTGCCGTGGAAACAGCGATTGTCATGTTGTTGTACCTCAATCTTGCTTGGGAGAAACGTCGAGGGCTGGCGCAGTCGGAACAGCGAAAGCTGACACGTGACGATATCGAAGACGCGGTGTTCGAAGGAGCCGTTCTTCGGGTTCGGCCAAAGGTAATGACAGTAGCCACGATCTTCGCAGCACTGATACCCATCATGTACGGCACCGGTACAGGCTCTGAAATCATGCAGCGGATCGCTGCGCCGATGATTGGGGGCATGGTGACAGCGACCCTTCTTACGCTTTTTGTCATTCCCGCAATATTCGTGATTTGGAAGCGGCTCGCGCTCAATCGCGTGAACCGAGAGATCTACCACACGATCCAGGAAGGGCCCGCTGCGCTTCCAGCAGAATAATATCTTCAACCTTGAAACAGGAGCATCTGATGAAAACTTTGACTGCTATCGTGGCCCTTTTGGCCGTGTCTACGACAACCAGTTTCGCGCAAACGAACCACGACATGGACCATTCCAACATGTCCATGTCGTCCGAACAGATGGAAGGTGCAGTTCACGCAAAAGCTTTGGTGAATTCAATTGGCGACGAGACCGCCAACGTCAGCCATGATCCGATCCCCGAGATCGGTTGGCCCGCGATGACGATGGATTTGCAGCTTCTTGAGAATGCCCAGATGATGGGTGAGATCAGCGCAGGTGACGAAGTCACACTGATGTTGGTCAAAAGCGATGATGGTATGTATGCGATCGGAGCGATTATGAAGAATTAAGTTGCATCTACGGCAGTAAGCTCCGGATGAATTGAGTGCACGGCCGGGTGCACTCATACACCCGCGACGCTGCGAACTAAAAACAAGTATAGTTGGAGCCACCCAACATTAGGATCGTTTTCCTATGATCTGTGGCTCCGCTCAAAAGAGGCGGTCCATTGTTGGATAAACTTGTTTTGTGCTTTCTGTTGGTTAATTTAAAATCCCTTAAATTCAGCACTTTCCGACCTCTTAAAAAGGATGATTTAGACCTTCAGTTCGGCACCAAGGCTCAAATCAGGGATCAGAACATGACAGAAAACCATGAGATCGGAACCCACGTGAACGTTGGCACCGAGGTCGCTTATGTCTGCCCAATGCATCCTGACGTGCGCCAATCTGGGCCGTGCGACTGTCCCAAAACGCGGAATGCATCTTGTACCTGAGAACGCCGTAGACAAACATGCGCATCACGGCGACGCATTCGAGGAAACTGCCAGCAGTGAATATGACATCGTTCCGGCAGGGTATGACGGACCTGTTTATACCTGCCCGATGCATCCGCAGGTGCGGCAAACCAATCCTGGATCCTGCCCACTCTGCGGCATGGGTTTGGAGCTGGAAAGCGCAGCGGTGGTGGGCGAGGGGCCGAACCTGGAACTGGTGGACTTCACCCGGCGCCTATGGGTGGCTGCGGTTCTGACGCTTCCGCTCTTGGTCTTAACTATGGGCCCCTTTGTGGGGCTCTCAGGCGTGCGCGAGGTATTTGGTGAGCGCACAACACTGTGGATCGAACTGGTGCTTGGCACGCCTGTTGTTCTGTGGTGCGGTTGGCCGTTTCTGGAACGGGGTTGGAATTCGTTTCGCACCATGAATCTGAACATGTTCTCGTTGATTGCCATGGGGGTTTCGGCCGCGTGGCTTTTCAGCGTTGTCGCCATATTGATGCCCCACATATTCCCGGACGGTTTTCGAGACTCAGAAGGCCATGTTGGGGTCTGTTTCGAAGCGGCCGCAGTCATCATTACACTTGTTCTTCTCGGTCAGGTTATGGAGCTGCGGGCCCGCGAAGGCACCGGGAAGGCGATCCGCGCTTTGCTGGACATGGCCGCAAAGACCGCCCGTATTATCCGCCCTGACGGTAGTGAAGAGGAAATCCCGCTTGAAGAAGTACAGGTAGGCGACCGCCTTCGCGTGCGCCCCGGCGACAAGGTGCCCGTAGACGGAGTAGTGCTCGAAGGACGCTCATCTGTTGATGAAAGCATGATCTCTGGCGAGCCGGTTCCAGTCGAGAAGGTACAAGGCGAGCCGGTCACAGGGGCCACAATCAACGGCACCGGTAGCCTTGTGATCGAAGCAACCCGCGTGGGCTCTGACACAATGTTGTCTCAGATAGTCGAGATGGTGGCCAACGCGCAGCGCTCACGCGCACCGATCCAGAAATACGCCGACAAAGTTGCCGGATGGTTCGTGCCAGCGGTCATTGGCATTGCTCTATTGGCCTTTATAGTATGGGCAATCTGGGGACCGGCTCCGGCGCTCTCCTACGCCTTGATCGCAGCGGTGTCGGTACTGATCATAGCTTGCCCTTGCGCGCTTGGCTTGGCCACTCCGATGTCAATCATGACGGCCACGGGGAGAGGTGCACAAGCCGGAGTTTTGATCAAGAACGCCGAAGCTCTGGAACGGTTCGAGAAGGTCGATGCATTGATCGTCGATAAGACCGGTACCCTAACCATGGGCAAGCCAAAGCTTGTCGCTGTATTGTCCGAAAGCGGCCATGACGAGGTCGAGGTGCTACGACTGGCAGCGACACTGGGGAAGGGTTCGGAACACCCGTTGGCTGAGGCAATCGTCACAGGAGCCGAGGAACGTGGCATTGTCCTGTCCGACGCCAGTGACTTTGAGGCAGTGACTGGTAAAGGCGTGAAAGGCGCGGTGGACGGCTGCTCCGTCGCGCTCGGCAACCTGAAACTGGTCACCGATCTCGGACTCGAGGCCGCCGAACTGACGGCCAGGGCCAATGCGCGGCGGGATGACGGCGAAACGGTAATGTTCGTGATGCTTGATGGTTCAGTGGCGGGGTTGGTCAGCGTCGCCGACCCGGTCAAAGAAACCACACCATCCGCACTCAAGACGCTGCACGAGCTCGGCTTCCGGATCATCATGGCGACCGGCGACAACGAACGTACGGCAAAGGCAGTGGCCGAACGTCTGGGTATCGACGAGATTCGTGCCGACGTTCTACCCGAGGACAAGGCCCGCATAATTCGCGAACTGCAGGAGAAAGGCGCAAAGGTCGCCATGGCCGGTGACGGGGTGAACGACGCACCCGCATTAGCGCAAGCCGATGTAGGCGCCGCAATGGGGACTGGCGCTGACGTGGCAATCGAAAGTGCGGGCTTCACGCTGGTCAACGGTAGCCTCGATGGCATCGTGCGCGCCCGAAGGTTGGCTCGCGCTACCATGCGCAATATCCGGCAGAATCTATTCTTTGCCCTGATCTACAACGCCTCGGGCGTTCCGGTGGCGGCGGGTCTTCTGTTCCCGCTTTTCGGCATCCTGATCAGCCCAATGTTCGCCGCCTTCGCTATGAGTGCTTCATCGATTTCAGTGGTACTGAATGCGCTACGTTTGAGGGGGGCGAAAATATAAACTCAAGTTTTCCACTTGTCGGTTTACTTAAGGCGTCACCTGTACCTTGCGATACTGGTCTCAAGACTCAATGGTTGCTTTGCCTTAAATCATGAAAGTCGCGCTCACCCCATCCAAGCGGCAGCGACATGCAGGCGGTGCGCACCGAAAGCAAGCAGATGCAGGGGGGCTCATGATCACCCGCTTGATACATATCATGGCTCTTGACAGCGAATTCGGTCATAGAACCCAATATCACACTGCAGGCGCGCACACGGAAGGAAATGACATGACCGCCACGAAACTTGACCGCCGCCTTTTCTTGGCCGGCCTCAGCGCTTCTGGCATCGCTCTGGCCTCGCCTACAGTAGCATCGACCAAACCACTGATGCAGGTCCTCAAGGACCCCGAATGCGGGTGTTGCGGCGCCTGGATTAACATCATGCAGCGCGAGGGGTTCGAGGTGGAGGTGCAGAACGCCTCATGGGAGACTTTGACTGGATATAAAGCTACCATGGGTGTCCCGGAGGACATGGCATCCTGTCATACCGGCCTGATCGAGGGCTACGTCATCGAAGGCCATGTCCCACCAACCGATATCCGGCGCTTGTTGGCCGAGCGCCCCGATGCGGTCGGGCTGACAGTGCCAGGCATGCCCTATGGCTCACCCGGTATGGGGCCGGAGAGTGAGAGAGAGGCCTATTCGGTCTTCCTGATCCGCAAGGATGGCACTACGGAAGTGTTCAACCATTACAAGGCAGCTTGATCGGCAACCGCCAACGGAATTTCATTGCGTTTAGGTTGAATTTGCGGTCGCAGCGAATGCAGCAATTGAGGCTCGGGTTCAGGGTCAGCTATGGGCCGCTCATACCAGGTGGCGGCCGATACACGAACTGCTGCTTCTTCCCTCGTAAATGACCAACACTATTTGCGGACACCCCCTTTTCTTTCTGTCTTTCGCGATTGCAACGATCCTACACAAACTTTCTCCTGTGTAGGAAACGTGCGTCAACCTCGAGCTCATGTCTTGGGATTTGCGGCAGTGTCTGGCCTTGCTTCGACATTTGTTCCGTCTTCCCGACTGACCACAGACTCCGCCTGCGGATGCCGATAACGCTCAAGCGATGGCCCATCCTGATCGAGGCGGTGGCGTTCTTCTTCGACGCCCTTCCCTGCTTCAGAGATCCATTGCCTTTGATCGTTCATTTGTCTGACCCGCGCACCAGCCTTCGGTTTTCATCGAGTCCGACACCCAGACCTTTCCGCTGGCGCTCAGCAAAGAACGCTTTCTCATTCGGGCCAGGCTTGGCCATTTTTGCTGCGAGTAGCTCAATCCAGACCTCCTGTTCCTCTTCGGTGAGGTCGTCTGGCGAAATCTTCGCCTCCAGCGCAGTTTTCGCCCGCTCGCTGACACCATCCCGATCATTCGCTTCCTCGCGCGTTAGCTGATCTTCAGCTTTCAGCTTCCAGCGAAACTTTCTGAGATCGTCAAGTTGTTTGTTCCCTTTGTGTTCTCTCGCCATACAGCTATAATATACTGAAATGCCGTTGGTTACACCCTTAGGGCGTTACGTAACCAAGACGGTATGGTCCTTGGTTACACCCTTAGGGCATCGCGTAACCAACGAGTTGTGCACGTGTGCAATTTAGTGAATCGCGCCACTTGCACGCGTGCAAGTGAGCCAGAGGAGGTCAGATGAGCACTTTCGAAATAGCCTTCAACTTTGCAGGCGCCGGCGTGACGATTGCCGGGTTCGTCTATGTGCATCATCTGCTACGGACAGCCGGGCGAGGACGGATCAAAGATCCCAACCTTGTCGCAGAACTCCGAGCGACCGCGCCCTACTATCTGCTCAAAGGCCTAATCCGGGAATGAACATCTTCATTGATTTTGAAGCGTCATCGCTCAGTTCACAGTCCTGGCCGATCGAGGTTGGGCTCGCATGGCTCGAGGGGCGAGAGGTGGCGGTGAAAAGCCGGCTTGTGTGCCCGCGGGCACACTGGGATCCAGCTGATTGGGATTCCAAATCCGAAGGTGTGCATGGTCTGCCGTATTCAACTGTTCTCAGTGCAGGATCCAATGCGGATGCAGTCTCCGATTGGCTGCTGGATATCGTTCAGGAAAATACACTGATTTCGGACGCCCCTGAATTTGATCAGCGGTGGCTGGATCGCCTTCTCGATCAACCTGGCCCACGGGTTCAGGATTTTGATCAAGCAGTCTGGGACGAGTTCTCAGGCGGCGGCAATCCCGCCTCCTCTCGCGTTGCTCGCGTCTACAAAGCAAAAGCGTCCAGACAAACAGCTCACCGTGCCGGCCCGGATGCCGCTGACCTTGCTTACGCCTGGCGTGCCGGAATGCCGAAGAGTTGATGGAAAGACCACGCGTTGACGGACATTTAGCAGAAGGAAGTCGGGACAGGCGGCCTTTCCTTATCGGTTATATGGGCCAATTTCGTCTTAGCCGAAGCACGGAGACTACGAATGACGGTTGGTTGACGCATTCGTGCGAAAAGACGCAGCCCTTGCTCGAAGTACATACGTCGCCGAAGAACCTTTCGAACAGAACCTTTTTCTGTGTTATGATCAACTTATGAACAAAGATGAGCTTCTGAAAGAACTTGAGAAATCGCGGCCGGGACTAACGAAATATGTCCATCGGCGTACGCGCTGGCGCTGGCCGCTTCATCAACTACAGCGTCGCATTGAGCGGTTCTTCGCGTAGATCTCAGAAATCGTCATCCACCTTCCTGTGCCGCGCTTGAAACGCCCGCTGTCTAAGCAGAGCGTTCTCTTGTCGCTGTTCATGCACGCGTGCATCGACGAAGCGCGGATCGTATTCTGTGCGCTCATAAAGCGGGACACCGAGCCTGGCTGCAACCGCAAAGGTCTGGCCTATGGGGACACTCAGATCGCCATTCTCGATCAGTTCAATCTGGGAGGCTGACAGCTCCGTGAGCTTTGCGAGATCTTCGACAGACATGGTGTGTTGAAGCCGCACAGCTTGGATCATCAGCCCCAGCATTTCTGCCGCGTCGGCCGCGATTTCTCTGCTCGGATACTCAGGATTGCCCGCCCGTTGATCTTGCTCGGAAATGAAATCGGGAGCTGTGCCAAACTGGCCTTCATGAGTTCCCAGCTTGAACTTCTTTTCGTCCGGGCCTGCCATCTGCCTCTCCCTTACCTCCATCCAAAATATTTTTTTATGTTTACTATCAATAACATCTGAGATTTCCAAGAGTAATAGGAAATCCTGTTTCTGCGGCAAGTAATGTGAACCCACCTCCCCTCTGAACGAAACAGCAACAGGAACAATGATGTATCAGAAGAAACTCTCCATCCACATGATTTTGTCTATGTGGCTGGGCAATTTGCGACACGCGCTTCGTTCAATGAACAATCCGCGCGGTACAATTCGTGGGCCCTGCAACGCGCACGCAAGATTGTTGCAACCGGTGAACCGGACGGCGAATACCGGTACTTATTCTATAATGCGCTTGCTTTCGTCGCGTTTAGCACTGGTGAGGCGGACCCCGGCCAGTCTGTTCTAACGCGGATGGCGCAGTCCGCACTTGAAGAACGTAATGCTGTGCAGCTTGTTAACGGAGGCTATTCTTATTTCGTATACAGGGCTGACTAACCGTGAAAGCCACATCAAAATCAATGTGCTTAGGAAAGCCGACGTCTTTGGTGGCCCTGTTGGCGCAGATGATTTATCTGTTGCGCTTCTTTCTTGGTCAGGCGTCGCGCGGCGAAGGGTCTGTGTTCGACAAATTCAAGGAATTGCTAAACGCCCTATTCTGCACTCAGCCTGAATCGACCCCTATTTTCCCGCTTGACCTTCCAGTGCTGGAATATTTTAGCCAGCGTTGAAGACCCAAGGAGACCACCCCGATGACGATTCTGAACGTTCCCGAGATGAGCTGCGGCCACTGCAAGGCCGCGATCGAAAAGGCCGTTGGCGGCGTCGATGCTGCGGCGCGGCTGGAATTCGACATGGACAAGCGCACCGTCAGCGTCGACAGCAACGCCACGCTCGACACCATCCTGTCCGCACTCAAGGCCGAAGGCTACGAGGCCACCACCGCCTGACGGGCGCGAGGTGCTTTGACATCGTGAAATGACCGCCCCGAAGGCCGCGACGGCTGTGGTGGCGGTCTCGCGACAGACGGTCCCCATATTTGAAAGCGGGCCGTCAATAAACATTTCACATTTGGAATGTGAGGGCGTATCACTCTCCAACGACGAAGTGGAGAGAGCGCCGGGCATGACAGCCGACAGAAAAACACACTGGGACACCGTCTATGGCGCGAAGTCCGAGGACCAGCTGAGCTGGCACCAGGATGACCCGAAGGTCTCGCTTGACCTGATCGGGCTGGCCGGAGTGACGGCAAAGTCCTCCGTCATCGACATCGGCGGCGGAACCTCGCGCCTTGCAGGCGCCTTGCTGGAGAAGGGGCTGCGCGACGTGACGGTCCTCGATCTATCGCCGGTCGCGCTGCAGGCGGCCCACGACCGGCTTGGGCCGGCGGGCGACGCGGTGACATGGATCGCCGCGGACATCACCCAATGGACGCCCGATCGCAAATACGACCTGTGGCATGACCGGGCCGTGTTTCATTTCCTTGTCGATCCCATGGACCGCGCGGCCTATCTGGATACCCTTGCCCAAGCGGTTGTGGCCGGGGGACATGCCATCATCGCAACCTTTGCACCGGACGGACCCGAGACCTGCAGCGGTCTTCCGGTTGCGCGATACGAATCCGGCCAGATATCCGAAATGCTCGGAAACGATTTCGCATTGGTTGCGGACCGCCGCCACAGCCATCACACCCCCTGGGGTGCGATCCAGTCTTTCCAGTACAGTCTGTTCCGGCGCCTTGGATAACGCACATCCGAGCCCGGATCGAAACCGAGGACGAAGAGCACGTGTGGCGCAAGCACTCATGCGCTTGCGCCACTGCTTCACCGGTCCTCGCGCACGGTGCTGATCAGTTGCTCCATCTGGGCCTGCTCAATCAAACCCGGCGCCAATGCGTCACCGATCACGAAAGACGGAGTACCCGTGAACCCAAGACCGCGCGCAAGGTCCATCGAGACCTGGATATGCGCGTCCACTTCGGGGGCGTTCATGTCGGCGCGCAGCTTGTTTTCGTCCAGCCCCAACGCGCGAGCCGCTTTCATCACGCTCGCCTCGTTCGCCCGGCCATTCAAGCCCATCAACGCCCAGTGGAACTCTTCGTATTTTCCCTGATTTCTGGCCGCCAGCGCCGCACGCGCAGCAAAGACCGAACCTTCGCCCAAAATCGGCCACTCTCGGTAGACGACGCGCACGTTTCCATCGCCTGCGATGACACCTTTGACGATCGGCGCCGCACGTTTGCAATACGGGCAGTTGTAGTCGAAGAATTCCACCACCGTCACATCGCCGTCCGGATTGCCGATGACCGGCGCGTTCGGGTCGCGCTCCAGCAGGTCGCGCTGCTGGTCGAGCACGGTTTTGGCGCCCTCGGCCTTGGCCTGCTCGTCGCGCTGGCGCAGGATCTCGACCGCCTGCATGACGATATCGGGGTTTTCAAGGATGGCCTCGAGCGCCAGCCGCTTCACATCTTCCTCGGAGAGGTCCTCGGCACTGGCCGCCATCGCGCCCAGCGACATCACCGCCGCCAGAAGGTAGGCAAGAATAGGTTTCACGTCAGGTTCCTTTCGTTTCTTCGGCCAGGGTGCGTTGCTGCTGAAGCTCTTGCTCGCGCTGGGGCCAGGTGGACTTGATGAAGGCCAGGATATCCCGGATTTCCGCATCGGTCAGGCTGTCGCCGAACCCCGGCATGCCGCTTTTCACCCCGGTCACGCCCATGCGTTTTAGCGTCTCGGCCCCGCCCAGTTTCGTATAGTCGAACAGCATCCCGTCGCCGTGATGCCAGGTGTGGCCGGTGCGGTCGTGCGGCGGCGCGGGCATCACGCCGTCCGGGCCGGGGCTGCGCCAGTCGGGCTGGCCTTCCAGCTTTGCCCCGTGGCACGAGGCGCAGTTCTCGGCATAGAGCACCGCGCCGCGCGCCGTATCCACCGCCTCGGGCGCGGGGGTATCGCCGTTGCCTGACAGCGCCAGCGTGGCGCCGACCACGGCCAGCGCCCCGATCCCCGCAACGGCCACCCATTTCATCGGCAGGCCCGCCATCACGTCACCCTGATCCATGTCTTCATGCCCGCTGCCTGATGCGACAGCATGTGGCAATGCAGCAGCCAGTCGCCGGGATTGTCCGCCACAAACGCGATCTCGCGCGTTTCGTCGGGATTCACCAGGATCGTGTCGCGCAGGGGCCCAAGCCCCCCATCGGGCAGGACCTCGCGGAAATGGGTGCCGTGCAGGTGCATCGCGTGCGGGAAGACCGTTTCATTGCGCATCGGGATGCGCAGCACCTCGCCATGCGACAGGCTGGCCAGCGGCTCTTCCGGCAGGCCCGCCACCCCGTTGAAAGTCCAGATCTGGCCCTCGTCCACCAGTTCGCGCGCACTCAGAAGCCGGCCCATATAAGTGCCCTGGCGCAGGCCACCCATGGCGCCGCCCTCCATCCGCAGGGCCACCGCCCGCGCCTGCGAGAGGTCGCCGATGGCGGGAACCGGGTTGGGCGGCAGCGCCTGTATCGCCCCGCGCGGCACCGAGGCCCCCTGCCCCGTCACCGGCAATTCGGCCAGGACATAGGCTCCGTCGCGCTGCTGCAGCAGGATCTGCGCCGCCTCGCCCGGCCCGGCGGTGACATCGACGATCAGGTCGGCGCGCTCGGCCGGGCCGAACACCAGCATGTCAAAGGGCTGCGGCTGCTCGACCGGCATGCCGTCGCGCGCCACCAGCCGGCCCTCGAGCCCGTTCAGCGACACCGCCATGATCCGGTCGGTCGCGACATTGACCAACCGCAGCCGCAGGCGCTGATTGCGCAGCACCTCCGACGGCGACGGCAACAGCCGCGCGTGCACGAAGTTGCCCATGCGGCCGGCATGGGTCCAATCATGCATGGCCCCGAAGTCCTCGGAGATCTGCGCCTGCCCGGTCAGCCGCCAGTCATCCAGCAGCACCGAGATGTCGTGATCCACTTCGGGCGGCTCGGCCTCGTCGACGATGATGGCGCCGTAGAGCCCCCGCGCCACCTGTTCGGTGGACTGGTTGTGCGAGTGATACCAGTAGGTGCCGGCATCCTTCAGCGGCAATTCGTAAAGGAACGCGCCGCCCGGCTGCACCGCTTCCTGCGTCAGGCCGGGCACCCCGTCCATGCCATTGGGCACGCGCAACCCATGCCAGTGGATCGCCGTCGGTTGCGGCAGCGCGTTCACCAGCTTGCGCGAAACGGTCTCGCCCTGCCGCGCGCGGATCAACGGGCCGGGCACGCCCCCGTCATACCCCCAGATTTCCGTTTCCGGGTAGTCGCCCGGAACCACCCGGGCCATGCCGGCCCGGGCTTCGATGATCCGGGGGGCGGCCTCCGCCCCTCCGGTTTTCGGCCAGACGGCCAGCGCCGCGGCGCCCGCCATGAATTGTCTGCGATCCAGTCTCATCGCCGCTTCCTTTCATATGCGGGCACCCCCGTCCTACCCGCCGTCATGGTCGTCCATCAGGTAGGTGGCCATCGCCCGGCGGTCCTCCTCGGTCAGGAAGCCGGTGCCGAAAGCCACCACCTCACCCATCGAGCCGCCAAAGGCGTCGCCGTCGGGTGTGATGCCGGTGCGCAGTGCATAGGCCAGGCTGTCTACCGTCCAGCCCTTCTCCCGCAGGGTTTCATAGTCGATCGCCGGGGCCTTGCCACCGCCGGGCAAGGTGTCGTTTCCCTTGAAATGCGCGACGTCCGACTTGCGCGCGCCCGCAAGGTTGCGCGCCGTGTGACAGGCCGCGCAATGGGCTGCGCCCTCGACCAGTTCCCGACCCCGGTTCCACAGATCGCCGTTGCCCGCGATCGGCTCGGTCCGGGGCGGCTGCAGGAAGGCCGCGCGCCACAGTTTCAGCCCCCAGCGCTGGTTGAAGGGAAAGGCCATCTCATGCGGCGTTGACGGCTCGGCCACGGGCGGCACCGTCTGGAACGCGGCCCAGAGATCGGCGATGTCCTGGTCCGAGAAGTTGGCGTAGAACGGGTAGGTGAAAGCCGGGTAATAGGGCTGACCATCCGGCGATACGCCCTGCCGGACGGCGCGGGCAAAGTCCTCCAGCGTCCAGCCGCCGATGCCATGCTCGGGATCGGTGGTCAGATTCGGGGAATAGAGCGCGCCGAAGGGCGTCTCCAACTTCACCCCACCGGCCAGCGGCGCGCCGCCGCCGGCGGCATCGGTGTGACAGGCGATACAGCCACTGGCTCGCGCCAGGTAGGCGCCCCGGTTCACGTCACCCTTCAGATCCAGCGACTCCAGCGGCACGCCGATCGGCCAGGCAATCACCGCAACCAGCCCCGCCGCCGCCGTCACGGCGGCGCCAAGGCCCAATCGGAAAATGCGTCTCATGCCTGCCTCCTATTCCGACCGGAACCGGGTGTGGCAGGCCGAGCAGGCCTGGCTGAGCATCATGAACACCCCGTCGACTGGCATCTCGGAGAGTTCCTCGCGGCCAGGCACGCCGCCCGTCATCATACCGCCCATCATGGCACTGCCGCCCGTCATCATGCCGGATCCCATCATCGAGCCGCCGCCCATCATGCCTGCGCCCTGCTCAGACCCGGCCGTCATCAGCCCGTTGTCGGCAGCCAGCGCCAAACCTTCGGCATAGGTGTGCAGCTGCTCGGCCAGATCCGAAAAGGTCGCCCAGTCCTGCCAGATCTCGGGCTTGGCCTCCGAGGGTTTGCCCGCCGTACCTTCGGGGAACAGCTTGGTCAGCGCCTCTCCCGCATGTTGGCCGATCTTCTCGGCCTCGCGCCGCACGGTGGCCGCGTCATAGGACGTCTTGCCCTGCATCATCGGCGTCAGCACCTTCATGCTGTCCTTCATGACCGACATGCCGTCCATGCGTTCCTTCACGATGCCCGTCGCGCCGCCATGGGCGAGAGCCGCCGCGGCGATCACAGACACCACCATGGCGCCCGTCGTCAGTTTCAGAATATCCATTGTCTTGTCCTGTATGTCTGCTTCAATACGCCCCAACGGGGGCAGGTCTTGACTCAGGACAGAACGCGCGGCGGTGGTGGATCGAAATTGGTGACGGCCAGCGCCCGGCCCCGCCCCCTGGGGATGGTCCGGGTTTTGATGGTCGCGAACGGCTCGGGCGGAGCCGGGGCCACCGTGAACAACCCTACCGCATTGCAAAATACGCCGCCGTGGCAATGGCCGGGATGGCCCTTTTCAGCGTGATCGGGATCCGGCGCATCAAGCTGCTGCGGAGCGTGCACGATACCGTCGCCGCCATGGGCATGGGCCGGCTCGGGCGTGATCAGAAGTGCGGCAACGAAAAATCCCACCGCCAGCATCCAATACCCGATTGCCCTGCCCAAAAAACCTGTCACGGTTCAGTTGATCCCGTTCTCGCGCTGCAACTCCCTTACGTAAGCCACGATGCCCTTGACGTCGCCACGGGTCAAGCCGTCGACCGGCGGCATGTTGCCGAAGCGCCAGTGGTGCGCCCGCACGCCGTTCTGCGCTGCCAGGTAAAACGCCTCGTCGGAATGGTGGCTGGGCTCATAGATCTTGTGCACCAGCGGCGGCGCCAAGCCTTCCAGCCCCGTCGCGTTGGCGCCATGGCACGCGGCGCATTTGGCGTCGAAGGCCGTCTTGCCCATCATGGCCAGAGAACTGAACTCGGCCGGCACGCGCACCTCGGCGATCGGATCCCCCGGCGACAGCGACGAGGTGTCCGGCACCGCCATCGAATGCCCCGCGGGCTGCTGGTTGAGGTTGTAGACGAAAGCGGCGCCACCCGCCACGAGCACGCCGCCGATCAGAAGTATGAGCTTGTTCATTCCAGTCGTTCAGTCTTTTTTTTGGTAGGTTAGGGTTAATCACGAAACGCGCAGAAAGTCAGATCAGCTTGACCTGCGTGCCGACCTTGGCCAACGCGAACAACTCGGCGATCTGCTCGTTGTAGAGCCCGATACAGCCGTTGGACGACCTCCGCCCGATCTTGCGCGTGTCATTGGTTCCGTGGATGCGGTAATATTGCCAGCTGAGATACAGCGCGTGGGTGCCCAGCGGGTTCTCGGGCCCCGGCCCGACATAATCGGGCCATGCCGGATTGCGCTTCTTCATCGCGGGCGTCGGCCGCCAGGACGGCCCATCGACCTTGCGGATGACTCTGGTATAGCCCAACTTCGTCAGGTCTTCCGAGAGTGGGACACTGGTCGGATACATCCGGTAGACGCGTTCATCCTCGGACCAGTATTGCAGCACCTTGGACTGCGTGTCCGACAGGATGACGCCGTTTTTCAGCGAATCGAAGTGGTCCTGCCAGCGCACGGCGCGGAACGCCGAGATGTTGCGGCGCGCGACCGCCGCCGCATCGGATTGTGCCCAGACGGCGGGCGCCGGAAACAACGCCAGTGCCGCCGTCCCCGCGATTACCGCGCGACGTGAAGGTTTTCGTCCAGTTCTGCCTTGTCCCATGCCTGCCTCCCGGGGTCATTTATGGCCACTACCGGCTCAAAATACCCAGATGCCCGCTTCCCGCGCTGGAAGGTCAACAGCTTTTTGGCTCACAAGGGTGTGACTTTCCGCCCCGCGGCCTCAATTGAATTGCAGGTGGCCCTGCCGGATGCCAAGGTGGTCATTGGCACGCAGTTGAAAGAAAGCGGATCGCACCTGATGACAACCACACGACTGTTCCCAACCCTTTCTCTTCTCGCAGTCGTCGCGGGCTGCGCGACCACTGGCGCGGTTTCGGGCGATGACGAGTCCGGCACTTTGACAACGCTGCCCGACAGCGTTGTGGCAATGGCCGCCCCCTCGCAGGATCTGAGTGCGGTGCGCCTCATGCCCGAGGACGGCTGTTACTGGTACCGGCATGTTGGCCCGGTCGAAATCACCTATCTGCCCCTGCGCACCACCGAGGGTCGCCCGATCTGCACGCGCGTTCAGTAAGGCCCACGCCTCACCCCGTCGCGGTCACGTAACGCTCGGCCGGGTAGAGATGCGCCGTCGCGCCAGGCGAAACCCTTTCATAAAGCCCGATGATATGCGCCATAACCATCCGCACGCAGCCGGAACTGGCCCGGCCGCCGACCGAGCGCGGGTAAGGTGTGCCATGAATACGCAGATAGGTGTCGCGATCGCCTTCATACAGGTAGAGGGCCCGCGCGCCCAGCGGGTTGGTCGGTCCGCCCGGCACCCCATCGGCGAATTGGGCATACTCGTCGGGGTCGCGCCGGATCATGTCCGCCGTGGGCGTCCAGCGCGGCCATTTCGCCTTGCGCCTGATGGTATAGACGCCGGCTTCGTAAAGATTGCCCCGTGCGATCGCCACGCCATAACGCATCGCCGTCCAGTCGTCCTCGATGAAATACAGATAGCGCGCCACCGCATCCACATGGATGTCCCCCGGCACCAATGGCCGGCTGGTTTCGACACGCTGAGGCAGAAACCGCGGATTCAGCCCCCAGGGGTTCGAGGTGGCCGGGTCGTAGTTCGCAGGTGTCACCTGCGCGTCCCACGCCGCCCATTGCGACGCGGTCGATGCCATCGCCGTCCCGCTGATCGGCGGCGAGAACAACGCAAGCGAGCCTGCAATGAAATGTCGTCTGGTCAGCATGGCTTGCCCTTCCTCTCTCGTTGGCCCCGGATAATTCCAAACCAAGCGCGGCAAGTCCACTCACAACTTCGTTGCGGGGTGCGCGCCGCTACCGTCCGCCCAGTCGGGCGGCGATGAAACCGGCGAAGGGGGCGATGTCCCCCTCTACGCTGGCAGTTTCCAGCGCGGCCATGTAGCCGGCCCGGTCCTGCACCCGGATCACCGTCCAGCGATAGCCGCCCGACGCCAGCATGACATTCATCAGGAACCGGGCCATGCGGCCGTTGCCGTCCGGATAGGGATGCACATAGCCCAGCATCCAATGGCCCAGCACCGCGCGAACGGCAGGCTCCTCCTCCTGTTCGAGCAGGCCGAACAGCGCCTCCATCGCATCCGGCAGCACCTCGGCCCGCGGCGGAACGTGGCGCGAGGCCCGGATATAGACCGGCTGATCGCGATAGCCCGCCAGATCCTGCGGCTTCAGCAGGCCCGCCGCCACCGAGGGGGCGAAGAGTTGCAGATACCACTCCCCTGCCCTCTCGCGCACGCGCTGCCCCGGATGCGCGCCGTCGAGAATCGCACCGATATCCTCACGGACCCGCTCGAAGGCCTGGAAATACCCCCGCGCCGCAAGGGCATCCCGGTCGCGGCGGTCCCGGTTACCGGCTTCCGGATCCCACCGGCCATGGCGGACCCGCTCGACCAGTTCGGGCGTGACGCTGTAGCCCTCGATCGACAGCGAGTGATAGGCGTCCTGTTCATAGCTGTCCCCCACGTCCCGCAGATAGGCCGCGGTGTCCGCCGGCAGGCCGGGCGGCGGCGGCATATGCGCCAGAACCACCTGCCTGTGCGCCTGCCACAGGGCCTCGAGCCGCCCGGCGATCGGGGCCCGCGGTCTGGCGGCGGACACCACGTTGGCGTCTTCCGAGAACGGGTCGCTTTCGCGCAGGTCATACCCGGCCGCGGTCATCGTCCTGACGATCCGGTCAGCCTGATCGGGCCGGCCGATGCGCCGCAAAGCGCCCGCGATCCGGCCCGCGACGACCGAGTGCCCGCCCTCGAGCAGCCGCGACAGCAGTGGCGAGGACGGCCCCAGCGAGGCCAGCGCCACCTGCACCTCGACCGGATGGCGGTGAAAAAATGCCTCGGGCACCTTTATCAACGCCGCCTCGACCGTGTAGAGGCGCAGCCCCTCGCGCAGCGCCAGATCGGCGGGCGGAGGCATTTCCTTCTGCTTCAGGTCATAAATCGAAGTGCCGAACAAAAGCTCGGTCCGGTTGTTGCTGCCCTTGGGCGAGCAGACCACCACCTGCGCGGGCACCTGCGTCGCCTCGGCATGCAGCATCAGAGACTGTTCCGGGGACAAATACCAGTCTGCCCCGAACCGCGCCGCGCAATATTCGGCGCAGAAGGCCCAGAACGAGGAATACCACGGCGTCGTGTCGCCCGGTTCCGTCTGCGGGCTGGTGGACATCCACCACCCCTTGATGACCTCGGTCAGAAAGCCGTTGTCGCGCAGCCGTTCGCGATGGGTGCGGCCGAGTTCGCCCGATCGGAACACCCTGCGGCCACCCGATTGCAGCTTTTGCAGCGCCTCGAGCGATGTTGCCAGCTTTTCCTGCGGGGTAGCGATCGGAGGACCTCACGTATTTCGCGCTATGGGTTTGCAAGTAAATTATGCTGTATTGATACAAGTCTTATCTGCTGCACCGCTGCAAGTCAAACCTGCGGATCCCGAAAATCTCCGGCACCACGGCACCTTGCCCGCCGCGAATCGCCTCAAATCCACCCCGGCGGTTCGAATTCGGCCTGGGCCAGCAAAACCCGGCCGGACGGCTCAAACAACCGCAACCGGCTGCCCTACCCTCGAAAGATCAAAAATTTTTCATATTTTTCAATGCTTTAAGCATCATCTTGTGATGCAAAATCTACGTGGTACAAGATGTGGGCAACAAGAAAGACTCTGCGGTATTTCAAGAATTTGTTGCCAAGCCCCCCTCTCCTTGCTTAAAAAAACGGTAAAAACAGCGTTGGCGAAAAACAGCGTTACTGAATGAGGGCGGCAGTGGCAAATTCGATCCACATCAACGAGCGTATCCGAGAGAACGCCGAAAACCTGAGCGCGGCTCTGCAAAGCCACATGCTCAAGGTCTTTGCGCCGGACGCCCGCAAGGAACTGCGCCGGTTCAGCGCCGGAGAAGCCGCCGAGCTGTTGGGTATTTCCAGCAGCTTCCTGCGCAAGCTGCATTTCGACAACCGCATTCCCGACGTGCATACCACGCCTGGCGGGCGACGCCACTATTCGGCCGAGGATCTTCTGGCCATCCGCAAGGAACTGGAATCCACTGCCAAGTCGCCCGGCACCTATCTGAAAGGCCGCCGGCCCGGTGACAAGGTGCAGGCCCTGTCCTTTCTCAATTTCAAGGGCGGCTCGGGCAAGACCACCAGCGCCATCCACACCGCGCAGCGGCTGGCGCTCAAAGGCTATCGCGTGCTGGCGGTCGATATCGACCCGCAGGCCTCGCTGACCACCCTGTTCGGCTATCGGCCCGAATACGATTTCCTGGAATCGGGCACGATCTATGACGCGATCCGCTACGAAGACCCCCTGCCCCTTTCCCAGATCATCCAGAAAACCTTTTTCACCGGCATCGACCTGACCCCGGGCGGCCTGATCCTGCAGGAATTCGAACACGAAACTCCGCAGGCCCTGATCCACAACGTCCAGCCCGCCTTTTTCGCCCGCATGGCGATGGCGCTGCAGGAGGTCGAGGCCGATTACGAC
Organism: Ruegeria sp. B32; assembly: GCF_025141855.1. Lineage (NCBI taxonomy): Bacteria > Pseudomonadati > Pseudomonadota > Alphaproteobacteria > Rhodobacterales > Roseobacteraceae > Ruegeria > Ruegeria sp. B32. The sequence continues at coordinate 44,473 of NZ_CP081108.1, read as the reverse complement.
GTGATCATCTTCGATTGCCCGCCGCAGCTCGGCTATCTGACCATGTCGGCGCTGTGCGCGTCGACCGGCGTGCTGATCACGGTGGTTCCGAACATGCTCGACGTCGCCTCGATGTCGCAATTCCTGCAGATGAGCGCCGAACTGCTCGACGTGGTGGCCAATGCCGGCGCCTCGATGGAGTTCGACTTTTTGCGCTTTCTCATCAACCGCTATGAACCCAGCGACGGGCCGCAACAGCAGGTGGTGGCCTTTCTGCGCCAGCTGTTCGGGAACGAGGTCATGGTGGCGCCGATGCTGAAATCGACCGCGATCTCGGATGCCGGTCTGACGCAACAGACCATCTACGAGGTCGAACGCACGCAATTCCACCGCAACACCTATGACCGCGCGGTGGATTCACTGAATCTTGTGAATGACGAGATCGAGTCGCTGCTGCAACAGGCATGGGGGCGCTGATGGCACGCAAAGGCATTCTGACGACCGAAATCAGCAAGCCCGAGGCCAAGACGCCCGGCGCGAAACCACGGATGATGCCGCGCGGGGCCGTCGGTGCACTGCAATCCTCGCTGTCCAAGCTGCAGGAAAACGCGGTGCAGGAGATCGACTGCGCCCTGGTCGACGATGCCGGGTTCGAAGACCGGCTGGGGCTGGACAGCGACGCGCAACGACAGCTCGTGGAAAGCCTGCGCAGCTATGGCCAGCAGGTTCCGGTTCTGCTGCGCCCGCATCCCGAGAAACCCGGCCGGTTCGAGATCGTCTATGGCCGCCGCCGCCTGATGGCGCTGAAGGAACTGGGCCTGCCGGTCAAGGCGATGGTGCGCCAGTTGGACGACCACGCGCTGGTCATGGCGCAGGGGCAGGAAAACACCTCGCGGCAGGATCTGTCCTTCATCGAAAAGGCCAGTTTCGCCGCGCAGCTTGACGAGGCCGGCTATGACCGGCCGACAATCGCCGCGGCGCTGTCGATCGACATGCCGATGCTGTCGCGCCTTCTGAAGGTGGGCAAGGCCTTCCCCCTGCCCTTCCTGCGCCAGATCGGCTCGGCCCCGGATATCGGCCGCGACCGCTGGCTGGCCCTGGCCGAGGCGCTGAAGGACAAGGCCGCGCTGAGCCGCGCCAACACCTTCATGAACCGCCCCGACTTTCTGACACTGGAGTCAAACGCCCGGTTCGAGGCGGTGCTGAAGCATGTCACCGCCACGCCCGAGCCCGGCAAGAAGCCCCAGCCGGCCAAGCCGCGCACCCTGCGCAACGGCGACGGCAAGGCGCTGGCCGACATCCGCCAAACCGGCCGGGGCGTGACGCTCAACATTCCCGCCCGCAATGCCGAAGGCTTCGACCGCTGGTTCGAAACCCATGCCGAGGCGCTGCTGGCCGAACTTCACGACCGCTGGAAAAACGAACGGTCGGAAGACTGACGACAGGTGAAACAAGAAACAGGAGGCACGAGCAGGAGATAAAAAAGCCCCCCAGGACATGCATCCCGGAAGGCCCTTTTCAAACTTAGCATCTTTGAAATAGCCCCTCCGATTCGGTCCTGTCAACTCTGCGCCATGCGCAGGGCGGGGATTTTGTTGTCTTTCGTGAAAAAATGCCATGAAACACGCGTCCCAGACCGAGTTTGGGCGGCCGGAGACGTTTGTCTCGGCCTCCGTTGACAAGTGGGAGCTGCTGTCGGCCCTGACTGCTGCCGCCCCGGATTTCGACATTTCGCACCGCACGCTGGGCGTTCTCAGGGCGCTGCTGACCTTTCTGCCCGACCGCGCGATCCCGGCCGGGGCAGGACAGGCGGTGGTCTATCCATCCAACCGCACCCTGTCCGAGCGGCTGAACGGCATGCCCGAAAGCACGCTGCGCCGGCATCTGGCGCGGCTGGTCGAGCTGGGTCTTGTCAACCGGCAGGACAGCGCCAACCGCAAGCGTTTCGCGCGCCGGGTCGGGCAGGGGGTGCAGGTTGCGTTCGGCTTTGACCTGTCGCCGCTCAACGGCCATGCGGATCAGATTTTTGCCGTCGCCCATGCCGCGCATCAGCGGGCCGAGCGGATGCGCGTGCTGCGCGACCGGATCGCCGCTGCGCGACAGGTCCTGATCGAAGCGGGGCAGGGGGCCTGCGCCCAGCTTCTGGAAACCGCCCGGCTGATCCTGCGCCGCAAGGTCGGTGAAGGCGACCTGACCGAAATCGCCGCGCGGCTGGACGAGGCCGTGGCCCGGCTTGACCCTGTGGAAAACCCGGCTGACAACGCCTTGCCTCAGGTCGAAATGAGCGCCACCGACAGCCAGAATGAGCGGCACATACAGGATTCATCTGAGAAAGATATTGACTCTGAAAGAGCTGAGAAAGCGAAAGCAGACATCCCACGTAGCACGGCGAATGCCGAGGACCTGGGCCGGATCCTGACGGCCTGCACCGAGTTCCGTCAATACTATCCCGGAAGGGTGAAGGACTGGCGCGAGCTGGTCGCCATTGCCGAGAGGCTCTCGCCCATGATCGGCATCGATGCGCCCGTATTCCACGACGCGCGTCAGAGCATGGGGGCAAAGGCGGCGGCAACTTCGGTTCTGTGCATCCTCGAACGGCTTGGCGACATCCGCAGTCCCGGTGCCTATCTCAGAAGGCTGGCGCAGAAGGCCCGGGCCGGGCGGTTTTCCTGCGAACCGATGCTCAAAGCGTTGATCAACCGGTCGGATCCGCGGGATTGTCAGCTGACAATTTGAAAATTGTTTTAAAAACATGGGTTTGTGTAGTCTTGCCAGCTGACAATTCAAGGCCAATGAAAGATTTTCCGTCAAAGTCGCCTTGAGCATCGACATGGCAGGGCAAGTGCTGGAAAGGTTAAGGCAATGGAGAAATATTTTGCCATCGACATGCCCTTCTGGCGGTTTGCCAGAAACACGCTGATCGTCAGCTGCCTCGGCCTGTTTCCGTTTTTGTTGCTTTTCATCCTGCGCACACCCGGATTCGGCGCGCATCTGTTGAACGGCGGGCCGGCGCTCAGCCGCTTTCTGCGGCAGGTGATCACCAACGGTTTGCCCGTGGTGTTCGCCGTCAATTACCTGAGCTTCTTTCTCTATGCCGCTGGCAACGCCAGTCGATCCGACGGGCCGGTGCCGATGCGCTTGATCCTGATCGACATGCCCGCGCGGGTGGTCCTGTTCATCCTGCTGCACGCGGTGATCTATTTCCTGTCCGCCGACTGGTTCGGCTCGTTCGGGGGCGACCATTGGCAAGCGTTGACGGTGGTCGGGCCGACGCTGGTGCGTTCGGCGCTGTTCGAGAATATCTCGGGCGTCTACCTCTATGCCACTCTGGTCGGCGCCTTGCCGCTCTATGTCTCGGTCATGCAAAGCCAGAGTGCCCATGGCAGGGGCTTCGCCGCGAAACTGATGCGCCGTATGCCGGGGCGCGCAGGGCCAATCATCCTGGCCCTGCTGATGGTTGCGTTGTCGGTGGTGGTTCTGACCGCAGCGGCGGCAGTGATCGTCCTGCTTCAGTCAGCGTCGGTCTGACAGGTCAGAACGCCTTGCGGATCGCGAACGAGACCGCGTAGTCACGCTCGAGCTGCGGCCCGTCCAGATCCTGATACACCGGGATGACGCCCTCGATGCCCAAACGTGTGCCTGCCAGAGGGCCTGATCCGGGCACGAGGTAATTCACGCCGATCCCGACACTCAGAAACTCTCCGCCGCGCAGAGACGGATCGGCGGTAGGCACCATGGCAGGGTTCAGGCGCGCATCTGCACCGTCGATGTTCTCGACGATGTCACCGACCAATCGCAACGAAGAGCTGAATTGGTCATTCCAGCGCCGGGCGCCCCACACTGTTGCCGAATAGACATTGCCCAAGGTGTAACCCGCATCATTCTCGCCCATCCTGACGACTGCGCCCAGTTGGCCGCCCCACGACCAATCCGCGTTCTGGCCCGTGTAGGTGACACCCGGCAGCAGATCATAGGTGCCGGACCCCAGTTGCATGGGGTAGGGCAGCAGCTGGTCCGGCCCGGCCGGCGTGGTGTCGGTCTCGTCTATCGAGCCGGTCGGCAGGCTGAGGCCAAGAGACAGTTCCAGAACCTGCCCGTCGGATTTGTAGACATCATACCCGCCGATGATCTTCAGATCACCGAACCCCTGCGCCCTGGTCTTGAAGGTTTGCCCCATGCGGGTCTGATGCTTCATCGACTTGTTGGTATAAGGCAGCATCGCCATGACCGAGATGTCATCGGTCACGCCATACATCAGGCCGACCATCGCCATGTTCATGCTCATGCTGAGCGGCGCGACCATATATTGCGACAGTACGTCCGATGTGGACAGCGACTGCGTTCCCGAGCGGTTTCCGTCCATCTCCATGTTCATGAACGAGAATACCGGCATCAACACGCCCTCGGGCGGGCGCATGCCGCCGACGACGCCCGTGGGCGGTGCCGCGTCAGGGCGCATCATTGCCGACATGTTGCCCATTCCGGCCATTCCAGCAGGGGCTTGCGGATCCATTGCCATGCTATCTGTTGACTGCGTCACCGTGTGGGCCAGGGCGGGCGACGCCAGACCCAGACCACCGGCCATCAAAGCGGCCTGAACGAATTTCCAGCGGTGAATTTTAGCTGTTTTGTTTCTCACCATCCTATCCTCATTCGGTTGTCCATTTCGCGCTGCGTGACAAGCGACGTGTTCGAAAAATGGGGTGTTCCTACGCTGGAAGGTCAAGGCCACCGGTTTGAAAACCCGTCGGTCGACGCACTCGCATCTGGGTGGGGTGCGGCAATAATGCCCTTGACCCTCCAGCGCTGGATTGTCGGACAAGGCCGGAAAACCGGAAACCCGGAGGGTTTGGAATGATACCGGAAATCGGGCAGTTTGCCCTGGCTCTGGCACTGGCGGTGGCGCTGGTGCAGAGCGTGTTGCCGTTGATGGGAACGGCGCGCAACAATGTCATCTGGATGCGTTCGGCGACGGCAACCTCGGTCCTGCTGACCGTGCTGGTTGCCGTCGCCTTCGGCGCCCTGATGTGGTCATTCGTGGTCAGCGACTTCACGGTGGTGAACGTGGCCAGCAACTCTCATTCGCTGAAACCGATGCTGTTCAAGGTGGCGGCCACATGGGGCAGCCACGAAGGGTCGCTGTTGCTGTGGGTGCTGATCCTCGTGATCTTCGGGCTGGGCGTGTCGCTGCTGGCCCAGAACATCCCGCTGAAGCTCAAGGCGCGCACCCTGGCGGTGCAGGCCTGGATCAGCGCGGGGTTCCTGTCGTTCATGCTGTTCACCTCGAACCCGTTCGACCGGGTGTTCCCCGCACCGCTGGATGGGCAGGATCTGAACCCGCTGCTGCAGGATGTCGGCCTCGCCCTGCATCCGCCGTTTCTCTATCTGGGCTATGTCGGCTTCTCGATCGTGTTTTCCTTTGCCGTGGCGGCGCTGATCGAGGGGCGGGTCGATCCCGCCTGGGCCCGTTGGGTGCGGCCCTGGACGCTGGCGGCCTGGGTGTTCCTGACGCTGGGCATCGTGCTGGGCAGCTGGTGGGCCTATTACGAGCTGGGCTGGGGCGGCTGGTGGTTCTGGGACCCGGTCGAGAATGTTTCGTTCATGCCGTGGCTGGCGGGCACCGCGCTGTTCCACTCGGCCATCGTGACCGAGAAACGCGACAGTTTCAAAAGCTGGACGATCCTTCTGGCGGTGCTGACCTTCTCGCTGTCGTTGCTGGGCACGTTCGTGGTGCGCTCGGGGCTTCTGACCTCGGTTCATGCCTTCTCGGTCGATCCCGAACGCGGCATTTACATCCTTGCGTTGCTCGCCATCGCTATTGGCGGTTCGCTGACGCTGTTCGCCGTCCGCGCGCCCCAGATGGAGGGCGGCGGCCTGTTCGCCCCGATCAGCCGCGAAGCGGGGCTGCTGATCAACAACCTGCTGCTGGCCACCGCAACGGCGACGGTGCTGTTCGGCACGCTCTACCCGCTGCTGCTCGAGGCGGTGACGGGCGAGAAGATCTCGGTCGGGCCGCCCTATTACAACGTCAGTTTCGTGCCGATCATGCTGGTTCTGGTTCTGGTGATGGGGGTCGGGCCACTCTTGTCTTGGAAGCGGGCGGACCTGCGCGGGGTGCTGGCCCGGTTGAAATGGGTGGCCGGGCTCAGCCTGCTGGCGGCGCTTGCGGTGTGGTATCTGGATACCGGAGGTCCGGCCTTGGCGGTTCTGTCGATCGGTCTGGCGGCGTGGCTGCTGGGCGCGGTACTGACCGAATGGGCCGGGCGGATCCGGCTGGGCGAGGTGCCGCTGGCCGAGTCGATGCGCCGGGCCCGCAACCTGCCGCGCGCGCATTACGGCATGGTCGTGGCCCATGCGGGGCTGGCGGTCTGCATGATTGGTTTCGTCGGGTCCAGCGCCTGGAAATCCGAGGTGGTGGTGTTCGCCGAGCCGGGAACCGAACTGGAAATCGCCGGGTTCGACGTGCGGTTCGAAGGGGTCGAGGACCTGCGCGGGCCGAACTACCTGTCGCGCATGGGCACTTTGACCGTCACCCGCAACGGGTCCTACGTCACCACGCTGCGGCCCGAGCGCCGGGCCTATCCGGTGGCCGGCAGCAGCACGACCGAGTCGGCCATCCGCACCACGCTGGCCGGAGACCTGTATGCCTCGATCCAGGAGCCGGCTTCAGAGGATGAGCAGGGCAGGTGGACCCTGCGGATTCTCTATGAACCGCTGGTGGTCTGGATCTGGATCGGGTCGGGGCTGCTGGCCCTTGGCGGGGTCCTGTCGCTGAGCGACCGCCGCCTGCGTGTGGGCGCGCCACGAAAACGGGCCCAGCCGGTGCCGGCCCCGGTTGTCGCGGAGTAGGCCGATGAAACGCATACTTGCCTTTTTGCCGATCGGGATCGCCGTGATCCTCGGCGGGTTCCTGCTGTGGGGGCTGAACCCCGACCGCGACCCGAACGAGATTCCGTCCGTCCTGATCTCGCAGCCGGTGCCCGTCTTCGATCTGCCCCCGGTCGAGGGGTTGGACATCCCGGGCCTGTCCAGCACCGATCTTGCGGAAAACGACGGGTCCGCGCCGATCGTGGTCAACGTGTTCGCCTCGTGGTGCGTGCCCTGCCGGGCCGAGCACGCGGTGCTGACGCGGATGGTGCGCGAGGACGGCATCCGCCTGATGGGCATCAACTACAAGGACAAGCCGCAGGACGCGCGGAAGTGGCTCGACGATCTGGGCAACCCGTATGAGCGGATCGGCTCGGATCTCGACGGCCGGGCGGGGATCGAGTGGGGGATTTCCGGCGTGCCGGAGACCTTCGTGATCGACGGCGCTGGTACCGTCGTGTTCCGCTTTGTCGGGCCGGTGCTGGGCGACGAGGCGATCGGGAAACTGCGCACCGCGCTGGAACAGGCGCGGCGGAACAGGGCAGGAGAGACGTCATGATCCGCAGAATGCTGATAGCCGTCCTGACGCTGGCGGCGCTGCTGTCGCAACCCGCTTTTGCGGTCGAGCCCGACGAGATGCTGGACGATCCGGTTCTCGAGGAACGCGCGCGCGCACTCTCGAAGCAGGTGCGCTGCGTGGTGTGCCAGAACCAGGACATCGACAGCTCGAACGCCGGGGTCGCGCGGGATCTGCGGATCCTGGTGCGCGAACGGCTGGTGGCCGGGGACACGGACCAGGAGGTTCTTGATTTCCTGGTGGCGCGCTACGGCGACTATGTGCTGTTCAAGCCGCCCTTCAAACCCTCGACATACGTCCTGTGGGCCGCGCCCTTCGTGATCCTTTCGATCGGGGGCATCGCCATCGCGCTGGTCCTGGCGCAGAACGCCCGCCGCTATCGCAATGCGGCGCGGCAGACCCCTGAAACCCCGGTGAAGGAGCCGAACGCATGATCTGGATCGTGTTTTTCCTCATGGCGGCGGCCACCTTCCTGGTGATCGCGTTTACCGCGACAGGCGGGGGCCGCGCGGTTCTGTCCCGGCGCGACAGCGCTTCGGCGATCTTTGCCGACCAGATTCGCGAGGTCGAGCGCGACCAGGAGCGCGGGGTCATCTCCGCGGAGGAGGGCAGGGCGGCGAAGGCCGAGATCGAGCGCCGTCTGCAGGCGATCGGACGGCAGGCCGAGGCGGCCCCCGCGGCGCGGCGCTCGGGGCGGGCGCTGGTGCTGGCGGCGGCGCTTGCGGTGCCGGCGGTTGCGGCCGGGCTGTATTGGCAGCTTGGCAGCCCCGACATCCCAAGCCAGCCCTTTGCCGAGCGCGCCGGGGAACAGGCCGAGGCCCGCGAGATCGCCGATCTGGCGGAGCGGCTGAAACTGCGGCTGTTGTCCGAACCGGACGGTGGCAAGACCGAGGGCTGGGCGCTGTTGGGCCAGACCTATATGCGCATGGGGCGCTACGAGGACGCCGCAGGGGCCTTTGCGCGCCTGCAGGAGAGGCCCGACGTGACCTCGGCGCTGGTGTCGCAATATGGCGAGGCGCTGATCTATGCCGAGGATGGCATCGTGACGCCCAAGGCGGGCCGCGTATTCGACCGGGCGCTGGAGCTGGATCCGGCAAACCCGGCGGCCACGTTCTATCAGGCGATGGCGATGGAACAGGCGGGGGCGCTGGATGCGGCCTATGACCTGCTGAAGGCGCGCATGGATGCCGAAGACGAGTTCCGCCCGTGGATGCAAAGCTTTGCCGCGCAGCTGAACCGGATCGCACCGGCGGCGGGGCGCCCGCGCGTCGATCTGGCCGAATTTGCCCCGGCGATGCCCGGCCCGACCGCCGACCAGGTGGCCGCGGCCGAGGAGATGTCGGACGAGGACCGTCAGGCCTTCATCCGCTCGATGGTCGAGCGTCTGGCCACCCGGATGCAGGAGACCCCCGGCGATCTGGACGGCTGGATGCGGCTTGGCAATGCCTATTCCGTTCTGGGCGAGACCGAGAACGCGCGCGATGCCTTTGGCCGGGCGCAGAAGCTGGCCGAGACCCTGCCGCAGACCGACCCGCGCAAGGCGACGATCGATCGGGCCCTGTCGGAACTGGGGGGGTGACCTGAAACGCGTTCCGGCCCGGCAGAGCATCCGGGCCGGGGCGTAGCGGCCGCGCGCGTCACGAGCCGCTTGCCAGCGGTGTGCCGCCATCGGGTGCGGCCTTGTCCAGCGCCTCCAGCACGGCCGTGGTCGACAAGATCTCGGGCAGGGCGATGCCTTCGGGGGCCGACGGGCCATAGACGATGTTGAAGGGGATGCCGAACCGGCCGTTGTCCTCGAGGAACTGGGCGATAGCGTCGTCGGGGCGGGTCCAGTCGGCCTGCATGGGGACGGCTTTGTCGGATTGCAGCGCGGCCAGCACCTCGCCGCGCTCCAGCACCAGCGCCTTGTTGGCCTTGCAGGTCAGGCACCAATCGGCGGTGACATCGACGAACACGACCTCGCCGCGCGACACGAGCCGGGCGATTTCCGGGCGGCTGAAGGTCACCCAAGGGATCTCTCCGGCCGGTTCGGTCGGGCCGGTCCGGCCTTTGCCCGCAATCGCGACAGGGGCCGCCAGGGCGGCGACCAGCGGCAGCGCCATGGCGGACCAGCGCAGGGCGGGCGGCAGCGCCGCGCCCCTCCAGATCACCAGGACCAGGACCGCGGCGGCCAGGGCCGTGGCGGTTGCGGCGGTATCTCCGGCAACACCGGCCATCACCCAGACCAGCCAGCCGATCGTGGCCAGCAGCGCCGCCGACAGGACCCATTTGAGCCCCACCATCCAGCGCCCCGGCTTGGGCAGCGCGGCGGTGAGTTTCGGATGTGCTGCGACCAGCAGGTAGGGAATGGCCAGCCCGAGCCCCAGGGCGGTGAAGATCGCCAGGATGTCCACCGGCCGTCCGGTCAGGGCAAAGGCGACGGCGGTGCCCAGGAAGGGGGCGGAGCAGGGTGTTGCCAGAACCGCCGAGAAGGCCCCGGTCAGGAAATCCCCGGCCAGCGGCGCGCGGCCCTCGTCCACATGGGCCAGCCGGGTGTTCAGCGCCTGCGGCAGCGTGATCTCGAACAGGCCCGCGAGGCTGGCCGCAAAGACCGCCAGCACGACGATCATCACCGCAAGGAACAGCGGGTTCTGGAACTGGATGCCCCAGCCGATCGAATAGCCCAGCGACCGGGCGGCGATGGTGATGCCCGCCAGCAGCCACATGAAGGCCAGGATCCCGGCTGCCGAGGCCAGAAACCCGGCGCGGATCTGCGCCGGCGACCGGTCATGCGCCTTGACCGCCGAGGACAGCTTGATCGACAGCACCGGCAGCACGCAGGGCATGACGTTCAGGATCAGCCCTCCGCCGACGGCAAGCAGCAGGATCCAGACCAGCGCGCCGGCCGAAGGCTCGGCGGTCGCGATTTCGTAAGGCGGCGGGGCAGGGGGGGCGTCGGTGCGCGGGGCAAACTCGGCCACGCGGTTGGTGTCCGTCACCGTGACCGACAGGGCAGCGGGGCTGTCCGCAAGGGCAAGGATGGGGAACTGCACCCACAGCAGCCTTCCATCCTCGGCCAGCCGGATGTCGGGCGCGCCGAAGGCGGTATCACGGCCCATGTCCGGGAACACGTCGGGCGCATCAAAGGGCAGGTCGCTGGTGAAACTCAGCGTCAGCGTCTTGGCCTCGGCGTCCAGCGATGCGGACTCCGATGCGATCCCGTTGCTGTTGTCCGGGACCGGCACGCGCGACATGTAGGCATTGATCAGCCGGGCCGACCCCTGATCCCGGCCCGATCCCTGCGGCAGAGACAGCGTGAGGGGAAACTCGACCGGCACACAGACGTCCGAGCAGACCAGGATGGCGACTTCCGCCTTCAGATCCACCGGCGCGCCGGGGTTTTCGAGCGTGATGGTCAGGGGAAAGACCACCTCGTCCTTGTAGCCGAAATTCTCGATGCCGAAGGCGCGGAAGCGGATCGGCGCGGGCCAGTGGAACTGCACGTCGCGGATGTTCTGCGACCCCTCCCACGTGACCTTGGGCGGGATCCCCACCTCGCCGGGTGATTTCCAATAGGTTTTCCAGCCCTCGGCCAGCTTCAGGTGCAACCCTGCGGTGAGGGTTCCGGCCTCGGGTTCGACCCCGTCCTGCGCGGTGACGAGGCGGGCGTTCACGGGTACGGAGTCATGGGGTGCGGAGGTGGCGGCCTGACCCTGCCCTGTCAAAAGCAGGCCAAGGGCCATCACCCAGACCACAAGAACCAGTTTTGCCATTGCCTTGCCCATGGCGACTCGCTGCCTTTTGTTGCGTGCGCCGTGATTGGCAGATTCCAGCGCTGGAGGGTCAACGGGCCGGAATGTCACATCGCGGCCATCAGCCAACAAACCCGACCCGGCCATCATCGCAGGTGAAATAGGCGCCGCCCTGCTGGCCTTCCCACTGAACATTGCACCCCTCGGGCAGGGTGAAGGAGGGCGCCTCGGGTTGCAGCGGGCAGGTTCTGTTACTTTGCGCACAGGCCGACAGCAGCACCGCGGCGGCCGAGACCGCCGCCACCAGCCGCCCGCGCCTGAGGATCACCGGCAAAGTTACTGCCGCACGGCCACAGGCGGAATGGTCTCTTCTGCCTCGGGGCGCTCCTCCACCTTCTTTTCTTCCGTTGCGTGGCAGGATTTGCCCATGGCCTTGTGCATGAAGACATGCGCCCCGACGCACAGAAGCAGCGGCGCGATCAGCCCCAGAGATTCGGACACGCCGCCTGCACCGCCGCCGGCCAGGAAATACAGGCCGATCGGGGCGAACATGACGACGCAACAGGCCATCATGCCCCATTTCATGAGTTTTCCGCCGGTGTCCTGCGCGGGTTTCCTTGCCGTGTCTGCTTGCTGATGACTCGTCACGTTTCGCTCCATCTCTGACAGTTCGAAGCGCGTCATAGCCCCTTCCCGCGATGGAAGGTCAAATGCTTTTTCGCCAACGATATCTGAAAGAGCTTCTGCGACAAAATCTCGACTTTTTGGGGTGACTTGCACGCGTGCAAGTGATGACGAACTTAAGGAGTCGACCCGCGGGCACCCTTGATGGTCTTAGGCCACTTGCACGCGTGCAAGTGACGACCAACGCTGGTCTTGGCCAGAGAGTTCAGGTTGCCGAGAGTTTGCGATTTCGGAGTGGGCGCGACGAAAACCCGAACTTCGAGTAAGGCCTCACCCGAGTGAGGCTGGCGGAGACACGGGGCTCGGAATGGGACCGGATGATGCCGCCCCAGGGTACGCCGACGGGTGTCGGAAAGCCGCCGGTGAAAACAGGGCAGGGGGATCGAAGGAGCAAGCAAGTGATCCTTCGGCTTCAACGGCAGGTGCCTCCCGGGAGGGCCTGGAGAAGGATCAAAGGAACAGAGCGGCGCGGGTTCTTTTGCGGGTGCAAGGGTTGACCCTTTGCCGAACAAGAAACGTGTTTTGCGCCGCAGGCGTCAAACACTTTCTTAGTAAGTAAAGAAATGTTCTGAGAGACACATTTATTTTGTGTGACAGCACATGTCGGGACGTATCTCCATTCCACGGACAGAGGACAGTGGAAATGGCAGCCCCGACACCCCTTTATGAGCGCAGTATCGTTCCTTCTCAGAGGAGCGATGGTAGATTCAAGGCAGTATGCCGGGCGGAGCCCGCTGTCCCGAAGGATGTCGCCGGTGTTGTTGCTCACGGCAACAGAACCATCGGCAATGTTGATCACATCGTGGCCGCGAAGGCAGATATGAAGGTCATGATGATCGGCGACGACTCCGTCGCAAGGACGATCGTCGAAATGTCCGACGACATGGCGAAGTTCAACCGCATGTCGGCGCTGTCCAAGCGCAAGTTCCGCAACGCGAGAGAATTGAACAAGGCTGTCGAGTCGACGCCACTGAAGAATCCATGGCGCGAGAACCGCAAGTCGCGTGGCCCTCTGAGAGAAGGCATCCTTTCTGTTCGGCGCGAGTTCTTCGAAGCGGACGATAATACAACGGACGAAAACCGGCTCTCTTACGTCGACGACAGCGGCGAATTTACCGTTCACGACAAGCAGAAATACCGCAACTTCTTCAAAGCGTCGAAAGAGTTTTTGACGGAGACATTCGGTGACGACTGTATCTATGCACGCTTCGACGGCGATGAACAAAGTGGTCACGTTCACTTCGTTCTTGCTCGTGTCGTAGACATCGAACCGACGGTTCGCTACCCGCGGGGCCGCCGGGTCTTCAAGATCACTGATCATCCACTGATCGGCGGCAACGGCAGCGAGAAACGCGGCTACGAACTTCTGCAGGATGCGGTTGGTGAGTTCTTCGAAACACGCTACCCGGAGATGAATATTATCCGCGGTGAGCGTCGCGCTGAAGCAAAGCGCCAGGCCGACAAAGATGCCACCGAAGTCTACGACAAGGCCGTCGCCGAGGGTGTTGAACTGCCGGCTGGTTCCAGAGACGGACAGGTTCTTTTCCTTCTCAAGAAGCAGATGAAAGAGACCCGAGAAAAAGGCAGCATCCGTAAGGATGCACGCGATACGATGGCCCTCGACTATCTGGCTGCGATTGGTGCGATCACCGAGACGGTTCGAAACCAGGCAACGAGCCGTAAGAAACGTGCCGCGCTCTTGGCGCAGCTCGAAGAGACTTATGGAACTTCGGCCGAGATCATCTCCAAGCCGGAGAAAGTCTCTGAAATCCACATCGAGAAAACGAAGGCTGAGATCGACAGGTATTCGGACGAGAAGAAAGGTGAAGCTGATGACCACGCTCGCAGGAAGAGTGTCGAAAACATGGAGGACAGCTTTGAGAACGCGGTCAGCGCAGTCAGCGTCGATGCCGACAAAGAGAAGCTGAAGCAAAAAGAAGAAGAGCTGGTCGCCAGAGAGCAAGCCGTTCAGAAAAAACTGGAGGCGGCTGAAGAGCGCGCTCTGAAAGCGGAGCGCGCCCAACGTATCGCCGAAGACAGAATGAACGCGGCAGAAGCGATGATGCTGAAGGCAAAGACTGCCATGCGTCAGATGACGGTCCTGAAGAAACTCATTTCAGACAAAGTCCCGGAGTTCTTCGGAAAGAAGGTCGAGCAGGCTTTCGACAAGATCGGCATTGAGCCGGCGCAGTTCAGCAGCGAACCGACTATTCCGGGCACCTTCTTGGTTGCAGCGACAGAGCAGGCAAGTGCTCTGCGTGAGCGTCTGAATGGCATGAACAATGCCGCGCTTCGCAACGGCGTCGCGATCACTTTAGATGCGGTGAACATCCTTGATGAGTCCGGCGAGGAGATGGAGCGCGCGCAGGCCAGGCTGGGCCTCAAAGTTCTGGAAAACGAAGCTCTAAACAGGGGCTTCGATCTGAAATCAGGCATGCACGATCCGGCGACGGCGAAGCAAGAAACTCTGGCCTATCTTCACACAGACCAGCCGGGCGAGCCGACTTTGAAACGGCAAGTTGTGAAGAAGAAGGTCACATTGCGCAGCCGCTGAAGTCTTGCCGTTTTTCCTACACAGGAGAAAGTTTGTGTAGGATCGTCGCAATCGCGAAATACAGAAAGAAAAAGGGGTGTCCGCAAATAGTGTTGGTCAATTACGAGGGAAGAATCAGCAGTTCGCGTATCGGCCGCCACCTGGTAGGAGCGGCCCAATCCGGATTCTCGCCGTGGCAAGCAATACCGCAGCGCAGCTTCCCGAAAGCGGACTTTGCTGTCGCTGCGGTTTTGATAATCCTTACGCCTTCATCAGCTGTTTGATCCCGGCGATGAAGGTCGCGTCGTCTTGTGCCCTGCGGGTGTCCAACAACTCGACTGCATCGGCACCTGCCCGAAAACGAAGGCGATGGCCGGTTTCATTCGCAGCGTTCCAGATCACCTCGGCAACGGTTTCGGGCGCTGATGGGTTGGACGCCAGTTTGCCGAACACTCGTCCCATGGCCTCAGTCATTGGTGCATAGTCCGCAAGGTCCTCGTCCATGGCGAAGTCGAAAGAGCTTCCGCCGAAATTCGTCTTGATCATCCCGGGTTCGACAATACGGACATGGATGCCAAGCGGTTCAAGCTCGTAGTGCAGCGCTTCGGAGAGACCTTCAACCGCAAACTTCGTACCGTGATAGAGTGTGCCGAGGGGGAATGTGATCTGACCACCGATGGACGAGATGTTGATGATCGTGCCCGCCCGGTTATTCCGCATATGCGGCAACACGGCCTTCGTGACCTCCATCAGACCAATCACGTTGGTGTCGAACTGGCGACGGATGCGCTCCATTGAGAACGCTTCCAGCGCGCCGTAGGCACCATAGCCCGCATTGTTGAGCAGAACGTCAATCTTGCCGAACCGGTTGATACCGGCGGCAACGGCTTCGGCGATCGAGCCCGGATCGGTGACATCGAGACGCACGACGTGGACGTTTTTTGGTTCGGCAAGCTCACCCGCGCTGTCGGGGTTGCGCATGGTGGCGACAACGTTCCATCCGTTGGCTTGGAAGTGTCTCGCGGTGGCCTCTCCTATGCCTGATGAGGCGCCGGTGATCAGAATGGTTTTCATGCTTTATCTCCTTCAAGTGTTGAGTTTCAGCATGTCTTCAATGCCAAAGCTGGTCATGACGTTGCGCGTCACATCGTGCAGTACGTCGTTGTACCGCTCGACCTGCGGACCAACGCCCACATGGTCCACAACGGTGCGGAACGGCTTTTGCCCAAATGCCTTGTCCAGAAGCACAACGACCGCTTCAGCGATCCGCTCCGGGCGTTGATCGGGTGTTGCTTCAAGCATTTGGGCCAAACCTGCGGCTGACATTGCTGGGACAGCCGCAAACTCCCCATATTGTCCCTCGCGGTCCAGGTCTTTGGGCGCAACCATTCCATCGAAGAAGGCCGTCGGCATGGCGCCCGGTTCGATGATGCAAGACTCAATCCCAAAGCCTGACAACTCCGTCCGATAGCATTCGACGATCGCTTCCAGCGCCCATTTCGACGCTGAATAGGTTCCGTAAAACGGTGTCGCGATCCGACCAATCAAGCTGGAGGTATAGAGAACCGTCCCCCGCCCCTGGACTCGCATATGAGGCAACGCCGCGCGCATGACACGCTGCACGCCCATGACATTCACGTCGAAAACGCGCGCCATATCCTCGGGCGACATCAACTCCTGAATGCCGTAGGAGCCGATTCCGGCATTGTTGAACAGAACGTCAATTCCGCCGAGCTGTTCAATGGCCTTAGCGACCCCACGCTCGGTGCTGGCCGTGTCCGTCACGTCCATTTCGACGATGGATGCCCCCGCCGCTTCAAGCTCCGCGACTGTTTTGTCGTTCTTTCCCTCTCGGCTTCGGACGCTTCCTGCGACTTGGTAGCCCTTTTCGAGAAGTGCGAGGGCCGTCGGCTTTCCAAACCCGCCTGCGACGCCTGTGATCATGACCTTTTGCATGTCGGTCTCCTTTGTTGTGCCTTGATCACGTTAGCCCCGTCAGGCGTTTCTTTCTTTTCCAATTAGCCAGAAAACTTGCCTGATCCTCCAGGAGCGGAGATTTCTGTTTCGACGGCGTGTTTGATGATGCTATCGATAGGCGTCTTTTAGGAGGCCTTCGACATGATGAGCGAAAACCTGTTATCACACCTCACAGCGCTGCTCGATCAAGCAGCCGTCGCTGAAGGCGCATCTCATCATGCCAATAGTGGCACCCACCTGCTGCGGCATCATGCACCAACCGAACTGAATGCGACAGTCTATCGACCTCTTCTTTGTCTGATCCTGCAGGGTGCGAAGCAAGTTGGGTCCAGCACTCGAACACTCACGGTCGGCGCCGGGCAGTCGCTAATCGTCAGCCATACCTTGCCGGTTGTTTCGCGGATTACTGAAGCGTCGACGGAGGCGCCATACACAGCCTTAGTCTTTCCTCTCGATCTCGATCTTCTCAGGTCATTGGCCCCTTCGGTGTCGCCCGCCTTGAATGTGCAGTCCGCTGATCCATTCTCGATTTGCTTGTGTGACACCGATCCCGGTCTGGAAGACGCGCTTCATCGTTTCTTTCTTCAGTGCGAGGAAGGGGAAACGCGGCAACTGTTGGCGCCCATCACGTCCCGTGAAATTCACGCAAGGGTTTTGATCGGGGAACATGCCCGGGTTCTTCAGAGACTTCTCTGGCACGAAAGCAGCGCCAGCCGCATCCATCTGGCAACGCGGGACATTCAGGCGAATCTGTCGGAGACTATCGTCGTCGGGGATCTGGCCGCGCGGATCGGAATGAGCAATTCCGCGTTCTTCGAGCAGTTCAAAGCCGTGACCGGAACGTCGCCGCTCCAATATCAAAAGGACCTGCGCTTGTTGAAGGCCAGAGACGACCTGCGGACGAGCCGTGCCAAGATATCCGAAGTTGCATTCGCTGTTGGCTATGAAAGCTCGGCGCAGTTTTCCAGAGAGTACGCGCGCAAGTTCGGCAAATCGCCCCGGCAAGACCGCGAACTTGCACCGGCCGACTGAGCTGTATTCACGGGGTACAGCTGCTCGACGAGTTTTGCAGGTGTAGGGGAACTAAGCAGGGATCGGTGCCAAGTTCGCGGGAAACGCGGCGTCTGTCCCTATCCCAGCCAAGAGCAGCGGTTCGGGCATCTTCGTGAGCGTAAGATGGCAGGGCGCCCTCGAACATCTCTACAATTGGAATTGGAACAGACCCGCAGCTGAAAAAGACAACGGATTCCTCTTCTATACGCAGTGAGTAATCAGGCAGGTGGTCCTTCTCGACCCCAAATATCGCACCGCGCGCAGGGGGGCAGGCGTCAGCCGGCGGTCGGTGTGGCCGGGATGGTGATCGTGGCGCACAATCCGCCTTCGCTTGCGTTTTCCAGCACGATGTCGCCGCCATGCGACTGGATGACCGTGCGGGCGATCGACAGGCCCAGCCCGGTGCCGCCGGTCTCGCGCGAGCGTGAGGTTTCCAGCCGCACGAAGGGGTCGAACACCGCGTCCAGCATGTCCTCGGGGATGCCGGGGCCGTGGTCGCGCACCCGGATCACCGCATCCGCCCCGGCGCGGGTGACCGTCACGTCGGCCTGCTGGCCATAGCGGCAGGCGTTCTCGATCACGTTGCGCAGGGCGCGCTTCAGCAGCATCGGCCGGACGGTCACAAGCGGGTTGTCCCGGACCGTCACCGCGATGCTGTTGCCTGCACGGGCCAGGTCGTCGGCAATCTCGGCCGTGAAATCCCCCAGCGGAACCTCGACCGAGGGTTCCCGCGTGGCCACGCCCTTGGCGAAGGAGAGGGTCGAGTCGACCATCTCCTGCATCTCCTCGATCGTTTCGATCAGGTGTTCGCGGGTCTCGTCATCCTCGACCAGCTCGGCGCGCACCCGCAACCCGGTCAGCGGCGAGCGCAGGTCATGCCCCAGCGCCCCCAACAGGCGGGTGCGGTCGGCCACATAGCGGGTCAGGCGGTCGCGCATGCGGTTGAAGGCCTCGGTCAGGTCGCGCACCTCGGTCGGACCGGTGGCGGCAAGCTCTTCGACCTCTTCGCCGCGGCCGAACCGGTCGGCGGCGCGTGACAGGTGACGCAGCGGTCGGGTCAGGCCCGTCAGCAGGAACCAGACGACCGCCACCAGGATCAGCGCGGCGGTCAGGCCGAAACTGACAAAGGACAGCCAGGGCCATTGCAACGGCGGATTGTGGAACCGCGTATCGACGTTCAGCCACTGGCCCGTGTTCAGTGCGATCGACAGCTGCATTTCCACGGCCGAGATCTGATCGCGCATCATCGCCCTGTGCATCTCGGCCATCGTCCGGGGGATGCCCTCGCGCGGCAGCATGTCGGGTGAGAACTCGTGCAGCTCGACCCGGATCTCGCGATCCTCGCGGCCGGGCAGCATGCCGCGGATCGTTCTCTCGACCATGCCGCCGGCACGGTGGCCGGTGTGATCGACGCTTGGCGCGTCCGTCAGGCTGAACTGCACCAGCGGCGAACTGGCCGCGCGCAGGATCGCGCCGTGCAGCTCGGGCGGAGCTTCTTCGATCAGCCGCGCGATATTGGCGGCGCGCCCGGCGGTCTCCAGCCCCAGTGCCATGTGCACGGCCATCGCGCGCTCGTCCACGAACAGCCACAGGCTGACCAGCTGCGCCGCGGCCAGGGCCGCCATGATCAGCAGGATCAGCTGGCCGCGCAGGCTGGTGACGAAGGCCTTCATCCGGCCAGCTCGCGCACGTCGACCGAGAGGCAATAGCCGCCGCCGCGGACGGTGGTGATGAGTTTGGGCCGGGTCGGGTCAGCCTCGATCTTGCGGCGCAGGCGGCTGACCTGGTTGTCGATGGTGCGGTCGAACAGGTGCGGGCTGCGCCCGGCGGTGAGGTCCAGCAGCTCGTCGCGCGACAGCACCACGCGGGGCCGCCGCAGAAAGGCCGTCAGCAGCCGGAAATCGGCGGTGGTCAGGGTCTCGACCGTGCCGTCGGCCGAGGTCAGCTGGCGGGTGTCGGCATCCAGCACCCAGTCTCCGAAGGCGACCCGCTTGCCGGCCAGGTCACCCGGCGTCGCCTCGGTGGTGTCGGTGCGGCGCAGGATGGCCTTGATCCGCGCCAGCAGCTCGCGCGGGTTGAACGGCTTGGGCAGATAATCGTCGGCGCCGATCTCCAGCCCGACGATGCGGTCGGTCTCTTCGCCCAGGGCGGTCAGCATCAGGATCGGAGGCCCGCCCGCGGCGGAGAGGCGGCGGCAGACCGACAACCCGTCCTCGCCCGGCATCATGATGTCGAGGACAATCAGGTCGAAGCGCCCGGCGGCCAGCTTGGCGTCCATCTCGACGGCGTCGCGGGCAGCGGTTGCGCGCAGGCCGTTCTTTTCCAGATAGCGGCTCACCGCGTCGCGGATCTCGCGGTGGTCATCGACGACAAGGATGTGCGGAATCTCGGTCATGATGCGATCATAAGACTGCCCGCCGGGCAATTCCCGGCTTTTTTGTAACGCTTTGTATCAGGCGTGCCGTTTGCGACAAACCGATACAAAACGGCCGGGGCAGGGGGGTGGTGGTGCGGGTTCCGGCGGCCATATGCTTGGTATCGAAGCGAAACAACCGCGAGGGAAAAGTCATGAAACGCAAGTTTGCTCTGGTCGCAGGGGTTCTGGCCGCAACCGCATTGGCCTTGCCGGCATTGGCCGCAGGTCAGCATGGCAATGCAGGCCAGCAGGGCGGCATGATGCAGGGCCAACCGGGTGGAATGATGCCCGGCATGATGGGTGGTGGCATGATGGGCGACCACGCCGGCATGATGCAGATGATGATGAAGATGCACAGCCAGGGTATGATGGGCGGCATGCATGGCCACGGCATGAAGGGCGATAACTGGCTTGCCGTTCTGGACGCCGACGAGGATGGCCGCCTGAGCCAGGCCGAGATCACCGAAGGCCTCAAGGCCCGGATGCAGGCCCATGACGCAGACGGCGACGGCAACCTGTCGATCGAAGAATTCGAGGCGCTGCATTCCAGCATGATCCGCGAAACCATGGTGGACCGGTTCCAGCAATTCGACGCCGATGGTGACGGTGCCGTGACGCCAGGCGAGATCGAGAAGGGCGCCAAGCAGATGGCGCGCAAGCATGGCATGAAACCGCCCAAGCCCGCGCCCGCCGACGACGCGGCCGAGGAACAGGCTGACAACTGATGTAGGCCGTGGGGCCGGGCCGGTCGGCCCGGTTCCGCCGCCCGCCACAAGGAGGATTGCAAAATGATGGGTTATGGTGCCGGAATGGGGTTCGGATATGTCTGGATGTTCCTGATCGGGCTGCTGGTCGTCCTGGCGATCATCGCGCTGATCAAATACATCGCCATGTAAGCCGGAGGCAGAGACATGGGCTATACCCTGACCCGCGTGATCGAAAACTCCGACGTCGACAGCCTGGACCCGCGCGTGCGTGAGGCGTTGTCCGACAAGGGGTTCGGCGTGCTGACCGAGATCGATGTCAGCGCGACGATGAAAAAGAAGATCGGCGCCGACATGGAGCCGTATCGCATTCTGGGCGCCTGCAACCCGCACATGGCCTATCAGGCGATCAGGATCGAGCCACGCGTGGGCGCCATGCTGCCCTGCAACGTGATCCTGCGGCAGATCGGCCCTGACGTCGAGGTCAGCGCGATCGACCCGGTCGCCTCGATGCAGGCGATCGACAATGCCGAGCTCAAGGTCGTGGCCGGGCAGGTGCGCGACATGCTGCGCGAAGTGATCGAGGCGATCTGACACCAAAGGAGGGCGCGTGCTGAATGCTTGGCCGAACCGGATGCGGACCGTTCTGATACTGGTCGTGATGGTTGCCCTGACCGTGGCGGTATGGCTGTGGTTTTCCGGGGCCGCCCCGGTTGCCCTGACGCGCGAAACCGTCGCCGATTGGGTGGCACGGGCGGGGCTGTTCGGACCGCTTCTGGTGATCGGACTGATGATGGTCGCGGTCGTCGCCAGCCCGATCCCCAGCGCCCCCATCGCCGTTGCGGCCGGGGCAGCCTATGGGCATGGGCTGGGCACCGTTCTGGTGGCCATCGGGGCGGAACTCGGGGCGCTGATCGCGTTTCTGATCGGGCGCTGGCTGGGGCATGACGCCCTGCGCAAGTGGTTTGGAGACAGGCTGGACATGGGATTGCTGGGCTCGCAAAATGCGCTGATGGTGACGGTGTTCACCAGCCGGCTGATGCCCTTCGTGTCCTTCGACATGGTCAGCTATGCCGCCGGGCTGACCCGCCTGCACCTGTGGCGGTTCGCGGTGGCGACCCTGGCGGGAATCCTGCCGGCCAGCTTTGTCCTTGCCCATCTGGGCGGCGAGATTGTCGGGACCGAAGCCCGCGGCGCCGGGCTGGCGGTGATCAGCCTGGGACTGCTGACCGGAGCGCCGCTGCTGTGGCTGGCGTGGAAGCGCGGCGGAAGGGAAAACCCGCAGATCCTGGACTTGAGCCAGATCAACGCGGAAAAGGAAAACACCTCTAAACTGTCACGTCAGAAAGGAAACCGGAAGTGACACGCGCAGCATGGATATCAGCGGTAGTGACAGCGGCCCGGGCCGCCGGTCGGCTGCGGGTCATGCTGATTTGCGCGCTGGTGGTGTCGATGCTGGTCGCGGCCTTCCCCGCGCATGCCGCGCACGAGATCGCGCAGCCGGATACCCATGCCGAGTTGACGGCGGATAGCCCGGACCAGTCCGGCGGCGTCGACGCCGGCGCGGATTTCGACTGTTCGGTGCACCCGGGGTGCCATGCGGTGGTTTTCGCCGACATGGCCGAGGTGCCGGTGGAGCATGTCTCTTCGGCCGTTTCCCCTGAACCGCTCGACCCGCTTGCCGGGATCCTGGTTCCCCCGCTGCCGCATCCTCCGAAACTGTCCTGAATTTGGCCGGCGGCGGCCCCGGACCGTTCCGGGCCGCCCGATTGCCGCAATGCGCGGCGCTTCAAATTCAGGACTGTTCCGATGTTCACCTATCTCTACTTCATCCTTGCAGCAGTTCTGCTGCTGGTGGTTCTGCGTCTGACCTGTGGCCCCTGCGTGATGGGGCACCCGGTTGCCCCGGCGCAAGACGCGCCAACGCATCCCCGCCTGCCGGTGATCGTGCTGGGTTGGGCGCTGAGCCTGTTTCTGACCATCACTTATGTGCTGTGCGTGGGCTTTGACCTGATCTTTCCCGACTACGCCATGAACGGAGCCTGGATCGGCCTGATGCCGGGCATGACCTGGCTCAGCGTGCCGTCCTTCCTGCTCGGGCTGGTCTGGGCCTTCCTCTATGGCTGGTATGGCGCCCTGCTGTTCGGAGGGCTGTTCAACGCCATCGCCGCCCGCACCTATCCCAACTGACCGAAAGGAGACGGCCATGAAAGCCATCGCTCTGACCCTGCTTCTGACACCCTTCCTGATGATCCTCTTCTACCGGATCTTTCTTCACGTGCCCGCCAAGGTGCCCGTTCCGATCGACGAAAGGAAAAGCAAATGACCCTGTCCAGACTGGCGGCAACCCTGTCCATCGCGGCCTTGTCCGCGCCGTCGCTGGCGCTGGCCGCGACCGTGTTCATTCCCGAAGGCAGCGCCAACTCGATCCTCATGGTCGATCCCGAGACCGGCGAAACCCTTGGCCGGCTGCCGGAGCTCGAGGCGATCCACGGGCTGGCCGGCGCACCCGGCGCGAAATACCTGGTCGCAGGCAGCTTTACCGAGATCGACCGGGCAGAGGCCGCATCGTCGGCAAAGCCCGAAGGCATGTCCCAGGATGACCACGAGGCCCATCATGCCAAACGCGACACTTCGGCGATGCCCGCCGAGAAAGGCCTGAGCCTGGTCACCGTCCTGGATGCCGAAACCCGCGAGGTGGTGCAGCGGATCGAGGTGCCCGGCGCGGTGCATCACACCGCCGTGTCCCCTGACGGCCGCTTTGCGGTGGCGACCCATCCATCAGGCGACGGGATCTCGATCATCGACCTTGAAACGCTCGGCTTCCGCGGCTTCGTGCCGACCGGGCCGATGCCCAACTATGCCGTGTTCGCGCCCGACGGGGGCAAGGTCTATGTCACCAACACGGGCAACGGTACGCTCAGCGAAGTGGATGTCGGCAGGGGCTATGTGACCCGCAACATGCCGGTCGGCGAAGGCCCCGAACATCTTGTGTTGAACGCCACCGGCAGCGCCGCCTTCGTTGCGGACAGCGACGGCGGCAAGGCCTACCGCGTGGATCTGCCCAGCGGCGCCGTCACCGACACCTACGACATCGGCGGCGAGTTGCACGGGCTTGGCCTGTCGGACCGCGAGGGCGTTCTCTTCGTCGCCGCCAAGGGCACGGACCGTTTGATTTCGATCGACCTTGCCACCGGCCAACAGCGCGAGGCCAGCCTGTCGCCCGCGCCCTATCACCTGACGACCATCCCGGAATCCGGCAAGCTGATGGTGTCGAGCCGGGCGGAACCCAAGGTCTGGATCGTCGATCAGGCCAGCCTGACAGCTTCGGGCGAGATCGCGATC
Organism: Ruegeria sp. B32; assembly: GCF_025141855.1. Taxonomy (NCBI): domain Bacteria; kingdom Pseudomonadati; phylum Pseudomonadota; class Alphaproteobacteria; order Rhodobacterales; family Roseobacteraceae; genus Ruegeria; species Ruegeria sp. B32. The sequence continues at coordinate 20,607 of NZ_CP081108.1, read as the reverse complement.
CAGGGCGAAGGGCACCAGATGGTCGTGCTGCCCTGACAGGGTGCGCCGCACCGGAGAAAGGAGAAGTCCATGAGCAAGTTCAAATCCCCAACCCTGCGGTTCATGGGAGCCACCGGCACCGTCACCGGCTCGCGCTACCTCGTCGAGGCCGAGGGCCGCCGGATCCTGGTCGATTGCGGGTTGTTCCAGGGCTACAAGCAGTTGCGCCAGCGCAACCGCAGGCCTTTCCCGGTGCGGCCCCGCAGCATCGACACGGTGCTGCTGACGCACGCGCATCTGGATCACTCGGGCTATATCCCGGCGCTGATGCGCGCTGGGTTTTCGGGCCGCGTAATCTGTACCGCGTCGACCGAGGAACTGGCCGGGCTGATCCTGCCCGACAGCGGCCACCTGCAGGAAGAAGAGGCCAAATACGCGCGGCGCAAGAAATATTCGAAACACGCGCGCCCCGAGCCGCTGTATACGTTCGAGGACGCCAAGGAAGCCCTGACCCGCTTTGACGCGGTCGGTTTCTCCGATCCGGTCGATCTGGGCGACGGGATCACCGCCGAGTTCATCCCCGCCGGGCACCTGCTGGGGGCGGCGCAGATCCGGCTGAACATCGCCGGGACCGTGCTGCATTTCAGCGGCGATCTGGGCCGGGACACCGACCCGCTGATGCGGCCCCCGGTGCCGTTTGGCGGGGCGGATGTGCTGGTGTGCGAATCAACCTATGGCAACCGTCTGCACGAGGCGGTGGATGCCGAAGCGGAACTGGCCCCGGCGATCCGGCGCGTGGCCGAGCGCGGCGGCACGATCCTGATCCCGGCCTTTGCCGTGGGGCGCGCGCAGGGGCTGATGTATCACATCGCCCGGCTGCGCAAACGGGGCGAGATCCCCGACATTCCGGTCTATCTCAACAGTCCGATGGCGACGGACGCGACCGAGATCTACCACCGGCACCACGAAGAACATCACGTCAGCCGGGAAGACTGCAAGGCCATGTTCGAAATCGCCCACCGGGTGCGCGGGGTTGAGGAGTCCAAGGCGCTGAACACCAACCCGTATCCCAAGATCATCGTCTCGGCCAGCGGGATGCTGACGGGCGGTCGCATCCTGCACCATGTCGCCAGCTATGGCGGAGACCGGCGCAACGCGATCCTGCTGTCGGGGTTCCAGGCCGGCGGCACCCGTGGCGCGTCGCTGGCGGCGGGGGCCGATCACCTGCGCATCTTCGGCAAGGATTTCCCGATCGAGGCCGAGGTGATCCAAATGGGCTCGTTCTCGGGCCATGCCGACGCGAACGAGCTGATGCGCTGGCTGGGCGCGGCGCCGCAGCCACCGCACATGACCTACATCACCCATGGCGAACCCGACGCCGCGGACGCGTTGCGGTTCCGCATCGAACACGAGCTGGGCTGGAACGCTCGGGTTCCCGAACATCTTGAGACGATTCAACTGGAGCGCCCGCGATGACCGCTGAAGACCACAGCCTGCGCCTGTTGCTTGCCGGGATCGACACCTACAGCCAACCGGTCGTCTACATGCACGAAGATTGCCATGTCTGCCGCTCGGAAGGGTTCCGCGCCCTGGCCCGGGTCCGCATCGACTGCGGCGACAGGTGGGTCATCGCCTCGCTCAACGTAGTGACCGACGGCGATTGGCTGCCCGTTGACGCGGCGGCGCTGTCCGACACCGCTTGGGCCGCGCTGCAACCGGGCGACGGCGCGCGGGGCGTGTTCTCGCATCCCGAACCGCCGGCTGCGGCCTCGGTCATCCGCGCCAAGGTCTATGGCGAGCGGCTGGGGCAGGCGCAGTTCGACACCATCATGCGGGACGCACTGGCGCAGCGGCTGTCGGATCTGGACCTTGCCGCCTTCGTCACCGCCTGTGCCGCAGACCGGTTGGATTTCGACGAAACCATCGGCCTGACCCGCGCCATGCAGGGGGCCGGCGAGACGCTGGACTGGGGTGACCGGTTGGTGCTGGACAAGCACTGCGTCGGCGGCCTGCCGGGCAACCGCACCACGCCGATCGTCGTGGCGATCGTGGCGGCGGCCGGGCACTTGATCCCCAAGACCTCGAGCCGCGCCATCACTTCGCCGGCGGGCACCGCCGACACGATGGAGGTCATGGCGCCGGTGGCGCTGGACATCCCGGACATGCGCCGGGTGGTCGAGGCACAGGGCGGCTGCATCGTCTGGGGCGGCGGCCTGCACCTGAGCCCGGTGGACGACGTACTGATCCGCATCGAACGGCCGCTGGATTTCGACAGCGAGGGACAGCTGGTGGCCAGCGTCCTGTCCAAGAAAGCAGCGGCGGGTGCGAAGCGGGTGGTGATCGACGTCCCCGTAGGCCCCACCGCCAAGGTCCGCTCGCAGGCGGCCGCGGCGGCGCTGTCGGCCCGGTTCGAGGCGGTGGCCGAGGCCATCGGGTTGGACCTGATGATCCAGATCAGCGACGGCAGCCAGCCGGTGGGGCGGGGGATCGGCCCGGCGCTTGAGGCGATGGACGTGCTCAAGGTGTTGCGCCGCGATCCCGACGCGCCCGCCGACCTGCGCGACCGCGCCCTGACTCTTGCGCGGGCGCTGCTGGACATGGGCGGTGGCACGGCCGCCCGGCACAACCTTGCGCGCGAATTGCTCGACAGCGGCGAGGCCGAGCGGCGCTTTGTGGCGATCTGCGAGGCGCAGGGCGGCTTTACCGAGCCGCAATTCGCGCCGCACCGGATGCCGGTCGAGGCCCCGCGCGACGGGATGGTCACGGCGATCGACAACCGCCGCATCGCCCGCGTCGCCAAGCTGGCCGGCGCGCCGCAGAGGCCACGGGCCGGGGTGCTGCTTCGGGCGCAGAGGGGCGATCAGGTCCATCGCGGCGCCCCGCTGTTCGAAATTCACGCCGAAACACCCGGAGAGCTGGCCTATGCGCACCACTATGCCGCCAGCAATCCCGGAATGTTCAGAATCGAGGAGCCGTCATGACACCCGTTCTTGCCCCGTTTCCCGAAATGCTGCCCCTGGCCGAGACGCTGGCCCCGTTGATCGGGGCTGATCTGGCCCCGGTCGGCTGGCACCAGTTTCCCGACGGCGAAAGCCTGGTGACGCTGGATGCCGACATGGCAGGGCGCGACGTGGCCATCTTGTGCACCCTGCGCGACCCCGACCGCCACGCGCTGCCGCTGCGCTTTGCCGCCGAGACCACGCGCGACCTGGGCGCCGTCAGCGTCGGGCTGATCGCGCCCTATCTGGGCTATATGCGGCAGGATCGCCGTTTTGCGCCGGGGCAGGCGGTCAGCGCGCCCCTGTTCGCCGCGTTCCTTCAGGAGAGCTTTGACTGGCTGGTCACCGCCGACCCCCATCTGCACCGGATCCCCAGCCTTGACCGGCTGTTCACCATTCCCGCGCGGCGGGTGGTCACCGCGCCGCTGTTGGCCGAATGGATCGCCGCGCATGTGGATGACCCGGTGCTGCTGGGCCCCGACAGCGAAAGCCAGCAATGGGTGGCCGGGGTCGCGGCCAGGGTGGGATGCCCCTACGAGGTTCTGCGCAAGCATCGCAGCGGCGACCGCAGCGTTGAGATCAGCGTGCCCGACAACCCGGCGTTACGTACCGGCACGCCGGTCATCCTCGACGACATCGCCTCGTCGGGCCGCACTCTGGTGCGGGCGATCGAGCGGCTGCGCGAGGCCGGGACCCGCGCGCCGGTCTGCGTGGTCATCCACGCGGTGTTCGCCGGGCAGGCCCATGCCGACATTTTGGCCGCCGGCGCCCGGCAAATCGTCACCACCAACAGCATTCCGCACGCCAGCAATGCCATTGATCTTTCTCCGCTGATTGCCGGCGCGGTCGCAGAGACGGCGGCAGGCTTGACCTTCCAGCAAGTGGAAGCCCCATATTCGGACCAAGCCAAATGGTCAAAAGGATCAAAAAGATGAGTGACAGCCACGATATTCCTGCCACAGCCGAGACAACCGAGACGATCTATACTTGCCCGATGCACCCCGAGGTGCGCCAAACCGAACCGGGCGACTGCCCCAAATGCGGCATGCACCTTGTGCCCGAAGGCGAGGCGGATGCGCATCCGCATCACCACCACGGGCACGCGCAGTCGACGGACGACACCGGAGAATACGACACCGTTCCGGCAGGCTATGACGGACCCGTTTACACCTGCCCGATGCACCCGCAGGTGCGGCAGACGCATCCGGGCTCGTGCCCGCTCTGCGGTATGGGGCTGGAGCTGGAAAGCGCAACGATGGCCGATGAGGGGCCAAACCCCGAACTGGTGGATTTCACCCGGCGGCTCTGGGGCGGGGCGGTGCTGACCTTTCCGCTGCTGGTGTTCACGATGGGGCCGTATGTGGGGCTGTCGGGCGTTCGCGAAATCTTTGGCGAACGCGCGACCCTGTGGATCGAACTGGTGCTGGGCACGCCGGTGGTTCTGTGGTGCGGCTGGCCGTTCCTTGAACGGGGTTGGACCTCGTTCCGCACCATGAACCTCAACATGTTCTCGCTGATTGCCATGGGCGTGATGTCGGCATGGCTGTTCAGCGTGGTTGCGGTGCTGGTGCCGGATATCTTCCCCGACGGGTTCCGTGATGCCGAGGGCCATGTGGGCGTCTATTTCGAGGCGGCGGCGGTGATCGTCACCCTTGTCCTGCTGGGCCAGGTGATGGAGCTGCGCGCCCGCGAAGGCACCGGCAAGGCGATCCGGGCGCTGCTGGACATGGCCGCCAAGACGGCCCGCATCATTCGCGCCGATGGCAGCGAAGAGGAAATTCCGCTGGAAGATGTGCAGGTGGGCGACCGCCTGCGCGTGCGTCCCGGTGACAAGGTGCCGGTGGATGGCGTCGTGCTGGAAGGACGCTCATCGGTGGACGAGAGCATGATCTCGGGCGAGCCGGTTCCTGTCGAGAAGGTGGCGGGCGAGCCGGTGACCGGGGCCACGATCAACGGCACCGGCACCCTCGTGATCGAGGCCACCCGCGTGGGCGCCGACACGATGCTGTCCCAGATCGTCGAGATGGTAGCCAATGCCCAACGCAGCCGCGCGCCGATCCAGAAATACGCCGACAAGGTGGCGGGCTGGTTCGTGCCGGCGGTCATCGCCGTCGCGGTGCTGGCTTTCATCGGCTGGGCGATCTGGGGGCCTGATCCGGCGCTGTCCTACGCGCTGATCGCCGCCGTTTCGGTGCTGATCATCGCCTGCCCCTGCGCGCTTGGCCTGGCGACACCGATGTCGATCATGACGGCCACCGGGCGCGGGGCGCAGGCGGGGGTCCTGATCAAGAACGCCGAGGCGCTGGAGCGGTTCGAGAAAGTCGATACCCTGATCGTGGACAAGACCGGCACCCTGACCATGGGCAAGCCGCGGCTGGTGGCCGTGCTGCCCGAGCCCGGCCATGACGAGGCCGAGGTGCTGCGGCTGGCCGCGACACTGGAGAAGGGATCCGAACACCCGCTGGCCGAGGCAATCGTTGCCGGCGCCGAAGAGCGTGGCGTGGCCCTGTCCGACGCCACTGACTTCGAAGCGGTGACCGGCAAGGGCGTAAAAGGCATGGTGGACGGTCGCCCGGTCGCGCTTGGCAACCTGAAGCTGGTCACCGATCTGGGGCTCGATGCCGCTGACCTGACCGCCAAGGCCGATGCGCGCCGCGATCAGGGCGAAACGGTGATGTTCGTGGTGCTTGATGGTGAGGTGGCCGGTCTGGTCAGCGTCGCCGACCCGGTCAAGGAGACCACCCCGGCGGCGCTGCAGGCGCTGCACGAACTGGGCTTTCGCATCATCATGGCCACCGGTGACAACGAACGCACCGCCAAGGCGGTGGCCGAGCGTCTGGGCATCGACGAGATCCGCGCCGACGTGCTGCCCGAGGACAAGGCCCGCATCATCCGCGAGTTGCAGGAGAAAGGCGCCAAGGTCGCCATGGCCGGTGATGGGGTGAACGACGCCCCGGCGCTGGCGCAGGCCGATGTGGGCATCGCCATGGGCACCGGCGCCGACGTGGCGATCGAAAGCGCGGGCTTCACGCTGGTCAAGGGCAACCTTGACGGCATCGTGCGCGCGCGTCGCCTGGCGCGTGCCACCATGCGCAATATCCGCCAGAACCTGTTCTTTGCCCTGATCTACAACGCCTCGGGCGTTCCGGTGGCGGCGGGCGTGCTGTTTCCGTTCTTCGGCATCCTGATCAGCCCGATGTTCGCCGCCTTCGCCATGAGCGCCTCGTCGATCTCGGTGGTGCTGAATGCGCTGCGACTGCGGGGGGCGAAGATTTGAGCACGCACGAGCATAATATGCACGGCGCCGATGGCGCGCTGAAGCCCGGATCAATCTCGCTGACCGGGGCCGTCGCCATGGGCACCGGCGTAATGATCGGTGCGGGGATCTTTGCGCTTACCGGACAGATCGCCGGGCTGGCAGGGCCGTGGTTTCCGCTGTCCTTCTTGGTCGGGGCCGTGGTGACGGGTTTCAGCGCCTATACCTATATCGCCATGTCCAACGCCTGGCCCTCATCGGGCGGCATCGCCATGATCCTGACCAAGGCCTATGGGCCCGGGGCGGTTGCGGCGGCGGCCTCGCTGCTGATGGCGCTGTCGATGGTGATCAACGAAAGCCTCGTCGCGCGTACATTCGCGAGCTATGCGCTCCGCCCGTTCGACATCGAAGGCGGGCCGCTGGTGCCTGTGGTCGCGGTTGCGCTGATCGTCTTTGCCTATGCGGTGAACCGGTCGGGCAACCGGTCGGTGGGGATGTGGTCGATCATCATGTCGGCGCTCAAGATCGGCGGGATCGCAATATTCGGCATCGCCGCACTTTGGGCGGCGGGCGGAACCTGGCAGGTTCAGGGCTCGGAACCGGCGGCGCCGTTGGGGTTCGTCGCCTCGGTGGCCCTGTCGATCCTCGCGTTCAAGGGCTTCACCACCATCACCAACAGCGGGGCCGAGATCGTCGACCCGCACCGCAATGTCGGGCGCACCATCATGATCTCGATCGCGATCTGCGCGGTGGTCTACCTGCTGGTCGCCCTTGCGGTCGGCGTCAGCCTGCCGCCCGAGCAGATCCGCGCGGCGCAGGACTATGCTCTGGCCGAGGCTGCCAAGCCGGTGCTGGGGCAGGGCGGGTTCTACCTGACCGTTGCGCTGGCGATGGTGGCGACGGCCTCGGGGCTGATCGCCAGCGTTTTCGCCGTGTCCCGGATGCTGGCGATGCTGACCGACATGAAGATGATCCCGCACAGCCATTTCGGCATGAAGGGCAGCATCCAGTCTCACACGCTGATCTACACGGTCGTGATTGCAGGTCTGCTTGCGGTGTTGTTCGACCTGTCTCGCATCGCCTCGTTGGGGGCGTTCTTCTACCTGGTGATGGACATGGCGGTGCATTGGGGTGTCTGGCGGCGCTTGCGCAGTCAGATCAACGCCCGGGGATGGGTCTTGTTGACCGCTTTGACGCTGGATGCGGTGGTGCTGACCGCGTTCACAATACTCAAACTACGCTCGGATCCGATGATCGTGGTTTATGCCATTTCCGGCATCATCCTGGTCTTCGCCTACGAGCGGCACTTTCTCAGACACTGGACCTTGGAACAGGAGGAAAACCAACCATGACACACACTGGCAACACACCACGTCCACCCGAGACCACCGACCAAATCGATCCGGCCGCGCCTTCTGAGGTATCACCAGATAAAGACCAGCCGGTGGGTCGCACCCGGCGCAATTGGATTCCTGCGGCCGCCGTGATCGCATTTGGTGTTGCGCTGCTGGGCTGGGAATACCGCGAGGCACTGTATCCGCTGCTTGCCTCGCCCCTGCTGTTCCTGGTGGTCTGCGTGGGCATGCATTTCCTGATGCACCGCGGCCATGGAAAGCACTGAACAATGACCCAAGCCCGCATCCATGTCGTTTTGGGAACCGCGATCCTTCTGACCACTTTGGCCGAGGTTTTCTACCTGGTGGTCTGGGGAATGGTGTTGTTCCCGCAGGGCAGTCTGGCGGGCAAGGCAATGTGGACATTGACCTGTGGTGTGGCAATGGGGGCCGTGATCGGTGCGGCCACGCTGGTGGCGATCGAGCCGCGTTACAGCGGCACCGCCGGATTGTGGCGGGCAGCGCTGATCGTAACTGTGGTCGGCAGCTATTGCGCCCTGCTGTGCAGCCGTATCGACGCCAGGTTCGGCTATTTCGGCGGGTCCGAACACGCCGGTTTGTTCATTGCTTCCGGAGTTGTGCCCGCGATTGCCGGCGGGGTCTTTTACGGATGGCTTTTGTACGGCTGGAACACGGCGCAACAGAAAGGATCGAACGAAGCGCGCGGATAGGAAATCCAAGCAGGAAAGGAGAAACCCATGTTTGCAAGAACCATGACCATACCAGCGGCACTGCTGGCAATGACGGTCGGGACAGTTCCGGCGCTCGCCTCGCACGGCGAAGGACAGCACATGCAGATGATGGACCAGACGCCCATGGGGCTGATGATGCCCCAGATGAGCGCCGAAAGAGGCAGGGCGCTGTTTGCCTCCAAGGGGTGCATCGTCTGCCACTCGATCAACGGAGTTGGCGGGGAAGACGCCCCGATGCTCGACGCCTCGACGATGGACGAAGTGATGAACCCGTTCGACTTCGCCGCCCGCATGTGGCGCGGCGCGGCCGCGATGGTCGAGCTTCAAGAGGAAGAACTGGGTGAACAGATCGACCTGAGCGGCCAGGAACTGGCCGACATCATCGCCTTTGTTCATGACGCCTCGGAACAGGCGAAACTCTCCGAGGATGACATCCCGAAATCGATCGCGGCGATGATGCACCATCAATCCGAAGAGGATCACCACGAAGAAGGGGAAGAGGGGCATAGCGACTGATCCACCTCGTCCGGGCCTTGCCGACCGGCAGGCCCGGACCCGGCATGAAGGAGGAACGCCATGTCAGATATCTCGGCAAGACAACAGCCACAGGCGGACGAGAGCCGCCGCGACTTCCTGTATTACGCCGCCGCCGGCGCCGCGGTCGTCGTGACCGGAGCCGCGATCTGGCCCCTGATCGACAGCATGAACCCCAGTGCCGATGTCTCGGCCCTGGCGGTGGTGAATATTGACCTCGAAGGGGTCGAGCCCGGCAGCCGGATCACGCTGAAATGGAAGGGTAAGCCGGTTTTTATCGACCATCGGACAGAGGAACGGATCGCACAGGCGCAGGCCGACGACGCGGTGCCGATGATTGACCCCGAACCGGATGCCGAGCGCGTCCAGCGCCCGGAATGGCTGGTGGTGATCGGCGTTTGCACCCATCTGGGCTGCATCCCGCTGGGTCAGAACAGCGGCGACCCGACCGGGGACTGGAACGGCTGGTTCTGTCCGTGCCACGGCTCGCATTACGACACTTCGGGGCGGATCCGGAAAGGCCCGGCGCCGCGAAACCTCGACGTGCCGCCTTATGAGTTCGTGAGCGACACGCTGGTCAGGATCGGCTGAGGCGCGGAGCGAAAAGGATGCAGGACGCTGCTTTCACCGTTTGGGCCGAAGGCCAAGGCGTCACCCGCCACGATGACTTCACGCAGGTCAGGTTTCTTGTTCATCCTCGCTCGGTAGGGGCTTCCAAGAGCCAAAAATCCTCGCTTGCTCGATCCCGCATTTCGTCCCAGTGGGGCTGACGTCAGGTATGTGTCTGAGACCTCAAACAAAAGATCTGGTAATATGAGTTATGTTTACTTTTGAGTCGCCGAGCGTTTGCGATTTGGCCAAGCGGGACGGCCAATCGCAAAGGCTTTTCAAGTGGTATCACTTCTCTCACTCCAATGAGTTTAAAGTTTCATAGACATCTCATGCCAAGTCATTCCTCCATGGTCGGAAGCCGATGGCTGTAGATAATTGTATCCAAATCCCTCGTAGAGTGGGATGTGATGCTCTTTGCACATGAGGTGGATTGTCGACTTACCCATCCTTTTCATGCGCTCCACGAATTCGACCATCAATGACCGTGACAGACCCTTGCCCTGATGCGCGGGATCAACAACAACGGACATTATTACGACGTTTGGTGCGTCGGGGTCATGCCCGACAAGCTCCTTAAAATCCTCATCAGACATTTCGACTTCATGGGCACATCCGCAATTTATGAAGCCAACAATCTCGCCTCTTTCCTCAAGAACGAGGAAACCATCGGGATAGATCTCGATCCTCTTGAATATCTTTTCGAAGGTTGCTGCTTCGTCGCCTTCATAGGCAGCAGTTTCGATCTCAAAGCACCGAGTTGCGTCGGAAGGTTTGGCGTTTCGGAATTCGTTCATGCGCCTACACTATTCGTGATGCATTGAGTTGCAAAGCTGCCGTTCGTATCCTCCCAGCATTCCGGAGGTTTGGGCGGAGAGCGGTCATTCGCCGCAAAGCCGAAAGTAGACTTCGAGTCGTCTTTGAACGTTCTTTGTTTCTGACTGCGAGTGCGTCGTATGCTTTGTTTTTTCGCTTAAGGGGGTAATAGAAGCGTCGTAGAACTGATACTTGAGAAAAGGAACTCTGACCTGCCCCCCGAGGCTCCCTCATTCATAACGAGAGTCTGCGGGTCTGGTCTTCATATTCTTCGTCGTTGATTTGGGCAAGCGCGCCGGGCGCGGAGCCCTCAAGTTGCTCAAGCGTCCGGCGCGCTTCTGCGGGCGTTTGATTTCCGACCGATGAGTGCGGTCTGACGTTGTTGTAATCGTAACGCCATAGCGCCAGCTTTCGGCGGGCATCGTCCAGACTGTCGAACATCTCCTTGTTCAAAAGCTCATCCCGCAGACTGCCGTTGAAGCTCTCGATGAAAGCGTTCTGCTGCGGTTTGCCAGGATCGATGTAGTGCCAGTCGACATTGTTGTCGTTGGCCCATTTCAGGATCGCCCGGCTGGTGAACTCTGTTCCATTGTCGCTGACAATGCTGACCGGTTTGTCATAGAGCCGGACAAGCGCATCCAGCTCCCGCGCGACACGGGCACCTGAAATGCTGGTATCAGCCATCAAGCACAGGTTCTCGCGGCAACAATCATCGTTCACAGCCAGAATGCGGAACCGGCGTGAGGGCCCGAATGTGTCGGACAGGAAATCCAAGGACCAGCGCTCACCTGGCCGCAACGCCGCCGGCATCGGCGTCCTCGATCCCCGCGCCCGTTTCCGGCCCCGTCGTCGCCTGACGCCCAGTTTCTCCTCCGTGTACAGCCGATACAGCTTCTTGTGGTTCATGATCATTCCCTTGCGCTACAGCAGCACCCCGATCCGCCGATAGCCGAACCGACGGCGCTTGGCGGCGACGGCCTTCATCTCTTTGCGGATCTCTGGGTTGTCCGGCGGGCGTTCGCGCGGGACGGTCTTCGGATCGACACCGACAAGTCGGCAGGCCTGGCGTTGCGAGATGTCGTGATCCTGCATCGCTCTGAGCGCTGCCTCTCGCCGCTCATTCGGTGTCGTCAGTTCTTTCCCAGAAGATCCTTCAGAACTGCATTGTCCAGCATCGTATCGGCCAGCAGGCGTCTAAGCCTGGCGTTCTCGTCTTCCATTGCCCTCAGCTTAGCAACGTCGGGCACATCCATGCCGCCATATTTCGACTTGTATTTGTAGAACGTGCCCTGGCTGAGACCGTGCTTGCGGCACACCTCCGCCGTCGGCATCCCGGCTTCCTGTTCTTTGATCATCCCAATAATCTGGGCTTCCGTGAAACGGCTATTTCGCATTCGTTTGCTCCTTCAAGAGGTTGAGCAAACTCTACATCAGATCGAGGGAAGTTTCGGGGGGCAGGTCAGCAAACACCTGATCCAGATGGCGTCTTGCGGGCCCCCCACATGACCGAACCGGACACAACTGGCATCACGGCGACAAGCTGTTGTTCGACTATACCAAGCTTGGCGGGGATCAAACCTTGAAACAGATGGGTGTCGCTGACGTCAAAAGCGGCATGCCGGGTTTCGGAGAAACCCTGTCGGATCAGGATATCTGGGACATCCTCGCCTTCATCAAGGAGAGTTGGCCGGATCGGGAACGCAAGCTGCAAGAGCAGCGCACCAAGGCAGAACAAACGGAAGGAAGCTGATGTGAACCTAATACTTGCAGTGCCCGCAGCTCCTTTCCGGGATATTTAGGTTCGGGATGGATGATGAGAAAGAAAGTCAACCTCATCACTTGACCTTCCTCTTGCTGGAACCCTTATGTTGCCGGTCAGCAGACTACTTGTGGTGACAATATGACTGAAATTTCACATGCACGGTTTCAAGTTCAGGGTATGAGCTGTGCTTCTTGCGTAGGGCGCGTCGAGCGCGCGTTGAAAGATGTGCCAGGGGTAGATGCCGCTTCGGTTAATCTCGCCAGCGAAAGCGTTCAGGTCGATTTCCGCGATCCAGCCGATAAAGCGGCCATTGCTGATGCGTTAAACAGCGCCGGATATCCGGCACGGACGGAAGAGGTAACGCTGGATATTCAGAACATGTCCTGCGCATCGTGCGTGGGGCGCGTTGAACGGGCATTGCAAGCAGATGATGGCGTCTTGTCCGCGTCGGTCAATCTGGCCACCGAAAGTGCAACTGTACGTTATGCTGAGGGAGTCACAACACCCGAAGCCATCGCGGCGCTTGCGGCATCTGCTGGCTATCCGGCGAGCCTGCGATCCGCGACGCAGAGCGAACCACAAGACCGCAAAGCCAAAGAGATTCGCCAATTGGCCCGGCGAACAAGCTTTGCCGCTTTGCTCGCTTTGCCGGTTTTCGTCCTTGAAATGGGCTCGCATGTTATTCCGGGCATGCACCACCTGATAGCGAGCACGATCGGCATCCAGAACAGCTATTACCTGCAATTCCTTCTAACTACGATCGTTCTTTTTGGGCCAGGATTGCAGTTCTATACTAAAGGATTCCCTTCCTTGTTCAAAGGCGCGCCAGACATGAACTCTCTGGTGGCTCTGGGCACTTCGGCGGCCTATGGGTTCTCGCTTATCTCGACTTTTGCACCGGGTATTCTTCCGGCCGGAACCGCAAACGTCTACTACGAGGCCGCAGCGGTGATCGTGGTCCTCATATTGCTTGGGCGGTTCCTCGAGGCGCGCGCCAAGGGCCGAACTGGTGAAGCGATCCGAAAACTGGTCGGTCTGCAGGCAAAAACAGCGCGAGTTGAACGCGACGGATCGGTTGTCGAGCTGCCGATTGAGCAGATCGTTGTAGGGGATATTGTGCACGTTCGACCGGGCGAAAAAATCGCGGTGGATGGTGCCGTAGTGACCGGCGCGTCATATGTCGATGAAAGCATGATCACCGGAGAGCCGGTTCCTGCCGAAAAGACCGAGGGCGCAACTGTGGTCGGCGGAACAGTCAATGGCGCGGGCGCATTGACGTACCGGGCTGAAAAGATCGGCGCAGACACTATGTTGGCCCAGATTATTCAAATGGTCGAACAAGCACAGGGTGCCAAGCTTCCGATTCAAGGCTTGGTTGACCGCATCACGCTGTGGTTCGTGCCTGTAGTGATCGCTGTGGCCGTAATGACTGTGCTGGTTTGGATGTTGTTCGGACCCGATCCCGCGCTCAGCCTGGCGTTGGTGGCGGGGGTTGCAGTGCTGATCATTGCTTGCCCCTGCGCCATGGGGTTGGCCACACCCACCTCAATCATGGTCGGCACCGGCCGCGCGGCCGAGATGGGTGTCCTTTTCCGAAAGGGCGATGCCTTGCAAATGCTGCAGGAAACCACCGTTGTTGCAGTGGACAAGACGGGGACCTTGACCGAAGGGCGTCCGGAGCTGACCGACCTTATTGTGGCCGAAGGATTGGCCGAGGATGAGGTTCTGCGCCTTGTGGCTGCCGTTGAGGTCACATCCGAACATCCGATCGCCACGGCCATCGTGCGCGCGGCTGAAACCCGTGGTCTGGAGCTTTCGAAGCCAGAAGACTTCACGTCGATCACCGGTTACGGGGTAAGCGCTTCAGTCGAAGGCCATACAATCTTGATCGGCGCCGACCGCCTGATGAGTCGCGAAGGGGTTGAAATGGGCGCGCTGTCTGATCGGGGCGCTGAACTGGCAATCAACGGAAAGACTCCACTTTATGCTGCCGTAGACGGGGTTATCGCGGCCGTAATCGCTGTGGCGGACCCAATCAAGACCACCACGCCAGACGCAATTGAAGCTTTGCACGGACTGGGGCTGAAAGTAGCGATGATTACCGGCGACAATACCGCTACAGCCAAATCCATCGCGGCGCAGCTGGGCATCGATCATGTCGTGGCCGAGGTTCTGCCCGAGGGTAAAGTATCCGCGTTGCAAGATCTGCGCTCAAATGGCGGAAAACTGGCCTTTGTGGGTGATGGCATCAATGATGCCCCCGCTCTGGCGGCGGCTGACGTAGGAATTGCGATCGGGACAGGCACTGACATCGCCATCGAGGCGGCTGACGTCGTTTTGATGTCAGGTGACCTGACAGGCGTGGTCAACGCTTTCGATATTAGTCAGCGCACCATGCGTAACATCCGCCAAAACCTGTTCTGGGCTTTCAGCTACAACACGCTGCTCATACCGGTTGCAGCGGGGGTACTCTATCCGTTTGGCGGCCCGTTGCTGTCGCCGATTCTGGCTGCAGGTGCCATGGCGCTGTCCAGTGTATTTGTCCTGACCAACGCGCTGCGGTTGCGCTGGGTTAAGTCGATCAAAGTTGGGCGAGAACAGATCTCGCAGAATGAAGAGCAGGCGCTGCGATCAGCGCCTGCTGAATAGAATAGGAGAACCGCTGTGAATATCGGAGATGTAGCAGAACGTTCGGGTCTGCCTGCCAAAACCATCCGTTATTACGAAGATATCGGATTCATCAAACCCAGGCGCAGTCTGAATGGGTATCGACATTTCGACGAAAAGGAACTGCACAAACTGGCCTTCATCGGGCGGGCCCGCTCATTGGGCTTTACCATTGAAGATTGCCGCTCACTACTGGCGTTGTACGAGGACAAAGAACGCGCAAGTGTGGACGTGAAGGATATTGCCAAACAGAACCTAAAAGAAATAGATGCCAAGATCGCGGACCTGAAGGCCATGCATGCTACATTGTCTCATCTGATCGACGAATGTGCTGGCGACCACCGCCCTGACTGCCCGATCCTGAAGAACCTCGGCCAAACTTAGATGCGCTCATCGTATGAACTGCCTCCTATTTTGGCAGATTGTTACGTGTATTCGCGGGAATCCGCTTCATTTCGATGCAGCGCACCAACTCACCTGTTTTTTCCTCCGACTGGCTTGAACACTCGTTACGTTCGTCCTAACTGCGCGGAATGGAGTGGAAGTTTTTCTCAGTGTTGCGAATGACGTTTCTGACATGCGTCTGCTTGGCGATGACATTCGTCGGCACTGTTGTGGCCGCGAGCACTGACGTCAAAAACAGTAGCACCTCTGAGCCTCACGGCGTTTCAATAGCTGCAAAGTCGTCAGACTTCAAACACGACCATAGCGGTTTGCATCCGACGACTGGTCAAATCCACACGGATAGCCACGTAAATCACAGCGGAGAATGTCATTCCGGCATCTGCTGCGTTGGTGAGTATCCGACCCAAGTGAGTGTTGCTGCGTTGGCTACAGCTTTTGGGCAGCAAAACCGAAACATGGATTCGGACACCCGCCTGTCTCAGGAGCCCCTGACGCCCGATCGTCCTCCACAAATCTCCTAACATCTACAGGCCCGTCAGCGCGGGTTTTCATGTTGTTTCGGTTCGAGCATTTGTTGCGACCGTCGGGAGATTATTATGCGTGGAAGATATGCGGCACTATCAGTTCTTGCTTTGGCGTTTGGCCTGGGTGGAGGTGTCATTCTTGAAAGACTGTACCTGAATCCGAATGATCAGGGCCAGTCGAACGAACCAGAGGTCCTTTATTGGGTAGCACCGATGGATCCGAATTTTCGGCAGCCTGGACCTGGAAAATCGCCGATGGGTATGGACTTGATCCCGGTTTATTCTGGGCAGGAACCTACCGGCGACCCTGAAGAAGTCACCCTAAGCGCTGCAGAAATTAACGCAATTGGCGTGCGAACCGCGGTTGCACGCATGACGGATATCGAGCCTCGTATCGAGACGGTGGGTTTCGTCGGCTTTGACGAACACCTAACCAATCACGTTCATACACGCGTTGAAGGTTGGATTGAGCAACTGAAAGTTCGCGCGGTCGGTGATCGCGTTGAGAAGGGGCAAGTTCTATTCGAACTCTTTTCACCGCTGATCGCAGCTGCAACCGGCGATCTTGTACGCGCAGTCGAAGCTGGTGATCCGCGTATTTTGGACGCGGCGCGCAACAAGTTGATCAGCCACGGTATGTCCGCACGTCAGGTTGCAGAGATCGAGGCGGGCGGTGAGTTGGTTCGAAATGTGGAAATTGAGGCGCCTCAAAACGGTGTTGTCATAGCGCTGAACGCCGCCGATGGAATGTACCTGCAGCCGGGCACGCTTGCGTTTTCGGTCACCGATCTTTCCGAAGTATGGCTGATCGTCGATGTTTTCGAACGAGATATTGCACGTTTGTCGGAAGACATGCGCGCAATAGCAAGGTTCGAGCACCTACCCGGTCGCACCTTCGAAGGCGAAATCGACTATGTTTACCCTGAGCTTGATCCGCAAACCCGAACTCTTCCCGTCAGACTGAGTTTCGATAACACCGACGGCGTGCTGCGGCCGGGCATGTTTGGCAGTGTTAGCCTTATACCGGATGAAAGCCGGAATGTTCTCACTGTTCCATCAGAGGCGCTAATTCGTACTGGTTCGGCGGAACGCGTCATCTTGAAAACAGGCGATGGTACCTTTCGCCCGAGACTGGTGACTACAGGTCTTCGAGACAGTTTCGGCGAGGGGGGACGAACAGAAGTTCTACAAGGGCTTGAACCCGGCGAGGAAGTTGTCGCATCCGCACAGTTTCTAATCGACAGTGAAAGTGCTTTGAGCGCCGGCTTCACGCGTATGGCACCAACGGACACCGAACCAGCACGCGGGGCAGGTACCCTGGTTTCACTCGATGCCCAAAATCGTATGGCAACTGTTCGTCACGACGTTCTCGAAAGCCTTGATTGGCCCGCAATGACTTCGCAGTTTCCGGTTAGGTCTGGTGTTTCGCTCGACCGTTTGAATGCTGGCGACGCGGTTGCTTTCGTGATCGCGCGGGGTGCGGATGGGCTTCTGAGCTTGATGGAGCTTGCACCAGACGATGGTATTGCCGGAACTGGAGCCGGAATCGCGCGCGCCGTCACTTCAGACGGCAAATTGACGCTCGAGCACGGACCGATCCCCGAGCTCGGTTGGCCCGCCATGACAATGGATTTGCCTGTTGTAGGAGTAGATCTCACTACCGTGCCAATCGACATGCCAATTGAGTTTGATCTGGCTGAGGGAGAAGGGGGGATGTTCTCGATTGTGGCAGTTCGCGAAGAGGGCTCGTCGCCGACGGATTCAGTTGAACCCGAAGAAACCATTACGCCTTCTGCTCCACCGATTGTAGTCACCGGCACGATCAACCTCGTCAATGCTGAAGCAGGAACTGCAACCATCACTCACGGGCCGATGACAGAGATTGGGATGCCGGGCATGACCATGGATTTCCCAATAGAGCCAACATTGGACCCAAACATGCTCGAAGTCGGTTCTGAAATGACTCTGACTTTCGCGCGTGCAGATGGCATGACAATGATCTTGGCCGCGGCAACGCCTATTGCGCCGCCGCTTCAGGTTTCTGGCCGGATTAACAGTATCGACCCGAACGCGCGTACTGCGAACGTAACACACGGTCCGATGACTGAGATTGGCATGCCAGGTATGACCATGGATTTCCCGGTTGCGGAAGGGGTCGACGTTACTAACTTGCCTGTAGGGACTGATGTTTCATTGCTCCTTCGCCGCAATCCCGACTTTTCGATGACTCTGTTAGAGGTCACTCTTGATGGGAGTGTTACGCAGTGATCACGGCCATCATTCGTTCCTCTCTTGCCAACAGGTTCGTCATCTTAGCTCTCGCATTTATGATGGGAGTTGCGGGTATTTGGGCCATCCGTGAGACGCCGGTTGATGCAATCCCGGATCTGTCGGATGTCCAGGTAATTGTTCGCACGCCATATCCCGGGCAAGCACCTCAAGTCGTCGAAAACCAAATTACATATCCACTGGCGACAGCCTTATTGGCTGTACCCGGTGCAAAAGACGTTCGCGGGTTCTCTTTCTTTGGAGACAGCTTTGTATATGTCGTCTTTGAGGACGGGACGGACCTCTACTGGGCTCGGTCGCGTGTGCTCGAATATTTGGGTCAGATTACCGGTAGCTTACCTGAGGGCGTTTCTCCACAACTTGGCCCCGATGCGACAGGGGTCGGGTGGATTTATCAGTATGCTCTGGTTGACAGAACCGGAAATCATGATCTGGCTCAGCTAAGGACTCTGCAGGATTGGTTTCTGAAATACGAATTACAAGCCGTGGAAGGCGTCTCAGAAGTCGCCACCATCGGTGGAATGGTCAAACAGTACCAGGTCGTCGTCGACCCAAACAAACTACGTGCCTATGACATAACACTTGCACAATTGAGGACGGCTATTCAGGCGGCCAACCGCGAGACGGGCGGCAGCGTCATTGAGATGGGGGAAGCCGAATTCATGGTCAGGTCCTCGGGCTACATTGACGAATTGTCAGACCTCGCAAGCGCACCTTTGATGGTCAACGACCGTGGCGCCGCTCTGACGCTTGGAGACGTCGCTGAAATCCGTCTGGGGCCGGAAATGCGGCGCGGTGTTGGAGAACTCGACGGGCAAGGAGACGCGGTTGGCGGCGTAGTCATTCTGCGATGGGGTGGAAATGCGTTGGCAACGATCAAAGCAGTGGAGGCGCGCATCGAAGAGTTGCGCTCAAACCTGCCGGAAGGTGTCGAAATCATAACGACCTACGACCGATCTGGTGTGATTGAGCGTGCTATCGATAACCTCGAGAAGAAACTGACGCAGGAATTCATCGTCGTTGTTCTTGTGTGCGCGGCTTTTCTACTTCATCTGCGGTCATCCCTCGTGATTCTTCTGTCGCTCCCGCTGGGCATTTTTGCCGCATTTATTCTGATGAAGGCGCAAGGAGTAAACGCAAACATCATGTCGCTCGGCGGCATAGCCATCGCTATTGGTGCGATGGTCGACGCATCGATCGTGATGATCGAGGCGATGCACAGGCGGTTGGAAAAAGAAAAGCTCACAGCAGAGAACAGATGGCGGATTGTGCAAGAATGCGCTTCTGAGGTGGGACCGGCACTTTTTTATTCTCTGGCGATCATCACGGTTAGTTTTCTGCCTGTCTTCGTTCTGGAAAATCAGGAAGGTAGGCTCTTCTCGCCACTCGCTTATACCAAGACCTACGCCATGGCTGCAGCCGCCATCCTTTCGATAACGCTGGTTCCGGTCTTGATGGGTTACTTTGTAAGGGGGCGTATTCTACCGGAGCGAAAAAATCCGCTAAATCGCTTGGTCGTGTTCGTGTACCGCCCATTTCTGGACGCGGCAATTGCCTGGCCATGGGCAACAACACTGTTGGCCGGCGTTCTGGTGACGTCCATGTGGTACCCGTACCAGAGAATTGGCTCTGAATTCATGCCCGAGTTGAACGAGGGCGATTTTCTCTACATGCCGAGCTTCTACCCCGGGATCTCGACGGGGAAAGCCCGTGAGGTACTGCAGCAGACCAACCGCCTGATCGCGACCGTGCCTGAAGTCGAAACTGTTCACGGTAAAGTTGGGCGTGCGGAGACTGCAACCGATCCAGCACCTCTAACGATGGTGGAGACCACTATCCAACTCAAGCCGGAAAAAGAATGGCGACCCGGCATGACAATGGAAAAAATCCGGAATGAGCTCGATCGTATTGTTCAGGTTCCGGGCGTCACAAATGTTTGGATCCAACCTATCAAGAACCGCATCGATATGCTTGCAACCGGTATCCGTACACCTGTCGGTGTCAAAATATCCGGCACCGACTTGGAGGTCATTACAGATATAGGGATCGAAGTAGAACGTGCGGTCGCCGATATTGAAGGGACGGCTTCCGCCTACGCAGAGCGACCTGTTGGCGGGCGCTTCATCGAAATCGACGTCAAGCGAGATGCCGCCTCCCGGTACATGATGAGTGTTCGAGAAGTTCAGGACGTAGTGCAGACCGCAATTGGCGGTATGCAAGTGTCGGAATCTGTGGAGGGGCTGGAGAGGTTTCCTATAAACCTTCGGTACCCTCAGGCATGGCGAGACAGCCCGGAACGGCTCGAAAATCTTCCTGTCGTCACGCCGTCGGGTGCTCATGTGCCACTGTCCGCTCTTGCCCAAATTCGAATAGTTGACGGGCCGGGAATGATACGATCAGAGAACGCTCGACGAACTGGGTTCGTGTTCATCGACATCGCGGGGCGCGACTTAGGTGGCTATGTGGCCGAAGCACAAGAGGTGGTTGCAGAAAAAGTCGACCTGCCTCCAGGTTATTCGCTGACTTGGTCGGGGCAGTATGAGTACATCGAGAGAATGCAGGACAGGCTGACGATCGTTGCCCCTGCAACCCTGCTAATCATCACGCTAATGCTTTTTCTTGGCGTTTAATCGGGTGATTGAGGTCGGGATAATTCTTGCGGCGCTCCCGGTCGCATTGGC
>NZ_CP081107.1:0-389159 GCF_025141855.1 Ruegeria sp. B32 | reverse complement strand
ACCGGTATCACCCACATCCGTGACGACGGATGGCACACCACAAGCCATGGCTTCGCACACCGCAAGTGGAAAAGCCTCACCCCATGCGGATGGCAGAAGAAAAATATCAAACCCCTGACAAGCTTTGCAATGTCGCTCCGTTCACTCAGCGTGCTGATGCGATCCGAGATTCCGAGCTCGTGAGAGGCGCGACGCGCGCTGCCCACGTCTTGTCCAGTCCCGATCAGAACACCCTGAACGTCATAACCCAGCTCAAGCAATCGAGCGATGGCAGCGACCATCCGGGCCTGGTCTTTCATTGGGTGGTCGCGACCCACATTGCCGATGATGATCCGGCCGTCAGGAATACCTGCAATGGCCCCCAACCGCGCCCGCGCCTCCGCATCGGGGCGGAATTCGTCGGTGTCGATCGCATTTGGGATGACAATCGATCGATCGGAAGCAAAGCCTATCGCCTCGTGCTGTGCTGCTGAGACTTGCGCACAATACGATATTCCGGAAACGCCACCGGATAGCGCCGCACCGCTACGTATGAAGAAACGGCTTGAACGGCGTTCATTGTGGATATCCTGCAGCGAGTGGTGGACAGCCCAAAGTACAGGTGGCGCGGCCGTGGACGCGATGGTTGCCAGACGTGCCGCAAGATTTCCGTGATACATCCACCCATGAATCAGGTCCGGTCGGGTGTGCCGGACATGCTGCCTGAGAGTCTTCAACGCCCTTACGGAATACCTGCCCTGTTGCAGCCCCAAGTCATGCACCGGTACACCAAGGGACGCGATTTCCTGGCCAATTGCGCCCTGGGGCATCAGCGACAAAACAGAGTGGTCATATGCGCGCTGCCCAAGGGCGCGGAGATACCTCAGAAGCATGATCTGGGCGCCCCCAAAACCGGTGCTCGTGATGCAATGGAGAACCTTCATGTCGCTTCCTTTGGACTGCTTGTATCGTTGGAACCCCATCCGCTGGTTTTAAGTGCTTCCAAAGTCCGGGACCAATCTGTGCGTCACTGTTTTTTCCAGGGCGCTTGGGAATGCCAGCAATCTGCCACTCTGTGGCTTCAGCATGCTGGTGAGATTGACGCGCGCGCCTCTCGGTCGGTTCTCCGGGTGTATTGACTGCGCCTGGCTCTGCTTCTCCTGCCCCGAACACCACCGATGCAGCAATCCGCTCAGCGTCTTTACCCTCATTGGCGCGGTAACGGGGAACAATCTGGCGGAGTGTATCAATGATCATTGACGAGTCACCCAGACGCGCAAAGGCCTCTAGCCGGCTCATCCACACCTTGGCGTCGGCCAGCGAAACTCTGCCGAGGTTGCAACCATCACACCCTCCAGACCACTTGGTGCGCGGGTTTCGAGCTTGTCAAAGAGTTCTTCGAACAACTTCTCGCCTGGTCGCATACCAATGATCTTGATCCCGATATCCTTGCCTGGCTCCAAGCCCGACAGGCGGATCATCCGCTCTGCTATGTCGATGATCCGGACCGGCTCACCCATATCGAGAACAAAGATCGCACCACGCGATGTTTTTTGCTCGATCCCATGAGCGGACGCCATAAGAGTAGCTCCACCGCTTCGCGGATCGTCATGAAGAACCGCTCCATTCTGGGTCGGTTACGGTGAGAGGTCCGCCGCTGGCGATCTGCTCTTTCAGAAGGGGTATAAGCGATCCTGAGGAACCGAGCACATTGCCAAAGCGCACAGTCATAAATCGTGTGCCTTTTCCCTCGCGCTCCGCCTCCCGATCCAACGCGCCACAATAGAACTCTGCAACCCTCTGGTTGCTCCCATAACCGGACGTTGCATTGACTGCCTTGTCGGTCGAGATCTGCACCATTGCGGCAGCTCCTGCGTGGCGGGCTGCATCCGCGACATTGCGCGTTCCGATCGCATTGGTCAGCACCACCTTCGCCGGGATTGGCCTCGACAATGGGCACATGCTTGAGCGCCGCAGCGTGGAAGACGATATCCGGACGATAGGTCATGAACAGATTCTCAACCCGCGTACGGTCGCGTACGTCGCAAATTTCACAGTTCTTGACCACCGACGAGAAATGACGGTCTAGATCCTGGCCAATCGAATATAGATTGAACTCGCAGTTATCGATGAGCAACAAGCTCTCGGGATGGTTGGCTGCAATCTGACGCACAAGTTCTCCGCCGATACTGCCGCCGGCGCCGGTCACGACGATCCGGCGGCCAGTGACCAGCCGGGCCAGGCGCTTGCGATCAACGACGTGGGCCGGGCGCTGAAGCAGATCGTTCGGCTGGACTTCTTCAATACTCAGCGGGCGAGATTCGTTGAGCCCGTGCAAGTCGCAGATCCCCGGCAAGCGACGTACACCGATGCCCTGGCTTTCGGCCCATGACACAAGCTTCCTCACTTCGTCCTCGTTGAACTGTGCGGGGGCTTCTGTCAGCACGATGTGGCGGGGCAGCGCGCGCGTCGCGAACCAGTCTTTGACCGCTTCGACGTCCAGAACCGAACCAACGATCGGGACATCGTGAAAAACCAAACCTCTTGTGTTCTCGACACCGTCAACGATGCCGATCGGCTGGTAAGGCGGATTGGGCATATTACGTACGGCCCGCAAAAACAGATCGCAGGCGGTCCCGGTCCCAACAAGCAATACAGGCTCCGCTGTTGCCGCCTGCAAATGATTGCCTCCGCCAAGAAGCGTTCCCAACAGGTTTTGGTTGATCCTCCGGACCAAGCGCGTCCCGCACAGAAACGGAAGCGCCACAAATAGAGCAATGACCATAACTTCGGGCGGGACGTTCACTGCTGCCAACCCAAGCGACCGGAGGATGCCTATTGCCAACAGCACCAATGTCGTTGCCGTTGTCACGATCACTGCGTCACGGATAGACGTTGTCTCCGGATGGCGCCGATACATTCCCAAAAGGGGAAAAATGACGGCTGCCGTCAGAACACCTGTCAGCACGAGACCCGTGATGCTTTCGCTGTGGGTCGCATCAAGTGGGAGCCCGCTACGCAGAATGTAGGACGCGGAAAGCGCAGCGGCGACCAGAAAAATATCGCTGAAAAACAGACGCTTGTGAGACTTCAACTCACCGGCGACACTCAAAAGGAATTCCCGGACCCCTGAACCAAAAGTGCGGAATTGAGAGGCAGGTGTATTTCTATGCCCAATAATGAACTTCACAACAAATTACCCCCAAAACAACAAACAACAGAACGCCAAAATGGAGCCAGTTTTGGCGCATACTAAAAAACTTGTAGGTAGCTTAACGTTAAGTAGATTTTTCTCAAATCGATTTCATGCGCGTGAGCACACCAAATCCCTTAACCTTCCAAAAGCACAACTTAAGGCCGCATGTTATGTGGCGCTTCTACTTTTCCGGTACCCAGTTTTCACTTCGCCCCCACACTTGCTTAAAAATTAGGCAAATGCGGACAGCAGCCATAGCCGAACTGTTGAGCCACCGTGGAGAATCCATGAAAAAACGACGGATTGGGGACGGTATGCCGGACGCCCGATTCGGCCACAAAACTACGGCGAAATTATGATCGAGCCATTTGCTGCAGCTAGGCGTCGCCAGCGAGCTTGGCGAGGTAGTGTTCGAGATTGGATGTTTCGGCTCCCGGAAGCTTTGCCCAGGCATCTTGAGGATCATAAAGATCAAACGAAGGGCGGAGCCCGTCCCGCGCATCAGCCAGGCCACTGCCATCGCTGCCTGCAGGCTCCCGGTCGGCTGAAATCTCCGGCCATCCGCCCAAGTCGGCCAATGGATCGTCTACAATTCGCCCGTCACAATTGCGCACATGATTGAGCACCCGCGCGTCGAGATCATCGGCTTCGCGCGTGCCGGGTATCTGATCTCCTGCTCTGTCCAGAACATAGGTCATGGTTTCACTTACGGAGAAGACAGGTGAAGCGATTGGGTCGGCTGGTGTGGCAACCTGATGATCCTTGGCAACTGGATCTAGAACCTCAAACGGTATCGCGGTTTTGCAATCCATTGCGATATTGTCCTTGGCAAAGATCTCAATCAGGTTTTGGGGGTCCATCAGGAACGCCTCAACAGCAAAGCGTCGATCCTTGCGCGTACTCGGGCCTGCCAGAACAACGTTGCCGACATAGTTCACGCGTGTAGTTCCGAGGTTGTTGTAAAACTCGCCGAACTGGCTCCCAGCATTGTAGAAGACGTTGTTGATAACCTCGATCGGACCAATATCCGTCGCCTTGAGATCAGGATTTCGATCCCGATTGTGGGCAAATAGGTTCCGCGTCAACGTAATCCGCCCACAGGCATTATCCGAACCTTCGTGTGAGCAGATCAATGCGCCTTTCGAGTGCGCCCCCTTGGGATGGGTCGCTTTTTCCAGCCCATAAGCGAAGATGCTGTTTGCAATGGTGATGTCAGCCGCAGTGCTGCTGCTCACATGAACATTAATGTTCTCATCCGTCGCAAACATTACCGAGACATGATCAATGTAGATCCGCTCTGCGTTCTCGATGGTGATCCCATCAACCGCCGGGCTATCCTCAATGCTCGGACCCGGGCGCACTTTGAGAAAACGGATGACTACGTCATGCGCGCCCTTGATCACGAGCGGTGATCGGATGCTGTCGCGCAACTTCAGCTGAATTCCATCCCCGGGCGCTGTCTGCCCGGCAACATAAACATTCGACCCCACCCTAAGTTCACTGTCGAGCTCGATTGTGCCACTGACTTGAAAGACACAAACGCGAGGTACATCAAGCTCTACGCACGCACGTAAACTGCCCTCTCCTCTATCCTCAAGCGTGGTAACGGCAATAATTTCACCCCCACGCCAACCGATTGCCCCGGCACCAAAGCCAATGGCACCGGGGAAGGCAATCGGTTCGGAAGAGGCAATTCCGGCAAACCCGACTGCCAAGAGGCAGGTTAGGAGTCTTAGGTACATCGCGACGCTCACCCTTATACTGTTTGCGACTGTGACGTGGGTGCCGAGCCGCGGCGTGATCCCATCGCTCATCGCTTGCCTACGGCGTTGAGTGCGACACCAACCAGCGGAATCATTTTACTGCGCATGGCATGAGTTGCTGCACGCAGTGCCCGCTCTCTTGTTTGCCCCGCACGAGCAACAACAACGGCAACATCGGCAAACTCTGCAAATCGATTGGCGTTCTCTGTAGCCAGATACGACGGTGTGTCGATCACTATGAGATCATAGGTTTTGCGCAGGTAGTTCTCAATTCGGGTTTCCTCGCTTCGATCAGCCCGCAACTTGAGACCGAAATGCGAGGTTGGTCCAAAGTTGATCACGTCAAGCTGAGGGTATTGACTGCAGGTGCTTATGCCTCTCCTGAACGTTTCGAAACTGTCGAAAGCATCCTGCAGGGCAAGATCGGAATTCGGCACACCAAGCAGTGCGCTGGCGCTCTGTTGCTGGACATCCAGATCAATCAGAATTACCCGCAGACCGTCGTGGGCAGCACAGGCGCTAAGGGCAACGGAAACGGTGGACTTGCCCTCGTTGGGCAGGGCGCTGAGAACCATCAGGGCAGCGCCTTTATCCGTATCCGTCCTGGCCAGTGCTGACGTAGCAAGTGACCGCGCTGCCTGCCCGAACGCCGAGTAGGGAGCCGCAGAAAGGTGCTCGATCAAGTGACCACGCGCGCCAGCCCCCGAACGCGGCAACCGGGGTATCTGCGCCAAGACGGGCAAACCACTTGCCTCCTCGGCGCTGCCCACCGTCCAGATTTGCGCGTTCATCTGTTCGCGGAACAGAACATAAATAAAGGCAAAGAAGCTTAAGACCACAAACGCGACGGCCAGTGTTGCGACACGTTGCGGCTCGGAGGGCTTTCGAGGAGGCTGCGCCACGGTGATCTGGCGTGCCGTGGGCGTGAGCGAGTCTCGTTGCGCCTCATAATCGTTCAAGCGCTCGAAGATCGATTGATAGCGCTGCTGATCGATCTGCAATGCGAGTTCTAATTGCGCGCGCTCCAATTCAGCCCGGGTGCGTTGGCGAAGCGCATCAGTCCGCTGCTGTATCTGCCGCGCAAGATCCGAACCCTCGCCCTGTTCTTCTAGATCGGCGATTGCGCGCAGGCTTTCGAGTTCAGCCAGCATCGCTTCGGTGCGGTTGCTGTCATCGAGCGCATTCAACCGAATCAAAGCCGCAAGTTCAGCTTGCCGTGTTGTAAGGTTTTCGATGGCAGTCACAGACCGCTTGCGCAGAAAGTTGATAGCGCTGTCGATACCCAACCGCTGTCGGCGGAGCCCTTCCTCGATATAAGTCCTTGCGACAACATTGCTGACCCGCGCAGCAAATACAGGGTCTTCGTATGTGGACTCTATTCGAATCGCCAAGCCATGGCCTGGGTAATTGATCGAATAGATACCAAGGAGCTTGTCGATAACGGCTTCGCGCTGCAGGGCTTCGTACTGCGCAATGCGGTCTGCCTCACTCAGGGCTTCCAGATCACTTTCGTCGAGCGGTTCTGCCGGGTCGCTTGCCTCGGTCGTTACCACCGCCTCACCAGAGGTTGCGGCATTGATGGTGCTGCCGCTTCCCCCGGGTTGAAGAAAGCGAAACAGTCGCGACAAAAAGAAATCATTATCCCCCAAGCTGGGTGCAAAGTCAGGATCGTCAAAAAGCTCCATGCGTTCCGCAATTGATTCGGCGAACTGGCGCGACCGCAGCACCTCGACCTCGGTTTGGGCCACACTTGGATCGATGACGCGCAGGCGGGAGCTGACCGTGTCAAAGGCGGTATTGCCTGTCTCCAACACGATGACCGAGGTCGCCACGTAACGCTCACTGATGGAAAAAACGACGGCTGCAGTGAGCGCCATGCCTACCGCAACAAAGCAAAAGATCAGGACAAAATTGTGTTTAAAAAGATGCCACAGATCCTGCAGACCCACACGCGAAGTGGGTTCCGACTTCGATATGTCGCTCTGGGGGGATACGTTCAAAAAACACCTCTTCGAAATCTGGATACCCTGATCGCGTGGATACTCGTGTATGTAAGAGCGGATGATGAAGTGTTTTCCGGCCAAGAAATAGATCTCAGCAAAAAATGACCGCCCACCTTGACTGCAGAAACATCTGCAGGACATCTAGCATACCGCCGTGCATTTCAGAAAGAGTGAGTTGGCAGACCGCCGCCCGACGGGCCACTCGTTCACGAAGAGAGGCTTCAGGTTGTGTGCGGCGCCCAAACCTGGACCACTGGAAGTTGGTTTTTTGCTACCCTGTCCCGGTGAGAAGCTGGTGACGCCATCAGGACAATGCACAGCAATCGACATGGTGTTTCCGATTGCGCCACGGCGTCGCTTCTCGTTGCCGGGCCAACGTCAATCCTCCAGCTTTTCATGGACCTCTGCACGGCTCATGAACGCATGGGCGTTCGACACCCCGCCTTTTGCCGGTTGTCGAAGGCGAAAATGTGAGTGGCTGGCCAAAACCTCGCAGCCTTTTCCAATCCGCAAAGGCGACAAACCCTTCGCCGGCCCGCGCCCGTTGATAAAATCCATCGCGCGGCACGGATGAATCGACACACAGCGCTTGCTTCATCGAAAATCCGCCGCATAATCAAGCCAACCGGACGCGCCAGACCCTCTTTTAGTTCACGCAGCATTCAGTCCATAATCCCTGACGCACGGGTGACGGGTATGGGGCGCCGCAGTTCGCAAAACCGCCCGTGAGGCTTTCGCTCTCATCGCCACGCCATTTGACGGAGTGCACATTGTCTACCCCATCCTCACAAAGCTGGCCGCATTTCGATGAAATTCAAATTGAAGCCGTCGCAGAACTGCTCCGATCCGGAAAGGTCAATGCATGGACCGGGGCAGATGTAAGATCTTTCGAAGATGAATACGCCGAAGCTTTGAATGTGAAGCACGCCGTAGCATTCGCGAATGGCAGCGTCTCAATCAACACGGCTCTTGCCGCGCTCAAACTGGCCCCTGGCGATGAGGTCATCGTAACGCCACGCAGCTTTGTAGCTTCGGCGTCCTGCGTTCTGCTGTTTGGCGCGATACCCGTCTTTGCTGATATCGACCCTGACAGCGGAAACCTCACCCCCGAAACAATTCGGGCCTGCATAACCCCGAGGACAAAAGGCATCATTCCCGTCCATTTGGGCGGATGGCCATGCGACATGCCTGGAATCATGGAACTGGCTGCAGAGCACAAGTTGTGGGTCATCGAAGATTGCGCCCAAGCCCACGGCGCTTTGATCAACGGCCACCCCGTAGGCACATACGGCGATTTTGGCTCCTTCTCGTTTTGCCAGGACAAGATCCTTACCACGGGTGGAGAGGGCGGTCTCCTCGTAACCAACAATACCGAGCTTTGGAAATACGCCTGGAGCTACAAGGACCATGGAAAAGACTATGACAGAGTCTTCGCCACGGATCATCCACCGGGGTTCCGCTGGCTGCACACGCATCTCGGCACCAACCTGCGGATGACCGGAATATCTGCCGCGCTTGGCCGGATTCAGCTTCGTCGTCTGCCTGAGTGGCAGTCGGTCCGGGCACGCAACGCGCATATTCTCGCGCAAGCATTCTCAGACTGCCCGGTCCTTCGTACGCCGATGCCAGCCCCAAATCTAACCCATGCCTGGTACCGCTTCTATACCTACGTTCGACCAGAAAAACTGGCTGAAGGCTGGAGCCGCGATCGGATCATGACTGAGATCCAGGCGGCAGGTTTCCCGGTTTTTTCTGGAAGCTGCCCGGAGATCTACCTTGAGGCCGTGTTTCCCGAGTCGATCAGACCGAAAGCTCGGCTGCCTGTCGCCCGCGATCTCGGCGAAACGAGCCTGGCCTTCCTGGTCGACCCGACCTGGTCTGAAAATGAGATCAGAGCGCTCGTTCAAGCCGCCCTCCCAATTCTCGAGGCCTCTGGAAAGCACTGAATTTGGTTCAATCAAGCGGGAGGGTCCTGGGCCGGTGATGGATGCAATGCAAATGGAATTCACCATTGAAGCGCGCAATCGTCGACGTGACCGCCAATTCCATCGAGGAACACTCCAAGCCATCCGCAAGGACAATCATTTTCTGTATCGTGACCGAGGCCTTTCTTGCTCTGGGGCGTGCCGCGCGAGAACACGGTCCCGCAGTACGTCCAAAAGACCACGTTTCCACATCACGAACAGTGCGCTGGAGGCTTCGACACTGTTTGCCCAGCGGCTTAAGTTTGCCTCAATTCCGGCGCTATACTTGACTCATGAATATAGCCGCCATGATTGCGGATTAGCAGTTCTTACAACTCGCAAATCCGTATCCCAATTATGCGCTACAATCGGCGTTTACTGTCCATTTTCAAGCGCATCAACCGGAGACGCCCTTAGCCAATGCATTTCAAAGACATAAATTTCATCATCATAGGTGCAGGGAAGTCGGCGAGCACCTGGCTTCAAAAACAGCTGCAATCTGATCCGGAAGTCTACATGCCAGACCCGGAACTTCACTACTTCTCTCGGAATTACAGCCGAGGTGACGAATGGTACCTTTCTCAGTTCAAAGATGCGGGGGTGGGCCAGACCGTTGGCGAAAAGTCCAATTCCTACCTGTATGCGCCCGATGCAGCAGCCCATATTCACGACCGCATGCCTCATGTGAAGCTGATTGCGCAATTGCGCAACCCCGTCGAGCGGGCCTACTCCAACTACTGTATGTTGTTCCAGCGCGGTGAGGTCGGACCAGACATCGAGTCCTATCTCGACCCTTCGCAGGGCGGCGGCAACAAATTGCTGATCTCCGGTCATTTTGCGTCACATCTGCAAACCTACATCGACCTGTTCGGACGCGAGAAGCTTCTCATCCTGTTCTTCGAAGGCGTGTTGGACGATCCAGAGGGGCAGATGTCGCAGGTTCGCACCCATCTTGATTTGCCACCGCACCCCTTGGCGCCGGAAGGATGGAGCAAGACAAAGGACAAATCCGCTCCCAATGTGCCAGCGCATTGGAAAAAGCGCCTTGGGTGGATGAAGCCGATAGTCCGCCCCCTAAGAGGGACCGCAACCTTTGAAACGGCACGCGGGTGGATTGCAAGCGAAACCCAGTACCCGCCGCTCACGGACGATCTAAGAAAACGGCTTAACGACTATTACGGCCCGTCTATCGAGGCCTTGGAGCAGATTAGCGGTCAGTCACTCAGCCATTGGTATGGGTCGATGGACGAGCCGGGGGGAATGACAGCCTGATGTCGCTCGGAGACTGAAGCGGAACGCGTACCCACATAAAGCACACATTGACTGAGAGGAGACCAAACCAGCGCGCGGGAACATCATGATCGATTGAGGAGCTTTTCCGTTTCCGCGGCACCTGAACCGCGGCAGTGGCCTGAATGGTTCAAACAATCATCGCTTTCGCTCAAATGGGTGCAGATTTTCGAAACATACCAACCGGGATCGGGAAAAATCGGCATTTTTTGCCAAATAAAAAGAAAGGAGAAAGGCGGATACATGCTGTCATCCGCTGATTGATATGAAGAAGTTTGTAATAACTGGTATTCAGATGAGAAACAAAGGCTCTCAGGCGATGTTTCTCACGCTTTATTATGGGTTGAAGTCGATTTACAAGGATTGCGAGGTGGTCGGCTTTTCCAACAAATACGACCCCTCCGAAGAATACACTTTCAAGTTGCTACCCTACGACGACTACACTCGGCTGGTTTTCAAATACCGGCTGAACAAGGTTCCGCTGCTGGAACCGCTTTTGACCTCTTTCGTCGGCATGATGAAGAAAACCGACAAGTGGAAGGGCAAGATCCCGGAAATGGAAAAAGCGCTGCGGGAAGCGGATGCTGTGTTCGATGCGAGCGGGTATACCCTTGGCTCAGGCTGGTCAAAGAAAGGCGGCGGGTTGCTGCTGGACACGATAAGATACGCCAAACGGTACAACACGAAAATCGTCCTGATGCCTCAGAGTTTCGGCCCCTTTGATTGGGACGATGACGACAACGGGGCCTTCCTCAAAGAGATGAAAGACGAACTGACCTATGCCACGAAAATATATGCCCGCGAGAAAGAGGGGTTTGGCTGCCTGAAATCCCTGGGTCTGGACAACGTTGAATTATCAACGGACATGGTTGTTCGAGAAAAATTCTTTCCAAAAGCAAGCGATATCTACCCATCCTACCAGGAGGACGAGACGAACTACCCAACCAAAGGCTCTGTCGGGTTCATAATAAATGAGAACATCTTCAGAATTGGTGACCCCGAAGCAGTCTTCAATCTGTACGCAAAGCTGCTCGACAAACTGGTGGACAATGGAGAAAAAGTCTACATTCTAACCACCTCCACTGCCGATACGCACCTTGTTGAAACAGTTCTTGGAAAGACCAGAAACAAAGACAACGTGGGCGTGATTGCCGGTGAGTATTCGAGCCCGGAACTCATAAACATCATCAGCAGGTTCAAATACGTTGTGGCGTCACGCTACCATTCGGTCGTGTTCGCATACAGAAGCGGCGTGCCCGCAATCATTCTCGGGTGGGCCAATAAATACATAGACCTGGCCGAGCACTTCCAACAGCAAGACTACGTGTTTGACATAAGAAACCCAGGCGTCGATCGCATCATCGAACAAATCGACAAAATGGCGGCGAACCACGAAAACGAGTCACGCACCATAAAAGACCGCTTGAAAAACCTGCAAGCCTCTTCCGTTGTCGCCGAAGCTGCAAACGAAATCGCCCCGCAAAACACAACAGCCACCTAGCAGAAGGACACCCGGTAAATAGCCGGCACTCACACAAAAACGACACACAGCCAGCGGCGACCTAGAATTCCGGATATCACCGAGTGCGTGGCGAGTGCCAAGCACTGCGCTCGCGTCCAAACCGACGCCGGTAACCATCAAGAAATCTCACAGGCTTTCGTGGTTGTTGAGAGCTTAGTACGGTCAGGTCACCTCAATAGTGATAGGCTCAGGTTGTCACGCGCATTCCAACGCAGAGTTCCCTGCTAGTTGTTCTCTCAGATAGCCGGCTAGAATTTTTTCAAGAAACGCCGGGAAGCGGGATAATTTTTCTAGGGTAAAATGGGATCTATCAATGCTCAAATTAGGCATACCCTGTTCTGCTGATGATCGATCCAAAAAACAAAATGACCAGCACCCCATATGCTGGTCATTTGTCGAGTGAGCGTGTCGGCCAATGGCCTCACCGGTCGAATGTAGTGTTGAGATTACCGTACCTGAATTGAGCAAATGGGACTATAAGGGTTTTCCCGTAATTCTGCCCGCAACTGAAGCGCTTTCGGTTGAATCCGCGTCTGACGTAACTCACGAGCGTCGCTTAAATAGTAATAGCAGCGTGTGAGTGCCTTAGTGATTCGGGGGCTTGCAGTGGCGGTCATCTGCCAGGCAACCTCGACCGGAGGTCGTCCGTCGACCGACGTATGTTTGACAAAAAACAGTCTTGGCCCCCCGGCGGCCTTGCGGGTCGGTGGGATCAGTTGATCGGAGAATAAAAAAGGGGCCGGTCAGTCGACCAGCCCCAGTCATTCGCGGAACCGAGGGATCAGTTCGACGCGGCCATCAGTTTGTCGTTGTGCTCGCGCAGCGAGTCCGAAACGATCGCGTACCATTCGCCGGATTCACGCATTTCGTTCAGGCCCTTGTTCAGCATGGCCAGGTACTGCTTGCCGAACGGGTTCGAACGGTGCGCGATGAAACGCAGCGACGACAGCGAGGTCACGAAGGGGTTCTCGATCAGGTCGTTCTGGTTCAGACCCATTTCAACCATGGTGTCCGAGAACAGCTGAACCTCGAAGGTTGCAACATCTGCAGTGCCGGTCAGCACGGCATCCAAACATTCCCGCGCGGTGATTGGCTGCATCAAGGTGATGGTGTCGCCATTGATCAGACCTTGCTGTTCCAGATCGTGAATGAACCAACCGTCCATACGGCAGATGGTCGACCCTTTCAGCTCGTCAAAGGTGGTCGCGTTGGCAAACTGGCTTTCGGGCAGGGTGTAAAAACCAACCACGATGTCATAGACTGGGACCGACGAGTCGAACTGCGTGCAGCGCACCTCGGTTTCCCAGGACCATTCGTAGCTGCGGTTGGTGCAGTCCGGCATGTTCCATGCCATCGACACGTCGAACGCGCCCAGCGGCAGCAGGGTTTCCAGGTGCGAATTCCAGTCGTCAACAAAGCTAACCGAATAGTCGCGGGCGTTGCCGCCCCGTTGCAACGAGGTGGTTGCCAGACGCGGGATGATGCCACCGCCATTCAGCGATTCATCTGCGAAGGGCGCCCAGCCGTTACCGGTGACCAGTTTGATCGGCGGCTCATAGACGCTCGAGCGTTTCACGCTTGCAGCGCGCTGTTCTTCCGCGGCGATGATTTCCTGCGCGCTGCGGCCATTCGGCAGGCTGCCGTCTTCACAGGGCAGGGCCAGAACGATGCCCGGCTCAAGCGAGTTCGGGTTGGTGATGACGTTGCGGTTTGCGTTGAAGATCGGCTGGTAGTTCGATGTGCCGTAGGCCGCGATGGCGATGGTTGCCATCGTGTCACCGTCCTGAACCGTATAGTTGGTACAGGCCTCCTGAGCGGCGGCGGCGCCGGCGCTGAGGGCGGTTACTGCGGTGGCTGCCGCCACCAGTTTCTTCAGATTGATTTCAAACATGTCCACTTCCTCCAGACTTTTGTTTTGTCAGACCTTGCCGGCCCTTATCCGTTTTCCATTTGGTACCGCAGGGCGGTCGAGACGATGTCGCGCCATTCGCCCGATTGCTGCATGATCGCCAGACCCTGATTGAGCGTCTCGAGGATCGCTTCCCCATCCGGATTGTCCTTGTGGGTCATGACGTTGAGCGACTTGATCGCCGCCAGGTTGGGGTTTTCGATGATCTTGTGTTCGTAGCCCAGCCGACCGATGGCCTCGACGGCCAGATGCGCTTCGATGGCGACCAGGTCAGCCCGCCCGTCCATGACTGCGTGGAAACACTCGTCCGGATCGACGGGGCGCAAGATGGTGATCGCAGGCTCGTAAAGACCCACAGCGTCCATATGCGAGGTTGACCAGCCCTCGGGGCGGCAGATCGTGGTGCCGACGAATTCCGCGTAGCTGAGCGAGGTTTCGTAGCCTGAGCCATCCTTCGCGAAGAACGTATCGACCACTTCATAGAACGGGTTCGAGAAGTTGTAGGTCTCGCACCGGTTCCGGTCGCTTTCCGAAAGTGCCTCGGCTTCTTCGCAGTTTGGGCGCGACCAAGGGAACGTGGCATCGAAGGCCAGGGTGGGCATCAGCAGGTCCAGATGCGACGACCAGTCGTTCACGAACTGGATCTTGTAGGCCTGTTCCGGTGCCGCCCGCAGCATCGCGGTTTCGACTAGGTTCGTGTACAGACCGCGATTGGGCAGGGCTTCGTCGGTAAACGGCGCGTAGTTGCCCCCGGTGATCAGCAACAACTGTCGGTCGCGGATCTCGGGGCGGGTGCCGTCACCGGCGTTGCGAATCAAGGCGGCACCTTCTGCGCGGGCGGCCTCGATTTCCTTCTTCGCGGCTGCCTTGGCTTCGATGACGGCCTTGTCGCTGGCCTGCTGGGCCTCCGCAACGCGGGCTTCGGCCTCGGCGATGGCCTTGGCGGCACGTTCTTCCGCGGCCTTGACCAGTTCGGCTGCCATCTCGGCGGCCATGCGCTCGGCCTCGGTTTCCGGTTCAGGCGCGGCGCGGCCGACATCCTCGAGGCAGGGGAAGGTCAGAACGTCGCCGACGCGGATGATGTTGGGGTTGGACCCGATCGTGTCGCGGTTGGCGTCGTAGATGATGCGATAGTCTTCGGTCGCATAGACCTTGATGGCCAGTTCACGCAGGCTGTCGCCGCGCTGGATCTCGTAGGTCGAGCATGCCTCTTGCGCCGAGGCTGCCCCCGTTGCTGACGCCAGGGCAATGCTGGATATGATCAGGTGTGTTCTCATGGGTCCTGTTGCTTTGCTTTTGTTATTGTCGGGCCGTTTTGATGACGGCGATTGAAATGTTGTCCTGATCCGGATCACCCTTGGCGATCAGTGCCTTGAGGAGGCTGTCGGCGATGTCCTGGGAGAGGGCCGAAGCGTTGTCCTGAAGGATGGACTGGATGTCGTGGTTGCCCAGATATTGCAGCCCGTCACTGCCGAGGATGAGGAGGTCATCGGTCGTCAGTTCCAGCGCGTCTTCGGGGCAGTCTACCTTGGGGATCGCCGCGCCCATGATGACCGAGGTCAGCTGGTTGCGGTCGGGATGGGACTGCGCTTCGGCTTCGGACAGCTCCCCTCGGGTTACCTGTGCGTCGATGACCGGGGCCATCGAATGATCTTCGTTGATCTGAGACAGAACGCCGTCGCGGAACAGGTACAAAGGGCTGTCGCCGATCGAGATCCAGAACACTTTGTTGCCCAGCAGCAGAACTCCCAGCAGGGTCGAGCCCATGTTGAAGCCTTGTTGCTGGTCGTCGCCATATCCTGCTACGGCCGCGTTGGCCTGCATTGCGGCCATGGGCAGCGCATCCAGCAGCGTATTCTCGGTCAATTCCGGATTCTCCAGAACTGCGTCGAGCACTTCGCACCAGGACTTGACCACCAGATCCGAGGCCACTTCGCCCGCGGCGTGACCGCCCATCCCGTCTGCCACCACGACATAACCAGCGTTGGCGGCGTCAAAGACCCGCGAGGCAACCGCGTCTTCCTGCGTGTCGCGCTGACCCTGATCCAGGATCAGTGCAATGTCATATGCCGGAGTAGCCAGCATCCGTTATGCGTCCCGCCAGTCGAAGTTTTCGTCACAGAAGGCCACGAACCGCAGCGATGTTTCGCTGATGCGGATCAGGTCGCCGCTGGACAGCGGCACGGTGCTGAGGACGGGTTTGCCGTTCAGGCGCACAAGGTTTGCCTTGCCGCCATGGCCCAGATAGCATTTGCGGTCTTCGGGGTCATAAGCAATGACGGCGTGGTTCGACCGCGAAATCCCGGTGTCGCCAAAATCCAATTGGATCGCCTGGTCATCGTTGCGGCCAATCTGCATCAGCCCTTCGGTCAGCGTGATGCTGGACCCCCGCCCGGGGCCACTGGTTACTGCCAGCCAACCGACCGGGAATGTCGCGCCTGCGGTTTCGGTCTTGGCCACCGGCTCGGCTGTTTCGATCAGTTCCTGCACATGTGTGTCAGGGCGCTCGAACCCGAGGAAGGTGGTCTTGACGCGCGACCGACGATCCGAGGCCGGCGCTTCGGCGGCTTCCGGGGCGGCTTCCGGGGCGGCTTCGGGTTCTTCGGGCTCGGTGGCCACAGGTTCGGCATCTGCCGCTGCTTCGTCCGGGGCAGTTTCGATTGCAATGGGTTCCGGCAACTCGAACGGGGTCGGCGCCGAGGCCTCTTCCTCTCGGACTTCCTCCAGATCGGGTTCGGCAGTTTCGGCCATGACCGACTGGATGGTCTCTTCTTCTTCTTCGGTTGCCGCAACGTGCAGCGTCACGACCTGTTCGGCTTCTTCCGGCGCTTCAGGCGCGGCTTCGGCTGTTTCTTCGCTTTCTGTTGCCTCTTCCACCGTCTGTTCGGTCTCGGCGAAATCGGGCATCTTCTCTTCCGGAATCAGCTCGTCGGTTTCCTCGTAGCTGTCCGTGCTCAGGTTTCCACCAGCCAGAGCCTGGCGCAGTGCATTGAAGTCCGCAATCGGCTCGGCCTTGTCTGTCGTTTCGACTTCGGGTTCCGACCCTTCGGCTTCTTTGGTTTTGCCGGCACCCTCGAGAAGCCGGCTGAGTGGGCTTTTGTATTTGAACATGGTGTCGACACCTTTTGACTACTTGCACGGGCTTAGGTGACCCGTGGGGCTGCTACGAACCTCTGCGCATGGCGCAGCGGCACTTTTGAAGTTGGAAACCTGAAACACTCTTACCTTTCGCGGCGGGCCGGCCCCCACCAGGAGGGCCAAAACACGGCATCCTCCTCAGCAAACACAAACTGGCGGCTCAAATACGTACCGGTCTGATCACTCCTGCGCCAAAGGCATCACAGCGGTTGTTTCCGACCCGTTTCTAAGCACAACCAACCGTGCTTCGGGCTTGTTTTCGGAAACCAACGCGTTCAGCGCGGTATCCAGACTGTCGGCAGCAATCATCTCGGTTCCCGAGACAGTCTCGCGGACAAGAATGTCGCCGGTCTGCAGGCCACCTGCCGTTGCGGCCGGTGCTCCGGCAACAACCGTCTGCCATTCGGGCAAATCGGCGCCGCGGGCTTCGAACGAGTAACCGTTGGCCAGCCCGAACTCGCGGATTGCGGGCAGGGCCAGCAGGCCGTTCTGCGCGCGGGTCTGTCCGATGGGGCGATACCGCGCCGCGACACGGATAAAGCCGTCCGGGTCAACCTGAAGGTTGTCCAGAACCTGTGCGGCAAGCGTCGTTCCGGCGCGCACAGGGCTGCCGTTCAGGGTATAGATCGCTGCGCCTCGCTGAACCCATTCACCGATCGTGGACATGTCCTGGTCGGCATCCACACCGGTGATGGCGATGATGTTTCCGGTCGAGGCGCGCCGCTGCGAAGTCGAGAACGGGATTTTGACATCCCAATGGGCATAGCTGACTTGGGTCTCGGCCAGATTGACCGGAGCGCTCGGTGCAACCGCCGCCACTTCGACAGGTTCTTCGGGCTGAGCCGCTTCTTCCTGTGTTTCCACCGCCGGCGGTGAGACAGCCACTGCGGTCTGCTCGACAGGCTGGTCTTCTGCCACCTGCTGTTCTGTTTCGGTTGCTGCTGCGGTTTCTTCTACCTTGGTCGTTTCGGGCGCGATCACTGGTTCGGCCGTCTGCGTTTCGGCAGGTTCGGCCGTCTCGGTGGGCGTCGCGGTCTGGATCGGTGTCGGGTCCGTCTCGGTCGAGCCGCCGGACATCACGAAGAATCCACCAGCGGCCAAAATCGCGATTGCGACGACACCCGCGATCAACTTGCCGTTGCCGCCCGATCCTTTTTGGACAACCGTGTCCACTGCTGCTGCGGGCTCGTCCTTCTGGGCAAAACTTGCCGGTCCGTCGTCGTTTTTTTCGCCATGCCCAAGAGCCAGATCGGAATTGCCGGCCAGCAGGGCTGTTACAACCGCTTCGGCATTTTCGCTTTCCGCCTTGATACGGGCCTTTTCGGCCTCTTCGTCCTTGCGGTCCAAGGCGACAATTACCGAAACGGGGCGATAGGCAAAGCTGTCGAATTCGACACCGGGGCCGCGGAACATGCGCAACCAGTCCAGTGCGGATTGAAGGCGGTCGGTCGCGTGGACCTCCATGGCCTTGTCGATCGCCTCAAGGAAGCCATCCGGGTAACCCTGGAAACGGCCGGTGAGCGGTTGATAGGGATCTTTCTGTCCGTTGTTGAAGGCATTCAGGCGCGATTGGCCGTCGATCGGGCGCTCGCCGCTGATCGCGTGGTAGAGCGTTGCCGCCAACACGTACAAATCGCTGCTGGGACCTTGCTCCGAGCCGCGCACATAGAACTCGTGCGGCGAGTATCCATCCTTGATCACCCGAAGCGTCAACAGGGCTGCAGATTGGTTGGCAGCCTGCTCGCGTGCGGCGCCGAAGTCGATCAGGATCGGTTCGCCGTTTTCGTCGATCAGGATGTTGTCGGGCGAAATGTCCCGATGCAGCATCCCGCTTTGGTGGATGAACGACACCGCGGACAGCATCTTTTCGGTGACTTGGACGATAAAGTCCGGGCCGGTTTCGGTCTTGGGGTCCTCGATGTAATCCAGCAGATCGCATCCGCGGATCAGGTCCATCGCGATATATGCAGTATCGTTGTCTTCGAAGACCTGGTGCACGTCGACGATATTGGGGTGGACCAGGCGCGCATGGTTGCGGGCTTCCTGAATGAACAGGTCGATGATCGCGCGCAGGTCGTCTTTGAAGGCCGGATCGTTGGGTTCGACCAGGTCACCGTTGCGGCGGCACAGGGCACCCGGATAGCATTCCTTGATGACCACATCGCGTTCCAGGCTGTCACGCGCCAAATACGTGATGCCGAACCCGCCGTTGCTGAGGAAGCGAAGAATTTCGTACTGACCGCGCAGCAGTTTTGCGCCCGGTTGCAGACCTTGAATTTGAGGTTCGTCGTGCGATGCACCGACAGCCTGGTTGTGGTTCATTTCTTCCCGCCCATCATTCCAAAAACTTGCGGCCAAAATAACCGGGCAATCAGCCCGCGAACACACAACCAACACAACCGCAGGACACTTGAGAACGGTTAGACGTTTCAAATTTGACTTTAATGGGGCCGCCTCGTGGCTTCACTGAGAACGGTTTCGGGCAAAGATCAGTATATTGTTGCGAGGGTTGATGAAACACATATATGTAGTGCCGCCCGGCGAACAAATAGGATTCAGTCCGGGCGCCAGATGACCCATGGTCCACGGATTCGAAACAATGGAATCATGATTCCAGTGTTAACGATTCGCCGCGCCGCGGCTCAATCTTTGCGGGAATGACTCAGGTTCCGGTCTTCGGAGGGGCCGAAGCGACCGTGCTGCCGGCCCACGCCAGGTTGTCGCTGAGCTGTGCCAGTATGCTGATCGCATCCTTGAGTGGCCCTTCGCCGCTCTCGAATTGAAGCAGCAGAAGCAGGTCGGTGGCCTTTTCGAACTCGCCCGGAATCCAGTCGGCTCCGGGGTCGATCTCGGACCCATTTTCCAGCCGTTCAGCAAAATCCTCGACAATTTCCTGACAGCTTTGCAGGAAGGCGGCCGGTTCGATGTCCGAACTGTCGCGCAGGTCCTCGTAAATGCTGGCGATCGCCGCCAGCCAGTCTTCGAGGATCGGGTTGTCCAGCGGCGGCAGCGCAGATTCCAGACTGGGTTGAACCGTTCTGGTGTCCGAGGCTGCTGCTTCGCCCGCGCCGGTCAATGTCTCCAAGAACGGCAGGAAGTCAGCGGCAAGGTCCTGCCGCGCGGCCTCCAGATCCGTTCGGCGGCGATGCGACGCAATTTCAAGCACCTTCTCCGCAAGGTTTTGGCCGCCGCAGGTTTCCCACAAGGCGAAGTCCGGTTCCGGCTCTTGCGCCATGGCGCGAACGGCAACTGGTGTCCCGATCGGTACGATCGCGCGGAACATGCCCGACTTCTCCTTCTCCAACCGCGTCAGAACGCGATCGAGGGCGTCGCGGACAGGCGGCAGGTCCGTGTGAGTGACGGCCAGCAAGCTGTTGTCGCGCAGGTTTTGCGGGACTTGTGCCCACAAATGGCGCTCGGTCTCGCGCCAAGCGTTGGTTCCGTTCGTGCACCAGATGGCGCAATCGACGAATTTCAACAAATCAAGCGTTTGTTTGTAAGTGTCGTCCAGCGCACCGGAGCCGGGCAGGTCGAACAACGAGATTTCGCGCAGGGCAGGGGTGTTCAGCCCCACCGAGATAAAATCAGGATTGTCGGCCGCGGCCTTTTCCAGGGCGATGCCGGAATAAACCTTTGGCTCGCGGTCCCACCACCCAACGGTCGTTTCAGGCGTGTCCGCATAGGTGACAATCACCAGAGGCAATTTCAGATGTTGCGGACCCGTGGGCAGGATGTCAGCTCCGGCGAGCATGTTGGCAAGGCTGGACTTCCCGGCGCCGAATTCCCCTGCAAAACCGATTGAGACCGCGTTTGACAAACGCTCGGCGTGGGACTGTGCCCGCGCGCGCATGTCGTCCAACTCGGGCGTGGACGGAAGGCGTTCGGTTGCGGTCAGAAAACGGTCAAGCTGACGCACTTCCGTCTCGGTTCCGGGAAATTCAATCACTCGGCGGCCTCCGCTTGTCGTTCGTCGCTGTGTTCAGCGCCAAAGGTCGATTGCAATTCGTCCGCGATCCGGCGTGCGCGGTCGAAATCGACCTGCGCCTGGGTGCGCTCACATGTCTCGCCCGTCGCGGTGCGGTTTTCAAGATGCCCGGCGAGCAGGGCCAGGAAATGGTCCAGAGCGGTATTCAGGCGCTCCAGCAGGTTCTCACGCGCGGTATCGATCAGATCATCTCCGATCATCTCGAATTCCTGCACGATCATGCGCTCGGCGCGAGAGACGACGGATTTCCGCGAAATCAGACGCGACAACCAGTTCACCCGCAACTCGACCGTAATCCCTCGGGTCAATGCGGTGGTGTCCGGACGGAACCAGCGCACGGCACTGGTGTTCATACGGCTGTCGGTCGGCTCCTGCCAGCCCGGCAGGGACCGCAGAGACGCGTTGGCCTGCATGTCGATGGCATAGAGTTCGCTGAGCATCCGCTGGCGAATGACCTGAGTCGCACCCTGCACCAGTTCGCGCATGCGTTCGCGCAACGGTGTAAAGTTCAGTTCGGTTGCGCCACCTTTGGCAAGCAACGGGGATTGCCCGTCGGGTCCGCGCACAACCGATACGACGGCTTCGGCCACGGTGTCATCCATCACACCACGCAAGTTTGCCAGAACATCATCCATGTCGCGGGTGATTTCTGCGGTTTTGTCCGATACAAGCTTGCGCAACTCGGCGAGGGTCTTGTCATTCTCGCCAGCCGCATCGTCCGAAGGTTGGCCATCTTCTTCCAGCGCGCGGAGGCGGGCCTTGCTGCGTTCCAGCTCGCCCTGGGCAAAGCCGTTCAGATGTTGCCACGCCATACGCAGTTGTTCGTTGCGCGGGCCGTCAGTCAGCGCGGTGGTGACATGCCGGCGCAGATCGGGCAAGCCCGAGGCGATCATCGCGGCATACCGCAGAACCGCCTCGCGGCTGATGGGGCCGGGGCCGCGTTTGATCTCTTCGACGCCGGCAAGGTACTGCTTCATCTGTTCGGGATGCGCCCGCAGCCAGGCGAGGATGTGATCGTGGTTGACGCCGGTTTCGTCCCCGGTCAGTGCGTAATGCGCCCACTGAGCGCTGCCCATCAGAACGTCGATGCTGGACTTCCCCAGCGCCTTTTCCAACCCGTCCAAAACGTCGGCGCGTACTTTCGCCGCGTCTTCCGCACCGCCGCCCAATTCGTCGACCCGGTTGATGAAAACCACGATCTGACCCAGCTCAAGCGCCTGCATCAGCCGGAACAGTTTCAAATCGGCGCGCGACAGGGCCTGGTGCGCGGACAGAACCACGACGAAAAAGTCGGATTCCTTGAGGTACTGGCGCGAGATCTCTTCGCGGATCAACAGCGGATCATTGACGCCGGGCGTGTCGGTCACGGTCAGCGGGAACGGGAAGTGTCCAAGATCAAAATACACCTCGGCCTTGCGGGTGATGTCGCTGTACAAACCCCGGTCCGATCCCGGATCATGTTCGGCTTCGTCGGTCGGATCATCCCCGGCACAGACATAGCGGGCAAGGTCATCAGACGTCAGTTCTTCGAGGTCGTGATGCTGGCCCATCAGATGTTCGAAACTGTCACCCAGGCGCAGACGAGCGCGGGTTTTCATCGCCTCGACCTGCTCCTCGATCATCTCGCGCTTATAGCTGTCCTCATCGTCGGGGAACATGTTGCGCAGTTCTTCGCCTTCGGCGATCAGCGCCTGCCATTGGCGGTTGTCGAAGAAATGGAATTCGGCCCCCGATGTGCGCCCGGAGGGATGTCCGAAATGCATGTCGGTGATCACGGTTGTCCACGGGTTCACGTCCGACGGCAGAAATTCTGCCTGTCCCGTAAAGCCGTTGATCAGGCGGGACTTCCCGGCCTTGATCTGCCCGACGAATGCAATCGATGGTTTCAGGCCGCTGAGGTCGTCAACGATGCGAGAGATGAACTGACAGGTCTCGTCATTGCTCACCTCTTTCATTTCGCTGGCGATCCGGATCAATTCCCGGCGGTTGGTTTCACTCATAACACTACCCTAAAAACTGGTACCCA
Organism: Ruegeria sp. B32; assembly: GCF_025141855.1. Taxonomy (NCBI): domain Bacteria; kingdom Pseudomonadati; phylum Pseudomonadota; class Alphaproteobacteria; order Rhodobacterales; family Roseobacteraceae; genus Ruegeria; species Ruegeria sp. B32. The sequence continues at coordinate 366,384 of NZ_CP081107.1, read as the reverse complement.
AGATTTGCTTCAAACTTAACTTCAACTGTCGCGAAAGCGGTGCCATCAGACCGACTCCCGCAGAGATTTCCACAGGTTGACGACGGCACCCAGCTTGCGCGCGTCATGTACGGCGGCGGCTGTATTGCGACCATCCCGAACCAGAGCGACACCCGCGCCCTTGCCGCCTGACGGCCGCATGACGATCAGTTGCGGCTGCTCGAGCAGCCCGGCATTGTCGGCATCCCATCCCGCCAGATCCTGTGCGAACCGGGTCAACAGATCATCCGAAGGATGAAGAGGCTGTCCATCGGCGCACACGCCATCGAACTGGTGGGTCGCCCCCTCCGCACTTGTCAGCAGGCGTCCCATGGCGAATCGCTCGGCGCCGTCGAAGAAAGCCGCGGCTACACTGAGTTCTGCACCTTCAGCGCTGTCCTGCTCTTTCGTGTCCTCGACGGGATCCGGGACAACCGAAACCCGTGGCTCGGACGGCAGAACGATCTCGGCACAGGCTTTCTGCATTTCGCTGAACGTGATGCCGACGTCATCCGCCTCCAGCGGCCCGTCCGGTTTCAGAGACACCACTTCGATCGGAGGGGCGGTCGCGGCCAGGTCGGACACGAGCCGCGCCAGCTTTTCGATCAGCGCTTCGCGCGGTTCGGTTTCGAAATCCGGAAGGGCGCCGGTGCTCGCCGAATAAACATCCGTGATCCGTGAGCTGTTCACTTCGATCGCCAGGATCGTTCCGTTCTGGGCGTTGAACTGCAAGCGTCTTGGAAGAACCGTTCCCCGGATCAGGTTCAGTATGCTGGCCCGCCGCGCCTCGGCCGTGTCCCCGGTCAACCGAACGGCCGGCGACAAACGGGGCGTCGCAGACCGCCCGATGTTTTCGAGCATGTCGATTATGTCTGTCGCCATCATGCCGTGACCCCCTCTGGTCCCGTCTAAACTGCGGCCGCTACCGACCCCAGGCTGAGATGTGATTTTGTAAGCGTCAGCCCGATATTCGCGCTGTCGCGGCAGATGTAGCAGACCACGTGTTCCGGATAGGCCCGGGTCCGCATGAAGATGTGCAGCCGGTCGTTCGAAAACACCGAGATTTCCCCAAATCCCGGGTTCTCCGGATCCTGTAGTCCGGCCGAAGCCAACAGCGTTTCGAATGCTTGAACGCCCCGGCCCTGAAACAGATTTGCCACCGCAACGGCGAGGGTTTCCAAGGCTGCGCCATCCTCGGTCCCGGTTGCCGACATGCCCAGAAGCATGCCCGTTTCCATGTCGACATATCCCGCTGCGATGCAGTCTGGAATGGTCTCCATGGCGGTGGTCAATGCGGCGTCAATCGTCATCTAAAGCTCTGTTATCCCTTATTAAGCCCAAAGGCGCAGCGGTTCGAAACCGTCGCGCCGCTGAGTAGCATTGCCGTTCGGGATGGGAAACGGTTTACCGTTTCCAACGTGTCCCATGAGGCCCGGTTACAACACATGCCACTCCGCCCTGTCTTTCGGATTTGGCACCGGTTGAATCCTGTCCTGTTCGTCGCGCCCGGTGTGCTCGTGAGCGATCTTGTCGAACTCCTCAAGAAAGGCCTGGAACACGGCGTGCAACCCGTCCACGTCTTGGGGGATATCTTCACTGGCCGCGATTTCCCGCCACATCGCCGCCGCGCTGAGCGGAGCTCCTGCCGGCACGCTCAAAAGGTGTTCCAGCGAGGTTTCGCCTTCGCCGACCTGCTCACAAGGCGCTTCGGGTTCCTGGTCTTCCGGGGTCTGGGCCGCAACCAGGCCGTTCGATTCCGGCTCAGGTTCATAGGTCGTGGCATCGTCACCCTGTTGCTGGGACAACAGCGAAGCAATGGACGAGACCGAGTCTTCGACACTGGGTGCCGGGGTCTCGTCCTGTTCGTCTGCTGCCGGTGCGGGGGACTCGCCAACCAAACGTTCTGACAGCGTGGCCAGCAGGTCTTCGTCCTGGGCACCCTGATCGTTGGTCTGGTCATCGGCGTCTGCGACCAGCATTTCGTCGTCCTCGAAATCGAGCGTATCGTCATCGACCTCGTCAAAGTCTTCGTCGTCCAGCTGAGTCACCGCAGTCGAAGTTGCGGCGACGCTGAGCCGATCCTCATCCTCGTCCCGGAACAAGGCCCGCAAATCGTCATCGGGCACCGGCGTCATTTCGGCGCGCAAGCGGTCGGCGTCATCCGGGTTGATCCGCTCGCGTTCGGTCGACTCGCCGCGGCGCTCCACCCGGGCCGGTCGAACCGGGAAGGTTGCGATCACATCGTCCGAGTTCCGGACCGCCTCGAATCCATCATCCTGATCCAGCGGGTTGGTCAACTTGAAAGGCGCGGGCTCTTCGGCTGCGGTCTGGCGATCGGATCGTTCGGGACGCACCGGTTGAACCGGGGGCGTGCCGGCGAGGCTCTTGTCGATCTGGTAGCGGGCAAGTTTTTCCGCACGGCTGTCCATGATCTGCTCGGTGATCTCAAGAAAGCTGTCGATCATCTTGCCGCCGCCGCTGCGCGACCACAGCTCGGCGTCGCCCGTTTTGTCACGCGCGATGATCGCGTCACGGGCGGAAAACAGGATTGTCCGATTGAACAGGTGCCCCGCTTCGCGGTTGATGCGGCGGAGCACTTTCTGGCGGTCTTTCAGATCCAGTGCGTCCGCGCGCGTGACCAACAGAAGCGAGTTGTGCTGAAGCCGTTCCGGCAACGAAACCCACGTGGCGCGTTCGGTCTCGCGCCAGGCCTGCGTCGAGTGCGTACACCATAGCACCCCGTTGGCTTGACCTACCGCACGGCGCCAGACATCGGCCTGAATTTTGGGGTCCGAAATGCCGGGCGTGTCGATCAGGTCGACGGCCTCGAGAATGTCCGCTTCAAGATAGATGCGGATGAACTGCGCGTCGTTGACGCCCACCTTGTCCAATTCGTCCAAACCAATCGGAGAAGTGGTCCCGTCATGGCGCTGGACGTAAGCCGGTTTGTTGCCCCAACTGAACCAGACCGGCGGCAGCTGGGTGGCCGTCACCTGCGTCGGTAGGGCCTGCTTGCGCAGCAGGAAGTTCATGAGCGTGGACTTTCCGGCGCTGAACTCTCCCATCAGCGCAAAAACCGGTTTGCGGCGGGACCACTGCTCGATGCGTTCCCATGCCCGAGGAGAGACGAAGCGGATTTGTGAATCTTTTGCCATGGCTTTCTTACGCTGCTTCGTTGCTGAGGTCTTTGAGGATGTCGCCGAGGATTTCGTCACGAGATTTCTTCGGTTCGAGTCCGGCCATCAGGTCCGGGGCGGTGCCCGGTGCCTTTTCGGCCGATTGCGAGATGCTCAGAAGGGTTTCCTGCTGCTCGCGCATGAAATCCGACAGGACGGCCCGAACATTTTCCAGAACGGCTGCGATCTGGGTTTCTTCGAGATCCTTGGTGATCGAATTGGCCTCCGACGCGATCAGGCGGGTGTAGTCCGCCGCATAGGCTTCAAACCCTTTCCGGCGTTGCCACCAGCGACGCCACCATGTGCTTTGAAGGTCCAGGGCGATCGTTCGGCCAATGCCCAATGGCGGCGGTACGCGCGGCACAATGGGCGCCTCGATGCTGAATTCGCCCAAGTGGTTGCCCAGCAGCTTCTGATACAGGGCCTCGACATCCGCGGCGGCTGCGGAATACAGCGCGCCAGCGTCCTTGCGCATTGCGCGGGCAAAGCTGAAATAGGCGGCCTTCTGAAGGGTGCGAAGCCCGGCCGGGTCGTATTGCCAGGTGCCCTGTTCGCCGTTCTGCTCGAGATGCGCGATCAACGAGTCCGTTGCACGTTTGACGAAGTTTGCCTCGGCCGAAGCCAGACGTTCCAACACCTTGTCGCGCAGGGACGTCGTCAGTGCAGCAGCTTTCTTGTCATATTCGGCGGCGACAGTGGCGATCGCATCTTCGGGTGACACGCCGTCCAGATCGCGAACAACGCCGTCTCCGCCCGACAGGCTCTTGGCGACCGAGGTGGCGCGAATCTGACTTGCGATGTTGCGGGCGCGGTGACGGACCCGGTCCAAAAGGCGCGTGCCTGCGCCTTGGGCGATCCGTTCGTTCATGGCCAACAGCAGGTCAGGCAGACCAGAAAGGGCCCAGATCTTGTCCAGCGATGCGGCCTGATCTCCGAAGCCGGCGGCCAGATAGAACGTGTTGAGGGCCTGGCGGGAATCGTCGGTGAGAATATCGGGGTTGCCGGTCAGCGCGGCCTCGGCCCACAACGCACTGCCGAAAACAACGCTGGTGCTTGTGTCGATTCCGTTTTGCTTGAGTGTATCCTGAATCCGGTCGCGAATTTCGGGGACTTGCTTGACCGGGTCGGTCAGCTCGTCGATCCGGTTGACGAACAGGACGATCTGCCGGTTCTCGAACTGCGCGATGATCCGCATCAGCGCCATGTCCATCGTGGTCAGTGCCTGGCTTGCCGCCAAGACCACGACGCAGACTTCCGAACCGCGCAGGCTGCGCAGAGTGATCTGTTCGCGCACCATGAACGTGTCGTTGACGCCCGGCGTGTCGCACAGTTTCAGCGCGATCGGGTACTGCGGAATGTCCATGTACAATTCCGCGGCTTTGGTCACGTCGGCGAACCGGCCCGTCTTCGGGTTGATGTCCGGATCGTCTTCGTCACCCAGGCAGACATAGCGCTGGATCAGCTCTTCGTCGAAGTAATCGTACTGGTGGCTTTGGCCCAGGATCAGGTCGAAGTGCTTGCCCAGGCGTTCCTCGGACTTGGCCTTCATCTGCGCGATCTGACGGCGGATGTCCTCCATCTCGTCGTCGGCGCCCGCGCGATTGGCCAGTTCGCCCAAACGGCCACCGCCGACCATCAGATTGTCCCATTCTTCCTGCTCGAAGAAGGTGAACTTGGATCTGTATTCACCGGGCATGCGGGTGTTGATGTTCAGGGTGGTCACAACCGAGGTCCACGGGTTCACATCCGACGGAAGCAGACCGGGCCGACCGGCCAGAATGTTGACGATCGAAGATTTGCCCGCCTTCACCTGGCCGACGAAAGTGACGCTGGCGGTGAAGTTTTCCATACGGGTCTTGAGCGTGGCCAGCCGCGCAGTCGAGCGCGCATCCGCCACCTCTGTCAGTTGGTCGATCTGTGTCGTCAGTGCGGACATGGCTTCCGACATCGGCGCCAATGCCTCGTTTCCTACGGACAAAAGGTGGTCGTTGCGGGCCATGTTCAGCCTCCGGTTCCGGTTGCAGCGATTTGGGTATGCCCGGATTCCGTCAAACTGGCAGGCGCCATGCCTGAAAAGCTGTCGATCCGGGCGATCAGTTCGAGAGCGTTGCCCAGCATCTCGGCCTCGGTTCCGGGCGAGATGGTATCGAAGGCGCGCGAATCGGCCAGCACTTCGATCGAGCTGAACCGGGTGCCATTGTCCAGGCGCGCGACCCGTCGTCCGGTCGGAAACCCATTGGATTTGGCCGATGGAAGGGGCATTCGCGCATTTGCCAACAGGTATTCGTTGCCCTCATGCGTCTTCAGGGCAATGCCGAAACCCGTGTTCGGGAATTGCTGGTTGAGGTTTTTGAGCTCGCCGACAAAGCTTTCTCTTGCAAGAAAGACGACGTCTTGCTCGGTGGCAGCGGAGTTGATCTGTTCGGTCACGACTGAGACCCTTGTACTGGAGTTGAGCAAAAAACTCGTACGGTGCCGAAAAGGCGAAAAAGACTCATTAACTCCTTGGTAGACAGAATTACCTTCATCGCGGTGTTATTTTGACGTGATTGAGATATTTTGGCGTTTGAAATGTGGCGCAATTATGGTGGCCGTTGCATGACAATGCCGCAACTTCAGGATGTATAAACCAAAACAGGCAAGACTGCCGGGCTTGGATCAGGGGTGTGTTTCGGCGTGCGATTGGGTTAGTCGTGATGAATTCGACAGATAGCTAGTGTTTAGTAAAATAGATGAAAAATAGAAAACCAGATCAGAGGTTGAGTGCACGCCACGGCAGAAGGCGGAGGGACCGAATTGCTATGGGTTCAGTGTGGGGTTGATGAGGGTGGTCGAGACGTCCCCATGCGACCCACAACGTCAGCGAGAATTTTGTATTTTTTGAAAAATTGGGAATGTGTCCAAAAACAGAACAATTATGGCGTTTTGTTTCGTTCCGAAAACGACGGGTTTCAGCCTTAAGAATTCCATTTGGCAATAAAAATATACCGGGAAGCCGGATGCCACACATTTTGGCGCCGTTGCGCGGGTCGCTCTTCCTCTCGCCTTGGTCATTTCCATTGTTTCCGAACGGGGGTCAATATTCCGCCGCAGACGGCAAGATTCCCTCTCGCGCTTGTCCAAAAGGTTTGTTATCAGCCCTTCCATTCGGCGCGTCGGCGCCGTGTTGCGGGTGTGGCGAAATTGGTAGACGCACCAGATTTAGGTTCTGGCGCCGCAAGGCGTGGGGGTTCAAGTCCCTCCACCCGCACCATTTTCTTTCTTACCGATCATGCTGCGTGGGCGGATGCTGAGGCGCTACAAAGATGCCGCCGCGCGGCTGGCTTGGTCATAGTGGCCGGACAGGGCCCGCAGGTCGCGGGCCAGGTCCCTCAGACCCGGGCCCGACAGGTCGGTGGCTGACAGCCCCTCCAGCAGGCATTGCTGGCGGACTTTCCGGTAGGCGTCGCATAGCTCTACGCCCTCGGGCGAGGTGCGGTAGAACACCTCTTTCCCGCGCTTTTCCGACGTCAGCAGCCCAGCCTTTAGCAGCTTCCGCAGGGCGTAGTTCACGGTGTGGCTGTCCTCGATGTTCAGAAGAAAGCAGATGTCGGTCAGGCGCTTGTCGCGTCCGCGGTGATTGACATTATGCAGGATCAGGATGTCGAGCGGTCCCAGATCGGCCTGCCCGGCCGCCGCCATGCAGCGGGTCATCCAGCGGGAGAACGCGTTGTAGACAATGATCAGGCCGAATTCGAGTTCGGAAAGTTCCCAGCCTTCGCCCTCGGCCAGGTGGCGAGAGGAAACGATGCGGCGTGTGTCGGGGGAAGAATCGGTCATATTGCGGCCTTTTGATCTGCAAAACGCTGAGAAATTATCAGTGTTTTGGCACGAAGCGCGTGTGTTTTCAACGTGCTGACCTTTGGAGTCTGCAGTGATTTGGTCAAAACGATAACAAAACGTTGACAAATTGCAAACGTTGAGTCAGCTTCTGCGCCAGTACTCAAGCAGGGAGAGCCAAAATGAAACTGATGAAGATTGCCGGTGGCGCGGTTGCTGCGCTGGCCGGGTTGGCCATGCAGGTGCAGGCCGAGACCTGGGACATGCCGACGCCCTATCCGGACGCCACCTTCCATACCGTGAACATCCACGACTTCGCCAAGGACGTGACCGCGGCCACAGACGGCGCCCTTGAAATCAAGGTCCATTCCGCAGGTTCGCTGTTCAAGCACCCCGAGATCAGCAAGGCAGTCCGCAGCGGCCAGGTGCCCGTCGGAGAGTTTTTTCTGTCGTTGCTGGCCAATGACAACCCGGCCTTCGGCGCAGACTCGCTGCCGTTCCTGGCCACCAACTATGACGACGCCCAAAAGCTGTGGGCGGCACAGAAAGACGTGATAAACGGTCTGCTGGACGAGCAGGGCATGATGGTGCTGTACGCCGTGCCGTGGCCGCCGCAGGGCCTGTACACCACCAAGGAAATCAACAGCGTGGATGACCTGGCGGGACTGAAGTTCCGCACCTACAACGCCACGCTGGAAGAATTCGCCAACCTGGCGGGCGCCGCGCCCACGCAGGTCGAGGTGCCGGATATTCCGCAGGCCTTCAGCACCGGCCGGGTCGAGGCGATGATCACCTCGCCCTCGACCGGGGTGAATTCGAAGGCGTGGGACTTTCTGACCCACTACACCGACATCCAGGCCTGGATTCCCAAAAACGTGGTCGTGGTGAACAAGCGCGCCTTCCGCCGTCTGGATGACGCGACCCAGGCCGCCGTTCTCGAGGCTGCCGCCGCCGCCGAAGCCCGCGGCTGGGAAATGAGCCAGGCCGAGACCGCCAAGCAGACCGCAGTTCTGCAGGAAAACGGCATCACCGTGGTACAGCCATCCGAAGAGTTGATGGCTGGCCTGCGTGAATTCGGCGCGCAGATGCTCGAAAACTGGAAGGCCAACGCCGGCGAGGACGGTGCCGCGTTGCTGCAGGCCTATCAGCAGTAAACGACCCGAACCGGCCGGGCGCCAAACGCCCGGCCGGGTTCGACAACAAGGGGAGGGGATGGCGATGCTGCGGCGCAGTCTTGATTTCATCTATCGTGCGGCCGGCGGATTGGCGGCGCTGTTCATTCTGGCCATCGTCGTGCTGGTCTTTGCGCAGGTCGGGCTGAACCTGGCCGACAAGATCTGGGCCGCGCTGACCGGGCGGGGCGTGGGTCTGACCATCCCGTCCTATGCCGATTTCACCGGATTCTTTCTGGCCGCATCCAGCTTTCTGGCGCTGGCCTATACGCTGCGCGCCGGCGGGCATATCCGGGTGACGCTGCTGATCGGGCGAATGCCCAAGGGACCGCGCCGCCTGACCGAGATCTGCGTGGTGACGGTTGCCCTTGCCATGAGCGCCTATGCCACTTGGTATCTGGGCCTGCTGGTTCTGGAGTCGCTGGAATATGGCGACCGCAGCCCGGGCATGGTCTCGGTGCCGTTGTGGATCGTGCAGATGCCGGTCCTGCTGGGACTGGCCATCCTGACTCTTGCCCTTGTCGACGAACTTGTCGGTCTGCTGGCGGGCCACGCGCCCAGCTGGGACGGCAAGGGCGAAAACCTTCTGAGCGAATAGGGCCAGCAGATGTCGATTGCCACGCTTTCCATCATTCTTCTTGTTCTGTTGTTCGCCTTTCTGGGGTCGGGCCTGTGGGTGGCGTTTTCGCTGCTGGGGGTCGGGATCGCGGCGATGGCGCTGTTCTCCGATGCGCCGCTGGGGCTGGTCATGGCGACCACCTTGTGGGGGCACAGCAATTCCTGGGCGCTGGCAGCGCTTCCGCTGTTCATCTGGATGGGCGAGATTCTGTTCCGCTCGCGCCTGTCCGAGGACATGTTCACCGGCTTGTCGCCTTGGATGAACCGGCTGCCGGGGCAGTTGCTGCATGTGAACGTCTTTGCCTGCGGGATCTTTGCGGCTGTGTCCGGGTCGTCGGCGGCCACCGCGGCCACGATCGGCAAGCTGTCGATCCCGGAACTCTCGCGCCGCGGCTATCCCGAGAAGATGATCATCGGCACGCTGGCCGGCTCGGCCACGCTGGGCCTGCTGATCCCGCCGTCGATCATCCTGATCGTCTATGGCGTGGCGACCGAGCAATCCATCGCCCGCCTGTTCGTCGCAGGGGTTCTGCCGGGCCTGCTGTTGGTGGGGCTTTTCGTGGGCTATGTCGCAATCTGGGCGCTGATCAACCGCGCGAACCTGCCCACCGAGGACATCCGCGCGAGTTTCGCGGAAAAACTGCGTCGCTCGCGCCGACTGGTGCCGGTGATCCTGCTGATCGTCGGTGTGATCGGCTCGATCTATGCCGGGATCGCCTCGCCCACCGATGCGGCCGCCGTGGGCGTGGTGCTGGCGCTGCTTCTGTCCTGGCGCGAGGGCACGTTGACCCGGGCCAGCTTCGTCGACGGGTTGATGGGGGCCACGGTGACCTCTTGCATGATCGCCTTCATTTTGGCGGGGGCCTCGTTCCTGACCGTGGCGATGGGCTTCACCGGCATTCCGCGTGTTCTGGCGGAATGGATCGGGTCCCTGGGCCTGTCCACCTTCACGCTGCTGGCGGCGCTGACCGTGTTCTTCGTGATCATGGGATGCTTTCTGGACGGGATCTCGGTCGTGGTGCTGACGGCTTCGGTCATCATGCCGATGGTGATGCAGGCGGGGATCGACCCGCTGTGGTTCGGCATCTTCCTGGTGATCGTGGTCGAGATGTCGCAGATCACCCCGCCGGTCGGCTTCAACCTGTTCGTGCTGCAATCGCTGACCGGGCGCGACATCCTGCGGGTGGCGCATGCGGCGCTGCCGTTCTTCTTCTTGATGATCGTGGCGCTGGTGATCATCGTGGCTTTTCCCGGCATCGTGACCTATCTGCCGAACCAGATGTGACGGGGGCGATGCAGGATTTTCCAATCATACGTACCGCCGGCGTGGACGGGCTGTTGATCAGCTTTGCCGCCGCACTCAGCGAACCGGCCAACCGCGCAGCGCTCGCCTTTCGCGCCGCGCTCGAGGCGGAGGGCTGGGCGGGGGTCGAGGAAACCTCGTCCTCGCTGGTCTCGGCCTTCGTCCGGTTCGATCCGCTGCGCCTGACACACGCCACGTTGCACCGGCAGGTGCAGACGCTGTTGGACCAGCGCGACTGGTACGCTGCCGACCTGCCCGGCGGGCGCAGGTTCTGGCGGGTGCCCACCGTCTTTGGCACGGATCTGGCGCCGCAGCTGGGGCAGGCGGCGCAGGCGGCGGGCCTGTCCGAGGCCGAGGCGGTCCGGTCGCTGTCCGAGGCGCGGGTACGGGTGCAGACCATCGGCTTTGCTCCCGGTCAGCCATATCTGGGTGAGTTGCCGCCCGCCTGGGACATCCCCCGGCAAAAGGAGTTGACCCCGCGCGTACCCGAAGGCGCGCTGGTGGTGGCGCTGCGGCAGCTTGTGCTGTTCTCGGTCACCACGCCGACCGGATGGCAACATGTGGGCCAGACCGCCATCCGTTTGTTCCAGCCTGATATGCCCCAACCCTTCCTGCTGCGCCCCGGGGATGAGGTGCAGTTCACCCCCACCGACCCGGAAACGCTGGCGCGGATGCGCAGCGATCCGCGCGGCGGCGCCAGTTGCGAGCCGTTGGCATGAGCGCGCATCTGACCATATTGCGCGCGGGGCCCGGCCTGACGGTGCAGGACATGGGGCGACCCGGGTATCTGGACATGGGCCTGTCGCGCGGTGGTGCGGTGGACCGGCTTGCATTGGCCGAAGGCGCGGCGTTGCTGGGACAGCCCGACACTCTTGCCGCCGTGGAAATGGCTGGCATGGGCGGCGAATTCCAGGCCGATCAGGACTTGCGCATCGCCCTGACTGGCGCGCGGATGCGGGCGCAGATTGACGGCGCGACCGCGGTCTGGAACGCCTCGCACCTGCTGCCTGCGGGCGCCCGGCTCAGCATCGGGCCGGCCGTGGCCGGCAGCTATGGGTATCTCAGCATCGGCGGCGGGGTGCAGGGCGATCCGGTTCTTGGCGCCCGTTCGGCGCATCTGACGGCGGGGATCGGTGCCGTGCTGAAGGGGGGGGACCGGCTGGCGATCGGCCTGGACGCGGGCGGTGCAACCGGCATGACCTTTGACCCCGAGGACCGGTTCTCGGGCGGGGAAATCCGCATCGTGGCCAGTTTCCAAACCGACCTGTTCGCCGGCGACGTTCTGGAGCGGCTGCAAACCACTACGTTCCGCCGGGACGCGCGCGCCAACCGCATGGGTGTGCGGCTGGAAAGCGACGGGCCGGGCTTTCATGTCTCGGGCGGGCGCAGCGTGCTGTCGGAAACCATCGTGCCGGGTGACATCCAGGTCACCGGCGACGGCACGCCCTTCGTGCTGTTGGCCGAATGCCAGACTACTGGCGGCTATCCCCGCATCGGCACCGTTCTGCCCTGCGACCTGCCCAAGGTGGCGCAGGCCCCGGCCGGGGCCGATCTGCGGTTCCGCTTCGTGTCGCTGGACGAAGCGGTGGCGGCCGAGCGCGCCGCAGCCCAGGCTCGCGCCGCGCTGCCCCGGGCGCTGCGCCCGCTGATCCGCGATCCGCGCTGCATGTCCGACCTGCTATCCTATCAACTGATCAGCGGCGCCATCGCCCGCGAAGAGGACGTTTTGTAGAAAAAGGAGCCTGTGCCATGGCACATCAAGTCGATCTGAATGCGGATATGGGCGAAAGCTATGGCCCTTGGAAAATGGGCGACGACGCGGCGCTGCTGAAGATCGTGACGTCGGCCAACGTGGCCTGCGGGTTTCATGCGGGCGACTGGGACGTGATGGCAACGACGATGGCGCAGGCGGTCGAAAACGGCGTGGGCATCGGCGCGCATCCCGGCTTTGCCGATCTGCACGGCTTTGGGCGTCAGCGGATGCACTATCCCCTGCCGTCGCTGCAGAACCTGATCCGCTATCAGGTCGGCGCGGCGCAGGCGATGGCACGGGCAACCGGCGGGCAGGTGCGTCATCTGAAACTGCACGGTGCGCTGGCTAACATGGCGTCCGAGGATCAGGCGATGGCACGTGCCTGCTACGAGGCGGCGCTGTCGGTGGCTCCGGATCTGATCATCATGGTTCTGGCCGGAACCGCCCAGCAGCGCGCCGCGCGAGACCTGGGCTGTCCGGTGGCCTGCGAGATCTTTGCCGATCGCGCCTACAACGATGACGCCACTCTGGTCGACCGCAGCCTGCCCGGCGCGGTGATCCACGACCCTGACCGTGCCGCCGCGCGCATGGTCGAGATGGTCAAGGCCGGGGCGATCATCACCGAAAGCGGCAAGCATATCCCGACCCGCATCGACACGATCTGCCTGCATGGAGACACGCCCACGGCGGTGTCGATTGCGGCCGGTGTCCGCCATGCCCTGCAGAAGAGCGGGGTTGAGCTCAAGCAGTTCGCCGGTGGCCCTGCCTAGGCTTCTCGATCGACGCGGCTGTTCAATGCGTCTCGCGTTCGATGACGCTGGGGTCCAAAAAGATACTCTCTTCGGGACGTCCGGGATCGACGAGCCTACGCTCCAGCAACGCGATGATCGCGTCAACGGCGGCGTCGATGGGGTTCCGGACTGTCGTCAGGCGGAATGTCGGCCATTTCGCCATGGCGATGTCGTCGAAACCAACAATCGCCAAATCGCCGGGTACGTTCAGAGACAGATCGCGCGCAGCCGATAGCGCCCCGATCGCCGTGGCGTCATTGGCGCAGACAAGCGCATCCAGAGAGGCGCGGGACAACAGACTGCGCGCGGCGCCGTATCCGCTGTCGACCGAGTAATCAGTCGGGTGTTCGGCCACGAGGTCAAGCCCCGCCCGATCCAGCGCCTGGAGGACCCCGGCGCGTCGCCGTGAAGACGAATAGAACTCCTCGGGTCCGCTGAGAAACCCGAACCGGCGCCGCCCCCGGCTGATCAGCAAGTCGGTGATCATGGTCATGCCATCGGCATTGCGGCAGCAGACATTGTCGACACGGGGCCCTTGAACGGGACGGCCTGACGAGATCATCGGGATGCCGAACCGCGCACATCTGTCGACGATCTCTTCGGACATGCTGCCGCCGCGCAGAATCAATGCGTCCAACGGATAGCGCAGCAGCTCTCGCAGCGCCTGATCCGTGTTGGCGCCGGTTCGGTCGATCAGAATGGGCCATTTCTTCAACCCGCTCAGGGCCTGGGCCAGTTCACCTACAAAGGCCGAGTCGTAGGGGCTGCGCATGTTGCCGACGAAGACGGCGACCAAATTTGATTGCCCGGCCTTGAGGCCAGCGGCCAGGGCATTCGGCTGATACCCGGTATCGGCTGCGATCTTGAGGATCCGTCTACGCTTCTCGGAATCGACATAGGCACCGGGCGTGAAAGCGCGCGAAACAGCTGAACGCGAGACGCCCGCAAGGTCCGCAACGGTCTGGGCCGTTGCGCGCCGGGGGCGTTTTGCGTCCTTGTTTCTCTCGCTACACATGCGGTTTGCGTTTCGCCTGTTCAGAGGGTTTCAACATTCTTGCAATGAATCGAATCTTTCATCAAACTGTCACGGTTGGAAGCTAGTGAACACGTGTGCACATTTTGCGAAAGGTGTCAGCCTTTTTCTGGATGTGAAATATGTCATCGGGGAAAATACCCCATAGTTTCCAGGGCTTTGGCCCGCCCGTAGGGGCGCAACATGAATCGGAGGAACTACATGATAAACGTCAAAACAGGTGCTGCTGCTGCCGCGTTCGCGATGATAGCGAATACGGTCTCGGCCGAAGTCGAGATTACGTGGTGGCACGCCATGGGAGGAGCCCTGGGTGACACCGTCAACCAGATTGCCGAGGATTTCAACGCGTCCCAGGACGACTACAAGATCACGCCGGTTTTCAAGGGCACATATGAAGAGACCCTGACCGCCGGCATCGCCGCATTCCGTGCGGGTGAACAGCCCAACGTCCTGCAGGTATTCGACGCCGGCGCCGCCACCGTGATTGGCGCTAAGGGCGCGACCGTTCCGGTTCAGGACCTGCTGGAGCAGAACGGCGTTGCGTTCGACATCGAGGACTATATCTCGGGCGTTCGCTACTTCTATGCCGACAGCGACGGCAAGATGATCGGGATGCCGTTCAACTCGTCCTCGCCCATCATGTATTACAACGTCGATGCGCTGGAAAAAGCGGGTGTGACGCCGCCGAAAACCTGGGAAGAGTTCCAGACCGTGACGGCGCCGGCGCTGAAAGAGGCCGGTTATATCGGCCTGTCGCAGTCGCATCTGCCCTGGATCTTCACCGAGAACTTCCATTCGCGCCACGACCTGCCGTTTGCCACCAACGACAACGGCTATGAAGGCGCTGACGGCACCAAGATTCTTGTCAACAACGACGCGATCAAGGCACACTTCAGCGCCGTCAAAGACTGGAAGGACAACGGGTTCTTCGAATGGTATGGCACCGGCTGGAGCGACAACCAGACCCCGTTCGAAGAAGGCAAGGTTGCCATCTGGCTGGGCTCGTCCGGTTCGTTCGGCGGCCTGTCCAAGAAGGACCTGCCGTTCGAGTTTTCGGCCACCTTCCTGCCCTATTGGGAAGCTGTGACCAAGGAACCCAAGCAGACCTTCATCGGTGGCGCGGCCCTGTTCGCGATGGCCGGCAAGAGCGACGAGGAAAACAAGGCCACCGCGGCATTCTTCGAGTTCCTGACCAAGCCCGAAACCCAGTACATGTGGCACCGCGAGACCGGCTATGTTCCGATCACCACCGCCGCCTATGAAATGGCAAAGGGCGATGGTCACTATGACCGTGCTCCGGCCGCCGAAGTCGGCATCAAGCAGCTGTCGCTGCCTGCTGGTGAAAACACCAAGGGCTATCGCATGGGCTTCTACGTCCAGATCCGCGACGTGATGAACCGCGAATATGGCCGGATCCTGACGGGTGAAACCTCGGTCGAGGACGCCTTCAAGGCAATCGAGGACGAAGCCAACGGTCTGCTCGAGCGTTTCGCAAAAACCCAGAGCTGATCCCACTCGCCAAGAAACGGGCGGTCGCAGAAGTGCGACCGTCCTCCCTTTTTCGGAGTTTTCATGAAACGCGCTGGTTTTTCCACTCGCTGGCTGCCGGTTCTTCTGCTGTTGCCGCAGCTGTTGATCATCGCGGTCTTTTTCTACTGGCCTGCCGCTCACGCGGTGCAGTCTTCGTTCTTCCTTCAGGATCCGTTCGGGTTTGGGTCGACCTTCGTCGGGCTGGACAACTACAGCGACCTTGCCGGGAATTCCGAGTATCTCAGCATTGCCTGGTTCACGGTGATCTTCACCGTTCTGGTCACGTTCTTTTCGCTGTCGATCGCGTTGTTGCTGGCCGTGAAGGCCGACAATGTGCTGCGCGGCGCCAAGACCTATCGCACGCTGCTGATGTGGGTCTATGCCGTGGCGCCGCCGGTGGCGGGTTTCATCGGCCTGATCCTGTTCAACCAGAGCTGGGGGCCATTGACCGAATTGGCGCGCTCGATCGGGTGGGATTTCAAACTGGGCGTGAATTTCAATGACACCGCCACGGCGATGGTTATCGTTTCGGTCTGGAAACAGGTTCCGGTGAATTTCATCTTCTTTCTGTCTGGCCTGCAATCGATCCCGCGATCGGTGCGTGAGGCGGCTTTGATCGACAACCGCTCATCCACGGGCCGGTTCTGGGACGTGACTTTCCCCCTGCTGGCGCCGACCGGGTTTTTCCTGCTGATCATCAATATCACCTACGCATTGTTTGATACTTTCGGTGTGATCGACACGATGGTGAAGGGTGAGCCGGGCAACAACCCGATGACGTTGGTCTACAAGGTCTATGTGGACGGCTTCCGCGGCAACGACCTGGGTGGCAGCTCGGCGCAGTCGGTTGTTCTGATGGTGCTGGTTTTGGCCCTGACGGTGTTCCAGTTCCGGCTCGTCGAACGCCGCATCCACTACACGTAAGGAGGGCAGACAATGACCGAAGCACATACCCCTGCGATGGCGTCCGCCACTTCACCCACCCAAACGCGAAAGCGCGGCATCCGGCTGTCCACGATCTTGGATCACACGATTCTGATCGTCGGATCGTTGTTCATGATGCTGCCGCTGCTGATGATCTTCCAGATGACGACCGTTCCGGATGTCGAGGTGATCAAAACCGGACCCAGCCTGACGATCGGGGACGAACTTGGCCCCAACTTCCAGAAGGCAATGTTCGAGGCCTCGGGCTTTTCCGGCCAGAACACGGGCATGAACATGCTCAAGAACTCGTTCATCCTGGGCATCGGTTTTGCCCTCGGCAAGATCATCATCGGCATGATGGCGGCCTATGCGATCGTCTATTTCCGGCTACGCTTCGCCACGCTGGCTTTCTGGGTGATCTTCACCACGTTGTTGCTGCCGCTCGAGGTGCGCATTCTGCCCTCGTACGAAGTGGTGCAGAAACTGGGGATGCTGAACACCTATCAGGGCCTCATCATCCCGCTGATCGCCTCGGCGACCGCCACGTTCTTCTTCCGGCAGTTCTTCCGCTCGGTTCCCGAAGAGTTGGTCGAGGCCGCGCGTATCGATGGCGCCGGCCCGGTGAAATTCTTCATCGACATCCTGGTGCCGCTGTCGCGTACGATGATTGCGGCGATGTTCATCATCATGTTCGTGTTCGGGTGGAACCAGTATCTGTGGCCCACCATGATCACCACCGAAGAGGACATGTTCACCCTGGTGCGCGGGATCAAGCAGATCACGCAGGTGCTGGAGGGCAACCGCATTCCCGAATACGGCCGGGCCAACCTGCTGGCGATCATCGCCATCATCCCCCCGGTCATGGTCGTCATCTTTTTCCAAAGCTGGTTCGTCAAGGGCCTGACGGAATCCGACAAGTAAGGCAGAATCAATGGCTCAGGTATCCCTGAAGAACATCCGAAAAATCTATCCCAACGGCGCCGAGGCGCTGACCCCGTCCAGTTTCGACATCGGTGATGGCGAATTCGTGGTTCTGGTCGGCCCGTCGGGCTGCGGCAAGTCCACTCTGCTGCGCATGGTGGCCGGCCTGGAAGAAATCACCGAAGGCGAATTGTCGATCAATGGCCGCGTCATGAATGACGTCGATCCGGCCGATCGCGACATCGCCATGGTGTTCCAGAACTATGCGCTGTACCCGCATATGACCGTGCGCAAGAACATCGCCTATGGTCTGAAAAATCGAAAGACGCCCAAGGACGAAATCGACCGCAAGGTGGCCGAAGCCGCTTCGATGCTGAACCTGAACGAGTTTCTGGATCGCAAGCCCTCGCAACTGTCGGGCGGTCAACGCCAGCGGGTTGCCATGGGGCGGGCCATCGTGCGTGATCCGGCGCTGTTCCTGTTCGACGAGCCGCTGTCGAACCTCGATGCCAAGCTGCGCAACCAGATGCGGATCGAGATCAAGGCGCTGCAGCGGCGTCTGGGCGTGACCTCGATCTATGTCACCCATGACCAGGTCGAGGCGATGACCATGGCCGACCGCATCATCGTGATGAACGCGGGCCGGATCGAACAGATCGGCACCCCGGCCGAGATCTATCACCGCCCGGCCTCGACCTTCGTGGCCAGCTTCATGGGCGCTCCGCCGATGAACCTGATCGGCGCACGTCTGGAGGGCGGCCGCGTGATGTTCAACGGCGACACGGTGCTTGCCACGGCCGAAGGGTCTGGCGCGGTGACTGTAGGTGTGCGGCCCGAAGATGTACTGATCGGGGCGGAGGGCTCGATCGCCTTTCACGTCGACATCATCGAAGAGCTTGGCGCGCACCGCCTGTTGCACGGGCGTCTGGCAGATCAGGAGTTCACGATCCACGTGGGCAAGGATGTCGAAGCCGCGCCCGGAGAAACGCGGATCTCACTCAAGCCCGACGCGATCAGCCTGTTCCACCCAGAAACCGGAAAAGCCCTGTGATCACGAACATCGTGTCGTCTTTGCCGCCGGTCTCGGATGATGTCCGAGACCGCATATTGGCAGCGCCGCGAACGGCCGAGGCGCACCGCGCCCTGATGGCGCAGACACCGGCGATGAACGCGGTGCAACTGGGCGGAAACGCAACCCGGGACGTTCTGGGTGCACGTTTCTCGGCTGCGGCTTGGAATGTGGAACGCTGCCTGTTCCCCGAAGAAAGCGCAGCCCACCTGGCGGCTGTGACCCCGGACATCGTTCTGCTGTCCGAGGTGGACCACGGTATGTCCCGTACCGGTCAACGTCACACGACGGCAGAAATGGCCGACAAGCTGGGTATGGCCTACGCCTTTGGGGTCGAGTTCCACGAACTGGATCTGGGCGGCCCGACCGAGCGCGCTTTTTGCAAGGATGATTTCAACACCCTAGGGTGGCATGGGAACGCGATTCTGTCCTCGGTTCCGTTCAAACGCGTGGCCATGATCCGTCTTGACGACCATGGCCACTGGTTTGCGGCCGAGTCCGGGGCGTCGGATCCGCAACAACCGCGGCTGGGTGGCCGAATGGCAATTGCAGCAGAAGTCGCGACCGAGAACGGGCCTGTATGCGTGGTTTCCACCCATCTGGAAAGCAATGCTGCGGCGGCGCATCGCCATACGCAGTTTCAGCTTATGCTGGATGCGCTCGATGAGTTTGCGCCCGGGATGCCGGTGCTGATCGGTGGCGATCTGAATACCGGCAACCACCTGCCACCGGATTTCGACTGGCGCCGGGAAACCCTGTTTGCTCTGGCCGAGCAGCGCGGATTTTCCTGGGAGTTCACGACCGAAGGCCACACTACCCGGCCCAGCCTGATCACGCCGCACCCGGACCGGGTGATGAAGCTGGACTGGTTCGCCGGCAAGGGGCTGATCTGCCGCGACCGGGGTCTGCTGTCGTCGCTGACCGCCGACGCCAAGCCGCTCTCGGATCATGACTGCGTCTGGTGCGCGGTTGAGGTGCCTGACGCCGGGTGACTCCGGCCTGTCCGCGATATTTGGTCACGTGGCCCAACGTCCCGTTGAGTTTCGGGGCGTTTTTTCGCGGTTCGACTGTGGAAAACGGTTTGGAAACCCCATAAGAACGAGGCCACCTATTCAACAGGCGGAAAACCAGTCCAGTGTTTGACCTCCCCGCGCAGCGCGCGCATCTTGCCGAGAAATTCGATCTGACCCCGTCGCCCGAGCTGGCCGCCAGCATGAGCGACATCTACGCCCGCATGTCGCGAGTCGTCTCTCCGGCGGACTGGGCGATCTACGCGCCCTATGTCAAGGCGATCAACGATCTGAAAGCCGAACGCAACGCGGTGATCCTGGGCCACAATTACATGACGCCCGAGATCTACCACGGCATTTCCGATTTCGTCGGCGACAGCCTGCAGCTGGCCATCAAGGCGACCGAGGTCGAGGCCGACGTGATCGTGCAATGCGGTGTGCATTTCATGGCCGAGACCTCGAAGATTCTCAGCCCCGAAAAGACGGTTCTGATGCCCGACATGGAGGCCGGCTGTTCGCTGGCCGAGTCTATCACCGCCGAAGGTATTGCCGAAATGCGCCGCCGCTATCCCGGTGCGCCGGTCGTGTCCTATGTGAACACCACGGCCGAGGTGAAGGCGGCATCCGACATCTGCTGCACCTCGTCGAACGCGGCGCAGATCGTGGCGGCGATGGACAGCAACACGGTCATAATGACTCCCGACCAGTATCTGGCGCAGAACGTGGCCCGCGACGTGCCGCAGAAGAACGTGGTCTGGTGGGAAGGATCGTGCATCGTGCACGAGCAATACACGGCGCAGGACCTGCGCGATTTCCGCGAATGGAACCCGGGCACCCGCCTGATCGCGCATCCCGAATGCCCGCCCGACGTGGTGGCCGAGGCCGATTTCTCGGGGTCGACCAGCGGCATCATCAAATACGTCACCGACGAACAGCCCGAAAAGGCGATGTTGATCACCGAGTGTTCGATGGCGTCGAACATCGCCGACGCTCTGCCGCAGGTCGATTTCGTCGGCCCCTGCAACATGTGCCCCTACATGAAGAAGATCACGCTGGAAAAGGTTCTGTATGCGCTGGACACCATGACCGGCCAGGTCGAGGTTGACCCCGACGTGGCGGAAAAAGCGCGCCTTTCGGTTCAGCGGATGATCGACCTGTCGCGCAAGCTGGGAATTTGATCGGGGCGATGCAGACGGTCTCGACCCCTCGGGTGGTCATCATCGGCGGCGGTCTGGCGGCGGTCTATACCGCGCTCAAGCTCGAACCGCACCCGGTGGTGATGATTTCGCCCGAGCCGCTGGGTTCGGGTGCCAGTTCGGCCTGGGCACAGGGCGGGGTGGCGGCCGCGATGGACCCGTCCGACAGCCCCGAAGCCCATGCCCGCGACACGATGCGCGCCGGCGCAGGATCGGTCCTGCAGGAGGTGGCCGAGTTCGTCACCCGTGCGGCGCGGGATCACATTCTGGACCTGTCCGATCTGGGCACCGGGTTCGACCGGGACGCCGAAGGCGGGTTCATCCAATCGCAGGAGGCCGCCCATTCAGTGGCCCGCGTGGTACGCGTCAAGGGCGACCAGGCCGGTGCCGAGATCATGCGCGCCCTGATCGCCGAGCTGCGGCGGCGTGCTTCGGTCCAGGTGATCGAAGGGGCGCTGGCGGTGGGGCTGGAAAGCGACGGGGCCAAGGTCTCGGGCGTATATCTGGCGCCGACCGACGCGCCGGGGACCGAACCGGTGCTGCTGCGCGGGGCGGCGCATGTACTGGCCACGGGCGGGTCGGCGGGGCTCTATGCCCGCACGACCAACCCGGCGCGCATACGCGGGCAGGGGATCGGCATGGCCGCACGGGCCGGGGCCCGGATCGCCGATGCCGAGTTCATTCAGTTTCACCCCACCGCGATCGACGTGGGCGAGGACCCGATGCCTCTGGCCACCGAGGCTTTGCGTGGCGAGGGCGCCGTGTTGATCAACCGCCACGGCGAACGGTTCATGCAAAGCATCCACCCTGATGCCGAGCTGGCCCCGCGCGATGTCGTGGCGCGCGCCGTCTATCTGGAAACCAAGGCCGGGAACCGGCCCGCGCTGGATACCCGCGCTGCGATCGGCGTGGCGATCCGCAGTCAGTTTCCGGCGGTGACCGAGGCCTGCCTGCGCAACGGTGTCGACCCCGTAACCCAACCGATTCCGGTGGCGGCGGCGGCGCATTACCACATGGGCGGTGTGGCCACCGACCTGAACGGCCGCAGTTCTCTGACCGGGCTCTGGGCATGTGGCGAGGCGGCCTCGACCGGGTTGCACGGGGCGAACCGGCTGGCCTCGAACGGTCTGCTCGAGGCGCTGGTCTTTGCCCGCGCCTGCGCCCGTGACATTGCGGGCACCCTGACGGTGGCCGACGCGCCCGAGGTGCGGCTGGGCCTGCCGTCCGGCGGCACCGAACCCGACCCCCAAGCCGTAGCCGAACTGCGCCAGGTCATGACTGATGGCGTGGGGGTGGTGCGCGACGCGGACGGGCTGCGCCGCGCCTTGGGCCGGATCGCCGTGTTGGAGTCGCTGCACGGCCAGTCGCACCTGTTCCGAAACATGACAGCAACCGCCACGCTGATCGCGGCAGCAGCGCTGATGCGCACCGAAAGCCGCGGCGCGCACTATCGGTCGGATTGTCCGGTTACGGCCGAAGGGCCGGGGCGGCGGTCTGATCTGACATTGGACGAGGCCGTGGCGCTGCGGTCGAAAATCTTCAAGGAAACCGCAAAATGCATCATGCCACTGTCCCCGACCTGATCCTCGAACCGATGGTCCGCGCCGCCCTGACCGAGGATCTGGGCACCTGCGGCGACATCACTACCCGCACCGTGATCCCGGCGGACGTGACCTATGCCGCACGGCTGAACGCGCGCGAGGATGCGGTTGTGTCGGGCATGCAGGTTGCGGCCCTGGCGTTCCGGCTGGTGGACCCGACGTTGAAGATCACGCCGCTTGTGGCGGACGGGGACCGTTGCACCAAGGGCCAGACCCTCATGGAGATCGCCGGCAGCGCGGCCTCGATCCTGTCCGGCGAACGCGTGGCGCTGAACTTTGCCGGTCGTCTGACCGGGGTGGCGACCCTGACCGCCGGGCTGGTGGCGCAGACCGCCGGGACCAGGGCGCGCGTCACCTGCACCCGCAAGACCACACCGGGCCTGCGAATCGTCGAGAAACTGGCCGTGTTGCATGGCGGCGGGTTCAATCACCGCCATTCGCTGTCCGACGCGATCCTGATCAAGGACAACCACATCGCTGCCGCCGGCGGGGTGCGCGCGGTGCTGGACGCGGTCAAGGCGCGTGCGTCGCACATGATGAAGGTCGAGATCGAAGTGGACCGGCTGGACCAGCTGGCCGAGGTTCTGGAAACCGGCGGCGCCGATGTGGTGCTGCTGGACAACATGACGCCCGACATACTGGCCGAGGCCGTGGCGATGGTAGGCGGACGTCTGGTGACCGAGGCGTCGGGCAATGTCACCGTGGACACGGTGGCTGAGATCGCGGCCACCGGGGTCGATTACATCTCGTCCGGGGCGCTGACCCATTCCTATCGGACAGTCGATCTGGGTCTGGATTTCTGATCACGGATCACGATGGTTTCGGCCATTCGATTGGATCCAGCCGGAAGTATCGGGACAGCTGTCCGTAGAATTCGGGCGCGGTTTCCCTGAGGGCCTCGGGGCGTTCGAAGAACAGCTCGACCGTGACGGCAAAGAACTCTTCGTGTCCCGTGGCGCCATAGGGGTCGATCACAGTGCGCCGGCCTGTCTCGACCGCGTGCAGATGCGCGTCATACGCGGCCAGAAAAACACGTTCCCACTCGGCATAGCTTTGACCCTTGGCCAGTACGGGCACGCCGTTGGTGCCGCCGGACAGATCATCCAACTGATGCGCGAATTCATGAAACACGACGTTGTGTCCGTCATGATCGTTTGCCGCGCCCTGCCGGCTGTGCGCCCAGGACAGGATCACCGGCCCCCGATCCCAGCTTTCGCCGGTACGGATGATCTCTTGCTCGGTCACGACATAGCCGCTGTGCCGCTGTTGGCGGGACTTGAAGGCATTTGGATAGATCAGGACCGTCGTCAGATTATCGTACCATTGGTCCGAGTTGACGACCAGAAGGCAGGCTTGTGCGGCAATCGACAGACGCATCTCGTCCGTGACCTCCAGCCCGTCGCAACCGATGAAATCGACCTGATTCAGGAACAGGTTGATCTTGCCTTCCAAAGTGGCGCGCAGCTTGGCCGGCAAACGCTCGAGGATCGGCACCATCGCATGGATGGTCCGCCGCTCCTCATCGCTCAGCGGTGTTTGCAGCAGCTCGGCCCTGGCCCTGGACTTCGACCAGAAATACCAGGCCACCAGACCGGCGATTGCCGCAACAAGGATCAGAAAAAGCACCATGTGGCGACGGTATCTCTATTGCCCCACCTCGGAAAGCCGATTCATTCGGTCGAGGGCTGCGTGAAGTGTGCCAGCCAAGGCCGTTCGACATCCATGCCCTGATACAGCGCATGCAGCAGCAGATGTGCCGTCACCGGGTCGGGGGCAAGGGGGCGTCGGTCCAGTCGCCCCTCTTTGACCGTCGTATCGGCGTCGAAGATCACCGCATTCTCTTTGATGGTGGTCACCACACGAAGCTGGGCCAGCGTTTCGGGGTCGACCGCGGTCGGGTCGTCCGAAAGGATCACGAAATCGGCCAGTTTGCCCACCTCGATCGAGCCCTTCTGGTCTTCCTCGAAATGCTGCCATGCCGGCCAGATCGTCATCGCCTTGAGGGCCGTCATCACATCGACCCGTTGATGCGGGCCCAGGATGTCGCCTGATCGGGTGCGCCGGGTGACCGTTGCGGCCAGAACCCGCATGCTGTCGGGAAACGCCACGGGCGCGTCGTGATGCGTACCGAACATCATTCCACGTTCCGTCACCCAGCCGGTGGGCGAGATGTTGTCGGCATTGACCGGCCCGACCGTGTGGTCGCGGTGCCAATCGCCCCAGTAGAAGGTGTGCATCGGAAACAGCGATGGGAACACGCCCAATCGTTTGAGGCTGGCCACCTGATCCTCCCGCAGGAACTGACCATGCACCAGAACCGGCCGGTTGCCCGGATCGCCATAGGTCAGCCGGGCCTCGTCGATGGCAGCGATCAGCATGTCCGTGGCCCCCTCGCCATTGGAGTGGGTCAGGATCTGGAGACCGTTCTCGAAACACCAGTTCACCGCATCCTGCAACTGCTCGCGCGTGATGGCGGCGTATCCGGCATAGCCGGGCGGGTAATCCCCGACCGGATCGTAGTAGGGCCGATCCCGCAGCGCGGTAAATCCTTGCGGCGAGCCGTCGATTGTCAGCTTGCACCCGCCGACTCGCACCCGGTCGGCATAGGTGCGCGAGGCGTCAGACGCGATGAAATCGCGCGATTCCAGAACGTCGGGAAAGGCCACGACGTCGATCGGAAGGTCGCCGTCCGCGGCCACCCGGCGCAGGGCTTGAACCACCGCGCCCGAGGAGCGTCCCTCTTGCGCGGTGGTGTAGCCAAAGCGCGCCCACATCCGACTGCCGGCGCGCGCGAAAGTCTGCAGCCCGTCTTCGCCGACAGCGCCAAGCAAGGGCACCAAGGCGCCGAAGAATGCGTATTCCTCCAGCACGCCGTTCGGCTCGCCGGCCTCGTCCTTTCGGATCACACCTCCGGGCGGGTTCTCGGTTTCTCCGGTGATCCCGGCCCGTTCGAGCGCTTTGGAATTGCCGACCCCCAGATGTCCGGATTGGTGGATGATCATGATCGGAACGTCGCGCGATACCGCGTCCAGTTCGGAACGGGTGGGGTGGCGCAGCTCGGCCAGTTGCGCGTTGTCATAGCCAAAGCCGATGATCATCCCCATCGCTTCGACCGTGTCGCTATTGGCCTCGGCCCACGCGGACAACGCCGCCTGCAGGCTGTCAATGTCGGTGACCCTGCCATCCGGTGGGGCCAGCAGGTTCGCCGACAGGGCTTGCAAACCACCCATGACCACGTGGCCGTGGCTGTCGACAAAGCCGGGCAGCATTGCGCGCCCGTCCAGGTCAAAGATCGTCGTATCGTCGCCCTGATGACTGCGCATCTCGGCCAGTTCACCTATTGCGATGATCCGCCCATCCCTGACCGCGACCGCCTGTACCGTGGGCCGGGCGTCATCGATCGTCAGAATCGGACCACCGGTATAGATCGTGTCCGCGACCTGTTGGGCAAAAGCCATGTTGCCGAAGGTCAGACCGGCAGCAACGCTCACGGCAGACAGGGATGAAAAACGCATTCCGAACCTCCAGCAGCATATGGCAATGCGATGGAGTCTAGCACGAAGTCCGCGTCTGGCCCGTGCAATATTCAGTTGTCGAACCGGCGCGCCGGCGTTTACTTGAGCGCGCGCGCGAGGAATTGCCGTGTGGCGTCCTGCTGCGGGTGGTCGAACAGCTGCTCGGGCGGGCCTTCCTCGACGATGCGGCCGTTCTGCAGGAAACACACCTTGTCGGCGGCCTGCCGGGCAAAGCCCATCTCGTGGGTGGCCATCACCATCGTCATGCCCTGCTGCTTGAGCATCAGCAGAACGTCCAGAACCTCGCCCACCAGTTGCGGGTCCAGGGCCGAGGTGATCTCGTCGAACAGCATTACCTCGGGCTGCATGGCCAATGCGCGCACGATGGCAACGCGCTGCTGCTGTCCGCCTGACAGCTGGTCAGGATAATTGTGCATCCGGTCGGCCAGCCCGAAGCGTTCGAACATCTCTTCGATCTGGGGCAGCAGGTCGGCCCGCGTGCGGCCGCGCACGCGGCGCGGCGCCAGCATCACGTTGTCCAGCGCCGTCATGTGCGGGAACAAGTTGAAGCTCTGGAACACGATGCCGATGCGCGCGCGCACAGATTGCGGATCCAGACCCGGCACCGAGATGTCGACCCCGTCCAACAGGATCTCGCCATCCTCGATCGGCTCGAGCAGGTTGATACAGCGCAGAACGGTGGATTTGCCTGCCCCCGAGGCGCCGATCAGGCAGACCATCTGCCCCTCGTCCACGGTCAGGTCGATGCCGTCGCAGACGGTGCGGTCGCCAAAGCGTTTGACGACGTTGCGCAGGTTCAGTTTCGACATCAGCGCCGCTCTCGCATTTGTCGGGCCATCAGGTGGTCGGCATAGCGCGTTGCCGGGATGGTCACGATCAGGAAGATGATCGCCGCGCCCACGTAAGGCGTGAAATTGGCCAGCAGCGATTTGAACACGCCGGCCTGGCGGAAGATCTCGACAGGGCCGATGAAGCTGAGAAGCGACACGTCCTTTTGCAGCGCGATCAGCATATTCATCTGCGAAGGCACCACGTTGCGGACGGCCTGCGGCAGCACCACGTCGCGCATCACCTGGCCTTCGGTCAGGCCCAGCGACAGGGCGGCGGCGCGCTGACTGTGGTGTACGCTGTCGATGCCCGAGCGGAAAATCTCGGCCACATAGGCCGAATAGGTCAGGATCAGCGCCAGCGACCCCCAGATATAGGGCGAGTTCCATGGCCGGGTCAGGCCCAGCCCCGGAATGCCGAAACCGATCAGATAGACGGTCAGGATCACAGGCACGCCGCGGAAGATGTCGGTGAAAGCCGCGCCGAAGATGCGCAACGGGAACAGCGCGGGTGATTTGGTGTCGCGGGCCAGCGCGATCAGCAGCCCCAGCACCGCGATCGCCGGTGCCGACCAGGCAAAGATCATCACGTTGATCTTGAAGGCTTCAAGCAGCTTCGGGAAGGTCTTGACCAGGACCTCGCCGTTGAAAAAGCTCTGCTGGACCTTGGCCCAGCCCGGCGCCAGCGGCACCAGCACGATAAGCGCCACGACGACCAGAACGGTGCTGGTCGCGGCGATCCGGATCGACCGCCGCCGCTGCTGCGCCTCAAAAAGTTCGCGGCGGGTCGGGCCCGCCGTTCTGTTTCGTGTCATGTCACTTGATCAGCGGAACGCCCGTTGTGTCCTGCAGCCACTTGGCCTCGATCTCGGCCAGCTTGCCGCTTTCATTCAGCGCGGCGATGGCCGCATCCACGCAGGATTTCAGCGGGTTGCCTTCCTCCATCAGCATGCCGAACTGATCGGGGTTGTCGCCTTGATCGGCAGGGAACTGGCCGATCACCTTGGACCCTTCGATCATCACCGCGCTCAGGAACAGGGCGGTAGGCAGGTCGAACAGCGCGGCGTCGATCTGGTTCGCAGTCATGGCCGCGTTCACATCGGCATTGTCGCCATAGAGCAGCGGATCGGCATCCGGCTGGATCACGCTGGCCAGTTTCGGCACGGCGGTGGTCGACCCGACCGCGCCCCATTGCAGGCCCTTCAGCGCCTCGAGCGTGGGCGGGGTGTCAACGGCGTTTGCGCTGACCAGAACGGCCATCGGCGCGGTGTAGTAGGGGGCCGAAAAATCGACGACCTGATCGCGCTCGGGCGTGATCGAGTATTGCTGGATGTTCACGTCGAAATTCTTGGCACCGGGCTGGATCGCCTCGTCAAAGGACGACCGGACCCAGACCACGTCGTCCGCGGCAAAGCCCATCTCCTCGGCCACGGCATAGGCGACGGCGGCTTCGAAGCCCTGGCCGGATTCGGGCGCGTCGTCCATCACCCACGGGTAATAGGCCGGGTTTCCGGTGGCCACGGTGAACTTGCCCTCGGTCAGGGTCTTGCCCGCGGCGCAATGCCCATCCGCAAGGGCCGAAGTTGCGGTGAACGCAAGGGTTGCGGCCGCGATCGAAAGCATCTTGGACATGAGTTTGGGTCTCCTGTTGGGAATGTCGGGCCCACGGTAGTGTTGCCCGCCGACCCTGTCCAGTTGGTCGCGGTCTATGCCAGACACCGCAAGAAGTTCAAGCCGTCACGCGGGTGGAATGTTGTGGTTCACTCGGAACAGGTTGCCGGGATCGTACCGCCCCTTGATGCGCGACAGCTGCGTGGCATTGGCCCCGTAGGCGCCGGACAGGTGATCGGCCTCGTCTGCTGGCATGAAATTGACATAGGCACTGCCGGTTGCATGCGGCGTCATGCGGTCATAGAGCGCGCGTGCCCAAGCGATGCAAGTGTCATCCTTGGCCGGATCTTCCCAACGGGTGTGCACGTTCATGATGAAATGGGCCGAGCGTTGGGGATAGGCTGTCGCCGCAGCCTCGACCCGGGCCATCGCACCGCCGACATGGGCAATGAACACCTCGCAGGACGGGTCCGGAAGGGTCGAGATACTGTCCAGAAGCCCTGCGATTGCATCCGTGGGCAGGGCATCAAAATCGTGACTTTTCCAATAGTTTCGCGCGCCGGGGGTCAGCAGGGGGTCAAAAGCGGCTTGCCAGTCGACGAAGGCGTGCGGCGAGATCACGTCCACGATCGGGTCCCCGAGGGCGCGCAGCGGCTCCATCGCGGCTTCGCCGTTTTCGATGGGACCTGCATAGCAGGCGGCAAAGATCAGCACCTCGCGCCCGTGCCAGTCTTCGGGAAGGAAGGGCAGGGGAGGGGCCTTGCGCATCACCGTCCAGACCGTCAGATCGTCAGGGGCGGTGTCGGCGATCCGGGCGTATTCGGGCAGCAGGGCGGGACCCTGTTCAAGCGGGTGGATCACAAGGCCGGACAGCACCTGCGGCCCCAGCGGGTGCAGGCGGAACTCGAACGAGGTAACCACGCCGAAATTGCCGCCACCGCCGCGAATGGCCCAGAACAGGTCCGGGTGGCTGCTTTCCGACGCGGTCACGATCGAGCCATCGGCCAGCACCACCTCGGCCGAGATCAGGTTGTCGATGGTCATGCCGAACTTGCGCGTTGTCCAGCCAAAGCCGCCGCCCAGTGTCAGCCCGGCGATCCCGGTGGTCGAGTTGATGCCCGTCGGAACCACCAACCCGTGCGCCTGCGTCTCTCGGTCCACGTCACCCAGAACCGCACCCGGCGCCACACGCGCGGTGCGCGCCTTCGGGTCGACATGCACCGATTTCATCTGCGACAGGTCCAGCATCACCGCATCATCGGCCACGGCATGTCCGGCGATCTGGTGCCCGCCCGAGCGGACGGACATGATCAGCCCCGCTTCGCGCACGAAATTCACGGCCTTTTGCACATCGCTGGCCCCGAGCGCCCGGATCACAAAGCCGGGTTTGCGGTCGACGATGCTGTTCCAGGTGGTGCGGGCACTATCGTATTCGCGGCTGCCGGGAAGAAAGACGGATCCACGCAGCGACGCGTCCAAAGCGTCCAGCGCTTCTTGGTCCACGGTTTTGGTGCTGCCGTTCAGCGTTATCAGGTCAAACATGATCAGTCCTCCAGATCAGGTGGACAGGTTTCCTGCGGTGCTGCCTCGGGCAATGGGTTGCGCGCCCCATTCGAGCGAAGGGCGCGCAATGCAAATTTGGTCGTGTCAGGCGAAGATGCCGGGATCGATCCGATCAACTGGCGTGATGACGTCAGCCGGAATGTTCAGACGCTTTGCCGCCTTGCGCAGGCTTTCCGCGTCCGGCGCCTCGTATAGACAATAGGTTTTTCGCTTGTCCGCGCTCAGGAACGAGAAAATCCACTCGATCCCTTCTTCGTCGTTGATTTCCTTGATCTTTACCTTGTCATCGTCGCCAAGCTCAAGCTGTTCGGCGAAGTTCCGTTCGATGATGTACCTTGGCATTATGCACCCCCCTGCGCATGTGCTCGGAGTCTAAGACGCGGATCCTTCAAGTTTTGACCTAAGGGAAACCATACCCAATTCCCGGGCAGTTGCCAACGCTTCGGCCTCAAGCGACAGGGCCGAGCGCAGATCCTGAGCGCGACCGCGACGGCGAAGAGCCCAGGCCCGCGCGGCTTGGCTGTGGGCGATCCACGGCGGCGCGGCCATCGCTGTGTCCACTTGGATCGCGGTTTCGAACAGCTCGTCGGCGGTGTCCCAATCACCCAACACGGCGGACAGAGCTCCCAGCCGCCGGGCCGCGGATCCGGTGCAGACGGTTGTCGCGCCGGCCGTGATCGTCAGGTCCCGGTAGGGCAGCAGCTTGTCGATCAGCGTTTGGGCATGGTGCGTGTTCTCGACCGCGACGCAGATATCCGCCAGATAGGACAGGGTGGTCGAGTACATCGCGTCCTGCGGCAGGTCAAAACCGGTGTCCGCGATCTCATTGAGAATACGCTCGGCGGGCTCGCGAAACCCGAGTTCGGCGGCTATCAGGCCGAAACCGGGTTTCCAGCTGGTTTCGCCGGGACTGTCGGACATGAGCCGTTTGATCACAGGGGCCACTTCATGCAACCGGGCCTGCTCGCGCCGGATGGTGAACATCTGAACGCCGTAGACACCCTCGACATGGGCGCCGTGTGTCTGCCGCCCGATTTTGACGGCTTCGCCTGCATAGGTCTCGGCGCGTTCAAAATCGCCATCCAGTATGGCTACCATTGCACGGGCGTGGATCTGAACCCAGTACAGCTGTCGGTGGTTGTCCTTGTCCGAAATCTCGGTCAGCAGTTTCAACGAGGTGTCGACCAACTGGCGATCCGCCATTTCGGCACCGACAAACAGGTTCAGGGTACGGTCGCGACCCTGATCGATGTTTCCAAGCTTTTCCGCAACTTCGTGCATGGATTCGAGGTTCTTGCGCCAGTTCAGCCGATCTTCGCCCTGGCGCGCCACGAAGGGAGCGCCGAAGCGGGTCATCATGACGGCGAACCGGGATTTGTGATCCCCCAGCCGGGCGGCCAGTTCCATGCATTGCTGGCCATATTTGGTGCCCTCGGCAAAGTCGCCGATGAACATGTAGGCGCGGGCGATCTGGGCCATCAGACGACACCGCCGAACCTCATCTGTCGGCGGCAGGCTGTCCAATGCCTCGAGGCACAGGCTGATCGCCTGGCCGTGCCTTTGGCCGGCCATCATGCATGAATCGGCGAAGTGATGTGCCGCGTCGGCAGCAAGGTCCGTCCGGCCTGAGTGCCGGGCGGCGTCCGAAGCCTCCTTCAGTTTGGCGATGCCTTCCGGCAACCTGCCTGCGCTGTCGTAGCTGCGCCCAAGCAGAAGGTTCCCAACGATCGTCTGAGGACTTTTTTCGTCGCCCAGTTTTTGCGCGGCCTTCAGGGTTTCCGTCGCATTGGCCAGGGCTTCCTGGCTGGCCGACCGTGACAGGGCCATTTCTGTCGCCGCGCGCCACCGGTCATAGGCGGCAGCCCAGTCTTCGGCCTCGGTCAGGTGCCGGGCGGCCAACTCGGGGCGTCGTTCAATCTCGGCCGACCGCAACTGCATCAGCGCGTGGGCGACATTGGCGTGTTGGGCCTTGCGTGTGCTGCTGAGCATGGACTGATAGGCGGTGTCCCTGATCAACGCATGGCGGAATACATAGTGCCCTTTGTGGTGCCCGCTTTCAAAGACCAGACCAGCGCGACACAGCTCAGCCAAACAAGTGTCGAGCTCTGGCGGGGCTTCCGGCATCGACGCGGCAAGCAGAGCCGGTTCGAACTCGCGCCCGATAACCGACGCCGCAAGAGCCGTTTGTTTGGCGTCGGGCGATACGGCGTCCAACCGGGCCATCAACGCTCCGCTCAGGGACGAGGGCACATTCACACCGACCCCGCCGGTTTCGTGTATGGCGCGTGTCAGTTCCTCGACAAAAAGCGGCACGCCGTCGGTTTTTTCGACAATCAGGTCGACCAATTCCGGATCCGGATCGCGTCCCGAGACACGTTGCACCAGATGGGCGACCTGCTCGGCATCAAGTCGCCCCAGATGCAGGGTTTGGACATGGCTGTCCCCTTCGGTCTTCTGCATTTCCCAGCCGGGGCGATGCGTGATCACGATCAGAAGGGGAAGGTCGACGCACAACGCTTTGAAACGGTCCAGCAACGCGTGGGTCGAGGCGTCGATCCAATGGGCATCCTCGACAAACAGGATGACCGGACGTTGGACGGCCCGGGCCTTTACCGTGGTGATCAGCGCTTGGATCGTCAGGTCTCGCTGTTCCTGGGGCGACAGTTGCAGGACCTGCTGGGCCAAGGTGCTGCGCGGGGCGACCAAGGCGGCGAAGGCAGGAAGAACTAGGTCCAGATCCAGTCCTTGCCGCTGGGCCAGCATGTCGTGAACACTCTCCTGCACCCTGTCGTCGTCAAAATCCGGGTCGACGCCCGCATCCTGCGAAATCCGTTCGGCAACCGGGTGAAACGGGCTGCTGGTGAGATAGGGAGAGCAGTTCAGTCTGATGATGTCGGCCTGATGGACCACGCTTTCGTCCTGCAGAAACTCCTCGATCAGGCGCGACTTGCCGATTCCCGCTTCACCTGACAGCAGGACCACTTCGCCTTTGCCGTCCTGCGCGTGTTTCCAGGATTGCAGAAGGATGCCCTTTTCAAAACTGCGGCCGATCAGGAACCCGTGGGCACCATCCCCGCGAACCGCATGGAACCGGCTTTCGGCGCTGCGCTCACCCATGACCTGAACCAGGTCGTGGGCGACATCGAAGCCTTTCAGGGGCACGCTGCCCAAGGATGAAACCTCGAACACGCCATCCAACGACCCTGTCAGGTCTGCACGGGGCATGACGACGGCGTTTGCCGGGGCTTTTTCCTGCAACCTGGCGGCCAAGTTCAACACCGGTCCGGTCATGGCGCCTTCTTCGAACGAGTTTTCACCGATCGCGTCACCGACAACCACGTCGCCGCTGGCGATGCCGATGCGCACGGCGAGTGGAGTTCCGTCGGGCGTCGTCATCTGCCGGACCCTTCGCACGGCTTCGAGGCCAGCTTTGACGGCCCGAATGGCGTGATCCTCATAGGCGCGGGGCCACCCGAAAAAGACCAACAGCCCGTCGCCAAGGTATTTTGCGACATATCCTCCATACCGGCTGACAGCACCTGCAACGGAATCCTGGTATCGCTGCAACAGGATCCGCATGTCTTCGGGGTCGATCCGGTTGGTCAATTCGGTCGAGCCGACGAGGTCGGCAAAAAAGACCGTCAGATGGCGCCGCTCGGCCGGAGCTCGCGACGGTTGCCCATCCGTGTCGGGCCGTATTTCGGCTGCGGCTGCTGCGATGTCAGATGTTGGCTGCTCGGGCGTTTGTTCATCAGACAGGATGCGGGCGGCAGCCAGAATGACCTTGCGGTGCCCGAGGCTGACTCCAAGCTCTCGGAGATCGTCATTGGTCAGCAGAGGCAATACGCGTGCATCAACGTCATTCTCCGCAAATGTCTCTGCGTATTGGCCCAGACCAAGATCGTTCAGCCATGTTTTGACCGTGAACCCCATTGACGGATCATGCGTGGTTGCAATTCGTCAATCAAGCGTGAGGATTGAACTTTACATAATCATGATTACGCGGCTCTGTGATCAGAACTCATTCCGCGGCCCACGTGATCCGGTCAGGCGCGGTCAGTCTTTGCCAGGCGTCATATTGCGACAGAAACACCTGACCGTTCAAAGCATCGAGGAAATGCGACTGCTTCAGTCGGTCCATGACCGGGCCTTTGACCTCGCTCAGGTGCAGCCCGACACCCATGTCGCGCAGGCGGTGGTTGATCGCTTCGAGGCTTTCGAGCGCCGAGAAGTCGACCTCGTTCACCGCCGAGAACATCAGTACCACGTTGCGGATCTCGCAACCCTCGGTCACGCGCGACTGGATCAGATCCTCGAGGAAGCGGGCATTCACGAAATACAGGCTTTCATCCACCCGCAGCGTGACCAGCGTGGGGTCGGTCTGGACCTTGTGGCGCAGGATGTTGCGGAAGTGTTGAGTGCCCGGCACCAGCCCCAGTTCGGCCACATGTGGACGTGAAGTCTTGTAAAGATGCAGAAGGATCGAGATTGCCACGCCGCTGGCAACACCCGCTTCGACGCCGGCCATCAGGGTCAGGACGATTGTAGCGGCGACGGCGGTGAAATCGGCCCGTGAATAGCCCCAGGTCTTTTTGAGGATTGAAAAATCCACCAGGCTAAGCACCGCCACGATGATCGTCGCGGCCAGCGTCGCCTTGGGCAAGAAATAGACAAGCGGGGTCAGGAAGAGTGCCGCCACCGCCAGCCCAACGGCGGTGAAGGCACCGGCCGCCGGGGTCTCGGCGCCCGCGTCGAAGTTCACCACCGAGCGCGAGAACCCGCCGGTGACCGGAAAGCCCCCGGTGAACGCGGCGCCCAGATTGGCCGCGCCCAGACCGATCAGTTCCTGGTCGGGGTCGACGCGCTGGCGTTTCTTGGCCGCAAGCGTCTGCGCGACCGAGATGCTTTCGACGAAGCCGATGATCGAGATCAGGATGGCGGGCACCAGCAGCGCGCCGATCAGGTCCGAGGACAGCCCCGGCAGGGTCAGCGGAGGCAGGCTTTGGGGCACCTCGCCCACGATCTTGACGCCGCGCGCGTCCAGCCCGAAGGCCCAGACCGCCATCGTGGTTGCCACTACCGCCACCACAGGCCCGGCCTTGGTCAGCACATCGGCCAAAAGCGGCGGTACGCCCATGCGCCGCAGCGCGGGTTTGAGGTTCTTGCGCACCCAGAACAGGAAGGCCGTGGCCAGTGCGCCGATCACCACCGTAATCCCGCTGGTCTGGTCCAGATGCGCCAAGATAGAGCCCAGCATCTCGGGCAGGGTATGGCCATGCGCGCTGACCCCCAGGATGTGTTTCAACTGGCTGGTGGCGATCAGAATGCCCGAGGCGGTGATGAAACCCGCGATCACCGGATGAGACAGGAAGTTGGCCAGAAAGCCCAGCCGGAACACACCCAGCAACACCAGGAACCCGCCCGACAGAAAGGCCAGTGTCAGCGCCGCCACCGCATAGCCGGCGGTGCCCTGTTCAGCCATCTGCCCCACGGCGGATGCGGTCAGCAGCGACACCACCGCCACCGGACCCACCGCCAGCGCCCGGCTGGTGCCGAAGATCGCATAGAGGATGATCGGCACGATCGAGGCATAGATACCCGCCTCGGGCGGCAGCCCCGCCAGCAGCGCATAGGCCAGCGATTGTGGGATCAGCATGATCGTCACGATCACCGCGGCGATCAGGTCATTGGACAGCGCCGCCCGGTCATACCGGCGGCCCCAATCCAGAATTGGCAAGTATCGCAACAGGTTGTGCATCGGTTCCACGTTCAAGAGGGCACAGGGCGGGTGTTGGATGGCGCAGGGCAAGAAGCCCTAGCGACCTATTCGGCCGCCACGTTCAGCGGCTCGGGCTTGGCCATCCATTCCTTGCCCTTCAGCATCGCCGACCAATAGACCGGCGGCAGCAGCTTTTCCTTGAGGACCCAGGCCGCGCGGCTGGGTTTGGTGCCGTCGATCAGGAACTTAGGGAAGCTGGGCTTCAGGACACCGCCATAGCCGAACTCGGCCAGCACGATCTTGCCGCGTTCCACCGTCAGCGGGCACGAGCCGTAACCGTCATAGGCCGCCACCGGGGCGCGGCCTTGGATATCGGCCACAATGTTGTCGGCCACCACTGGCGCCTGCTTGCGGGCAGCGGCCGCGGTTTTCGCGTTCGGCGCGTTCATCACGTCGCCCAGCGACCAGATGTTGTCAAAGCTCTTGTGGCGCAGCGTGGACTGATCCACATCGACCCAACCCGCCGCATCTGCCAGCGGCGATACCCGGATGAAGTCCGGCGCCACCTGCGGCGGGCAGACATGCATCATGTCGAACTCGACCGTCACCTGCTCGGGCTGCTCGTCGGGCTTGGCGACCTTGAACGTGGCGGTTTTCGCCGCCCCGTCCACCGCCACCAGATTGTGGAAGAAGTTCAGCGTGGCGTCGTATTTCCTGACATACTCCATCAGCGCCGGGACATAGTCCTTGACCCCGAACAGCACCCCGCCCGCATTCATGAACTGGATGTCGATATCCTTCAGAACCCCGCGTCGGACCCACGCATCGCCCGACAGATACATCGCCTTTTGCGGCGCGCCCGCACATTTGATCGGCATCGGCGGCTGGGTGAACAGCGCCCGTCCCACCTTCAGCCCTTCGACCAACTGCCAGGTATAGGGCGCCAGGTCATAGCGATAGTTCGAGGTCACGCCGTTGCGGCCCAGCGTTTCCTCCAGCCCTTCGACCGCACCCCAGTCCAGCTTGAGCCCCGGAGTCACCACCAGACGGTCGTATTTGACCACTCGGCAACCATCCAGAATGACGGCGTTGTTCTGTGGCTCGAACGCGGCCACGGCGGCCTTGATCCATTTGACCCCGCGCGGGATCAGCGCGCCCATGGTCTTGGCCGTCTGTTCCGGCGTGAACACGCCGCCGCCCACCAGGGTCCAGCCGGGTTGATAATAGTGCACGTCGGACGGGTCGATGATGGCAATCGACAGGTCGGATTTACGCGCATGCAGGCTGGCGGCGGTGGCGATGCCCCCTGCCCCGCCGCCCACGATCACCACGTCAAAGGACGCGTCGCCGGTGTCGGTGGGCGTCTTGCCGCCATTGGCGATGCGGCGGGCCACGCCGCTCATGTCATATCCGGCAGCCTTGGTTGAGGTCAGGATGTCAGGCAAGGCTCGGCCCTGCGCGGCCTCGTGCAGCGACCAAAGCGTGGCCGAGCGCGTGCCCGTCCGGCAATAGGCCAGGATCGGACCTGGCAGTTCGGTCAGGGCTTGACCGAAGGCCTGCGCGTCCTCATCCCGAACCAGGCCAGTCTGGACGGGAACGTACCGGGCTTCGATGCCAAGCTTTTCTGCAGCGGCCTCGATTTCCTCGAATGTCGGTTGGTCGGACCCTTCACCGTCGGGGCGATTGCAGATGATGGCGCGGAAGCCCGCGGCCTTGATCGCCGGGATATCGGCAAGCGTTACCTGTGGCGACACCGAGAGTGCGCCCGAAATCTTTCGGATTTCCATTGTTGTCTCCTGCGGTCAGATCTTGTTGACCGGAACCTTGAGCATCTGGTTGCCGTCCTTGTCGGTCGGGATGTCACCCGCCCGGATATTGACCTGGATCGACGGGATGATCAGGGTCGGCATCGCCAGCGTCGCGTCACGCTCGGTGCGCATCTTGATGAACTCGTCCCGCGACTTGCCGCCGCCCACGTGAATGTTGTGCGCCTTTTCCTCGGCCACCGTGGTTTCCCAGCGAATGTCGCGGCCGTTGGGGCCGTAATCGTGGCACATGAACAGGCGGGTTTCGTCCGGCAGGCTCAGCACCTTCTGGATCGAGTCATAAAGCGTTCCCGCATCTCCGCCCGGAAAGTCGGCTCGGGCCGAACCACCATCGGGCATGAACAGCGTGTCACCCACAAACGCCGCATCGCCCATCACATGCACCATGCAGGCCGGTGTATGGCCCGGTGTGTGCATGGTGAAGGCGGTCATGTTGCCGATCTTGTAGGTCATGCCATCGGTGAACAGTGCATCGAACTGGCTGCCGTCACGCTGGAACTCGGTGCCTTCGTTGAAGATCTTGCCGAAGACCTCCTGCACGATCTTGATGTTCTCGCCGATGCCGATCTTGCCGCCCAGCTTTTGCTGGATGTAGGGCGCCGCCGACAGGTGATCGGCATGGGCGTGGGTCTCGATGATCCACTCCAGTTTCAGGCCCTGCTTTTCGATCTCGGCGATCAGCAGGTCGGCATGTTCGAAGGTGATCCGGCCAGCGGCATAGTCGATGTCCATCACGCTGTCGATGATCGCGCAGGCATTGGATGTCGGGTCCGAAACGATGTAGCTGATCGTCGCCGTGGCCTTGTCGTAGAAGCCCTGAACCTTGGGTTTGACGCTCAGATCCACCGGATATGCGGAAATTGGTGTCGCGATTGCGTCAGCCATTTTCTGGTTGTGGGTGTCGATTGCCTTTTGGTCGGTCATGATCGTGCCTCCTCTCTGACGCTCAGGCCTTGGCCGAACGTGTAATCAATGGTTGCCCTTGCAGAATGCGCGCCAGGGCCAGCCCGGCGGCGACCGCGCCCAGAAACAGCAGAACCTCCCACCGTCCGGTGCCCAGGGCCGGAATTGCCGCGCCCGGGCAGAATCCTGCGATGCCCCAGCCCACGCCAAACAAGGCTGAGCCGCCGACAAGCTTCATGTCGATGTGCTTTGCGCCCGGAATCTGGAACCGGTCCGCATAAAGCGGCGCGGCGCGTCGCCATACCAGTCGATAGCCGATGAATGTCACCACCAGCGCACCGCCCATTACGAAGGCGAGGCTGGGGTCCCAAGTTCCGGCCAGATCGAAGAAGTTCAACACCTTGGCCGGGTTCATCATACCCGAGATCGCGATGCCTGTGCCGAAGACAAGGCCGGTCAGGAACGTATGGAACAGTTTCATTGCCTCACCCTCCGAATACGTGGCGGATCACGAAAACCGTGATGGCGGCAGTTGCCATGAAGGTCGGAACGGCGACCAGGGACCGGGTCGACAACCGCGACAGGCCGCATACTCCGTGACCCGAGGTGCACCCCGAGCCGAGGCTGGCGCCCAGGCCGACGATGACGCCGCCGACCAAGATCATCAGCGGGCTGATCGGCACCTCGATGGCCGGCATGGAGCCGGTCAGCACGTAGATCAGACCCGGCGCAACGATCATTCCGGCAACAAGCGCCAGACGCCAGGAAAACTCGGACCAGCTGTCAGGAAAGACCAGACCGGACATGATACCGGTGGCACCCATGATGCGGCCGAGGCCCAGCATCAACAACACGGCGCCCAAGCCTATCAGCAGGCCGCCGCCAAAGGATGCAAAAGGCGTGAATACGGTTTCCATATTATCTGGTCCTGCAGGTCTTGATGCCCAAAAGCGTGTACACTGGGCAGAATTTCATGGTCGCGGTCAACAGCATGATGATGCCAATGATCACAGCGCCATATTTGAAAAGGGGTGCGGCGAACAGGGCCAGCCCGCTGAAGATTGCCAGGTACAGCAGGACCAACCCAAGAGCTGCGCGCAGCGTGCGGTCGATCGTTCCGACGTTGTTGGTCATATCGCCCTCCATATTCAGGTTTCTGAATGGCATATATGACGCCAGGAGCGTCTCTTCAGTGACAATGTCACGAAAGCCGAAAAGATTCCCGAAAAATCAGGTGCTGTGGGCCAAAGCCTGCAAAGCCGTTGTGTCGGTGAGCGTAATCTTGCCCCGGGATTGCGAAACCAACTCGCGTTTCTGGAAGTCGTGCAGCACCCGCGAGACAACTTCACGCGCGGTTCCCAGTTCGCTGGCCAGTTGTTGATGTGTGGACTGCACCTCGTTCGCGGGATCGGCCAATGCAAGCAGACGTTCCGCCAGCCGGACATCGATCCGGCCGAAGGCGACGTCATCGACCACACGCAGAAGGTCGATCAATCGGCGGGAATAGGCTTGGAACACGAAATCGCGGAACGCGTCCTCTTCCGCGGCAAGGCGGTCGAAGGCAGGCTTGGGCAGGACGATCGCGGTGACATCTGTTTCAGCAATGCCTTCGGCGTTATAGGCCTCTTCGGCCAGCATGCATGCCGTGGTCAGCACACAGCTTTCGCCTGCTTCGACCCGATACAAGACGATTTCGCGCCCTGTATCCGAGCTTTGTGAAACGCGGATCCGCCCTTCGTACAGAAACATGAGGCTGTCCGGCACATTGTCGGGCCCGAACACTTGGGCCCCTTTCGGGAACTTCACGATCCGCGCAGCCGCGCGCAAGCGGGCGCGGACCGCCTCAGGCAGGTGGCTGGTTCCGTGGAACCGCTGGGTCCAGTCAGTGATCGTCATGTGGCTGCTTGCATGGGTGGCCCAAAGCCCTCGTAGATCATTACGGTTTTGCCGTCTTTCGCCCGGTCCGGACGATACGTTCGTAACGGAGCATCCTGTGCACCTGCCGCATGGCCTAGGACAGAACCGTGGTCGCGATCAAGGGAAAGCGCCCGAAGATGCCTCGGGTCCATCCTGTCAGTCGCGACCCAGATCCTTGAGAATGGGGCAATCCGGGCGGTCATCTCCGGCGCATTCCTGGATCAGGTGCGACAGTGTTTCGCGCATGGCTTTCAAGCCTTCGATCTTGGCATCGATCTCTTCGAGGTTCTGTTTGGCGATCCGCTTTACGTCGGCGCTGGCGCGGTGCTTGTCCTCGTACAGCGCCAGCAGCGAGCGACAGTCTTCGATGGTGAACCCCAGCGACCGCGCGCGCCCGATGAACGCCAGCTTGTGCAGCTCTTTCTCGTCGAAATGGCGGTATCCATTGGTCGAGCGTCTGGGTTTGATGAAACCGATATCCTCATAATACCGGATGGTCTTGGCCGGCAAACCCGAGCGTTCGGCGACGTCCCCGATGTTCATGGCGGCTCCTTTCCTATTCGGCGGGTGTGGGTGCGTGTGCGATGGTCTGCGGTTTGCGATCGGATCCGCTCGGCGGTCGTGCCGCCTTGACCCAACGCAGCCGCAGTGCATTTGACAGCACAAACACGCTGGACAGCGCCATGGCGCCAGCCGCCAAAACCGGGGACAGCAAGGGTCCGCCAAAGGGATAGAGGATCCCCGCGGCCACCGGTATCAGCAGCGTGTTGTAGCCAAAGGCCCAGAACAGGTTCTGCCGGATATTGCGCATGGTGCGCTGGCTGATGTCGAAAGCGTTGACCACGCCGATCAGATCGCCCGACATCAGCACCACGTCTGCGGCCTCGATCGCAACGTCGGTCCCGGTGCCGATGGCAATGCCGACATCCGCGGCCGCCAGCGCCGGAGCGTCGTTGATCCCATCGCCGACAAAAGCCAACTTGCCGCCGTTCACGCGCAGGTTATTCAGTGCAGCGACTTTGCCTTCGGGCAGGACTTCGGCGACGACTGTGTCGATCCCAAGCTGTGCTGCGATGGCATCGGCCGTCGCCCTGTTGTCGCCCGTGATCATCGCCACTTTGAGCCCCAGCGCGTGCAAGGCTTCGATGGCCTCCGGTGTGCTGGGCTTGATCGGGTCGGCCACCGCGATTGCGGCGGCAGCGGTTCCGTCGATTGCGGCGTAGAGCGGTGTTCTGCCTTTGGCGGCCAGCGACGCGCCGTGATCTGACAGCGCACTGATGTCGATGCCTTCGCGCTCCATCAGACGATCGGCGCCGATGAGGATGCTGTGCCCTTCGACGACCGCTTGAACCCCATAGCCGGTGATCGACTTGAAATCCTCGGGCTTCGGCAGATTCAGGCCGCGTGTCTCGGCCGCGCGCACGATGGCGGTGGCGATCGGATGTTCCGAAGTGGCCTCGACGGCTGCGACCAGCCGCAGGACGGTGTCCTCATCCAGCCCTTGGGCAACCACAAGATCAGTCAGTTCCGGGCGGCCTTCCGTCAGGGTGCCGGTCTTGTCCACCGCTACAACAGTGGTTTCCTGCAACATCTGCAGCG
This sequence comes from Ruegeria sp. B32, assembly GCF_025141855.1. Taxonomy (NCBI): domain Bacteria; kingdom Pseudomonadati; phylum Pseudomonadota; class Alphaproteobacteria; order Rhodobacterales; family Roseobacteraceae; genus Ruegeria; species Ruegeria sp. B32. The sequence goes on along the minus strand of NZ_CP081107.1, from coordinate 324,949 downwards.
CGTCGCCCTTGCGGAACAGAACGCCCATCTCCGCAGCGCGCCCCGTGCCCACCATGATCGATGTCGGCGTAGCCAGACCCATTGCGCAGGGGCAGGCAATGATAAGCACCGCGACCCCGGCAACCAGAGCCATGCTGAGCGCCGGGTCCGGTCCGAACAGCAACCAAACAAGGACTGTCACGACCGCCACCGCGATCACCGCGGGAACAAACCAAAGGGTGATACGGTCAACCAAGCCCTGAATGGGCAGCTTCGCGCCCTGAGCCTGTTCGACCATCTGAATGATCTGCGCCAGCATCGTATCCGCTCCGATCTTTTCGGCGCGGACGGTCAACGCTCCGGTACCGTTCACGGTGCCACCTACGACAGTTGCGTCAGAGGATTTCTCGACCGGAACCGGCTCACCCGTGATCATGCTTTCGTCGACATACGAAGTGCCGCTCAGAACTGAGCCATCGACCGGGATCTTTTCACCGGGACGTACATGAACCAGATCGCCCACTGCGATCTGATCAATGGGCAGTTCGACAATGCAGTTCTCCCGTTCGACCCGCGCGGTTTTGGCCTGCAGGCCGACCAGCTTGCGGATCGCCTCGCCGGTGCGGCCTTTGGCGCGTGCCTCAAGGAAGCGGCCCAGCAAGATCAGAACCACGATGACCGCGGCCGCCTCGTAATAGACATTGGCGGTGCCGGCCGGAAGGATTTCGGGCGCAAAGGTCGAGATCAGCGAGAACCCGTATGCCGCCGACGTGCCCAAAGCGACCAGCGAATTCATGTCTGGCGCGCCTTTGGCAAGTGCTGGAAAGCCCTTGGTGTAGAATTGAAGACCGGGCCCGAACAGGACCAATGTCGTCAAGACGAACTGAATGTAGTGGCTGGCTTGCAGGCCGATGGTGCTTGCAATCAGGTGATGCATGCCGGGAATGACATGCGCGCCCATCTCAAGGATGAAAACCGGCAAGGCGAGGATTGCCGCAAACCCCGTTCGCAGTGCCAGTTTGCGGGTTTCGTCAGCTTTGCGATCCTGCGCCGCTGTCTGAGCCGAGTTGCGTGGCGTCGCCGGGTACCCGGCCGCGTTGGCCAGTGCAGCAATCGCTTCGGGTGTCGTGGCGCCCGTTGCAAACTGGACGGTCGCGCTTTCCGAGGCGAGGTTGACCGACGCCGTCAGCACCCCCTGCCCGGCAAGCAAAGCCTTCTCGACCCGGCCGACGCATGAAGCACAGCTCATGCCCTGGATGTTGAGCGTGACGGTCTCGGTCACGGCTGGATAGCCCGCCGCCTCCATCGCCTGTGCGATGGATTTGACATCAGCCGGAGCATGGAAATCCACCTGGACGCTCTCATTCGTCAGGTTTACGGCAGCCGAGTCGACACCCGGAACCGCGCTGAGCGCACGCTCAACCCGGGCTACGCAAGACGCGCAACTCATCCCCTGAACCTGAAATTTGGCATGTGAAATATTGGCCATGTCGTCACCACGATTATCCGGTCGACCCTGTACATAAGGGTTCCAGCAAGTGGAAGGTCAAGGCCCTCTGCGGAATATCCCTGCACACCAAGCAAACCATCCCGTCAGGGCAAGAGCAGTTGCGGCTGTGCTCCGTCGGCAACAGGGCAACGATGGATGGCGACGGATCCTTGGTGAATTGAAGCGGAATCGCTTGGATGCGAGGGTATCACGCAAAGAGAATCACTTGGGAATCGGAAAGGTGCGGCATGACAACGAGGAAAGCATTGATTGGGCTATGCGCGCTGTCCCTGATTGCCGCCTGCACCGAGACCACGTCGATGTCCGGCGACAAAGCCCCCGGTGATCTTGCCAAAGTGCCCGAGGGCGTGGTCGAGATCGCCGCGCCGGGCCAGGACCTGACCGCCGTTCGCATCATGCCCGAAGACGGTTGTTACTGGTACCGGTACGTGGGCCCGGTCGAAACGACATACCTACCGCTGAGAACCGCCGATGGCCGCCCGATCTGCGCCCGGGCGTGACGGATCAGCTGCTGGCAGTCGCAAATCTTTCGGGTGGGTAAAGATGAGCCGTCGCGCCCGGCTGCACCCGGTCATACAGGCCAATAATATGGGCCATGACCATACGTACACAGCCTGAGCTTGCCCGCCCGCCGATAGACCGGGAATAGGGTGTTCCGTGGATGCGCAGATATGTGTCGCGATTGCCCTGAAACAGGTAGAAAGCGCGTGCGCCCAAGGGGTTGTTGGGTCCGCCGGGCATTCCGTCGGCAAACTGCGCATAGTCCTGCGGATCGCGTTTGATCATGTCTGCGGTCGGGGTCCAACGCGGCCATTTGGCTTTGCGCCGGATCGTGTAGGTCCCGGGTTCGTAGAGATTGCCACGGGCGATCGCCACGCCGTATCGCATCGCGGTTCCGCCCTCTTCGATGAAATACAGGTAGCGCGCGACCGCATCCACGTGAATGTCACCGGGCACCAGCGACCGATTGGTTTCGACCCGTTGCGGCAGAAACCGGGGATTCAACCCCCAAGGGTTCGAGGTGGCCGGGTCATAGTTGGCCGGTGTCACCTGCCTGTCCCAAGCCGCCCATTGAGATGCGGTCGACGCTTCGGCCGATGTCGCGCCAAGAATCGGTTGCGAGAAAACAGCAAGCGAAGTCGCAACAAAATGTCTTCTGGTCAGCATGTCTGCACCTCCAGTCGCCTTGCCGTGGCAGCAAGAAAAAAGATCGGACTAAACGATTCCCTGAAACAGACCCCGAGTCCATTCACTTGTTCGTTTGACGCAAAACCTTGTCGCAACTGGTGTTTTGAGGTCGTGCACAAACGGCTGCCGAAAGCCGCGCATCTGGATCAGACGAGTTTTTGAACCGCCCCGGGTGGGTTGTCATAAAACTGTTACGAAAGCGTTACATAAGCTTCGCACGCCCGGACTACTGCACTCAACAAGGCCGCAGGGGGCGGCCAAAGCTGATTCTCAGGAGTGACCATGACCACCATCAAACTGACCGCTTCGGTTCTGGCAATCACCGCGATCGCCGCGTCCGCTGCCTCGGCGCGCGACGCCATCCGTATCGTCGGATCGTCGACCGTATTCCCGTACACCCAAGCCGTGGCCGAGCAGTTCGCCAACAACACGGGCGCTGCTTCGCCCATCGTCGAATCGACCGGTACCGGCGGCGGCATGAAAATCTTCTGCGAAGGCATCGGCGAAAACACTGCCGACATCACCGGCGCATCGCGTGCCATGAAGGCCTCGGAATACGAGCTGTGCCAAAAGAACGGCGTGACCGACATCTCTGAAGCTCTGATCGGTTTCGACGGCCTGTCGATCGCCATCTCGCGCAGCAATGAACAGGATTGGGACCTGTCGCTGGCCGACATCTACATGGCTCTCGGCGCCCAGGTGCCGGTTGATGGCGAGTGGAAGGACAACCCGTACAAGACCTGGAACGAAATCAACCCCGACCTGCCGGCCGTGGAAATCCTGGCTTATGGACCGCCGCCGACCTCGGGCACCCGCGACGCGTTCGTCGAGCTGGCCATGCATGAAGGCTGCAAAGAGCTGGACTTCGTCAAGAGCGGTGATTTCGACAAGAAATGGGTCAAGGAAAACTGCTCGCGCATGCGTACCGACGGGCCCTTCGTCGAAGCGGGCGAGAATGACAACCTGATCGTTCAGCGCCTTGAGGCGGATCCGAACGCCGTGGGCATCTTCGGCTACTCGTTCCTGTACGAGAACCTGGACAAGCTGAAGCCGGTCACGATCGAAGGCGTCGAGCCGAATGCCGACACCATCGCCGACAAATCCTATCCGGTGTCCCGCCCGCTGTACTTCTATGTAAAGAATGCGCATCGCGGCGTGATCCCGAACCTGGACGAGTTCCTGGAAGAATACATGTCGGATGATGCTTTGGCATCCGACGGCTACCTGGCCGAACGTGGTCTGGTTGGTCTGTCCGACGAGCGCCGTGAAGAGCTGCAGGACGCAATTCTGGACGGCCAGAACATGGAACCCAAGTCGTAAGATTTGCAATTCACAGGGCTGTCCGGCCGCGAAACCGGGCAGCCCATTTTTGTGCCTGGGGGGCAGATGACTACTTTCGTGTTTGCGGCGCTGTTGGGCGTCAGTATCCTTGGATATTTGCTGAACAGACGGGCCGCGGCCGGTCTGCGCGCAGATGGGACGTCCCTGCACTCCCTGCCCGGCTATCACGGGCTGTTTTCTTTTCTGTCCACGCTGGTTCCGGTCTTTGTGCTGATCGTACTGTGGCTGATCTTGCAGGGCCCGATGATCGACCATGTGGTCATGTCGGGCCTGCCTGCGGGCAGCCTTGACGGATTGGACACTGGAGGGCGTCAACTGGTGTTGGCCGAGATCAAGTCGATCTCGCGCGGGCAGATCTTCGGCGAGCCTGAACAGTGGAAGATGGACGCGGCCCAGCGGTATCTTGAGCTGCATCAGATGTCGGGATGGGTGCTGCTGTCTATCGTTGTCATTCTGTCACTGGCCATCGTGGCATTTGCCCGGTCGCGTGTCGGTGTCGAATTCCGCGCCCGCCACAGTGTGGAACGCATCGTTTCCGGCCTGATGATCTTCTGTTCGACCGTCGCCATCTTTACGACCGTCGGCATCATTGCCGCGCTGCTGTTCGAATCCATCCGCTTTTTCGAGATGGTGCCGATCACCGAGTTCTTCTTCGGCCTGAACTGGGAACCGCAGATTCCTCTGCGCGAGGACCAGATTGCGGCCGAAGGTGCCTTTGGCTGGCTTCCGGTCATCCTCGGCACGATCGTCATTACCGTGGTCGCGTTGTTCCTGGCGGTGCCGGTGGGCCTGCTGTCGGCCATCTACCTGAACGAATTCGCGCCCGACCGCTTGCGGGCGGTGGCCAAGCCAGTGCTGGAGATTCTGGCCGGCGTGCCGACCGTGGTCTATGGCTTTTTCGCGATCCTGGTCGTGGCCCCGGCCATGCGCAGTTTCGGAGCCTCACTGGGCATTCCGGTTTCGCCCAACACGGCGCTGGCCGCAGGCAGCGTGATGGGCATCATGCTGATCCCGTTTATCTCGTCCTTTACCGACGACGCCCTGTCAGCCGTGCCGAAATCTCTGCGTGACGGAGCACTGGCGCTGGGTGCGACACGGGCCGAGACGGTTCTGAACGTGCTGTTCCCCGCCGCCATTCCCGGCATCGTCGGTGGCATCCTGTTGGCCGTCAGTCGCGCGATCGGGGAAACCATGATCGTTGTGATGGCGGCGGGCCTGATCGCCTCGCTGACCATCAACCCGCTGGACAGCGTGACCACGGTGACCGTGCAGATCGTCACGCTTCTGATCGGCGACACCTCGTTCGACAACCCCAAGACGCTGGCAGCCTTTGCCTTGGGCATGATGCTGTTCGTCGTCACCCTGATCATCAACGTCTTCGCGCTGCGCATCGTGCGCAAGTACCGCGAAGCCTACGACTGAGGCCAAGAATCATGGCTGACCTGACTGCAGGACAAAACAACTCGCCCAAAGGCGGAGACACCGCCGACGCCGTGCGCGTCGGCCTAGCCCGCCGCAACCGCAAGCAGAAGATACTGCAGGGCCTTGGCCTGGGCGCCATCGGATTTGCATTTCTGATGCTGTTTATCCTGGTGGCCTCGCTTGTATCATCCGGATATCAGGCGTTCACCCAGACCAAGATCACGCTCGAGGTCTATGTCGACCCCGAGGAGATCGAGCCCGAAAAGCTGCCGCGGGGCGGTTTCAAGGACGTGTTGCAAGCCTCGCTGTCCGAGTTGCTGCCCGAGGTGGACACCAGCGATCGGGCTACCCGAAAGGCCCTGTCGGGCATTCTGTCCAACGGAGCGCAGTTTGATCTGCGCGACCGGGTGGTGGCCGACCCTGCGCTGATTGGTCAGACCATCACGATGACAGTGCCGGTATCTGACCCGTATGACCAGCTCAACAAGGGCACCATCGACCGCGACACGCCCGAACAGAACCGCCGCTTGAACGATGCCGAGATTGCGTGGTTCGATCAGCTCAAGGCCGAAGGCGTGATCAGCAAGCCGCTGAACACCGGCCTGGTCACCAATGCCGACAGCCGGTTCCCCGAACTGGCGGGCCTGAAGGGCGCGCTGATCGGGTCGTTCTGGGCGCTGTTCGTGTGTTTCGTGATTTCCTTCCCGCTGGGCATCGGCGCGGCGATCTACCTTGAGGAATTCGCGCCCAAGAACAAGGTCAGTGACTTCATCGAGGTCAACATCAACAACCTGGCCGCGGTGCCGTCGGTCGTTTTCGGCCTGTTGGCGCTGGCGGTGTTCATCGGCTGGTTCGGGCTACCGCGCTCGGCCCCGTTCGTGGGTGGCATGACGCTGGCGCTGATGACCATGCCGACGATCATCATCGCCACCCGCGCGGCGCTGAAGGCCGTGCCGCCCTCGATCCGCGAGGCGGCCCTGGGCATCGGTGCGTCCAAGCACCAGGTGGTGTTCGGTCATGTGCTGCCGCTGGCGATGCCCGGCATCCTGACCGGTACGATCATCGGGCTGGCGCAGGCCTTGGGGGAAACTGCTCCGTTGCTGCTGATCGGGATGAACGCGTTCATCACCTCGGCCCCGGCTGGCCCGTTCGACAGTGCCACCGCCCTACCCACGCAGATCTTCATCTGGGCTGACAGCCCCGAGCGCGGCTTCGTCAGCCGGACCTCAGCCGCGATCCTGGTGCTGCTGGGGTTCCTGGTCACGATGAATGCAATCGCGATCTATCTTCGCAACAAATTCGAGCGCAGCTGGTAAGCGCAAAGGGGTCATCATGATGAACGACATGAGCAAGATCGAGCCGAGTACCGCCGTCGACGCCATCAAAATTCAGGCGAAGGGCGTCCAGGTCTTTTATGGCGACAACCAGGCAATCAAGGACGTATCGGTCGACATTCTCGACAAAACGGTAACCGCTTTCATCGGCCCGTCCGGATGCGGCAAGTCCACGTTCCTGCGCTGCCTGAACCGGATGAACGACACGATTGACGTCTGCCGGGTCGAAGGCGACATCCGGATCGACAACGAAGACATCTACGACAAACGGATCGACCCGGTGCAGCTGCGTGCCAAGGTGGGTATGGTGTTCCAAAAGCCGAACCCGTTCCCCAAGTCGATCTACGACAACGTAGCCTATGGTCCCCGGATCCACGGACTGGCTAGAACCAAGGCTGATCTGGATGAGATCGTTGAGAAATCCCTGCGCCGCGGGGCCATCTGGGATGAGGTGAAGGATCGCCTGCACGAGCCCGGCACCGGCTTGTCCGGTGGTCAGCAGCAGCGCCTTTGCATCGCGCGCGCGGTTGCCACTGAACCCGAGGTCCTGTTGATGGACGAGCCGTGCTCGGCTTTGGATCCGATCGCGACCGCCCAGGTCGAGGAACTGATTGACGAGTTGAAGCTGAACTTCTCCGTGGTGATCGTCACGCACTCGATGCAGCAGGCGGCTCGGGTCAGCCAGAAAACGGCGTTCTTCCACCTCGGCAGCTTGGTGGAATACGGGGACACGGGGCACATCTTCACCAATCCCGAAGACCCGCGCACGGAATCCTACATCACCGGGAGAATCGGATGACCCAGGACGCCATGAAGGACAAGCACATCGTCCGATCTTTTGATCAGGAACTCGAGTCCGTTCAGGCTCATCTGATGCGCATGGGTGGGTTGGTCGAGAGCTGCCTATCGGACGCGATCCGGGCACTGTGCGACAAGGATGTCGAACTCGCCGCGCGCACCGTCAAGGCCGATCGCGCCATCGACGAGTTGGAAGAGATGGTCAAGAACGACAGCGCCAACATCATCGCGCGGCGCGCGCCTACGGCCATCGACCTGCGCGTGGTCCTGGCGACCTTCACCATCGCCAACCAGCTCGAGCGCAGTGGGGACCATGCAAAAAACATCGCCAAGCGTGCCGTGACCCTGGCGGACTCGGCGAGTTTGGACGAAGTCAAATCGGCCATAGCGCGTCAGGCCCAGCTGGTGCAGAGCATGATTGCGGATGCCCTGGATTGCTTCATCCAGCGGGACGCGGACAAGGCCCAGGCCATCCGTGAACGTGACGCTGATGTGGATGCGATGTACAATAACGTGTTTCGCGCTCTGCTGACCCATATGATGGAGAACCCGGGTAATATCACCCCGGGCATGCATCTGCATTTCGTGGCCAAAAACCTCGAGCGGATCGGTGATCATGCTACCGGGATCGCGGAGCAGACCATCTACCTTGTCAGTGGGCAGTTGCCTGATGATGACCGCCCGCGCCTCGACAAGACACCAACGGAAACCACCGAGGTCCTGTGATGCCAACGCCATCGATCCTTGTCGTCGAAGACGAGCCCGCGCAGCGCGAGATCATCTGCTACAACCTCGAGGCCGAAGGCTTTGACGTGCGCCAGGCCGAAACCGGTGACGAGGCGCTGTTGCAGATCAAGGAAGTGCCGCCCGATCTGATCCTGCTGGACTGGATGCTGCCCGGCGTTTCCGGGATCGAAATTTGCCGCCAACTGAAGATGACGGCCGCGACCCGTGCCATTCCGGTGATCATGCTCTCGGCAAAATCCGAAGAGGTCGACAAGGTGCGCGGGCTGGAGACAGGTGCCGACGACTATGTCACCAAGCCCTATTCGGTGATCGAGCTGATGGCCCGAGTCAAATCCCAGTTCCGGCGGACCCGCCCCGCAGCCGTGGGCGAGCGGTTGGAATACGATGACATCGTCCTGGATGCCGAAACGCACCGCGTGACCCGCGCGGACGAGGACATCAAGCTGGGCCCGACCGAGTTTCGGCTGCTGTCGACCTTCATGGAAAAGCCAGGCCGGGTCTGGAGTCGCGAACAATTGCTCGACCGGGTCTGGGGGCGCGACATCTACGTGGATACCCGGACCGTCGACGTGCATATCGGGCGTTTACGCAAAGCTTTGACGGTGCGTGGGGGGGATGACCCGATCCGCACCGTACGCGGGGCCGGTTACGCGCTCGGCTGAGCACCGGTCCCTGCCATTTCGCGCAGATGGCACCCCAGCATCAGCAGCGCCGGCCAGAGCAGATAGGCCTCGATCTCGATGTTTTCGCCGAAGGTCAGCAGCAGCAGGGTCATCAGCAGGCCCAGCGGCAAGCGTCCACGCGCCGAGCGGACCGCGTCGGTGATCACTACGCCGAAATGCACGGCGAAGGGGACAATAAAAGCCACGAAGCCGGTGATGCCCTTGACGAACAGAAGCCCGTACCAGGTGTGGTGGCTTCCGATGGGCATGTACTCGACCAAATGCGCACCGGGCTTAACGGTTCCGTGACCAAACAGCACCGCGTCGGATTGCCAGCGCTCATAGGCGATGCGTTGCAGGGTTTCGCGCACGCGGGTGCTGTCGGCGCGGGCCGATTTGAAATTCTGCAGTGCCTGGTTGCCAAGATCGATCGCGGCGGCCCCCCACGCCGCGGACGCCGTCGCCACGGCCGACACCAGAAACCATCCGATGCTGCGCGCCACCAGCGGCAAAAGGCGTGGCCCCATCGTGCAGGCCACCAGCCCGACCAGCCCCATGCGGGATTTCGACGCCAAGATCATGAGAATACCCGCGCTCAGCCCGACAGCCATCCATCCCCGGTGCCGTTCTTCGAGCGCGAACAGGACCATGCATACCCCCAGCAGGGCGGCAAATGGTGACCACGGCGCGAAGAACTGCCACCGGGGCGTCCAACTGGCCGGGTCGATTGTGTAGAGATAGACCGAGAAATACTCGGGGCCCGGCCCACCGACCGCCTTGAGCGGTGAGGTGAAGATCTGGCTGGGCAGGCCCAGATAAGGCGCAGCCAACAGCGGGGGCGCAAGGCACAGGGTCCACAGCCCCAGCTTGCACTGGCCTCGCACCAGAACCTCGCGCCGGATCGGCAGCACGGCCCCGGCCAGAATGAACAATGGAATAAGCGCCCAGCCCTTGGCCCAGCCGATCGAGGACTTGATGGTCTTGCCCAGCCCCAGCCCCCAATCCAGATGGCCGGCCCACAGTGCAAACAGCATCAACAACATGCCGGCCATCCACAGCCAAGCCAGCGCCGGAACCGGCCCCGTGGCCCGCAGCTCCGGACGAATCGCCGGCCCCAGATACAAAGCCAACACCGCCAACCCCGCCAGGGACCATCCCAGTACCGGCCCGACGACATAGAGCGCGCCGATGGCATAGAACGGCCATGTCCAGACCAGCGCGCGCCAGACAAGCCGCTCGGCCGGGTTCTGCGGCGCGGCCTGGCTCATGCCTTGTTCTCGCCTGCGTCTTTCAACAGCCGCGAGATCAGCGGGTTGCGGACCCATGCCAGCGTTAGCCCGATCAGAAGCATCAACGTGGCGGCAATCCCTGCCGCGATCGACAGCTTCTTGTTGGGTGAAGACGGCCGTTCCGGCAGCGACGGATTTTCCAGCACCTGGATCAGCGGGTACGAGGCGTAGACATCGGTCTTTTTCGATTCCGACCGGGCGATGGCCGAGGCAAAGACGGCTTCGGCCACGGCAAAATCCCTTTGGCGGTCTTCAAGTTCAGCCGCCATCGACGCCAGCGCGGACAGGCGCGCAGTTTCGGCCGTGACCTGTGCGGCGAGGGTTTTTACGTGCTTTTCCTGCCCCGCGCGCAGGGCGTTTTCGCGGACAAGCTCGCTCAGCAACTGCGCACGCTCTCCCTCGGGGGCGCGGTCCAGACCCGAGAGCTGTTCGACCGACAGGCCGGTCACCTCGGCCGCGCGTTGGACGGCGACCTTCCGTGCGCCTTCATATTCGTCCCGCGCTGCGCGATAGACCGGATGGCGCGGCCCGTAATTGGCATCGACCTGCGCCAGCTTGGCCGCGCCGGCCGAAACATCCTTGAGCAATGACAAGTATTGCGCGTCGGCGTACAGCTTCAGCGTCACCGCGGCGGCATCCGGCGGCAGATCAAGCGCGACCTCAAGCGCCGCGACCCGCTCGGCCTGCCGGGCCAGCGTGCTTTCCTCGGCCCGCAGCGTTTGGCGCGCGCGGTCATTCGCGGCCACCTGCTCACGGTATTGGGCGGCCGAGAGCAGCCCACTCTGCCGCTGCAACTGCTCGATCGCGGCGCGGGTTTCACGAACCGAGCGCTGATAGGCGTCGATTGCGCCGCTGTTGCTGGCCTCGCGCGTGGCGATCTCGTCCGCGCGCAAGGCGTCAATCTCGGCAAAGAACGCAGCGACAAGGGCATCGCCGTGGCGTTGCGCGTCCCCCGGGCTGGCGGCCTCCATTTCGATATGGATCAAGCTGGTCTGGTCCACCAGGCGGATGCGCGGCTTGCCGAACGCATCGCGCTCAGCCCCGACGGCGCGTGCGGCCGCATCCAGAATGCGATCGGCCGATAACAGCCGCTTGTAGGTTTCGGTGGGGCTGATCGACCCGTTGGCAAAGGCCGAATTGGCGAAGGACGAGGCCTGCCCGATATTGGCCAGATTGACCGAGGCCGACGCGCCCGACCCCGGCAGGATCAACGAGGCGTGGGATGCGTATTTGACCGGCGCGGTTGCCAGATACCCGCTGATCGGGGCACAGATGCAGCTGGATCCCAGAAGAAACAACGCAACGTATCGCGGCAGCCGTCCCGCATCGGTCAGCCGCCCGCCCTTGAGAACGCGGCGCCATCCCAGCGACCGGATGTCCGTGCGGCTGATGCGCGCCCAGTCCCAAGGGCGGTTTGGCGCAAGCGTTTGTTGGTTGTCGGAAATCTGGTTCGGCATATCAAATCCTCTCTTACAGGATTGATATACGGATGCGGCTTGGGCTGTCCGCTGCGCAAGGGGTTAGGCCGGGGCGGGTTGGGACAGGCCCCCTATCCGAAAGGATGGGCGCGGGTCAGAACAGGCCCGCCTCGCGCGCGGCCATCGCGGCCTGAGTACGGTTGCTGACACCCACTTTGCGGTACAGCGTTTTCACATGCAGCTTGATCGTGGGCTCGGACAGGTCCAGATCGCGGGCGATCTCCTTGTTCGACTTGCCCTCGGTCAGACCTTTGAGGACCTGGCGCTCGCGCTCGGTCAGTTTCTTGGCCATCGGGTGGGTGTCGTTCGGTTGCTCGGCGCTCATGAAACCGACGGGCAGATATTGCTCACCCATGGCCATGAAACGGATGGCGTTTACCAGAGACTTGGCCGGCAGGGTCTTGGGCACGAACCCGGCTGCCCCCAGCTCGAGCGCACGTTCAGCCAGATCGCGCGAGGCATCGCCGGTGAACAGCGCCACATGCCGCGCGCGATCCATGCCAATGCAGGTTTCCAAACCGCTCAGCCCGTTCATGCCGGGCATGTTCAGATCCAGCAGAACCAGATCAAACGGACCTTCGGATTCGATCTTGGCCTTTGCGGTCGCAAAATCCGGCGCCGTGGTGGGTTCGATCCCGCCCGCGGCCTCGATGAAGGCGACGAGCGTGTCCAAAACCAGTTCGTGATCGTCGGCGATAAGAACTTTCATCAATGAACTCCATGTGCCTCTACCCAGACCTGAAAAGGTTAATAAACCATTGATGATTGGCGGTGAAGCCTACCGAACGGACAGGCAGATACCCGATCGGATAGGAGCAGCTGGCCGGATGTCCGCGCGGTGCCGCATCCGGGCCGCATCGGTCAGCCGATTTCTCCGCGCGCTCTCCCGATGCTCTTCTGTTGCAGTGCCGGCACAACGGGCAGGTTCAGGGCAACAGTACAGTTCATGTTCGGAGAGTTCCATGCACTTTCAAGCCGCTCACGCCCTTTTCGACGGCGCACACACCACGCCAGGCACCGCGCTGCCGATCACTGAAATCCTCGGGCAACCGGTGGTGAATGCAGAATCCGGGCCGGTCATCACCACGCTTTTGGATGGTCACCGCCGGACCGTCTTTTTCCTGAACGCCCATTGCGCAAATGTCCGGGCAAAGAATGACCAATATCGAGCAGCCCTGACGCAAGCCGACCTCGTCCTGCCCGACGGAATCGGGGTCGAGCTTGCCGCCGCGATGCAGGGCGAACGCCTGGCCGAGAACCTGAACGGAACCGACATTGTCCCGCGCCTGGTCCGGCGCGCGGCCAAGCTGGGGCAGTCGGTCTATCTGCTGGGCGGAACGCCCGGCACCGCACAGGCGGCGGCAGCGCGCCTGCAAGACACGGCGCCCGGCCTGAGGATTGCCGGGTGCCGCGACGGGTTTGGGGGCATCGAACGGACGGAAGAAGCCCTGGACGAAATCAACCAGTCCGGCGCAGACATCCTGCTGGTGGCCATGGGCGTTCCGCTGCAAGAACTGTGGATTACGCGGCACCGCGCACGGCTGAACCCGAACCTGGTGCTGGGTGTCGGCGCGTTGTTCGACTTTCTGGCGGGCAACGTCCGGCGGGCGCCTGGGGTCGTTCGGCGGGTCCGGGTGGAATGGGCGTGGCGGCTGGCGATGGAACCGCGCCGCATGGCCCGCCGCTATCTGATCGGAAATTTCGAATTTCTGGGCCGGTGCGTCGCCCAGGCTCTTGGCGGGCTGACGCCAAGCCGTATTCTTGACCTGACCGTCGCGCTGGCGGCCATGACGGTTCTGGCCCTGCCGATGCTGGCCATTGCCGCCCTTGTCCGGCTGGACAGCCGCGGCCCGGCCCTATTCCGGCAGACGCGGGTGGGCAGGAACGGGGTACCTTTCACCGTCTACAAGTTCCGCTCGATGACCACAGACGCCGAAGCGCAAAGGGCCAGCCTGCTGGCGCAGTCCGACCGCGCGGGCGTGTGCTTCAAGGCCCGTCACGATCCGCGTGTCACGCGGGTGGGCAAGGTTCTGCGCCGCTTTTCGCTGGATGAGCTGCCACAGGTCCTCAACGTGTTGAAGGGCGACATGTCGATCGTCGGACCGCGCCCTGCCCTGCCTGAGGAGGTCGCCAAATACCCACCCCGCGCGCTTGAACGCCTGGACGTCCGCCCCGGGATCACCGGCCTGTGGCAGGTGTCGGGCCGGGCCGCCATCGACTTTGACCGGATGATCGATCTGGACACGGCCTATGTGCGGTCCCGCTCGGCCCTTCTGGATCTGATGCTGATTGCCATGACCGTGCGGGCCGTCGTGTCCGGCCGCGGCGCCTACTGAGAAAACCAAAGGAGAATTGATATGACCAAGATTCGCAAAGCCGTCTTTCCCGTCGCCGGACTGGGCACAAGGTTTCTGCCCGCGACCAAGACCGTGGCCAAGGAAATGCTGCCCCTGATCGACCGCCCGCTGATCCAATATGCCGTCGACGAGGCGCGCGCGGCCGGGATTGAAGAGTTCATCTTCATCACGTCACCCGAGAAAACTGCGCTCGAGGCCTATTTCGGGCGGAATACGGCGCTTGAACGCAAATTGAAGGATGGTGGCAAGACCGAGCTTTTGAACAACCTGCGCTGCGCCGATCTGGAGGATGGCAAATACTGCTTTGTCCGGCAGGACGCGCCCCGTGGATTGGGCCATGCGGTGTCGCTGGCGCGCGAGTGTGTGGGCAATGAGCCGTTTGCGGTGATCCTGCCCGATGACGTCATCAGCGCCCGACGCCCGGCCCTGTCACAGATGGTCCAAAGCTATTGTGACCAAAGCGGCCACATGGTTGCGACCCAATCCGTGCCGTCCGACAGGATCGGGTCCTACGGGGTGGTCGATATCGCCCTGCAGGCCGGGCGTGTGCAAAAGCTGCGCGGCCTGGTCGAAAAGCCCAGCCCCGAGCAGGCGCCGTCGAACTACGGTATCGTCGGGCGGTATATCCTGCAGCCATCGATCTTTGATCGTCTGGCCGGCCAGGCACCGGGTGCGGGAAATGAAATCCAGCTGACCGACGCCATCGCTGCGGATGTCGAAACCGCTGGCTGCTCGGGCTACGCCTTTGCGGGTGAACGCTTCGACTGCGGGTCGGTCGCCGGATATCTTGAGGCCACCGCGGTCTTTGCCCTGCAGCGGTCAGAGCTGCGGGAAGGGTTTGAGCGGATCATGGCACAGCGCATGGGCCACCTGCGCCCGGCCGCGTAACGGCGGGCACCTATCCGTTCGGATAGGTGCTTATCCCGATGCCCGTCTGTTGCCCGGTCAAGCTTTCTGATCTTGTGCAGTTGGACACTAGGAGAATGACATGCGGATTTTACTTGCAGCCCTGGCAATGGTTCTGACCTTGGGCCAGGCACAGGCCCAGGATCTGGCCGAACCCACCGGAGAGGTGGTTCTGACGATCACCGGCAACCTGACCCAGTCCGGAGCCGAGGATGGTGCACGGTTCGACATGGACATGTTGAAAGCCTTGCCCGCG
The DNA here is from genome assembly GCF_025141855.1 of Ruegeria sp. B32. Classification (NCBI taxonomy): domain Bacteria; kingdom Pseudomonadati; phylum Pseudomonadota; class Alphaproteobacteria; order Rhodobacterales; family Roseobacteraceae; genus Ruegeria; species Ruegeria sp. B32. The sequence continues at coordinate 309,682 of NZ_CP081107.1, read as the reverse complement.
CGGACTTTTGCGACCTCGACGATCTGGACCGAAGGTCAAAACACCTTTGTTGGCGTGCCGTTGTCTGTGGTGCTAAAGGCAGTCGGTGCAGATGGAAGCATGATCCGCGCCACGGCGATCAACGACTATGCGGTCGAAATCCCCATGGACTCGGTCACCGAAAGCGACCCGATCGTGGCCTATGAGATGGACGGCGCCGAGATGTCGCGCCGGCAGAAGGGTCCGCTGTGGATCGTCTACCCCTATGACAGCGATCCGAAATACCAGACCGAGGTGACCTATTCGCGCAGCATCTGGCAACTCGATCGTCTTGAGGTCGTTAAATAGCTTGCAACCGGAATGAGTGCAGTAATGAGTAAAGCGCAGTGAACAATCGATGAGGCTCGGATTGAGCGATACCGATACGCAGGTTTTGCGCCGCCGATGGGTCTTCGGGCTCATCGGCTTCGGCGTTTTGTTGGGTCTGGTCGCGGTGGCGTGGTTGTCGGCGCAGGTGTTTACCGATTTCAACGATCGGCGAGCGGCGCCTTCGGACAATGTCCAATGGACGCTGTCGCAGGTCGAGGTCGACTATCTGTCCTACCTGAACGCTCTGGAAACCGCGTCGGCGGCGCAGGACGCGCAAAATGGCACGTTGGATCTGGTGCGCCGGCGGTTCGATCTGTTTTACAGCCGTGTCGATACGCTGGCCCAATCCCGTGTGTTCCAGCCGTTGCGCCAGGATGACCGGTTCCGCCTGCCGTTGGAGCGGGTGACCCGGCACCTGAACGCCGCAATCCCCTTGATCGACGCGCCGGATGCCGAGCTGTCCGAACAACTGGACGATCTGAAACGCGCGGCCCTTGAGATCGGTCCGCATGTCCGCACGTTGGCCGTTTCCGGCATCTCGTATTTTGCCACCGAGTCAGACCAGCAGCGCACCCAGACCGCGGCAAACCTGCTGCGATTGGCGATTCTGTCGGGGGCCTTGCTTCTGACCCTGGGCGCCGTCAGCGCCTATCTTCTGGTGGTCAACCGGCGCGCCACGCGCCGCGGCCGGGCCCTGCGGCAGGCGAATGAACGGATGAACACGATCCTCTCCACCTCGTTGGACGGGGTGATCGTGGTCGATGCCAAGGGCGATGTGATCGAGTTCAACCCAGCTGCCGAGGCAATATTCGGCTATGCGGCGGATCAGGCTCGGGGGCGCTCGATCGGTGACCTGATCGTGCCGCCGCATCTGCGTGAGGCACATCGCGCCGGCATGGTGCGCATGCAGTCTGGTGGAGAACGTCATGTCGTCGGCAAAGGCCGTGTCCAGTTGGAGGCGATGCGCGCGGATGGCGAGCAGTTCCCGGTCGAACTGGCGCTGCAGTCGGCCCGGGCGGGCGATCAGGAAATCGTCATCGGCTTTGTCCGCGACATCTCGCAGCAGGCGGCGGCGCAGCAGGAACTGATCCATGCCCGCGACCAGGCCCTTGCCGGCGAAAAGGCCAAGGCCGATTTCCTGACCGTGATGAGCCACGAGATCCGCACGCCGCTGAACGGGCTGCTGGGCAACCTCACGCTGTTGAAAAACACCCGCACGACCCGGGAACAGGCACGGTTTGTCGAGAACATGGAAATCTCGGGCCAGATCCTCCTGAGCCACGTCGACACCGTTCTGGACATCGCCCGGTTCGAGGCCGGGAAACTGTCGGTGGCGTTGCAGCCCTCGAACCTGAACGACATCCTGCAAGAGATTGTGGACGGTCAAAGCGGCAACGCTGCCTCGCGCGGGAACTCCATCTCGTGGCAATGGGTGGGCGATGCGCGCCCCTGCGTCGCCGCCGATGCCCAAAGGTTACGGCAGATTCTTCTGAACCTTGTGGGCAATGCCATCAAGTTCACCGAAAACGGCCGGATCTCGATCGAGGTCGAAGTAACCGAGCCTGGCCCAACGGCCGGCGTCAACATCTTTGAATTCCGCATCATCGACACGGGTATCGGTATCGGCCCTGATGAGGTCGACGTCATCTTTGACGATTTTCACACCAGCGATCCAAGCATCGGTCGGGCCGCCGGCGGCACCGGTCTGGGCCTGGGCATCGCACGTCGGTTTGCTCGGGCCATGGGCGGCGAGATCGGCGTTGAAAGCACACCCGGCGAGGGCAGTGTATTCTGGGTTCGTCTGCCGCTGCAGGACGCGGAATTGGACGCCAACCTTGACAGCGACCAGCCAGAGGTTCAGCACGCCCAGCCGTTGGACGTGCTGGTGGTCGAAGACAACGAGATCAACCGCGAGGTAATTTGCAACATGCTGAAACTGGACGGTCACCGGGTGACGGTTGCCGAGAACGGCCAACTGGGCGTGGACGCGGCGGCTGCGCATCGGTTCGACGTTATCCTGATGGATATCAGCATGCCGGTCATGGACGGCCCGACGGCCACGCGCCACATCCGCAGCGGGGGCGGGCCTTCGGCGGAGATACCGATAATTGCCGTTTCGGCCAACGTGCTGCCTGATGCGGTCGACGCGTTCCGCGCCGCCGGTATGACAGCCTTTGTCGGCAAGCCGATTGCCCTAGATGCCTTGCGCAAGGTCTTGTCGGTGGTCACCGGCCCCGGAGCTTCGACCCGGTCCGAGGACGAAACGGATCATATCGGAGAGCTGCGCGCCAGCCTCGGCGCCGAAGTCTTTGACCGGTTGCTTGGCAAGTACCTGTCCGAAGGGGATGCCGTTGTCGCTCAGCTTGCCGGACTGGACGGGGGTGAAGCCGATCTGGACCAGGTCGCGCAGGAGTGTCACAGGCTGGCGGGAAGCGCGGCGACCTTTGGTGCGATGGGGTTCCGCGATGCGCTGATTGCGATCGAGATGGCCGCTAAATCCGCAGACCGTCAGAAAGTCGCCGAGCTGTTGAGCGGTTTGCCCGAGATTTGGGAGCGGGCAAAGGCTGCCCTGCCCGCCCCCGGTGCGATTAAGGGATAAGCAGTGCGGCGGCCCCGACGATGCCCAGCGACCGGGCGATTTCGGTCACTCCGGTGACCTTGCTGTCGTAACAGGCTACGGCATCACCTGGCAGAACATAGGGATCGAAGTCGTCGCGGTCTCCGCGCCGCAGCAGCTTTTCGATATTGCGCTCGATCACGACCGAGGATCCGGTCACGGGATTGCGCGTGAACAACACCGCGCTGCGGTTGGCGTTTGTCGTCTTCGACCCGCCGACGCAGTTGCTGTCGACCACGGCCTGCAGGAAACGGGTGCCATAAGGCACTTCACGCACGTCGCGCCCGATGGCGGATTCGGCATTGCCCGCAGCGGGTTGGGTCAGGTTCGACATGTATAGCGTCACGCCGGGCGGGCTGATCGGGCTGGGGCGCATCAGCGCGTCCTGGAAGCAGCCGCGGCTGTTGACCACGATCTGGTCGCCGGTCAGCAGCATGATGTCGGTCGGGTCCGATCCTTCGAACACGCCGCGCAGATCCATGCGATAGATGCGCCCCTGGCGGTGCAGTTCGACCGCTGGCAGATCGGCATCCGGCCGCACCCCGCCCGCGGCCCGCAGCGCCACCGACAGGTTGCGCCCCTCGGTCGAGGCCCCCAGTGCGCCCTGGCGCCGACGGTCAAGGGAGTCCCCCGGAACTCCGCCGATCTCGACCGAGTGCGGCTCGAACACCGCGCCGCGCACACCTACTGTCACCGAGGCGAAATCGCTGACCCGTACGGTCACGCGGGGTTCGATGTCATAGAACTGGGCCGCAACCAGAACGCGGGCCACCTCTTGTTCGACCTGCTCGGTGGTGCGGCCCTGGGCGCGCACGGGCGGCAGGTAGGGCAGCTTGAGGTCTCCGTCACGTGAGACGACATAAGCGTCGCTCAGCAGGTCGTCCCCTTCGATGGTGATCTGGACCATGTCGTTGCGCGACAGTTTCTCGCCCAGCAAGGGGCTGAGCGCCGGTTGCGACCATTTCGCATAGGTATTTGCGCCGTGATCGCCGGCCTGCGGCATGCAGGTCTGGCCGTTCATCGCGGCGGCCTGCAGCAATTGCGTATCGCCCCGCCGACGACCGGGTTCGCGATATTGCGCCTGATAACTTTCGCCGCGCGATACGGCTTCGATGTTGCGCGGGGTCTGCATGCTGCTGCACCCCAGCAGGGTTGAGGTGCTGACGGCCGTAATAAGGAAGGTCTTGAAATTCATGGTCATTTTCATCTCCTGATCTGTCACAGAAGATAAACCGCGCCGCGCGCCCTGCGTCAGTCCGGCATCGGGATGGCGGTTTGTCCCATTCGGATAGGTCCCTCTCCGAACGGTCCCCTGCCCCGTCCGACCGCGTCCGGGACACAGACCCTGGCCACCCGTACAACAGAACCAACAACTGTTTTTCGGGATAACGGCGTCATGACGCACAGCTTTGCACGATCAGGGTTCCTACAGCATCTTTTGGCCTACACCGCCTCCGAAGTGGCGGCCAAGGCGTCGCGCCTGGTCGTCGTGGTGGCCGTTGCCCGTACCCTCAGCCCCGAAGCGATCGGTCTGGCCGCAGCAGCTCTGGCGGCGGGCGACATCCTCAAGGCGCTGACCGAGAATGGGGTGAACCAGCGTATCATTCAGGCTCCGTCCGAGGAGCTGGCGCGGCGGTGCAACACGGCGCACCGCATCTTCTGGGTCTGGTGCGCGGGGCTGTGCCTGCTGCAACTGGCGGTCGCGGCGGCGCTGTTCATCATGGGCCACACCATGCTGGCGATGCTGCTGGCGGTGCTGGCCGGGGAATACCTGTTCATGCCGGCGGGCCTGGTTCAGGCCGCACTGGCAATGCGCGAGGGCAAGCTGCAGCAGACCGCCGCGATCGCCGGCGGGCAAGTCGTGGGGGCCAACACCCTGACGGCGCTGCTGGCGGTGGTCTGGGCTTCGCCCCTGGCGCTGGTCCTTCCGCGCCTGCTGACTGCACCTGTCTGGCTGGTGCTGATGCGCCGCCTGCGTCGGTGGTCGCCTGATCGTCAGGCCGGGTTTGCAGCCTTGAAACCTTTCGTGGTCTACGGCTGGGCCGTTCTGGGCGTCGAACTGGTCAAGGTTCTGCGCCTGCAGGCAGACAAGCTGGTGGTGGGCGCGATGATGGGCGCAGAGGCGCTTGGCATCTATTTCATGGCTTTCAATGCGGGGCTTGGGCTGGCGACTTCGTTCACGCAAGCCTTCTCGGTCGTTCTATTCCCGCATCTGTGCGCGGCCGAGGACAAGCATGGGGCGCTGCGCCACGGGCTGGGCCTGTCTCTGCTGATCCTGACGCCGCTGGTTTTGCTGCAGGCGGCGCTGGCCCCGGTCTATGTGCCGCTGCTGCTGGGACAGGGCTGGGCCGAGATCGCCCCGGTGGTATCGGTTCTGTGCCTTGCAGCCCTGCCGACGGTGATCTGGTCGGCGGTCGCCGGGTGGCTGCGGTCGGAAAACCGCCCCGTCACCGAATTGCGGGTCAGCACGGTTCTGGCCGCGGCACTGATCGCGAATACCGCCCTGATGGCGCCGCTCGGCCTGATGCCCGTCGCCGTCGGGTACGTCTGCACCTGCAGCGCCATCATGCTGGCCGCATCCTGGGCGCTGCTGCCGCGGGGTTCTGCAATCACTCAGGAGGCGCGCGCCCAATGACCCGGTTTTCCATCATCGTTCCCTTCCACAATGACGCGGCAACCATTGCCGCCACCCTGAATAGCCTGCTGGGGCAGAGCTTTGCGGATTTCGAACTCATCTGCGTGGGCGACAAGCCCTCGCGCCAGACGACCGAAGTTGTCCGGCAATTTTGCGCGCGCGACGCCCGGGTGCGGGTTGAGGTCAACCCCAATCGCGGCCCCAGCTCTGCGCGCAACCATGGTGCAACTGTGGCCACCGGCGACATCCTCGCGTTCTGCGACGCGGATGACCTGTGGGTCACCGACAAGCTGGCCCAACTGGACCGGTTGTTTGCAGATACCAGCATTGATGCGGCCTTTGGCCAGATCGGGTTCTTTTCCGAAACCCTCGGCGATTGTCCGACGCGCTCAACGGTTCCCACCGATCCCCTGACCATTCCTGACCTGCTGGCGGAAAACGCGGTGTGCACGATGTCGAACCTTGCAGTGCGCCGCCTGGTGTTCGCTGCTGTCGGCGGGCTGAACCCGGCTGCGGTCCACAACGAAGATCTCGAGCTGCTGATCCGCTTGGCAGGCGAAGGCCACGTGATCATCGGGGTTGACCGCCTGCAGGTCTGGTACCGGACCAGCGGCAGCGGTCTGTCTTCGGACCTCGAGGCGATGCGGGCCGGGCGCGCACGGGCGGTTGCAACGGCGGCCCGCTATGGCGTTGCGCCGTCGCCCGCGTCCGAGGCGATCTACATGCGGTATTTGGCCCGGCGCGCACTGCGTCTGGGGGCGGAACCGTCGATGGCCCGCGCCTATGCCCGCGCCGGTCTGGCGCTGAGCGCGCGCAGCTTTCTCAACCCAATCCGGCGCGGTGTGCCCACTGCACTTGGCGCGGCACTGGCCCCGGCCCTGCCCCGTCCGATCCGTCAGGCGCTGTTTGCCCGCTGATCCCAACCAGGAGACCCAAAATGCCCCAGGCATCCATCATCGTTCCCGCCTACAACACCGCCGCGACCCTGACCGAGACTCTGGCTTCGCTTCTGTCGCAGACCCACGATGATTTCGAAATCATCATCGTGGATGACGGCTCGCAGGACGAAACCCCCGCCATTGCCCGCGCCAATGCTATCGACCCCAAAGTGCGGGTGATCCGGCAGGAAAACCGCGGCCTCGCCGGGGCGCGCAATACCGGCATCGCGGCCGCTCGGGGAGAGTTCGTCGGCTTCTGCGACGCCGACGACTTGTGGCTGCCCGAAAAGCTGGCCACCCATGTGCGTCACCTGCAGGCCGAACCCGACCTTGCGATCAGCTATTCCGGCAGTGCCATGATCGACGAGGGTGGTCGGCTGATGCGCGTCCGTCAGTCGCCGCGCCTGCGGGACGTGACGGCGGCGCATGTCCTGAAACGCAACCCGATCGGCAATGGGTCGGCAGCGGTGATGCGCAAATCGGCCTTGCTGGATCTGGCCTACCGTCCGGCGTTCGAGACCAAGCGCGACTGGGTCTTTGACGAGACCTTTCGCCAGTCCGAGGACATCGAATGCTGGCTGCGGCTGATGTTGACGACGGATTGGCAAATCGCAGGCGTGCCGGGGTTGCTGACCCGCTACCGGATCCATGCGACCGGCCTGTCGGCGGCCTTGGACCGGCAGTTGCAGGCGTGGGAGCGGATGGTTGACAAGCTACGTCCGCTGAACCCCGAATTCTTTGCCCGGCACGAGGCGGCGACGCGCGCCTACCAGCTGCGTTATCTTGCCCGCCGCGCGGTCAGCAATCTGGATGCGCACAAGGCTTGGGAGCTTGCGCAGCGGTCGATTTCAACCAGCGCCCGGCCCCTGATCGAAGAACCCGCCAAAACGCTGACCACCATCATCGCGGCCGCAGCCCTGCGCGCGGTCGGGCCGGCGTCTGTTGTTCAAGCCGGCCGCCTCATGCGCCGCCAGACTTCCATCTGAACCGAGGTTTCCAAATGTCCAAGATCACCGTTCTTCACCTTGTTGATGACACCACGGCCGGCGGAGTCATGCGTATGCTCGACCATCTTTCGCAGCTGCCCGAACTGGCCGACGAAGTCCACCAAGAGGTTCGCCCGGTCAAGCGGACCGCCTTCAGCTGGGGCAATTTCGACGCCGATGTCATCGTGTGCCACATCGCCCCCGGCTGGCGTTGCCTGCCGGCCTTCTCGGCCTTGCGGGCGATGCATCCCACCACGCGGCTGGTTCATGTCGAACACAGCTATACCCGGTCATTCACCGCCTTGAACGTGCCGCACAAGCGGCGGTTCTTTGCGATGCTGCGCGTGACCTATTCGTTGTTCGATCAGGTTATCGCCGTCAGCAAGGCCCAGGCCGGCTGGATGGCCGAACGTCGGTTGGCGCCCGCATCCAAGCTGAGCGTGATCTCGCCGCAGGTTGACCTGAGCGCAGTTGCGCGCGCAGCCGGGCCGGTCGAGGCGGCCCGGGTCATCGGTGCGATCGGACGGCTCGAGCCGCAGAAAGGCTTCGATCTGCTGATCGAAGGATTTCGCATGTGCCCCAACCCCGATGCACGGCTTGTGATCTTTGGCGAAGGCAGCCAGCGCGACCGCCTTGCAGCCTTGGCCGCAGGTGACCGGCGGATCGAGTTTCGGGGCCACGCCGACGACCCGGCCGAAGCCTATCGGGCCGTGGACGTGGTGGCGATGCCCTCGCGGTGGGAGGCCTACGGGTTGGTGGCGGATGAGGCGCGCGCGGCGCGGCGTCCGGTTATCGTCAGCATGGTCGACGGTCTGCGCGACCGGATCGGGGCAAGCGGCGTGATCCCGTGCGGGTCCGATCCCAAGGCGTGGCGCAAATCGATCGAGGCGGTTTTGGCAGGTACGCCGCCGGTGGTTCCCGTCCTTGCGCCCAAGGCTGACAGATCCCGCTATGCACAGCGGTGGCAGCAGGTGTTCGATCCGGCCAAACGGTTGTGAGGGTGGCGTGGCCACGGCTACGGCAAGGGGCGCCACAAGAACCAGCGGCAATGTCCGGGCGGGCTCTGCGTGGGCGTGTTGGCCAGGTGACCAAAGGGCTCGAAGCCCAAAGCCTGATAGAACCGCGCGGCGGCCGGGTTGGATGTGTCCAGCCACGCAGAATGACACCCACGCCGGCGCGCCTCGGCAAAGGCGTGGTCCAGCAACCGCCGGCCCAAACCGCGGCGTCGATGGGCCGGATCGATCCATAAGGTCTTGATCAGCAGCCACCCATAGGAGGTGGCGCCATGCAGGCCGCCCACCCGGCCCGCGCCGTCCTGCGCAATCAGCGTGATGCTGGCATTGACCCCTTGCGGTGCGGTAGCCCGCAATTCCGCAAGAAGGGCTTGCTCGACCCAGTCCGACTGACCGGAGGCGGAAACAATGGATGGGCTCGCCATCGGTCAGGCCTGTATCCATCGGGCGGGGACCGGTGCCGCGCCGCTCATGCCGGGGTGGTTTCCGCGTTCAGGATCTCGATCACCATCGCGGCCGTCCAGGTAAAGCTGCTGCCGCCGCAGGGTTCGGCAGTGACCGGGTCGTAATACTCGGCAAAGCCGCTTTGTTCGATCAGGCGCAGGCTGTCGTCGACGATCCGCTGCACTATCCGGGTCTGGCCCGCGCGTTTCAGCCCATCGGCGATCATGTAGTTCACGATCAGCCAGACCGGCCCGCGCCAGTACCTCAGTCCGTCGAATTCGGGGGCCGCTGGGTCGTGGCTGGGTACCAAAAACGGGACTGCGGCACCGATGGCGTCCAACCGTTGGGCGATGGTCTGCGCGCGGTGCTCGGGGACGGGACAGAACGCCGCCAACAAGCCGCCGATCGAGGGGCTGTCGATCAACTTCCCAGTGGCCCGGTCAAAGCACAGATATTGCCCGCGGGTCTCGCTCCACAGGGCGTCCATAGCCGCGATGCCCGCCTGCGCAAAGGCGCGTGAGGCGCTGGCGATCTCGGCTTCGCCCAAGTCGTCGGCCAGCGCGGCAAGGTCGAGGCACGAGCGGATTAGGATCGCGTTGAACCCCGGATCGACGACCCGGAACGGCGAGGCGTCATGCAGCCTGGAATTGTCCCAGCCAAGGTCGCGGAAATGTTGCACCAGCCAGATATAGCGGCGGTATTCTTCATCGGTCGGCCTGTGGGCCGGGTTGGCATGGGCTACGTCGCGACGCTGGAACGGGGCCACGCCCTCGGTCGGGACACGGGCCAGCGCCGCGTCCCAATCGACCGAGTTGTCGCGCCCCGATTCCCACGGGTGGATGATGGCGACCAGACCGGTGCCCTGCGGGTCGCGGTTGGTATAGAACCATTGGTGCCAAGCATGGATCTTGGGCAGCAGGTTGCGGGCCTGAGCATCGGCCAGCGCCCGGTTCTTCGCCCGCCCATGGATCCGGCGCACGGCGAACCCGGCCACCGCTGGCTGCGTGATGCCCGAGGTGGGAACCGCGCGGCTCGTGGCCCAGACATCCGGCCCCGGGAAATAGCCGTCATTCATCTCGTGGAAGATGATATGCGGCACCATGCCGTCATCCCACTGATGCCGAAACAAGGTCTCGATCTCGCGCCAGGCGCGGGCCTCGTCGAAATGCGAGAACCCAAGGGCGCTGAGCGCGCTGTCCCAGTTCCACTGGAACGGATAGAGGCCGTGGGTGGGCACCGTGTAGTCGCCCCGGTCGTTTCGGGCCAGAACGGCGCGGGCCTGTTCGATCAGATCCTGTTTCATTGCGCGCTCCTCAGGCCACGGCCAGCGTTGTTTCGGGGTCGAACCAGCGCACCCGGTCGGGCTGCGGGGCCAGGGTCAGGGTGTCGCCGCGGCGGACGGTCAGATCGCTGTCCAGAACCGCGCGGAACAAGGCACCATCCACGCTGCAGGTGACAAGCAGATGCGCGCCCAAGGGTTCAACCACCTTGACCGTGGCGGCGAGGCCCTTATCGGCCGGGCGCAGATCCTCGGGGCGGATGGCGAAATGCAGCGGCGTGGTCCGGGAAGGCCCGTCGAGGATCTGGCCCGCGACGGTCCATTTGCCGTCTCCGGACGGGGTGGCGGGCAGGAAGTTCATCGGCGGATTGCCGATGAATCCGGCCACGAACTCGGCCGCCGGGTTGCGGTAGACCTCGATCGGCGAGGCCGCCTGAACGATCTTGCCCTGATGCATCACGCTGATCCGGTCGGCCATGCTCATGGCTTCGACCTGGTCGTGGGTGACATAGATGGCGGTGGTGTTGCTTTCGGCCAGAACGCCTTTGAGCTCGGCCCGCATCTCCATCCGCAGCAGCGCGTCCAGGTTCGACAGGGGCTCGTCCATCAGGATCACGTCGGGCTCCATCGCCAGGGCGCGGGCCACGGCGACGCGCTGGCGCTGACCGCCGGACAGCTCGCCCGAATAGCGCCCCAGCAGCTGGTCGATATGCATCAGACCCGCCGTGCGCTCGACCCGGCGCTTGACCTCGTCATTGGGCAGTTTCTGCATCCGCAGGCCGAACCCGATGTTTTCGAACACGGTCAGATGCGGGAATACGGCATAGTTCTGGAACACCATGGCGATGCCCCGATCCTTGGGCGGCAGGTGATCCACCCGGCGCCCGCCGATCCAGACCTCGCCCTCGGTCGCGGTCTCCAGCCCGGCGATGATCCGCAGCAGCGTGGTCTTGCCGCAGCCCGAGGCCCCCAGCAGAACCATGAATTCCTGGTCCTGGATGGTCAGGTTGATGTCGTGCAGCGCCTGGTAGCTGCCAAAGCGTTTCGCGACATTCTTGATTTGAATTTCTGCCATTATTCCAACTCCTTGGGGCTGTCAGCGGTTGGCGATGCCCCACATGGCGAACAGGTATTTGCGCACGGCGAAGATGAAGATCAGCGCCGGCACGACCAGGATGAAACCGCCCGCGAATTTCAGATGCAGCGGCGAGGTGTCGAGGTTCTGCAGCAAAAAGGCCGTCAGGGTCCGGTTCTCGATCGTCAGAACGGCGGCGGCGAACACCTCGTTCCACGAGATCACGAAGGCGAAGATGGCCGAAGCCGTGATCCCCGGCAGGATCAGCGGCAGCACCACCTTGGTGAAGGCGGTCAGCCGGGTGCAGCCCAGCGTCCAGGCGGCCTCTTCCAGTTCCAGCGGGATGCCGGAAAACAGCGAGAACGTGATCAGCACTGCGAACGGGATCGCCAGCGTGGTGTGCACCAGCGACAGGCCGAATACCGTGTCATCCAGCCCGGTCTGGATGAACATCACCGCCAAGGGCAGCGCCAGCAGTGGCAGCGGAAAGGCCCGGGTCAGCAGGATCAGCAGGCGGAACGCCTCTTTCCCGCGAAAGTCGAACCGCGACAGGGCATAGCCCGCCGGCGCGCCGATCAGGATCGACATGATCATCGTCAGCCCCGCCACCAGAATCGAGTTCTTCAGCGCGGTCAGGATCCCCGCGAAGCCTGCAAAGAACCCTAGGCTCCCCAGGTCGAATTCGGGGATGAAGGGCTTGGGAAAGCTGTTCACCGTTTCCGGCGAAGACAAGGTGTTGATCAACAGGAAATACAGCGGCACCAGCACCCAGGCGCACAGCAGCACCACCGCGGCGATGTAGACATATCGTCCGGCCCGGCGCGTATCGGGCGCGGCGACATCGGTCGTGACGGTCGTCATATCGTGGCTCCTTTCGGGACACGCAGGGCGCGCAGGATGATCAGGGTGAACCCGATCGAGATGGCGAGGATGATCAGCGCCATTGCCGCCGCCGCGCCGCTGTCAAGCAGGTCGAATTGATAGGCGTAGGTTTCGCTCATGAGGACGGGGAACAGAGTGCCACCCAGGGCCAGCACCACGGCGAAGACCTCGAAGGCCAGGATCACGCGCAGCACCAGTGCCGTCTGCAGCGACGGGCGCAGCAGCGGAAGCGTGATGCGGGTGAAGCGTTTCCAGGGTGAGGCGCCAAAGACCTCGGCCGCCTCGTAGTATTCCTTGGGGATCAGGCCGATCCCGGCCACCAGAATTACCAGCATGATCGCCGTAGCGCGCCAGATCTCGGCCAGGGCGATGGCCAGGAACACCACGCCGGGGTGCTGATAGCTGAGGAAATTCACCGGCCGGTCCACCACGCCCAGCCCGGAAAGCATGGAGTTCAGGAAACCCGACTGTTCGAAGATCGCCAGCCAGATGATGCCTGCGGCCAGATCCGAGATACCCAGCGGGATGGTCCAGACATACAGCACCAGGTCGCGTCCGCGCTGCATCTTGTTGACCATCGTGGCCATCAGCAGCGCCAGCGCCAGTTGCACCGGAACCACCGCCGCCGCCAGCAGCAGCGTATTCTGCAGCGAGATCGGGAATTTCCAGTACCCGACCACCTGCCGGAAATTGTCCAGCGTGAATCCGTCGCCGGTGTTGAAAGCCTGCTTGGCGACCAGGACGAAAGGATACAGAAAGAACAGGCACAGAAACGCCGTCACGGGCAGGATCAGCACATAGGGCAACACACGAGCGTTCATCAGATCGCTCCTTTCCTTGCGGAAGTTCCGGTGGTTTCGGGCAGAGAGTTCGGGGGGGGGGACACCGGGCCTGCATCAGGCCCTGTGTCGGGATCAGGTCAGACCCTTATTCGACAGGGCACGGACCGTCCGAGGGTGCATCCGGAGCCCAGCAGGGCGCGCCGGTCTCCTGCATGATCGCCTCCAACGCCCCTTTCTGATCGTCCAGCACGGTACGGATGTCCTGACCGCCCAGTACGATCCGCTCGAACGCATCGGTATAAACACGGTTGAAGTCACCGCCCTTGTCGCCCAGTCCCGCGGGCAGCAGCCCGGGGTTGGCATCAGCCGAGCCACTCATCTTGGCGACCGCGTCGCCTGCGGCCTTGACAGCCGGCGGCAGGTCGGCGGGCAGGTCAACGGCGACGACCGGGAAGAAGTTGGTGGCACGCAACGTGGCGATCTGGGTTTCCGGCTTCATCATGTAGGCAACCAGAGCTTTGGACGCTTCCATGTCCGGTGCGGTTTTGGGGATCGCTACACCAGCCAGAACCGGCATGAAGCCGCGCCCGGTCGGGCCCGCCGGGGCCGGGAAGGCCACGAAGTCATCAGGCCGCTCGTTGAAGGCCTGCGCCAGACGCGAGGTGTGGTCGAACACGATCCAGGCGTCGCCCGACAACAGCTGTTCCTGCATGAACGAGAAATTGGTCGAGGCCGGGTTGGTATGCGTCCACAGCTCGCGGAATTTTTCCCACGCGGTCACGGCATCGTCGCTGGCAAAGGTACGCACCACGCCGTTCGTATAGGACGGATACAGATAGCCCTGGAAGAAGCGGTGCTTCAGGCCCTTGGGCCCGGCCGGGAAGCCGAATTTCGGCTCGCCCGCAGCCTCATGTGCGTTGGCGGCCCATTCGATCAGCTGGTCATAGGTCAGCGCATTGATGTCGGCACCTTCGGGCAAGTACTGCAGCGCCTCTTTGTTGGCCGCCATGATATAGCTGGCCTGCATCCAGGGAATGTATTGCAAGCTGCCTGCTCCCAGCGTCGCCAGTTCGTTGAACGTGTCCGAGGCCGAGGCGATGCCCAGATCATCCAGGTCGACCAGATCGTCGGGGTTCATGGCCGAGAAGTCGCCATGCAGCGCGCCCAGAACGCCGATCGTGCCCGAGCCGGCCTGCAATTCGGCTTGCAGACGCGTCAGCCAGGGGCCGCCGTCATTGGGCTGGTAGTCCACGCCACCCTCGAAGCCTGAAAGAACCTGTTCGCGCATGGCCTGCGCCTCTTCGACCGGCTTGGCCTGCGTCGACCAGAACAGAACCTCGGCCTGCGCCACGTTTGTGACTAGGGCCAGAACAAGGCCGGATGCGGCACCGACCAGCTTGGATTGAATTGACATGGACTCCTCCCAGAGTTTCGATTGGGCCTTTTGCCCGTTCTGCCCGGTGGGGTCGGTTTGCTGCGCTTGTCGTGCGACGACTCACCCTAGGCGATGCCATTAGCATGGTATAACGATATATCTTACGTCAACGAATATTTTCCAATTGGTTGGTCTGAACTTCAGAAAATAGTAGGAATTGCTCGTTGCAATACCCCTGCGGGTTGGGCATTTTGATGATGCAACGATATATCAGAAGTTCGAGAAATGGCTGCCAAACCCACCCTCGCCAGTGTCGCCAAAGCCGCCGGAGTCTCGATTCCGACGGTCAGTCAGGTGATGCGCGGCACTGGCCGGATTTCCGAGCAGACCCGCAAGAAAGTGCTGCAGGCGGCCGAGGACCTGCACTATGTCACGGACTCGCGCGCGGCGTCTATGCGGTCGGGCGAGAACCGGGAAATCGGGTTCGTTCTGAACCAGTTTGCAAACCCGTTCAACGCCGAAGTGGTCAGCGGCGCGGTCGAGTTGCTGGAGGCCGAGGGGTATTTGGTTTCGATCCTGGACACGCGCGACGACGCGGACCGTCAGGGCAGGCAACTGCGGGATTTCATCCGTAACGGGCGCGGCGGCCTGCTGTGGGTTCCCGCACTGGAGACCACGGCGGAAACCCTTCAACTCTTGCGCACGCATGGTTTGCCCACGGTGACCTTTCTGCGCCATGTCAGCCCTGATTTTGATCATGTGGGCATCAGAAATGCCGAAGCGACCGCGACCGCGACCAATCACCTGGCGGAACTGGGGCACAGGCACATCGCATTCTTCGGCGGCATCGGCATGAACCCCGTTCGAAAGCAGCGCATAGCCGGGTATGAGCGTACGCTGCAGGACTTGTCTTTGGGGCCGCCGATCATCTGGCCCTCACCTGACACCAAGCGTGCGGGTATGCAGGAGATGCTGAAATTGCACGACGCCCATCCTGAGGTCACGGCGGTGGTCTGCAATGGCGACATGGTCGCCCTGGGGGCGTGTTTCGGCCTGATGCGGGCTGGGTTGCAGCCGGGGCGGGATGTTTCGATTGTTGGATTTGACGATACCGAGGATGCCTCGGTCGCAATTCCCGCGCTCAGTACCATGGCGGTTTCGCCAAAGCGGTTGGGCCGCAAGCTCGCACGTACTCTGCTGGACAGGATAAAAGACCCTGACATGCCGGTAATCGTGTCCGAAGTTTCAGCCCGGCTCATCGCACGGGAAACCACGGGGCCGCTGCAGAAGGACCGCTGACGAGTCAGGCGCGCGTATCCGGCAAAGTCTCACTCCACTTCCGCAGCTCGTCCAGAAAACCCAGCGCGGTGCGTCCACGGTCGGTCACGGAGTACTGCACCGAAACCGGTGAGGTTTCGAGCACTTGGCGGTGCACCAGGCCCTGTTGCTCCAATTGGCGCAAGCGTTCGGCGATCATCTTTTTGCTGGCGCCACCGATCATCCGGGCCAAGTCATTGAATCGCACCGGCCCATCCTTGAGGTGCCATAGGATCGAACCGGTCCACTTGCCGCCGATGATCCGCATGCCGCGTTCAATGGGGCATGGTTCGCGGCACGCATCCACTGCTTGCCGCTTGCCTTGGCCGTCCTGTTCGATACGGGCACGCATAGCCGTCTCCAGTCCAGTAGCAGGTTACAAAAAGTAAACTGGTTGCAATTCATCACTGCCGTTCTCAAGTTCGGTTTCACCCCGGTCGAAGTCAAGGGGCAAGCAGTTTCAAAACCAAGGATATGACATGAGCAAGATCCTGATCGTGAATGGTACGCAGCCTTATGAATTCGCACCTGGCCGCCTGAATGCGTCGCTGGTCGAACGTGCACATGACGCGCTGACCGGTATGGGCCACGAGGTGCGGGTGACCACGGTTGCCGAAGGATACGACATCAATACCGAGATCGACGCCCATGTCTGGGCGGATGTGGTCATCATGCAGTTTCCGGTGAACTGGATGGGTGTACCGTGGGTGTTCAAGAAATACATTGACGAGGTCTATACCGCGGGCATGGACGGCCGGTTGCTGGCCGGCGACGGCCGGACCGCCGAGGCGCCCAAGGCCAATTACGGCACCGGTGGCCTGCTGCACGGAACGAAATACATGCTGTCGGTCACCTTCAACGCTCCGCGCGAGGCGTTCGACAACCCCGCCGAGCCGTTCTTTGCAGGGGCCAGCGTCGATGACCTGCTGTGGCCCATGCACCTGAACGCCAAGTTTCTGGCGATGCAACCTCTGCCCACCTTCGCGGCCTTCGACGTGATGAAGAACCCCCGGATCGAACAGGATTTTAAGCGGTTCGACGCGCATTTGAAGCAGCATTTCGAGGAGATCGCGCATGTCGCAGCCTGACATTCACCTCTACACCGCGGCCACGATGAATGGCTACAAACCGGTGATCTTCCTGGAAGAGGCAGGCGTACCCTACGACCTGACGCCCATCGACTTTTCCAAACAGGAACAAAAGTCGCCCGCGTTCTTGTCGCTGAACCCCAATGGCAAGATCCCGGTGATCGAGGACCGGGCCGAAGGTCGCGCGATTTTCGAAAGCGGCGCAATCCTGTGGCACCTCGCGCAGAAATACGGTCAGTTCCTGCCCTCAGATCCGATGCAGCAGTCCGAGGTGATGCAGTGGATGCTGTTCCAGGTCGGGCATGTGGGTCCGATGATGGGCCAAGCCATGTATTTCCAGCACATTGCTGCCCCCAATGGCCATACCGAACCATTCTCGATCCGCCGCTACGTGGACGAAAGCCGCCGCCTGATGGAGGTGATGAATGATCGTCTGAATGGGCGCGACTGGATCGCGGCGGGGCAATACACGATCGCGGATATGATGCTGTTCCCTTGGGCGCGGGCCTATGTCTGGGCGCGGGTTCAGGTCGATGACCTTCCGCATCTGAACGCATGGTTCGACCGCATCGATGCCCGCCCCGCAGTGCAGAAGGCGCTGACCATTCCCAAGGCCAATCCCCAGTTCTGGGATGCCTCGGCTGATGCCAGCGCCTTTGCGCGGGAGAACGCCGCGCGGTTTGCCGGTGACGTGAAAAAGGACTGAGGCCGCGGCCCGGGCTCCCTAGCCCGGGCCCGCACCACAGCACCTTGGGCGCCGCACCGCCCGCAGGTCGATGGCCGGGAGGACGCTTTACTCGGGTGTCAAAAGCGGTCAGTCTGAACCATCGGCGCGCTGGGTGATCCCCTCGGGCCGCGCTGTCACATCATTGTCGTCATAAACGTTCAGATGATGCGTCGACCAATTTATTTCGAGAGGTGCCTCATGACCCTATCCAGCAAATTCGCGATGTCGCGGCGTCAATTCCTGGCCTCCACCACGGCCGGCGTCGCCATGGTTTCCCTGCACCCGTTTTCCGCCGCCGCCGCAAGCAATCAGGCGCATCTGCGGATCATGGAAACGACCGACATTCACGTTCACGTCTTTCCCTATGACTACTACGCCGACAAGCCGCGCGATACGGTGGGCCTGTCGCGCGCGGCCGCGATCATCAACCAGATCCGTGCCGAGGCTACAAACTCGATGCTGGTCGACAATGGCGACTTTCTTCAGGGCAACCCGATGGGCGACTACATCGCCTACGAGCGTGGCATGAACGACGGCGACACCCACCCGATCATCAACGCGTTCAATACACTGGGCTATGATGCCGCGACGCTGGGCAACCACGAGTTCAACTATGGCCTGAGCTTTCTGGAAAAATCGCTGGCCGGGGCGCAGTTCCCGATCGTGCTGGCCAATATCGCCAAGGAACAGGGCGCCAACCCGCGCGCGGACAAGACGCTGGTGCAGCCCTATGTCATCCTCGACCGCGAGATCGAGCTGGGCGATGGCAGCAAGCAGCCGATCCGCATCGGCGTCATCGGCTTTACCCCGCCGCAGATCATGAACTGGGACCGCCGCCACCTGGAAGGCAACGTGCAGGCCCGCGACATCGTCGAGACCGCCAAGGCCTATGTGCCCGAGATGAAAGAGCAGGGCTGCGATCTGATCCTCGCCCTGTCGCATTCGGGCATCGGCGCGGCCGAACACTCGGACGGGATGGAGAACGCCTCGGTCCCGCTGGCCGGGGTCGATGGCATCGACGCGCTGGTGACCGGGCACAACCACCTGGTCTTCCCCTCGCCCACCTTCGCCGACCGTGCGGGCGTTGACGTGGACAAGGGCACGCTGATGGGCAAGCCGGCCGTCATGGGCGGGTTCTGGGGGTCGCATCTGGGCGTGCTCGACCTGCTGCTGGAACGCGACGGCAACGAATGGCGCGTGGTCACCACCACCTCCGAAGCGCGGCCGATCTCGAAACGCAACGAAGACCGCTCGATCACCGCGCTGGTCGAGGACAACCCCAAGGTGCTGGCCTCGGTCGCGCAGGATCACGAGGAAACGCTGGCCTATGTGCGCCGCGCGGTGGGCAAGACCTCGGCCCCGCTGCACAGCTATTTCGCGCTGGTGGCCGATGATCCTTCGGTCCAGATCGTGTCTATCGCGCAGAAATGGTATGTCGAAGAGATGCTGAAAGGCACCGAGCATGAGGGCCTGCCGATCCTGTCGGCCGCGGCGCCGTTCAAGGCCGGTGGCCGGGGTGGCCCGGAATACTATACCGACGTGCCGGTGGGCGATGTGGCGATCAAGAACGTGGCCGATCTGTATCTCTATCCCAACACCGTGCGCGCGGTGCGGGTGAACGGCGCGCAGTTGCGCGGCTGGCTGGAGCGTTCGGCCGGGATGTTCAACCAGATCGAGCCGGGCGCCAGGGATGCGCTGCTGCTGAATCCCGAATTCCCGTCCTACAATTTCGACGTGATCGACGGTGTGACCTATCAGATCGACCTGTCGCAGCCCTCGCGTTTTGGCCCGAAAGGTGAAGAGATCAACCCCGACGCGGCGCGCATCGTGAACCTGCAGTTCAACGGTGCCCCGGTGACCGACGACATGGAATTCATCATCGCCACCAACAACTACCGCGCTTCGGGCGGCGGATCGTTCCCGGGGGCGATGGGCGACACCATCGTGTTCGAGGCCCCCGACACCAACCGCGACGTGATCGTGCGCTATATCGTCGAACAGGGCACGATCGACCCCAAGGCCGACGGCAACTGGTCCTTCGCGCCGCTGGGCGAGACCACCGTTCTGTTCGAAACCGGTCCCAAGGCGCGCGATTACATCAGCGACGTCAAAGGTTTGGCGCTGGAAGATGCAGGCGACGGGGCCGACGGTTTCGCGGCCTTCCGCATCACGCTCTGACTGGCGACAGACATCGGATCGGGCGGCCAATCTGGCCGCCCTTTTCTTTTGGTTTGTGGCCGAAGGCCGGATTATCACGCGCATTGGCGTGATGCTTGTTTTTCAGGCGATAGGGGAATTAATGCCCAGGAAATGGGCGAACGAGTGTTCTGGCCCAATTGCCTCTGCCGGGCTGCACTGACACCAGGAAAAGGCTGTGGTGCTTTCGCAAACGACAACCCTCTCGCTCGGAGCTTCCAATAACCTCTTTGTCCGCAATAACTGCCGCGCAAGCGATCGCCACGCCCCCCCGTGCTGTCGGGCGGGGTGTTGTGTCCGTAGTTGGCCGCGCGGGCCGAACCGAGTTGCGGGACCTGCGCCAGCAGGGGTCGCTGAAGCTGCTGTTTCCTCGGTGTGATGGCGCGGACATGCAGGCGGTGCTGATCAACACCGCCGGCGGCGTCACCGGCGGAGACAGTTTTGACCTTTCAGCCAGCGTTCAGGCAGATGCACATCTGACCTTGACCACGCAGGCGGCCGAGCGGGCTTATCGCGCGTCCGGAGCAACCCCGGGCCGGATTCGGACACATCTGACCGTGGCGGCAGGCGGCCAGTTGAACTGGCTGCCGCAGGAAACGATCCTGTTCGACGGTTGCGCGATCGACCGCCGCCTGCGTGTCGATCTGGCCCCCGATGCCGGCCTGCTGCTGGTGGAATCGCTGATCTTCGGACGCGCCGCAATGGGCGAGCAGGTCACATCGGCCCACTTCCAAGACCGCATCGAAATCTGGCGCGCGGGCCGGCTGGCCCATCTGGACGCGCTGCGTCTGACCGGTGATGTGGCGGCGGAAATGGCCCGGCCCGGCGTTGGCGACGGCGCGGGCGCGCTCAGCAGCCTGATACTGATCCGTCCGGATGCCGCCGCGCATCTGGACCCGATCCGCACGGCCTTGCCTGACACCGGCGGCGTCAGCCTTGTGGGTGAGGACATGCTGTTGATGCGCCTGCTGGCGCCCGACGGTTTCACGCTGCGCCGGACCCTTGTGCCGATCCTGAACCGGCTGACCCGCAACTCCCTGCCAAGACCCTGGATGATCTGACATGCAACTCTCGCCGCGTGAAAAAGACAAACTGCTGATCGCCATGGCCGCCGAGGTGGCGCGCAAACGCCTGGCCCGGGGCGTGCGCCTGAATTACCCCGAGGCCATCGCGCTGATCACCGATGCCGTGGTCGAGGGTGCCCGCGACGGCCGCTCGGTCGCCGACATGATGGAGGCCGGCGCGCAGGTCATCACCCGCGACCAGTGCATGGACGGCATCCCCGAGATGATCCACGAGGTGCAGGTCGAGGCGACGTTCCCCGACGGCACCAAGCTGGTCACCGTCCATAACCCCATCCGCTGAAGGAGATGACGATGAAACACCTGGCTTCCCTGCCCTTCGCCCTGATGGCCGCGCCCGCGCTGGCGCATGACGGGCCGCACCTGCACCCGCATGACTCGGGCACCTGGCTGGCGCTGGTCCTGCTGCTGGCGATCGGCGGCGTCGCGATCTGGCTGAAGGCGCGCAAATGATCCCCGGAGAGGTCATCACCGCCCCCGGCGAGATCGAGCTGAACGCAGGCGCGGCTGCAATCACCCTGATGGTGGCCAATACTGGTGACCGCCCCGTGCAGGTGGGCTCGCACTATCATTTCGCCGAAACCAACCCGGCGCTGGACTTCGACCGGGCCGCCGCCCACGGCATGCGGCTGGACATCGCCGCCGGAACCGCCGTGCGGTTCGAGCCCGGCCAAAGGCGCGAGGTGCAGCTGATCCCGATCGCCGGCGCGCGGCGCGTCTTCGGGTTCAACGGCGCAGTCATGGGAGACCTCTGATGCCAGCCCGGATCAAACGTACCGACTATGCCGCCATGTACGGCCCCACCACGGGCGACAAGGTGCGGCTGGCCGATACTGACCTGATCATCGAGGTCGAGCGCGACCTGACCACCTATGGCGAAGAGGTCAAGTTCGGCGGCGGCAAGGTGATCCGCGATGGCATGGGCCAGTCTCAGGCCACCCGCGCCGAAGGGGCGGTGGACACCGTGATCACCAATGCGCTGATCATCGACCACACGGGCATCTACAAGGCGGATGTGGGCCTCAAGGACGGGCGCATCGCCAAGATCGGCAAGGCGGGCAACCCCGACACGCAGCCCGGCGTCGATATCATCGTCGGCCCCGGCACCGAGGCCATCGCCGGCGAGGGCCGCATCCTGACTGCCGGCGGGTTCGACAGCCACATCCATTTCATCTGCCCGCAACAGATCGAGGATGCGCTGCATTCCGGCCTGACCACCATGCTGGGCGGCGGCACCGGCCCGGCGCATGGCACCTTGGCCACCACCTGCACGCCCGGCCCCTGGCACATAGGGCGCATGCTGCAGGCGGCGGATGCCTTTCCGATGAATCTGGCCTTTGCGGGCAAGGGCAACGCATCGCAACCGGCGGCCCTGCGCGAACAGGTCCGGGCCGGGGCCTGCGCCCTGAAACTGCACGAGGACTGGGGCACCACCCCTGCGGCCATCGATTGCTGCCTGTCGGTGGCCGACGATATGGACGTGCAGGTGATGATCCACACCGACACGCTGAACGAAAGCGGCTTTGTCGAAAACACCGTGGCCGCCATGAAAGGCCGCACGATCCACGCCTTCCACACCGAGGGCGCAGGCGGCGGCCACGCGCCCGACATCATCAAGATCTGCGGCGAGGCGCATGTGCTGCCCTCCTCGACCAACCCGACCCGCCCTTTCACCGTGAACACGGTCGAAGAGCATCTGGACATGCTGATGGTCTGCCATCACCTCGACAAATCCATCCCCGAGGACGTGGCCTTTGCCGAAAGCCGCATCCGGCGCGAGACCATCGCGGCCGAGGACATTCTGCACGACATGGGCGCCTTCAGCATCATCGCCTCCGACAGCCAGGCCATGGGCCGCGTGGGCGAGGTGCTGATCCGCACCTGGCAGACCGCCGACAAGATGAAGAAACAACGCGGGCGCCTGCCGGAGGAAACGGGTGAAAACGACAATTTCCGCGTGCGCCGCTATGTCGCGAAATACACGATCAACCCGGCCATCGCGCATGGGCTGGGTACCCATATCGGCAGCATCGAGGAGGGCAAACGCGCCGATCTGGTGCTGTGGAACCCCGCCTTTTTCGGCGTGAAGCCCGAGATGGTGCTGCTGGGCGGCACCATCGCGATGGCGCAGATGGGCGACCCGAACGCCTCGATCCCCACACCTCAGCCGGTCTATTCCCGGCCGATGTGGGGGGCCTATGGCCGCTCGGTCGAACAGGGCGCGGTGACCTTCGTGTCGGAAGCCGCGCAAGAGGACGGCATCGCCGCGCGTCTGGGCCTGGCCAAGCAGACCGTTGCCGTGCGCAACACCCGCGCGATCGGCAAGCGTGATCTGCGGCTGAACGATGCCCTGCCCGAGATCGAGGTGAACCCCGAAACCTACGAGGTGCGCGCCGACGGCGAATTGCTGACCTGCCAGCCCGCCGAAACACTGCCCATGGCGCAACGCTATTTCCTGTTCTGAGAAGGGACGCTCTGATGCTTGCCACATCACAGAAAATCCGCCGCAACGGTCAGTGGGACGAAACCCATGGCACCGTGACGCTGAACTACGAAGACCGCTTTCTGCGCCGCCGGATGCTGCGCACCGCCCAGAATGAAGAATTCCTGGTGGATCTGTCGCAGACGACCTCGCTGGACGGGGGGGATGCGTTCGAGCTGGCCGATGGCCGCCTGATCGAGGTGGTCGCCGCCGAAGAGGATCTGTTCGCCGTCACTGGCCCCGATCTGACCCGGCTGGCCTGGCATATCGGCAACCGTCACACCCCATGCCAGATCGAGCCGGACCGGCTGGTGATCCGCCGCGACCATGTGATCCGCGACATGCTGCTGAAGCTTGGCGCGACGGTGCAAGACATCCGCGCACCCTTCAGCCCCGAAGGCGGCGCCTATGGGCACGGACGGACGCATGGCCACAGCCACTGACCTTGATCTGCTGACGCTGACGCAATGGCTGTCACCCGCCTACCCGGTCGGGGCGTTTGCCTATTCGCATGGGCTGGAACGCTTGGTCCAATCGGGCGCGGTGCACGATGCGGCCAGCCTGCGAGACTGGCTGCATGATGTGCTGGAACACGGTGCCGGATGGTCGGATGCCCTGTTTCTGACCTCCGCTTGGCGCGCCAAATCCGAGCTGGCCATGGCCGAACTTGACGATATGGCCCGCGCCTTCGCCGGCCCCTTCGAGCGCAGGTTCGAGACCGCGCAACAGGGCGCGGCCTTCTGCGGTGTGACGGCTGCAGTCTGGGGCATCGAACTGGCGGATCTGACCTACCCCGTTGCCGTCGGCTGCGCCGCGCGCCACGCCGATTTGCCGGTGGAGCCGACCGCGCGGCTGTATCTGCATGCGTTCATCAGCAATCTTGTTTCGGCCGCGCAGCGGCTGATGCCCCTGGGCCAGACCGCTGCGCAAGGGGTGGTCCGAGACATGGCGCCCTTGTGCGCAATTCAGGCGCACGCGGCAGTGGAGGCCGATCTGTCGGCCCTGTCCGGCACTGCCTTTCTGGCCGAGATCGCGGCCATGCAACATGAAACCCAACAACCAAGGATCTTCCGCACATGAGCAGCATGAACGGCCCTCTGCGGGTGGGAATCGGCGGCCCGGTCGGTGCGGGCAAGACCAGCCTGACCGCCGCCCTCGCCCGCGCGCTGCGCGATACTCACTCGATCGGGGTGATCACCAATGACATCTACACCCAGGAAGACGCCGAGGCGCTGATGCGCATGCAGATCCTGCCGCAGGACCGGGTGATCGGCGTGGAAACCGGAGGCTGCCCGCATACGGCGATCCGAGAGGATGCCTCGATCAATCTGGCCGCCGTGGCCGAGATGGTACGCCGTCACCCCGAGGTCGAGATCGTTCTGATCGAATCCGGCGGTGACAACCTGTCGGCCACCTTCAGCCCGGAACTGGCGGATGTGACGATCTACGTGATCGACGTGGCCGCGGGCGAAGAGATCCCCCGCAAGGGCGGCCCCGCGATCACCCGGTCGGACATCCTGATCATCAACAAGATCGATCTTGCCCCGCATGTCGGAGCGGACCTGTCGGTGATGCAGCGCGATGCGGCCCGGATGCGCGGCGATCGTCCTTTCGTATTCACCAACCTGCGGAGCGGCAGCGGAACAAGTGAAATCATCGATCTGTTGGACAAGATTGCCGGCATCGACGCCGGAAGGCGTGCAACGGCGTAAGACCCACAACACGACTATGGGCGTTTCCGGTTCCAGACTTTGGAACCTTGCGCCTGCAAGGCAATCCGATGTAACCGGACTCGACCACCGACGCAGTCCTTGCGATAGCCCGGTGCGAGAAAGTTGCAGCCGGGCCGATCCTTCTTGGGGCCGCCCCATCACCTGAGGACCGCCGGTGAGCCCATTCGTCGTCGCGATCATTCTGTCGGCTGCCATCCTGCACGCCGTCTGGAACGCCATCGTCAAAACCGCGGGCGACCGGACGACGACGCTGGGCCTTGTGGCCTTCGGGCATGTGATCCCGGCCAGCGTCATGATCCTTGTCCTGCCTTTTCCAGGCGGCGACAGCTTTGTCTACATCCTTTTGTCCACCGTGGTGCATTTCGGATATTACTTCATGCTGGGCAAAGCCTATCAGCATGGCGACCTCAGCGTGGTCTACCCGATCGCCCGAGGCATCGTTCCGGCGTTGGTGGCGCTTTGGGCCTATCTGTTGCTGGATGAGGTTCTGCCCCTGCAAGCCTGGATCGGCATCGGCCTGATCGCGGTCGGCATCCAACTCAGCAGTTGGAACTCGCTCCGGCAAGGCGTCGGCGGCGCGGCGCTGGGGTTTGCGGTGGGTACCGGACTTTGCATCTCGGTCTATTCGGTTGTGGACGGCATCGGGGTGCGGCTGTCTGGAAACACGCTCAGCTACTGGGCTTGGGGGGCGTTTCTGCACCTGTTCATCGCCGGCTTCGTGGGTCTTCGGCGGCGGCGGGCTCTGACCCAGCTTCCGGCGCGCACCTGGGCGATCGGCATCCTGGGCGGTTTCGTGTCGATGCTGGCTTATGGTCTGGTGCTCTATGCCAAGAATTTCGCGCCGCTGGGGGCAGTCTCGGCGTTGCGGGAAACCTCGGTGATTTTTGCGGCCCTGATCGGGTTCGTATTTCTGCACGAAGGCTATTGGATGCGCAGGCTGGGGGCCGCCATCCTGATGGCGGGGGGCGTGGCGCTGGTTGGACTTTCGGGCTGAGCCAGTCCGTCAACTGCCGTAACGTGCCATGAACATGTCAACGGCGTTGGTGGCCACTTCGTCGATTTCCTCATCCGAGAACCGGGTTTGGATCCCCAACGCCGCCAGCGTCCACAGGCGCACCTTGCACAATTCCGAGAACTGCTCGGCGGCAAAATGCACGTTGTCGATCGCCAGCTCACCTTTGGCCACGGCTTTTTCCAGATACTCGGCCATCTGGCGCTGACCGTTGGCGGGGCCGGCTTCGTAGAACGCCTTGCCCAGTTCCGGGAACCTGTCACGCTCGGCCACGCAGATGCGGAACACCTGTTGCGCAAAATCCGAAACCAGAAACCGGGTCAGATGCGTGGCGGTGATCATCAACGCCTCGCGCACCGGCTTGGTTTCGTCGATCATGGACAACACGTTTTCGGCCATGCGGCAGCACTCGGTCTGCGCCACTTCGGAGAACAGAAGTCGTTTGTCTGGGAAATAGCTGTAGAGCGTCGCCTTCGACACACCCGCCGCACGCGCGATGTCATCGACGCTGGCGCCTTCAAACCCATCCGCCATGAAAACCTCTCGGGCGCCGTTCAGAACCTGGTCGAATTTCCGTCCGGTACGCACGATGGTTGCGGCTTGGGTCATGGTGTCTCCTTGGCTGGGTGCTGCGACAAATCTATAAACCAGTCAGTTCAGTTTCAACGGTTTTCAATTCGGCTTGAAAGTTCCGTTACGCGGCGTAGATTAGAATAATTCTAAAACGAGGGTGGCTATGCGGTTTTTCACTCAGCGCAAACACTTCAGGGATCTGACCGAGCAGGAAGTTATCGCACTTGCGATTTCGTCCGAGGAAGATGACGCGCGGATCTATAGGTCATATGCCGAAATGCTACGCCCCGACTATCCGGCGACGGCCAAAATCTTCGATGGCATGGCTGCCGAGGAAGACGAGCACCGCCGTCGCCTGATCGCTCTGCACGAGGATCGGTTCGGCCCGGTGATCCCTCTGATTCGGCGCGAGCATGTCGCCGGTTACTACGCCCGCCGTCCGATCTGGCTGGTCGAGAATCTTGGAATCGAGCGAATCCGCGAAGAAGCCGAGATGATGGAGCGCGACGCGGAGCGCTTCTATCTGGCGGCTGCCGGTCGCACGACCGATGCAGCAACACGCAAACTTCTGGGCGACCTGGCTGCGGCCGAAGCAGGGCATCAAGCCGCGGCCGCCGAATTGGAAGAAGCTCACTTGGATCACGATGAAAAAGAAGCCGAAAAAGTGATTTCGCACCGGCAATTCATCTTGACCTGGGTCCAGCCGGGATTGGCCGGGCTGATGGACGGGTCGGTGTCGACCTTGGCGCCGATCTTCGCGACGGCCTTTGCCACGCACGACCCTTGGACGACATTTCTTGTGGGCCTTGCAGCGTCAGTGGGCGCAGGTATTTCCATGGGCTTCACCGAAGCGGCATCGGACGATGGCGAGCTGTCGGGCCGTGGATCACCGGTCAAGCGGGGTTTGGCGTCCGGCGTGATGACAACGGTCGGCGGATTGGGCCATGCCCTGCCCTATCTGATCCCGGAATTCTGGACGGCCACGATCATTGCATTTATCGTGGTGTTTTTCGAATTGTGGGCGATCGCGTGGATTCAGAACCGCTATATGGAAACTCCGTTCTTCCGCGCGGCTTTTCAGGTCGTTTTGGGCGGAGCACTGGTGCTGGCAGCCGGAATATTGATCGGCAGCGGGTGATGACCCTGCTTGCGATGTGGTAATTCTATGTTACCAATCTGCGCATGGTCGATATCTTTCTGCGCACCCTGCCCTTCTTTGCGATCATCGGCCTGGGATACTGGGCCGGGCGCAGCCGGTTCTTCACCGAAGACGCCACGGCCTATCTGACCAAGTTCGTGTTCTATTTCGCGTTGTCGGCGATGCTGTTCCGCTTTGCCGCCACGCTGCCCTTTGCCGAGATCTTCAACGCGCGGCTGATGCTGGGCTACCTGATCGGCACGGCGGGCGTATACGCGCTGGCCACGTTGGTCGCCTATCTGCGCGGGCTAGACATCCCCACCGCGGCGGTCGAGGCGCAATGCGCCGCCATCGGAAATGTGGGCTTTCTGGGTCTGCCAATGTTGGCCCTGCTGTTTTCCGAAGCCGCAATCGGGCCGGTCATGCTGGTTCTGACGGTCGATCTGGTGGTGTTTTCCTCGCTGATCGTGATCCTGATCAACGGCGGGCGGGATGGAAAGCTGACGGTTGGGACGCTGCGGCTCATCGGAGTCGGGCTGCTGAAAAACCCCATGATCGTCTCGATCTCGGCCGGGTTGATCTGGTCGGCCCTGCAGATGCCGGTGCCTGACCCGTTAAACGATTTTCTGACCATTCTGGGCGGCGCCGCCACGCCGGGGGCGCTGTTCGCAATCGGCGCCTCGCTGGCCAGCAAATCGGCCGAGCGGGTTCAGATCGCGCTGTGGCTCAGCTTTTGCAAACTGGCCGTGCATCCGGCCTGTGTGGCAGTGGTGCTGCTGTGGCTGCTGCCGACTGATCCTTTTGCCGCGGCGGTGGCGATCTCCGCCGCCGCCCTGCCAGTGGCCGGCAATGTCTATATGCTGGCGGCTCACTATGGGGTGGCGCCGCACCGGGCATCTGCCGCCATTCTGCTGTCGACCATTGTCAGCATTCTGACCGTGCCGGTGGTCATCGCGTGGGTTGCCGCATTCTGACGCGGCGACTTCAAAATGCGTGCGAACATTGGTGCCCGGACTTTACGCCGGGGCCTTCGCCCGTTAGCCATGGCACGAACCCAACGTAAGGATGATGCCAGATGGAAACCCTTTCCGAAAACGCCTGTTTCGGTGGCGTGCAGGGCGTGTACCGCCACGCCTCGGCGGCGTGCCAGTGCGACATGACCTTTGGCCTGTTCCTGCCGGCCGAGGCCAAGGACGGTCCGGTTCCGGTCCTGTGGTATCTGTCGGGCCTGACCTGCACCCATGAAAACGCGATGGTCAAAGCGGGCGCGCAGGGCTGGGCCGCCGAACAAGGCATCGCACTGGTCTTTCCCGACACCTCGCCGCGCGGCGAAGGGGTCGCCGATCATGAGGATTACGACCTGGGCCAGGGCGCCGGGTTCTACGTCAACGCCACGCAATCGCCGTGGGCGCCGCATTTCAACATGTGGGACTATGTGGCTGACGAGCTGCCCGCGCTGCTGGTTGAAAACTTCGCCATCGACGGCGACCGGCAGGCCATCACCGGCCATTCGATGGGCGGCCACGGGGCGCTGACGCTGGCGATGAACCTGCCGAGCCGGTTCCGCTCGGTCTCGGCCTTTGCGCCGATCTCGAACCCCACGGCCAGCGACTGGGGCCGCAAGCAGCTGAGTGCCTATCTGGGCGATGACCCGGCCGCTTGGGCCAAACATGACGCGACTCTGATGATGAAGGAAAAGGGCTTTGACGGCCCGATCCTGATCGACACCGGCACCAACGACCAGTTCATCGACCTGCTGCGCCCCGAGGCTCTGGCCAAGGCCATCGCCGAACGCCGCCAGCAGGCCACGAACCGGTTGCAGCCCGGCTATGACCATTCCTACTTTTTCGTGTCCACCTTCATGGAGGACCACGTCACCTTCCACGCCGAAGCCCTGTACGGAGACTGAGGGATGAGCAAATACGACTATGACCTGATCATCATCGGCTCGGGTCCATCGGGCCGCGCGGCGGCGATTCAGGCGGGCAAGCTGAAACGCAAGGTTCTGGTAGTTGACCGCCGTGACCGGTTGGGCGGCGTGTCGGTGCACACGGGCACGATTCCGTCGAAGACCCTGCGCGAAACGGTGCTGAACCTGTCTGGCTGGCGCGAGCGCAGCTTTTACGGCCGTTCGTACCGGGTCAAGGACCAGATCCGCGCCGAGGACCTCAAGGCCCGGCTGCACATGACGCTGGACTATGAGGTTGACGTGCTGGAACACCAGTTCAACCGCAACCACGTTGAAACCATGGACGGCGTAGCCCGTTTCGTGGGCCCGCACGAGATCGAGGTCACTGCCGATGCGGGCGACACCACCCGCCTGACGGCCGCGAAATTCCTGATCTCGACCGGGACGAAAACCTATCGCCCCGATTACGTGCCCTTTAACGGCAAGACCATCGTCGATGGCGACGAGTTCCTGGAAATGGCCGAGATTCCGCGTTCGCTCTGCGTGATCGGCGCGGGCGTGATCGGGGTCGAGTATGCCACGATGTTCTCGGCGCTGGATGTGCGGGTGACGCTGATCGAACCGCGCGAGACCTTCCTGGATTTCATCGACAAGACCCTGATCCAGGAATTCACACACCAGATCCGCGAAAACGGGGTGGACCTGCGGCTGGGCTCGGCCGTGGAAAAGATCGAGGACGCCGGCAAGCATGTCGAGATCACCATGTCAAACGGCCGCCATGTTCGGGCCGAGATGCTGCTGTTCGCGGCGGGCCGCATGGGCAACACCTCGGCGCTGAATCTGGGTGCGGTTGGGATCGAAACCGACCACCGCAACCGCATTTCGGTGGACCGCAAGACCTATCAGACCTCGGTGCCGCATATCTATGCCACCGGCGACGTGATCGGGCATCCATCGCTGGCCTCGACGTCGATGCAGCAGGGCCGCGTGGCCGCCTGCCACGCGCTCGAGACCCCCACCCTGCCCGAAAGCCCTTGGTTCCCTTATGGCATCTACTCGGTGCCCGAAATCTCGACCTGCGGCATGTCCGAGGAAGAGCTGCAGGAACGTGGCATTCCCTACGAGGTGGGCGTGGCCCGGTTCCGCGAGACGTCGCGCGGGCATATCATGGGGCTCGAGCATGGGATGCTGAAGATGCTGTTCTCGCTGAAAACCCGCCGAGTGCTGGGGGTTCAGATCGTCGGCGAAGGCGCGACCGAGCTGATCCACATCGCCCAGGCGGTGCTGAACCTGAAGGGCACGGTGGACTATTTCGTGCAGAACACCTTCAACTATCCGACCCTGGCCGAGGCCTACAAGATCGCCGGGCTCGACGCCTTCAACCGGATGCCGATCCCGGACGAGTTCAAGGTGCGCAAATCCGATGCGCCCGAGCCAGCGAAGTTGGCGCCCAAGAAGGCCAAGCAGGCGTGACGACCCTGTATGTCGATGGCGACGCCTGCCCGGTGAAGGCCGAGGCCGAACGCGTCGCCACACGGCACAAAATGCCGATGGTCGTGGTCGCAAATGGCGGGCTGCGCCCCTCGACCAACCCGCTGGTTCAGATCGTGACCGTTGCGCAAGGTGCGGACGAGGCCGACAAGTGGATCGCCGAGCGGTGCGACGCGGGCGACATCGTCATCACCTCGGACATCCCGTTGGCCGCCAAATGCGTCGAGGCCGGCGCGCGGGTGCTGCGCCCCAACGGCGAGGCCTTCACCGCCGCCAATATCGGCCAGCAACTGGCGATGCGCGATCTGATGGCGGATCTGCGCGCCGCCAATCCGCTGGGTGCCGGGGGCGGTGGTAAACCGTTTTCCAAGGCCGACCGATCGCGGTTTCTGGACGCGCTCGAGCGCGAGATGCGCGCCGCCTTGCGCGGCTGAGATTGGCCTTGCATCACGCCCGGCGGGTTGTTTCAGTCGGCCCCGAACGCAACACAAGCGAACAGGAAATCCCATGCCCGTAGAAGCGGTTGTTTTTGACATCGGCAACGTTCTGATCGAATGGCAGCCCGAGCGGTATTATGACCGCATGATCGGCGAGGACCGGCGCCGAGCCATGTTCTCGGCCGTCGACCTGCACGGCATGAACGACTTGGTCGATCAGGGGCATCACTTCACCGAAACGATCTATGCCTGGGCCGAAAAATACCCCGAATGGCGCAATGAGATCCGCATGTGGCACGACAACTGGATCGAACTGGCCGCGCCCGAGATCCCGCATTCGGTCCGGCTGCAGCGCGCGCTGCGAGCCAAGGGCGTGCCGGTCTTTGCGCTGACCAATTTCGGGGTGCAGAATTTCGACTATGCGACCACCGTCTATCCGTTCCTGAACGAGTTCGACCGGCATTATGTCTCGGGGCGGATGAAGATGGTGAAACCGCATGCCCCGATCTACCAGATGGTCGAACAGGATTGCGGCCTGCCGCCCGAGACGCTGCTGTTCACAGACGACCGGATCGACAACATCGAAACCGCCCGTGCGCGTGGATGGCAGACCCACCATTTCGACGGCCCGCAGGGCTGGGCCGAAAGGCTGGTGGCCGAAGGTCTGCTCTCCCCGGACGAGGCCGCCTGATCCTAGGCGGCAGCGGGCTGCGCGGGGCGATTCTCGCGGATTGGGAGGTGCACGATCGCGCTGAAGGCGCCGATGGCCACGCCGATCCACCAGACAACTGTGTAATCGCCATAAAGGTCATACATGCGGCCGCCCAGCCAGATGCCCAGGAAACTGCCGACCTGATGGCTGAAGAAGATGATGCCATACAGCGTGCCCATGTAGCGCAGGCCGTAAAGATGCGCGACGAGGCCCGAGGTCAACGGGATCGTCGCCAGCCACAGTGACCCCATGACCAGCGAGAACAGGATCACGGTCAGAGGCGTGATGGGAAACAGGATGAACGCCGCGGCCGCGATCGTGCGCCCGGTGTAGACTGCTGCCAGAAGGTATTTCTTGGGGAAGTGATTGCCCGCCCATCCGGCCAGAAGGGTGCCTCCGATATTGGCGAGCCCGATCAACGAGATCGCCAGGGCACCCAAGGCAGACGTTGTGGTGATTCCCATCGCATGCAGGACACCGCCGGGTTGGATCGGGCCGCACATCTCGGTCACGAAGGCCGGGAAATGCGCGGTGACGAAGCCCAGTTGATAGCCGCAGCTGAAAAAACCCAAGAATATCAGCGCATAGGACGGGTCGCGGAAGGCGCGGCCCAGGATCTGGCCCATGCTTTCTTCCAATTCGGCCTTGCTGACCTGCGCGGGCGCGCGCATGAAAGGCAGCGTCAGCACAAGGGCCAGAATGGCAATGGCGAAGATGATGAACACCTGCTGCCACGGCAGGAAAGTCAGCATCCATTCAGCCGTCGGCGCACCGATCACCTGCCCGAAGCTGCCCGCCGCCGTCACGATCGCCAGTGACATCGAGCGGTTCTGATCCGTCGAGGCCCGCCCGACCACCGCCAGCACGACGCCAAAGCCCGTGCCCGCGATACCGAAGCCCACCAGCCAGGCATAAAGTTGATGCCCGAAGGGAGTGACGGACCAGGCCGACAGCACCATCCCCGCCGCATAGGTCAACGCGCCCAGAATGATCGCCCGCCGGTCGCCCATCTTCTCGGCGATGGCGGCAAAGATCGGCTGGCCGATGCCCCAGGCCAGGTTCTGGATCGCGATGGCCAGCGAGAAATCGGTGCGCAGCCAACCGAACTCCTCGGCGATCGGAATCTGGAACACGCCGAACGAGGCGCGCACGGCGAAGCTGACCGTGATGATCACGCATCCGACGATCAGCACCGGGTTGAGCAGACGGGCGGTTGGGGTCATGTGGCCTCCGATTTCAGCCCGCCGACAGTATCCGCTTGGGCCCGCTCGTCAATTCAGGAGTTTTGCGGTCACGATTAACCAAAATTGATGCGTGCCGGAGGATGCCTTCTTTTCAACGGCGCGGGCGGGCGCTATGGCTCGGGCCATGACCGACATGATCTCGTTGTACGAGGCCCGCGTTGCCGATGGCACCCTGAACCGCGACGACGCGCAAGAGGCCGTTCTGCCCCAGTTCGAGCGTATCCGGGCGGCTCTGGCCGCGCCGGTGAAACGCGGGCTGTTCCGCAAGGCACCGCCGCCGCCCAAGGGTTTGTACCTGTGGGGCGGCGTGGGGCGCGGCAAGTCCATGTTGATGGACATGTTCGTCGAAACGCTGGGCGAAGTTCCGGCCCGGCGCGTCCATTTCCATGCCTTCATGCAGGAAATCCACGCCGGCATGCATGAGGCGCGCGAAACCGGCGTGCAGGATGCTCTGGCGCCGGTGGCGGCCTCGGTCGTGAAATCCGTGCGCCTGCTGGCCTTTGACGAGATGCAGATCACCGACATCACCGACGCGATGATCGTCGGGCGGCTGTTCGACATGCTGCATGCGGGTGGCGTCGTCGTTGTGACCACCTCCAACCGTCATCCCGACGATCTGTACAAGGATGGCCTGAACCGGCAGCTGTTCCTGCCCTTCATCCACCACATCAAGCAGCAGCTCGAAGTGTGGGAACTGACCTCGCCCACGGATTACCGGCAGAACCGGCTCGAGGGCTCGCCGGTCTATTTCACGCCCATCGGACCCGAGGCGCGGGAGAAGATCCGGGCCGTGTGGGCCGACCTGTCCGGTGGGCCGGCCGAACCCCTGACCCTGCATGTCAAGGGGCGCGAGGTAGTGTTGCCCGCTTTTCGCAATGGTGTGGCACGGGCCTCGTTCTATGATCTGTGCGGCCGGATGTTGGGGCCGGGGGACTATTTGGCCATTGCTGATGCGGTAAAAGTGCTGGTGCTCGAGGACATACCGCGCCTGTCGCGCAACAACTTCAACGAGGCGAAGCGGTTCGTCACGTTGATCGATGCGCTGTACGAGGCGAAGGTGCGGTTGATCTGTTCAGCGGCCGCCGAGCCTGAGATGCTGTATGTCGAGGGGGAAGGTGTTTTCGAGTTCGAGCGGACAGCCTCGCGCCTGCGGGAGATGCAGGCACTGGACTGGGGACAATAGCGAACGTTGCCTCCGGCGTAGCTGTGACTCAATGAATGGTCAGCCGTTTTCGCGCAGGATGTTGCCCGCGAGGTAGAGCGAGCCGCAGATCAGCACGCGCGCCTGTGGGTTGGCTTTGATGATGGTGTCGAGGGCTTGGGACACACTGCTGGCGGTCGTCGCGGGCAGGTTCACCGATTTGGCGGCGGCGGCGGTTTCTTCGGCGCTCAGCGTGTTGGTCTCGCCCGGGATGGAAACGGCGGTCAGGCTGGCAGCTTCCTGTGCCAGTGGGGAGAGGTAGCCGGTTACATCCTTGGTATTGAGCATGCCGCAAATCAGGTGTGTGGGTCGCGGGGGCAGCTTGGCCAAGACGTCCGCCAGCGCGACACCGGCGGCGGCGTTGTGGCCGCCGTCCAGCCAGAGTTCGGCCTGGGGCGCCTGTTCGACCAGCGGGCCGGTTTTCAGGCGCTGCATCCGGGCGGGCCATTCGGCGCGGGTGACAGCGGCCTCGTAGGTCTCGTCGCCGAGGTCGAGGTGGCGCAGGACCGCCAGTGCGGCGCCGGCGTTCTGGACTTGGTGCGCGCCCAGCAGGTTCGGCAGCGGCAGGTCGCGCAGGCCGTTTTCGTCCTGATAGATCAGGCTGCCATGTTCCTCGTGGACGTGCCAGTGCTGTCCGTGGGCCAGCAAGGGTGCGCCGAGGCGGGCGGCGGTGGCCTCGATGACCTCCATCGCCTCGTCTAGCTGCGGCCCGACGATGCAGGGCACACCGCGCTTGATGATGCCGGCCTTTTCGGCGGCGATCTTGGCCAGCGTGTTGCCCAGGAACTGTTCATGGTCGATCGAGACCGGGGTGATGACCGTGACCGCGGGCTTTGCGATCACGTTGGTGGCGTCGAGCCGCCCGCCAAGTCCGACTTCGAGCAGCGTGTAGTCGGCCGGCACACGGGAAAAGGCCAGCAGCGCCGCGCAGGTGGTGATCTCGAAATAGGTGATGTTCTCGCCGCCATTGGCGGTGTAGCACTCATCCAGAACGGCGGTCAGGTCGGGTTCCGAGATCAGCTTGCCCGCCAGGCGGATGCGCTCGTGAAAGCGCGCCAGATGGGGCGAGGTATAGGCATGGGCCGTCAGACCTGCGCCTTCCAGCCCGGCGCGGATCATCGCCTGGGTCGAGCCCTTGCCGTTGGTGCCGGCGATATGGATCACCGGGGGCAGCTTGTCCTGCGGGTTGTCCAAAGCTTCGAGCAGACGGCAGACACGGTCCAAGGTCAGGTCGATGATCTTGGGGTGCAGCGCCATCATCCGGTCGAGGATGACGTCGGATGTGGGCGCGGTCATTTCTTGGGCTGGTCTTCGGCAGGCTTGGCCTGCGCGTCAGGCTGTTCGGCCGTGTCCTCGTTCGGGGCGGGCAGATCGCCTTTGACTGCCGGGGGCAGACCCATCAGCATCCGGGTGATCGTGATCAGCTCGTCCCGCAACTCGGTCCGTTTGGTGACGCGGTCCAGCATGCCGTGATCCAGCAGGTATTCGGCCCGCTGGAAGCCTTCGGGCAGTTTCTCTCGGATCGTCTGCTCGATCACACGGGGGCCAGCGAAACAGATCAGGGCGTTCGGCTCGGCAATGTGCACGTCGCCGAGCATCGCGTAGGAGGCCGTAACGCCGCCGGTGGTGGGATGGGTCAGAACGACGATATAAGGCAGGCCGGCCTCTTTCAGCATCTCCACCGCGACCGTGGTGCGCGGCATCTGCATCAGGCTGAGGATGCCTTCCTGCATCCGGGCGCCGCCGGCCGCGGAAAACAGGATCAGCGGGCGCTTGAGTTTTACCGCCTCTTGCGCGGCCGCGATGATCGCGTTGCCCACATACATGCCCATCGAACCGCCCATGAACGAGAAGTCCTGCGCCGCAGCCACGATCGGCGTGCGGCCGATCTCGCCGGTGGCGACCAGCATCGCTTCTTTCTCGCCAGTCTTTTTCTGCGCCGCCTTCATGCGGTCGGGGTATTTCTTCTGATCGCGGAACTGCAGCGGATCTTCCTTGGGCGCAGGCACTGCGACTTCGGTGAAAATACCGCCGTCGAACAGGTGCTTGAACCGCTCGCGCGGGGTGATCAGCATGTGGTGTCCGCACTGGGTACAAACGTTCTGGTTGTCCGCCAGTTCACGATGGAACAGCATCGTTCCGCACTCGTCGCATTTGTGCCAGAGATTCTCGGGCACCTCACGGCGGGAGAAGATCGAGTTGATCCGGGGGCGGACGTAGTTTGTGATCCAGTTCATGTCGGAACCTTGCTGATGCGGGTTGCAGTCAAATAAGACGCTACGGAAGGAAATGCAATCAGCGCCTGAGCGCAAGTCGCGCAACCAGCCAGCTGACGATCATCACCGCGAAATCCACGACAAGCCACTGGCGCAGGATACCGGTGTCCGATGTTTCGAACGGAAGATGATAGAGGGCCAGCCCACCCAGGCCGTCAGGCAACGATACGATCAGCAGAGCCGTTACATTGTTGGCAAAATGCATGGCGATTGCGGGTCCCAGCGTTCCTGCTCTGGCGGTGATGTCTGCACTAAGAAGGCCAAAGACAAAGGCCCAAACTGCGATCAGGATAGCATTGTCACCGGCGGCAAGAGGTGCGTAGTGCCCGGCAGCAAAAATCAGGGAGGGTACACCCATCCAAATCCACGGGGCCCTGAACCGCGCGGCCAGCGATTGTTGCAGGAACCCGCGGAACAGAATCTCTTCGGCGCTGACCTGAATAAGGACAGCCACCAGCGCCAGCGGCAACAGCAGCAGCCACCTGAAAACCGGCAGGTTTGGCTCCAAGGGCGGTCCCATATCGTATGGGGGCAGAACAAAAAGCAAGGCACCCAGCACGACCAGCGCCCGCAGAACCCGCCAGAATTGCCGTACAGTCAGAATCGGCGTCCCAACCACGGAGATCAGTTTCCGGTGCTGCACCTGTCGCACGGCCAATCCGACGCCCAATGTGGCAAAGGCAAAACTGGAAAGGATGACCAGCAGCGCCAGGGCCGAGGACCCGTCTTCGAAACCGGACACCAGTTCAGCCGAACCAAAGGCGGTTACAGCGGCCAGGAGAACCAGATTCAGTGCCAGCACGACGACCGTGATGATCGCGAACCCGAGCAGCAGCCGCCAGAGTTCGGGATAAGCCCTGGCCGGCGCCACCAGGATTTCGTGCGGGGCATAGGCCGGGTGTGGCTGCGGGTCGCGCATCCTAACCGCCCGCCCCGGTCTCGGCTTCGGGTGTCAACGGGGTATTAGACAGCAACAGTCGTTCCGAGACAGTTGTCAGATACCCGGCCACCGTTTCGAGAAGGCGCATCGAAACAGCCGCGTCACCCTCTACCACGGCGCGCAGCTCTTCCGCGCCGATCCGCAGGAACGAACAGTCGGTCATCGCAACGAGGTCAAGTTGCCGAGGCGCGCCGGTGATGATCGACAGGTCGCCGATCAGACGGCCTGGCTCGACGATGGAGATGTTGCGCTTTTCGCCGTCCGGCATCGTCCATTCCAGGCTCGCCTGTCCGGAGATGCACAGATAGGCCGCGTCAGGCGTTTGCCCGCGCGAGAATATGGTCTGCCCCGCCGCCGCGTCGTACCATTGTGCCGAAAAGGCCAGAAGACGCTGGTGCTTTCCGTCAAGCCTCGAAAACAGTTCCGTCGCCGAAATGATCTTGAGTTTTCGGCTGAAGTCTTCGGGTTGTTCTTCATCCGCCTCGACCTTGGAGCGCGATACACCGTCGACTCGGCCGTCCTTGATTTCCACGTACATGTCATAGGCCTCGGGATGGCCAAAATGATCTTCCATGAAGATCATGACCGAGTCGGGAAGCAACTCACGCAGCTTGAGACGCGTACGCAGACGGCTTTCCGAATCGTGGCTGGCAAGGACCTTGTCCAGGATCAGGATGTCGGGCCGCTTGATCGCTGCCCGTGAAAACGCGGCACGTTCCTGAAAAACCGTGGGCAGGTTGGCCCCGCCAAGACCGGTCGGCAGATCGTAGATGATAGCCGCCAGGCGACGGGTGAGACCGGCCTCGATCAGGACTTCGGCTACGGCATCCTCGATCTCTTCGGCATGTGCCCCGGCCATCAGCGACACGCGGCCATACAGGGCATTTTCCATGACGGTCAGGCGCGGAACATAGGTTTCGGGTGCCACGGGAATGAACAGCCCGTCGAAAGATGCGTGCAGGTTTTGGGCCTGCGTGCGCCGGATCGAAAGGATCTTTTCCTTGTACTCCTCGGGGAAACTGGGGCCGATCTGTTCGGCGGTCAGCATGAACGGCACCGTCAGCAACAGTGCCATTTCACGTTCAGACAGGGTTGCCTCACCTTTCGACATGCGGCGTTCGTCGATGTCGAGCAGTCGGTGGTACATGTCCTTGGACATGCCCAAACGCAGGAACAGCGGGTGATCCGTCCCTTCTCGGCCGAATGTTTTGCGCAGCGTGCTGAGGACCGCCGTCGCGATGCTTAGGGCGTCCTTGTCCAGATCATGGGCCCGCAGCATGGCAAGAAATCGAGCGTCCCCGGCCAGGATGTCCGGTGAGATGTTGCGCGACGGTGAGGCAAACAGAAGGTTGCCCCCCAAAGGTACGGCCGGGTTGAACCGGTCCGGATCGAACCGGTAAACGTATTTGTCCAAGCCCTTTTCCTTGAGACGCGCTGCAACCTTGTCGCGCGCATCCACGATCGCCTTGGCCAGATGGGGGTGCAGTTCGGGATCGAATTGCGACCGCAACGTCCGCCGGAACATGAATTCGTCGATGCCCATCGCCTCGACCAGTTCGAACCACCAATCCCGGATCTCGTCGATGCTCTGCAGCCCGGCAAGGCGTGGGTCGACCCATTCGTCCTCCAGCAGGTCCGGGGAGTTGCCGGCGCGCACGGCTTCGACCTGATAACGTGATGGAGCCTTCTGAGCCTCGGCCTCGTGCTGGGGATGGGGACGCAAAGGCATCAGCAGGTTGTCCCCAAGCGTGCCGTTGAACAAGTAGGGTCGCGAGTGGGCATAGCCGACACGGGCGGCGATCACCGCCTGATGGAGTTCGCGAAGGTTGTGCCCAGACAGAAGGACCTCGCCCTGAACCGGCAGAATCTCGCGGATCAGCAACTGGGCCAGCGCCTGTCTTTCCGAGTCGTGCGAGGCCTTGATGGCGACCCGAGCGCCCTTTGGGATCGTCAGGTCGATGTCTTCAAGGATCAGCTTGCCGTCCTCGTCGCGCACCGTGACATTGCGCAATTCGATGTCGCCCTGCAGGTGCGGGATGCTCTCCGGTTCGCCATAGAACAGTTCTTCGGGGATCATGTTCTCGGGTGCAAACCGTTCGGTGACGACCTGCCAGCGCAACGACATGTCCTGAACCTGATTGTAATAGGTCAGCAGATCGCGCCAAGGGCCGCTGAGGTCCTTGTACGCCCCCAGCGCCGCAACCAGCGCACCGACTGTCACTTCGCCCGTGATCGCGAGATAGCCACCGACCGAATAGAACAGGAACGGCGTCATCTGCGTGATCAGGTTGTTGAGGAACTTCATGAAGAATTTCTTGTTGTAGATCCGGACCCGGATATCGAACAAGGTTCCCAGACGATGACTGAACTGCGCCAGCCGATAGCGCCAACCACCGTTCGCGCGCAGGTCGCTGATACCGGCGGCGGTTTCGCCGATCTCGGTGCTCAGGTGACGGATCTCCTGAATACGGTCCTTGTTAAAAAGGTTGATCTGACGCTGCAGGCGCGGGATCAGCCAGGCTTGCAGCGGGATCAGCGCGATCGAGGCCAGCCCGAACCAGACGCTCTGCATGAACAGGAAAGTGACAATCGTCATCATCTGACCGAACTGAAAAACCGGCTGGGCGATCGCGTCGCCCATCAGCCCGCCCATCGGTTCCGCTTCGGACGATATCATCGACACCAGCTCGCCCTGGCTTGTGATCGAGAAATACGGTTTGGGGAAGCGCAGCATCCGGCTGATGAGGGTGAATCTGAGCCGCCGCAACATGCGTTCGGCCAGGATCCCCTTCATGGTGTTGATGCGCATCTTCATGAGGCCGCCAGCCAGCACGGTTCCCAAGAAGGCAAAACACAGGATCAGCAGGTATTGGACCTGGGTCACCTTCGTGCCGAACAGCGTTACCGTGTTGCCGGTCGCGCCGATGGCGTCGTTGATGATCTGCTTGGGCAGTTCAAGCGAGGCATAGAGAAACGGAAACGAAAGTACGGTCAACAGCAGCAGAATGAACTGCTGTTTCTTGGAGTGCTTCCAGATGAACGCGAATAGGGTGGGTTCCATGCCCCGGCCTCGTCTTGTTTTTTGGACTGCGGCCCGTTGCGGAGGATCCACGGCGACCGGGTGACTGACGGTAAGCTTTGCCCCGTGCTATTTCAAGAACGTGCCCTGGCGTGATCTTGCAAAAATCCGGCCGGCACGACCGGCGTCGTTCACAATTCGGGAATTTTGCAGTGCTATCTGTCGAAGGCGGGTTTATTCCGCCCGCGGAATCCGACTAAAGAGGTGCAGTTTCAGGCACTGGGCACATGAGCAGACTTCTGGATCGGTATTTCAGCCGCAAGGCAGTTGGGCATTGGAAACGGACGGCGCAGAACGCGCCGCACGAAGACCTGCCCCTGCTTCGCCAGCAGCGTGATCAGGCGCGGGTTCTTCGCGCCCAACTTGATCGGCTGATCCAGATTGCGGACGGGCGCCTGACCCGCCCGCATATCGGCACCCAGAATTTCCCCAGACCGCTTGGCACGGATTGGGCATGGCGCCCGGATTTGTGGGGCAGCCCCCTGCCCGTTACGGGCCTGGTATCATTGTCTCGCAAGGCGCAGCTTGATGACAGTGTGGCGCTTTTCCATGACTGTCCGCTGGCCGAGATTGCAATCCGGCAAATCCGCAACAGCGGGGAAAAGGACCTGGCGCCTTTCAGCCTGGCGATCGACGTATTCACCTTTCAAGGCTCGTTCCTCTCCGTGTCTGTCGAGCTTCCGGGCAGCGCCGCCGAGGGTCTGACGCGGCAACACCTCGTCCGGACCCATGTGACGGTCGACAGTGAACGCCCGGCCGAGGTCTTTGCCAGGCTGAATATCCAGAATGGACCGAATACCGAGCAGGTGCTGCGAAAGCTGGAACCGCAACATGCGACGTCCGACATCGATTTTGATCTTGCGCATCTGTCCTTGAACGAACGTCGCATCGAGAAGATGTGGCTGGACCTTATCATCCAGGATCCTGGTATGAACCGTGTGGTGCTGCGGGATCTGACCCTGTGCCGCCATCATCGCGCTGACTTGTGAAAGGAAAGGCCATGGTGGAAACAAAACTCGTCCCGATCCGGTTCGAAGGCGGCGTATGGGAAGGCCACTATTCAGGAAGTACCGCACCCCAACTTGAAGCCCGGTACCGGGATCAGATCCTGCAAGGTATCGAGGTTTCCGTGGCCGAAGGTGGCTGGCATGTTCTGGTTCCCGTTCCAACGGCCCTGTTGTCCGAAGGTGTACACAGTGTGATTATCCTCGACAGCGATTCACAGGAAAAAGTGGGTGACATCACCGTAATCGCGGGTGCGCCGGCCGTAGGCGATATCCGCGCCGAGATGGACCTGCTGCGCGCCGAACTTGACCTTCTGAAGCGCGTGGTGCGTCGGTTGAGCGCTGATCAGGGTTGATCGGCCAAAAGCCTGCAGGATCTACGTAGTCGAAACCTGCTTGGATGCATTCCTATCTTTTTCGCTGAATTCATGCATGATTGAGCCACCAAGGAAACGCAGGGGGCCGAATGGAACGTGACAGCATTATCAAGGTCATAGCGCTGATGGTAACGGCGTTTGGCATCGGCATAGACTTCACCGGTGCGCTGATGCTGGTTCCGGCGATCGAAAACTCGTTTGATGCCGATATCACGAGTACTCAGTGGGTGTTGAACATCTACGCGCTGTTCTTCGCCATGACCATGGTCGCAGGCGGCCGGCTGGGCGACAT
This sequence comes from Ruegeria sp. B32, assembly GCF_025141855.1. Lineage (NCBI taxonomy): Bacteria > Pseudomonadati > Pseudomonadota > Alphaproteobacteria > Rhodobacterales > Roseobacteraceae > Ruegeria > Ruegeria sp. B32. The sequence goes on along the minus strand of NZ_CP081107.1, from coordinate 266,998 downwards.
GTACGGCCATCGCAAGATCATGATCATCGGATTGTCGCTGTTTCTATTCGCCTCGGTCATGTGTTTCGTATCTCCCAGCCTTGATTTCCTGATCGGCGCACGCGCGCTTCAAGGTATCGGCGCGGGATGCGTGTGGCCGTGCACGCTGGCCTTCGGGGCCACGAGGGTATCCCGTGAGGAACACCGTGCGATGGTCATGGGTTTGATCCTTGCCGGTGTCACGACGGGCAACGTATTTGGTCCGATGATCAGCGGGTTTGTCGTCAACCTTGGGGATTGGCGCCTGTTCTTTCTGGCGAATGTCGTCTTCTCGTGCATCTCGATGGCCACGGCAGTCCTGCTGATGCAGCGTGACAAGACCCACAAGACGGGTGAGCACATCGACTTTGCCGGAATGGGTGTCCTTTCTTTTGCCGTCCTGCTGCTGCTGTACGCGCTGGATGTCGGATCGGACTGGGGCTGGCTGTCGGTTCCGCTGATGTTTCTGTTTTTCCTCAGCGCGTCGCTGTTTCTGTTGTTCCCACGCGTGGAAAAACGGGTGAAAGAACCGCTTTTGCTGCCGCAGATGATGCAAAATCCGCAATTTCGCATCACCTTGGGGCTGAACATGTTCAACGTCTCGGCTGCCTTTGTGGGATTGCTGTATTTTCCGCAATACATGCAAAAGGTTCTGGGTTGGTCGGTATTTGAATCCGCTCTGGGCCTTGCGCCGCTGACCGTTCTTTTGGCTGTCGGGTCGATCGTGTCTGGCACCTTGTATAATGATTTCGGACCCAAGCGCCTGCTGTTCTGGGGGTATCTCTGCGCTACGATAGGCGCGGCCAGTGTCGTCGTGATGCCGGCCGGTCTGGGGTATTTCCAAATTCTTCCGGGGATGGCTCTGATCGGGTTGGGAGCGACACTGACGGTTGGCCCGTCGGGCACCGCCGCCGTTTGCGCCGTCAAGCCCGAACGCGCCGGCCTGGTTGGCGGTCTGAGCTTCATGGTGCACTTGGTCTATGGCGCCATTTCGGTCGCCTGCGCGACGGCCATCATGTACATGGTCAGCCTGTCCAGCTTCCGCGAGCACCTTGCCAAAGCTGGCATCGACATGTCCCTAGCCGATCAAAAAGCCATCAATGGCGGTACTTTGACGACCAAGACCGCGCAGGCTGTCATGCAGAAATTCAGCGCGCCCGAGGCCGAAAAGATCAAATCCGCGTTGTCGATGGCCTTTGACAGCGGGATGGACATGGCTTTTGTCTTTTCAACGCTGTCGGTGTCGATCGGCCTAGTTCTGGCGCTGATGCTTGACGAAAAGAAACTGCACAAAATCGAGAGCTGAGCCAAAAGAAAAGGCCGCGGAAAACCGCGGCCCTTCGGTCATTGTTTGCGCAGCTTACTGCGATGCCCGCTCTGTCGGATTGAAGGCGGACAGGCCTTTGAGAATGTCGATCGCATAGGCCAACTGGTAGTCTTCGTTGCGCAGTTCGGCGGTTTCTTCCGCTTTGGTGCGGTCTTCCTCGATCTGGCGGATTTCATCCTCGGTCAAACTGTCATTGTTCAGGCTGCCCCGCAGGTCGGCCTCGGACCGGGTGCGGGCGTTGCTTTCTTCCTCTTCCTCAGCCTCGGGACGGACGCGGGGCTGTTCCACGATGATGTCGGGGCTGACACCCAAAGCCTGGATCGACCGACCCGACGGGGTGTAGTAGCGCGAGGTGGTCAGACGCATCGCCCCGTCGCCACGCAGCGGCATCACGGTTTGAACCGATCCTTTGCCGAAGCTTTTGGTGCCGACGACGATCGCGCGGTGGTGATCCTTCAATGCACCTGCAACAATTTCGGAAGCCGACGCCGATCCGCCGTTGATCAGCACTACGATCGGCTTGCCTTGGGCAAGATCACCCGGGGTTGCGTTGAAGCGTTCACCATCTTCGGGATTGCGCCCACGGGTCGAGACGATCTCGCCTTCGTTCAGGAATGCGTCCGATACCTTGATGGCTTGGGTCAACAGCCCGCCGGGGTTGTTGCGCAGGTCCAGAACAAAGCCATTCACCTTGTCGATGCCGCCAGCTTCGGCGATCTGCTTTTCCATGCCCTCTTTCAGGTTCGGGAAGGTCTGATCGTTGAAGGTGGTCACACGCAGCACCACGCTGGCGCCTTCGGTTCGGGCGCGAACGGCGGTCAGTTTGATCGTGTCGCGGATGATGGTCACATCGAATGGGTCTGGTTCGCCTTCCCGCACGACGGTGATCACGATTTCCGAACCGACCGGGCCGCGCATCAGGTCGACTGCCTTGTCCAGCGTCAGGCCCAGGATGCTCTCGCCGTCCACATGAGTAATGAAATCGCCGGCCTCGATGCCCGCCTCATCTGCAGGCGTGCCGTCAATTGGCGAGACGACTTTGACGAACCCATCCTCTTGGGTGACCTCGATGCCCAGCCCACCGAATTCACCGCGCGTCTGAACGCGCATCTGCTCGGCGTCGTCCGGGGAAAGATAGCTTGAATGCGGATCCAGAGACGTCAACATGCCGTCGATCGCAGCCTCGATCAGCTCTTCAGGGGCGACTTCCTCGACATACTGGGCGCGGATCCGTTCGAAGATGTCTCCGAACAGGTCAAGTTGTTCATAGACTCCGGCCTTGTTTTCGGCCTCTTGCGCCAGCAGTGGCCCGGCGATCTGAGTAGTCGCAATAATCCCTGCCACGGTGCCGGCCAGACCGGCCATCACAAATCTCTTCATACTCGTCTATCCATCCTTGTCTGTCCGGAACCATGATTCCGGATCCACGGGGCTATTGTTCTCTCTTACCTCTATATAGAGCGTTTCTGGACGATCAGTTCCAGTGCCATCACCGCTTGTTGACAAAATCGCGCCGATTTCTGGTGTTTGACTGGGCATCAGGCCCACTGGCGTTCCTTCGGGGATCACTTGACCGGGGTCCCCATACACCTCTTGAAGGCCGGAGAAGACAAAAAGCAAACCCGGCTGCGGTTCCAGGATCACAAGGTTTCCAAGGTCCAGAAGCGGCCCTCTGTATCGGATCGTGGCCGCTGTGGGCGACAGCACCAATGCACGTGGTCTGGTTCCCAGTACAAGCCCCGGACGCGTGACCCCGGCGGCGTCCGTTTCGCCGGAACGATGGAGTATTACGCCTTGGGTCGGCAGCGGAATCTGTCCTTTCAGTTGGGAGACATCCGCGTTCGAGGCTAAGATTTTTCCATCCGATATTTCAGACAGACCGCTGGCGAACCCATCCAGCGTCTCCGTCGATGAGATCAGGATGGCTGTCCGTACCGGGTCTTCGATGAAGCGGCGCGGCAGGTCGGTACGATCCGCTATGGCCTCGCTCAGCTTCGTCCTGGCATTCTGCACGCCTTCCAACCCTTCGGTCAGCGTGTCCGCAGCGCTTTGTTGCAATCGGCGCAGGGTCTGCACCTCGTCCAGATCGCGGGCCAACGCTTGGGCCCTGGTGTTCAGGCCAGGGGTGACTTCGGACAGCATCATCCCGGTGCGCGCCGCCCCGAGCGGCCCGGCCGGGTGCAGCATCAGAACCGGTGGCGCCGTGGTTTCGATGGTTTGCAGCACGCCCAGCAACTGGCGGATTTCGCGTTCGCGCGCGTTCAACTCGGCGGTCAGCTGGCTTTCGCGCAAAGCCGCTCGGCGCAGCCCGTCGCGCATGGCGGCCAGCCCGGCCTCGTAGGCCTGGATCGTCTCGGTCAGGGCACGCACGCGGTCGCGGGCGGTTTCGGCCTCGGTCAGCGCGATCGAGGCCTGTTCCAGCATCTGCGCTGCCTCCAGTGCCGCCTGCGCGGGGTCCGGCGCGGCCCGGACCGCCTGCCCCGCCATCAGGGCCGCCAGAAGAAGCGCGCGCAGCCTCATGACAGCAGGCTCTGACCCGTCATTTCCGGCGGCTTGGGCAGGCCCATCAGGTCCAGCACCGTAGGCGCCAGATCGGACAGGCGACCTTCGCGCAGGGTTGCGCCCTCGGGTCCGCCAACCAGCGCCACGGGTACCGGGTTCAGGGTGTGAGCGGTATGCGGCCCGCCTGTTTCGGGGTCGATCATGGTTTCGCAGTTGCCGTGATCGGCCGTCACGATCATGGCACCGCCTGCCTTTTCAAGCGCGGCGACCACGCGGGACAGGCCTTGGTCAACGGCCTCGCAGGCCTTGATCGCGGCCTGCAGGTCACCGGTATGGCCCACCATGTCGGGGTTGGCATAGTTGGTGACGATCAGGTCATAGCCGCCCTCGATCGCCTCGACGAAATTGTCCGTCACCTCTCCGGCCGACATCTCGGGCTGCAGATCATAGGTCGCCACCTTGGGCGACGGGGCCATATAGCGATCCTCGCCGGGCTCGGGGGTTTCCTTGCCGCCGTTCAGGAAGAACGTGACATGGGGGTATTTCTCGGTTTCGGCCAGGCGGAACTGGCGCAGGCCCTGCTTGGCGACCCATTCGCCCAGCGTGTTGACGATCTCGCGCTTGGGGAACACCGTGTTCATGTAGGCGTTGTGACCGTCGGAATATTCCACCATGCCCAGCAGCGCCGACAGCTGCGGGCGTGGTCCGGTGTCGAATTCAGCGAAATCAGGTTCGGCAATGGCGCGCAGGATTTCGCGGGCGCGGTCGGCGCGGAAGTTGAGGCAGAAGAAGCCGTCACCGTCGCGGACGCCGTCGTAGCCGGGCAGAACCGTGGGGGCAATGAACTCGTCCGTTTCGCCCCGGTCGTAGGCGGCCTGAATTGCGGCGCTTGCGGTATCAGCCGGCGCGCCTTCACCTTTGATGATCGCGTCATAGGCGCGACCGACCCGCTCCCACCGGTTGTCGCGGTCCATGGCATAGTACCGCCCCGAGACGGTGACGACACGCGCGTTCGCGGGCAGACGGCGCTCCAGCTCGGCCAGGAAGTCCAGCGCCGATTTCGGGGCCACGTCGCGCCCGTCGGTGATGGCGTGCAGTGCCACCGGCACGCCTGCATCGGTGATCGCTTTTGCTGCGGCGACGATATGGTTCAGGTGCCCATGCACCCCGCCATCCGAGACCAGCCCCATCAGATGCGCGGTCCCACCCGCCGCCTTCACCTTGGCGACAAAGTCCTGCAGCGCAGCGTTTTCGAAGAACGAGCCGTCTTCGATTGCAAGATCGATCTGGCCCAGATCCATGGCCACGACCCGCCCGGCCCCGATATTGGTGTGCCCGACCTCGGAATTACCCATCTGGCCGCTGGGCAGGCCCACATCAGGGCCATGGGTGATCAGCCACGCGTGCGGACCCTTGGTCATGATCGCGTCGAATGTGGGCGTGTGGGCCAGATAGGGCGCGTTGGCCTGCGTGTCGTCGGACAGACCCCAACCATCAAGGATACACAGGACGACGGGTTTGGGTGCGCTCATGTCGGGTCTCCGGTAACTGCTCTTGTCCGTTCTTCTATCCCCTGCCCGCCGCGTCGTGAACCGCCTTTTGCGGCGACCCGCGCCGCGTCGGGCTATTTCCTGATCTGCTGCCAGGGCCGGGCCTTGCGGCCGCGATACTTGACCGTCAGTTCGGGCGGGGCGTCGCGTTCGTCATAAGCGCCCAGGATCACGCCCTTGCCGCGACTTTTGGTGCGCATCTCGACCAGTTCGGTCGCCGAGCGCGTGGTGCGCTGCGACGGGCGACGGGCCCAGGCGAACAGGTGGTCGTACATCTGCGCGATCACATCCGCATGGGCCGCGCTGTCGCCCAAATCGGTCAGCTCGTCGGGGTCGTTTTCCAGATCGAACAGGATCGGGCGGAACCCGCCTTCGCAATGGATCAGCTTCCACTTCTTCGTGGCCACCATGAACATCGCCGCGTCGCGCACCGACACGCCCAGCGTTTCCGCGATGGGCGAGGCCGAATAGTCGTATTCGCAGATCACGAATTTGCGCGGGGTCTCGTCCGCCCGCCCGTGCAGGATGGGCAGCAGCGAGTGGCCTTCTAGGATATGATCAGGCACCGCACCGCCCGCGACCTCGACGAAAGTGGGGGCCAGGTCGATCGACTCGACCAGCGCGTCGCAGGCGGTGCCGCGCGTGGCATCGGCCTGTTCGGACGGGTCGTAGATGATCAGCGGCACCTTGGTCGAAGCGTCGTGGAAGAACGTCTTTTCGCCCATCCAGTGATCGCCCAGAAAATCGCCATGGTCCGAGGTCAGCACGATCATCGTGTCGTCCATGCGGCCGGTCTGGTCCATCCAGTCCAGCAACCGCCCGATCTGGTCATCGGCCTGCTTGATCAGGCCCATATAGGAGGGGATCACGGCCTCGCGCACATCCTGCCGCCAGAAGGTCTGACCGATCTTGGTATGCATGAAGGCGCTCAGCACGGGATGCGCGTCGGCCCGTTCAGCCTCGGACCGGTTGGGGGGCAGAACATGCTCGGGCCCGTACATCGAGGCATAGGGCTCGGGGACGATATAGGGCCAGTGCGGTTTGATGTAGCTCAGGTGGCAGCACCACGGGCCGTCATGGGTTTCCATGAATTCGATGCCGCGCGTGGTCAGATAGGGGGTCTCGCTATCTTCTTCGGCGATGTTCGCGGCCTGCGGCGCGTTTTTCAGAAACCAGCCCGACAGCACGTTGCCGTCCTCGTCCAGCCCGGAATTGGCAAAGTCGTGCCAGGGGTTGTCGCCGTCATAGCCCTTGTCGGCCAGCCACGCGTTGTAGGCGCGGGCCCCGTCGGGGTCATAGAACCCGTCAGGGCCTTCGGGGCGCATCCCGTCGTCGCGCTCGAACACGTCGAAACCGCATTCGGCCACGCGCGCGCCGATCAGGCTGTCGGGTTCCAAGCCCAGCCGCGCCATGCCCTCGGCGTCGGCGCGCATATGGGTCTTGCCGACCAGCCAGCAGTCCATCCCCGCCTTGCGCAGATGGTCGCCCATGGTCTGTTCGCCCACCTTCAACGGAATGCCGTTCCACGAGGCGCCATGTGACTGCACATAGCGCCCGGTATAGGTGGACATGCGCGAACTGCCGCAGATCGGCGACTGGATATAGGCCCGCGTGAACCGCACGCCGCGCGCGGCCAGCCGGTCGATATTGGGCGTGTGCAGATGTGGATGGCCGTAACAGCTCAGGTAATCCCAGCGAAGCTGGTCGAACATGATGAACAGGATGTTGCGGGCCTTGGCCATTCAGTGCTGCGCGCCCTGGCTTTCCATCTGTTCCACCATCCGGCGGGCGCGCTTGCATTGCAGCTTGTCACGCAGAGGGCTGTTGGGGTCCACGTCTTTTTGGCACACCACGCATTTGTCGGCCCCCGAGATCGCGTTCAGCCCGCCGCAACTGCCCTTGATGGTCTTGCCCATCAGCATCACGCCCAGCGACATGCCGACCATGATGATCAGCAGCAGAACAAACGCGAGAATAAAGGTGCTCATCAGCCGGCCCGCCCTTCAGTTCGATCCCAGCGCATCCTTGAACGCGCTGCTTTGTACCGTGATATAGGCATCTTCGCCGCCTGTCACATCCCGCGAGATGAAAAACACCGCCAAACCCAGCTGATCGGCCAGTTTCAGCCCCCGCTCCTGCCCCAGCGCCAGCATCGCAGTGGCCCAGGCATCGGCCATCATCGCATTTTCGGCCAGAACCGTGACCGAGGTCGTCCGATGCGTGATCGGGCGTCCGGTGATCGGGTCGATGATGTGCGAATACCGCACCCCGTCCTGTTCGAAGAAGTTCTTGTAGTCGCCCGAGGTCGCCATGCCGCGGTTGTCCAACGGCACGATGAACTGGATGGTCTGCGATCCGGTTTCGGGCTTTTCGATGCCGATGCGCCAGGCCTCGCCCTTGTCGTTCTGACCGCGGGCCACCAGGTCGCCGCCGATCTCGACCATGTAGTTCTCGATGCCGGCGTCTCGCAACGTCTCGGCCACGGCGTCGATCCCGTATCCCTTGGCGATGGCCGACAGGTTGATCCCCACCCCCGGTTGCGCCTTGGCCAGCGTCCCGGCCTGTGCATCCAGCGTCAGCAGGCGCGCCTGCCCCACCTGTTCCAGCGCCGCTGCGATCTCGGCATCCGACGGCACCGGGTCTTCGGGCTTGCGCGGGCCGAAGCCCCACAGCTCGATCAACGGGCCGAGGGTCACGTCGAAAACGCCGCCGCTTTGCTCGTGCACCTGGTTGGCCGCCGCGATCACATAGGCGAATTCCTGTGACACCGGTATCGGGTCGGTGTTGGCCGAGGCGGAAAAGACCGAGACTTCGGAATTCGGGTCCCAGTTGGACATCTTGGCATTCACCTGCGCCAGCGTTTCCTCCACAGAGCCGGACAGGGCAGCCTCGTCCAGATCCTCGCCGATTGCGGTGATGTGATAGGTCGTGCCCATGGTTTCGCCGGACAGACGGACGATCTCGGGCTCCTCGTCGAACAGACAGCCAGAAACAACAAGCGGCAGGGCCAGAGCAAGCAGTCGGCGCATGGGGCGATCTCCTGGAAATGTGTTGCCCGGCATATGCCAGCGGCCCCACCCAGAGTCAAACCTGCGTCAGGGCGTCAGCGGCAGGAAGCCCAGGATCAGCAGCCCGACCGCAGCGGGCACTCCAAACAGCCACGCGCGTTTCTGCCAACCCGGGGGCTGTTCTTTCCACAGTTTGCGGAAATTATGCCCGCAGATCACGACCAGAAGGAAGATCACGGCGGCAACCGCAGGAGACAGATGGAGTTGGGTCACGGGGTCCGGTTTTTCCTTGCGACCCGGCGCGGTTGCGCCGGTTTTTGAATTTGCACCCTATACAGGTTTCTCTGCTGCGATAAGGTGGTGAGGACAGCCTGTAGCGTTGAAGGAGGAGACCGCCCATGGCCCCAAGCTCTTACCAGCCCCCGACACGTGGCGACAAGGCCGGGTCAAGCACTTACAGCCAATCCGCCGAGTCGAATTTGTCACATACTCAGACCACTGTCGCCAAATTGCTGGAAGGAAAAGGTGATGCGGTGTTTTCGGTTCGGCCGAATGACACCATCCATTCGGTGGTCGAAATTCTAAAGGAGAAACGCATCGGGGCGGTTGTCGTCACCGATCAGAACGGCGCACTGCAGGGGATCCTGTCCGAGCGGGATATCGTTCGCCGCATGGCGGATACTCCGGGTCAGACGCTGCCACAATCGGTCGAGGCGCTGATGACACGCGATGTGCGGACCTGCACGCCGGACGATCTGCTGATGGATGTGCTGAAGACGATGACCGAGGGGCGGTTCCGCCACATGCCGGTTCTTCGCGACGGCAAGCTTTGGGGCATGATCACCATCGGAGATGTCGTGCATTTCCGCCTGAAAGAGCTGGAATACGAAGCCCTGCGCATGAAGCAGATGATCGTCGGCTAGATCGTCACATGTTGTAGTAATGGGCATAGGCCCCATAGGCCTGCCCGCCTGCCTTGGTCTGTTTTCGGGCAGACCCTAGGTCCGATTTGACCAGCACGGTGGCGTGCAAGTTCACGCTGGAAAACTTGCGCAGCGCTTGTGCCAACTGGGCGCCGAGCAGCGCGACTATGTCTATCTTGGGGGGGGAGAGTTCCCCAAGAACGCTCGTGTTCCCCTGCCCTACGGCCAGCACCTGAGCCTGGCCGACGCTTTGTTCGGCGAAGGCGGTTACAGCATCAGAACGGCAGACGCGTCGCAAATCTATGTATTGCGTGCCTCTCCCAAACCTAAGGAAATCGGTGTGTTCACTGCCTGGCACCTGGATGCGCGCAATCCTGCGGCATTGTCGATTGCGGCCCGTATGGAACTGCGCCCCAACGATATTGTCTTCATCCAAGAACAGCGGATCACGACCTGGGGTCGGGCGCTGGATCAATTCCTGCCCTCGATGGTCAATGCGGGGCTGGGCGCGGCAAATGGTTGACGCGCACCGCCCTGCATCGGATATGAGGCCCCACCGACCGATAATCCCCTTGACCTTGGCGGGTCGAAAGGGTCCCTGATGGTCGGGATTATTGATTTGCGTTCGAGGGTTTCATGCAACGGGTATTGATTACGGGCACTGCGGGCTTCATCGGGTTCCACCTGGCCAAGCTGCTGTTGTCCGAAGGATTTCAGGTCCATGGCTATGACGGGATGACGGATTACTACGACGTCACTCTCAAACAACGCCGCCATCAGATGCTCTTGCAGACGCCCGGCTTCTCGGCAACCGAGGATCTGTTGGAAAACTACGAACGCCTCATGCAGGTTGCAGACGAATTCCAGCCCGAGGTTATCGTTCACCTCGCCGCCCAGGCGGGTGTGCGTTACAGCCTTGAACACCCGCGCAGCTATATCGATTCAAACGTTGTGGGTACGTTCAACGTGATGGAGGTGGCCCGTCAGCACAAGGTCGGTCACCTGCTCATGGCATCTACCTCTTCGGTTTATGGGGCAAACGAAGACATGCCCTTTACCGAGGTGGAAAAGGCCGACACCCAATTGACGATCTATTCTGCCACCAAGAAGGCGAACGAAGCGATGGGACATTCCTATGCCCATCTCTGGGATCTGCCCACGACCATGTTCCGGTTCTTCACCGTATACGGCACCTGGGGCCGTCCAGACCTGGCCCTGTACAAGTTTGTCGATGCAATTCTGGATGGGCGCCCGATCGACATCTACAATCACGGCGAAATGTATCGCGACTTCACCAATGTGAACGACCTGGTGCGCGGGATCCGGTTGTTGATCGATGCGGTCCCCGTCCGTCCGGACAGCCCCGAGGATATCGAGGAGGGTGACAGCCTTTCGCCGGTCGCGCCCTATCGTGTGGTCAACATCGGAAATGGTGACAAGGTGCGTCTGATGGATTTCGTCGAAGCAATCGAGGAAGCCGTGGGCAAGAAGGCGATCCGGAATTACATGCCCATGCAGATGGGTGATGTTCCGGCGACATGGGCCAATACCAACCTGCTGCAACGCCTGACCGGGTATCGTCCGCAGACCGATTTCAAGGATGGAATCGCTCAGTTTGTCGAATGGTTCCGCGAATACCACGGCAAATGATCTAGTGACCCGGACCTGACGTATGCTTGATACAAACCCCAATTCCCGTCGGATCGCCGTGATCGGTCTGGGCTATGTCGGCCTGCCGTTGGCCGCTGCCTTTGGCAAGATCGGACCGGTTCTGGGCTTTGACATCAATCCCACGCGCATCGACGCGCTGCGCCAGGGCAGTGACGCCACGCATGAGGTCAGCGAAGACGAGCTGTCCGCCGCCGGGGGTCTTAGGTTTACCACTGACCCCGCTGATCTGGCGGACTGTGACACGTATATCGTGACGGTGCCCACACCGATCACAGCACAAAAACAGCCAGACCTTGCACCGTTGCTGCGCGCCTCAGAAACGGTTGGACGGGTGTTGAAGCCTGGTGATCTGGTCATCTATGAATCAACCGTCTACCCCGGCGCGACCGAGGAAGACTGCGTCCCGATCCTCGAGCGGGAGTCCGGCTTGCGTTTCAACGTGGATTTCTTTGCCGGGTACAGTCCTGAAAGGATCAATCCCGGCGACAAGGCGCATCGCATCGCCGATATCTGCAAGGTCACGTCCGGATCGACGCCTATGGCCGCCGATCTGGTGGACGCGCTTTATGCGCGGATCATCACGGCGGGGACGCACAAGGCCGAAAGCATCCGCGTGGCCGAGGCTGCGAAGGTGATCGAGAACACACAGCGCGATCTGAATATCGCCCTGGTGAACGAACTTGCCATGATCTTCGGGCGCCTCGGCATCGACACCGATGCGGTGCTGCGGGCGGCGGGCACCAAATGGAATTTCCTGCCCTTCCGCCCCGGCCTTGTCGGTGGGCATTGCATCGGGGTCGACCCATACTACCTGACCCACAAGGCCGAGGCCGTTGGCCATCATCCTCAGGTCATTCTGGCGGGGCGGCGCCTGAACGATGGAATGGGCGCATATGTCGTGTCCCAGTTGGTCAAGCGGATGATCCGCGAGCGGATTGAGATGACGGACGCCCGGGTCCTGGTCATGGGGCTGACCTTCAAGGAAAACTGCCCTGATCTGCGAAACACCCGGGTCGTGGACATCGTTCACGAGTTGCAGAGCTACGGAGTGACCGTGGACGTTCACGATCCCCATGCCGACCCGCAAGCCGCACGTGACGAGTATGGGATCGACCTGCTGGAGCACCCCAAGCCCGGCACCTATGACGGTATCGTCCTTGCGGTTGCCCATGATGCATTTCTTGCGATGGATCCAGCCGAAATCCGAGCGTTCGGAAAGGCCCGGAATGTCTTGTTCGACGTCAAATCCTGCCTGCCGCGCAACGCCAGTGATCTGAGGCTCTGACCCGCGCCAGCACACTGAAATGAGAGACATTTTCTAACTGTGAAACCTCTGTCCGCAAGGTCCGAGGCCCTGTGGGTTGCCGCCGGCCAGTTCAGTCTTCTGGTTGGCGGGCTGGTGCTTGGTCCGCTGTGCTGTGCGTCCTTGCTGTTGTGTCCGCGCTGAATGGCGCAGCGACCACCGCGCTGATTGCGATGGGGAATGCAGCACGTTCTCGTCGGGTGGGCTCAGGGCCTGGGCCTATATCCTGTTGCGATACGTGATCTGGCTGGGATTTTTTGGACAGCCGTCAAGGGCGGCGGTTTCCCCGGCTACGGGGTCTTTGGCATCGGCCTCGAGCCGACCGGACGTTGGCGTTGGTAGAACGCTGCATGCGGAGCAACCGCGTTGAACCACCAACGGCAATACGCGGCGTTTTGGGTCTTGATGCTACAAAATGAAACCGGCGCAATTTTGCACCGGTTTTTTCTTAGCCACCAAAGTCGTCCAGCATGATGTCTTCGCGATCAACACCCAGATCCAGCAGCATGTTGATGACCGACTGGTTCATGATTGGCGGACCGCACATGTAGAATTCGCAGTCTTCGGGCGCCGGGTGGTTCTTGAGGTATTCCTCGAACAGAACGTTGTGGATGAACCCTGTGTAGCCATCCCAATCGTCGCCCGGTTGCGGGTCGGACAAAGCAACGTGCCACTCGAAATTTTCGTTCTCGGCGGCCAGCTGGTCGAAATCTTCAACATAGAACATCTCGCGGCGCGACCGCGCACCATACCAGAAGGTGATCTTGCGTTTGGTGTTCAGACGCTTGAGCTGGTCGAAGATGTGGCTGCGCATCGGGGCCATGCCCGCGCCACCACCGACGAACACCATCTCTTTGTCGGTCTCGCGTGCGAAGAATTCCCCGAACGGACCCGAGATCGTAACCTTGTCGCCCGGCTTCAGGTTGAAGATGTAGGACGACATCTGCCCGGGCGGAATGCCTTCGGACCCCGGCGGGGGCGAGGCGATCCGCACGTTGAGCATGATGATGCCTTTTTCGTTGGGGTAGTTGGCCATCGAATAGGCGCGCTCGATCGGTTCGGTAACCGTGGATTTGTACTGCCACAGGTTGAACTTGTCCCAATCCTCACGGTATTCCTCGGCGACGTCGAAATCGCTGTAGTCGACCTTGTGAGCCGGGGCGGCGATCTGGATGTACCCGCCCGCGCGGAAATTCACATCCTCGCCTTCGGGAAGTTCCAGCACCAGTTCCTTGATGAAGGTCGCCACGTTGTCATTCGACCGGACGGTGCATTCCCATTTCTTGACGCCAAAGACCTCTTCGGGAACTTCGATCTTCATGTCCTGTTTGACGGCCACCTGGCACGACAGGCGGTCACCGCAGGTGGCCTCGCGCTTGGTGATGTGGCTTTCTTCGGTCGGCAGGATCGACCCGCCGCCCTCCAGCACTCGCACCCGGCACTGCGCGCAGGTACCGCCGCCGCCGCAAGCCGACGGAACGAACAGCTTTTCGGCTGCCAGCGTCTGCAGCAGTTTGCCGCCGGCAGGAACCGAGATGGTTTTCTCACCGTTGATGGTGATGTTGACGTTGCCCGATGAAACCAGCCGAGACCGGGCCGCCATGATAAGCGCGACCAGGGCCAGAACGATCAGGGTGAAAAGGACAACGCCGAGCGAGAAAGTTTCCATGCCCCTGCCCCTTTACAGTTTGACGCCCGAGAAGGACATGAAGGCCATCGCCATCAGACCTGCGGTGATGAAGGTGATGCCGAGGCCCTGCAGTCCGTCCGGAATGTCGGAATATTTCAGCTTTTCGCGCACGCCCGCCATGGCGGTGATCGCCAGCGCCCAACCAAAGCCCGAGGACAGGCCATAGGTTGCGGCCTCGGCAAAGTTGTAGTCGCGTTCGACCATGAACAGAGAGCCGCCCAGGATGGCGCAGTTCACCGTGATCAGCGGCAGGAAGATCCCCAGCGCGTTGTAGAGCGGCGGGAAATACTTGTCCAAAACCATCTCGAGGATCTGCACCATCGCCGCGATCACGCCGATATACGAAATCAGGCCGAGAAAGGTCAGGTCCACATCCGGGAAACCGGCCCACGCCAGCGCACCCGGCTTGAGCAGGTAATTCAGCAACAGGTTGTTGGCCGGAACGGTGATGGCCTGCACGACCATGACCGAGATCCCGAGCCCCAGCGCCGTCGAGATTTTTTTCGACACGGCGATGAAGGTACACATGCCCAGGAAAAAGCTGAGCGCGAGGTTTTCGACGAAGATGGCCTTTACGGCCAGTGAGATGAGACCTTCCATCAGTGCGCCTCTACCTGCTGGATCTTGTATTCACGTTCCTCGACCTGGTTCGGCTTCCACGTGCGGAAGGCCCAGATGATCAGGCCGATGATGAAAAAGGCCGACGGCGGCAGCAGCAGCAAGCCGTTGGGCACGTACCAGCCGCCATTGTTCACGGTTTCCAGAATGGTCACCCCAAACAGAGAGCCCGAGCCGAACAGCTCGCGGATGACGCCGACCAGCATCAGGATCAGGCCATAACCCATGCCGTTGCCCAGACCGTCGATGAAGGACGCCACGGGCGGGTTCTTCATTGCAAAGGCCTCGGCCCGGCCCATCACGATGCAGTTGGTGATGATGAGGCCCACGAAAACCGACAGCGTCTTCGAGATCTCGAAGGCATAGGCCTTGAGGATCTGGTCGACCAGGATCACCAGCGACGCGATGATGACCATCTGCACGATGATCCGGATCGAGCCGGGGATCTGGTTGCGCAGGCATGAGATGAAAAAGGACGAAAACGCCGTCACGAACATCACCGCCAGCGACATCACGAAGGCCACTTGCAGCGACGAAGTTACCGCCAGCGCCGAGCAGATGCCCAACACCTGCAGCGTGATCGGGTTGTTGTCGACAAGCGGGTCGACCAGCAGATCTTTCTTGGTCTGTGACATCAGATCTCTCCTGCTTGCAGCTTGGCCAGGAACGGAGCATAGCCCGCGTCCCCCATCCAGAATTTCACCAGGTTGTCGACGCCGACCGTCGTCAAGGTCGCGCCGGCCAGCGCATCGATATAGAAGTCAGGCCCTGCGGCGGGCATCGTTTTGGCGACCGTGATCTGCAGATCACCCGCATCGTCGCGCAGCTTCTTGCCGCTCCAGAGGGCTTTCCAGCGCGGGTTGTCCACCTCGGCCCCAAGGCCCGGCGTTTCCCCGTGCTGATAGAATTGCAGCCCGAAGATGTCGTTGCCATTCGCTTCGAGCGCGATGAAGCCATAGAGCGTGGACCACAGCCCATAGCCGTGGACCGGCAGGATCACCTTGTCCAACGCGCCGTTTTCGTCGCGCAGCAGGTAGATCACGCGGTATTTTGCCTTGCGGCCGATGCCGGCAGGGTCGTCGGCAAGCGGCTCGCTCAACTCGGGGTCACTGGCGGCAGCAATGTCGTCGAACGTGGCCGGGTCGAACTGGTCGTCGACGAATTCACCCGTCGCCAGTTCCAGCACATGCGGTTCGAACGCGGCAAAAGCCTCGGCCACGTCAATGCCCGGCTCATAGACGCCCGCGACCTGCAGAACGTTGATCTGCTTGTCCTTGAGCTTGTTGGCCTCTTGCACCGGGCGCAGGCTGACCGCCGCGGCCGACACGATCATCGAAGCGACCAGGCACACGGCGACCGCGATGAAGATCGTCTTGCCTACCGAGTCCGGCGAGGCCGCGAGGAACCGGGCGATGGCACCTTTGGGTTCAGGGGATTGCGTATCAGACATGGCGACGCGCCCTCCGTTTGATGTTTGCCTGAACGACGAAATGGTCGATCAGCGGCGCAAAGACGTTGCCGAACAGGATGGCCAGCATCATGCCTTCGGGGAAGGCCGGGTTCACCACCCGGATCATCACGACCATGACGCCGATCAGGGCGCCATAGATATAGCGGCCCATATTGGTGTGGCTGGCCGAAACCGGCTCGGTCACCATGAAGGCCAGACCGAACGCATAACCGCCCAGCACGACGTGCCAGTACCATGGCATCGCGAACATCGGGTTCGTATCCGATCCGATCAGGTTCAGCAGCAGGGTAAAGCCGATGGTTCCCGCCAGACAGCCCACGATCAGGCGGTAGTTGGCAATCTTGGTCATCAGCAGGAAGGCGAGCCCGACCATGCATGCCAGGGTCGATGTCTCACCAAAGCTGCCCTGGATCGAGCCGAAGAAGGCGTTCCACCATGTGATGCCCTCGGCCGCCAGCGCCTGATAGCCGTCAGCGGCCGAAACGGCCAGCGCGGTCGCGCCGGAAAAGCCGTCGACCGGGGTCCAGACCGCGTCGCCCGACATGGATGCGGGATAGGCGAAATACAGAAAGGCCCGCCCCACCAGCGCGGGATTGAGGAAGTTCTTGCCGGTGCCACCGAACACTTCTTTGCCGATGACCACACCAAAGATGATCCCCAGCGCCACCTGCCACAACGGCGCGGTGGCCGGCATGATCAACGTGTACAGCATCGAGGTGACAAGAAAGCCCTCGTTCACTTCATGCCCGCGCACGGTGGCAAAGATCACCTCGAAGGTGCCGCCGGCGACCAGTGTCACGATATAGATCGGCAGAAAATACATCAGCCCGTGCATCACGTTGGCAAAGATGCTGGACGGGTCCAGAGAAATGCCCATGGCCTGCAGGATGGCGATGCGCCAACCGGTTGCCGACTCCGGGCCCAGCGTCGCGATTGCCGAGTTGGCCTGGAACCCGGTATTGTACATGCCCCACAGGATGCAGGGGATCGTGGCGATCACGACATAGGTCATGATCCGCTTCATATCCACGTAGGACCGCGCGTGCGGTGCCACGGATGTTACGGTTTTCGGAGTGTAGATGAAGCTTTCCACCATCTCGTAGATGGGGAAGAACTTCTCGTACTTGCCGCCCTTGGTGAAGTTCGGCTCGATCCGGTCAAAGAAGCTGCGCAAACCCATGTGGATCAGCCCTCCTTTTCAATCTTGGTCAGGCAGTCGCGCAGCGCCAGCCCGTATTCATACTTGGCCGGACAGGCAAAGCCCACAAGGCCCAAATCCTCTTCATCCAGCTCCAGCGCGCCCAGGGCCTGCGCCGTGTCGGTATCCATCACCAACAGCGCCCGCAGCAGTTGCGTCGGCAGGTAATCCTGCGGCATGAGCTCTTCGAAGGTACCGGTGGGCACCATGGCGCGGCGGCCACCGTTCAGGTTCGACGTGAAGGCGAACAGCTTTTTGGCAAAGGCCGAACCCAGAACCGGCTGCACCGCGTATTTCGACGGCATCGGACGGATCCAGCCCATCGGGATCTGGTCGTGATCCTCGCGGATGATGCAGATCTGGCGCGCGAAGCGTCCCAGATAAGCGAACGGCCCGGTGGCGTGACGCCCCGACAGGACCGAGCCGGAAATGACGCGGGCCTCGCCGTCGACATTTATCTCGTCGCGGGTCAGATCCTCGGTCGAGGCCCCCATGACGGTGCGGATCAGACGCGGCTGACGCGCGCCGGGGCCGGTCAGGGCCACCACCACGTTCGGGTCCAGATGGCCCGACTGCAGCAGCCGCCCGATGGCGATCACGTCCTGATAGCCGATGGTCCAGACGGTTTTCGCGGCGGTCACGGGTTCGAGGAAATGGATATGCGTCCCGGCCAGGCCCGCCGGATGGGGGCCGCTGAAGGCCGCAGCCTCGACGCCCGGCAGATCGGCGCCGGGGATCGTGTCGCCATCCTTCTGGCACAGATAGGTCTTGCCTTCGGTCAGCTTGGCCACGGCGGCCAGACCGGCGGCAAAGGCCTCGCTCGCGTCATTGATGATCAGCGCGGCATCGGCAGCCAGCGGCTCGCTGTCCATGGCGGTGACGAAAATCGCGGCGGGCGCGGTGCCCGGTTGCGGCATCTTGGAATAGGGCCGCGTGCGGAACGCGGTCCATAGGCCGGCGGCGCACAGCTTGGCGGTGAGGCCCTGTGCGGTCTCGGCATCGCCCACACCCGAGAAATCGACGCCGGGGTCGTTGGGGTCCGACACTTCGATGACGACGCTCTGCAACACGCGCCGCGCACCGCGGTTGATGGCCACGACCTTGCCGGTCAGCGGCGCAACCATCATCGCCTCGGGCGCGTCCTTGTGGCAGAACAGCGGCGTGCCGCGCTGGAGGGTGTCCCCTTCCTGAACCAGCATGCGGGGTTTCAGACCGATATAGTCTCCACCCAGCACGCCAACCGAAGAATATGCTGGCCCTGGCTGAATGACCTGTTCAGGCGATCCCTCGATCGGAAGGTCCAGTCCCTTTTTCAGTTTGAAAGTTTGCATGTCGCTACGTTCTTCCAAGCCTTTTTCTTGCGCCCGTCATACAGGGCCCTTTGCTTTGGGCACTGAATAGCGCGGAGTTTCGTCAAGCCCGTCGTAAAAACGACGAGGACCGGCCGAAATCCGCGGGCGTCTCTCTGATTACGGCCCCTTTACGCGGCGAAGCGGCCAAACGCAAACCTGTTACCGCCCAAATCGCGCGTCGTGTAGCTATTTTTACCCGAAACCACGGGCGGAGTACCAAAAACTTGGTAGGAAATTTCGTGTCGCACGGATGGCCCTGCTGATATAAGCAGCCGGAATGGAGAATACCGATCTTGAGATTTTTCTGGTCGCGACACCCGGTCTGGAGGCTCCCCTCCTCGCCGAAGCGCAGGAGGCCGGATTCGCTGAGGCCCGGCTGGCGCCCGGTGGTGTCACGGTTCGTGGCAACCTGCGCGAGGTCTGGCGTGCCAATCTCCAGTTGCGCGGGGCCAACAAGGTGTTGGTTCGGGTGGGTTCGTTCCCGGCTGTGCATCTGGCTCAGCTGGACAAGCGGGCACGAAAGTTTCCGTGGGGAGATTTTCTGAAACCCGACGTCCCGGTTCGGGTTGAGGCCACCAGCCGAAAATCCCGCATCTATCACGCTGGCGCCGCACGGCAACGGATTGAAGGCGCAATCTCTGACATGTTGGGGGCTCCGATCTCGTCCGAGGCGACGGTCCGTGTTCTGCTGCGAATCGAGAAAGACATCTGCACATTTTCCCTCGACAGTTCCGGAGAGGCGCTGCACAAGCGCGGTCACAAGGAAGCGGTGGCCAAGGCCCCCATGCGCGAAACGATGGCGGCGATGTTTCTGCGCAGTTGCGGCTTTGACGGATCTGAGCCGGTGCTGGACCCGATGTGCGGCTCGGGCACTTTCGTGATCGAAGCCGCGCAGATCGCGATGGGCCTGCCGCCCGGCCGCGACAGAGCCTTTGCCTTTCAGGACTTTGCCGGATTTGACCCCAAGGCATGGGCGGAACTCCGCGCCGACTGGGTCGCAACGCAGACAGATACCGTGTTCCATGGCTCGGACCGTAATGACGGGGCGATCGCGGCCGCGCAGGCGAATGCCAACCGCGCCGGGGTGGACGGCGCGACGCAATTCCAAAAACGCGTAGTCGCTGACCTGAAACCACCCATGGGCGGGCCGGGCCTGATAATCGTCAACCCACCGTATGGGGCACGCATCGGCGATGAAAAACGCCTGCGGTCGCTGTATGGCAGCTTTGGCAAGGTGATGTTGTCCAGGTTTTCCGGCTGGCGTGTCGGCGTCGTCACCAGCAACCAGTCTCTGGCGCGCGCCACCCGCCTGCCGTTGCTACCTCCGGGTCCGATCGTCGATCATGGCGGCACGAAGATCCGCCTCTATCAAACCGAGGCCCTGCCCTGACCGGCCAATTCCTGCGGGTCCAAGCGGCAGAGTTAGTTCGGACAAAAAGCACACAGAATCCCTCTTGCACATCAAATCCACTGGGTATAGATCACGCGCCACGGTCGGAGTGTAGCTCAGCCTGGTAGAGCACTGTCTTCGGGAGGCAGGGGTCGGAGGTTCGAATCCTCTCACTCCGACCAATAAAACAAGGCGCCCTGCTGCGCCTTTTTTGTTGGTTGGTCGTATCTCCAAATATGTCCGGGGCAGCAACGTGCTGAATTATTCGGCATCTGCGCACGATCTGCCATCTGGATAGGCGCTTTCCGGGGAATTGAGCGCAGCGCTCCGAGGGTGGCATTGCCTCGCTCTGCCGGCTTGGTCAGTTCGATGTTATGAACCAAACGTTGACCGTTGTTGTTGTCGAACAGAACCCGGACCGCGCCGATGCGATCCTCGAGGCCCTGAAAGCGGCGGGGAGCGTCGAGGCGCAGGTGATCGATGGCGTGTCTGAATTGCCGAGCAAGATTGCTGTCCACAATCCCGATGTCGTTCTGATCGACATCGACAATCCATCTCGGGACATGCTTGAAGAACTGACAACCGCCTCCGGCCCGATGGAGCGGCCGGTTGCCATGTTCGTATCCGGGGCTGCAGGCGGCCTGTCCAAAGCTGCGGTCGAAGCAGGTGTCTCGGCCTATGTCGTCGACGGTCTGCATCCCGAAAGGGTCAAGCCCATCATCGACACCGCCATCGCCCGTTTCCAAGTACTGCGCCAGATGCGGACCGAGTTGGCCGAAACCAGACGCGCATTGGAAGAGCGCAAGGTGATCGACCGCGCGAAAGGGGTGTTGATGAAAGCAAAGGGCATTCAGGAAGATGAAGCCTATGCCCTGCTGCGCAAGACCGCCATGAATCAGAATCGCCGGGTGGCCGATGTGGCCGAGGCTTTGGTGACGGCTTCGGGGCTGTTGTCATGAGGGCGGTCTCGCTCCGAGCGGCCTATATGCCGTTGGTCGATGCAGCCCCCCTGATCGTGGCGCACGAGATGGGATATGATCAGGCCGAGGGCATCTCTCTGGACCTGCGCCCTGCCCCGTCCTGGTCCTCGTTGCGGGACATGCTGGCCTTCGGACATGTTGATGCGGCGCACCTGCTGTCCCCTGTCCCGGTGGCCATGGCGCTGGGGCTTGGGGGGATCGTCACGCCCCTTTCGGCCGTATCGGTCCTGTCGGTCAATGGAAACGTGATCGGCGTTGGCCGCCAACTGGAGGCGCGGCTGCGCGAAAATGGCTATGCCTTCGATTTCAGCGATGCTTTTGCGGCCGGAGCGGCCTTGGCAAAGGCGGCCGGTGGAACGCTGACCTTCGGGGTTCCGTTTCCGTTTTCCATGCATGTGGAGCTGCTGCGATATTGGGTCAGCGGCACGGAACTCGCCTCGACCCAGGTTGAGATCCGCACCGTTCCCCCACCGTTGATGGCCCAGGCCCTGGCCGCCGGTGAGATCGATGCTTTCTGCGTGGGTGAGCCCTGGGGGTCGTTTTCCGTCGATGACCGGGTGGGTGCGCTCCTGCTCCCGGGAAACGCGATTTGGTCCTGCGCCCCTGAAAAGGTGCTGGCCGTGCGAACGGAATGGGCGCAGACGGAACCACATCTGACGGGCGCGCTGCTGCGGGCGATCTGGCGGGCGGGCCGGTGGCTTTCAAATCCCGAAAGCCTGACTACGGCGTCGGAGATGCTGGCGCAGAGGCTCTATCTGGATGTTCCCGCGGACCTGGTCGACCGGGCATTGACCGGACAATTTGCGATTTCAGCGCGCGGAGACCAGCGTCAGGTCGACCGGTTTGTCACTTTTCACGAAGGCGCAACGGGCTTTCCTTGGCGCAGTCAGGCCAAATGGATCGCGCACCACATGGCGCGAAGATATGGACTGGATCCGTCAGATGCCGAGCGTACGGCAGCCGATGTGTTCCAAAGTGACCTGTATCGGCGCGAGCTGCAGGGAATCGGTGTTGTCATGCCCGCCGATTCTGAAAAGCCCGAGGGTGCCGGCAACGACCCGACGCTAGTGTCCGGCCCGGGTGGAAAGTTGATGTTGCCGCAAAACGTCTTTTTCGACAGTCGGATTTTTGAGCCTTCCCAGTAAGTGCGCCTAATTTTTTTGCACTGCAGCGTCAAATTATGCTGCGTTGCAGAATTTTCGCCTGATGGCCGTCAATTTCGGATGACTCATCTGCTCACCGGTGCCTTTATCAGGACAACGGCAGGCAACGTCGCCCACCGTAGGAATTCGCCTGATGTCTTGGGCAAAACTTCTGAGCAAAGCCGCTCGACCAACCGCCTTCTCCTTCCGGCGGTGTGTGTCGGCGGCTTTTTTTTGGCCCGAACGTTGCTCGGGTCGCCACCCAGCCCGGTTTGGGCCGGACCGAAAGGAACAAAGATGAAAAAACTCATTCTGAGTCTTGTTGCGACGACAGCCCTTGTTGCGCCGGCCACCGCAGAAATGCTGGAGCTGGAAAAGGACGAACTGACCTTCGGCTTCATCAAGCTGACCGACATGGCGCCGCTGGCCGTTGCCTATGAGCAGGGGTATTTCCTGGACGAGGGCCTGTTCGTGACGCTCGAGGCGCAGGCCAACTGGAAAGTTCTGCTGGACGGCGTGATCGGCGGCCAGCTGGACGGTGCGCATATGCTGGCCGGTCAACCGCTGGCGGCGACCATTGGTTATGGAACCGAGGCGCATATCATCACGCCCTTCTCGATGGACCTGAACGGCAACGGCATCACGGTATCCAACGAGGTCTGGGCGGAGATGAAACCCAACATCCCGGTGATGGACGACGGCCGCCCGCAGCATCCGATCAGCGCCGAGGCACTGGCTCCGGTGGTCGAGAAGTACAAGGCCGAGGGCAAGCCTTTCAACATGGGCATGGTGTTCCCGGTTTCGACCCACAATTACGAACTGCGCTACTGGCTGGCCGCCGGGGGGCTGAACCCGGGCTATTACAGCCCTGAAAACGTGACCGGTCAGATCGGCGCGGACGTGTTCCTGTCGGTCACCCCGCCGCCGCAGATGCCCGCCACGCTCGAGGCCGGCACGATCCATGGCTATTGCGTGGGCGAGCCTTGGAACCAGCAGGCGGTGTTCAAGGGCATCGGCGTTCCGGTCATCACCGACTACGAGCTGTGGAAGAACAACCCTGAAAAGGTGTTCGGCATCACCGCCGAATTCGCCGAGGAATACCCGAACACCACCTTGGCCGTGACCAAGGCGCTGATCCGTGCGGCGATGTGGCTGGACGAGAACGACAATGCCAACCGTCCCGAGGCGGTCGAGATCCTCAGCCGCCCGGAATATGTAGGGGCCGATTACGAGGTGATCGCCAACTCCATGACCGGCACGTTCGAATACGAAAAGGGCGACAAGCGCGAGGTGCCCGATTTCAACGTGTTCTTCCGCTACAACGCGACCTATCCGTTCTATTCCGACGCGGTCTGGTACCTGACCCAGATGCGCCGCTGGGGGCAAATCCCCGAAGCCAAGGCAGACAGCTGGTATGACGAGGTCGCCAAGTCGGTCTACAAGCCCGAGATCTATCTGCAGGCCGCGCGCCTTCTGGTCGAAGAAGGCCTGGCGGACGAGGCCGATTTCCCCTGGGACAGCGACGGCTACAAGGCGCCTACCCCAGCCGAGGACATCATCGACGGCATTCCCTTCGATGGCCACGCGCCGAACGCCTATCTCGAAAGCCTGCCGATCGGCCTGAAGGGCGACCAGAAGGTCGTCGGGACCGAAATCCAAGGCTGACCCCGAACCGCCCTGCCCGGCTGCGGTCGGGCAGGGCCCCTGAAACGCCCCGCCATCGCAAGGACGCATCAGATGACAACGGTCGATCCGGAATTCAACGCAGACGCCGCACGGGACGCGCGCCGCGCCCGTCTATTCACCCGCATCAACGCCGCCGACAAATGGTTCCAGGTGCTGGGCCTCAGCTGGGCCACCCCGGTTCTGAAGGCCGCCGCCGGCGACAATCCCCGCGCCCAGATGGCCGAGATCTGGCGGCTGCTGATCGTGCCGATCCTGTCGATCTGCGCCTTCTTGCTGCTGTGGGCGACGCTGGCCCCCAAGGTACAGACATCGCTTGGGGCGGTGCCCGGCCCGGCGCAGGTCTGGGAGGAAATGGTCAACCTGAGTCAGGACGCTCAGGCCAAGGCCGCCAAACGCGCCAAGTTCGAGGCGATGGTCGAAAAGCGGAACCAGAAGCTGATCGAGGCCGGACGCGCGGACGAGGTCAAGCAGGTCGCCTATACCGGCGCGCCGTCTTACTACCAGCAGATCTGGACCTCGATCAAAACCGTGTTCTTCGGGTTCCTGATCGCCACGGTCGTGGCGGTGCCGCTGGGCATCGCGGCGGGGCTGTCGCCCACCGCAAACGCGGCGCTGAACCCGCTGATCCAGGTGTTCAAACCGGTCTCGCCGCTGGCCTGGCTGCCGATCGTGACGATGATCGTCTCGGCCGTCTATGTCACCAATGACGGCTGGTTCGCGAAATCCTTCCTGATCTCGGCCATCACGGTGACGCTGTGTTCGCTGTGGCCCACGCTGATCAACACCTCGTTGGGCGTGGCCTCGATCGACAAGGATCTGGTGAACGTGTCCAAGGTTCTGAAGATGAACACCTGGACCAAGATCACCAAGCTGGTGCTGCCCTCGGCGCTGCCGCTGATCTTCACCGGCCTGCGCCTGTCGCTGGGCGTGGGTTGGATGGTCCTGATCGCGGCCGAGATGTTGGCGCAGAACCCGGGCCTGGGCAAATTCGTCTGGGACGAGTTCCAGAACGGCTCGTCCAGCTCGCTGGCCCGGATCATGGTGGCGGTCTTCACCATCGGCATCATCGGCTTCCTGCTGGACCGGGTGATGTACGCGCTGCAGTCCCTGTTTACCTTTACCAACAACCGGTGAGCGTGATGAGCATCCTCAGCTTCGAAAATGTCTCGAAATCTTTCGGCGAAGGCACCGGGCGCACCGATGTTCTGAACGGCATCGACCTGCAGGTGCAGGAGGGCGAGTTCCTGGTGATCCTGGGCTTTTCCGGCACCGGCAAGACCACGCTGATCAACCTGATGGCCGGGCTGGACATGCCCAGCCGCGGGCAGGTCACCTTCAAGGGCGCGCCTATCAAGGGGCCGGGGCCGGAACGCGGCGTGATCTTTCAGAACTACTCGCTGATGCCGTGGCTGACGGTCAGCGGCAATGTCGGACTGGCGGTCGATACGGTCTTTCCGGGCCTGCCCAAGGCCGAGAAGGCCGCGAAGGTGGCCCATTTCGTCAAGATGGTCGGCCTAAGTCACGCGGCGTCGCGCCGGCCGGCCGAATTGTCGGGCGGGATGCGCCAGCGGGTCAACGTAGCCAGGGCGCTGGCCATGAACCCCGAGGTCTTGTTGCTGGACGAGCCGCTGTCGGCACTGGACGCTCTGACCCGCGCCAACCTGGCCGACGAGATCGAGCGCATCTGGGAAGCCGACCGCAAGACCTGCGTGCTGATCACCAATGACGTGGACGAGGCGATCATTCTGGCCGACCGGATCATCGCCCTGAACCCCGACGGCACGCTGGGGCAGGAGTTCCGCGTCTCGATCCCGCGCCCGCGCGACCGGGCGGCGATGAACACCGATGAAACCTTCAAGCGCCTGCGCGCCGAGGTCACCAAATACCTGATGGATGTGGGGATCGAGGCCAAGGTCGAAGGCACCCGCATCCTGCCCGAGGTCACGCCGATCCACGGCGTGCCCACCGCCGTGACCGAGGCGCAGAAGGGCATGATCGACAGCCGGTTCCTGGATTTCTCGCAACTGCACAAGGTCTATCCCACGCCCAAGGGGCCGCTGACCGTGGTCGAGGACTTCGATCTGAAGATCGACAAGGGCGAGTTCATCTCGCTGATCGGCCATTCGGGCTGCGGCAAATCCACGGTGCTGACCATGGCGGCGGGGCTGAACGAGATTTCCAAGGGCGCGATCAAGCTGGATGGCCGCCACGTCGAAGGCGCCGACCCTGAACGCGCGGTGGTGTTCCAGTCACCCAACCTGTTCCCGTGGCTGTCCGCGAAAGAGAACGTGGCGATCGGGGTCGACAAGGTCTATCCGAACGCCAGCCAGGCCGAACGGCAGGACGTGGTGGAATACTACCTGGAACGCGTCGGCCTGGCCGATGCGATGGACAAGCAGGCCAGCGACCTGTCGAACGGCATGAGACAGCGCGTCGGCATCGCCCGCGCCTTTGCCCTGTCGCCCAAGCTGCTGCTGCTGGATGAACCTTTCGGGATGCTCGACAGCCTGACCCGCTGGGAGCTGCAGGAGGTTCTGATGGAGGTCTGGTCGCGCACCAAGGTCACCGCGATCTGCGTCACCCATGACGTGGACGAGGCGATCCTGCTGGCCGACCGGGTGGTGATGATGACCAACGGCCCGCAGGCTACGATCGGCAAGATCACCCGCGTGGACCTGCCGCGCCCGCGCACCCGCAAGGCGTTGCTCGAACATCCCGACTACTACGCCTACCGGCAGGAAGTTCTGGATTTCCTCGAAGAATACGAACACGGCGCCAAGCCGAAATCGCCCGCCCCCAAGGCCATTGCAGCGGAGTGACCCCATGAAACAGAAACTTGTCGTGATCGGTGCCGGGATGGCGTCGGGCCGCGTGCTTGAACATCTGACCGAGACCGCGCCGGATGCGTTCGACATCACCCTGTTCAACGCCGAACCGCGCGGAAACTACAACCGCATTATGCTCAGCCCGGTTCTTTCGGGCGATAAGACCTATGAGGACATCGTCACCCATGACGGCGACTGGTACGCGCAGCGGGGCATCGCCTGCCGCTTTGGCGAGCATGTGGTGAAGATCGACCGCGAGATGAAGGTGGTCGAGGGCGAAAACGGTCATGTGCCCTATGACAAGCTGCTGATCGCCACCGGCTCGGCCCCGTTCATCATTCCGGTTCCGGGCAAGGACCTGCCCGGCGTCATCACCTATCGCGATCTGGACGACACCAACGCGATGATCGACGCGGCCGCCAAGGGTGGCAACGCGGTGGTGATCGGCGGCGGGCTTCTGGGGCTCGAGGCCGCGGCGGGGCTGGCCGAACGCGGCATGACCGTCACCGTGGTGCACCTGATGGGCCACCTGATGGAACGGCAGTTGGACGAGGCCGCCGGATACCTGCTGCGCAAGGATCTGGAACGCCGCGGGATCACCGTGCGGACCCAGGCCTCGACCAAGGCCATTCTGGGTGAGGGTCGCGCCGAGGCGGTGCTGCTGGAAAGCGGCGAAACGCTGCCCGCCGATCTGGTCGTGATGGCCGTCGGCATCCGCCCCGAAACCCGGCTGGCCACCGATGCCGGGCTGGACGTGGCCCGCGGGATCGAGGTGAACGCGCAGATGCAGAGCTCGGACCCCGATGTGCTGGCCGTGGGCGAATGCGTCGAATTCGACGGCCACCCGTTCGGCCTGGTGGCGCCGCTTTACGATCAGGCCAAGGTCGCGGCCAATACCCTGCTGGGCCAGCCGGACACCTTCGTGGTCAAGGAACTGGCCACCAAGCTGAAGGTCACCGGCTGCGACCTGTTCAGCGCCGGAGACTTCGCCGAGGGCGAGGGGCGCGAGGACATCGTGTTCCGCGACCCGGCGCGCGGGGTCTACAAGCGGCTGGTCATCGAAGATGACCGCCTGATCGGCGCGGTCATGTATGGCGACACCGCCGATGGCAGCTGGTTCTTCGGCCTGATCAAGGACGGCACCGACATCGACGAGATGCGCGACACGCTGATCTTTGGCCCGGCCTATCAGGGGGGCGACACCGCGGACCCTCTGTCAGCCGTTGCAGCATTGCCGCCTGAGGCGGAGATCTGCGGCTGCAACGGCGTATGCAAGGGCACCATCGTCGAGGCGATCGCCGCCGGGGCCACCGATCTGGCCGCCGTGCGCGCCAGCACCAAGGCCAGCGCATCCTGCGGAACGTGCACGGGTCTGGTCGAACAGGTCCTGCAGGTCACGCTTGGCGATGAGTTCCAGATGCCGGCGGCGCAACCGATCTGCGGGTGCACCGACCTGACCCACGAGGACGTGCGCCGCCTGATCAAGGCGCAAGAGTTGAAAAGCCAGGCCGCCGTCTGGCAGGAGCTGGGCTGGAAAACGCCCAATGGCTGCCATGTCTGCCGGCCGGCGATCAACTATTACCTGCTGGCCGACTGGCCGCTGGAATACCAGGACGACCCGCAAAGCCGGTTCGTCAACGAACGCAAACACGCCAACATCCAGAAGGACGGCACCTTCAGCGTCGTGCCCCGCATGTGGGGCGGCATCACCAACCCGGCCGAGCTTCGCGCCATCGCCGACGCGGCCGAGAAATATGACGTGCCCACCGTCAAGGTCACCGGCGGTCAGCGCATCGACCTGCTGGGCGTCAAGGGCGAGGACCTGCCCGCCATCTGGGCCGATCTGAACAAGGCCGGCCTGGTCTCGGGGCACGCCTATTCCAAGGGTCTGCGCACGGTCAAAACCTGTGTCGGCACCGATCACTGCCGCTTCGGGACCCAGGACAGCACCGGCCTTGGCATCAAGCTGGAACAGATCCTGTGGGGATCGTGGACACCGCACAAGCTCAAGCTGGCGGTTTCGGGCTGCCCCCGCAACTGTGCCGAGGCGACCTGCAAAGATATCGGCGTGGTCTGCGTGGACTCGGGCTATCAGATCGGCATCGGCGGGGCGGCCGGGATGGACGTCAAGGAAACCGAACTGCTGTGCCAGGTCCCGACCGAGGACGAGGCGATCGAGGTTGTGATGGCCGTCACCCAGGCCTATCGCGAGGGCGGCAAGTATCTGGACCGGCTGTACAAATGGCTGGCCAAGGTCGGCATGGACTGGGTCAGGGCCAATGTGGTCGACGACCTCGAAAACAGGCGGGCATTGGTCGCGCGGTTCGAACTGTCGCAAAGCATCTATCGCAAGGACCCCTGGGCCGAGCATGTGCGTGACAAGGCGCCGAGCTATGCCCCGATTGCAGATTTCACCCTGGAGGCCGCGGAATGAGCTGGATCGACATCGGACATATCGACGACGTGCCGCTGCGTGGCGCGCGTCTGGTGAAAACCCGTCTTGGCTGCATCGCCATCTTCCGCACGGCCGAGGCCGAACTGTTCGCGGCCAGCAATGCCTGCCCCCACAAGGGCGGCCCGCTGTCCGAAGGCATCGTGCATGGCCAGTCGGTGACCTGCCCGCTGCACAACTGGGTGTTCGACCTGAATACGGGCGAGGCCCAAGGCGCGGATGAAGGCCGGATCACCACCTATCCGGTTCGGCTGGAGGGCGGGCGCATCCTGCTGGACGCCCGCGCCGTCACCGAGCGGAGCGCCGCGTGATGGACGGCTCGAACCTGCCCGAGGTTCGATCCACCTGCGCCTATTGCGGCGTGGGTTGCGGCGTGCTGCTGCGCCCGGACGGGGCGGGAGGTCTGACCGTGCGGGGCGACCCGAACCACCCGGCGAATTTCGGACGGTTGTGTTCCAAAGGCACCGCGCTGGGTGAAACGGTCGGGCTGGGCCACCGCCTGCTGACCCCGCGCGCCTTTGGCAGGAACGTGGGCTGGGACAACGCGCTGCAGCTGGTGGCCGACCGGTTCCGCGAAACGATCGCGGCGCATGGTCCCGACAGCGTGGCCTTCTATGTCTCGGGGCAGTTGCTGACCGAGGATTACTACGTGGCCAACAAGTTGATGAAGGGCTTCATCGGATCGGCCAATATCGACACCAATTCGCGGCTGTGCATGGCCTCGACCGTGGCCGGGCACAAGCGGGCCTTTGGCACCGACACCGTGCCCGGCACCTACGAGGATCTGGATCAGGCCGATCTGGTGGTGCTGGTCGGGTCGAACCTGGCGTGGTGCCACCCGGTTCTGTACCAGCGCGTCCTGGCGGCACGGCAGGCGCGCGGCACCCGGATCGTGGTGATCGACCCGCGCCGCACCGCCAGCTGCGATCAGGCCGATCTGCATCTGGCGCTGAATCCGGGCAGCGACGTGGCGCTGTTCAACGGGCTGCTGACCGAGATTCATCGGCGCGGGGCCGTGGACCCGGACTTCGTGAGGCTAACCTCGGGTCTGGAAGCCGCACTGGAAACGGCCGGAAACGACCAGATCTCGGAAACCGGCCTGCCTGCCGAAAAACTCGCCGCATTTTTCGATCTATGGATCAATACCCCGCGCGTCGTGACGGTCTTCAGCCAGGGAGTGAACCAATCCTCCAGCGGGACCGACAAAGTCAACGCCATTCTGAACTGCCATCTGGCCACCGGTCGGATCGGACGGCCGGGAATGGGCCCGTTCTCGGTCACCGGCCAACCCAACGCGATGGGTGGGCGCGAAGTGGGTGGTCTGGCCAACACGCTGGCTTGCCATCTGGACATCGAAAACGCCGATCATCGCGCCGCGGTTCAGGCGTATTGGCAGGCGCCTGCAATACCGCAGTCTCCGGGGCTGAAGGCCGTGGACATGTTCCGTGCGGTCGAAGATGGGCAGATCAAGGCCCTTTGGATCATCCACACCAACCCGGCGGCAACCATGCCCGAAGCTGACAGGGTCAGCCGCGCAATCGCCGCCTGCTCGTTCACGGTCGTCAGTGATCTGACGTTGAATACCGATACGGCGCGTCTGGCCGACGTTGTGTTGCCGGCCGCTGGGTGGGCCGAAAAGAACGGAACTGTCACGAATTCGGACCGAACCATCAGCCGGCAACGCGCCGTTTTGCAGTCACCGGGCCAAGCGCGCCCGGATTGGGACATCCTGGCCGAAGTTGGCCGCCGCATGGGATGGAAAACCGCGTTCGACTACGCTTCACCGGCCGAGATATTCCGGGAATACGCCGCAATGTCCCAAATCGCCGCGCAGTTCGGGAAAGACTTCGACATTTCGGGCTTCTCCGAAATTGACGAGGCGGGCTATGCCGAATTGGAACCCACCCGCTGGCCATTGGGTCGCAAGGGTGCAGGTGGGAGGTTTTTCGGTGACGGACACTTCTTTCACTCAGACAGGAAGGCCCGGATCGTTCCTGTTGCCCATCGGCGTCCGGCAGCCCGACCCGGACAGCAATATCCCTTTGTGATGAACACCGGACGCACACGGGATCAATGGCACACCATGACCCGGACCGGTCTTTCAGCCCGCCTGTCCGCCCATCTGGCCGAGCCGTTTGTGGACATTCATCCCCAGGACGCCGCCCGCGAGGGGATATCCAGCGCAGATCTTGTCGAGGTCACCAGTCCCACTGGGCGTGGTATTTTTCGCGCGCGCATCACCCAAGATGTTCGCATCGGTCACGTCTTTGCCCCCATCCATTGGACTGCGGAAACGGCGCCTTCGGGCCGGGTGGACATTCTGGTTCCCGGCACCACTGATCCGATCTCCGGACAACCCGAAAGCAAGGCCACACCCGTTTCGATCTCGGTCATGCAGGCGGCGTGGTACGCCTTTGCAGTCTCCAGGAACCCCCTGACCCCCTCGGTCTCTTACCGGGCGACGGTCCGAACGGACAACGGTTTCAGGACAGAGCTGGCTGATCATGCCCGGATACTGAATTGGGAAAAAACCGCCCGCGAATGGTTTGCGCTGACCGATGCGGACGCGGTCACGGCAGGTGACCCCGCCCGCGGTTCATTTCGCATTGCGTTGTCGCAGAACGGATGCCTGCAAGCGGCACTGTTCGTGTCGCCGCGCCCGCTGCCCCTGATGCGGGACTATCTTGCGTCGATGCCGGACATACCACCCGCACAGTTTCTGACCGGCCGCGCACCCGCAGATGCCAAGGACACCGGACCAATCATCTGCGCCTGTTTTGGCGTCGGGTTGAAGACGATCGTTGACGCGATCTCGTGCGGGCAAGCGATCAGTGTCGACGCTATCGGCGCGGCGTTGAACGCCGGAACAAATTGCGGGTCTTGCCGGCCTGAATTGGGTGCCCTGATCGACCGGTATGCCCCGGATGCCGCCGACAACCTAAGCCGTCAATTGCAGGGAGGCGTCGCCTAACCCTGTCGCATTTCTGTTGACAGGTGATCCCGCTATGGGCAGCATTTTTCCATCGGATCGACAACCAGAGTGATCAAGCCGTGATTGACTGCACCAAAGATACCCAAGGCCGCCGGGCAACCGGTTGCAACCTCGTCGTCTGACGAGGGACGGGTTTTTTCGCAGTCTTCGGATGCTGAACCAGCAGCCCGAAACGATCTGAAACTTCGCCCATGGCTTCATTTTATGCACAATCACGCTGGGCTTCGGCTGGCCGTCGATATTGGCGGCACATTTACCGATACCGTTCTGATGGACGGGCAATCCAATATCCTCGCAACGACGAAAACTCCGACGACACCGGACAACCCAACCGTCGGCGCCTTGATTGGTGCAAAGCGCGTTCTGGATGACGCCGATGCCGGTTTCCCGCAGGTTTCCGGGTTCATTCACGGCACCACTCTGGCCACCAATGCCCTGATCGAGCGGCGGGGTGCCCCGGTTGCGACAATAACCACCGACGGGTTTCGGGACATACTCGAGATTGGGTACGAACGTCGCTACAGCCAGTATGACATCAATCTGGTCAAGCCCAACCTGCTGGTCCCACGCGCTCGTGCCTTCACGATCGGCGGGCGAATGGATGCACGTGGTGACGAACTGACACCGCTGGATGTCGCCGGTATGAGCGATCTGGTGCGCCGGATTGAGGATACCGACGCCCAGTCCGTGGCGGTATGCCTGATGCATTCCTATGCCAACCCAAAGCACGAGCTGTCTCTGCGAGACCAGTTGCTCAAGGAGCTCCCCGACCTGGCTATCTCGCTCTCGCACGAAGTCAGCCCCGAGGCGCGCGAATTTGACCGCCTGTGCACCACCATCGCCAACGCCTATATCCAGCCCCAGATGGCCGGGTACCTGGCCGAGTTCCAATCCCGCTTCGCCGCAGAGGGGCTGACCTGTCCCATTCTCATGATGACGGCCGGCGGCGGTATGACAACATTGGAAACGGCCGCCCGCCTGCCGATCCGGTTGGTCGAATCCGGCCCGGCCGGTGGGGCCATCCTTGCCGCACGGATCGCGGCTGAAACCGGTGCGCGCGCCGTAACCAGCTTTGACATGGGGGGGACGACTGCCAAGCTGTGCCTGATTGATGCTTTCCGCCCGCAGACCGCGCGCAGGTTCGAAATCGCAAGGGCCGCGCGCTTCATCAAAGGCTCAGGCATGCCGGTGCGCGTCCCCGTGATCGAGATGATCGAAATCGGCGCAGGCGGCGGCTCGATTGCCAGGGTCGATCGGCTGGGCCGCCTGCAGGTTGGCCCCGAAAGTGCCGGCGCACAGCCAGGCCCTGCCGCCTTCGGCAATGGCGGCAGGGCGGCGACCGTGACAGACGCCGATGTGGTGCAGGGCCTGATCGAACCCGGCCGGTTTGCCGAAGGCCGACTGACGATTGACACAGCTGCCGCCGAACAGGCCATCACCGTGGAAATCGGGAGCGCGCTGGACCTGGCACCGGACCTGGCCGCACGTGGTCTCAGCGAAATCGTCGACGAAAGCATGGCCGCCGCAGGTCGGATGCACGCGGTCGAGTCCGGAAAAGAGTTGGCAACCCGAGTGATGATCGCCTTTGGCGGCAATGGGCCATTGCACGCAACGCGAGTGGCCCGGCGGTGTCAGGTCGACCAAATCGTGATCCCGAAGAACCCGGGCGTAGGGTCAGCGGTCGGATTTCTGTATGCCCCGGTCGCCTTCGAAATCGTCCGGTCGCGCTATGCCACTCTAGACCAGCCGGATCTCGACGGCCTCAACGCCTTTTTTGACGAAATGACAGCCGAGGCGCTGGCCGTGGTCCGCGCCGGTGCACCCGAAGCCGAGTTGTCGATCCGAAAACAGGCCTTCATGCGGTACCACGGCCAGGGTCATGAGATCGAGATCGCGCTTCCGGATCGGGCACTTGGGCCTGCAGACATCGAAATCCTGCGCCGGGATTTCGAATCCGAGTACAGCCGGTTGTTCCGCCGCGCTGTACCGGGAATGGCGATCGAGATTCTCAACTGGTCCGTCGAGGTGTCGTCACCCGCCCCTGCCCTCAGCCGGGTTCCTGACGTAGCCCAACAGCGCACGGCGCGGCCGTGCGACCATCGACGCATTCTTTGTGATGTCAGCGGGCATTGGTGCGACGCCAGTATCTACGATCGATCCGGTCTTGAACCCGGCGATTGGCTGCGCGGACCGGCGCTGATTGCCGAGCCTCAAACCACCACATTCGTCAGCGCGGATTTTCAGGCCAGCGTCGATGGCGGCGGCAATCTCTGGCTCAACCGGATACAGGAGGACGCCGAATGAACACGACGAATACCCGTCTGCAGGTCATGTGGAACCGGCTGCTAGCGGTGGTCGAAGAACAGGGCCAGGCGCTGATCCGCGCCGCCTTTTCTCCGATCGTTCGTGAATGCGGCGACATATCCGCCGGCATTTTTGATGTACGCGGCCGTATGCTGGCCCAAGCCGTTACTGGAACGCCGGGCCACATCAACACGATGGCCGAAGCGGTTAAGACCCTGTGCGGGCGATACTCCCGCTCCGAAATGAAGCCAGGCGATATTTTTCTGACCAACGATCCTTGGATCGCATCTGGCCATTTGAACGATTTCCTGCTGATGATGCCGGTTTTTCATCGTGGCAATGTGGTTGGGTTTTCGGCCTGCACCTCGCATCTGGTCGACCTCGGCGGTTTGGGCATGGGTCCCGAAGGCTCGGATATCTTTGATGAGGGGCTTCGAATCCCGCCGTGCAAACTGGTCGACCAAGGTCAGTTGAACGCGCTGCTGATGGATATCGTCAAAGCCAACTCGCGCGAGCCCATCGCCAATGAGGGCGACATCTACGCATTGATCGCGTGCTGCGAAACGGGCGCAGCGCGTCTGGCCGACATGATGGTCGAGTTTGGCATCGATACTCTGGACAGCCTGGCCGATTACATCATCGAAACCTCGCGCCGCGGCACGATCGAGGCCATTTCGGCGCTGCCGAATGGCACGTGGCACAATGTGCTGACCGTCGATGGGTACGAGTGCGAGATCGACTTGTGCGCGGCCCTGACCATCGCGGATGACCGGGTTCTGATCGACTTTTCGGGCACATCGGGCTTGTCGCGCAAAGGCATCAACGTGCCGCTCAACTATGCAACGGCCTATACGGTATTTGCCCTGCGCTGCATCATCGGCCCTGACATCCCCAACAATGCAGGCTCTTTGGCGCCATTCCACGTGACGGGACCGGCGGATTGCATCCTGAATGCGCAGCCACCCGCTCCGGTGGCCATGCGCCATACGTTGGGACAGATGACCCCGGATCTGGTCTATGGCTGCCTGTCGCAGGCTCTGCCGGACGCCGTGCCGGCCGAAGGCGCATCGTGCATGTACGACCTGCCTCTGCGCCACGCACCCGAGGCGGTTTCCCGCGGTGGCACGCAGTTTGCTCTGGAATTGGTGTTCAGCGGCGGAACCGGCGCAAGGCCAAGCCTGGATGGCCTGTCGGCGACGGCCTTCCCCTCGGGTGTCTGGGGCAGCCAGATCGAGACAACCGAGGCTGTCGCGCCTGTCCTGATCACGCGTCGCGAATTGCGCCAGGACAGCGGTGGCCCCGGTCGCCTCCGCGGCGGATTGGGGCAGAACATCGAAATACGCTCCTCCACCGGCGAGGATTTTATGCTGTTCCTTTCGGTCGAACGCATCGCAAACCCAGCCAAGGGACGGCACGGCGGACTGGCGGGCGCGCCCGGTCGCATCCGTCTCGGCCCCGACGGCCCGGACTTGCCGGGCAAGGGCGAGGTGCGAATTGGCGGCGGCGAAACGCTGATCTTCCAAACTCCGGGCGGCGGCGGATTTGGGCCACCCGATGAAAGGTCACCCTTGGCTGTTCGACAGGATGTGCGGGACGAGCTTGTGAGCGCCCGGGCCGCGCAGCATGTCTATGGGGTAAAGCCATGATCCGTCCCGTTTCCCATGTCGCTGCCATGTCACCTTATGCGTTGGCTCAGCTGGATCCGCCGGCAGGACAGCGCCTTGTTTCGCTGTCGCAGAACGAAAGCCTGCGCCCGCCAAGTCCCTTGGTCGGACAGGCCGTCGCAGAGGCGGCCGCGAACGGGCACCTCTACCCGGACCCGGACTGGACGGCACTGCGTGCGCGACTGGCCGAGCTTCATGATCTGCCCGAGCAAGGTCTGTTGTGCGGGAACGGGTCGATGGAGCTGATTGCGGGTCTGGCGCTGGCCTTTGCCGGACCAGACGCCGCCGTTCTTTCCCCTGCGAACGCATACCCGTTTTTTCGTACCGTGGCTCAGTTGGCTCGCGCCCGTTTCGACACTGCCGCCGAGGTGGACGGATGCGTATCCGTCGACGCGCTTCTGGCAGCCGTGCAACCGGATACGAGGGTGGTATTTGTGGCCAATCCCGGCAACCCGACAGGCACCCGTATCTCCCGTCGCGATCTGGTGCGGCTTTGGGAAGGGTTGCGGGACAACACACTGCTAGTGATCGACGAGGCCTATGGCGAGTTCGCCGATGATCTGAACGAGCCGATGTTCGACCTTGTCGCGCGGGGGGGCACGGTCGTGCTTCGAACTCTGTCCAAGGCCTATGGGCTGGCCGGGTTTCGCGTGGGTTGGGGCCTGTTCCCACCGCAGATCGCCGTCCAGATACGCAAGGTGATGAACCCAAACAATGTGTCGGTGTGTGGACAGGCGGCTGCCTTGGCCGCACTGAACGATCAGGACTACATGCACGAGACATGTGCCATCACGGCCGAGCTGCGCGACCGGTTCGCCGATCGCCTTCGGTCCGCCGAGTTCGACGTTCCCAAAAGCCATACCAACTTTCTTCTGATCCGCTTTGCAGACCAATCCACCGCGACCAGAGCCGACAAAGCCCTTCGGAAAAAAGGCGTTTTCCTGAGGCCGCAATCCGGCGCGGGACTGGCCAATTGCCTACGTGCCACCATCGGTCAGACTGCCGACCTCGAACTTATGGCCGCGGTTCTGGAACGTTGGGCAGAGGAGTTTCAGCCATGACACAGCCAAATTTCCACCCATCCAGAGGCCGGTCACGTTTCGGCATTCTCGTGCCGTTCACGAACACCAATCTCGAACCCGACATGACGATGCTACGGCCCGAGGGCGTTTCGCTGCACTTTGCCCGGATGGGTGGCTATGATCAGGAAGAAATACCCGATGCTGCCCAAATGCGCGGTCTTGGCGCCGCCGATCTGGATAAGCCGCTCAGGCTTTTGCATGGTGTCCGGCCGGATGTCATTCTTTATGGGTGTACCTCGGCAACGCTGACCCATGGCCCGGCCTTCGATCGCGAACTTGCCGACCGTATCAGGACCAGCAGCGGGGCGCAGACCGTCACGGCCGCGGGCGCCCTGGTGCATGCGCTGCGTACGCTGAGAGCGACACGCATCGGCTTTGCCTCTCCCTATGTCGCAGACATCAATGACTTGGCAATCCGGTTCCTGGCCGAGACTGGCATTTCAACCGTGTCGCGATCCGAAGTGACAGGCCAGCTGGACAATTACGGCCAAGGTGCCCTGACCCCGCAGGCGGTGTTTGACCTGGGTTTGGCCGCAGACTGCCCCGAGGCCGAAGTGTTGGTTTTGTCCTGTACGGACATGCGCAGCGTGGAAATCATCGACCGGCTTGAAAAAACTGTTGGCAAGCCCGTCGTCACTTCAAATCAGGCGATGGCATTCCAGGCAATGCAAATGGCCGGGATCACCACGCCACCTGCCGGATTTGGCCGGCTGATGCTGAACCTGCAACGCTTAGGCCGTAGCGCCAGAATGCGCAGTCGTTTCAGCCGAGACTTTTTGGGGTGTTCAAATCTTATACGCCCTCAATGACTTTGATTGCTCGTGCTGGAAATACCCGTTGCGGTCACACAGGTCGTTCAAATCGGATTGCAGTTCCTTGGCCTCCTTCGTTCTGCCTTCCTGCGCCAGAACCTGCACTTCGGCCGACAGCAGCCAGGCGACGAAGGCTTCCATTTCCATGTCCCGCGCCAGTTCGAGACCTCGGTTCAGGACCAGCCGGGCGTCCGGAAGTTCACCCAACACCGACTGCACCCGAGCCAGGGGAGCCGCTGCGAAACAGCACAGAACATCGATTCCAGCATCGTCAGACACGCGCAAGGCGCGGCGCAACGCAATGGCGGCGTCAGCCGGTTCGTTTCGCTGCCAGCACCAGATCCCCCGCGCGATCAGCGCAAAACTCAGGTCATAGGCCTTGCCGGTTTCTTCGGCGATCGACAGCACCTCGCGGATACCGGTATCCGCTTCGTCAAACCGATGCATCATGCTGTTGGCGTTAGCACGGGTCGCGAGCCCAAGCACCGAAATCGACCCGGTGGTGCCCGCTTCGGCCACACGGAACACCGTCTGGAAAAGATCCGCATGCTGATCAATCGCCGACCGCGCGGCCGCGAAGTTGCCGTGAAACCAAGCAGCCTGGGCCAGTGCAAAGGCCGCGTTTGCCTGCAGGCGCGGATCTTCGGCGTCGGTTGCGGTCCGCAGCGCGCGCTCAGACACTTCCATCGCTTGCCGCACATCCGCCAGGATCGTCAGCATGATCGCCTGGTCGACCTGAAACGCAACGCGCGCGGATGTGTCCCCCAACGCGTCGGACAAGGCTTCCGCCTCGCGTGAGATGGTCAGGATGCGGTTGAAGTTGCCGCTGGCCACCAGCGAAACGCGCAGACCGCGCCGGGCGCGTAGCCCGAGGTCAACAGCCACCTGAGTGCCGGTCCGCTTTTGAACTTGGTCGATGCACCGCAGGGCGTTTTCGAAATATGAGACGGCGGCCTCGAATGAAAACAGCTTTATCGACATCTCGCCGCACCGCGTATAAGCCTCGGCGGCCTCCAGCCATAACTCGCCTTTGTCCGCGTGACGGGCGATGGACTGTGCCACGTCCAGATCGTCGGATGTGCCGCGGCTCAGCAGAGTTTCATGGATCGCACGGTGCAGCCTTGCGCGGCGCTGGCGTGGAATACTGCGATACCCAACCTTCTGCACCAACGCATGACTGAACCGCAGCTGCTGGCCGTCCTGAGATTCCGGCAGCTCAAGAAAACCGCGTTCTACCAATGTCGAAATCTGGGTTTTGGCGTCGAAGCCCAGCCGCTGAAGCGTGTCGGCCAGAACACCCCACGTCCACTGCAACCCGCCGACAGCAACCAGCTGCAGAGCTTTGCGGTCCTCGCTTTGCAGGGCATCAATCCGGGATGCGATCAACGGTTGAACCCGGGCGGGGATCTCGATGTCGCCCAGGCTGTCCATCGCTCCGTCCTTGAACCCGGCTTGCGACATGCGGTCCCGCATGTGGTGGGCAAATTCTTCAACGAAAAGCGGTGTGCGGCCGCTCATGGCTTCGATGTATGAGCCCAACTGTCCATCGATGTCGCTCTGGCCCAGCAAGCGCGTGATCAGGTCCTTGCAGGCCGCCTCGCCCAACGGGGCGACCGGAACGACCTTGAGCAAGCCCATCGGGTCGTTCGTAAACAGGTTCGCGTTGCGCGATGTCAGGAGGATCAGAACATTCGTTCCCCGCACCTGACCCAGCAGGTTGTCGATAACGTCCAGAGTACCCTGGTCGGCCCAATGCAAATCCTCGAACAACAGAAGCAGGGGCTTGTCCTGTTTCATCGACAGAACCAGCCGCGACAGCATCTGGTTCAATTGCCTCCGTCGGCGAGACGGGTCCACTGCCGAAAGCGCCGGTTCCGTTTGGAAACGGCTGAACAGCGAATACAGGGCCGATCGGGTATGCGCATCCAGAAATTTGGTCCCGCCCAGAACCTCGGAAAGCTTTTGGTCCAGTTCGGCATCGGATTTGGTGTCCGACAGTCCCAAACGGGCATTGATCACGCGGGTGATCGGCAGATACGCAGCTTCTTGATCCAGCGAAAAGCAGTTGAACTCCAGAACCTGGTGCGCGCCTAGGGGCCAGTTCTCGACCAGCTCATGCAGCAGCCTGGATTTGCCGACGCCAGCCGCCCCCAACAACAGAACCGAGTTTCCTTTGCCGTCACGCGCCTGGTTCCACGCCGCAACAAGCTCGGCCAGTTCCCTTTCGCGCCCGACAAATGGCGAACGTTCGCGGCGCGCCCGCGCCATCCAGCGCGACACCTGTTCTTTGCGGCCGGTGATTTCGAACAGCTTGATCGGACCCGCACCCCCATCCAGCTCGAGATCGCCCACATGGGTATGGTCGAAAAGATCACCGGCATTCTCCAAAACCTGACCGGAAACCGTGACCACGTTCTTTCTGGCGGCGGCCTCGATCTTGCTGGCGATGTTCATGACCGGTCCTAGAAAGGCCTGCTCTTCCCCGAGGGTGTGTTGCAACTGGCCCACCAGTAGTTCGCCGGAATGAACGCCAACCCGCACATCCAACTGCCGATCGTCCAGCTTGCCGATGCGGTCGATGATCCGCTGGGCGCTGGCTATTGCCTTGACCGCGTGATCCTCGTCCGCGTTCGGTGATCCAAAAACCGCGAGCGCGCCATCGCCGGTGAACAACGTGGTTGCGCCAAACTTTTCGCAGATCGACATGATCAGTTCGATGGCAGGGCCCAGATGGCTGACGGCGTCTTCGGGATCCAAACTGCCGATCATCATGGTCGAACGAACAATGTCGGCGAACAGAACCGTGCACATTCTGCGCTCGGTCGGTTCGATCTGGACCTGTTTCCTCATGTTCAAGCGCCCCCCGACTGCCCGAGTTCAGTATGTCGCTGATCAAGGCCTTTTTCCAGACACCACGCAAGGGTGGCGCGGACCATCCACGGCATTGATATTGAGTAAAAAAACTATTAACAATTGGCCTTGTATTGCGAAAGGAACAATTATGAGTGACCACCATACTCGGGGTTTGACCCTGGAAGATGTTCAGCAGATCATTGGCCGCGGCATCCTTGACGAGGCCTTTCGAAAAGAATTCATCGACAACCCCGAAGGCGTAGTAAACCGCTTGGGAATCTCGCTCGATCAGGATGGCGAGGCGCGCAAGCTGTTGGCCGCGATTGGGAACGTCTTTTCCGGTGAATCCGACCTGAAGTCGGCGATGCAAGACATCAAGAATGCCTACGAAGATACGTCCGACGGTGTGATCCGGCCCCGCTGCGCGTAACTTCGCATGAGCGAAAGCGCGGTCGTCTCCAGTCAGGACCAAGGCGCAGCTCTGCATAAGCTGTGTCTGGTGTCCATGCCGTTTTCTTCGCTGCAACATCCCGGGCTTGGGATGTCTCTTCTTGCGCAGCTGGCGCGGGACAACGACTTTGCGACGACCGAGAAGTACTTCAGCTTCGACTATGCCGAGGCGATCGGCCTCGATGAGTATTTCATGCTGTCTGATGGCCGCTGCTATCAGGCGCTGCTGGGTGAATGGATATTCAGCGATCTTATCTACCCGCGCAGCGATCTGGACGCGATGGACTACCTGACCACGGTGCTTGGTGACTATGTGTCCGGAGTCGAGTGGCTGGCGTTCATGCAAAACGCCATTGCCGCCCGAAAGCAAGCCGGAGCATTCGTCGAACGTTGCGCCGATGAGGTGATGGAACAGAACCCGACCGTGATCGGGATTACGTCGTCGTTCCAACAGGTCATGGCCTCGATCGCACTGGCCCGGGCTGTGCGGAAACGGTCAACCGACGTGATCATCGTCATGGGCGGCGCCAACTGCGAGGGGCCGCTCGGGCGCGCGCTTTTGCAGGCGCATCCTGAACTGGACGCGGTTTGCATAGGCGAGGGCGACCATGCCTTTCCCGAGTTTCTGAAAGCTCTGAAGCCCAGCAGACCCTTGCCCGTGGTCGAGGGGTTTCTGAACCGGAGCCAA
Source organism: Ruegeria sp. B32 (assembly GCF_025141855.1). Classification (NCBI taxonomy): domain Bacteria; kingdom Pseudomonadati; phylum Pseudomonadota; class Alphaproteobacteria; order Rhodobacterales; family Roseobacteraceae; genus Ruegeria; species Ruegeria sp. B32. Next base: position 225,047 of record NZ_CP081107.1, on the reverse strand, counting down.
TTGGATAACCCGCTGGAGGAGTCTCGACCGCGCCTGACCACGGATCTGGACAAGCTGCCCATACCGGACTTCAACGCCTTCTTTGATCAATTTCAAAACACTGCGGGACTATCAGAGCGCCTTGTGCCATCTGCTACGATCGAAACATCGCGTGGCTGCTGGTGGGGAGCGAAACACCATTGCACTTTCTGCGGGCTGAACGGCCAATCGATGACCTACCGGAGCAAGTCAGCCGAGCGGGCTTATGCCGAATTCTGCACGCTTGCCGATCTCTATGGCCCGGATCTTGTCGTGGTCGACAACATTCTGGATCACCGCTACCTCAAGACCCTGATCCCGAAACTTGCGCAGGACACGAGACCATTCCTGATGCATTACGAGGTCAAATCGAACCTCTCGCCGACCGTGATCGCTCGTCTGGCCGACGCCGGCGTTCGAAAGATCCAGCCGGGCATCGAGACCTTCGATACTCCGACCCTTGCGCATATGAGAAAAGGGGTAAGCGGAATTCAGAACATCCAGACGCTGAAACTGTGTGCCGAGGCCGGAGTTTTTGTCGAGTGGTGTTTCCTCTACGGGTTTCCCGGAGGAAGCCCCGAAGCCTTCGAACGGATGGCAAAGCTCATTCCGCTGCTGCATCACCTGCAACCACCCGGCTCGATTGGACCGGTGCGAGCGGATCGGTTCAGCCCGTATTTTGAACACCCCGAAGCATTTGGGGTCGAAGTCGAACCGGCGAAGCCGTATTCCTTCATATTCGACCTGCCGCCCGAAGAAGTCTGGAATTTCGCCTACCATTTCGACATCGTCGACAACGGTCCAAGCCCGCCAGCGCAGCGCGCGGCGTCGACGCTGGATGCTCTTTCTGCATGGCAAAGCGAGGCCGGTACGTCAGCCCTCTACGTCGAGGGCAACACGGTGATCGACCGGCGAGCGTCAGGCAAACGCGTTGTTCACCAATTGGACGATGCGGCTCGGGCCATCCTTGACCTGAGTCCAGTGATCATCGGCAGGGCGCTTCTTGGTGATCAGGTATCCGACTTGTGCGGGGTGGACGCTTTTGAAGCCGCGATGGACCGCCTTGAGAAGCTTGGGCTAATATATGTCGAGGACAAATCCGTGCTGTCCCTGGCCCTCAGATCGCCTGGCTTCCAGCGGGCGCCGACCTGGTCCGAGATCCGCAATGAGCCAGAACGTGCTTTCGCCGCTCAATTTCCAGCAGAATTCACAAGTGCACAGGTAGTGGGACCACAACCCGCGGAATGAGACCGGACCCGGAGCGTATCAATTCCCCGGATCCGACTAACACTTAAAGAGCAGCCCTGAACAATCCGGTCAGGTTTTCCTCGGTCAACTCGATGGGGTTGCCACCGCACGAAGGGTCAATAATCGCACCTTTGACCAGCTCCGGGATCGCATCCTCGGTCACGCCCAGATCGGACAGCTTGCGCGGGATGCCCAGCGAGTCGTTGAACTCCTGCACGAAGGCCCGGAATCCGTCGAACCCGCCCGAAATGCCCAGATAGGCTGCGGCTGCTTCGAACCGGTCGGCGATTACAGGCGCATGGAACTCCAGAACCGCAGGCATGCAGACCGCGTTGGTGGTGCCGTGATGGGTGTTGAACACCGCGCCGATCGGGTGGCTCATGGCGTGGATCGCGCCCAGCCCCTTCTGGAAAGCCGTTGCACCCATGGCGGCCGCGCTCATCGTCTGGGCGCGGGCGTCGATGTCGGTGCCGTCCGCATAGGCGCGCGGCAGGTACTCCTTGACCAGCCGCATCCCTTCCAGCGCGATGCCCTGGCTCATCGGGTGGTAATGCGGGCTGGAATAGGCCTCGACACAATGCGCGAACGCATCCAGTCCGGTCCCGGCGGTGATGAATTTCGGCATGCCCACGGTCAGTTCAGGGTCGCAGATCACCACGGTCGGCAGCACCTTGGGGTGGAAGATGATCTTCTTGGCATGGGTTTCCGAATTGGTGATGACGCTGGCGCGGCCGACTTCCGAGCCGGTGCCGGCCGTCGTCGGCACCGCGATGATCGGTGCGATCGCCTCGGCATCCGCGCGGGTCCACCAATCGCCAATGTCCTCGAAATCCCAGACCGGGCGAGTCTGACCGGCCATGAAGGCAACCATCTTGCCCAGATCCAGCCCCGAACCACCGCCAAACGCGATCACACCGTCATGTTCACCCGCCTTGTAGGCGGCCACACCGGCCTCGAGGTTCTTTTCATTCGGGTTCGGATCGACCTCGCTGAACAGGCCCCGGCCCAGCCCGGCGGCCTCAAGAATGTCTAGCGTCGCGGCGGTGATCGGCAGATCGGCAAGGCCGCGGTCGGTCACCAGCAGCGGGCGCTTGATCCCAGCCGCCGCGCAGGCCTCGGGCAGTTCCTTGATGCGGCCCGCGCCGAATTTTATCGTGGTCGGATAGGACCAGTTTCCAACAAGACTCATGTCAGTTTTCCTTGTGTCTAAGGCCTGCCCCGGCGAGGGGGTCGGTCCGGGGCAGGCAAATCGTCCTCAGCCCGTCACCTTTTTCAGGTGGTAGGATTTGGGACGTGTCAGGTTGTGATATCCGATGATCGACAGGCCGCCGCCACGACCGGTATTCTTGCAGCCGGTCCAGCACAGACCCGGGTCCAGATAGTCGGCCCGGTTCATGAACACGGTTCCGGTTTCGATCCGGTCTCCGATGCGTTCGGCCCGCGCCACATCGCGCGTCCACAGCGAGGCGGTCAGGCCAAATTCGCTGTCGTTCATCAAGGCAATGGCCTCGTCATCCGAAGACACCTTCATGATCCCCACGACCGGGCCGAAGCTTTCGTCGCGCATCACGCGCATGTCGTGCGTGACGTTGGTCAGGATCTGCGGCGTCAGATAGGCGCCGCCGTCATCTCCAGCAAAGGTCTCGATATGCGCCACTGCACCGCCGGCCACGGCCTCGGCGATCTGGGCGCGCACCTCGTCGGCAAAACGCACGTTGGCCATCGGCCCCAGCGTCGTCTCCGGATCCAGCGGGTTGCCCAGCTTGTAGCCCCTGACGATCTCGACCGCCTTGGCGACGAAATCGTCATACAGGCTTTCATGCACATAGATCCGCTCGATCCCGCAGCAGCACTGGCCCGAGTTGAACATGGCCCCGTCGATCAGCGTGTCGACCGCCGCGTCCAGATCGGCGTCCTCCATGACATAGCCCGGGTCCTTGCCCCCCAACTCGGTGCTGACGGGGGTAAAGGTACCGGCCGCCGCCCGCTCCATCGCCTGCCCTCCGGCGACCGAGCCGGTAAAATTCACGAAATCGAACGCCTTGCCGGCAATCAGATCGTTGGTCACGTCATGGCTCAGGAACAGGTTCTGGAACACGTCCTCGGGCACGCCAGCCGAGTGGAAGGCCCGCACCATCCGCTCGCCCACCAACAAGGTCTGCGTGGCATGTTTCAGCACAACCGTATTGCCCGCGATCAAGGCCGGCGCCACAGTGTTGATCGCCGTCATGTACGGATAGTTCCAGGGCGCCACGACGAACACCACGCCATGCGGCACGCGCTTGATGTATCGCTTGAACGTCTCGTCCTCGCCCACGGCAATATCGGCAAGCGCATCGCGCGCGATGCCCGCCATATAGGTCGCGCGTTCGCTGAAACCGCCGAACTCGCCGCCATAACGCACCGGCCGCCCCATCATCCGGGCCAGTTCCGGCACGATCTCGTCATTCATCGCACCCACGGCGGCAACGCCGGCCATCACCAGATCGATGCGCTCCTGCAGGGGCCGCGCGGCCCAATCCGCCTGCGCCGCCCGCGCCCGGCCCGCTGCGGCAAATGCCGCGTCACGATCCAGCGTGTCCCGCTCGGCAAACACCGATCCGTCGATCGGCGAGATACATTTCAACACCTGACCCATTGGTCACTCCATCCTCAAGCAAAGCAGGCCCGCTGCTTCATCTGGCCAAAAATATCCCGGGGAGCGTGAGGGGCTGGCCCCTCACATCCGCCCTCTACGCCCGCTCGAACCCGCGGGCAATCTCCCAATCGGTCACCACGCGCTCGAATTCCTCGATCTCGACCTCGGCGGCGCGGACATAGTGATCCACCACGTCATCTCCCATGGCCGCCCGCAGCATGGACGACCCATGCAACGCGTCCCGCGCCGCACGCAGGTTGCCCGGAATCATGCCCGTAGCCCCCTGATAGACATCGCCCTTGGTCGGCGGCTGCAGCTCGAGCCCCTCCTCGATGCCCGCGATCCCTGCGGCCAGCATGCCCGCGATGGCCAGATAGGGGTTCATGTCCGAACCCGGAATCCGGCACTCCACCCGCACCGCCTTGGTGCCATCCCCGCACAGCCGGAACCCCGCGGTGCGGTTGTCCACCGACCAGATGATCCGCGTCGGCGCAAAGGTGCCCTTCATGAACCGCTTGTAGCTGTTGATGTAGGGTGCCATGAAACAGGTATAGTCGGGCGCGTATTTCAGCAGGCCCGCCATGTAGTTTTTCATCAGGGCCGACATGCCCAGCGGATCGGCCTTGTCAAAAAATGCCGGTTGCCCGTCCGTCCACAGCGACTGATGCACATGCGACGAACTCCCGACCCGGTCATGATGCCATTTCGGCAGGAAGGTCGCTGCATGGCCGTGCTGCCACGCGATCTCCTTGACCGCGTTCTTGGCGATCGAGTGATACTCGGCCGTCTGCATGGCCGGGGCGTATTTGATGTTCAGTTCTTCCTGCCCGGCCTCGGCCTCGCCCTTGGAATTTTCGACCGGAATGCCCGCATCCCACAGGTGATTGCGGATCGGCCGCATCACATGCTCTTCCTTGGTGGTCTGCAGGATGTGGTAATCCTCGTTGTAGCCCGAGATCGGTTCCAGATCGCGGAAACCTTCCTTGCGTATCTGGTCAAAGCTCTTCTCAAAGAGGAAAAACTCCAGCTCGGTGGCGCACATCGCGTCATAGCCCATGGCCTGCAGCCGGTTGACCTGCTTCTTTAAAATTGACCGAGGCGCGTGCGGCACCTCCTCGTGCGTGTGGTGATCCAGCACGTCGCACATCACCATCACCGTGCCCTCCAGCCACGGCACCGGGCGCAGGGTGCTGAGGTCGGGCTTCATGACATAGTCGCCATAGCCGCGCTCCCAGCTGGTCGAGGCATAGCCGTCCGGCGTCGCCATCTCGAGATCGGTGGCCAGCAGGTAGTTGCAGCAATGGGTTTCTTCCCAAGCCCCGGCCACGAAATGACCGGCGTGGAATCGTTTGCCCATCAAGCGGCCCTGCATGTCCACCATGCAGACCAGAACCGTATCGACCGAGCCTTCGGCAACTTGGGTCTTGAGCGTGTCGAAGTTGAGCATGAGCCACCTATTTCTGCGCCGGCGCCACCTGCCGGACTGACGTTTTCGACGGCCTGCCCCCGGTATGAGGGCAGGCCGGTTTCACCTTAGCCGTACCGGTAGGGACGGCCAGCCTTTTGCATGTCGGCATTGTACTTCTTGATGATCTCGACAACCTTCGCCTTGGTCTCGGACTCGGCTGCAATCTCATCCCAGAAGGCCACTGCGGCGGCTTCGACCTGCGCCCATTCTTCATCCGGGATCGAGGTCAGCTTCATCTTGTCACCATTCACGCGCAGCGATGCCTCGCCGCCCCAATACCACCACTGGCGGTAGTAATGCGACTGGTCGGTGCAGACGCGGAACAGGGTCTGCAGATCTTCGGGCAGTTCGTTCCAACGGTCCATGTTGGCAAAGAACGACCCTGCCCAGGCGCCCGAGATGTTGTTGGTCAGGAAGTAGTTGGTCACATCCGCCCAGCCGACGGTGTAGTCCTCGGTGATGCCCGACCACGCGATGCCGTCCAGCTCGCCGGTCTGCACGGCGACCTCGATGTCCTCCCACGGCAAGGTCACCGGGACCACGCCGAACTGCGACAGGAACCGGCCCGCCGTCGGGAAGGTGAAGACCCGCTTGCCCTGAAGGTCCGCCAGGCTGTTGATCGGGTCCTTGGTGGCGAAATGGCACGGATCCCACGCACCGGCCGAGATGTGCTTGACGCCCACCTTGGAATACTCTTCGTCCCATATCTCGTTCAGACCGTACTGGTTGAACAGGACGGGAACATCCAGCGAATAGCGCGACGCAAACGGGAAATAGCCGCCGAACACGGTTACTTCGGTGGGCGAGGCCATTGAGTCGTCATCCGACTGCACCGCGTCGATCGTGCCGCGCTGCATGGCGCGGAACAGCTCGCCCGTGGGCACCAGCTGGTCTGCATAGAACAGCTCGATCTGCATCCGGTCGCCGGCGATCTGGTTGAACATCTTGATGGCCGGGTCGATCACATGCTCGGCCAGCGCGGGGCCGGCATAGGTCTGCATGCGCCAGCGGATCGTGGATTGCGCAAGCGCCGGGGTGGCCAGCGCGGCTGCCGGGGCAGCGGCGGCCCCTTTCAGGAATGTGCGTCTGTTCGTCATCTTCTCTCTCCGTTGTCGGTTTCGATGGGCGAGAGACCAACCTCTCGCAGGTGCCCCGGTATGTCCGGGGTCATTTGTTGTAGATGTAGTCGGGCAGCCACAGCGCGATCTGCGGGAAGGTCATGATGATGGCCAGCGCCAGCGTCATCACCATCACGAAGGGCAGGATCGAGCCGTAGATGTCGCGCAGCGAAATCTCGGGCGGGGCCATCGCCCGCATCAGGAACAGGTTATAGCCGAAGGGCGGCGTCATATAAGCGATCTGCGTGGTGATCGTGTACAGCACCCCGTACCAGATCAGGTCAAAGCCCAGTTCCCCCACCAGCGGCACATAGAGCGGCGCCACGATCACCAGCATCGCGGTGTCGTCCAGGAAGGTGCCCATCAGGATGAAGCTCAACTGCATCAGGATCAGGATCACCCAGGGGTTCAGACCCAGCCGTTCGGTGAACAGGGTCTCGATCGCGCGCACGGCGCCCAGCCCATCGAACACCGCACCAAAGGCCAGCGCGGCCAGGATGATCCACATGAACATGCAGGTGATGCCCAGGGTCGAGCGCACCGAGACCTCAAACACCTTGCGCGTCATCCGCCCTTTCAGCACGGCGGCGGCAAAAGCCGTCAGCGCGCCGATGGCAGAGCTTTCGACCAGCGAGGTCCAGCCATTGACGAAGGGCACCATCATCGCCGCGAAAATCGCCAGCGGCAGCAGTCCCGCGCGCAGCAGCCGCAACTTTTCCGCCATCGGCACGTCGCGCTCTTCCTTCGACAGGGCCGGGCCGAGTTCCGGGTTTATCCGGCAGCGGATCACGATGTACAGGATGAACATCCCCGCCATCATCAGGCCCGGCAGGATGCCCGCCAACCACAGCTGCCCCACCGGCTGACGCGCGATCATCGCATAAAGAACCAGCACCACCGACGGCGGCACGAGAATGCCCAGCGATGACCCGGCCTGGATCACTCCGGTCACCATCTTCTTATCATAGCCGCGTTTGAGCAGCTCGGGCAGCGCGATGGTGGCCCCGATCGCCATGCCTGCCACGCTCAGCCCGTTCATCGCCGAAATCAACACCATCAGCCCGATCGTTCCGATGGCCAGCCCGCCATTCAGTCCACCCATCCAGACATGAAACATCTTGTACAGGTCGTCAGCGATTTTGGACTCGGCCAGAACATATCCCATGAAGATGAACATCGGCAGCGTCAGCAGCGGGTACCATTTCATCAGCTTCATCGCGGCCGAAAACCCGATGTCATAGCCGCCGCGGTCGCCCCATAGCAGCAGCGCCGCCACCACGGCCACGAAACCGATGGCACCGAACACGCGCTGACCGGTCAGCAGCATCAGCATCATGGTCGAGAACATCAGGATGGCGATCAACTCATACGACATCAGATCACCTCGCGCGGGATGTCATCGCCCTTGAGGCGCAGAATATCTTTGAACAGTTCGGAAATGGCCTGCAGCAGCATCAGGATCAGCCCCACGACCATGATCACCTTGATCGGCCACAGATAGGGGCGCCACGCGGTCGGGCTGCGCTCGCCATATTGCAGGGAATAGCTGAGCGAGTCGAAGCCGCCATAGATCATCACGCCGAGGTAGAAGATCAGAAACAGAACGGTGATCGCATCGGTCCAGGCCCGCCGCCGGTGCGACCATTCGCTGTACAGCAGGTCCATCCGCACGTTCGAACCCATCTGGATCGAATACGGCCCGCCCAGGATGTAATAGGCGACCATCGCAAACTGCGCGACTTCGAGCGTCCAGAGCGACGGAAGGAAAAAGGTCTTCGAGATCGACGACCACAGCAGGATGCCCATCATCACGAAGATGCCGTACATGACGACCCGCCCGATCCAGCGGTTCATGCGGTCAATGACCGCAATATATCCCCGCATGAAGCTCATACCTGCACCCCTGTCCTCATGTGTTCTGCCCTGCGTCGGAAAAGGTTTCGACCGTGGCGGCCAGTATTGGCGTCAATAGCCCCACGATCCGATTGACCCCGGTCGGCGTGTCGATCAGATCATTGCGGATCTCGATCATCACGTTGGGCAAGCCCCGCACGATACCGTGCTCGCGCAGGGTGTGCGTGACACCATCCTCTGGCGAATAGGGTTCGTTCAACGCCACTCTCAGCCCGCAATGCGCTGCATGGTTCAGCATGACCTGAGCCGCACGGTCATCAGAGTCATGCAAAATCCCCAGTTCGACCGCCCGGGTCTTGCCGTTGTAGATTGGTGTGAAACTGTGGATCGTAATCAGAACAGGCGGTTCTGGGCGGCGGTCCAGCGTTTGCGACAAGAGACACCGGAACGGTTCATAAATGTCGCGAACTCGCTGGGCGCGCTGTTCCGCCGTCAGACCCTGATTGCCGGGCACAGCAAACACCTCGCTGCGCGGCGGCATCGAGTCTTCCCGTTCGGGCGGACGATTGCAGTCATAGACCAGCCGACTGACTCGCGAGTGTACGAGAGGCGCATCCAAGGCGCCGGCCAGTTCAACCGCAACCTCCAGCGCCCCGATATCCCAGGCCGCGTGTGAGCGGGCCGCCACGTCGTCCAATCCCAGCCCATCCAAAGCCACAGGAATGAATCGGCTTGCGTGTTCGCACACCAGAACAGCGCGTGCCGTTCCTCGCGCGTTCAACACACGTGCGGCGGGCGCTTCCAGCGGGGATAACAGGGATGACTCGGTCTTGGACTGCATGCGTAGCATTTGTTACAGCGGCCTTGGACCTGTCAAGAAAATTTCTGTAGACAAAATTACAATCACTCATATCCTGTAGCAAATTGAATAATATGAGGGCGCCGATGGCCTCTGTCGCCAAAACGGTCAAACAACGCATTCAGGACGAACTTGAAGGCCTGACCCGCTCGGAACGGCAGCTGGGATCGGTCCTGTTGCAGGATTATCCGATGGGTGGGCTGCAATCGATCACCAAGCTGGCGGCGGCGGCTCAAGTGTCCACCCCAACGGTCATTCGAATGGCGCGAAAACTGGGTTTCGATGGGTTTCCAGCGCTGCAGGAGGCGCTGCGCGAAGAAGTCGCGGCACAAATCCAAAAGCCGATCTCGAAACGCGACGCCTGGATCGTGGATGATGAAACCGAACATCCGATCACGCGTTTTGCCCAAGCCGTATGGACCAATATGCGCCACACGCTGGAGCGGCTGGACAAGTCGATGTTCGACGCGGTAGCCCAGTTGCTGGCCGATACCGAGCGCCATTTGTATGTCGTGGGCGGCCGCATCACCCGCTCGAACGCCGACTATCTGTTCAACCACATGCAGATCATCCGGCCCAACGTGACCATGCTGGGCAACTCGGCCAACGTATGGCCGCAATACCTGCTGGACATGGACGAAAGCTCGGTTCTGGTCATCTTCGACATCCGTCGCTACGAGGCGCATCTGGAAAAGCTGGCACAGGTTGCGTCCGATCGCGGGGTGACCGTCGTGCTGTTCACCGACCAATGGGGGTCGCCCATCGGCAAATCGGCCAACTATACCTTTCACGCTCTGGTCGAAGCTCCATCAAGTTGGGATTCAACGATCGCACTTCAACTCATTTCGGAAACCCTGATCGCCGAGGTTCAGGAAGCACGCTGGGAAGAAAGCAAAGAGCGTATCGAGGAGTTGGAACGCTATTTCTCGACCACACGGATTTTCCGCAGCCACGAGGCGTGACGAACAAACCACCGCCTTTAAGCCGGATTTTAGTTGTAAATGCCGCATCTGCTTGGTCGCCATCGCAGACGTCATTGGGAAATCTCCAGGAAATCCAGCTTAGGCAGTGCTGCTAAGACTTGCCTGAGTTTGCAAGAAGGCACGATACCTTTTGGCTCACGTTTTGCCTCCCGCGAATAGCCAGCTCACACCGCTTCGAGATTCCCAAGCAGGACCGACGTCATGTCCACACTGAACACCCCATTCAGGACGGCAACCGCAGCGCCGGTTTGATAGTCGACATTCGTGGGCGTGATTGAGGAAAGATCGGCGTTCTGGTCCAGATAGACCCATTCCGGCTCGTGTGCGGTGGGCAACCCAACGGCAACCTGCAGGATCGCCAGGGCATCCATTGCATTGACGGTGCCATCCTGGGTGATATCGGCCGCGATGAGGTTTTCGGGGGCTGCAGGTCCCCAGGTTGGTCCCAAACCGACCGCTATCCGCAAAACCTGCAGCGCATCCAGGGCCGTGATCTCTCCGCTGGCGTGGGAATACGATTTGATGATGTCCACATCACCCGACAACGAACCTGATGGCAAATCAAGATCGAATTGGCCCTGATCGTCGGCCTGTACCGATATCGGGCTGTTTCCAACTGGCGTGAACACGATCTCAGCATCGCTCAGCGCGGGGTTTGAACCGGAAGACTCTACCGTGATTGGACCCGTCACACCGGCCGAGGCCTCGGGCCCCGTGAGCACGCCAAAATCAACGGGGATATGATCCGGCCCCTCAAAACCGGACCCGAAAATTTCGGCGCTGGTGAGTGTGCCACCGTCGGTCGAAAATAACTCGACGGTTTCATCCATGAACTCAATCCTAGCCCCTTGTGCCGTTGACGTCACGGTCAGCTGGCCGGGGTTGCGCAACATCGGGTAGTCGAACAGATCCAACCGATCAGTTCCGGCCTCGAAATCCGTGATCGTCGTCAATCCACTGCCGAACCGCATAACGAAGATGTCCGCGCCGGAACCGCCCTGCATGGTGGTTTCACTGCGACCGGCAATCAGAATGTCGTCACCGGCACCGCCCTGCAAATCAGTGTCTAGGACGCCTGCGCTCAGCATGTCGTCCTGAGCGGTTCCGGTTACGATTCCATTCCCCTCGATGACATTGCCCAAGGAGTCCAAAGACACTGTCAGCTGGGTTAGCCCTGCATCCTGCTGCGATGCCACAAAGATCTGAAGGTCGTCCCCAACATGAGCCACCTCGATGGTCTCAACATTCTGAAGACCGCTATCCACCGTATCCGCAAAGCTGTCCAGGTAGATCAACTTGCCTTCAGGGGTCATCGTCAGCAGGGTCACTCCGTCATCTCCGCCACCGGCAACGACAAAGACACGTCCATCGACTTCGACGGCCTTCATGTCCTGAACTGCGCCAAAACGGGTACCCAACGTGTCCAACGCATGATCCTGTGGAACTAGTGTTCCGTCTGCGCGCAGCTCCATCACACTGATGGAGTTGCTGCTGGACCCGGCCACCAGAATCCAGGTGTGTCCATACGCATCAACGGTTTCCAACGCTGTCGGAGAACTGATCCCAAGCGTTTGGGTTGTCGTGTTGTCCACTTCGATCAGCGTCCCGCTTCCCTGATCGGCGCTGAACACCCGGATCGCATTGTCGGCGGCATTGGCGGTGACGACATACTGGTTGCTGCCCACCGCCGCGGTCTGCATCGCCCCGGCATTACCCGCGACCGAGCCCACATGACTAAGCGAACCATTCGAGTTCACCACGTAGGTGCCGATGAGCCCACTGTCCTGATGGGCCACCGTCAGGTAGTCGACCGCCCCCACCGAGTACTGGGCCAATGCGGTGACATCACCGCCTCCGGGAATCGCCGCCGTTTCCTGCAGCGCCCCGATCGTGCCATCCGTATTCAACTCGTACCCGACAAGGCCCGTGGCTGTATCGACGTCCAGTGCCAACAGGTCGCTTGCGCCCAATACGACCAGAGCACCAAGGCTGCCGACCTGCAACGATATGATGCCGCTGAAATACTGATCGTCGTGGAATTGCGGAGCGCCACCGTCCACAAGCTGCCAGACCACGATGCCGCCGCCAGCCCGGGTCGTGCTGTACAGATACGTAACACCGTTAAGCGTTTTTAAAGCCGTATCGCCGATACCTGAATCGAGCGCCGGACTCCCCGTTGCAACCACTCTTTCGAACTGAAGCATCAACTCAGATCACCCCCAATGCCATCGCTGGCAGTCCTTTCAAGGGTGACGCGGTGCCAAGGCAAAGACGAGAACGAAATTGTGGTGAAAACGAGGAATTCGGCTCCAGATTAACTCAATTTTTCAGGGTCCGACCGCATGAATAACTCGGCAGCAGGAAAGAAGAACAGAACTTGGCTTCTTCGGTCTTGCCGCGCGGGTATCCGCGGCCACCAATTGTGAGGACATGATGACGATGAAACCTGTTTCGCACGAAGTCTCCATCCAGAAGGACTCACCAGATGCAGGGCATGAGAAGCATGTCCGCAAATGGGTCAAAGCGCGTCTGCGCCGATGGGCCGGATCGGGCGTCGGCGGTGGCTTGGCCTCTGCCCTTCTGGCCTTGCCGGCGCTGGCCCAAGCCACTGAGGAGGAGTTGAGCACATTTCAGTTTGCCGATGTCCTGCCCGGTGTCCAGTCGGTCAAACTGCTGCCAAACGGCGACGTTCAACTGAAGCTTTTGGACGGTCGCACAGCCCTGGTTTCCGCGGAAAACGTGCACGTTCTGGAAAACGGTTCGATCATGATTGCCGAAGACGTGGCCGTTGAAGTCGCGCAGCTTGCAGTGGCCGCTGAAGCCGCCGGGGCAGCGGCAGCTGGTGGTGGCGGCATGGGAGCCGCAGGCGCGGTGCTGGGTGGTTTGGGTCTGGCCGGTGCGGCCGCCGCTGGCGGCGGTGGCGGCGAAGATGCCGCGACGCCCGCGGAATCGCCACGCCCGCCCAGTCTGAACCTGTCACAGTTGCAGGGAAATTCGCTCAACAGCACCACCGCCAAGGCGACAGCACCTGATGGCACCGTTTCGGTCGAGGTAACCATCGGGTCGGTCACCAAAACCGTTTCAGCGGGGCCGGACGGCAGTTGGAGCGTTTCGCTGAGCCAGGTCGAGGCGGCAGGGTTGCCTCAGGGGGTCACATCCGTGACGATCCGACACCTGGATGGAGCCGGAGGTGAGATCGCTGTCGAAACAGCCACGTACAACATCGACACCATCGCACCGAACATCGCGATCACAGGATTTTCCCACGGGGCGGTCATGAATGCGGCCGAGAGCGCGTCAGATCTGGAAATCAGTGGTACGACCGATGCGGAAAACGGTCAGATGGTGACTGTGGGGTTGAACGGTCAGATCTATACCGCAACAGTGTCCGGCGGCACTTGGAGCGTCACGGTTCCGGCCGCCGATCTGGCGTCACTGCCCGATGGCGCGACCGTCACTGTGACCGCTGATGTGGTGGATCGGGCAGGCAATCCGGCGGCTCAAGCCACCAACAGCTTTGATACTGACTTTTCCGCCCCAGCCATAACAATAGACGCTGTCGCAGGCGGCCAGATCGACCTTGTAGACGTCGGATCGGACCTGACGATTACCGGCACGACGACCGGCGAAGATGGCCAACCGGTTGTGCTGACCTTCAATGGCCAGACTTACAGCGGCATCGCCTCAGGCGGTGTTTGGAGTGTGACAGTTCCCGCAGCCGACCTCGGCGTTCTGGTCAGTGGCAGCCCCATCAGCATCAGTGCCGCAATCGCCGATGCCGCCGGAAACCCGGCCACGCCTGCTGCGGTTTCGGTGCCCGTGGACCTGAGCGGACCGTCCATCTCGATTTCGCCTCTATCCGTCGGTGCGGTGTTGAACGCAGCCGAAGTCGGGGCGGATCTGACGATCAGCGGCACGACCGGAAATGTCACCGATGGCCAGACAGTCACGGTAACTTTGGACGGTCAGACCTACACGGGCCCTGTGTCCGGAGGGACGTGGAGCGTGACCGTGCCGAGCGCGGATTTGATTGCGTTGGCCGACGGCGCAACTTTCACCATCACCGCCAACGTGACGGATGCCGATGGCCTCGTGGCCCCGCAGGCGAGTGCAGGAGTTTCCAAACACGCGACCGCCCCAACGATCAGCATCGACACGTTTTCGGACGGAGTGGTCATGAACGCGGTCGAACAGGGAACCAACCTCAGCATATCCGGAACGACGACCGCCGAAGACGGCCAGACCGTGACCATAGGAATGAACGGCCACACCTACAGCGCCACCGTTTCAGGTGGAAACTGGAGTGTCAGCGTTCCCGCAGCCGATCTAGCCGGCCTCTCCGACGGTGCCACCGTCACCGTGACCGCCGATGTTTCGGACCTTGCTGGGAACCCGGCCGCACAGGCCACTGGCAGCTTCGACACGGACTTTACGGCCCCCACTCTGTCAATCTCGACGGTATCGGCCGAAGGCACCATGAACCTGGCAGAGCAATCCGGCGGAATGACCGTCTCTGGCATTTCCGACGCGCCTGATGGAACGGTCGTCTCGATCGAGGTTCAACGAGCGGACGGGACTGTGGATGTCTCAGGCACCGCAACAGTGACGGGTGGCGCGTGGACCTACACCGCTTCACCCCTAGACCTGAGCGGCCTGCAAGATGCCGAATCCTACACGATTTCCGCGTCAGTCAGCGACGCAGCCGGAAATACACAGACGACTTCGACTGGGTTCAACACCGATTTCAGCGCCCCGACCATCTCACTGAACCCTCTGGGAACTGGATCGGTTCTAGACGTCACCGAGAAGGACAGCGACCTGACAGTATCGGGGACAACGACGGCCGAAGATGGGCAAACCATTACTGTCGGGCTGAACGGACAGACCTATACTGCCACCGCTTTGGGTGGGGTCTGGTCGACCACCATTCCCACAGCTGATCTCAACGCGCTTTCCGACGGAACAACCTATTCTATCACCGCATCGGTTTCGGACATCGCTGGCAACCCCGCTTCTCAGGCGGCAGCCTCGGTGACCACCGACTACCGACCCATCCTGACCTTAAATGAGGTCGGAACCAACGACGCGGTTTCGCTGAGTGACGCGCAATCCAGCGGCCTGACGGTCAGCGGTTCATCCATAGGTCTCGGCGCAGGACAAACCGTTGAGGTGATGCTGAACTCGGTCTCTGTCGGAACAGCCACGGTTGCGGCCAATGGCACGTGGAGCCTGAACGCACCTGCCACGGCGTTTTCGGGCACAACGGCGGGTGACCTTTTGGATTTTTCGGTTTCAGCGACGGTTGCCGGAGGACCGAACCCCCTACCCGCGACAGACCAGGCGACGGCTCACGTTCCAGCGGCCTATTTCATCTCCGAGGCAGGTCGCAGCGGGTCGACGATAACTTTCGAAATACATGCCGATGCGGACCGGGACATATCCAGTGGGTTTGCTTTCACGGCCAACTTGGGTTTTGACCCCGCGGTCGTGACCTATGACACGGGATCCGAGGTCGAAAACACCGATTTTGATCTGTTTCTGGCAAACCCGAACGGGGCGGCGGAAATCGGTTTTGCCGGGGCCGCAACAAGCGTCAGCGATCTGACCCAGCCTGTCGTCACGTTCACGATGACGGTGCTGGACCCCACGAAGCCGATCGAGTTGACGATCAACACGCCCGATGGTGGCCCTACCCGTTGGGTATTGGGAACAGAAGGCGCAGACACATTGGCGGCCACGGGTATCGACGATGTCATCCGCGGTGGGGACGGCGACGATGTGATCGATCTGTCCGGCGCTGGCCGAGATCTTATCGTTTTCGAAGCGGACCCGACGGCCAACGGCACCGACATCGTAACGGGTTTCACCCTGGGGCCTGCAGCCGACATGGCCGACGCCATTATGTTCAGCGGGTTGGATGTCTCATCGCTTCGCGGTGATGGAACAGGTGTCGAAACACTGGCGCTCGGCGACATGATCGCGGCCGACACAGGTTTTGTTGGGCTGACAACCACACTCACCGATCTGACAACCGATACTCTGGAAGCCGCCGCCGAAACGCTTACCGGGGCTCAAGCCGGAGATGAGATCTATCTGCTGGCCAGCGATGGAACTGACAGTGTGATGGTCAAGGTGGACTATTCCGCCCCAACCTCTGCCACGGTCAGCACGGTCGCGCAGTTTGACGACCTAGGTGATCTGAGCGGTCTGAGCAGCGACAACATCCTGCATACCGATCCGACCGGCGCGTCAAGTTGATCCTGACAAGCATGAAAAGGTGGGGCCGCCCCGGCCCTTTCTTAACGGACCAGCGGAGACATCAATGGCACAGAACGGCCCAGTACCCGTCACTTTCGACAGACATTCCGATCGCTCGTGGCACAGATTTACATCCTACGATTTCGCGCGCTGCAGATTGGAGTGCGAGATCGTAAGTGCGGAAGTCTCAGAAGCCGCCGCCGATTTTCCAATTGCGTTTCGATCCTCGGGGAGCGGGGTATCGCCTCATACAATTCTGGCGACCGCAGCTTCTCCGGAAACACCATTCGTTTCGGACCAAGGACGCTGGCGGGCCACCTATGTTCCTTCCTTGCTGAGATGCCATCCGTTCTCAATCGAACTGGTCGGTGGCGAAGCAGGATCGCGCACCAACTCAGGCAAGCTTGTTGTAGATGAAACCACCGGACTCGTGTCCTGTGACCAATCCGGCAGCCCGTTCTTTGCAAAGGACGGCTCGATCGCCTCTGAACTGGAAGCCCTGAAGGGCTTCTTCAAGAGCTTTCTGGCCGATCGCAACGCAACCCGACGTGCCTGCGCGCTGATAAAGGAATTGGGCCTATTCGTCGAATTGACCCGTTTTCGGGATGCGGAGTTGCCCGACGGTTGGATGAGCGTGGACTTTCGACGCTTCAATCAACTTGGGCCGGCCCAGATAGCGGTTCTGCAATCTAGCGGAGCGATGCAGTTGATTTACGCTCATCAAGTCTCGCTCAACCATCTTCTGTGGATGCACCACTGCCAGACGCATTCTCCCAAGGTGATCAGCACTCCCGCAAACGGCAGGGACTCCGACCTTGCGGGGTTCTTGGATGCCATTGCCTCGGAGCGAGACTTGTCGGACGCGGAGGCCAAATATGCCTACCTTTGATCGACTCATCTTGCCTCTACTGGTCGGTTCGGTGGCCGTGCTCACTGCGGCTTGTGAGCCGGTTCCGGATCTTGCCCCGATTGAGATGGCTTTTTCAGAAGGATCAACGGGCGCTGGCGCGACAAAGCCGTCGGGTCATCTGACTCGCAGTTCATTCGGCCAGAGAATACGGCGCGCGGTGGAAACCAGCCCGAACCTTGCACAGAGCGAGACTGGCGTTGACGCCGCCTTTGCCGATATGGACGCGGCAGAAGGAGCCTTTCTTCCGCAGGTGTCACTTGGCGTGAATGCCCGATCGGAACCGGTGGACTCGGATATTGCGGATGTATCGCCATATCTGCGGGTTTCACAGCTTGTATACGACGGGGGAGCTGCCGCCGGAGACTTGGCAGCGGCGCGGGCCCGTGTCCTCGTAAGCCGCGGCGATCAGCTTCAAACCGCAGCCGCGACGGCCCTTGCCGCAATTGAAACCTATGTGTTGGTCATCGACCGGCGGAAAATCGTTGAAATCGCTCGGGAAAACGTTCGCCGCCATGAGGAGATCGAGGAACAGATCTCCGACCGCGCCGCGCAAGGGGCCGGTTCCGCGGCCGACGTTCTGACGGCGCGTTCTCGGGTCGCGGATGCCAGGACCAAGTTGGCGGATGCCCGGGCTCAGGCTGATCGTGCCAATGCGCGGTTCCAAGAGGTGTTCGGGACCCCACCAGGCAAACTGGATCCCCCTGTCCCAGCGCCCAACCTGTCGAGAAGCGACGCCGTCATCGTGATGGACAGCCCGCAGGTTCGACGCGCAGACGCTGCGGTTCTGGCGGCACAGGCAGACCGCTCTTCCGCAATCGCAGGACGTCAGCCGGACGTGCGGGTTTCGGCATTTGCCAACCAGGACGACAGCAGGGACGCGAATTTCGGCGTAGACCTCTCGGTCAACTACGAGTTGGACAGCACCGGTCAACGGCGGGCTGCAATTGCCGCCGCCGAAGCGCGGGTCAAACAAGCGGAATATGCCCGTGAGGTTCTTGTTCGGGAAATCCAGCGCGAGCTAGGTTTCATTCGATCCGACCAAAAGGCCGGCGCCCAGCGTCTGCGCGAGGCCCGCATCGCAGTTGCCGCAAATGCCGACAGCGTTGCCGCCACTCAAGAGCAATTCCAGATCGGGCGCAGCAGCTTAATCGAAATACTGGACGCGCAGCGCGATTATGTGAACGCCCAAGAGCGACTGATCCTGGCGGAGCAGAATTTCTTCCTAACGAACTACGCCGCGCTCAGCCTTACTGGCGACATCATTGATCTGCTCGGCATCCAGCTCAGAACATGGGGCAACAGACCATGACCCAACGCAGCCAGCCTCGTACATCCCTGCCCCTCACCAACTTTGAGGCATGTCTGCTGCATGTAGCGGCGGAGCTTGGCCGGCCATTGACCAAAGCCAGCCTTTTGGCGGCCCAATCCTCGGTCTCTGGTGGGTTGAAGGTGCAGGACGCGATCGCACTAGCCCATGACCATGGATTGCAGGCGGGCTTCGGGCCGCGCCGGCTGTCGGAGTTTGATCCCAGCCTCGCACCGGCGATACTGTTGCTCGAGGACCAGCGGGCCGTGGTTTACCATGGCCGTTCGAAGTCTGGCCGTCTGTTGATCCACGACCCAGAGCTTGGAGACAGCATTGGTGAGATGGATGAATGCCAGCTCGACGCCGTCTATTCCGGCTATGCGATGTTATTTCGTCGAGCATACTCCGAGGAAATCAAAATCAACCCAAGCCAACCAAGCCGTCACTGGTTCCGATCAGCGCTTGTGGCCAATCGTTGGTCGTACTTGCAGGTTGCTCTGGCCGCGGCTCTGACCAATATCCTGGGGCTTTCAACCTCGGTTTTCATCATGACCGTTTATGACCGGGTTCTGCCAAATGAAGCCGTGGAATCTCTGGTCGCCTTGACCATCGGTGTCGGCATCGCGCTGTTTTTTGATTTTTTGCTGAAGATCCTGCGCGCCAGTTTCATCGACAGGGCAGGACAGAATGCGGACATGTTGATGGGTCGGCGTGTTTTCGATCAACTTCTGAATATCCAGATGAAGTCCCGAACCGGCTCAACCGGCGCCATGGCGAACACGGTGCGTGAGTTCGAAACACTCCGCGAGTTCTTCACGTCGGCTACGCTGGTCATGGTGGTTGATTTGCCGTTCATCGGTCTGTTTTTGCTTACGATCTACATGGTTGGCGGACCGCTGGTTCTGATCCCAGCTCTCGCCGTACCAGTCGTGCTGGTCGCCGGGCTCGCCATTCAGCCGCTCTTGTCCCGCTTGGCGGAACGCAGTTTTTTGGATGGCCAGTCAAAGCAATCCGTGCTGATCGAAACTCTGGCCGGTCTGGAAACGATCAAGACGACCACTGCCGCCGGCACGATGCGGCGACGCTGGGAAGAGGCGATCGAACGACAATCCGGCAACAGTGTTCGGTCGCGTGCCATCACTCAATTCGCCTTGAACCTGACCGGTTTCACGCAGCAGGCGGCCCAGGTCCTGATCGTATTTTATGGTGTTTTTCTGATAGCGGACGGCCTGACCAGCATGGGCGCTTTGGTCGCCTCAGTGATGCTGACCGGACGGGCTTTGGCACCTCTTGGTCAGCTGTCTCAAACACTGACTCGGTTCAACCAGGCGCACAGTGCATACCGGAACCTAGACGCAATGATGCAAGCCGACAGTGAGCGGCCGCCGGGGCGCACCTGGATCAGCCGCTCCAACTTCAAAGGGCGTATCACGTTCAACAACGTGTATTTCGCCTACCCAGACCAGGATGAGGACACACTGAAAGGCGTGTCCTTCGACATCAAACCGGGGGAAAAAGTTGCGATTCTCGGCCGGATCGGATCAGGAAAAAGCACCATCGCAAGACTGCTTCTGGGATTGTACCAGCCCCGTATCGGTTCGGTTCTTTTGGATGGGATTGACATCCGCCAGATTGATCCGGGGGACCTTCGGCGCAACATTGGGTCGGTCCTGCAGGATATTTGGCTGTTTTCGGGCTCGGTCCGCGAAAACATTATGGCCGGTGCGGTCCGCCCGCGCGACGAAGATCTAATCCGGGCCGGGCGCATTTCGGGCGTCGAAGACTTTGTATCGCGGCATCCCAGCGGGTACGATCTGATGCTGGCCGAACGTGGCGAGGGGCTCTCGGGCGGGCAACGTCAGACCATCGCCCTAGCCCGGGCACTGATCGGGCAGCCGCCCGTCCTGTTGCTGGACGAACCCACCAGCGCGATGGATCTCAAGAACGAGGCAATCGTCATTCAGCGGCTGAAGGCAGCGGCCGCGGATACGACTATGGTCATCGTTACCCATCGGGCCAGTCTGCTGGAACTGGTCGACCGGGTCATCGTGATCGAAAACGGCAAAGTGGGCGTTGACGCCGTCAAGTCAGTTCTCACCAAACGAGCCAAAGACGCGCGGAGGCACATGAATGTCGCGGCATCCTGACCTTGAAAAATTGGCCCGCGAGATGAACGGCGGCTCGGGGTTTCGCGGTTCGGTATTGCTGCTGGCCGTGTTGGGCTGCATGCTGACCGCCGGCGTATGGGCTTACGTCACCGAACTGGACGATGTGGTTCGCGCGGACGGTCGCGTTGTGCCTTCTGGCGACGTTCAGGTGATCGAAGCAACCGAACCTGGGGTTCTTCAAGCTGTTCATGTTCAAGAGGGTCAGATCGTCGACAAGAACGCTTTGCTGCTGGAATTGGACGCGACACAAATCGGCAGCGAGCTGGACGCCGAGCGGCAAAGGGCATTGGGACTAAGGACGCGTATTAAGCGATTGCAGGCCGAAATTGACGAATCCGATTTGCGGTTCGAGCCCGAGCTTGTGCAACAAGCACCGGACGTCGTTCGCTCGGAAACGGCTCTTTATCTCGGCCGAAGATCGGAGTTGGCCGACGAGATCGCCATTCTGGAACGCCAACGTGAGCAGAGGCAGCGCGAATTGGAAGAGGGGTTGGTGGACCGGGTCACTGCAGAAGAAACACTCAAGGTCCTGTCCGAAGAGCGCGCTTTGATGGAACCTCTGGTCCGCCGCAAGATGGAACCTGCGACAACTCTGCTGGCCCTGCGACGCAGCGAGGCCGAATGGAAGGGGCGCAAGGTAAGAGCCGAGGCCGCTGCAAACCGTCTGGAAACCGGGCTGAGTGAAATCGATGACCGCATCACGGCTACCAAAAGCCGGTTTCGCAGCGCGGCACTGACCGATCTTGCCATTGCCACTGCGCAGCTTGCGGCGCTTGAGCCCACCCTGCCCGCGTTGGAGAACCGCGCGGCGCGCGCGCAGGTTCGTGCGCCAGTCCGGGGCATCGTAAACCGAATCCACCGCACGACTTTGGGCGGTTTGGCCCGCAGCGGCGAGGATCTTGTCGAAATCGTTCCACTGGACGACAACCTGCTGGTCGAAGCCTATGTCCGCCCTGACGACATCGCATTCCTACGCGCAGGTCAGCAGGTCAAGGTCAAGATCACCGCCTATGATTTTGCCAGATACGGCGCGCTGGACGGTGAAATTGTTCGCATCGGTGCAGATACGATTACAAGGTCAGAGCGGCAGGACGAGGAAGTTTTCGTCGTCGAAATCCGAACCAGCGGCACCTTGTTGGACGTCGATGGCTTGGCGGTAGAGATCATTCCGGGGATGATCGCACAAGTTGACATTCTAGCCGGCAGGAAGACCGTTCTCGACTATCTCATCCAGCCTGTTCTCAAGGTAAAGAACCAGGCTTTGCGGGATTGATTATGCAGCCGGTGTCTTGAATTGCTGATCAAACAGGCGCCGGAAGCTGCCATTCTGTTCCATCAACTCATCCAACTTGCCCTGTTCGATCACCTGACCATCCTGGACAACCATGATCTTGTCTGCCTCAAGCACGGTCGACAGACGGTGAGCGATGACGATCGTGGTCACGTTCTCCGTCAGCTTATCCAACGCCTGCTTCACCAGAGCCTCGGACTCGGCATCCAGCGCGCTGGTCGCTTCGTCGAGCAGCAGAATTTCAGCCTTTCGAAGAATGGCGCGGGCAATGGCCAACCGCTGTTTCTGCCCTCCCGACAGAAACGCACCATTCTCTCCGACTTCGGTGTCGTATCCCTTGGGCAGCGACATGATGAAATCATGCGCATGCGCGGCTTTGGCCGCATCGCGAATCTCGTCCTCGGTCGCATCGGGACGGGCATATCGCAGGTTTTCCATGACCGTCGCGGAAAACAAAAACGTATCCTGGCCAACATAAGAAATCTTGCGCCGTAACGAGGCAAAGCTGACATCCTGCAAATCCAGCCCGTCGATCTCAACACAGCCTTGGTCAGGATCGTAGAACCGCATGATAAGTCCGAAAATGGTTGACTTACCGCCGCCCGACTGCCCAACAAGAGCAGTTGTCTTTCCTGCCTCGAATGTCAGATTCATTCCATTAATCACCGGCATGCCGCCGCTGTAGCCAAAGGTGACGTTCCGAAAACGCACCTCACCCGGACCGGCCTGCAGATCTTGCGGTTGCGGGCTTTCGCGCATCGGTTCTTCCTCGTCAAGCAACTCGAACATGTTTTTGATGGGGATTATGGTTGTTTCAATAACAACGCGCATACGTGATAGGCGTTTTGCAGGCTCATAGGCCATAAGCAGCGCCGTTATGAAAGACATCAGTTGACCAGCGGTGGTGGGTTCGCTGCCCGCGATACCTACTGTGGAGACGATAAGTACGCCAGCAACGGCCAATCCCGCTAGGAACTCCATCAAAGGGCTGGCGACAGACTGAAGCTTGGCAATCGAATTGGCACGATTCTCGACGGAAGTGATTGCGCCTTTCATGCGCTCTTCCATGCGGTCTTCCAAAGCGAAGACCTTGATAATCTTGATCCCGTTCGACGTTTCTTGCAGGACTTTGATGATCTCAGCCATCGCCTTCAATTCGCCTTGCATGATTGACCGCACGCTCTTCAACAGATAGCGGACACTATACAAAGCTATGGGCCCAACCAAGAAGAACATGACCGACAAAACGGGTTGTTGATAAAGCATCACGAAAACCAGACCTACCAAGGTAAACGCATCGCGCACAAAGCTTGTCACAATAACGTCAACCAGACGCCGCGCCGCCTGTGCACCGTTCGTCACCCGCATCAGCAGGTTCGAGGACTCGTATCTGGCGAAATAGCCAACCCCTCGTTTGACTAGCTTCTTATATAGTTTTTCCTGCTGTATCGCTATGATGCGGTTACCGGCGCGGGCTAGAAACACCGCCTGAACGTACGACGCGCTCGCTTTAGCGGCAAACAGCCCGACGACTGCCAGCGCGATCAAGTGCACTTGGGACTTCATCTCCGGCGTGGTCATGGCGTTCACGATGTTTTCCATCATCCATGCGGTGCCCGCCGTCGTTGCGGCCACGACCAGCATGGCAAGCATGGCAATACCATACAACCAACCCTGCGAGCGCAGACTGTCACCCACCAATCGGCCAATATAGCCGGATCGCCACTTGGCCCAGGTTTTCCTGATCATAAGGGTCTCCAAATCAAGCTGACGCTTTCTTGCGCGTCAGCGCAGAGTTTGCAAGCTGCCATAGTTACGCGCTTCAATACTGCACCGCAAAGTGTAGCCGGCAGAAGTTAAGGTCACTTCAGCCGGATTTCCAGAGGCAGCCCAAGAAACCAGACCGCTTCACCAGTGGTCTGGTTCGTCGTCGTGCAGGTCAAATCCAGCCCGCGGAATTGGTCAATCCCATGCGACATCCCCCAGAAAGATATACCCCGCGCCGTATATCGTCTTGATAAGGCGCGGGTTTTTCGGGTCTTCACCAAGCTTCGTGCGCAGGCGGGAAATACGCACGTCCATCGCCCTGTCAAAGCTTTCACCGGCTGCGCCACCCAGTGTTTCCTGCATCTGCGCGCGGCTGATCAGGCGTTTGGGGCTTTCCAGGAACAACCGCAACACTTCGCCTTCGGCATGGCTAAACGGTGTTTCAGCGCCGGTATCGGACAGCAACACATAGCGATCGAAATAGGCAGTCCAGCCGTTGAACCGAGCCACATCCGAATGGTGTTGCTGTGCCTTGGGCGCACGCAGACGGGCGCGGATGCGGGCCACCACCTCAGCCGGGTCAAAGGGTTTGGTGATGTAGTCATCTGCCCCCAACTCCAGCCCCGTCACCCGGTCCTGTACCTGTGCCCGCCCCGAGATGATGATGACCGCCGCCCCCTGTTCCAGCGCCAGCCGATGCACCAGCGCCAACCCGTCTGTATCCGGCAGCGACAAGTCCACCAGGCAGACATCGGGCGTGACCCGTTTCAGTGACGCTTCGAATTCGCGGGCGCGGGCAAAACTCTGCGTTCTAAACCCGGCATCCTCCAGCGCTTCGGTCAGAATCCGGCGGATCTCGGGTTCGTCGTCCAGAATAGTCACCAGGGGTTGGGTCATCAGGCGGCCTCGGTTCGGATCAGCGCGGACAATTGCGCGCGGGTGAAGGGTTTGCGCAGGACCGGCGCCTTGGCAAGAGCCTGACGGTGCAGCGGGTCATCATAGGGTAGCGAGGTCATCAGGATCACCGGAATTGGCAGAGCAAGCCGTTCGACCAGATCAATGCCGGTGGCAGCGCCCTCCAGCCGGATGTCCGACAGGATCACCGAGATATCGTCCAGGCTGGTGGCCAGGACCAGCGCCTCATCCGCCGAGGTCGCCTCGATCACCGACAGGCCCAGATCGACCAGCATGTCGCGGAACTGGTGGCGCAAGTCGTCGCTGTCTTCGACCAGCAGCGCCAGGCCCGACTGGACAGGCGGAGCGGGCCGGTAGGGCAGCCGCAGCATCACGGATGCGCCCGAGGGCGTGTTGCGCAGTTGCAGGTCTCCGCCTGCCAGCTTGACCGTGTCATAGACCATCGGCAGGCCCAGCCCCGACCCCTTGCTGCCCTTGGTGGTGAAAAACGGGTTGAGCGCCTTGTCCAGCGCATCCGGCGAAAACCCCGGACCGGTATCGGATACGGTGATTTCCACCCAGATCCGGCCGATCGCATGGGCACTGATGGTAATCTGCCCGCTGCTGCCGCAGGCGTCGCGGGCGTTCAGCACCAGGTTCAACAACGCGTCCTGAACCATGCCCGGGTCCAGCATCAGCGCCTCGTCCGGCAGGGTGTTGACCACCGACAGCCCCACCCCACGCGAAAGCGAAGGCGAGGCCAGCACCCGCAGATCCTCGAGAAGGCCGCGCATGTCGGTGGCCTGCGGCTGCGGGGTGCGGTTACCGGTCATGTCGGCGATGCGGTTCAGCAGCTGCCCGCCGCGCCGCGCGGTCTGCTGGGTTGCCGCGACAAGCTCGGCGGCGTCTTCGGGCAGGTCCATCTTTTCCAGCTTGGCCTGCATCCCCAGGATGATGGTCAGCAGGTTCGAGAAATCATGCGCCAGCCCGCTGGTCATCTGCGCGGCCATAGCCCGGCGTCGGGTCTGCTGCAGGGCCACGCGGGCCTGAGTTTCCTCGGTGATGTCCACCGACATGATATAGACGCCGCCCGCGCCGTCGGGCGTGAACGAGACACGGATTCGGCGTGAATCCTGATCCTCGGTGAATTCGAACACCGAGGCCTGCCCGTCATAGGCCTGTTTCAGATGCGGCCGGACCCGCTCGTAAGCATGCGCGCCGAGGGCCTGCGAGATGTGCAGACCCAGGATGTCCGACGGCCGCCCCGGCAGGACCGAACTGAGCCGCCGGTTGGAATAATCATACCGCCCCTCGGCATCCAGATGGGCGATATGTGCGGGCATCATCTCGGTGGTCATGCGGGTGCGCGCTTCGATCTCGGTCAGCTGGCGCTTGGCCTCTTCCAGCGCGCTGATCGTGGCGGCCAGTTGCCGGTTGGTCGCCGAAAGCTCTTCGGCATGGCTCAGCAACTGGTCCGACAGCTCCTCAGACCGGCTGCGCAGAAGCTCTTCGACCCGTTTGGTGCTGGTTATGTCGGTATAGACGGCAACCCAGCCACCGGTGGGCAGGGGTGCACCCTCGATCGCGATCACCTGCCCGTTGGGGCGCACGCGTTCCATGTAGTGCGGCTCGAACGCCAAGGCCTGTTCGACCCGGACACTGACCAGATCCTCGACCGATTGGTCGTGACCATATTCCCCGCGGCTGGCCAGAAAATGGATCGTGTCGCTGAACAGCGCGCCCGGCTGCACCAGGCGTTCGGGCAGGTCGAACATTTCCTGAAAACGCTTGTTGCTGACCACAAGGCGCAACTGGTCGTCATAGATCGACAGGGCCTGACCAATCAGGTTCAGCCCTGCGGTGGTCATCTCTTTGATGCGCTGTTCGGATATGTCCACGCCGATCCTCCCCTGGGCACAGGCCTATCACCAGTTTTCGGGCAGGTGTAGGGGGGCCGGATGCGACCGGTTGGCCCCTAGCCAGGTTTGCGGGCGATGATCCAGACGGGGTGATAGGTCAGGCGCACGCCTTCGGGGCCGGAAAACGCGGCGCGATAGCGCGTGCTGAAGTCGGTCAGATCGGCGCGGGTCCAGACCTGCGCCGCACGGCCGTTCACCCCGGTCTCACGCAGGTGGCGCAACACGTCCAACGGCGAGTCGAACCACAGCGGTTGCCGGTCCTGCCACAGGTCGAGGATTTCAACCTCGGGGCCGATGCCTGCAGCCAGATCCTCGGGGGCGCACAAGCCGGGCGCGCGGGCCGCCGACCCCAGCGCGGAAAGCTCGGTGTATTGGTCGGGGCCGAATCCCGAAACGGCCACCCAGCCACCGGGTTCGACCTGATGCATGGCGCGGCGGACCACGGCCGCCGGATCGTTCAGCCATTGGACCGTCGAGGCCGAGGCGATCAGGTCGGGCCGCGCGGGCCATGTCACATTGCGGATATCGCCCGGCAGGAAATCCGCGCCCCATCGCCGCGCAGTCTCCTGGGCCTGTGGCATCAGGTCGTTGAGCGTGGACCGGCCGAACAAAAACTTCTGGTGCAGCGCCTCGGTCAGATGGCCGGTTCCGCAGCCGATTTCGAACAGGGTGCCAAACTGGCGGGGCGCCCCGAGATCGACCAGCCGCTGCGCCAACGCGCGGGCGATCCGGGCCTGCGGGCCAGCAGCGCAGTGATAGCTGCCGAAGCTGCGGCTGAAACTGCGCCGGATGCGGTCCGTGGGCATGGCGTTCATGCGAACCACTCCGCCCAGGTCTGCCCCACCGCAAAAGGCTGGTGCGGGCCGGGGATGCGGCGCACGGTGTCCGATTGGCCCCAGGCCATTTCCTGCGCAGCCGTCGGCACGATGCGGTCCGAGGCGGAAATCCACACCCGGTCGAATTTGGGATCGGGCGCAGGTCCGCGCGCCGCGATGGCCCGCAGTTCCTCGGCCGCGGCGGCAAAATCGATCCCGGGCGCGGGGCCTTGCAACCCGGCCCGGCGGCAGAACCGGGCAAAGCTGGCCGCGCTCAGGCCATCTGCCGTGGCCGCCACCGTCTCGGGCGCGATGCCCCGGTCGGCATCCGCCGGAAACAGCGTGCCGTTGACCGCAACCTTGCGGAGGCAGGTCAGCCCATGACCCGCCAGCCAATGCGCCGCCGACGCGACCCCGAAGGAATAGGCCAGCAGCCGAACCGTGTCATAGTCGCCGGTTTCGGGCAGGTCGTCATCGAGGCTGCGATAGTCGTCAACCACCAGAACATCCGCCGCCCCGATCAGGCCCGCAAACGGGGCTGGCCCCAGCGCCCACCCGCCGAAGACCAGCGTCAACTGCGCTCCGCCGTCACGGGTCAGCCAGTGCCGCCTCATGCGTCGCCTCGCGCCAGTTCGACCATGGCCGCCGTCACCCGGCTCAGTTCGTCGCCTGAAATCACATAGGGCGGCATACAGTAGATGTTGCGCGCGAAGGGACGCAGCCAGACACCGGTTTCCGGCGCCCGCCGATGCGCGACACGCGGATCGACCGTGTGCTCCATCTCGATCACGCCGATGGCGCCCAGCACCCGCACATCGGCGACGCCGGGCAGGCCGCGCGCCGGCTCCAGTTCGGCCTTCATCTGCGCCTCGATGGCCCGCACACGGGCCTGCCAGTCGCCGTCTTCCAGCAGCCCCAGGCTGGCGATGCCGGCAGCGCAGGCCAGCGGGTTGGCCATGTAGGTGGGGCCGTGCATGAACACGCCGGCCTCGCTGTTGCCGATGCCATAAGCCACCTGTTCGGTGGTCACGGTCGCAGCGAAAGAGACATGTCCCCCCGTCAGCGCCTTGCCCAGGCAGATGATGTCCGGTGTCACCTCCGCATGGGTGGCGGCAAACAACTCTCCGGTGCGGCCGAAACCCGTGGCGATTTCATCGAAGATCACCAGAACATTGTGGGCCTGACACAGAGCTTTGGCCCGGCGCAGAAACTCGGGGTGATAGAAATACATGCCGCCCGCGCCCTGCACGACCGGTTCAAGCACCAGCGCAGCCAGCCGGTGCGCCTTGTCCCGCAGCAACTGTTCCAGAGCGTCGAGCCCGTTCTGCGACGGGTCCTCGGGCCAATCGTCGCCCAGACGTACCGAGGGGCGCGGCAAAAAATGCTGGATCGACAGCGCGCCGCGGAACAGCCCGTGCATGCCGTTGACGGGGTCGCAGACGCTCATCGCCTTCCAGGTGTCGCCGTGATAGCCACCGCGGATCGTGGCAAACTCGACCTTGTCGGTGCGGCCATGGGCCATCTGGAACTGCACCGCCATCTTCATCGCCACCTCGATCGAGACCGAGCCGCTGTCGCAATAGAAGATCCGGTCCAGCCCGTCGGGCAGCAGGGCCACCATCTTGCGGCCAAGATCAATGGCGGGCCGGTGGGTCAGACCGCCGAACATGACATGGGGCATCCGGTCCAGCTGCTGCTGCATGGCGGCGGTGATCGCAGGGTGACGGTGCCCATGGATGGCGCACCACCACGAGGACATGGCGTCGATCATCTTCACCCCATCCTCGCGGCACAGATACACGCCCTCGGCCCGGTCGATCAGATGCATCGGGCCCGGGTCGGCCGCGTTCGTGTAGGGGTGCCACAGGTGGCGGGCGTCAAATTCCAGCGGCGTCACAGGTCACCTCGGATCGTGTCCATGTCGATCGCCTCGAAGGCGTGAAGCAGGGTGTCGGATGTCAGAGTCTCGATCCGGCCGAGGCGTCCCAGGTGGGGCACCTGCGACATCTGGATGATGGTTTGTTCGACCGCGGGCTCGGGGTCGCCGATAAAGGCCACGCCGACCACCGGGCAACCGGCGCCACGCAGCGCCATCAGAGACAGGGTCGTGTGGTTGATCGTGCCCAGGGCCGTCCGGGCCACCAGGATCACCGGCGCCTGCCAGCGGGCGAACAGGTCAAGGTAATAGGCCTGCCGGGTCAGAGGCACCATGACGCCCCCTGCCCCTTCGACCACCAGCGGGCGATCGGTCTGCGGCAGGGTCAGCCGGTCAAGGTCGATCTCGACCCCCTCGGCCTCGGCCGACAGGTGCGGCGAGGCGGGCAGGTTCAGCAGATAGGCCTCGGGCAAGACCGGTTGGCCGGACAGGCGCGCCACGATCTGGCTGTCGGTCTCCTCCTCAAGCCCCGATTGCACGGGTTTCCAGTACTGCGCCCCAAGGGCCGCGGTCAGCCCGGCGGAAAACACGGTTTTGCCGACGCCGGTGTCGGTTCCGGTCACGATCACTGTGGTCATGCGGGTCCTGCCTGTTGTTCGGCGATGGCCTGAAACACCGCCGTGGTGTCCTGCGCGCCGACGTTGCCGGTGATCGAGACCCGCAGCCGCGAGCTGCCACGCGGCACGGTGGGCGGGCGGATCCCGCGCACGTCAAACCCCAGCTGCTGGAGTTTCGCCGCGCGATCCATCGTGGCCGCATCTTCGCCCACGATGACGGGCATGATCTGGCTGTGAAAACCGGTCAGGCCGCACAGACGCGCGGCCTCGGCATGGGCATGGGCCATCCGGTCGCGCGCGGACAATGTCAGGCCCGGGTCCTGCCCCACGGCCCGCAACGCGCCCCGCACGATGGCGGCGTCCAATGGCGACGGAGCTGTCGCAAAGATGAACGGCCGTGCCCGGTTGATCAGGGTGTCGATCATTTCACGCGGTCCGCAGATCAGCCCGCCGCTGGCGCCCAGCCCCTTGCCGCAGGTGTGCAGGGTCAGCACCTCGGCGTCCAACCCATGGGCCAGCCCTTGCCCATTCGAGCCGAAGACGCCCGTGGCATGGGCCTCGTCCACCACCAGCACTGCCTGCTCGGTTTGGGCCAGTTCGGCCAGGGCGGTCAACGGGGCCAGATCGCCCTCCATCGAATAGACGCTTTCGACCGCGATCCAGACCTGGCCCGTGCCGCCTTGCGCGCGCCAGTCGGCCAGCACCGCGCGCGCCGTCGAAATGTCGTTATGCGCAAAACCACGGGTCTCGGCCCGACCCAGGCGCATCCCTTCATGCGCGCTGGCATGGACCAACTCGTCATGCAGGATCAGATCCCCGGCCGCGGGAAGAGCCGAGAAAATGGCTTGATTGGCCTGAAACCCGCCGCCCATGTACAGCGCCGCCTCGGCGTCGAAAAAGGCGGCGGCCTCGGCTTCCAGCGCCTCGTGCTCGGGGTGGTTGCCGCGCAGCAAGCGCGACCCGCCCGAGCCCAGCGGAACGCCCCGGTCCAGCGCGTCCTGCGCCGCACGTTTCAGAACGTCGGACCCGGCCAGACCCAGATAGTCGTTGGACGCGAAATCCAGCCCCGTGCGGGGCGCAAGCCTGCGCAGCCGATGGCGCGTTTCCAGCACCTTCAGCGCATTGCCCAGCCTTGCGGTCGCTGTCATTCGGCCGCGTCCACGCGGGCCTCGGACTCCGCCTCCATCGGCTGGATGCCCAGCTTGGCGAACAGGATCGCGTCCTTGCTTTCTTCGGGGTTCTCGGCGGTCAGCAGCGTGTCGCCGGCAAAGATCGAGTTGGCACCGGCAAAGAAGCACATGGCCTGCATCTCGTCGCTCATGTCGCTGCGGCCAGCGGACAGGCGGACATGGGATTTCGGCATCATGATCCGAGCCAGCGCGATGATGCGTACGAAATCGATCGGGTCGATCGGCTTGGCGTCAGCCAACGGGGTGTCTGCTTGCGGCATCAGCATGTTGATCGGAACCGAGTCCGGCGCCTCGGGCAGGTTGGCCAGCGTCACCAGCATGTCGATCCGGTCCTCACCGTTTTCGCCCATGCCCAAAATCCCGCCCGAGCAGACCTTCATCCCCGCCTCGCGCACGCGGTTCAGCGTGTCGATCCGGTCAGCGAAGGTACGTGTCGTGATGACCTCGGGGTAGTAACGCTCGGACGTGTCGATGTTGTGGTTGTAATAATCCAGCCCGGCATCACGCAGCTGCACCACCTGGGTGTCGTCCAGCATGCCCAGCGTCATGCAGGTTTCCATGCCCATCGCCTTGACGCCCTGAATCATCGCCACCAGCGCATCCATGTCGCGCGCCTTCGGCTCACGCCAGGCGGCGCCCATGCAGAACCGGGTCGAGCCGGACTCGCGCGCCTTGCGGGCCTCGGCCAGAACGCGCTCGACCTCAATCAGTTTCGAGGCGCTCAGCTTGGAGCCGTTGCGCGCGGATTGCGAGCAATAGGCGCAATCCTCGGCGCAGCCGCCGGTCTTGATCGACAGAAGCCGCGACATCTGCACCTTGTTGGGGTCAAAATTCTCGCGATGTACGGTCTGCGCCCGATACAGAAGATCCATCAGCGGCAGGTCATAGATGGCCTGAGCGGTTTCGCGGGTCCAGGTGTTCGATGTAGCCGACATTTTATAGATAATTTTTCCCGATGATTCAGATTTACCCGGGTTTATCAATAAAGCCGAAAAACGCAACATCCGCGATGTCACAGGCGCAGAAAATGACCGTGACCGCTAACGGTGATTCAACCGTGAAGTGGCTTGTTGTTCGCTGCCCGATAGGCCTGCACATAACCGCGCGCGACCGAACGGACAGCGCGGCCGATCTGGGTGTACGCCTCGTCCGGCAAATTGGCGAACGATACCCGCGCGGACCAGTTCGGCGCATCGAAACCGCTGCCGTTCAGCAGCACGATCCCGTAGTCCTCGGCCAGTTTGAACGCGATGTCCAACGGGTGGACGTTCTTCTTGATCCAGTCCACGACCTCTTCGCCGACGTATTTGCGCAGCCAGAATTCGAAGTCGATGATGCCGTAGTAGGCATCGTAGTGATCGCCCGGCTGGACCTCGATCCCCAATGCTTCGGTCAGCAGGTGGAACCGTCGATGCACCAGTTCGATACAGGCGGTCTGATAGGCTTTCTTTGTGTCGACCAGCTCGCAGAGCGAGAACAACGTCATCATGACCTGCTGCGGCAGGGACAATCCGGCAGTGTGGTTCAGAGCCACATCCCGGCTGTCGGCCACCAGCCTGTCGACGAATTTGATCTCGCTGGGGTGCAGGCTGAGCGTGCCGTAACGCTTCTCGAGCTTCTGCTTGATCTCGGCCGGGTGCGCGGCGAGCTTTTCGTCAAAGATATTATCCTGCGCGACGGCGATCACGCCGAGCCGCCAACCGGTGCAGCCGAAATATTTCGAATAGGAATAAACACCGATCGTGTTGCGGGGCATGTAGCCCATGACCGAGGTGAAATCATGTACGAAAGTGCCGTACACATCATCGGTCAGGATAATCAGGTCCGGCCTGTGGTTCTCGACCAAATCCGCGAGTTTGCGCAGAGAAGCATCGTTAAGGGCCACCGACGACGGATTGCCCGGATTGACCAGAAAGAAGGCCTTGACCTTGGGGTCCTTCAGCTTTTCGACTGCAGCATCGGTCAGTTGGAACCCATCTTCCTCGTCTGTTTCCACGTGAACGGACTCGAGGCTGTAATCCTCAAGTTCAGGCATTTCGAGATAGGGCGTGAAGATCGGCGTGCACAGGGCGATCGTGTCGCCCGGGTTCAACAGCCGGTTGGCCTTGAGCGATTTGAAGATATAGCACATGGCCGCCGTGCCGCCTTCCACCGCAAACAGGTCGAACTGCGCATCGGGACGGTGCCCGGCACACATGGCCCACATCAGGTATTCATGGGCGATGGCGGCGTTGTGCTTAAGAATACGGTCGGGAACAGGGTAGTTGTCGCCGATGATCGAGTCCGTCAGTTCGTGCACGAATTCGTCAGCGTCGAAACCAAAGGCCCGGATGGCGTGGTCGACCACATCCAAAAGCGTGTCGGCGCCCGGCATCTCGGAATTGGCCCGGCCCCACTCCAACAGACGGTCATGGCAACCTGCCATTGCCGGCATCCCCCCCAGACCCGCCGGATGATTCATGACGCGGCGCGACTCGGTCACCGCAAACTGGCCAAGCGCAAAGAACGCTTCACGCGGGCGGGTGGCGACCCAATTGGGATTGCCCCGGCCGGCATTCAAAAAGGCGCTGTTGGATTTACGCGCCTCGACCGAGGCCAGCTTGATCAACTCGTCCTTGATCTGAAAGGGGCTGAGGGCTTCGTAATCGTGCAGCTTCAATCTGTCCATGTCTCAAGACCTTTCCAAATCAACTCAGGATCAAAACGACGACCATCCCAAATATCGTCAGCAGTGTGTTTCCGATCGCGTAGGGCATGCCGTAGCCCAGGGCTGGAATCCGGCTTTGCGCGGCCTCCTGGATCATGCCGAGCGCAGCCGTCGTGGTCCGGGCGCCCGCGCAGGCGCCAAACAGGATGGCGGGATGAAACTTGAATATGTAATGCCCGACATAAACCGAGAAAATCATCGGCAAAGACGTGGCCACAATACCCCATAACAACAGCGCGATACCCGCCTGCTGCAAACCGGCCACGAAACCGGGCCCGGCCGATATCCCGATGACCGCAATGAAGACATTCAGGCCCAGCGTATTCATCAACCACAGCGACGGTGCGGGAATGCGACCGAAGGTCGGGTGAACGGTACGCAGCCACCCCAGCAGCAGCCCGGCCAGCAACGCGCCACCAGTGGTCGACAGGCTGATCGGAAAACCGCCCATTGTAATTGCAAGCGTGCCGATGACACCCCCGATGAAGATGCCCCAGCCCACAAAGGCCAGATCGGTCGTGTCAACGGGCCGGTCGGCGTACCCGATTTCGGCGATGGCCGCCTCGACATGTCGCTTGCTGCCCAGAATGGTCAGAATGTCGCCGCGGTGCAGAACCGTGCCCGGCAGCAGCGGCAGATCAATCATGTTCCGCGTCAGCTTGGACACATACACACCACGGGCCTGAGGCATCTTGCTGAGGTCATCCAATGTCTTGCCGTGCACGTCCTTGCTTGTGATCAAAACGTCCAGTTTTTCCGATGGGATACTCAGCAGCTCGGGCGCATCCGCTTCCTTGAGGCTGGGCTCCAGCGCTCCGACAAGATCACCGCGCCGGCCTGAGAACATCACGACATCACCCGCTTGCAGCACCGTGTCCGCGTCAACCTCGACGATCTTGCCACCGCGGCTGAGGCGTTCGGCATAGACGCGGACGCCGGGCAACAGGTCCTTGACCGGCTGGCCGAGCAATTCGCTGCCCTCGGGAATTTCAAAGGCGCGCGCCTCGATCGCGCGATAGGCCGAAACGATGCCGCCTCCGGTCTCGACATCCTCGCCGCCACTCAGCTTGGCCTCGTATTCCTTGCAGGCGGCCACCAGATCGACACCGATCAGACGCGGGCCGATCTTGGCCAGAATGATCGCAGACCCGATCGTGCCGTAGATATAAGTCACCGCATAGGCGACCGGGATCTGGTTGGAATAGGTTTTGGCCTGCTCGGCCGACAAACCCAACTGGTTGATCTGGTCCGTCGCCACTCCGATCGCCGCCGAAATCGTTTGCGAGCCGGCATACAGGCCCGCGGCGTAGCCAAGCTCGAGCCCGGCGATCTTGGCCGACACGACCGACACGATCAGACAAAGGGCTAAAACACTTAGGGCAAAAAGCACCTCGCGCGCGCCGTCGACCTTGAGACCGCGAATGAACTGCGGCCCAACGCCGTAACCAACTGCGAAGATGAACAGGATGAAGAAGGTGGACTTCACCGCTGAATCAATACTGATCTGCGCCTGCCCGATCACGACGGCCGCCAACAGGGTGCCCGTTACCGAACCCAGACTGAACCCCATGACCTTGATTGGTCCGACCAAAAACCCGATGCCGATGGCGAGGAAGACAGCCAGTTCCGGATAGGTTTGCAGGATATTCACCAGCCAATCGACCATACTGCGCCTTTCGGGTTTGTTGCGTCGCTCAGTCCACCCTGAACGTCAGTTGTCCGGAGGCCCGGACGAGTGCGATCAGCGCGGGAATTTCCAAGGTCACGATACCCCACGGAAACCGTTTGTCCATTGAATTATCTGAATTTGTTTGGCGTCCGAGCCGCGCGGAACTGTCTCCGCCAGCGGCGGCACAGGTTAGTTAAATCGTCGGCAGCCGCCTGGATCAATCGAACCTGCGCACTGACTTCGGCCCCTGCGATGTCACGGAATGCAGGGACAGGGAATGATCCATGTTCCGCATACGGTGGCGCAGCATTTCACGACCAAGCCGCGCCAAATCAGCTGCGTACTCAGGGTTTGCGGCGACATTCTCGGCCTCGCCCCGACCATGGTGGTCGAACAACAACGGCGGCAGGTCGGCTGCAAACTCGACCAGGGTAAAGCGTTCGTCACGCAGGATGCCCAGACACGAGTCGCTGTTACCCGTCCCTAGTTCCCTCTGAAACTGAGTGGGCGTCAGCGGATCGGAAAAGTCCAGCTCACTGAAGGAATACCGGCGCCAGTCCTGTGGCACGGCACCACGCAGCAGCGGCAACAAGGATCGACCATCCATCGAGTTCGGGATCTCTTTCCCAACCCAGTCCAGGATCGTGGGTGCGACATCAATTGACTCGGTCGGCACTTCGACACGCTGGCCGGCCATCTGAGTGTTGCCAGGCATGCGAATGATCAGCGGCGTGTGGTAAGCCGCGTCATATACCGACATTTTGCCCCAGGAAAAATGATCGCCCAGCATCTCGCCATGATCCGCGGTGATCACCAACAGTGTGTCATCGTACTGGCCACTGTCCTTGAGAAAGCGGATGACCCGGCCGATATGATGGTCAACCTCAGTTGCCAATCCAAGATAGACGGCCCGCAGGGTCTGCGTGTTCTCATCCCTCGGCTCCACCTCGGCAAAACCTTGCACGCAGTCGTTTGGAGTATTCGAGTCCAGAGCGGGTCCAAAGAACGGGTGTATGGCCTTTTCGTCCTCGGGGCCGGGCAGACGGGTTGGCAAAGGCAACGCGTTGGGATCGTACATCCGGTTGTAGGGCGCGGGGGCCACCAGTGGCGGATGCGGACGGATATACGTCAAATGCGCGAACCATCCCGAGTTCCGATAGGCGGCAATTCCGTCCAGAAAACCGTTGGTCAGAAATGCGGTGTCGCTGTCCTCGGCCTTGTAGAGGGCCGGGTCGTTCAATTTTGGGGCCGACCCATCCGGCGAAACCGGCTTGTAGAGATCCCAGTAGTCTTCAAACTCGTATCCCCGGCGCATCAAGTAGGAACGCCAAGGATAGGACTCCTCAAGGCGCATTTCGAGTACTTCGTGAAACCCGTGCATCGGGTTTTCATAGGTCTTCACCGACGGATCATTCGGATGATGAACCCGTGGATCGGCCGAGGTGTCCGTATAGCCGAACAGCATCGGCAGATAGCCGGCTTTTCGCATCTCGGTCGCGATGTTCGGCGTGTCATGGCGCAGCGGCGTGCCATTGCGGACCGAACGATGGTTCATCGCATATTGCCCGGTCAGGATCGACGCGCGGGACGGCCCGCAGGGATTGGTAACGGAAAAATGCCGGTCGAACGAAACGGCCTCGTCCATGAAGGCGCGTAGATTGGGCAGGTCGACATGATCAGCCAGAGCACCGCGCAGACAATCGGCCCGCAATTGGTCGATGATGATGAAAAGAACGTTTCCTGCTTGGCTCATGCCGTGATTCCCATTGGAAAACTGGTGTTCGACGGTGCGGACTGTGTCGGGGTTCCCTCGGGCAGGCAACCGGTTTTGCGCCAATTCTCGACTCTAGGGCGACCCGGGCCGTGCAAACCGGTAACCCCCGCATCCAAATCGCCGCCCGGTTGAACAAAGCCATTGCGGCCCGGAACGGTTTCCCGTCTGATACCGGCATGACGAAACCCTCGATTGCAGTCGAACAGGAAGGCGGCACAGCGCGCGTGATTGTGTCTGGCGAAATGCTGACACAGTCGTTGAGCGCCGTCGAAGACGCCTTTCGCGCCACCCGTCCGGATGCGGCGCATGTGACGGTCGACATGTCCGAAATCGATGCGCTGGACACCGGCGGCGCGTGGCTGATCGCGGACCTGAAAAACCGCTGTGCAGCCATGGGGGCGACCGTGGCTTTCGACGGGTTGAAACCGGCACATTCCGCGCTGCTGGAAACCGTCTCGGAGAACATTCCCAAGGACATTCCCGCCGAAGCCCCACCAAAAGGGTTCATGCCATGGCTTGAGAGCCTGGGCCAATCAACGGTGGGCGCCGGGCGCGACACCATGTCGATCCTCG
This sequence comes from Ruegeria sp. B32, assembly GCF_025141855.1. Taxonomy (NCBI): domain Bacteria; kingdom Pseudomonadati; phylum Pseudomonadota; class Alphaproteobacteria; order Rhodobacterales; family Roseobacteraceae; genus Ruegeria; species Ruegeria sp. B32. The sequence continues at coordinate 187,127 of NZ_CP081107.1, read as the reverse complement.
GCTTTCTGGGCCTGACCCTGCACCGGCTGGGCCGCACGATGATCATGCCGTGGCGCCTGCGCCGCGCCGCGGTCGTGTCACAGATGGAGGAAACCGGGTTCAAGGCCCTGCCCATCGTGGCGCTGATGGGGTTTCTGATCGGCGTGGTATTGGCTTTTCAGGGGGCCACCCAATTGAAACAGTTCGGCGCGGAAATTTTCGTGGTCGAGCTGATCTCGATCTCGGTATTGCGCGAGCTGGGTATCCTGCTGACCGCAATCATCGTGGCTGGTCGATCCGGCTCGGCCTTCACGGCCTCGATCGGCTCGATGAAAGTGCAGGAAGAAATCGACGCCATGCGCACATTGGGTCTGGACCCGATCGAGGTGCTCGTCATTCCACGGGTTCTTGCACTGCTGATCATGCTGCCGATACTGGGCTTCGTGGCCGATATCGCCGGCCTTTTTGGCGGCGCCCTAATGAGCTGGATCGATCTGGGCGTCAGCCCCGGAATGTTCATTACGCGCCTGAAGGAAAACACCAGCGTCTGGCACCTGGCGGTTGGGCTGATCAAGGCGCCGTTCTTTGCCATGGTCATCGGGGTAATCGCCTGTTGGCAGGCAATGCAGGTCAAGGGTTCCGCCCAAAGCGTCGGCCAACGCACCACCGCGTCAGTTGTTCAGTCGATTTTCATGGTCATTGCCATTGACGCGCTGTTTTCCATTTTCTTCTCCGAGATCGGTGTCTGACATGGATGGATCTGCTCAGACATCGACCGCCAAGCTGGAAGCGCAGCGCGAAGCGGTGATCCGTGTGCGCAATCTGCGCAACCAGTTCGGTCCGCAGGTGGTGCATGACGACCTGAACCTGGATGTCTGGCGCGGCGAAGTGCTGGGCATTGTCGGCGGGTCCGGGACCGGCAAGTCCGTCCTTCTGCGCACCATCGTCGGGCTGAACAAACCCGCGGCAGGCAGTATCGAAGTTTTGGGTGTCGACGTGCTGAACGGCCCCGAGGCCGACCGACGCCGCATCGAGAAACGCTGGGGCGTCGCCTTTCAGGACGGGGCACTGTTTTCCTCGCTGACCGTGCTTCAGAACGTCATGGCCCCGTTGCGCGAACACACCGGCCTGAGCGAGAGCTTGATGCGGGCGCTCGGCAGCCTCAAGATCAGCCTTGTGGGGCTGCCGCAGCTGAGTTGCGGCAAGTTCCCGTCAGAGCTGTCAGGCGGTATGCGCAAGCGGGCCGCGCTGGCCCGAGCATTGGCATTGGACCCCGAGATCGTGTTTCTGGACGAGCCCACCGCCGGGCTGGATCCCATCGGCGCCGCGGCCTACGACGAATTGATCGGAGAATTGCAACAGGCCTTGGGATTGACCGTTTTCATGGTAACACATGACCTGGACAGCCTGTACGCGATCTGCGACCGCGTTGCGGTTCTTGCAGAAAAGCGCGTGCTGGTGGAAGGTCCGATTGAAGACATGACCAAGATCGACCACCCTTGGGTACAGGAGTACTTCACAGGCCCCCGGGCCCGCGCGGCGCAACAGAAGGGGCAGGACAGGTAGAGGCGATGGAAACCCGGGCGAACTATATCCTGATCGGCGCGTTTACACTGGCGGGAATCCTGAGCGCGTTCGGCTTCTTCCTGTGGCTGGCCAAGTTCGAAGTCACGCGCCAATACGCTTACTATGACGTGCTGTTCGACAACGTGTCGGGCCTGTCAGCCGCCGGTGGCGTCAGCTATAACGGCCTGCCCGTGGGACAGGTCATTTCGCTGGACCTTGATGACGATGACCCGTCCAAAGTAAGGGTCCGGCTCGAGGTTGATGCAGACATTCCGGTGACCACGGACACGATCGCGCAGTTGCAGTCGCTGGGGGTGACCGGCGTCAGCTATGTCGAGCTGTCGGGCGGGTCGCCGGATGCCGAGAGGTTGCCGCAGAACAGTGTCATCAAAAGCAAGCGCAGCGCCATCCAATCCCTGTTCGAGGGCGCACCCAAGGTCCTGGACGAGGCGGTGACCTTGCTGGAGAACCTGAACGCTGTGGTGGATGACAACAATCGCAAGGCCGTGTCGGACATTCTCGACAACCTGGCTTCGGCCTCGGGTCGACTGGACAAGACCCTGAACGATTTTGAATCCCTGTCCAGCGATCTGGGCGGCGCGGCAAAGGACATCGGGGCCTTCACCAAACGCCTGGATCAGTTGGCTGATACCGCAGAAACCACGCTGACCACCGGAACTGATACGCTGAACAGCATCAAAACGGCCTCGGAATCGGCCAAAACCGCACTGGACAGCGCGAACCAGACGCTGGCGACAGCCAACAAGGTCATCGAAGACGACGTCCGCCCCTTCATCGAGCGCGGGTCGCAACTCGCGGACCGCCTGATCGGGTTGTCGGATGAAGCCGCGGTAACCATGGCAACCGTCAACAATACATTTGCCAACGCCAACCAAACGCTCGACTCGGTGACCGCGGCCATGGATTCGGCGAAAGGAACTCTGGCATCCGCAGAACGCGCGTTCGACTCGGCCAATCGCGTGATGGACGAAGACGTTGCACAGGTTGTTGACGACATCCGAAACGCCGCCACCAAAGTGGCCGAAACGGTAACGAACGTGACCGACAAGATCGACCAGATTTCAGCGGACGTTCTGAGCGCGTCGCAATCGGCATCGGACCTGTTGGGAACGATCGACGGCATCGTTCAACAAAACCGCCGGCAGGTTTCGGACTTCCTGCGGGTCGGACTGCCTCAATTCGTTCGTTTCGTGGAAGAATCCCAACGCCTTGTCATCAGCCTGGACCGTCTTGTCGACAAGGTCGAGCGCGACCCCGCGCGTTTCCTTCTGGGCACCCAAGCATCGGAGTTCCGTCAATGATCAGGCCCCTTTTTCTGACCCTTGCAATCACGACGCTGGGCGGATGTGCCGGTCTTGGCACGTTGAAACAGGCCTCGAAACCGAACGACCTGTATCTGCTGACCCCCAAGAGCACGTTCTCGCAGTCTTTGCCCCGGGTGCAGAAACAGATCGTCATCCAGGAACCCACTGCGACCGCTGCGGTGAACACCGACCAGATTGCCGTGCAGCCGACGCCCCTGCAGGTCCAGTATCTGCCGCGTGCCCGGTGGGTGGACCGAGCACCTTTGATCGTTCAGGCGTTGATGGTCGAAAGCTTTGAAAACAGCGGTCGCGTCGCCGCCGTGGGCCGTTCGACGGTCGGCCTGCGCGCCGACTACGTCATCGTTCCGGACCTGCGCGAGTTTCAAGGGATTGTCGTCGGAGAAACCGAAAACTCGAAAACCGTAAAAATCGAAGTGCGAATGAACATCAAGATCATCGACGAGTTCGAAGACAAGATCATCGCTTCAAGCTCGTTCCAGGAAGCCGTTGTCTCGACCAGCGACGAGACGCCGGATCTTGTTACCGCTTTTGACACCGCCTTGGGCAAAACCATGCGAGACGCAGTTGAGTGGAGCGTGCGGAAGATTCATTCGCACGCTGCCAACAATCCGCGCCCGTCGTTGAACTGACACGGATTGCCCACCCTTTATTTTGACAGGGATTGCGCCAGACGCATCAGGGTCACGGCTTCGGTCCGGTACCCGAAAGGATCGGCCCCACGGGCTGTGTTGCCCATCGCGATTGCATCATCATAGCTCCAGTCGGACAGGTAAGTGCCGCCGCGCAACAACTGGCCGAAACCTGCAATCGCGACGGAAAACCTCACGTCGTCCGTCTGGCGGCCCTGCCCGTCCATGATCGGTTGCTCGATCAACTGGCTGCGCGTGTCGCCGGGTGTTTTGTACCGCAGCTTGAAATAGCCGATTTCATCACTGCCCGAAGCGGGGGCGGTGTTTCCATACCGTAGCGGTGCATTGCGAATTGCGTTGGAGCCGACCGGCGTGACTTCGTAAATCGCGGTCACGCTGTGGCCAGCACCTATGTCGCCCGCATCAACAGTGTCATTCAAAAAGTCCTCGCGGCGCAAAGCGCGGGTTTCGTATCCGATCAGGCGGTATTCGGCGATTTGGGCAGGGTTGAATTCGACCTGAATCTTGACGTCGTTGGCAATCGGAAACAGCGCACCGGTCAGTTGGTCAACCAGCACTTTGCGGGCCTCACCCAGCGTGTCGATGTAAGCCGCCTGTCCGTTTCCGTTCTGGGCCAGGGCCTGTATCGTCGCGTCATCAAGGTTACCGCGCCCGAAACCCAGAACGCTCAGATATGTTCCGCTGTCGCGCTTGTCAGAGATAAACTCCTTGAGAGCTTCGGGATCGGACAGGCCAACGTTGAAATCCCCGTCCGTGGCCAGAATGACTCGCGTCACCTCGCCCTCGGCGGCCATGTCTGCAGCAACCTGATAGGCTTGCTGAAGCCCGGCTTGTCCCGCTGTGGATCCGCCCGCGTCCAAGTGTTCGAGCGCCCGCAGGATCTTGGCCTGATCGGCTGCAGATGTCGGCTCCAGAACCTGGCCCGCACTGCCGGCATAGGTCACGATCGACACCTGATCCTCGGGTCGCAACTCGGGCAACATCAGGCGCAGGGACTGTTTCAACAAGGGCAACTTGTTGGCGTCCTGCATCGAGCCCGAGGTGTCGATGAGAAAGACAAGATTGAGCGCCGGACGCTCCTCGATCACCGGAAGCGTTCCCTGAATGCCAATATGGACCAGTCGAGTACCGGTATTCCAGGGGCTGGGCATGACCGTGATGCTTGGCTGAAACGGCACCGCGCCCTCCGGCGCCGGATAGGAATAGGGAAAATAGTTTACCATTTCTTCAATCCGCACCGCGTCACGCGGGGGCAAGTGACCAGCCAGAAGCGAGGACCTGACGATGGCGTAAGATGCGGTATCGACATCAATCGAAAACGTCGAAACCGGTTCTTCCGCGGTGACCTTGAGTGAGTTGGTTTCGGCGTTTGCAAATTCTTCGGACGACTGCTCGGGTCGCGCTGGCGGACGAAAAGCGTCGCTCGAAACCGAAGGGGCCACTGTGCTGTCGACGAGGCGGCCTTGCGAAAGAAGGCTGCGTTTTGCCAGAGGTTCCCGGGCTTCATCCACAACCATCGGCGCTTCGACAACGGGTTCCTCGAGATCCATCTCGGCCGTTTCAGCGTCTGATCGACCGGTTGGCCGAACCGCCTGCGGCTGGCCGATCACCCGGGTCTCGGTACCGAACCTGGGGGACAGCACACCGTCCCGTGTCTGCGGCACGATCATGATCAGCGCAACGGCAGCGATGGCTGTTGTAGCGGCCAGCGCGCCGCGGGTCGAAATTGCATTCAACATGGCTTTGGTTCCTTCTGTCACGCGGGCAAACTGGCCTCGCCTGACATTGGGACGCGTACCGGGTCGGGATCCTTGGAGATCAGCAAGGTTTTTTCTGGCCAGTTCCAAATTGACGGCCCGCCGCTTTTCATCCGGTGCAGGCGTTGCGGCATCCATCAGTGTTTTCAGATCATCGAGCTCATCACTCATTGGGCAAGCTCCTCTTGTTTGATCGCACGCAGGCGCTTTCGGGCTTCGGACAGGCGCCATGAGACCGTGCCCTCGGACACGCCCAGCACGTCGGCGGCCTGTGCATGGGTCATTTCATCATCCAGCGTCAGCGCCAGTGTCTGACGCAGATCTTCGGGCAAACTCTGCATGGCCCGTTGCAGCCATGACAGGGCCTCGGCCGTCTCGACGGCTTCGGCGCGCCGCATCTTTTCCACATCGCCCCAGCCGATAGCTGCCCGGTTTCGGCTGGCGGTTCGACGCCGCGCATCGTGTGCCGCGTTGCAGACGACACGATACAGCCATGTCGTGAACTTTGAACTCGCTCGAAAACCGACAATTTTTGCGGGCAAGGCTGCACATATGTCCTGCGTCAGATCTTCGGCGACCTCGGCGCTGCCGGTCAGCCGAAAGGCCAGCCGGAACACGCGGTCATAATGCCGTCCAAGCAGCGTCGCGAACGCTTCCGCGTCCCCGTTGGCGGCCCCATGGGCCAATTCTTCATCCGAGGTCAGTTTGCTCATTCTGACTATTCAGACGTAGGACAGGAGCGGATCCTTGGACCATTCGAGAAAAAAATCAGAAATGGCTGGCCGACGCCTTCTGCCAATCCGCTGCAAATTCCTGCGGCACTGTGTCTTTCAACAAGGCACCTGGCTCGATAAAGGTGTAAAGTTCCGCGTATGAGCACTCGCGCTCGTTGGCAATTCGGCGGTAGATATCGGATGGGCCAAGCTCAGATACGTGCTCTTTCCCCATTGCACCCAATATTTCGCGAAAGCTTTCCAGAGTGGCGTCATGGAAGCGGTGAACCCGCTTGCGTTTCTGCGGCACGTTGACCGCGCGCCCGCGAATGGGATCTTGTGTTGCGACGCCAGACGGGCAGCGGTTCGTATTGCAATGCAGGGCCTGAATGCAGCCCACGGCGAACATCATCGCCCGCGCCGCATTGCACATGTCAGCCCCCAGCGCGAATTTCTCGATCATGTCATAGCCGGTTGCCACTTTGCCTGAACAGATCACCCGAATCTTGTCCCGCAGACCTACTCCGCGCAGACAGTTGTTCACGAAGATCAGCCCTTCGTTCAACGGTACGCCCAGACGGTTGGTAAATTCCACAGGCGCCGCGCCGGTCCCGCCTTCGGCCCCGTCTACGGTGATGAAATCGGGCAGAATGCCCGTTTCCAGCATGGCCTTGCAGATCCCCATGAACTCGGACCGGTTGCCGATGCACAGCTTGAAACCGACGGGTTTGCCCCCGGACATTTCGCGCAGGTGTTGGACGAAATGCATCAAGCCCGTTGGCCCGTCAAAGGCCGAGTGAATGGGTGGCGAAATCACATCCTGATGCACGGGTACGCCACGAATAAGAGCGATCTCTTCATCGACCTTGGCCGCCGGCAGAACACCGCCATGGGACGGTTTGGCGCCTTGGGACAGTTTGATCTCAATCGCCTTCACGACATCCTTCTGGGCATTCTGGGCGAACTTGTCCTTGTCAAAGCCGCCCTCTGCCGTCCGACAACCGAAGTATCCGGTGCCAATCTGCCAGATGATATCGCCGCCTTCGGCAAGATGGTGCGGCGACAGCCCGCCCTCGCCCGTGTTGTGTGCGAAACCGCCATCCTTGGCCCCGCCGTTCAGGGCGCGGATTGCGTTGGCGCTGAGTGCCCCGAAGCTCATCGCTGAAACGTTCAGCCGCGATGCGAGATAGGGCTTTTCACACTGAGGACCGCCCAGCATCACACGCTCTTCGCTTTCCGGAACGTCCTTGGGCGCAAGCGAATGGTTGGCCCGGTGATACCCGACTTCGGTGATATCGTATTGGGTGCCAAAGGCCTGAGTGTCGACTTGTCCTTTTGCTCGTGAATACACCAGCGCGCGAATGATCCTGTTGAAGGGCCGCCCGCTTTCGTTGGTTTCCACGAAATACTGGCGGATTTCCGGGCTGACGAACTCCAGCATATACCGGAAATGGCCCAGAACCGGATAGTTGTTCAGTACGTTGTGTTTGGTGGTCAGCATGTCGTACAGCCCGACCAACGCGTAAGGGACCAGCAAAATCAGCAGCCAGAATGCCGGAGGCCAGTACAAGCCCCAGACCACGGTCAAAGGCAGAACCACATAGGTCACGACATAATTGATTCGACGTACGATCATCTTGCTCTCCCTTGGGCCAACCGGTCAGAGGTTGGCCTTGAGTTCCTTGACCCAGTTGTCCCACTGCGCGTGTTCACCCTTGGCCAGCAGGATGCCTTCTTTCAGTTTGGACATGCCAAAACCCCAGGCCATCTTGGTATCGATATGCGGAGGCATGACCAACTCGCCGGGCGTGACCATGGCGTCGATGATGAATGGCTTTCGGCTGGCTTTGGCCCGCGCGACGGCCTCGGGGATGTCAGCCGCATGTTCCACACGGACCCCATCCCCACCGCAAACCCTCGCGTATTCCGCAAAGTCCGGGTTCACCAGATCGGTAGCAGCGGGGTTCAGCGGATAACCCGCCACCTCCATCTCCATCTTCACGAATCCGAGCGTCTGGTTGTTGAAGACCAGCACCTTGATGGGCCACTCGTAGCGCACGGCAGTCACGAAATCCTGCATGGACATGCCAAAACCGCCATCCCCGCAGAACGCCCAAACCTCGCGCTTCGGATCCAGTGCGGCGGCTCCCAACGCCGAAGGCAACCCGGACCCCAGTGACGAATGGTTGAACGACCCCACCATGCGCCGTCCGCCTTTCATTCGCGTCTGACGGGCCACCCAGACCGTGCATTCGCCGATATCCATTGCAAATATCGCGTCATCGGCAGCCTGGTCGGAGACCTGCCGCGCGAATAGCTGCGGGTGGAGTGGCTCGGTGTCGCGCTCGAGACTGGAGTCACGGTCTTGCTGCGCCAGCCATTTCGTACACAGCTTGACCTGACGATCGGCAAACGCCTTGTCGTCCTTTGCGGCCAGCTTTGGCAAGAGCAGATCCAGCGTCGCGCCAACATCTCCCAGCAATCCCGATGCGATGGGCGCGCGGCGTCCCAGATGTTCGACGTTACGATCGATCTGGATGATTTTCGCGTTTTCCGGCAGGAACCACTCGTATGGGAAGTCCGTCCCCAGCATCACCAGCACATCGCAGTCGCGCACTGCATGATACCCGCCGGGATTGCCGATCAACCCGGTCATCCCGACCACGTTGAGATCATCATAGTCAAAAATGTCCTTGCCCTTGAGGGAATGCGTGATCGGCGCGTTCAGCCGTTCGGACAGAGCCAGAACCTTGTCTTTGGCTTCTCTGCATCCCACGCCGGCGAAAAGAGCGACTTTCCTGCCCGCGTTGATGATCTTGGCCGCACGGTCGATTTCGGATTCGGGCGGGATCAGCGTTGATGGCGTTTTCAGGATCGGGTGCAGTTGGTGCAAGCTGGGCACCTGCTGTTCGGATACGTCGATGGGCAGTTCTATCCGGACGACCTCGCGGTTGATCAAGGCGCGTTGCACGGCGATCTGAGCCAGTCGCGGCATCTGGTCCGGCGAATTGATCACGGCCTGATAGCCGCAGACATCCTCGAACACCTTCTCTAGATTGACTTCCTGGTGGAAACCGGTCCCGCGCTCCCGATGAGCGACCTGACCTGTGATCGCCACGACCCCTGCACCCTCACGCCGGGCGTTGTACAGTCCATTGATCAGGTGCAGCGCGCCGGGACCGACGGTTCCGGCACAAATCCCGACCCCGCCGGTCAGATGCGCCTGGGCATAGGCTGCATAGGCTGCGTTTTCCTCGTGCCTGACCCCGATCCATTCGAACCGGCCATCGCCGCGCATGGCTTGGAGCAGAGGGTTGAGCGCATCGCCCGTCACGCCGAAGATCTGGCGCCCTCCGGCATCCGCGAGAATATCCAGCAATACCTTGCACACGGAATTCGACGTCATGACCTGCCCTCTGGTTCCGACCCCATCGGGCCTGTCCCGATAGATCGTGGTCAGGTTGCCCTTTGATTGCAAGCCTTTGTACGGCCACCCTAGGCATCGGGCGGATTTGCGGTGGCTTGGTTGCGGCGGTTGAACCCGGGCGGCACAGCCGCTATCCAAATCCAAACCCCACAGGCGGAGAAGCGTCCTTGGCCAAAACTCAGGCGGCAGTTTCGGGGAAGCCCATGATGTACGCCGCCGTCTTTGTCGGCGGGGCGGCTGGGTCGATCCTGCGCGAACTGTTTGCGCTGGAAATTCCGGGGATGCCGTTGCTGACATCGACCTTCGGCATCAATGTCGTGGCCTGTTTCATTCTGGGATGGCTCTACGCCATACGGGGCCGGGTGCATGCCCATGTTCTGCACCTCGGGGCCGTTGGTTTCTGCGGCGGATTGTCGACGTTTTCGTCCTTTGCCGCCGAACTGGAACGGATCGCTGAAACCGACGGCTGGTCGGTCATCTTCCCGTTGGCGGCCGAAGTCATCTGCGGTTTGGGCGCGGCCATTCTGGGCGAGGCAATCGGACGCCGCCGCCGCTCAGGAGGGCCGGCCGAATGACCGACCTGTATCTGCATGCGGTGTTCGGGCTGGGCGGCGGACTGGGAGCAGTCCTTCGTCACTGGGTCGCGCGGGCCATCACCCACGACCTGCCGGTCTCAACACTGGTCGTGAACGTATTGGGCAGCCTGTTGTTGGGGCTTTGGATCGGGTACCTGGGCGGGCCCGTGGAGATGGCCGAAGAAGAAAAGCGCCTGGTTTTCGGCTTTTGCGGAGGGTTCACGACATTCTCCAGCTTTGCCTACCAGTCTCTTGAACTGCAGCGTGAGCGGACGATTGTCCTTGCGGGTGGAAACATCCTGCTCAGCCTCGGACTGTGCTGGCTGGCCCTGTGGCTGGGACTGTGGGTGATGGGCTAGCCGGTCGCTACATGCCCGGCATGTGCATCCGCATTGCAAGATTGCCCAGGATCCAGACCGTTCCAAGGATGATAATCAGCAGAACCAGCGTCGAGAACAGGACCAAATCCAGATCTTCGCGGCTGCTGCGGCGACGGTCGATATGCAGGAAATAGACCAGCTGAACAATCAGCTGCGCCAGACCCAACAGCCCAATTGCCAGATAGACACCCTTGGTCTCGATGCCGAACCAGTAGGCGATCGCAAACACGGTGAGTGTCAGCAACAGCGAGCCGCCATAGCCGATCACATACCGGCGCCGCTCGTGTCTGTGCATCTCGGACCGTTTATCCATAGGTCAGCCCTCCGAAATACACGATGGTGATGATGCCGATCCAGATCAGATCAAGGAAGTGCCAGAACAGTGCCAGCCGCACCACGCGCGAAATCACGAGGTCGGTCATCCCCATGACCCGCAGTTGAATGCCCAGAACGACCAGCCACACACAGCCCGCCGCCACATGCAGCCCGTGCAGAGGCACCAGCCCATAGAAAGCGGACAGGAAACCGCTGCGCTGCGGGATGCCGCCCTTTTCCGCCATCGACATGAAATCGCGGATCTCGAGGACTAGAAAACTCAGCCCAAGCAGCAGCGTGACCCCGAACCACAGGACGATCCGACCGCGCGGCAGGTTGTATTTCAGCGCCAGCATGGCAAGTCCAACAGTCAGGCTGCTGGTCAACAAGATCAGCGTCTGGGCAAAGATGCTGTAGAGATCGAACAACTCGCGCGGACCCGGACCACCGGCCTGCGCGTCGATCATGGTGATGTAAACGCCGAACATCAGCCCGAAATAGACCAGGTCGCTCATCAGAAAGACCCAGAAACCGAAGGTCACCACTTCGGTCGCCTTGTGGGCGCTGGCATGACGCCGCCCAAGGTTCAGACCGGGGTAACTGTGGGTTGGTGCAGGCTTCATGTCGCTGCCTCCAGATCCGGTCGGGCAAGCCCGGTGTTTTCTGGGGCGCCTTCGTGATCCCGGTTCACAGGGGTCGCGTTGCGGACCAGGTCCAGCCAGGCCTCGTGCTGCCTGCGCACGTCTTCAGCAGAAATCACTTCTTCGGTATCGGTCTGAAAGGTCCACAGGATGAATGACAGGATCATCATCACTGTCATCAGCGCCGCCAGCCACCAGATCCACCAGACCAGCGCAAACATCCACACACCGCTGAGCACGCAGAGCACGAAACCGAGGCCGGTGTTGCGCGGCATGGTGATGTCCTCGTACCGGTCGGGGTGCGGGTATGCCTCGCCACGCTCTTTCGCGGCGGCAAAATCGTCGCGGTCCGTGACATGCGGGATGATCGCGAAATTGTAGGGCGGCGGCGGGGCCGGAATCGACCATTCCAGCGTGCGGGCGTCCCAGGGGTCGCCAACCGGAACGCGGCTTTGTTCGCGGTTCCGGATGCTGACCCACAGCTGCACGACGACCGAAAGCAAAGCCGCCAGAATGACCAGCGCGCCGATGACGGCCGTGATCATGTAGGGGTGAAAGCTCGGGTCCTCCCAGCTGTAGGAGCGGCGCGGCATCCCCATCAGCCCCACGAAATACAGCGGCAGGAAGGTCAGCATGAAGCCCACCGTCCACAGCACGACCGATGTCCGCCCCCAGGCCTCATCCAGGCGGAAGCCGAAGGCCTTGGGAAACCAGTAGTTGTAGCCCGCCAGCAGGCCGAACAGGACACCCGGAAGCAACACGTTGTGGAAATGCGCGACCAGGAACAGCGTATTGTGCACCTGATAATCGACGGTCGGATTGGCGAGGATCACCCCGCTGAGCCCCCCGATCACGAACAGCATCAGAAAGGCCAGCCCGTACAGCATCGGCACCGAGAACCGGATACGGCCGCGATACAGGGTGGCCATCCAGTCATAGACCTTAACGCCGGTTGGAATGGCGATCAGCATCGTGGCGATGCCGAAGACCGCGTTGATCAGGGCGCTTTGGCCCATGGTGAAGAAATGGTGCAGCCAGACGGTAAACGACAGCACCGCAATCGACATGGTCGCGATCACCAGCGAGTTGTAGCCATAGAGCCGCTTGGCCGAGAAGGTCGCGAAGACTTCGGAATAGATGCCATAGGCCGGCAGAACCAGCAGGTAGACCTCGGGGTGGCCGAACAGCCAGAACAGGTTGGCATAGTTCATCATGTTGCCGCCCAGGTCATTGGTGAAGAAATGGAAATCAAGATACCGGTCAGCGGCCAGCAACAGCGCCGCCACCCCCAAAGGCGGCATGGCGAACACGATCAGGATCGAACTGCAGATGATCGTCCAGCAATACATCGGCAACCGCATGAATTTCATCCCCGGCGCGCGCAACTTGTAGATCGTGACGGCAAAGTTGATTCCCGTCAGGGTGGTGCCGATGCCCGACACCACGATCGCCCAGATCCAGTAATCCGGCCCCACACCCGGATTGAAGGCCGCGCCGGTATAGGGCGGATAGGCCGTCCAGCCGCCGGTGGAAAACTCGCCCACCACCAGGCTGACCATCAGCATCATGCCCGCTGAAACCGTCAGGCCGAGGCTGATCTGGTTCATCACCGGAAAGGCCACATCCCGCGCGCCGATCATCAGCGGGACGAGGAAATTCGCCAGTCCGAACACGAACGGCACCGCCACGAAAAAGATCATGATCGTGCCGTGGGTACTGAACAGCTCGGCAAAATGTTCGGCCTCGAGGAACCCCTCGCCCGGCCCGGCCGCCTGTTGGGCGCGCATCACGACGCCTTCCAGAACGCCGCGCGCCAGCATGACGATGGCAAAGACGATATACATGATGCCGATCTTCTTGTGATCCGCGCTGGTCAGCCAGTCGCGCCACAGCGGCCCCCACAGGCGAAACCAGGTGAGCAGTCCGAGAACCGCGGCCACCCCCACGATCACCACGCCCGCCGCGGCATTGGCCACGATTTCATTCGTATTGGGGTCTTGGATCAGCCCGGCGATGGGGAAGGCATCCCAGTTCAGACGGCCGAAGAAACCGGACTCGGCAGATGTCATTGCTTGTCCTCCTGCCCGTATTGAGCGGTTCCCGGTTGCTGATCCTGCGGCAAAGGTTGCCCGTTGTGATACCGGCCCAGGATGCTGTGGAACAGATCGCCATCATCCAGGCGGAAATACAGCGCATTGTCCGGCATCTGCGCGGTGCCAAGCGCGGCCTGAACCTCGTCCCGGTCTGTCCGCATGGCCAGCGTCCGGTAGGTTGCTGGGTCCAGAACGATTCCGTTCTGCCGAACCCGGTCGACCCATGCGTCGAAGTCCGGGGGCGGCATCGCGACCGTCTGGAACTTCTGCTTGGTGAAGCCGCGCCCATTGTACTGGGTGTTTTCGCCCTGCATTTGTCCGGGGGCATCAGCCACGAGATGCAATTGGGTCGTCATGCCGGGCATGGCATAGATCTGCCCCGCCAGGGCGGGAACCATGAATGACTGCATCACCGTGTCCGTCGTCAGTGTTAGCGCGACTTGTTGTTTTGTTGGCACCCCGAACTCACCCACCGTTGCGATGCCCAGGTCGGGGTAGATGAACAGCCATTTCCAATCCAGCCCCACCACTTGCACGCGCAGGGCCGGTTCATCGCCGAACGGCGCCGCGTAAGGGTCCAGCCGGTGGGTTGCTTTCCAAAGATAAAAGGACAGCAGCGCCACGATCACCACCGGCACACCCCACATCGCGGTTTCCAGCAGGGGCGAGAAATCCCATTTGGGCCGATAGGCAGCATGGCTTTGCGCGCGGCGGCGATAGCGTAGAGCGATCAAGGGAACCAGAACCAGAACCGGAATGACCGCAATCAGGATCAACGCGGTCGCGCGCACCAGGTGTGTTTTTTGGACCGCCGCAATAGGGCCTTGAGGATCCATGAAACTGTCGCTGGCCAGAGCCGATTGCGCCGCGCCCAACCACAATACGACCACGATCAGCGCTGTCAGTACCGCAGGTATAGTCCTGTTTCCGCTCACGCCGGATCGCCCTCATCAAACCTTAGGTTGGTGCAACTATCGGCAGAGTCAGCAGATTTCACAAGGTTTTTCCCGGGCGGCCGTAACCCACGTCACCATCGAGTTGACTTGGCCAGTGGCTCGCGTCAGTCATTGGGTCATGCGTTTACTGCTTATTCTGATTGGACTGATCGCGTTTTCCGGCGCAGCGATCGCGCAGGACCGAGCCGCGGTCGAGCGGCAGTTTCAGGACTGGTTGCAGCAACAGGTCTGGCCGTTGGCTCGGGCGCAGGGTGTATCGCGCCGCACGTTTTACAGCGCAACCGACGGGGTTCGCCTGAATTGGGAACTGCCCGATCTTGTTCCGCCGGGCTCTCCGGCGCGGACGCCCAAAAAGCAAAGGCAAGCCGAGTTCGGGTCCCCCGGCCGGTATTTCAACGCAAATTCGGTTCAGGGTGCCGCCGCCGGCGGTCGGCGTATGGCCAAGCGTCATGAGGAAACGCTGCGCCGGGTCGAGGAACAGACCGGCGTTCCCGCCCGGATCATCCTTGCGGTCTGGGGCCGAGAAAGCGGCTATGGGCAGGTTCCGATCCGGCATGACGCAATCCAGGTGCTGGCCACCAAGGGATTCATGAGCACCCGCGCGGATTATTTTACCGGCGAACTGATCGCCGCGCTGCAGATCGTCGAGGCTGGTCACGTGAACGGCCGCGCGATGAAAAGCAGCTGGGCCGGCGCGTTGGGCCAGCCCCAATTCATGCCGACCAGCTTTTTGAACCACGCGGCCGACGGCAATGCAGACGGCCGGGCCGACATATGGGGGTCGGCCGACGACACGATCGCATCGATCGGAAACTACCTCGCGCGGCACGGTTGGGTCCGCGGCCGCGATTGGGGGTTCGAGGTGACCGTACCGGCGTCTGTGTCCTGCGCGCTTGAGGGTCCCGACCAGGGCCGGGCGATCCGCGACTGGGTTGCTATGGGCATCACACGCGTCTCGGGCCGCCCCTTCCCCGAACACGAGCTGCGCGGCGAGGGCTACCTGATGATGCCGGCCGGCCGGAACGGTCCGGCCTTTGTCGCAACGCCCAATTTCTACGTTCTCAAAGACTACAACATGAGCGACCTCTACGCCTTGTTCGTGGGTCATGTGGGCGATCGCATTCAGTATGGCGTGGGCGATTTCAAAGGCCGCTGGGGCAAGGTGGGCGGTCTCTACCGGTCGGATATCGCGACCATGCAGCAGGCGTTGATCGCGATGGGGCACGACGTGGGCGGTGCAGACGGGCTCCCGGGATACAAAACCCGCCGGTCGATCGGCCGCTGGCAGGAAGAAACCGGCCAGCGCCCCACCTGTTTCCCCGAGGCCGGGATGAAGTCGCGGTTGCGTCCCTGACCGCTGGCGATTCGCTTGTTTGGGCGAAAGCGAGCGGCGAAATTCTGCCGAAGAAGATCGCGCCTCAGGCTGCAATCCGGGCGGCCTGGGCACGAAAATATCGCAACGATACACGCCATCGTTACAAAATTTCGGCGACCACGCGTCACGAAGTTTCTTTCTACCTTTAGGCGATCCGGACTCATGGGAAGGCTTTAACCCTGCCCAAAATAGTGGCACGGTCTCGGCCAGCGAGAGGAAGCTCTTGCATCCACTTCACCGACTGCAATCCAGAAAGCTGCGACGCAGTGTTCCTTGCGAATTGGCACAACCCAAAATCCAAAAGAACCGGGTCCCAGCGGATGTCGGGCAATCAGGGCCGCCGGACGCCATCCCATATGGATGCGCAGAGCGCCGCCACAATAATTGGGAGAAGATCATGAACACCATCCTTCGAAACTCGGTGGCGGGCCTGCTGTGCTCGACCTTCATCACCGGAGCCGCGCTGGCCGCGGGCACCCATCCGGTCACCGGCGAGCCGCTGGCCGATGACCAGACTTTCGTCTACCGCGTGCTGGACGAGCACAGCTCGGTCGACCCGCAGGTGGTCGAGGACGTGTCGGGCGCCGAGATTGTCCGCGACCTGTTCGAAGGTCTGATGAACCAGGACGAAGACGGCAACCTGGTTCCGGGCGTGGCCACCGGCTATACCACCAACGAGACCAAGGACGTTTATACCTTCACCCTGCGCGACAACGCCAAGTGGTCGAACGGCGATCCGGTCACCGCGCATGATTTCGTTTTTGCCTGGAAACGCGCCGTCGATCCGGCCCTGTCCTCGCCCTATGCCTGGTTCATGGAGCTGATGTCGATCGAGAACGCCGCCGAGATCATCGCAGGCGACAAGCCGGTCGACGACCTGGGCGTCAAGGCGATCGACGACCACACGCTGGAAGTGAAACTGAGCGCGCCGCTGCCCTATTTCCCGCAGATGACCACGCACTCGACCACCTTCCCGGCCCCGCAGAAAGTCATCGAGCAGTTCGGCGATGAATGGACCAAGCCTGGCAACATCGTCTCGAACGGCGCCTATGTCCTGACCGAGCACCTGCCCAACGAACGCTCGGTGCGCGAACGCAACCCGATGTACTGGGACAACGACAACACCATCATCGACAAGGTCGTGGCGCTGGTCATCAACGATGAAAACGTGGCCCTGACCCGCTATCTGGCCGGTGAGCTGGACCGCACCGAGGTGCCCGCAGGCCAGTTCCCACGCCTGAAAAAGGAATACCCGAACGAGGCGATCAGCTTCCCGCGCCTGTGCAACTACTACTACACGTTCAACCTGTCCGACAGCGGCCCCGAGGCCTTCAAGGACCCGAACGTGCGTCAGGCCCTGTCGCTGGCGGTTGACCGCAAGATCATCACCGAGAACATCCTGGCCGGCGGTCAGCCCGAAGCCTATACCTTCGTGCCCGAAGCCACCGCAGGGTTCACCCCGCCGGTCGTGGAAATGGCGTCGATGACGCAAGCCGAGCGCGACGAGCTGGCCAAGGAACTGCTGGCCGAGGCCGGATACGGTCCCGACAACCCGCTGAGTTTCGCGATGGTCTACAACACCTCCGAGGCGCACAAAAAAGTCGCCGTGGCCCTCAGCCAGATGTGGAAGCAGAAGCTGGGCGCGCAGGTCGAGCTGGCCAACATGGAATGGAAGATCTTCCTCGAAGAGCGCGGCAACCAGAACTTTGAACTGGCCCGCGGCGCATGGTGCGGCGACTACAACGAAGCCTCGACCTTCCTGGACCTGCTGCAGTCGGATTCCGGCTACAATGACGGCAAGTACAACAATGCCAAGGTCGACGAGCTGCTGGCTCAGGCCAAAACCTCGGACGATCCGGCCCCGCTGTACACCGAGGTTGAGCGGATCATCGCACAGGAAACCCCTGTGATCCCGATCTACCACTACGCCGGTGTCTACATGATGGACAGCGACGTGGGGAACTGGCCGGTGAACAACGTCGAGCAGAACTGGTACTCGAAGAACCTCTACAAGATCGCCGAGTAATCATCATCCTTTGATCGCGCCCTGCCCCGGACATGCTCTGGGGCAGAGCCAATAATTGGGGGCATGAAATGCTTGCCTATGTCATCCGGCGACTGCTGATCGCCGTTCCGACGATCCTGTTGCTGATCGTCGCCAGTTTCTTTCTGATGCACTTCGCGCCCGGCGGGCCTTTCACCTCGGAGCGGCCGTTGCCGCCGCAGGTTCTGGCCAATATCGAGGCGCGCTACGGGCTGGATCAGCCGCTGTGGAAACAGCTGTGGGATTACCTGTACAACATCGTCGTGCATTTCGATTTCGGCCCGTCCTTCAAGTTCAAGGACCGCGACGTGAACGACATCATCGCGCAGGGCTTTCCAATTTCGCTGACCTACGGAATGCTGTCCTTCCTCGTGGCCACGCTGGTGGGCGTCAGTTTGGGCATCGCCGCTGCGATCCGCCACAACAGCTGGATCGACTATTTTGCCGTGGGCCTGGGCATCGCCGCCCAGGCGCTGCCGAACTTCATCATGGGCCCGATCCTGATCCTGACCTTCACCCTGTGGCTGGGCTGGCTGCCGGGCGGCGGCTGGAACGGGGGCCAGTGGCAATACCTGATCATGCCCGTCATCGCGCTTGCGACCTCATACATGGGTTCGATCGCGCGGATCACGCGTTCGTCGATGCTTGAGGTTCTGAATTCGAACTTCATCCGCACCGCGCGGGCCAAGGGCCTGCCCACCCGCACCGTGATCTGGCGCCATGCGCTGAAACCCACGCTATTGCCGGTGGTGTCCTATCTGGGTCCGGTCTTCGTCTATGTGCTGACCGGCTCGGTGTTTGTGGACATCTACTTCTCGACCGGCGGGCTGGGGCAGGCCTATGTCGGATCGGCACTGTCACGCGACTATGCTGTGCTGCTGGGGGTCACGATCCTCTATGGCGTTCTGACCGTTCTGGTGAACCTGCTGACCGACCTGGCTTATGCCTGGTTCGATCCGAAAATCCGTTACTGAGGGGGCTGGCAAATGCTTGGAAAATCTCAGAAAGCCGCCCATCTGGCCGAAGACATCACCGATTACACGGTCATTCAGGGACGTTCGCTTTGGCAGGACGCGCGGATGCGTTTTGTCCGCAACAAGGCCGCCATGGCCAGCGTGTTCATCCTGGGCCTGATCGTGCTGTTCACGATCATCGGGCCTTACTTCGCCGTCTGGAACAACGAGGAGATCGACTGGAATGTCATGGGCGACGTGGCCGGCATGGGTATGCCGTCCATCGAGACAGGGCACTATTTCGGCGTCGACGATCTAGGGCGCGACCTGTACAGCCGGGTCATCCAGGCCACCACAACCTCGTTGCTGGTGGGCCTGATCGGGGCGGCCACCGCGCTGATCGTCGGCACCTGCTATGGCATTGCCGCTGGTTACATCGGCGGGCGCGTCGATGGCGTGATGATGCGCTTCGTCGACATCCTGCTGGCCATTCCGGCCACGCTGGTCATCATCCTGCTGCTGGTCGTGGCGGGGCGGTCGTTCTTCATGCTGTTCATCGCGCTGGGTGCGGTGGGTTGGCTGACCATGGCGCGGATCGTGCGCGGCCAGACCCTGACCCTGAAGAACCGCGAGTTCATCGAGGCCGCCCGCGCCGCCGGTGTCAGCGAGTTCACCATCATGTACCGCCACATCCTGCCCAACCTGCTGGGCGTGGTGATCGTCTATGCCTCACTGCTGGTGCCCGAGATGATCCTGACGGAAAGTTTCATCTCGTTCCTGGGGCTGGGGATTTCCGAACCCTATACCTCGTTGGGTCGTCTGATCGCCGAGGGCGCCGGAACCATGGGTTACGGCACGTTGTGGCAACTGATGTACCCCCTGGCATTTTACGTCACCATCATCATCACGATGTTCTTCATCGGCGATGGCCTGCGTGACGCACTGGATCCGAAGGACCGCTGACATGAGCCTGCTTTCCGTAAAGAACCTGAGCGTTCAGTTCGACACGCCCGACGGGGTGGTCGAGGCCGTCAAGACCATCAGCTTTGACATCGCTCCGGGCGAATGCCTGGGCATCGTCGGCGAAAGCGGGTCGGGCAAAAGCCAGACCTTCATGGCTGCGATGGGGCTGCTGCCGCCGGCGGGCCGGGCCACCGGGTCGGTGCTGCTGAACGGGCAGGAAATTCTGAACCTGCCCGTGAACAAGCTGAACCAGATCCGCGGCGATGACGTGGGTATGATTTTTCAGGACCCGCTGACCGCCCTGACCCCGCATTTGCGGGTTGGCCAGCAGATGCGCGAAGTCTTACAGGTGCACGAAGGCCTGCAGGGTTCGGCCGCGCGGCAACGGTGCCTGGAATGGCTGGACCGCGTGCGCATCCCCGAGGCCGCGCGCCGTCTGGACCAGTTCCCGCACGAGCTGTCGGGCGGGATGCGCCAGCGGGTGATGATCGCCATGTCGATGCTGTGCAATCCCAAGCTGCTGATCGCCGACGAACCGACCACCGCGCTGGACGTGACCGTTCAGGCCGACATCCTGGACCTCATGGTGCGTCTACAAAAGGACGAAGGCACCGCCATCGCCCTGATCACGCATGACATGGGCGTCGTGGCCCGCATGTGCGACCGGGTTCAGGTCATGCGCCTGGGCGAATTCGTCGAGGCCGGTGACACGCGCGAGATCTTTCACGCGCCCAAACACGACTATACCCGCACCCTGATCGAGGCCATGCCCCGCATCGACGCGGGCGACGCGCCCAAGTCCGTGCAGACCGACGAGGCGCCGCTGCTGAAGGTCGATGACGTCAAGGTGCATTTCCCGATCCACGTTCCGGGCGGCATCTTTGGCCGCAAGGTGCCGTTGAAGGCGGTGAACGGGGTCAGCTTTGACATCCGCAAGGGTGAAACCCTGGGCGTGGTCGGTGAATCGGGCTGCGGCAAGTCCACCCTCGCCCGTGCCGTGCTGCAGTTGATCGAGCCGAGCGACGGCAATGTCAGCTGGCTGGGCCATCCGATCGTCGGGCTGAAACGGGCCGAGCTGAACAAGTACCGCAAGGATCTGCAGATCGTGTTCCAGGACCCGCTGGCCAGCCTGGACCCGCGGATGACGATCTCCGCCTCGATCGCGGAACCGCTGAAGACCTATCGCCCCGACCTGACCGAGCGCGAACGCAAGCAGATGGTCGCCGAGATGATGGAACGGGTCGGCCTGAACGCCAACATGATCAACCGCTACCCGCACGAGCTGTCGGGCGGGCAGAACCAACGCGTGGGCATCGCACGGGCGATGATCAACAAGCCCAAGCTGATCATCTGCGACGAGGCGGTCTCGGCGCTGGACGTGTCGATCCAGGCGCAGATCGTGCAGCTGCTGAAGGAACTGCAGCAGGAGTTCGGCCTGTCGATGATCTTCATCAGCCACGACCTGTCGGTGGTGCGCGCGGTGTCGAACCGGATCATGGTTCTGTATCTGGGTCGGATCGTCGAACTGGGCGATGGCGAGGTGATCTGCGCGAACCCGGTTCATCCTTATACGCAATCGCTGATCTCGGCGGTTCCGATCCCGGACCCGGATGTCGAGCGCAGCCGCCAGCGGCTGAAATTGCCGGGCGAGTTGCCCTCGCCCATGGATCCCAAGGCAGCGCTGCGGTTCCTGCCCAGCCGTCTGGCGGCGGGCCAGACCGACTATGTTCCCACGCTCAGCGAGATTTCGCCCGGACACTTCGTGGCCGAACACGATCCGCTGGAAGCAATCATGGCGAGCGCTTGATCCTGTCCCCGAAGCCGGGCAACCGGCTTCGGGGCGCTTGCCCGTTAGGGCAGAGATATTGGAAATGGGTATTTTGACTTTGCCATGACCAGATGGCACCCTTCGGTCGTTTTCGGCCTGTTTCTTCGGGCATCATTGATTGATCCGGTTTCGCAGCCTAAGAGGAAGCCCCGGATGCACCACGTCCGCCGGCTAAGTTTTTGAATTTGAGAGGTCACATGTCACGCAAGGTCACCAAGGCGATTTTCCCTGTCGCAGGATTGGGCACCCGGTTTCTTCCGGCAACGAAATCCGTTCCGAAGGAAATCATGACGCTGGTCGACCGGCCCCTCGTTCAATATGCCATCGACGAAGCACGCGCTGCGGGTATTACAGAGTTCATCTTTGTCACATCACGCGGGAAATCGGCGCTCGAAGACTATTTCGACCACAATCTCGTGCTGGAGCAGGAACTGAAGGCCAAAGGCAAGGATGATTTGTTGGAGGTTCTCGAGAACACCAACATGGAAAGCGGTGCTATCGCCTATATCCGCCAACACAAGGCTTTGGGCTTGGGACACGCCGTATGGTGCGCCCGCCGCCTGATCGGTGATGAACCCTTCGCGGTCATGCTGCCGGACGACGTTATTGCCGCCGACAAACCCTGCCTGCAGCAGATGGTCGAGGCTTACGAGGAAACCGGCGGCAACATGGTCGCCGCGATGGAGGTCGCACCCGAAAAAACCAGCTCGTACGGGATTCTGGACGCGGCCGACAGTTCCGGCAAGGTGATCCGCGCCCGCGGCATGGTTGAAAAGCCCAAGGCCGACGAGGCACCTTCGAACATGGCGGTGATCGGTCGATACATTTTGGGGCCGTCGGTGCTGTACAACCTCAATCAGATGAAGAAAGGCAGCGGCGGAGAGATCCAGCTGACCGATGCCATCGCCGAAGACATCGGCAACGGTGTCCCGGTTTTCGGATACCGCTTTGATGGTCAACGCTTCGACTGCGGATCAAAAGCGGGCTTCCTGCAGGCCACCGTGGCCTTTGCCCTGGCCCGGAATGACCTGCGCGACGACCTGAGCGCCTATCTGAATGATATTGTTGCCACAGGTCGGGCTGCCCAATAAGCGGCGGTCCTTCACCCACCCTGTGATGACTGCGATAAAACGTCAGAAAACCAGCCGAAAAGCCCATTCGTCATGACCACCATCTATCCTGTCATTCTGTGCGGCGGCTCCGGAACCCGGCTTTGGCCGCTGTCCCGAAAAAGCTATCCCAAACAGTTCGTGCCGCTGGTCGGCAACAGCAGCCTGTTGCAGGACTGTGCGGACAGGATGCGAGGGCCCAAGGACGCACCGTACGCCAAGCCCCTGATACTCACCAATGAATCGTTCCGCTTCATCGTCACCGAGCAGCTTACCGCCATTGGTGTCGACCCCGGTCCTATCCTTATTGAGCCTGAGGGCCGCAACACGGCTCCGGCGGTCTTGGCGGCCGCGCTTTACCTGTCCAAGGTAGACCCGGATGCTTTGATGCTGGTGGCGCCGTCCGATCACGTCGTTCCCGACAAATCCGCGTTCCACGCGGCGGTTTCGCAAGGTGTGACCGCCATCGAGAGGGACCGCCAACTGGTGACGTTCGGGATCACTCCGGACCGGCCGGAAACCGGATATGGATATCTGAAGCTCAGCGCTGCGCCCGACGCGACAGGTGCTGCGGTCGCATTGGACCATTTCGTTGAAAAGCCCGATCTGGATCGGGCCAAGGCCATGATTTCCGATGGCAGTTACCTGTGGAATTCCGGCATTTTCCTGTTTGCGGTGCGCGACATCATCGCTGCATTCCAAGATCATGCACCCAACTTGTTGCCGCCGGTACAGACTGCAGTCGAGGACGCGAAGGCCGATCTTGGCTTTCTGCGACTGGATGCATTGGCCTGGGGGAAAGTCGAAGACATTTCGATCGACTACGCGGTCATGGAGCGGGCCAAAAACCTGAGCGTTGTTCCCTATGCCGCCGGCTGGTCGGATGTCGGCAGCTGGTCGGCCGTCCAGGAGCTGAGCAGCCCCGACGAAAACGGCGTTGCGACCACCGGTGAGGTGACGACGATCGACTGCAACAATGTGTTGATCCGGTCCGAGTCTGCCTCCCAAGAAGTCGTGGCCATGGGGCTCGAGAACATGATCGCTGTGGCCATGCCGGATGCCGTTCTGGTGGCCAGCATGGACAAGGCACAGGATGTCAAACAGGCCGTGGCCGCCCTGAAGGCGAAAGGGGCACCGCAGGCCGAAGCTCTGCCGGTCGACCATCGCCCCTGGGGCTGGTTCGAGAGCTTGGTCGTGGGCGAACGATTCCAGGTCAAACGGATCCACGTAAACCCCGGCGCGTCCCTGAGCCTGCAGTCCCACCACCACAGGTCCGAGCATTGGATCGTGGTGGAAGGTACCGCCAAGGTCACGATCGATGACGAGGTTCGTCTGGTCAGCGAAAACCAGTCTGTCTACATCCCCCTTGGCGCGGTTCACCGCATGGAAAACCCCGGCAAGGTGCCTATGGTCCTGATCGAGGTTCAGACCGGCGCCTACCTCGGAGAAGACGATATTATCCGGTACGAGGATGTCTACGCCCGCAACTGATCGTGGCTGAACACCGCGGCTCCGGTCGCCAACGGTTCACTCTTTGGGCGTACAGGACAGAATCAGCTGGCCGACCTCCATCCTATAAATATCCACAGCCGCCCCAAAAGGGCGGCTTTGTTTCGTTTTTGGAAATCCACAAGTAACCAAATCCTTTTTGTGCCGTTCGCACGTGAAAGCGAGGATTCATCCCATCCGCGGCAGGGTGGCTCGCAGCGAATTCCGTGAATCGATGGCCCAAGGAGGATCCCGCCCGTGTCCCAAAACACCCCCCGTTTGAATCTGCCGTTTCTGCAACCATCACAGGCGCAAAAACACGTCACCCACAACGAAGCGCTGCGGCAGCTGGACCTGATCGTGCAGCTGAGTGTTGTGGCTCTGGATGAAACCATTCCACCTGCGGCACCAGATCAAGGTGCCATCTACGGCTTGGGGGCCAGCCCGACAGGCGCCTGGGCGGGGAAGCCTGGGCAACTCGCGGCTTGGCTGGACAATGCTTGGGTCTTTGTCACGCCAGCAAACGGATGGCGTGTTTGGGAGCAAGCCGGCGCCGCGCTCAAGGTCTGGGACAACGGCGGATGGATCGATCCTCCGGTCAATACTGCGAACCTTGCCGGGGTCGGGGTCGCAACCGGATACGATCCGACCAATCGCCTGTCGGTTCGGGGTCCCGCCACATTGCTGAGCCATGACGGGAGCGGCCACCAGTTGAAGATCAACAAAGCGAGCGCGACTGACACCGCCTCACTCCTGTTTCAGTCCAACTGGACCGGCCACGCCGAGATGGGCCTTGCGGGCAGTACCGATTTTTCCATCAAGGTTTCACCGGATGGAGGCTCTTGGACCGAGGCGGTGCGCGTGGATGCCACATCGGGAACGATCAGCGGCGCGGCCGTTCAAGCCAACCCTGAAGATGTAACACCCGGACGGCTGATGCGAGCCGACTACGGATATGGACCGGGCAACCTCGTGGGTCCGGTGACGCAGTCTGGCGGGACCCCGACCGGCGCAGTGATCGAACGCGGCGCAAATGCGAACGGCGAATTCGTTCGTTTCGCGGACGGAACTCAGATCTGCACCCTCGCGGCGAGTGCGGTGGCCTGTACTGCCGGCATGGGGCCACTATTTGCAAGCGCCCAGAATACTTGGACTTTCCCCGCGCCTTTTGCTGTGGGCAGTACTCCAACCCTGAGCGGCAGCGGTAATGCTCTGGGACGGTTCATCAGCTTCGATTTGCCGACCGAAACACAGGTAGCGTGGCAAGTTCTGTCGGCGGTGTCCGATCCGGCAGCGATACCCCCGGCGGTCTCGGCCATCGGTCGCTGGTTCTGATCAGCGAACGCACCCGGTCTTTGGGCCGGGTGCCTATTTGGCCCGCAGGTCGTCGGCCGATTGATCAAGGAACCAGGCATAGGTCTCGCGGATACCATCTTCGAGGCCTATGCGTGCCTTCCAGCCCATCTTGGCCAACCGGGAAACGTCCATCAGCTTGCGCATCGTACCATCTGGCTTGGTGGTGTCCTGCGTGATCCGGCCGGTATATCGGGTGATTTTGGCGATCAGTGCGGCCAGCTCGGCAATCGAAACGTCCTGCCCGCAGCCCACGTTTATGTGGCTCAGCATGGGTTGCGTATTGGCCTGATACACGTCCTGCGGCAAATCCATTACGAACAGCGATGCCTCGGCCATGTCATCGACATGCAGGAATTCACGCCGCGGCTTCCCAGTTCCCCAGATCACCACTTCGTCCAACCCGTCGCGTTTGGCTTCGTGGAAGCGGCGGATCAGTGCTGGCAGAACATGGCTGTTCTCAGGGTGGAAATTGTCGCCCGGCCCATACAGGTTGGTCGGCATGACCGACCGGTAGTCGACCCCGTGCTGGCGGTTGTAGCTTTCGCACAGCTTGATTCCGGCGATCTTGGCGACCGCATAGGGTTCGTTTGTCGGCTCCAAAACACCCGTCAGCAACGCGTCTTCGCGCATCGGCTGCGCTGCTTCACGCGGGTAGATGCAGGAACTGCCCAGCTGCAAAAGACGCCGTACGCCGGCCGCAAAAGCCTGATGGATCACGTTGCACTCGATCATCAGATTTTCGTAAATGAAATCTGCAGGATACGTGTTGTTGGCGTGAATCCCCCCCACCTTGGCAGCGGCCAGGATCACGACGTCTGGCCGCTCGGCCTGCATGAAGGCGCGGACGGCCGCCTGATCGGTCAGATCCAATTCGGAATGGGTTCGGGTCACCAGTTCAAGCGCCTCACCATCAGCCTGGCGCGCCTTGAGCTGACGCAGGATTGCTCCACCCACCATGCCACGATGTCCGGCGATGTAGATCTTGCGCATTTCTGCCTCCTCAGCCGTTTTCCAGGCTGACCGGCAATTCGAACCCATGCTCTTTCAACAAGGCGTGGCGCTTGGCGGTTTTGAGGTCTTCCCGCACCATCTCTGCGCACATTTCCTGCACGGTCAGCTCCGGCTCCCATCCCAATTTGGCCTTGGCGTTCGACGGGTCACCCAGCAGAGTGTCCACCTCGGCGGGTCGGAAATACTGCGGGTCGATCCGCATGATCACGTCGCCGGGTTTCAGCGCTGGGGCGTTGTCGCCTTCAATCGCCGTCACCGTTGCGACCTCGTCCACACCGCTGCCCGAAAACTCCAAGGTAAGCCCAAGCTCGGCCGACGACCATTCGATGAATTGGCGCACGGAATACTGCTTGCCGGTGGCAATAACAAAATCCTCGGGCTTGTCCTGCTGCAGCATCATCCACTGCATCCGCACGTAGTCCTTGGCATGGCCCCAATCGCGCAGACTGTCGATATTCCCCATGTAAAGGCACTTCTCCAAGCCCTGGGCGATGTTGGCCAGACCACGCGTGATCTTGCGGGTGACAAAGGTTTCGCCGCGGCGCGGGCTTTCGTGATTGAACAGGATTCCGTTGCAGGCATACATCCCGTACGCCTCGCGGTAATTGACCGTGATCCAATACGAATACAGCTTGGCCACCGCGTAGGGCGAGCGGGGATAGAACGGAGTCGTTTCGCGCTGCGGAGTTTCCTGGACCAGCCCATAGAGTTCCGACGTTGACGCCTGATAGAACCGGGTCTTGTTTTCAAGTCCCAAAAACCGGATCGCCTCAAGCAGACGCAGGGTGCCGATGGCATCGACATCCGCGGTATATTCCGGCGACTCGAAGCTGACGGCCACGTGAGATTGGGCACCCAGATTGTAGACTTCGTCGGGCTGAACCTCCTGAATGATGCGGGTCAGGTTCGAGGTATCGCTCAGATCACCGTAGTGCAGCCGCAGCTTCGGATCAGGCTCGTGGGGGTCCTGATAGATGTGGTCAATCCGTTGGGTATTGAACGAGGATGCCCGACGCTTGATCCCGTGAACCTCATAGCCCTTTGCCAACAGAAATTCGGCCAGGTAAGACCCGTCCTGTCCTGTAACTCCAGTGATCAGCGCTTTTTTGGTCATCAGTTTGTTCCACCAGTTTCATGGACGCCCATTTGTCGCCCCAAAAACAGCAAGATGTCATGGAATGCAACCCGAGGCCACTGTCAGGCATTGAAACCGGCGGAAGTTTCTCCGAATGTGTGGCCGCCCGAGGTGGCATTGGTAACAAGGGAATTTGAATAATGCGTATTGCGATGATCGGCACCGGATATGTGGGTCTGGTGTCCGGTGTGTGCTTCTCGGATTTCGGCCATGACGTCATTTGCGTCGACAAAGCCGAAGCTAAGATCCAGATGCTGCAGGACGGAAAGGTTCCGATCTACGAACCGGGACTGGATGTTCTGATGGCCAAGAACGTGGCCGCCGGCCGGCTGAGCTTTACCACCGATCTGGCGAATGCGGTGAAAGGCGCGGATGCCGTCTTCATAGCTGTCGGGACACCAACCCGCCGCGGCGACGGCCATGCGGATCTGACCTATGTGATGGCAGCGGCCGAGGAAATCGCCCATGCCATGGATGGCTACACCGTGGTGGTGACCAAATCCACGGTTCCGGTCGGGACCAACCGCAAGGTTCAGGAAGTTGTCGCGGCGGCAAACCCCAAGGCAGACTTTGATGTCGCCTCGAACCCGGAATTCCTGCGCGAAGGCGCTGCGATCGACGATTTCATGCGCCCGGACCGCGTCGTTGTAGGGGTCGAGAACGACCGCGCCGCCGAGGTGATGGCCGAAATCTACCGCCCACTTTACCTGCGCGATTTTCCGATCCTGACGACGGATCTGGAAAGCGCCGAAATGATCAAATATGCGGCAAATGCCTTTCTCGCCACCAAGATCACGTTCATCAACGAAATCGCTGGCCTGTGCGAGCGGGTCGGTGGCGACGTCAAGGAAGTGGCGCGCGGCATCGGCTTGGATGGGCGTATTGGAAACAAGTTCCTGCATGCCGGCCCCGGTTACGGCGGATCATGCTTTCCCAAGGACACCGCGGCGCTTGCGCGGATCGGACAGGAACATGCCTTCCCCATGCAGATCACCGAAACCGTCATGCGCGTGAATGACGAGGTCAAAAAACGCATGATCGAAAAGATCCGCGAAGCCTGCGACGACAGTTTCAACGGCAAGACCGTGGCGGTTCTTGGGGTGACGTTCAAACCCAACACCGATGACATGCGCGATGCTCCATCACTGACCATCGTGCCCGCCCTGATCGGTGGCGGCGCCAAAGTTCGCGTGGTCGACCCTCAGGGCCGGTCCGAGGGTGAGGCTCTGCTACCAGGTGTGGAGTGGGTCGAAGACCCGTATGCCGCAGCCAAGGACGCGGACGCATTGGTGCTGTTGACCGAATGGAACGAGTTCCGCGCGCTGAACCTGACGCAGATGGCGGCTGAGATGAAATCTCCACGCATGGTCGACCTGCGGAACATCTATTCAAGCGACAAGGTCAAGAAATCCGGTTTTGAAACCTATGTCGGGGTTGGGCGCTAGGCGTCCAATTCCCTAGCCTTTGGGTTTCGAACCCGGCTCAATCATAGAGCGGAACGGTGACCTTGGCCCCAGCTGCCAGCGCCTTGCCCAGATCGCGGCGCACCTGTTCGTACAGGGCAAGCGACTCGTCGGAAAACAGGGTGGCGGGCGGATCGACATGGATGAAGTTTCCCTGCCGGTCCTCTCCGCGCGCGACCATCGCGTAGTCGCGGTCCGCCACCAACTGCTTCGCATTCGGGCTGATATAGCGGATGGCCATCCCGATACGCCGATCGTCCGACCGGTTCGGACCCGAGCCATGAATGGTCAGCCCGTGGTGCAGTGACATCTGCCCGGGCGCCAGTTCGATATGGGTTTTGTCTTCCTCGGCCACTTCGACCGCAATCTCCTGCCCGCGCGACAGCAGGTTGGTCTCGGAATAGGTATCATTGTGCGGAAGTATTGGGTTCTTGTGGCTGCCCCGGACAAAATCCATGCAGCCGCTTTCCACGGTTGCCGGCGACAGGGCCAGCCAGGCCGTAACCTGATCCGGGGTCTCGCCCATCCCCCAATAGGTCAGGTCCTGATGCATGCCAACTGTCTGGACGGTGCGCGGTTCTTTGATGAAAAACTCGGCCGACCAGATCATGATGTCCGGACCCAAGACGCCTTCGACGGCATCCAGTATACGCGGATCCATGGCCAGTCGCGCCGCCAGAGGCATGACGAGGTGTGAGTTCACGCGCTTGTAGGTATTCAGCGGCAGAGGCAGATCGGCGGCCATCCAGTCG
The DNA here is from genome assembly GCF_025141855.1 of Ruegeria sp. B32. Classification (NCBI taxonomy): domain Bacteria; kingdom Pseudomonadati; phylum Pseudomonadota; class Alphaproteobacteria; order Rhodobacterales; family Roseobacteraceae; genus Ruegeria; species Ruegeria sp. B32. Next base: position 157,252 of record NZ_CP081107.1, on the reverse strand, counting down.
CGTTCAATCTGCTCGAGTTCCGAGCGCACCTGCGCGGCCTCGTCAGCAGACAGAATATCCAGCGGAAACAGGAAGCCGTCTTCCCAGTATTGCGCTGCTTGCGATGGGGTCAGTTTGTGCCGGGCCAGGTCTTGGATGTCGGGCATGGGTGCACCTTTTCGGATCGGTTCACGCACAGCCTAGCCGAACCGGTCTTGCGACGAGAACGCAAAGCCTTGCCTGTCAGGACAAGTTCAGCTTAGCCTGATTGCCATGTCGACCCGCATCCCCTCTCTCAACTGGCTGCGCGTTTTCGAGGCCGCAGCCCGCACCGAAAGCTTTGCCCGTGCTGCCGCCCAGCTAAACATGTCGGCCGCCGCCGTCAGCCAACAGGTCAAGGCGCTGGAAACTCGTCTGGGCACGCCGCTGTTTCATCGCCATGCCCATGCCGTCACTTTGACCGAGGCCGGGCGGGCGTACCTGCCGGTCGTGCAGCAATCGCTGGTGATGCTGGACTCAGCCACTACCGGCCTGTTCGGCCAGACCCGGGACCAACGGCTGTATGTCCAATCCGTGTTGTTGTTCGCGCAAGGGGTGCTTGCGGCGGGCCTGACCCAGTTCCAAAAATCCCATCCTCAGATCAACCTGTCCCTGACGACCGGGAACCGGATCGCCGACTTCGCCAATCGTTTTACCGACCTGCAGATCGTGTTCGGCAACCCGACGCTGTTCGGCTCCGAAGGTGACATGCTGTTGACCGAGACCCTTTTTCCCGTGGCACCACCGGACATTGCCGACCAGATCAGCACTCCGCTGGATCTGGCCCGGTTTCCGCTGATCGAGGTTTCGACCCACAGGGCCAGTTGGCCGCACGTGTTCGAAGCCCTGCGGCTGCCGACCGGGCAGGCTCAGTATTTCTTCGCGGACAACTCAGTGATGGCGGCCGAGCTATCCGCGCAAGGGGTCGGGATCGCCCTGGCCCGCGCGCCCGCGTCTGACCGGATCATGCGGATGTCTGGCCTGGTGCCATGTCTGCCCGAGGTGGCCGTGCCGGGCCGGGATGCCTACCACCTGATCTACCCTTCACGGGCCACATTGCGGCCACCCGCGCGCGCGTTCCGTGAATGGTTGTTGGACTACAGCGCGGCAGCCCAAACCCGATAACGGCCCTGCCCGGTCACTTCGCGGATCAACCCACGTTCGGTGAACTTGTCGAGATTGCGCTGCACGGCTGCACGCGATGCCTGCGTCAACTCCTCGGCCAATGGCGCAGAAACCATGGGCCAGGCGGTCAGCACATCAATCAGGACCGGCGGCGTCCGCCCGCTGAGATCCGTGGTGGCCTCGCGTGCCCGGGCCTCCCACGCGCTGACGCGATCCAGATGCAGCAGCGCGGCCAAGGCCGCCTGCCCTGCCCCCCGAACCCAAGCGTTGAGTTTTTCCTCTGGCGTGCCGATGCCGCGCAGCGCCCCGGGGCCCGACAGTGCCAGCGGCATGAACAGTGCCCCGCCCCGACCCATCGTGGCCGCATGCCGCGCAGCGATCACCGCTGCTTCGGTATCCTGTCCATTTCCTTGCGAAAGCGCGCGCCATGCATGAAAGGCAATGGCCGACTGCGTGACAGGGTGCAGGGCTTGCGCGCTGTCCATCACTTCGGCCAAGTCCGCGACCGCTTCTGGAACTTCGTCTATCCCCTGAGCCATCCGGTCCAGAAAGGCGGCCAGCCCCGATTGCCAGCCGCCGTCCGACGGCCCTGCGCCCGAAGTCAGTCGCCGAACCGCCCAACCCGCCCGAAACAATGCTTGCACATCGTCCCCGGTGGCTCCGATACGCAACCCGGTCCACAGGGCAAGCCGATCAACGCTGATCCGGTCGCCGGTCCACCACCCCAGGTCGGATACGTCCATCAGGGCCAGCCGGTGAGTCCACCCCTTTGGACCACTGCGCAACCGCTCGTCCAACGCCCCGAAGGTCAAGGTCAGATCCGCCAAGCCCTGCGCCACTTCGGCCTGGGCGGCGCGCCAGTCCCGCGGGTCGAACAAAGCGCCTCGATCGGCACGCGGACCCGGCGGCAACATGTCCTCGGGCGCCGCTGCATCTTCGGGCGGCAGAAACCAAAGGTCTTCGTCGTCCGGCGGATCGACGTCATAGATACTTCGCGGCCCGTCCAGGACATCGTCCTCGTCCGGGTCCGGGTTCGTGGCCTTGGTCGTCATGCCATGCATTGTTCGGCCAATCGCACCGGTTCACAAGAGGTTTTGCGCAAGGCGGCTCAGCCGGCGAATGTCTGGGCCAGGTAATCCAGCTGCACGGTCAAATCGTTGTCCGGCCGGTTCCCCAACAGCATGTATCCGTACCCGTCGCGCGCCCACCGGGCCGTTGCAAGCCCGCTCAGGACTTCCTGCTTCAACTCTGAATTCGGCGCGCCATCGCCTTGGCGGATCACGCACAGCGCAAAGGGATTGCCATCAGCGTCGGCAAAAACGATCTGAACCAATGGTTTGCCCTTGAAGGACAAAACCTGCGCGGCCTTCAGTTCCAGCCCCGGCAAACCTTCAAGCGAATCCCGGTTCAGCGGGCGGCCCAGTTTCTCTTCGGCCAATGAGATCTGGGCGTCGACGAGCGCCGGCGGGTATTCCAGCGTTGCAATCGAATCCGGCGTGTAAAGCGACTGGTACAGGGCCGCCTGCTCTGCCCATCCCATCGGCTGTGAGCGGGTCAGCCAAAAGGTCAGAGATACGGCCAACACGGCCGCGGCAGCCGCGACGCCCAACAGGCGCCAGGGCCCCGCCAAAGCCGGAACCCTAGGCGGCAGTTCAACTTGTGGCGCTGCGGCGGGAATGTCACGGAACACCTCGCGAACCACCGGCGCGATCGGATCCAGATCCATCAGGCGCTGCTCCAGTTCCGGATCGTTCTCAACAGCGGCCTCGATGGCATCGCTTTCCCCAGACCCCAATGAGCCTTGCAGATAGGCCTTTAGCGTATCGTCGGAAAAGGTCATGAGTCCCTCCGTCGGTCGGACGCAGCGGCATCCTGCGGCATCGCAGCTTGCAGTTTCTTGCGGGCATTGGAAAGCCGGCTCATGATCGTACCAATCGGAACCTCCAGCAACGCGGCGGCCTCGCGATAACTGTAGCCCTCGACAAAGACCAGCATGACCGTTTCGCGTTGCGCCTCGGGCAGTTGCATCACCTGTGTAAACACTTCCCGCGCAAAAATATTCATTTCGGCGTCGGTACCCGGCGCGACCAATTCGGCGTCCGGCGTTGCGGCCAACCCCTGGGACTTGCGCACGGTCCGCGCCCGCAGCTCGTTCAACCAGATCGACCGGCAGATCGTCATCAGCCACGAATCCAACCGATCAGTATGCGTAACCTGATGGCTTCGCTCCAACGCGCGCAGGCAAGTGGCCTGGGTCAGGTCGTCGGCAACATCCTGCGCCCCCGACAGAGCCAGCGCAAACCGCCAGACACGTCTGGAATACGCCCCAATCGCCTGACGCACGGCCTGTTCCGAACTGTTGAGGTCATCACTGGGCACTTGGTCGATCCATGTTTTGGCACGCATCCCGCGACGCCAGAACTGGCACAGACCGAGAAGAATTGAAAACGCTTTCTTTCCGGTCGCTTGGCGTCAGCGTCCGACCGCTTCCTCGGACGCTCGCTTGGCGGCCACCAGCGCCAGCAGTTGATCCTTGGTTCGTCCGATATGCGCGGACAGAAGCGCACAAGCCTGCTCGACCTGCCCATCCCGGGCAAGGCGCAGCAATTCGCGATGCTCTTTGCGGGCCGGTTCGCGTTGTTGCATTACACTGAGATGCATTCGGATGTACCGGTCCGACTGCAGGCTCACGCGATGCAGCAGCTCGTTGGTCAGGCTTCGGTTCGCGGCCGCATAGAGGGCCGAATGGTACTGGTAGTTCAGCGCGCCCCACCGGCTGACGTCGTTGGCGTCGTACGACGCCTCCATCTGCTCCAGCAGTTGTTCGCAGCGCGCAAAGTCAGATTGGGTCATCTGCGGAATTGCCCGACGGAACAGGTCGGTCTCCAACAGCGACCGCAGGTCGAAGATCTCGCCGATCTCGGACAGGGAATGGCGCGTGACCCGCGCACCGCGATTGTTCGTCAGCTGAACCAGTCCTTCGGCATCAAGCTGTTTGAGCGCCTCGCGCACCGGCATGCGCGACACGTCATAGTCTTCGGCCAATGCCTCCTGACGGATCGTCTCGCCTTCCGCCAGATCACCGCTGAGAATGCGTTCACGCAAGTCGGACGCGATTGCATCGGGAAGGCTTTGACGGGTGATTGCGCGTTTTGCTGCCAAGGATCTGTCCGCATTTGCATTTTGGATACAAATATCCGCCCCGAGGCGCTTTTCCAACCGCCTATCGGGTTGAACAGGGCTAGGGTTCCCCGCTACCCCTTTGGCAACCGAGATCAAACCCAGGGACGGAACATGAGCGAAACGGTACGGCTGACGCCTGAAGAAATGACCGATCTGAGCCTGAAGGTTCTGTCCCATGTGGGTTATGGCCCCGACCACGCGCAGGCGATCGCGGAACTATTGACCACCTGCCAGATGGACGATTGCCAGTCGCACGGGCTGTTTCGCCTGTTCATGTGCGCCCAGACCATGCAGGCCGGCAAGATCGACGGCCATGCGCAGCCCCGGGTCGCCCCCTCGGACAATGCCATCGTTCGCGTCGACGCGCAGGGCGGCATGTCGTTGCTGGCCTTCGAAACTGGCCTGCCGCATCTGATCGACAAGACCCGCACCCACGGGATCTCGGCCATGGCGATCAACCGCTGTTTTCATTTCTCGGCCCTGTGGCCCGAGGTCGAGGCCCTGTCGGCCCAGGGGCTTGCGGCCATGGCGATGGTGCCCAGCCATTCCTGGGTGGCCCCGGCCGGAGGCACGCGCGGCAGCCTGGGCACCAACCCACTGGCCTTCAGCTGGCCCCGCATGGGCAAAGACCCGTTCACCTTCGATTTCGCGACCAGCGCTTTCGCCCGCGGCGAGATCGAGCTGTACAAGCGCGCGGGCAAACCCCTGCCCGAAGGCGTGGCGATCGACAAAGACGGCAACCCCACGACCGACCCGCAAGCGGCGCTGGACGGCGCGATGCTGACCTTCGGCGGCTACAAAGGCTCGGCCCTGTCGATCATGATCGAACTTCTGGCCGGCCCGCTGATCGACGACCTGACCAGCCTGGAGAGCATGGAGTTCGCCCAAGGCACGGGCGGCGCGCCTTACCACGGCGACATCATCATCGCCTTCGACCCCGACCAGTTCAGCGGCGGGCGACGACAGGCCAACGACGCGCGGGCCGAGCGCCTGTTTGCCGATATCCTCGATCAGGGCGCGCGCCTGCCGTCACAGCGCCGCTTTGCCGCCCGCGCGCGCAACACCGCCCGGGGATATGCCGAGGTTTCCGCGCAACTGCATCGCGACCTGCTGGCCCTTCTGGACTAGGCACCCCAGGTGTCGCCCAGGCGGTAACCTTGCGGCCAGGGGTCGTTGGGGTCCAGCATGTACTGGTGGATGCCGGTGATCCATCCGCGGCCCGAGATCTCGGGCAGGATGGCCGGATGGTCGCCGACATGGGTCGTGCCCAGTATACGGCCGGCAAACCGCGAGCCGATGATCGACACCGCGTCAAAGCTCTGGCCCGGCCGCATCTGCCCCCGCGCGGCCATCAGCGCCATGCGGGCCGAAACGGCGGTACCGGTGGGCGAGCGGTCGACCTTGCCGGGCTGGATCGCCACCGCGGATCGGCCGGTCAGGCCGGTTTCTGTTTCGGCAAGCGGTCCGCAGAACGCGCAGAACGAGATGTGGTTCCAATCCGGGTTTTCGGGATGCGCAAAGCCCAGCTGCGCATTGGCAGCGTCGGTGATCGCCACCCCCAGACGGGCGATGTCGGCGGCCTCGTCCTCGGTGATGCGCAGCCCCAGCGCCGCGGCGTCGACCACGACGAAACTGTCCCCGCCATAGGCGGTGTCCACCGTCAGGGTCCCCAGCCCCTCGACCTCGAGCGGCGCGGCGAGGCGGTCGGCAAAGCTGGGCAGGTTCTGGACGTAGATCCGTACTGCCTTGCCGTTGCGGCATTCGGCCCGCACCCGCACCAGCCCGCCCGGCGCCTCGAGCGTCAGGTGGGTTTCCGGTTCGGTCATCGGCAGGATGCCCCCGTCCAGCAGCACTGTCGCCACGCATATCGCGTTCGAGCCGGACATGGGCGGCGTGTCCTCGGGCTCCATTATGATGAAGGCGGCGTCGGCATCAGGATGTTTGGGCGGCACCAGCAGGTTGACATGGCGGAACACCCCGCCGCGCGGCTCGTTCAGCACGAAGTTGCGCAGGGTCTGGTCGCGGGCGATGAAGCTGCGTTGCGCCCAGATCGTGTCGCCGGGCGGCGGGGCGACACCGCCGACGATCACATCCCCCACTTCACCCTCGGCATGGGCCGAGATCACGTGGATGGTCTTGCTGCTGCGCATCCCCCGCTCAGAACCGGGTGGCGGCGAAGGGATCGACCGGGATGGACGGATCGGTGCCGTCGATCAGCGCGCCCACCAGTTCGGCGGTCCCCGCCGACTGGGTCAGGCCCAGATGGCCGTGCCCGAAGGCGTAGATCAGGTTCGGCGATTTCGAAGACCGTCCGATCACCGGAATGCTGTCGGGCAGCGAGGGGCGGAACCCCATCCACTGCGTCCCGCCTTCGGTCTTCAACCCCGGCAGGAACTGGCGCGCCTTGTTCAGCAAGGTATCGGCGCGTTTGAAATTGGGCGGCAGGTCAAGCCCGCCCAGTTCGACCGCACCGCCGATGCGCACACCGCCGTTAATCTTGGTGGCCACGAAAGCATGCCGCGAGAAGGCAAGGTGCAGCCGCAGGTCGAACGCGCCCGGCGGCAGGGTCGTGTTATAGCCCCGCTCGGTCTCGAGCGGGATCCGGTCGCCCACCGTGCGGGTCAGGTGGTGCGACCACGCCCCGGCGGCCACGACCACCTTGCTGGCATCCGCCGCACCCTGGTCGAAGCGCACCCAGACGCCCGTGTCCGACAGCTCCAGCGCGCGTACGGGGCGCGTTTCGATCACCCCGCCACGGTCGCGAAACACCTGTGCCAGATGCTCGACCCAGCGCTTGGGGTCGACGGTATTCCACCAGTGTGGCGTGAACCCGGCATGGGTAAAACGCGGGCTGAGCCCGGGCTGGATCTCGGCGATCGCTTCGGGGCTTTCCAGCAGATCGAAGGCGATGCCATGCCGGCGACGCAACTCCCACGTGGGCAAGGCGGCGCGGAACTCGGCCGCGCTTTCGTACAACTGCAACTGCCCGTCGCGCTGCATCATCGCCTCGCCACCCGTATCGGCGATCTGCCGTTCGGTCGCGGCCTGGCACAGGCGCATCAGGTTGGCCTGCGCGGCGACCAGCGCCTGGTACCGGCTGGGGCGGCTGGCCCGCCAGAACCGCCACATCCACGGCGCGATCTGCAGGGCATAGGCGGGCGGGATCGACAGCGGCCCCAACGGATCGAGCAGCCATTTCGGGGCCTTTTTCATGATCCCCGGCGTGGCCAGAGGTTCGACCTCGGGGAAGGCGAACGCCCCGGCATTTCCCGCCGAACTGCCCGCGGCCACGCCTTCGCGGTCCAGTATCTGAACCGTGTAACCCCGACGCTGCAATTCCAGCGCTGCGCTGATACCAACGACGCCGGCACCTATGACGATGACATCTTTCTTCATGTGATCTCTATACCCGAACGGAATGGATCGGCGGGATCAAAAATCAAGCGGCTTTCGGCCATCACGAAAGCCTGACCGGTGATCGAGGGGATCACCCCGCCGTTCGGACCCGGCTGATAGGACAGCCGATAGGGGCTGCCGATGACGCTGGACTGCACGATTTCTTCACCCGGCGCCAAGCGCCCATCGGCCGCCAGACAGGCCAACCGCGCCGAACTGCCCGTGCCGCAGGGCGAGCGGTCATAGGCGTCATCGGGGCACAGAACGAAGTTTCGGCTGTGGACGCCGGAGGCCGGCGCGGTCTCCTGAAAAATCACATGATCGATCGGCTCGCCCGCTTCGCCGCCCACGCCCTGCGCGACCGAGGCCTGCCGAATGGCGACGCCCAGATCGGTCAGTTGCCGGATGTTCGCGGGCTCGACCGGCACCGGGCTGGGATCGACGATAAAGAACCAATTGCCGCCATAGGCCACATCACCTGTAACCGGCCCGAAATCCGGAACCTCGATCGTAACGGCCTGATGCACCCGCCGGCTTTCGATGTTGGTTACTGTCACTGTGTTGGGATCGTGCAGCTCCACCGTGACCACCCCTGCGGGCGTTTCGATCCGGTGGATGCCAACACCGATCCGCCCAAGATGGGCCAGCGTCACGGTCAACCCAATCGTGCCATGCCCGCACATGCCAAGCACCGCATCCACGTCGAAGAAGATCACCCCGGTCACGCAGGACGGATCGACCGGGGGCACCAGCAGCGCCCCCACCATCGCTGGCTGACCGCGCGGCTCCAGCATGACCGAGCGCCAGAACGGGCGGTGCTGAGTCGCCAAAAGCCCTGCGCGTTCGGACAGAGGACCGCTGACCAGATCGGGCGCGCCGTCCAGAATCACGCGCGTCGGCTCTCCGCCGGTATGGCTGTCGATCACATGCACGCGGCAATCACCCCGCCTTGCCTTGACCAGTCTGCAAACCAGGCGCGAAACAAGCTGTACTGTTGTTCGCAATAGTGGCGCTGCGCATCGGTCAGCGCGTCAGTTTCGTTGAAGTGCAAGCGGTATTCATCCTCGCCGTTCAGCGCCAGAAGGTGCTTGTAGTACAGAACCAGGTCAGGGCCTTCATCGAAACTGGACAGCACGTGGATGGCCTCTGTCAACTCCTGTGCGCGCTGGCGGGCCTCGGCGCTGCCAGAAGCCGCTTTTTTCGACAAAGCGGTCAGCAGCAGAACCTCTTTGGGCAGTACGTTGCCGATGCCAGTGATCGCGCCGGTTGCGCCACAATTGACGATGCCATGGTAGACGGCCGTATCGACCCCCACCATCAGCGTCACCTGGTCATCACGGCTGGTGATGTTTTCAGCCGCATAGCGCAGATCGTCCTTCCCACCGAATTCTTTGAAACCCACCAGGTTGGGATGCTCGGCCCGCAGGGCGAAGAAAAGGTCGGCGCGGGTGGCGAACCCGTAATGCGGACTGTTGTAAATGACCGCCGGGATATCCGGGGCCGCCGAGAGGATGGCCTTGAAATGATTGCGCTGTGCCGTGACCGAGCTGCCGCGCGACAGGACGCGCGGGATCACCATAAGCCCCGCCGCACCTGCCTTTTGCGCATGCGCCGCGTGGGTCACGGCGGATTGCGTGTTGACCGCCCCGGTGCCCACCACCACGGGCAGGCCCGCGCCGATCAACCGCTCGACCCCTTCCATCCGCTGTTCGTCGGTCAGCAGCGGCCAGTCGCCCATCGACCCGCAGTAGACGACTGCGGACATGCCCGCCTCGATCATCTGCTGACCCTTTCGCACCAAGGCGTCAAAGTCGGGCTGACGGTCGGGCGTACAAGGGGTCATGAGCGCGGGCATGGTGCCGGTAAAGACGTCGGGTGACATGTGGCCGATCCTTTCCAAGTTGCCCGCGTCCATCGCCGGGCGGTCAGATTTCCTGTCTCAACCCCGCAGTATCGGATTTTGTATCCAAAATCCATATGATTCGTCTGGCAAAAGGAAAACGCGCCAGGCAGAGGGCCCGGCGCGTTTACATTTTCCAATTGAACAACGGTTCAGCGCAACCGCATCCCGCTTTCCGGGTCAAACAGCATGGCGCGTTCGGGCCGAACCGAGATTCCGATCCGTTCGCCCGTTTTGCTGCGCTGGTCGTCCCGCTCCTCGACGATCAACTTGTCACCGTTGGGCGTCAGCAAATAACTGTAGGAGACGCCGCCAAGCGCTTCGGTCAGATCGACGGTACAGGTGTCGCCGGACCGATCCACGGCAATATGTTCCGGGCGGATTCCCAGGACCACCTTCTTGGCATCGGTCGGCACGCCATTGGTGACGGGGATCGAGTCCGTCAGAGCCGGGTGGCGCACCGTTCCTTCGACGACATCGCACTCCAGAAAGTTCATTGCGGGCGAGCCGATGAACCCCGCCACGAACCGGTTGTCGGGGTCCCGATACAGATCCATCGGAGCGCCCACCTGCTCGATCCGGCCATCGCGCAGCACCACGATCTTGTCGGCCATGGTCATAGCTTCGACCTGGTCGTGGGTGACGTAGATCATCGTCGCGCCGATCTCCTGGTGCAGACGGGCGATCTCAACCCGCATTTCCACGCGCAGTTCGGCATCGAGGTTCGACAGCGGCTCGTCGAACAGAAAAACCTCGGGGCCGCGCACGATGGCCCGGCCGATGGCGACCCGCTGACGCTGGCCACCCGACAAGGCCTTGGGCTTGCGCTTGAGATACTGGTCCAGCTTGAGGATTTCTGATGCTTCGGCGACCTTCTTGTCGATCTCGGCCTTGGGCACGCCGTTCATGCGCAGTCCAAAGCCCATGTTCTCGGCCACGGACATGTGCGGATACAGGGCGTAGGTCTGGAACACCATCGCGACACCGCGCTTGGCCGGGTCCATGTGGGTCACGTCACGCTGACCGATGCGGATTTCACCCTCGGTGGTTTCTTCCAGCCCGGCGATCATCCGCAACAGGGTGGATTTGCCACAGCCCGACGGCCCGACAAAAACGCAGAACTCGCCGTCCTCGATTTCCAGATCAATGCCGTGAATGACCTGGGTCTGGCCATAACGCTTGATTGCGCCCTTCAGGGTAACGCCTGTCATGATGCTTGCATCCTGTCCTTGCGGCCCTCGGGGAACCGCCATGCTTCGGCTTCGGACCCGATCTGGTCGGCCGAACGCCGCACCCGAGGGACCCATTTCTTCAACTGGTCAAAATCCATGCGCTGGGTCGATCCGGTGATCGAGATCGCCCCCAGTACCCGCCCGCTCGATGTTAGGATCGGACAGGCCACGCAGATGATGCCGGGCTCGTGCTCTTCATCATCCATGGCGAACCCCCGTTCGCGGATCCGGGCCAGATCCGCCCGCAGCACCGCCTCCGAGGTCAGCGTCTTGTCGGTAAAGCGGTGAAAGCTTTGCTGCGAGATCGCCTTGTCCAACCGGTCGTCATCCAGAAAGGCGAGCATCGCCTTCCCCACACCGGTGCAATAGGCCGGGCCAACCTTTCCGGCTTCGGAATACATCTCGACCGGGTTTTTGGCATTGCGCTTGTCCACATACAGAACCTGACTGGAATCAAGCTGCGCAAGGTGCACCGTCTCGCCGGTTTCCAAGCTGAGCGCATCCAGGATCGGCCGCGCGATCGGCGCGAGCGAGCTTTGCGTCCAGGCCGAATGCGCCAGCCGCACCAGCCGCAGCCCCGGCGAATAGGTCTGCCGGTCTGGGTCGTAAGACAACATGCCCTGATTGGTAAGCGACTGCAGAAACCGGTACAGGGACGCCTTGGGAAAGCTGCTGCTTTCCAGCAATTCGGCAAACCGCACAGGCCGGCCGAACGCCGCGACCTGTTCCAGCACGTCACATGCTTTGCCGATGGTTCCGTCACCTGCCACGGGTCTGATTTCTCCTCCACTTCCCCTTGCGGACGGGCCGCGAGGGTATTGACAAGCCTAGCCGATTCGATGTGTAGTTTTCAATATATAAAACTTGGTTTCACTATTTGGAACCGCAAAATGGAAGCTAAGGGAGGAAACCATGCATTCCATGTTCAAGCGCACTGCGGCGGCTCTGGCGGCCAGTGTGGCACTTGCAGCGCCCGTTTCGGCAGAACTGACCGGCGAGCTGCGAATCTTCCTCGACACATCGAATCCGGCGCCGCGCGCGACGATGGAAGCGATGATCGAGCGTTTCGCGGCACAGCACCCGGGTCTGGAGATCGAGACCACGGTCATCGACCGCGAAGCGTACAAGACCCAGATCCGCAACTTCCTGACGGCGGACACGCCCGACGTCGCGACCTGGTACGCGGCCAACCGCATGAAGCCTTATGTCGAGGCCGGACTGTTCGAAGATGTATCGGACCTGTGGGCCGAGCCGGAAATCGCCGAAAACCTTGCCTCGACCAAGGGCGCGATGACCATCGACGGCAAGCAGTGGGGCGTGCCTTACACCTACTATCAGTGGGGCGTCTACTACCGCAAAGACATCTTTGACGAGCTGGGCCTGTCCGAGCCGACCACCTGGGAAGAAGAGCTGGCCAACTGCCAGAAGATCGTCGACTCGGGTCGCGCCTGCTATACCATCGGCACCAAGTTCCTGTGGACGGCTGGCGGCTGGTTCGACTACCTGAACATGCGCACCAACGGCTTCGACTTCCACCAGCAACTGGCCAATGGCGAAGTCAGCTGGGAAGACGACCGGGTCAAGCAGACCTTCGCCAACTGGAAGCAGCTGATCGACATGGGCGCGTTCATCGACAACCACCAAACCTACAGCTGGCAAGAGGCCCTGCCCTTCATGGTTCAGGGTGACGCAGCGGCCTATCTGATGGGCAACTTCGCCGTGGCTCCGCTGCGCGAGGCCGGTCTGACCGATGACCAGCTGGACTTCTACCAGTTCGTCGCGATCAACCCAGATGTCGAGCTGGCCGAAGATGCGCCGACCGACACGTTCCACATCCCGGCGAACGCGTCGAACAAAGAAGCCGCGCGCGAGTTCCTGCGTTTTGTCGTTTCGGCTGACGAGCAGACCGAGATCAACAACGGCAAGAACCTCGGACAACTGCCCGTCAACGCCAAATCCTCGGTGGATGACGACAAGTTCCTGCAGGAAGGCTTCAAGATGCTGTCGACCAACAGCCCCGGCGGCGTCGCCCAGTTCTGGGATCGCGACGCACCGGCGGAAATGGCCAAAGTGTCGATGGAAGGCTTCCAGGAGTTCATGGTCAAGCCGGACAACCTGGACAGCATCCTGGCCAAGCTGGAACGCGCACGTCAGCGCATCTATGACAACTGATCGGGTTGTGGCCGGGGCAACCCCGGCCACGCCGTAGCCAAACGCAGGACGGGCACGATCCCGTCCTGCCCATTCCAAACCGGGATTGACCATGACCGCTGTCGACGTCACCGAACACGAAAGCTGGTTCCACAGAAATCAGCAACGTATCGCACCCTGGCTGTTTCTGGCTCCGGGCGTGCTGTTCTTCATGGTCTACGTGATCATCCCCGTATTCCAGTCCTTCAACCTGTCGCTCTACGAATGGGACGGGCTGGGCGCGGCCGAATATGTCGGAATGCGCAACTATGAAGACCTGTATTGGGAATGGGTCGATCGTGACGCCTTCTATGTCTCGCTGAAGAACAACCTGATCTGGCTGATCATGTACCTGCTGGCGATCCCGGCTGGTCTGTTCATCGCGCTGTTCCTCAACCAGAGGGTCTGGGGAATCCGGTTGTACAAATCCCTGTTCTTCTTTCCCTTCGTCATCAGCCAGGTCGTAGTCGGGCTGGTCTTCACCTGGTTCTACGACCCCACTTTCGGACTGCTGAACGAGCTTTTGGGCTTGGTCGGGTTGGGTCCGCTGAACGTACTGGGTGATGAACGCTTCGTAACCTACGGCATCATTTTCGCGGGCCTCTGGCCGCAGACCGCCTATTGCATGATCCTGTATCTGACCGGCCTGAACGCCGTGGACCCCGAACAGATCGAGGCCGGCCGGCTGGACGGCGCCAAGGGCGGGCGGATGCTGTGGCATATCATCCTGCCGCAACTGCGCCCGGCGACCTTCATCGCCTTCGTGGTGACCATTATCGGCGCGCTGCGCTCGTTCGACCTGATCTCGATCATGACGCAGGGCGGGCCGTTCGGGTCAAGCCGCGTGCTGGCATATTACATGTTCGAGGTCGCCTTGTCGGAGTACGGGTTCCGCATGGGCTATGGCGCGGCCATCGCCGTGATCCTGTTCCTGATCATGCTGTGCTTCATCGCCTACTTCCTGTGGTCGATGTACCGCGAAGAAAAGGGGCACTGAGATGTTTCCCAAACCGATCGAAAAACAACCCCGCGCGGCGCAGATTTCCTATCAGGCAATGCTGCCGGTCGCCCTTCTGCTGTGGCTCGGCCCTCTGCTGGCGGTGGCCCTGTTTTCCATCAAGCCCGAGGCGGATTTCACCAACGCCAACTACTGGGGCCTGCCCTCCAGCTTTGAAGGCGCCAGGAACTATGGCCAGGTCTTCTTCAACTCGGACATGCCGCGCTATCTGCTGAACTCGTTCCTGATCACGGTTCCCACGGTGATCGGCGCGGTGGCGCTCAGCTGCATGACCGGGTTCGCGCTGGGGATTTACAAGTTCAAGTCGAACCTGTGGATTTTCTTCATGTTCGTGGCCGGCAACTTCGTACCCTTCCAGATCCTGATGGTGCCGGTGCGCGACCTGACGCTGGACTTGGGGCTCTACAATACGAAAACCGGGCTGGTACTGTTCCACATTGCGTTCCAGACGGGGTTCTGCACCCTGTTCATGCGCAACTTCATCCGCGCCCTGCCCTTTGAGTTGATCGAGGCCGCCCGGGTCGAGGGCATCAGCGAATGGCGCATCTTCTGGTACGTGGTCCTGCCGCTGATGAAACCCGCAATCGCCGCGCTCAGCGTTCTGATCTTCACCTTCATCTGGAATGACTATTTCTGGGCCGTCGTGCTGACCCAGGGGGCCGAGAGCCAACCCGTCACCGCCGGCATCACCAGCTTCAACGCGCAGTTCCGCGCAGCGTATCACTTGATGAGTGCCGGCTCGATCGTCGCGGCCCTGCCGCCGGTGGCCATGTTCTTTCTGATGCAGAAACACTTCATCGCGGGTCTGACCCTCGGTGCCGTAAAATAACGCCTAGTCAAGGTTTACAGTCATGACCAAGATCACCTTCATCGGTGCAGGTTCCACGATTTTCATGCAAAATATCGTGGGCGATGCCCTGCTGACCCCGTCACTGGCCGACAGCCATTTTGCCCTGATGGACATTGACCCCGAGCGTCTGGCCGAAAGCGAAACCGTGGTCCGCGCCATGATCCGCTCGGTCGGGACCGGCGCGACCGTGTCCACCCATACCGACCGCCGCGCGGCGCTGGACGGGGCCGATTTCGTCATCACCGCCTTCCAGATCGGCGGCTACAGACCCTGCACCGTCACCGATTTCGAGATCCCCAAGCAATATGGCCTGCGCCAGACCATCGCCGACACGCTGGGCGTGGGCGGCATCATGCGCGGCCTGCGCACCGTGCCGGTCCTGTGGGATGTGGCACGCGACATGGCGCAACTGTGCCCGAATGCCACGCTGCTGCAATACGTCAACCCGATGGCCATCAACACCTGGGCGCTGGCCGAACGGTTCCCGGCACTGAAACATGTGGGTCTGTGCCACTCGGTCCAGAACACGGTCGAGGAACTGGCCCATGACCTGGACCTGCCCAAGGATGAAATCCGCTATCGCGTTGCGGGCGTGAACCATGTGGCGTTTTTCCTGCGGCTGGAACATCAGGGCCGCGACCTGTATCCGGCGCTGCGCCGGGGCTATCACGCGGGCCAGCTGCCCAAGGCGCCGCTGCTGATGCCGCGCTGCCCCAACAAGGTGCGGTACGAGGTGATGGATCACCTGGGCTATTTCTGCACCGAAAGCTCGGAACACCTGGCCGAGTACGTCCCGTGGTTCATCAAGGACGGACGTCAGGACCTGATCGACCAATTCCAGATCCCGCTGGACGAATACCCCACCCGTTGCGAGGAGCAGGTCGCGAATTGGAAGGAACAGGCCAAGACCCTGACCGACGGGCGCGACATTGAAGTGATCCGCAGCCACGAATTCGCCGCCGACCTGATGAACGCCATCGTCACCGACACGCCCTATGTCGCCTATGGCAACCTGCCCAATACCGGGCAGATTCCGCAGCTACCGCTCGGCGCCGCAGTCGAAACACCCTGCCTGGTCGACAGCAACGGCGTGCAGCCCTCGGTCGTGACCGGCATCCCGCCGCAGCTGGTCGCCCTGATGCGCAGCCAGATCAACGTGCAGGAACTGACCGTGCGCGCCCTGGTCGAGGAAAACCCCGAACACATCTACCACGCCGCCATGATGGACCCGCACACCGCCGCCGAACTGGACCTGCGCCAGATCCGCAGCCTGGTCAGTGACCTGCTGACCGCCCATGCCGACTGGCTGCCGGATTGGTGCCGTCCGGCCCGCGCGGCCTGATCATCCGGTAAACACACAAGAGAACCACGACCCAATACGAAAAAGAAACAAAGACATGAAGAAACGCCGCTCACAGCACTGGTACGGCAAGCTCGACAAGGACGGGTTCATCCATCGGTCGTGGATGAAGAACCAGGGCTTTCCCGATCATGCGTTCGACGGACGCCCGATCATCGGCATCTGCAACACATGGTCGGAACTGACGCCGTGCAACTCGGGCCTGCGCGACCTCGCCGAAGGCGTCAAGCGCGGCGTGTGGGAGGCCGGAGGCTTTCCGGTCGAATTCCCGGTGATGTCGCTGGGCGAAACCCAGATGAAGCCCACCGCCATGCTGTTCCGCAACCTGCTGGCCATGGATGTCGAGGAATCGATCCGCGCCTATGGCATTGACGGAGTGGTGCTGCTGGGTGGCTGCGACAAGACCACGCCGGGCCAGCTGATGGGCGCGGCCTCGGTCGATCTGCCCACCATCGTGGTCAGCTCGGGGCCGATGCTGAACGGCAAGTATCGCGGCAAGGATATCGGCTCGGGCACCGATGTGTGGAAGTTCTCGGAAGCCGTGCGCGCCGGCGAGATGACTTTGCAGGATTTCATGAACGCAGAATCCGGCATGAGCCGGTCCAAGGGCGTGTGCATGACTATGGGCACGGCCTCGACCATGGCATCGCTGGTCGAGGCGATGGGCATGAGCCTGCCCACCAACGCCGCCCTGCCTGCCGTCGATGCCCGCCGGATGGCGCTGGCGCACATGACCGGCAAGCGCATCGTCGAGATGGTGGACGAGGACCTCAAACCCTCGGACATCCTGACCAAAGCGGCGTTTGAGAACGCCATCCTGGCCAATGCCGCGGTGGGCGGGTCCACCAACGCCGTGGTGCACCTGCTGGCGCTGGCCGGCCGGGTGGGCGTGGACCTGACCCTGCAGGATTTCGAGATCGGCTCGGACATTCCGCTGCTGGTCAACTGCATGCCCTCGGGCAAATACCTGATGGAAGATTTCTGCTATGCCGGCGGGATGCCGGTGGTCCTGTCCGAGCTGAAATCGCATCTGCGCCCGGCCCGCACCGTTCTGAACAAGGACATCTCGGCCCACTATGAGGGCGCGGAATGCTTCAACCGTGACGTGATCCACGCCTTTGACGATCCGGTGAAACCGGCCGCCGGGCTGCGCGTTCTGCGCGGCAACCTGGCGCCGAACGGGGCCATCGTGAAACCCTCGGCCGCCACAGACAGCCTGCTGGAGACGGAAGGTGAGGCCTATGTCTTCGACAGCATCGAGGACCTGAAGGCCAATATCGACCGCGACGACCTGCCTGTGACGCCCGAGACCATACTGGTGCTCAAAGGCTGCGGGCCCAAGGGCTATCCGGGCATGCCCGAGGTCGGCAACATGCCGATCCCCGCCAAACTGGTGAAACAGGGCGTACGTGACATGATCCGCGTTTCCGACGCACGCATGTCGGGCACCGCCTTCGGCACAGTGATCCTGCATGTCAGCCCCGAGGCGCAGGCGGGCGGTCCTCTGGCGCTGGTGAAAACCGGCGATCGCATCCGCGTCTCGGCCAGCAAGGGCGAGTTGGAACTGCTGGTCGACGAACAGGAACTGGCGGCCCGCCGCGCGGCCTGGCAGCCCGACGACCCGCATTACACCCGCGGCTATGCCAAACTGTATATCGACCATGTCCTGCAGGCCGATCAGGGGGCCGACCTTGATTTCCTGGTGGGCAAGGACACCCGCCTTGTGACCAGAGAGAGCCATTGATGACCCAGCCAGCAACCTTCCATGACCTCGACGGCGCGTCCGTCTTCATCACCGGCGGCGGGTCGGGCGTGGGCGCGGCCCTGACAGACGGGTTCCTGGCCCAAGGCGCCAAGGTCGCCTTTATCGGCCGGTCCGACGCCAGCGCGTTCGTCGAAGTGATGCGCGCCAAACACGGCCGCGCGCCCTTGTTCCTGCAGGGCGACATGACCGACACCGCGCTGCTGCGCGAAACC
This sequence comes from Ruegeria sp. B32, assembly GCF_025141855.1. Lineage (NCBI taxonomy): Bacteria > Pseudomonadati > Pseudomonadota > Alphaproteobacteria > Rhodobacterales > Roseobacteraceae > Ruegeria > Ruegeria sp. B32. The sequence continues at coordinate 139,003 of NZ_CP081107.1, read as the reverse complement.
ATGACCAAGGCCGCCGAGGCCCACGGCCCGCTGAACGTGCTGGTCAACAATGCCGCGAACGACAAGCGCCACAGCCTCGAGGAAACCACGCCCGAGTTCTGGGACTGGATGATCGAGGTGAACCTCAAGGCCTATTACTTCGCCTGCCAGCAGGCTGCGCGCCAGATGGCAGAAACCGGCGGGTCGATCATCAACTTCAGTTCGATCAGCTACATGATGGGCAATGCAGGCTATCCGATCTATACGACGGCCAACGCCGGAATCACCGGCATGACCCGCTCGCTCGCGCGCGAGCTGGGGCCGAAGAACATCCGCGTCAACGCGCTGGCCCCCGGTTGGGTGCTGACGCAGAAACAACTGGACATGTGGGCCACGCCCGAGGATCTGGCCGCGCATATGGATCGCCAATGCCTGAAGGAACATCTGCGTCCGGACGACATGATCGCGCCGACGCTGTTTCTGGCATCGACGGCCAGCCGCGCCATGACCGGGCAATGCATGGTCGTCGATGGCGGCGTGGTCACAACGGGGTGAGGACATGAACACCGAGTGGATCGCAGTAGACTGGGGCACCTCGCATCTGCGCGCCTGGGCGATGCAGGGCGATACGGTGCTGGACCACGCCCAATGCGACCGGGGCATGGCAACGCTGGGCCGGGATCAGTTCCAGGACGCGCTGCTGACGCTGGTCCAGGGCTGGCTGGGCGCGGCGCCCGTCGATGTGATCGCCTGCGGCATGGTCGGTGCCCGCCAGGGCTGGGTCGAGGCGCCCTATGTGGCTGTTCCCGCCAAGCCGATCTCGACCGTTCCGGTGCGCGTGCCCGGCACCGATCCACGCATCCGCGCCTTCGTGGTGCCAGGCCTGAAACAGGACGACCCCGCGGACGTGATGCGCGGCGAGGAAACCCAGATCGCCGGCTACCTGTCCACGCGCCCACATTGGGATGGCGTAATCTGCCTGCCCGGCACCCACACCAAATGGGTGCAGGTCAGCGCCGGCGAGGTCGTCAGCTTCCGCACCTTCATGACCGGTGAGCTGTTCGATCTGCTGGGACAGCACTCGGTGCTGAAACACTCGGTGGGCGACGGCTGGGACGACGACGCCTTCGCCACGGCCGTGGCGGACACGCTGTCCAAGCCCGAGCAACTGGCCGGGCGGCTGTTCGGGCTGCGCGCCGCCGACCTGCTGCACGGGCAGGATCCGGCCACCGCCCGCGCCCGCCTGTCCGGTGCGCTGATCGGTGCCGAGCTGGCCGCCACCCGCCCCTATTGGCTGGGTCAGCAACTGGCCATCATCGGGGCCGAGGCCCTGTCGAACATCTATGCCACCGCGCTGCAGCAACAGGGCGCGTTCGTCGAAACCGCCGACGCGACCCAGGCCACGCTGGCCGGTCTGCTGCCGGCCCGCACCCTCACGAGGCAAACCGCATGAGCCGCCCCATCATCGCCATTCTGCGCGGGCTTGACCCGGCGCAGGCCGAGGCCGTCGGCCAGGCCATTCTGGACGCCGGCATCGACCGGATCGAGGTGCCGCTGAACTCGCCCGACCCGCTGGACAGCATCGGCCGTCTGGCCCGTTCGATCGGCGACCGCGCGCTGGTCGGGGCCGGAACCGTCCTGACCGTGGACGAGGTCGAACAGGTGGCCTCCGTGGGCGGCAAGCTGATCGTGTCGCCCAATTGCGATGCCGAGGTGATCGCGCGCACGGTGGATCTGAGCCTTCAAAGCTGGCCCGGGGTCTATACCCCGACCGAGGCCTTCGTCGCCCTGCGCGCCGGAGCCACCGGGCTGAAACTGTTTCCCGGGGTGATGGCCGGACCGGTGGGGCTGGCGGCCATGCGCCCGATCCTGCCCAAGGGCACGCAGGTCTATGCCGTGGGCGGCGCGGGGCCCGAGAATTTCGGCGACTGGCTCAAGGCCGGGGCCGACGGTTTCGGCATAGGCTCGGCCCTGTTCAAACCCGGCATGTCCGTGGACCAGATCGCCGAAAACGCCCGCCGGATCGTCGCCGCCTATGACGAGGCCACGCGATGAACCACGTCTTTGACGACCGCCCGTGCGAGTTGGGCGAAGGCCCGCTGTGGCACCCCGAACGGCAACAGCTGTTCTGGTTCGACATCGTCAACAAGCGCCTGATGACCCGCGACGCGGATGGCCCGCAGAGCTGGGATTTTGCCGAGCACGTCTCGGCCGCAGGTTGGATCGACCGCGACACGCTGCTGATCGCGTCGGAAACCGGCCTGTGGCGTTTCGGGCTTGAGACCGGTCACAAGGACCGCGTCGTCGCGCTCGAGGCCGACAACCCGGTGACCCGCTCGAATGACGGGCGGGCTGATCCGTGGGGCGGGTTCTGGATCGGCACAATGGGCAAGCGCGCGGAACGGGGCGCGGGGGCGATCTATCGCTTGTGGCGGGGTGAGCTGCGGCAACTGGTGCCGGACGTGACCATCTCGAACGCGATCTGTTTCGCGCCCGACCGGTCCTGCGCCTATTTCTGCGACACGGCCACCGGGCAGGTGCGGCGCTGGGGTCTGAACCCAGAAACCGGCTGGCCCGAGGGCGACAGCGCGGTGCTTCTGGACCTGCGCGCCGAGGGGCTGAACCCCGATGGCGCGGTCGTCGATGCCGCGGGAAATCTGTGGCTTGCACAATGGGGCGCGGCGCGGGTTGCGGCCTATGACGCCGGCGGAACCTTTCTGCGCGCGGTGCCATTCGCGGCGGCCCATACCTCGTGCCCCGCTTTCGGCGGGCCGGATCTGACGACGCTGTTCTGCACCTCGGCCCGTGAGGGGCTGGATGAGGACACCATCGCGTCGCATCCCACCAACGGAATGACCTTTGCCGCCGAAAACGCGGGCCAAGGTCAGGCGGAACACAGAGTCATCCTATGAACCCCGAACTTGGCGTTTGCTATTACCCCGAACATTGGCCCCAGTCGATGTGGGCCGAAGATGCCGCGCGCATGGTCGAGGCCGGTCTGCGCTGGGTCCGGATCGGCGAATTCGGATGGAGCCGGATGGAGCCGGAACCGGGCCGGCTGACATTCGACTGGCTGGATCAGGCCATCGAGACCCTTGGTGCGGCCGGGTTGAAAGTGGTGCTGGGAACGCCCACGGCCACGCCGCCGCGCTGGATGCTGGACCGGCACCCGGACATGCTGGCGGTGGACGAAAACGGGCAGCCGCGCAAGTTCGGCTCGCGCCGGCACTATTGTTTCAGCCATCAGGGATACATTCATGACTGCGTCCGCATCGCCCGGATCATGGGTGAACGCTATGGCCGCAACCCGCATGTGGCCGCCTGGCAGATCGACAATGAATATGGCTGCCACGACACCACCGTCAGCTACAGCGAGCCCGCGCGGAAGGCCTTCCGCCGCTGGCTGGCCGAACGCTATGGCTCGATTGAGGCGCTGAACGCGGCCTGGGGCAACGTGTTCTGGTCGATGGAATACAGTGATTTCGATCAGATCGACCTGCCCAACCTGACCGTGACCGAACCCAACCCCGCGCATGTGCTGGCCTTCCGCCGGTTCAGCTCGGATCAGGTGGTGGCCTTCAACCGGGCCCAGGTTCAGGCGCTGCGGCCCCTGACCGACGCGCCGCTGCTGCACAACTACATGGGCCGGATTCTGGATTTCGACCATTTCGAGGTGGGCGCCGATCTGGATATCGCCGCCTGGGACAGCTACCCGATCGGGTTCCTGTCCGACCGGCTCGAGGCCGACGCGGCACACAAGGCAGCCTTTCTGCAACAGGGCGACCCGGACATGCAGGCCTTTCACCACGATCTGTACCGCGCCGTCGGGCGCGGCCGCTGGTGGGTGATGGAACAGCAGCCCGGACCGGTGAACTGGGCGCCCTACAACCCGGCCCCCCTGCCAGGCATGGTGAGGCTCTGGTCGCTCGAGGCCGTGGCTCACGGGGCCGAGGTGGTCAGCTATTTCCGCTGGCGGCAGGCGCCTTTTGCGCAGGAACAGATGCACGCGGGCTTGCTGACACCGAACAACCAACCCGCCCCCGGTCTGGCCGAGGCGCAGCAGACGGCCGCGGATCTGGCCGCGCTGGGACCGGTCGAACCGGTGCAGGCGCGGGTGGCCATCCTGTTCGACTACCCGTCGGACTGGGCCTGGGCGACCCAGCCTCAGGGCGCGGGCTTCAACTATTTCCGGCTGGTGTTTTCCGCCTATCGCGCCCTGCGCCGCGCCGGGCTGTCGGTCGATGTCGTGCCGGCCTCGGGCTTGGACGACGCCGACTATGATCTGATCCTCGCTCCCGGACTGGCCACGCTGGACGACGCGCTGGCCGACCGCCTGCGGGCGGCCGCGAAACTGACGGTTCTGGGCCCGCGCGCCGGAGCAATCACGGCTGATTTCCAGATCCCGGCCCAAGGCCGCCCCGGCCTGCAGGCGTTGGACTGCGACGTGGCGCTGGTGGAATCCCTACCGCCCGAGATCACCCGCCCGGTTCAGGGTGGCGGAGCGGCGCAACACTGGGTCGAGCGGTTGACCGGCCACGCGCCCGATCAGTTGACCTTCGAAGACGGGACTCCGGCGCTCAAGGGCAGTGACCAGCTTTGGTACCTGGCCGGGTTCCCGGACGAAGGCCTTTGGGACCGGATAGTTGAGATGGCGGCGCAGAAAGTCGGGCTGCCATTGCACCAGATGCCGCCCGGCCTGCGGCGGCGCGAGACCGCGACCCATGACTTCCTGATCAACTACAACGCCACACCGGTGGATTGGAACGGCCACCGCATCGCTGCCTGCGGAGTCGCCATCCTGAAACGCAATCCGCCCGGCCAGGAATGAACCTGAACCGGGCGGATGCGGTGCTCTGGCGCTTCGTCCTACTCGTCGGTCTTCAGACTGTTTGGATCGAAGACGTTGCCGAACCCACTGTTGCCCGAAGGCTGATTGTCAGGCTCGGCTGAGCTTTCGTCGTCCTGACCACCCAATGTGTTCGGAGCGAACACATTGCCAAAACCGCTGTTGTTCGACGGTTTGGGCGTGGATTGCTGCGCGTCGCCTTGCTCGGCCTCGCGCTGCTTGCGCTGCTCCTCGCGTTGCTTGCGCAATTCCTGAATGCGCTGCTCGGCTTCCAAACGCTTTTCTTCCTTGACGTCCGCGATGCACTGGGCCGGGTTGTAAGCCATGGCCGTCCCGACGACAGTGATCGTTGCCACGGCAAACATGACCAGCAGCACGGCCGCCATGTTCCCCGAGAAAAAGCTGGGCAACTTGATCTTGCCCGCAAGCTCCTCGACCGTGGCTTCCTTGCGCGCGGCGGCGACCAGTTCCTGACGCTTCAACTTGGCTTCGTTCAACAGGGCGAAGAACACGGTCAGCGCCACGATGATAAAGGCCAGCGCCGAAATCGCGGGTGTAATGCCGTAGCGCACCTTTTGAGCCAGTTCGATTGTCAGTGTCGGATATTCGCCGAACGTGAAGGTGGTGGTGTTGTAGTTCTCGAACGAGGCAAGAAACGCCAGCACCGCCGCCGAAGCAATCGCCGGGCGCATGAACGGGAGCAGGATCTTGCGAAACGCCTGTGCATGCGTTGCACCAAGGTCCAGTGCCGCCTCGGTCAGCGCCAGGTCATATCGCTGCAGCCGGGCCACCAGAACCAACATGCAATAGCTGGCTATGAAGGTGGATTGGCCAATCACGGTCAGGAAAATGCCGTTCGACAAAAAGCTGTCGGCGCCCAGCCCCAGCATCCGGTTGATCCGGTCCCAGAAGACCAGCGTCGAGATACCCAGAACAACGCCCGGGATCAGGATCGGTGCGATGATGATCGTGTAGTAGGTGGCGCGCAGCTTGGGCCAGATCTGGGTCAGCATAAGCGCTCCGGCCAAGCCCATCGCCACCGACAGAACCACGGTTCCCGCGCCGATGATCAACGAGTTCTTGATGCCGTTCAGGATGCGTTGGTCCTGAAACAACTCGCCGAACCACTGGAAGGTCAGGCATTCCCACGGGCTCATGCGCGGGAAACCGGACGAGTTGAAGGCGGTGATCGACATGATCACCAAGGGACCCAGCAGGTAGGCGAAGAAGATCGCCAGATAGACCCAGATGCTGATACGGAGGAAGGACATGTTCATTTCCCGATATCCCCCATGTTCACCTTGAACAGGCGCATCATTGCCAGCACGAACAGGATACAGGTGACCAGCAGAACGATGGCGTAGGCCGCGCCTTGTGGCCAGTCGTTGTTGTCATTGAACTGCTGATAGATCAGCTGCGTGAACCACAGACTGGACGGCCCACCCAGGATTTGCGGTGCGGCCAGCGCACCGGCCGACAGCATGAACACCATCGTACAGCCGGAACTGATGCCAGGCTTGGCATAGGGGATGACCACCCTCCAGTGGATCCGCCACCACGGAGCGCCCAAGTCGCGCGCGGCTTCGATCTGGTTTCCATCCAGGCTTTCGATGACGTTGTACATCGGGAAGATCATCAGCAGGATGTACGCGTAGCCGAGGCCCGCATAGAGCGCGATGTCGTTGCGGATGAAATCGAACGGCGTGTCCCAGATCCCCAATCCGACGAACAGCGTGTTCAAAACACCCGTCTCTCCGAAGATGATGCGCAGCGCAAAGGCACGCAGGATCTCGTTGATCCAATAGGGGATGATCAGCATGATCGCGAAGATACGGATGTGATTGCCCTTGGACTGACCCAGGTAATAAGCAATCGGATAGCAAATGATCAGGTTGAAAACCGTCACGCAGACCGCGGCAATCAACGTCCGGAAGAAAACGCGCAGATCAACGGCGTTGTAGGACTGGCTACCGCCTTCCGGGCCGTAGATCAAATATTTGTAGTTCTCCAGCGTGTACACGTCCTTGGGGCCGCCGATTTCTGGGGGCGGCAGGTTGGGACGGAAGGAAAAGTCCAGCATCGACAGCTGCGGCAGGATGATCAGGCCGATCGTCCAGAACAGGACAAGTCCCAGAATCGCGAGCCCCATGCCGAAACCGTTGCGGTTGAAGAAGTCCCTGAGGAAGCCAGGCATCGTCGGGCCTCCTTATTCCGCAGCCAGCTCACCCGCCGGAACGACAACCGCGTTGCGGGTTTCGTATTCCAGCGTGATGTTCTGCCCGGTGTGATCTTTGAACGACTGCCCGTGGTTCGGGATCGAGACCTTGATCTCCTTGCCGCCCTCTCCTTCGGTGAAGATGTTGAAGACGTTGCCTTCGAACTCCTCGTGGGTTACCCGCGCCGTGACGAAGTGATCGCCGCTCGTCCCCTCGGGCGCAATCGAGAACGCCTCGGGTCGGATGAACATCATGGCGTCGTCACCTTCGGCCAACTTGCCCTGATTGGCGGTCGATATCCGCGCCACCAGATCGCCGGACCGGTTGGTCGAGATCAGGGCCTCTTCGCCCATCACTCTTTTGACCTTGCCGCGGAAGACGTTGTTTTCGCCCACGAACGAGGCGGCAAAAGCGGTTGTCGGGTCGTTGTAGATGGTCTTGCCATCGGCGATCTGGTCGATCACGCCAGCGCGCATCACGGCGATGTTGTCAGACATGGTCAGGGCCTCGCCCTGGTCATGGGTGATGTAGATGAAGGTGATGCCCACACGCTGCTGGATCTCACGCAGTTCGGTGCGCATGTGCTGGCGCAGCTTGAGGTCCAGCGCCGACAGCGGTTCGTCCAACAGCAGCACGTCCGGTTCGGCGCATAAGGCGCGCGCGATGGCGACACGCTGGCGTTGGCCACCCGACAATTCGCTGGGCAGCTTGTCGCCCTGGCCCGGCAGCGCGATCATGTCCAGCAGCTCATCCGCGCGTTTGCGGCGCTCGGCAGCGCTGGCGCCCTTGATCTCCATCGAGAAGGTGATGTTCTCCCACACTTTCATCAGCGGAAACAGTGCGAGGTTCTGAAAGATCAGCGCGGTCGGGCGCTTGTTCGGCCCGATGCCCTTCATGTTCTTTCCACCGATCAGCACATTGCCTTCGCTGGGCTCCAGGAACCCGGACACCGCGCGCAGAATCGTCGTCTTGCCGCAGCCCGAGGGCCCCAGGAACGAAAAGAAATCGCCGCCGTTGATGTTCACGTTCGCATCTCGCACAGCGACAAAATCGCCGAAGCGGATCCACAGGTTTTCCAGATCGACTCCGATCCCTGCACTCATTTTTGGTATCTCCCTGTGATGCAGCTTCAGGCCGCACCGCATCGTTGTCCGTCACGCGGGGCAAACGCGTGCGGGGTCCAAAGGCCCCCCGCGCGACAACGCGAGGGGCGCGATCTCAAGGCGATCAGGCGCTCTTGAACTTGTTGACGAACTCGGTCCGGGTCTCGGCGTACCAAGGTGCTTCGGCAGGCCACGGGTTCAGGTTGGCCAGCGAGTCGCCCGGATAGGCCTCGGCAAAGTTCTTCTTGTAGGTGTCGCCCGAATACTGGTCGGCACCCAGAACCGGCGAGTTGTAGCCGTGGCTGTCGATCGCGACACCGGCCGGTTTGGCCTGATAGGCGAAGTCGATGAAGGCGTAGACCTGGTCGATATTGGTTGCACCGGTCGGCATCGACATGCCGTCGACCCAAGCCATCGCACCCTCGACCGGAGCCTGGTAGTGCACCGGTTCGCCCGCGGATTTCAGTGCCAGCGGCGGGCCATCCCAAGTCTGTCCGACGACAACCCCTTCGTTCAGCAGGCCGTTCTTCTGGGTGTCGGCGTCGTTCCAGATCAGTTTGATCCGGTCCTTGCGGGCGATGCACCAGTCGGTGATTTGACCCCAGACCTTACGCATGGTGTCTTCGTCGCCATATGCGGCCCAGACCGAGCCGGGCTCCATCTCGCCGATGCGCTCCATGTACAGGCCTGCGCCCAGCATCATCGAATGCGCGCGACCCATGGTCTTGCCGGCGTTTTCTTCCGACCAGACGTCACCATAGGACGGAGCGTCGCCTTCGGGCAGCCACAGGTCGGTCCGATAGGCTATGCCTTCGGTACCCCAGATATGCGGCAGCCAATGCGCGCCGCTGTCACCAAAGTTCCAGGCATCGGTGCCGATCTTGGCCATCGCCGGGTTGACCTTGTCGATCGGAACCCTGTTCATGTCGAACGGCTGCAGAAGCTCCAGCGGCTCCCACTGCAGCGACCGGTTGTTGGTCGGCGAAACGATGTCAAAGCCCTGGCCCTTGGTGGCCTTCATCTTGTTGATGATCTCTTCGTTCGAGCCGATACCGGTGTAGTTCACCTTGATCCCGGTCAGGGTCTCGAACTCTTCGATGAAGCTGGGCGGCAGGTAATCCGACCACATCAGGATGTTGACTTCGCCCGAAGATGCCAGGGCGCTTTTGCTGTACAGAGGTGCCGCCAGCGCTGCGGCGCCGGCCCCTTTCAACACCGTACGACGGCTGAAGTTTGACGATTTGGTCATTCGTGTTTCTCCCGTGTTTGGACTGAGTTTTGTTTTTTATCCGTGCGTCACGTTAGAGTTTTGCGATCGCCCCGTCAGTCCAAAAAGTGACAGTTTGCGAAATTCTTAGGTCCAGTTCCCTTGGAAGCCCAAGCCCGGAGCCCGCCCAAACAGCGCGCGACTCTGCTGGAATTCGCGCGAGGATCATATATCAAAAGGGCCGACGATACCTAGCGGCGCATCGGAACTGGCCTCATGTCACACAGGGAGATCACGCGAATTTTTTGCGCATCCGCCTAATCGATGCGCATCATTTCAGCCGCAAAAATCGAATTGCGACAAATTCAGACCAGAATCACGACACGGTTGGAGCTATTTGCGCATTGACCGGCCGTCATGGAACAGGTGGATCTTCTCCGGCGCGGCAGTCACCGAAACCGTCTGGCCACGCAAGCCACGATGGATGCCCGGCAGTTTGCCGATCACCGACTCGGCGCCGGGGGCTTTCGCGAAATAGAGCAACGTCACCTCGCCCAATGCTTCGGTAAAGTCCACGGTCCCGGTCAGGATGGGGTCACCGTCGGCGACCACCAGATCCTCGGGGCGCACACCCACGTTGACCTTCTTGCCGGCGTCCGCGTCCTGGGTCGGGATGGCCGAAACTGCCGTGCCGCCACAGTCCAGCGCGACGGTCGTGGTGGCACCGGTGCCGGTGATCGTGCCCGGCAGCAGGTTCATGGCGGGCGAGCCGATGAACTGGGCCACGAATTCATTGTCAGGCGTCTCGTACAGTTCCAGCGGCGTGCCGACCTGCGCGATACCCTTGTTGGCCAGAACCACGATCCGGCTGGCCAGGGTCATTGCCTCGACCTGGTCGTGGGTGACATAGATCATCGTGCTGTCAGGCATCGCCTCTTTCAGGCGCGCGATCTCGATCCGCGTGGCCACCCGCAGGGCGGCATCCAGGTTCGACAGCGGCTCGTCGAACAGATAGACCTTGGGGTCGCGCACGATAGCCCGGCCGATGGCGACCCGCTGTCGCTGACCGCCCGACAGGGCCTTGGGCAGCCGGTCCAGAAACGGTTCCAGCTGCAGGATCTGCGCCGCACGGTTTACCGCCGCGTCGATCTGATCGGTGGGCATCTTGGCGATCTTCAGGGCAAAGGCCATGTTCTCGCGCACGGTCATGTGCGGATACAGCGCGTAGCTTTGGAACACCATGGCGATGCCGCGCTGTGCCGGGGGCACGTCGTTCATCACCTGCCCCTCGATCTCCAGCGTCCCGCCCGAAATGCGTTCCAGCCCCGCGATCATCCGCAGCAGGGTGGACTTGCCGCAGCCCGAAGGGCCGACGAACACGATCAACTCGCCGCGCTCGATCTCGAGGTTGATGTCCTTCAGGACATCAACATTGCCATAGGTCTTTGCGACATCGGTCAACTTGAGCTCGGACATGGGTTACCCTTTCTCTCGGACCATCAGGCAAAATTGCGACGGCGCCAGCGTGGCGCGGCCCTGCGCCTCGACTGCGCCCAGATCCTGACCGATGCAGCGCCAGTTGCCTTCGGGCAGGTCGATTTCGGCGGCGCCATTGCCCAGGTTGAAGGCGCAGAACACCTGCTGGGTATCATCCTCGCGCAGGAAGCTGAGGATCGGGCCGGTTTCGCGCATGTCGGACTGGGTGCCCGACATCAGCGCCGGATATTCATGGCGCAAGGCGATGGCACGACGATAGTGGTTCAGCACCGACTGCGGGTCGGCGTCCATCCGGTCCACGGCGCGCTCGGCCTGCGCGGTGCTGACGGGCAGCCAGGGCGCACCGGTGGTAAAGCCCGACTGTTCGTCCTGCGCAGCCCAGACCATGGGCGTGCGGCAGCCGTCGCGGCCCTTGTATTCAGGCCAGAACTCGATGCCATAGGGGTCCTGCAGGTGCTCAAAGGGCACGTCGGCCTCGGGCAAGCCCAGCTCTTCGCCCTGATACAGGCAGGCCGAGCCGCGCAGGCACATCATCAGAACCGCGTGCTGCCGGATGCCGGCCTCATCCAGATCCCAGCGCGAGGCGTGGCGCTGCACGTCGTGGTTGGAGAACGCCCAGCACGGCCAGGCGTCGCCGGCCTTGGACAGGAGCTGGTCGAACACATGCTTGGTGTATTCTGCCGTCAGGCGGCGTTTTTCCAGAAATTCAAAGGCATAGCACATGTGCATACGCTTGTCGCCACGGGTGTATTCGCCCATGATCTCAAGCCCGCGCTGTGCGTCGCCCACCTCGCCCAGACAGGCGCGACCGTCATATTGATCGGTCAGGGCGCGCAGCCGTTCCAGGAAGGCGATGTTTTCGGGCTGGCTCTTGGAATACAGGTGGTCCTGATGGTTGTAGGGGTTGACCATCGGCGCGATGGTTGCGTTGCGCTGATCCAGCGGCAGCGCCGGGTTGTCGCGCAGTTGCGCGTCGTGGAAGTAGAAGTTGATCGTGTCCAGTCGGAACCCGTCAACGCCCATGTCCAGCCAGAACCGCGCCACGTCCAGCAGCGCGTCCTGCACATCGGGGTTGTGGAAATTCAGGTCCGGCTGCGAGGTCAGGAAGTTGTGCAGGTAATACTGCTGCCGGCGCGTATCCCACTGCCAGGCCGAGCCGCCGAAGATCGACAGCCAGTTGTTGGGCGGGGTCCCGTCAGGCTTGGGGTCGGCCCAGACATACCAGTCGGCCTTGGGGTTTTCGCGGTTGCTGCGGCTTTCGACGAACCACGGATGCTGGTCCGAGGTATGCGACAGAACCAGGTCGATCATCACCCGCAGACCCAGACCATGGGCGCGGTCCAGCAACGTCTGGAAATCCTCCATCGTGCCGAACATCGGATCGATGGCGCGATAGTCGCTGACATCGTACCCGAAATCCTTCATCGGCGACTTGAAGAAGGGCGAGATCCAGATCGCATCAACCCCCAGACCAGCGATGTAATCCAGCCGCTGGGTAATGCCCCGCAGGTCTCCGATGCCGTCGCCGTTGCTGTCCTGAAAGCTGCGCGGGTAGATCTGATAGATCACGCCGCCGCGCCACCAGTCGGACGCCGTCTTGGTTGAGTGCTTGAGGTCCACGTTGTTCTGCACGTTCATCACACGCCCTTATTTGACTGAACCGGCCAGCAATCCGCGGACCAGGTATTTCTGCATTGCAAAGAAGACGACCAGCGGCACCGCGATCGACACGAATGCGGCCGTGGCCAGGATTTCCCAGTTGCCGCCACGGGTGCCCAGAAGCTCGACGATACTGTTGGTCATCACGGTAGTCTCGCCGGATGCGTCGATCAGGAACACCTTGGCCACCAGCAGGTCGTTCCATGTCCACAGGAACTGGAAGATGGCGAACGAGGCCAGCGCCGGAAAGCTCAGCGGCAGGATCAGCTTGGTGAAGATTTGAAATTCGGTGGCGCCATCGACCCGCGCATTCTCGATCAGGTCGCGGGGCAGCCCGGCCATGTAGTTGCGCAGAAGATAGATCGCCAGCGGCATGCCAAAGCCGGTATGGGCCAGCCAGACGCCCAGATACCCTTTGCCGATGCCTATGTTCAGGTGGAATTTCAGCAGCGGGATCAGCGCCAACTGCAAGGGAACCACCAGCAGACCGACCACCGCGGCGATCAACAGCGCACGGCCCGGGAAATCCATCCAGGCCAGCGCATAGGCCGCGAAAGCCGCCACCAGGATCGGAATGATCGTGGCCGGAATCGTGACTGTCAACGTGTTGAAGAACGCCTTGGCCATGCTGTCAGTGCTGTCCTCGGCCAGCAGGACCTTGTGGTAGTTGTCCAGCGTGAACTCGGGCGGCAACTCGGCGGTCACGAAGACGCGCGACCCACGGCTGCCGGTGAATTCCTCGGTGTTCTCCATCCGGTAGTCGCCATTGGCCTGAACGGTGATCGCACCGCCCTTGCGCAGTTCGGCGGTCTGGCCCGGCTCAAACGCATCGATCTCGCGCGAGCTGATGCCCCATTTCGAGATGCGCGCCTTGGTTCCGGCGTCGAACAGATTGCCCTCGATCACATACAGGCCGTTTTTCTGCATCTGGGTGTCGGGCGCGGCGCTGCGCAGCGTCAGGTTCTGCTCGGACGGGAAAATCGCCCGCCACCAGCCGCTGGTCGCGATCTGGTCCGCCGTGCGAAACGACGAGATGAACAGGCCCAGCGTGGGCACCACCCACAGCACCACCAGAAACAGAACCGAGGCATGTACGGCCCATCTGAGCGCCGGGCGGGTTCCTGCGATCTCACTCATGACGCACCCCCTATTCCATTTCCTTGCGCGCGTTGCGCACGTTCCAGACAAGGATCGGCGTCACCAGCAGCATGATGACCATGGCCGAGGCCGAACCCACGCCCCAGTCATTGGCGCGGAACAGCTTGTCGAACATGTAGTTGGCCAAGACCTGTGTCTCCCACTGGCCGTTGGTCATGGCGAAAACGATGTCGAACACCTTCAGCACGACGATGGTGATCGTGGTCCACACCACCAGAATCGTCGTCTTGATCTGCGGCACCTTGATCTTGAAGAAGATCTGGAACGGGCTGGCGCCATCTAGAATGGCGGCCTCGACCGTTTCTTCGGGAATGCCGCGCAGGGCCGCCGACAGGATCACCATGGCAAAGCCCGTCTGAATCCAGACCAGCACGATCATCAGGAAGAAATTGTTCCAGAACGGGATCGTCAGCCAGGTCTGCGGGTCGGTTCCGCCAAAGAAGATGTACAGGGCATTCAGCATGCCGATCTGGTCCTGCTCGACCGGACGGGTGTCATAGACAAGCTTCCAGATCACCGATGCGCCCACGAACGAGATCGCCATCGGCATGAAGATCAGAGATTTGGCGACATTGCCCCATCGGATGCGGTCGGTCAGCTGGGCGACCAACAGGCCAAATGCTGTCGACAGCGCCGGGACCACGATCAGCCACAGCATGTTGTTACGCATCGCTTCCCAGAATTTGGGCTCTCCCATCATTTGGGCGTAGTTGTCCAGACCCACCCACTCGTATCCGCCGCCGGGCACCCGGTCGGTCAGGGACAGGCGTAGCGTTTCCACCACAGGGTAGGCCAGGTACAGCCCCAGCGCGACCAGAGCGGGCAATAGAAACAACCATGGCCGGACCATGTTCGCCCGATTGATGTTGCGTCCGGCGTTCGGGCCGCGCGGCGGGAACAGAACCTTGTCCAGAAACTGGTTGGACAGGTAGAAATAGCCGACGCAGCCGGATACGCCGATGGCGATCGTCAGCAGACCTTGCAATGCGGGATGCATGTCACCCTCCCTGGCGACAATGGGTCGGGCAACCCTGAGGTCGGATTGCCCGGTTTCATGGCTTTATTGGATCGCGTCCCAAGACGCCTGGATCTCGTCCGCCACGTCTTGCGCGGGTTTGCCACCGGCATAGTCGACCATGCCCGTCCAGAACGTGCCTGCGCCAACCGCGCCCGGCATCAGGTCAGACCCGTCAAAACGGAAGGTGGTCGCACCCAGAAGAATGTCGTTCATCTTCTTCAGCGTCGGATCCGAGAAGGCCGAGGTATCGACACCCTTGTGCGGGGTCAAAAAGCCGCTGAGCGCCATCCAGGTCTCATGCGCCTCGGGCGTCTGCAGATAGGCGATCAGGTCATGCGCTGCGGGGCTGTCATTGGTGATCGCCCACAGGGTGCCAGCGCCCAGTACCGGGCTGCCCAGATCCTTGCTTTCATAAGCCGGGAAGTAGAAGAAATCGGCATCTTCACCCACGACCGTGCCTTCGGGGAAGAAGGCCGGGATGAACGAGGCCTGACGGTGCATGTAGCACTGCGGCGGCGAGCTGAACATGCCTTTGGGGCTGTCGCGGAAATCCGTGGTTGCAACCGCACCGGCCCCACCGGCGACGTAGTCGTCATTGCGGGCGAATGCGCCGAATTCCTCGATCGCGGCCACGACCTTGGGATCGTTGAACTTCAGCTCGTTGGCAACCCACGCGTCATAATCCTCGGGGGATTGGGTGCGCAGCATCATATCCTCGACCCAGTCGGTCGCAGGCCAGCCGGTTGCGCCACCCGACCCCAGACCGATGCACCAGGGCGTGCCGCCATCGGCGACGATCTGCTCGGTCAGGGCCTTGAGCTCTTCCATCGTGGTCGGAACTTCATATCCCGCGTCCTCAAAGTTCTCGGGCACGTACCAGACCAGCGATTTCACATCGACCTTGTAGAAGAAGCCGTACAGGTGGTCCTGACCGTCCGGGCCGGCATAGGTGCCCAGATCGACCCAAGACTGGCCCGCGGCATAGTTGTCCCGGATCCAGTCGGCGGTCCCGTCAGCAAGCGGTGTCAGAAACCCGGCCTTGGCCATATCGGCTGCAAGACCCGGCTGGGGGAACACGGCGATGTTCGGGGCCGACCCGGCCTCGGCGTCGATGCGGATCTGCTGCTCGAAGCTGTCCGACCCGACATAGGCATATTCATGACCGGTGGCCGCGGCAAAGCCGTCCAGCACCTTTTCGACATTCTCCTGGTCCGGGCCAAGCCACGGGCCGAACACGGTGACCTTTTCGGCCTGGGCCGCGCCCGCCATCAGGGCAAACGTGGCCGCACCTGCCAAAAGCGAGTGTTTCATTGATTTTCCTCCCAACTGTATCCGCGCGTGTGAGACTCAGTTTTCAAAGCGCTTTGAATGCGGCCGTTATCCGCTAACATGTTGGCCCTGTCAATGGCTAGATTTTGACATGGGCCGTCCGTGTCCATGTTTTCTTGACATATAGCAAAGAATGGCAAAACAACTTGACGCAAGCCGCAATTCCCCACACAACAGGGCGCACACAAGCATTGAAAGCCTTTTGAAACCGCTATGAACCTCAAACAGCTCTCTCAGATCCTGGGTCTGTCACAGACAACGGTCAGCCGCGCGCTGAACGGTTACCCAGAGGTGAACGAAGAGACTCGCATGCGGGTTCAGGCGGCGGCGGCCAAACATGGCTATCGGCCGAACGCCCGCGCCAAGGGGCTGGCGACGGGTCGTTCGATGGTGATCGGCCACGTGATCCCCAGCTCGTCGCGCCACGAGATGGTGAACCCGATCTTCGGCGATTTCGTCGCCGGCGCGGTCAAGAAATATGCCGAGCACGGCTACGACATGATGTTCACCAATGCCGACGACACCTCGATCGAAGACGCCTATCGCAGCCTGTTCCAACGCGGTGCGGTCGACGGCGTGGTGCTGCAGGGCCCCAAGGTGAACGAGCCGCGGATCGAGGTTCTGACTCGGATGCAGGTGCCGTTCATCGTGCATGGCCGGTCGACCGGCGTCAGCGTGCCCTATGACTGGATCGACGTGAACAACAAAAGCTCGTTCCTGCGTGCGACCCGCTTTCTGATCGACCTGGGCCACCGGCGGATCGCGCTGATCAACGGTCTGGAAGACATGGATTTTGCCCAAAGGCGCCGCGACGGGTATCTTGAGGCGCTGAAACAAGCCGGTCTGTCGCCCGACCCGGCCCTGATGCGCAGCGCCGAGATGACCGAAGTCTATGGCCATCACGAAACCCGCGACATGCTGCGGCTGGACGATCCGCCGACCGCGATCCTGACCTCGTCGATGATCTCGGCGATCGGGGTGCGGCGCGCGCTGGACGAGGCCGGGCTGAAAATGGGCCGCGACGTGTCGGTGATCGCACATGACGACGACCTGTCCTATCTGAAGAACGGGCAGGACGTTCCGATCTTTACCGCCACCCGGTCTTCGGTGCGCCACGCCGGCGAACTGGCCGCCGAGATGCTGATCGAGCGCATCCGCGCGCCCCACGACCCGGCCAAGACTAGATTGCTCGAGGCCGAACTGGTAGTCGGCGGCTCGACTGGTCCCGCCCCCAACAGGTTCTGAACATGAAGTACACCCGCGCTGATTTCCCCAAAGACTTTCTCTTTGGTGTCGCAACCTCTGCCTATCAGATCGAAGGCCACGCACAGGGCGGCGCCGGCCCGACCCATTGGGACAGTTTCGCAGCCACGCCCGGCAACGTGGTGCGCGCCGAAAACGGCGATCTCGCCTGCGACCACCTGCACCGGTACGAACAGGATTTCGACCTGATCCGCGAGGCCGGGTTCGACTGCTATCGTTTTTCCACCAGCTGGGCGCGCGTGCTGCCCGAAGGGCGCGGGCCGGTGAATCAGGCCGGGCTGGACTATTATGACCGGTTGGCCGACGCCCTGCTGGAACGCGGCATCCGCCCCTGCGCCACCCTGTATCATTGGGAACTGCCCTCGCCGCTGGTTGATCTGGGCGGTTGGCGCAACCGTGACATCGCCCACTGGTTCGCCGATTTCACCGAGATCATCATGGGCCGCATCGGCGACCGCATGTACAGCGTCGCCCCGATAAACGAGCCCTGGTGCGTCAGCTGGCTGAGCCATTTCGAAGGCCACCATGCCCCCGGCCTGCGCGACATCCGCGCCACGGCCCGTGCCATGCATCACGTCCTTCTGGCCCACGGCCGCGCGATTCAGGCGATGCGGGGCCTTGGCATGTCGAACCTGGGCGCGGTGTTCAACCTTGAATGGGCCGAACCTGCCGATGACACCCCCGAGGCCCGCGAAGCCGCCGATCTGTACGACGGCATCTACAACCGGTTCTTCCTGGGCGGCGTTTTCAACAAGGCCTACCCCGAGAATGTCCTGCAGGGGCTGCAGGCCCACCTGCCCGACGGGTGGCAGGATGATTTCGACACGATCGGCACGCCGGTCGACTGGTGCGGGCTGAACTACTATACCCGCAAGCTGATCGCGCCCGCCGACACGCCCTGGCCCAGCCTCCAAGAGATCCCCGGCCCCCTGCCCAAGACGCAGATGGGGTGGGAGATCGAACCAAGCGCGCTGACCCGGTTTCTGACCCGTACGGCCCGGGACTACACGGGCGATCTGCCGATCTATGTCACCGAAAACGGCATGGCCAGCCCCGAGCGGCAGCAGGATGACGACCGCATCGACTATCTGAATCAGCATCTGGCGGCGGTGCAGGACGCGCTGGATCAGGGCGTTCCGGTCAAGGGCTATTTCATATGGTCGCTGCTGGACAACTACGAATGGGCGCTGGGATACGAAAAGCGGTTCGGCCTGGTCGATGTCGACTTCGACACGCTGGAACGCCGCCCCAAGGCCTCGTTCCGGGCGATGCAGGCCGCGTTGGCCCAGGGCGATCCGGTCTCGGTTCCGATGGCGCAGCCCAGGGGCGCAATGCACGACCACTGGAATCTGGTGGCCGATATCGGCGGCACCAACACGCGGCTGGGGGTCGTCACCAAAGGCACCCTCACCGATCTGCGCAAATCACCCACCGGCACCCTGCCCGAGTTTCTGGCCGCCCTGCACGACCTGTGCGCCGAGATCGGAACGCCGCCGCGCGCCGTGGTCGCCGCGGGCGCAGGCCCGGTGCGCAATGGCACGATCCGCCTGACCAATGCCAATCTGGATCTGTCCGAGGCCGACATCGCCAAGGCCACCGGCGCGGACCACACCTTTGTCATCAACGACTTCACCGCCGCCGCGTGGTCGGTGGCCGAGATCACCGGCGATGACGTGCAGGCCCTGCAGGGCGATCCAACCCCGCCCACGGGCACCCGACTGGTGGTCGGCCCCGGCACCGGGCTGGGCGTCGGCGCGCTTTTGTATTCCGAAGGCCACTATCACACCGTCTCGGGCGAGGGCGGCCATGTCGGCCTGTCGCCCCGCACCCGCGACGAGGTGGACGTGTTCGAAGCCGCCCACCGGATCGCGTCCGAGTGTTTCTTTGGCGACAGCCTGACGCTCGAGGCAGAGATGTTCCTGAGCGGCACGGGCCTGCCGATCCTGTACCGCGCCGTGGGCATGGCCGCGGGCCAGCCCGAAACGCCCGCCTTGCCCGCCAAGGACATCCTGCAGGCCGCGCGCGACGGGTCCGATCCGCTCGCCATGCGCGCCGCGCAGATCTTCACCACCCATCTGGGCGCCGTGATGGGCGACATGGCCGTCACCGTGATGCCCACCGGCGGCGTCTTCCTTGTGGGCGGCGTGGCCGAGAAGAACCGCTGGCTGTTCGGCGACGACTTCCTGGCCGCCTTCAACGCCGGCGGCCGGTTCGACGCGCTGCGGCAAGGCTTTGGCGTTTATGTGTCGGAACAGGCTGAATTTGGCATTGTTGGCGCTAACAACTTCTGCAAAAATGCGCTCGCGCGGTAAACTCACCGCCAGATCTTTGCAGAAGGAAGGAGCCGGGACATGATCCTGTGCTGTGGCGAGGCCCTGATCGACATGATCGCGGAACCGACGGTTTCGGGCGCGCAAGGTTTCGTGCCGCATTCGGGTGGCGCGGTGTTCAACACCGCCATCGCCCTGGGCCGGCTGGATGCGCCTGCCGGAATGCTGACCGGGCTGTCGAGCGACATGTTCGGCCAGCAATTGGCGCAGGCCCTGAAAGAAAGCCATGTGGATGGCTCGCAGGTCGTACTCTCGGACCGTCCGACCACGCTGGCCTTCGTCCAACTGCAGGACGGGCACGCCACCTATTCCTTCGTCGATGAAAACTCGGCCGGGCGGATGCTGCGCCCCGAGGACATGCCGGACCAGCTGACCGCGACCTCGGCGCTGTATTTCGGCGGCATCAGCCTGGCCTGCGAGCCCTGCGCCGATGCCTATGCCGCCCTGCTGGACCGCCACGGGACCGAGCTCGCGGTGATGATCGACCCCAACATCCGCCCCGGCTTCATCCAGGACCAGACCCGCTATCGCACCCGGCTGAACCGGATGATCGCGCAGGCCGACATCGTCAAGGTCTCGGACGAAGATCTGGACTGGATCGTCCCCGGCCCTGAAACGCTGGAAGAAAAGGTGCCGCTGCTGCTGCAGGCCGGCCCCGCCGTGGTGATCGTCACGCGCGGCAGCCAGGGCGCGACCGGGTATTTGGCCGATGGCCGCACGGTTTCAGTGCCGGTCACGCCGGTTCAGGTGGTCGACACGGTGGGCGCGGGCGACACGTTCAACGCCGGGGTTCTGGCGCAACTGCACCGCGCCGGGCTGCTGACCAAACAGGCGCTCCGCGCGATCTCGCCCGACGACCTGCGCGCCGCGCTGGAACTGGGCGGCAAGGTTGCTGCCGTCACCGTATCCCGCGCCGGGGCCAACCCGCCCTGGGCACACGAGCTGTAAGTCATCGAAAGCACCGATATGAAACGATCCGAGATCAACCGCATCAAGGCCGAGGCGCAGGCCTTCATCAATTCGTTCGGCTTTGCGCTGCCGCCCTTTGCCGACTGGACGCCCGAGCAGATGCGCAGCCCGCAGGCCGCCGGCATCCGCGCCCGTGGCCTTGGCTGGGACATCACCGATTACGGCCAGGGCAGGTTCGACGAACTGGGCCTGTTCCTGTTCACCCTGCGCAATGGCGACGAAAAGGACCTGAGCGCGGGCCGAGGCATGCTCTATGCCGAGAAGCTTTTGATTTCACGCGACAAACAGCTGTCGCCGATGCATCGCCACATCGTCAAGGCCGAAGACATCATCAACCGCGGCGGCGGCGATCTGGTGATGGAGATCTACGCCTCGGCCCCCGATGGCAGCATCGACCGCGACACCCCCGTCACCGTACCCAGTGACGCCTGCCCGGTGACCATCCAGCCGGGCGAGCATCTGCGCCTGAAACCGGGCGAAAGCGTCACGCTGATGCCCGGCATCTGGCACGCCTTCTGGGCGGAAAAGGGCGATTGTCTGATCGGCGAGGTCTCGACCGTCAATGACGACCGCACCGACAACGTGTTCGAACAGCCGATCCCGCGCTTTGCCACGATCGAGGAAGACACCGCGCCCGAATTCCTGCTGGTTGCCGACTACTGAACGCGCGGGGCCCGACCAAAGGGCGGGTCGGAGGCCAGCGTCAACGCGACCCGGCCCGGGCTTGCGGCTTGGGCCAGCCGGTCGCGGACGGCCTCGAAGGCTTCGATCGTCACGGATTCGGCGGGTTTCAGATAGACAAGGTGGAACAGCGCCCGCCCGCTGCGCACCGTCGCCACGTCCAGCACCTGAAACGGGCTGTCTGCACAGATCCGGCGGGCCTGCCCAATGATCTCGGACCGGGCATCGGCCGGCAGCGCCACGCCAACGATATCGCGCAGCGCGCCCAGAAACACCTTGATCGGCTGAGGCAGCAGCGCCAAGCACAGCAGCAAAACCACCAGCGCATCCGACACCGGAACCAGACCTGCAAGCGGCCCGCCCTCAAGCAGGGTGATCGCAAAAAACGCCGCCCCGGCCCCAAGGCTCAGCACCCCGTCGACCATCGCGGCCCGGGACTCGACCCGCAGCAGATCGCTGGTCTTTCCCGTGCGGCGCCAGTTCCAGCGATGATAGGCGAACAGCGCCAGACAGATCGCCGCCATCGACCCGGCATAGATCAGGATCCATTCCAGAACCACCGGCGCGGCTTCGCCCGTCCTGGCATAGGCCAGCAGACGGTTCACCGCCGAACCGGCTGCCATCACGATGATCCCGAACAGCAGCAGGCTGCGGAACATCGCGAAGACGGATTCGTCGATCTCGTATCCGAAGGGGCGGTTCTGGTCCGGGGCGCGCCGGATCGAGGCGGCGACCCATCCCGCCACCACAGCCGTTGCGAAATTGAGTCCCGAGAACAGCCCGTCCAGCAACAGCGCATCGGAGTTTGCCAGCAACCCGGCCACAACCCCGGCGCCTGCCATGAACAGGCTGGCCCATTTTGCCGCGTTCAGCGACCGGCGTTCAAAAATCAATGTGTCCTGCATCGGTTCAGCTTCTCGGTTGATGAGGCTGGCGGTCATTTATGTCCGGCAGGCCAAGGCGCAAGCCCCTGTGCCGTGCTCATGCCTGTCCACGTATCATGTCGGCAGCCTTTTCCGCGATCATGATCACGGGCGAGGCGGTATTGCCCGAGACGATCTTCGGCATGACCGAGGCATCGACCACCCGCAGCCCCTCCAGACCCCGAACGCGCAACCCTGGATCGACCACCGCGGCGGCGTCACTGCCCATGCGGCAGGTGCCGACCGGGTGAAAGATCGTCGTGGCGATATCGCCCACCGCTTCCAGCAGGCCCTGTTGGTCGTTGATCTCGGGACCGGGCAGAACCTCTTGCGGGTGATACGGTGCCAGCGCCCGCGCCGCCATCACCTGCCGGGCCTGCTGTACGGATTTGACCGCCACCTGCCGATCACGCTCGGCCGAGAGGTAGTTCAACCTGATCTCGGGCTGGGCCTTCGGATTGGGTGTTGTGATGTGGCAGTGGCCCCGGCTTTCGGGCCGCAGATTGCAGACCGAGACGGTGATCGCGGGGAACGGATGCAGCGGGTCGCCCAGCCGGTCGGTCGACAGCGGCTGCACGTGATATTCCAGATCCGGCGTGGCCAGCATCGGGTCGGACTTGGTGAACATGCCGAACTGGCTGGGCGCCATCGCCATCGGACCCGACCGGGTCAGGGCGTATTGCGCCGCGATGCGCGCCTTGCCCCACAGGCTGTTGGCCATGGTGTTCAGGGTTTTGACGTTCTGCACCTTGAACACGGTTCGGATCTGCAGGTGGTCCTGCAGGTTCGCCCCCACGCCGGCGCTTTCATGCTGAACCGCGATTCCCTGCGCCGCCAGCACCTGAGGGTCGCCGATCCCCGACAGTTCCAGCAGTTTGGGCGAGTTGATCGACCCCGCCGCCAATACAACCTCGGCCCGGGCAAAAGCGCGGTATTCGGTGCCGCCACGGGCAAAGCGTACGCCGCGCACGGCCTTGCCTTCGAGGATCAGGCCCAGCGTCTCGGCCTCGGTCAGGACCCGCAGGTTGGGCCGTTTCATCGCCGGGCGCAGAAATCCCTTGGCCGTGTTCCAGCGCACGCCGTTCTTTTGGTTGACCTCGAAAAACCCCGAGCCTTCGTTGTTGCCGTCATTGAAATCGGCACGCGGCTGGATGCCGATCTCGCGCGCGCCGTCCTGCACGGCCTTCAGGATCTCCCAGCTCAGCCGCTGTTTCTGAACCTTCCACTCGCCGCCGGACCGGTGCATTTCGCTGTCGCCGGCGTGGTGATCTTCGGATTTCAGGAAATAAGGCAGCACATCGTCCCAGCCCCAGCCCGCATTGCCCAGTTGCCGCCAATGGTCATAGTCGGCCGCCTGCCCGCGCATGTAGATCATCCCGTTGACCGAGCTGCACCCGCCCAGCACCTTGCCGCGCGGATAGACCAGAGACCGCCCGTTCAGCCCCGGCTCGGCCGCGGTTTTCATCATCCAGTCAGTGCGCGGATTGCCGATGCAGTAAAGATACCCCACCGGGATGTGGACCCAGTGGTAGTTGTCCGACTTGCCCGCCTCAAGCAGCAGAACCCGTGTCTTGGGGTCCTCGGTCAGCCGGTTGGCCAGCACGCAGCCCGCGGTACCCGCGCCTATGATGATATAATCGTACTCGCCCCCAAGCCGGGCGGTTTCAGATGTGGCGGAATTCATTCTCGGTCTGCTCTGTGCATTGTTCCTGATCCTGCGGAGCGCAGCTTAGCAGCTGTTGCGGGCAATGCACGGGCTCGATGTCGCATTCCGCAACAGTATTTCGCAATCCTGCAGGTCGCGCCCCCAGTTGCTGGTCAGACTGGTGTCAAAGGAGGCCCAGAATGACCCAGACCGCCACCCGCGTCCGCTCCGGAGGCCGCGCCGCCCGCCGCGCCCTGCGCACCGCGCCCAGCTTTGACATGTTGCCGGTCCTGACCCGCAACATCCCGCTGTGCGAAGTGATGGACGGGTCACAGGTCGAGCGGATCGACGCAGCCTCGATGGACATCCTCGAAAACGTTGGCGTGCAGTTCCGCGACCCGATTGCGCTGGCCGACTGGAAGGCGGCTGGAGCCAAGGTTGACGGCGAGCGGGTATATCTTGATCGCGGGCTGGTCCGCGACTTGATCGCGACGATCCCCTCGGACTTCATCTATCACGCCCGTGACCCGCGCAAGAATGTGCGCCTGGGCGGGCCGCACGCGATTTTCGTGCCGATGACCGGCGCGCCGTTTCTGCGCGATCTGGACGACGTGCGCCGCAATCCGACACTGGACGACCTGGCGATATTCCACAAGCTCAGCCACATGCTGCCGGCGCTGCATTCCAGCGCCCACCACATCGTCGAGCCCTATGATCACCCGATCAGCCAGCGCCACCTGCGCATCACCTATTCGTCGATGAAATATTCCGACAAGACCTTCATGGGCATGACCACCTCGCCCAGAAACGCCGAGGACGTGATGGAGATGTGCGCGATCCTGTTCGGCGAAGAGTTCATGGAGGATCACCCCGTCACCACCGGCAACTGCAACGGCAACTCGCCGCTGGTCTGGGACGAGACCATGCTGGGGGCGATGCGCGCCTTCTGCCGCCGCAACCAGCCGGTGCTGTGCTCGCCGTTCGTTCTGGGCGGGGCCAACACGCCGGCCAGCGTGCCGGCGACGGTCGCGCAGCTGAACGCCGAGGCGCTGAGCGCGCTGGCCTATACGCAGGTGATCCGGCGTGGCTGTCCCGCTATCTACGGGCACTACCTGTCGACCGTCAGCATGAAATCCGGCGCGCCGATGGCGGGCACGCCCGAGATCAGCCTGATGAACTTCATGATCGGCCAGATGGCCCGGCACTACGGCGTGCCGTGGCGCAGTTCGAACACGCTGGGCGGGGCCAAGACATTCGATGCGCAGGCGGGCTACGAATCCGCCACCACGCTGTCGGCGGTGATCCATGCGGGGGCCAACTATATCTGGCATTCGGCGGGCTGGAACGAGGCCGGGATGCATTGTTCAACCGCCAAGTTCGTTGTTGATGCCGAGCAATGCGCCATGGCCTACCGCATGGCCGAGGGCCCGAAATGGCACGATTTCGGCGAGGCCGTTGCGGCCGTATCCGATATCGGCCCCGGAGGGCATTACCTGGGCCATCCGCACACGCAGGACAATTTCCAAGAGGCGTTCTTCATGCCCGAATTGTTCGACAACAACTCGATCGAACAATGGGTGACCGAGGGCGAGGTCGAAATCACCGAGCGCGCCCTGAACCACGCCCGCAAGCTGTTGGCCGAATATCAAGAGCCCCGGCTGGACCCGGCCACCGACGAGGCGTTGCGCGACTACATCGCCCGGCGCGAGCGGGAAATCCCGGCCGCCGACGAATTGAACCAGCACTATTAGGAAACACTCCACTTGCCCGCCTGCCTGTCAGGCGGGCATTTTTTCATTCGTCGCGCGCGCGCCATTCCTTCCAGCGCAGCACCATGTTGGCACCGATCTCAGACAACGGCCGGGGCGGCAGGCGTTTGGGACGATCCTCGGCGCCGAAATGCAGGCTGATCCCGGACCGCACGCCGCAGGCCATTTCGGCCGCGGCGATCCCGGTCAATGTGCCGCGCGCAGTGCCCAACCCGTTCTGGACGCAGGCGGAATAAACGCCAGTCTCGATCTCGCGGGTGACCGAGACGCCGTTCAGGCTCAGGCACAGATGGCCGGCCCATTCGTACTCCATCGCGATGCCGCGCAACTGCGGAAAGCGCCGGTCGAATTTGCGCCGCATCACCGCAGCCGCGCGCCGCAGGTCCGATGCCCGCGCCTCCATGCCCGGGCGCAGCACGGCGCAGGTGCGGGTGATGATCCGGTTGCCGCCCTGCCCGGTGTCGATCCGGCGCATGGTGGTGCCCATCGGATCGGACGGAGTCACGCCCCAGCGCGGCTGGCCACCCACCCGGGCCAGCGCATCGGCCTCCAGTTCTCGCGTCATCGCCGCGAACAGAAACAGCTGCATCAGCCGGCCACGCTCCACCCCGAAACTTTCCAGATGGCCGTTCACCGACAGGATCAGCCGACCGGTCGACACCTGCCCTTGCGCAGTCTGCACGCGCCAGCCTGCCCCGTCGCGCTGGAACCCCGTGACCGCACTGTTTTCAAATATCTGCACCCCATCGGTCGCCAAACCCGCCGCCAAACCGCGCACATAGCCCGCCGGCTGCAGCATGACCGTGCCCGGCGTATACAGACCCGAGACATAGTGCCCGGACCCGGTGAGTTCCTGCATCTGCTGCCGGTCCAGCATCTCGGACCGCTCGCCAAGGCTGTCCAGATAGCGGGCATAGCTTTGGTTGTGCGCGTGTCCCGCCGTGCTGGCCGCGCCGTTCACCTTGCCCGCCGGATCGAAATAATTGGGGTCAATGCCGTATTCCTCGACCGCCGCGCGGGCAAAGGCGATGGCCCGCCGGTTCAGACTGATCATCGCCCGGTCATCGCCCGCCCCGGCATAGTCGTCCGAGGCCAGATCATGCGGCAGATCGATCATGAAGCCCGAGTTGCGCCCCGCCGCGCCTTCCGCCACTCGCCCAGCTTCAAGCACCACAATCCGCGCATCGGGAACCAGCTGCCGCAGACGCCGCGCCGCAGACAGGCCGGAAAAGCCTGCGCCCACGATGGTGAAATCTGCGGTGATTTTGTCCGAAAGCTGACGCGCGGCAGGTTGCGGGTCCAGCAGGGCATTCCACGCCGCCGGGCCGCGCTGCACCGGCAGGCGGCAAGCGGTGAACCGCGTCAATCCACCGCCTCGTCGGCATCATCCGACAGGTCGATCCACAGCGTCTTCAGCTGCGTGTACTGGTCGTGCGCGTGCAGCCCGTTGTCCCGCCCGCCAAAGCCCGACTGCTTGTAGCCGCCGAACGGGGTCGAGATGTCGCCCTCGCCAAAGCTGTTCACCGTCACGGTTCCGGCCCGGATCGCGCGGGCACCGCGCAGGGCACGCTTGGCATTGGCGGTGAATAGCGACGCGCACAGCCCATATGGCGTGTCATTGGCCATCGCGATGGCCTCATCGAACCCCGCGACCTCGATCACCGACAGGACCGGCCCAAAGATTTCCTCGCGCGCCAGCAGCGCGTCATTGTCCGGAATCTCGACCACGGTTGCTTCGACGAACCCGTTCTCGGCCTTGCCGCCCAGAAGAACTGACGGTGCCTTGTCCAGATAGCCGCAGACCTTGTTGAAATGGTCTTTGCTGACCAGCGCGCCCAGCCGGGTTGCAGGGTCCAGCGGATCGCCCACAGTCCACTGGCGGGCGTGATGGGCGATGCGCTCCAGCAACTCGGGTTTGACCGCGCGGTGCACGATCAGGCGCGACGTGGCCGAGCAATTCTCGCCCATGTTCCAGAACGCCCCGTTCACCACATGGGCGGCAACCCGGTCGAGGTTCTCGGCATCCTCCAGCACGATGGCCGGGTTCTTGCCGCCCATCTCCAGCACCACCTCCTTGGCGTTGCTTTCGGCGGCATAGGACAGGAATTTCTTGCCCGTTACGGTCGAGCCGGTGAAGGACACCATGTCGACATCCATATGCCGCCCGATGGGTTCGCCCACCTCGGCGCCGCCACCCGGAACCACGTTCAGAACCCCGCGCGGCAGCCCGGCCTCGGCCGCCAGTTCGGCCAGACGCAGGGCGGTCAGCGGGGTTTCCGTCGCCGGCTTCACAACAACCGAGCACCCGGCCGCCAGCGCCGGGCCGATCTTCCAGGCCAGCATCAGCAGGGGGAAGTTCCACGGCAGCACCAACCCCACCACCCCGATCGGTTCTCGCAGGATCATCGCGATGTGGTCGTCGCTGGCGGGCGCGACCTGGTCATAGATCTTGTCGATCGCCTCGGCATGCCATTTCAGGCAGTGGATCGCCTCGGGCACATCGACGGTTTCGCAGTCATGGATCGTCTTGCCGCTGTCGACGCTCTCCATCACCGCCAGTTCGCGGGCATTGCGGGTCATGAGCTTGGCCAGGCGAATCAACACATCCTTGCGCGCCGACGGGTGCAGGCGCGACCAGCGGCCGTCGTCGAAGGACTCGCGTGCCTTTTCCACGGCTAGGTCCACATCGGCGGCGGCGCAGGCCGCGACCTCGGTCAGCACCGCGCCGGTGGCCGGGTTCACGGTGGGAAACACCGCGCCCGATATCGCCGGGCGATAGCCGCCGTCGATGAAGGCGCCGGTGGGCAGGTCCAGCCCGGCGGCGATGGACGCGTATTCGTCCCGTGTCAACAAGCCCATGCCTCAGCCCTCCGCCATGATGTCTGCAATCTTGCGTTTCAACACGCGGGTCACCTGTTCCAGCGCGCGCTTGTCATCCTTGTTCAGCCCCTTCAGAGGCGGCCGAACCGCGCCTGCCGGGATGCCGTTCATCGTGACCCCATGCTTGATGGTGTGGATGAACTTGCCGCCCTGTTCGAGGACCCGCATCAACGGCATCAGCGCCGACATGATCCGGCGGCCCTTGGCGAAATCGCCTTGCAGCACGCAGGCCTCATAAAGCGCCACATGCTCGCGCGGCAGAAAATTCGACCCGCCACAGACCCAGAACGGCGCGCCCCAAGCGAAGAATTCCAGCGCCTGATCGTCCATGCCGCAGCCGAGCTGAATATGCGGATAGTCCCGCGCCAGCATGTGTACACGGTTGATGTCGCCCGAGCTTTCCTTGATGCCGCAGAAATTGCGGCTGCGCCCGACACGGTCGAGGAACTCAGCCCCCATCATCGTGCCGGTGCGGTGCGGATAGTTGTACAGCATCACCGGCAGATCGGCCGCCTTGTCGATGGCCAGCGCATTAAGGGCGTTTTCCCGGTCGGTCGGCACCGAATAGGGCGGGCTGGCCAGCAGGATGGCATCGGCCCCAATCTGGCGCGCTCCTTGGGCCAACGCGATCGAATCCGGCGTCAACATCGCGCCGGTCCCGACCACCAAAGGCAGCCGACCCTTCAGACGCTGGTGGGTAAAACGCGCCAGTTCCAGCCTTTCATCAACGGTCTGGGCATAGTTTTCGCCCGTGGACCCGCCCGAGATCAGACCGTGCACGCCATTCTCGACCAGGTATTCGATCACCTCGGCCAGCGCATACCAATCGACGCTGAAATCATCCGCATAGGGCGTCACCACCGGGGTATAGATCCCCTGAAATCTGAACACGGGCGTCATCTCAATCCTCTTGCCGGGCACGCATGAAGCTTGCGCCCGACACCAAGGCTAAGAAAAATACAAGATGTGCACAATGCAGATTCCCGACATGAACGGCCCAGGGTCCGACATGTCGAGGAAAATCAGACGACCATGGGTCGGCCTGAACACCGTCAGCTGAGTGCGTGACCTTCCTGCCAGACCTGGAGCAGCCCGTGGTCGGAGACATGCAGCACATTGGCGCGGGCACCGGCCGCCAAACGGCCAAGATCTGATCTGCCGATCAGGTCTGCGGGCAACCGGGTCGCCATGTCGAAAGCAGCTTGCAAAGGCAGTTGCGCGAAGGCAACAACGTTGCGAACCGCGTCCAACAGCTCGAGATGCGCACCGGCGAGCGTTCCATCGGCGAGGGTCAACCGGTTGCCGTCGCGCAAGATCTGACGGCCGTTCAGCAGGAAGCTGTCGATATCCGACCCGGCGGTCGCCATCGCGTCGCTGACAAGAAAAACACAACCCGGCCCTGTTTTGGCCCGGATGGCATTGCGCACTGAAACCGGGTGGACGTGAATTCCATCCGCGATCAGGCCCGCAGACAGCTCACCAAGCGCCAACGCTGCGCCTACGACGCCGGGCTCTCGGTTACCCATCTGGCTCTGAGCATTGAACAAATGTGTGACGCAACGCGCGCCGGCCTGAGCCGCTTTCTGACAGGTTTCAAAACTCGCATCCGTATGGCCCAGCGAGACGACGATCCCCGCTTGGGTCATGGCATGTATCTGATCATCGGTCACGCTTTCCGGCGCCACCGTAACCTTGAGAACCGGCAACCGTGCGGCTGTGTCCAGCAACAAATCCAGATCAGCCTGCGCCATTGGTCGGATCAGGGCAGCATCATGTGCACCCTTTCGGGCTTGGGACAGGTGCGGACCTTCCAGATGAAGCCCGACAATGCCGGGAACACCCTCGTTCACGGCTGCAATCGTGGCCGCGATGGCCCGGCGCGTGACCTCAGGCGTATCCGTGATCAGCGTTGGCAAGATCGACGTTGCTCCGATACGAGCATGGGCCCGCGACATGGTCCGGAGCGTTTCCAGTTCGGGGGCGTTGTTCAGCATTGCCCCGCCCCCGCCATTCACTTGCAGATCGACGAAGCCCGGAACCAGCAGGCCACCGTCCAGCCGCGACACCCTCGCTGTGCCAGGAGTGTTCGAGACAGGCGTCACGCCCTCGATACGCCCTTCCGCGAACAGAAGGGCATGATCCTGCAGGATACCTGCAGGGGTCAGAATGTCCGCGCCCGCCAGAGCCTGCAGTTCGCTGGTCATACGGTTTCCGTCACCTTGTTCAGATGCCGCGGTGCGTCCGGATCGATCCCGCGCGAGGCGGCAAAGGCCTCGACCATCGCGTAGAAGGAGACGATCAAGCTCAGCGGATCAGTCAGGGCATGCCCCGTGCGGACATGCGGAATGCGCGTCGCGGCAGTAACCCTGTCCGTGGTCGCAAAGACACGGGCACCCTTGGCGCTGATCGCGTCGGCCACCTCCGCCAACGCAGGCTCTGCCGCATCTGCCGCTGCAAAGCTGAGTACCGGAAAACCGTCCTCGACGATGGACACCGGCCCGTGCAGAACCTCGGCCGAGGAATAGCTTTCAGCGTGCAACTGGCAGGTCTCCTTGAACTTCAGCGCAGCTTCGTTCGATACGGCCAGTGCCTGACCTCGGCCAAGCGTGAACAATGACGGGTGAGCACCGATAGCGTCACGCACTTCGGGCCAATCGATCCGGGCCGCCTGATCCAGCTGCTCGGGCAGGTCGCGCAACGCCGCCAGCAACGCCGCATCCTGCCCCCACTCTGCCAACAGCCACAAGCCGGCCACCGCCGATGTGACGAAGGTCTTGGTGGCTGCAACACTCAGTTCGGGGCCCGCCTGTATATCTATGGCGTGATCGCTGACCTCGGCCAATGGTGAAGCGGCGTCGTTGGTCAACGCTACTGTCAATGCGCCGTCGCGTCGGGCATTACGGGCCATGGCCACGATGTCGGGGCTTTTGCCGGATTGCGACACCGACAGGCACATCGCCTGGCGCATGCGCAGAACCGAGTCGTAGATCGATCCGATCGACGGCCCGACCGAGGCCACCGGCACACCCAACAGGATTTCCGAGGCGTATTTGAGATAGGTGCAGACGTGATCGGAAGACCCGCGTGCGACCGTCACGACAAATGTCGGGTCCAGTTCGCGGGCAACCGAGGCGACCGCCTCAATATCTACCTGACCCCGACTCAGAAGCCGCTCTACGGCCACGGGGATTTCATCAATTTCCCGGCGCATCCGGGTGATCTGCTGTTGCATGATGTGTCCTAGCTGTTGGCCAACCGCAATTCGGCGACAAAATCATAGGCGTCGCCGCGATAGATCGACCGAGTGAATTCAACGACCCGCCGATTGGACAGGTATGATGTTCGAACGATGCGCAGTCCGGCCGCACCGGGTTCGACCCCAAGCAAACCCGCGTCGGCGCTGTCCAGATTGATCGCCGATATGCGCTGCAGCGCCCGTACTGGCCGGTTTCCATCCCGCTCCAAGACTTCGTACAACGAAGCTTCGACTTCTTGCGGGCGCGGCAGAATGTCGATCGGCAGCGAGGCCCGTTCGATCGCCATGGGCCGATCATTGGCCATTCGCAGGCGCGAGATGCGCGCAACCGCTTCACCCGAGGACAGGGCCAGCGCCATCACCTCCTCGGGCGACGGAGTGTGCACACCGCGCTCAAGCCACTCGCTTGAGGATTCAAGACCGCGCCGGTTCATGTCCTCAGTGAACGAGGTCAGCCGTGACAGAGATTGCTCGACCCGAGGCGTGCCGTCGGCCACGAAACTGCCCGAACCCTGGCGCTGAATGACGATTCCCCGATCTACCAGATCCTGCATCGCCCGACGCACGGTGACGCGGGAAAGGCCCGTGAGGTTTGCGATCTCGCGTTCGGCCGGGAGCGGTGCACTTTCCGCCAGCAGACCATTCTCGATGCCCTCTTCGATCCGCTTGCGCAACCGAACGTACCGCGGCCCCACGGCCTGCTGCATCCAGTCACCGGTCCTGAGGAAGGTTTCGATCGTTTCGGCGGTCATGCTGCCCCCAATCTGGCGCGCTCCGCCAGCTGTGCGGCGAGCTGCAGCGCCCCGTCAAGGGCGGAGCCCTCCGGTTCGATCATCGCGCTCTGCACCTCGGCGGAAAGATAGGCGGTGTAATGCGATGCCACCCCGCCCACTGCACAGACCGGCTCGGCATCATCGCGACCAAGGGCCTGCAGCCCTGCAGCGACATAGTCGGCGCCCTCGCGCATCAGGGCCACGGCCACCACATCGCCTTTTTGAGCCGCCGCAATGATTTCGGGTGCGAAGTCTGCGATTTCGGCCGGCCGCGCCTGCCCCGCAAATCGCACGATCTGCATCGGGTCTTCGTCAAAACGTCTGCGTACGGATCGTGTCAGCGCGCTGTCGGGGGCTATTCCGTCCGCTGCAAGCAACACCCGCCGCAGCAGCTGCTGTCCCAGCCAATACCCGGACGCATCATCACCGATGAGCGCCCCATATCCGCCAATCAACCGGATTTCGCCATCGCTTTGCCGCGCCAGGAACGATCCAGTGCCGATCCCGATCAAACATCCATCGACCGCCCCCAACGCCCCGACCACGGCCGAGCGGCGGTCATCCTCGATCTGCACAATGCGCGATGGCAGGTGCCGTGCGATTTCAGCGCCTGTGTCCGCGTCGGTCACGCCAGCAAGCCCTGCGTAGATCGGAATCCCGGTCAAAGCCGCTTCGGGCATCGCTGCACGCTCGGCCAGAGCCCGCAGCCCGGCATTCAGCGTTGAGATAGCCGCCGCACGATCGGAATAGACATTGGCGCTTCCCAGAACCAGATCATGCCGCCCGGTGGGGCCGGCCATGGCAAACCGGCAGCGTGTACCGCCACCGTCAATTGCAATGAGATATGGGAGGGACTCATCCATATAGATACCTTTACAATACCTTTCGGCTGAAAAAAAGACCTCTTATGGCCAAGACTCGCTATTTTTTGCGCTTTTTGGTGGGTATTTGGCGATTTGAAACGAATGGTAGACAAAAGGTATTATATAGGTATTATCTTCGGTGCCAAAGGGGAATCACATGACGCCGCACATGCTGCCGCAAACCGAAATGCTGCGCGACGAATCCGAGGGGCTGGACCTGCGCCCGGACACCGAAGTTCTGCGCCTGCTGCTGGATGCGCAGAAAGCCGCGCTGAACGGGCTGGATGCTTGCCTTCCGGATATCTCGAAAGGTGCGGCATTGATGGCAGAAACCATCCGCGCCGGGGGGCGGCTGTATTATGCCGCCGCCGGGTCGTCCGGGCTGATGGGCTTGGCCGATGGGGCGGAAATACCGGGGACATTCGGCCTGTCACCAGAGTCGATCGCCATCTGCATGGCCGGCGGCATACCAACCGGGGCAGAGATGCCGGGCCACACCGAAGATGACACTCGGACGGCCGAAATCGCCGCTGCCGACCTCCGCCCCACGGACACGGTGATCGCGATATCCGCCAGCGGCACCACGCCCTACCCGCTGACCTTCGCCGGAATTGCAAAGTCCCGCGGCGCCAAAACCATCTGCATTGCCAACAACGCCGACGCACCGCTGTTCGAGCACGCCGATTGCGCAATTTGCCTGAACACCCCGCCCGAAGTCATTGCCGGATCGACCCGACTGGGCGCCGCAACCGCGCAAAAGGCGGCGCTCAACATGCTCTCGACCCTCATGGGTGTCAGGTTGGGCCATGTACATGACGGCATGATGGTCAACGTGGTGGCCGACAATGCCAAGCTGCGTCAGCGCGCAGAAGGAATCATCCGGAACATAACAGGCGCCACACCTCAGCACGCCGCTGATGCCCTCGATCGCGCCGAAGGCAACCTGAAGCTTGCCGTACTTTTGGCCGCCGGCGCCGCAACACGGGCGCAGGCCAGTGAACTGCTGACGGCATCGGGCGGCCATCTGCGCCCTGCGCTGGACCAGATTTGAACCAAGAAGAAGACCAAAAGGGAGAATACATCATGAGAACAACCACACTGACCGCCGTGCTGCTGGCGTCATCGGCCCTTGCCGGTACGGCAATGGCCGAAACCACGCTGACCATCGAAAGCTGGCGCAACGACGACCTGGCCCTGTGGCAGGAAAAGATCATCCCGGCCTTTGAGGCCAAGCATCCCGACATCAAGATCAAGTTCACCCCGTCGGCCCCGGCGGAATACAACGCCGCCCTGAATGCCAAACTGGATGCCGGTTCGGCCGGAGACCTGATTACCTGCCGTCCCTTCGACACCTCACTTGGCCTGTACGAGGCGGGCAAGCTGGCCGATCTTTCGGACCTTGAAGGCATGGCGAACTTCTCGGACGTCGCCAAATCGGCGTGGCAGACCGATGACGGCTCGGCCACCTTCTGCGTGCCGATGGCCTCGGTGATCCATGGGTTCATCTACAACAAGGACGCGTTCGACGAGCTGGGCCTTTCGGTTCCGGAAACCGAAGCCGAGTTCTTTGCCGTACTGGACAAGATCAAGGAAGACGGCACCTATATCCCCATGGCCATGGGCACCAATGACCAGTGGGAAGCGGCCACCATGGGTTACAACAACATCGGGCCGAACTATTGGAAGGGCGAAGAAGGTCGCCTCGCCCTGATCGAAGGTTCTCAGAAACTGACGGACGAGCCGTGGGTCGCCCCCTACCGCCAGCTGGCCAAATGGGGTGCCTATCTGGGCGACGGGTTCGAAGCGCAGACCTATCCCGACAGCCAGAACCTGTTCACACTGGGCCGCGCCGCCATCTATCCGGCCGGCAGCTGGGAGATCAGCGGCTTCAACAACCTGGCCGATTTCGAGATGGGCGCTTTCAAGCCGCCAGTCCAGAATGCCGGGGACGAGTGCTATATTTCGGACCACACCGACATCGCCATTGGTCTGAACGCGGCGTCGCCCAACGCCGATGCGGCACGCACCTTCCTGAACTGGGTCGGTTCCGAGGAATTCGCGCAGATCTATGCAAACGCGCTGCCCGGCTTCTTTTCTCTCTCCAGCTTCGATGTGGCGATGGAGGACCCATTGGCACAGGAATTCGTCAGCTGGCGGAACGAGTGCAACTCGACCATCCGGTCCACCTATCAGATCCTGTCGCGTGGAACGCCCAACCTTGAGAACGAGACATGGAACGCCTCGGCTCAGGTGATCAAGGGCGAGGAATCGCCCGAGGACGCCGGCAAGCGCCTGCAGGACGGGTTGGCCAGCTGGTACGCCCCGCACCAGTAACCCGTCTTTCGTGACGCAAACGGCTCTGGCCAGACGGCCAGAGCCACCCTGAGCTTTCGAGGAACAACATGGGCAATCGCCGGATCAAATGGCACATCGTGGTGTTTCTGGCACCCGCAGTGCTGGTCTACTCGGCCGTCATGGTCTTTCCGCTGTTCAACACGCTGCGGCTGGCGCTTTACACCGAGGTCGATCAGGCCCGTGTGTTCGTAGGCTTGGACAACTTCCGCACCCTGTTCGGCGACCCGATTTGGTCGGATGCGTTCTGGAACGCACTGGGCAACAATTTCTGGTTCTTCTTCATCCACATGCTGGTGCAGAATCCGATCGGGATCGCACTGGCAGCGATCCTCAGCCACCCTCGCCTGCGCTTTGCGGCGTTTTACCGTTCGGCCATCTTCATCCCGACGATCCTGTCCTTCGTGATCGTTGGCTTCGCCTGGAAGCTGATCCTGTCGCCGATCTGGGGCATCGCCCCCGATATGCTGGCCGCGGTCGGACTCAAATCTCTGTTCGCGCCTTGGCTGGGCAAAGAAGAATACGCGCTGACCACGCTGGCCCTGATTTCGGTCTGGCAGTTCGTGGGCATTCCGATGATGTTGATCTATGCCGCCCTGCTGTCGATCCCCGAAGAGATCCTGGAGGCTGCCGAAGTCGAAGGCATCACCGGCATGTCCGCCTTCTGGAAGATCAAGCTTCCGCTGATCCTACCTTCGATCGGCATCATCTCGATCCTGACATTTGTCGGCAATTTCAATGCGTTCGATCTGATATACGCATCTCAGGGTGCGCTGGCGGGGCCGGACTTCTCGACCGACATCCTTGGCACGTTCATGTACCGAACCTTCTTCGGCTTCCAATTGCAGCTCGGTGACCCGCATATGGGATCGGCCATCGCAACGGGCATGTTCGCCATCATCCTGACGGGGGTCTGCATCTATCTGTTCCTGATCCAGACCCGCATCCGCCGGTATCAGTTCTGAGGGGCCCGAGGAGAATGAACAAAGCCCGCAGAAACCCCTTCAACATCGCCGCCATGCATGGCGCGCTGATCCTCTATACGCTGATCGCCCTGTTTCCGGTCTTCGTGATCGTGATCAACAGCTTCAAATCGCGAAAGGCGATCTTCCGTGAACCGTTGGCGCTGCCGGATGCCGACTCGTTCTCGATGATCGGATACCAGACGGTGATGAAACAGGGCGACTTCTTCCTGTATTTCCAGAATTCGATGATTGTCACCGTCGTGTCGCTGTTCCTGATCCTGCTGTTCGGTGCAATGGCGGCTTTCGCGCTCAGCGAATACCGGTTCAAGGGCAACACGCTGATGGGCCTGTACCTTGCATTGGGCATCATGATTCCAATCCGCATCGGCACGGTTGCGATCCTCGACATGATGGTGGCGACCGGTCTGGTCAACACGCTGATGGCGCTGATCCTCGTCTATACCGCACAGGGCCTGCCGCTGGCCGTATTCATCCTGTCCGAGTTCATGCGGCAAGTCAGCGACGACCTCAAGAATGCAGGCCGCATCGACGGGCTGAGCGAGTATACCATCTTCTTCCGCCTTGTTCTGCCGCTGGTACGTCCGGCGATGGCGACCGTGGCCGTTTTCAACATGATCCCGATCTGGAACGATCTTTGGTTCCCGCTGATCCTGGCCCCGGCCGAAGAGACCAAGACCCTGACCCTCGGTAGCCAGGTCTTCATCGGGCAGTTCGTCACCGACTGGAACGCGGTGCTTTCCGCGCTCAGCATGGCGATCCTGCCGGTCATGGTTCTGTATGTCATCTTCTCGCGGCAACTGATCCGCGGGATCACCTCGGGGGCGGTCAAATGATCCGGGTTCTGATCGCAGGTTTGGGCAACATGGGTCTCAGCCACGCGCTGGCGCATCATCACCATCCCGACGCCCAGATCGTGGGTCTGGTGAACCGATCCGGGACAGTGGATCAACCGGATTTGCAGGGGTATCCGGTCTTCACCGATTTCCATACGGCGCTTGCGGACACCAACCCTGATCTGGCCGTGATTGCCACCTATTCCGACAGCCATGCCGATTATGCCTGTGCCGCAATGGACGCCGGTGCGCATGTGTTCGTCGAGAAACCCTTGGCCACCACCGTCGCGGACGCACGCCGTGTCGTCGAGAAGGCCACTGAAGCCAACCGCAAGCTGGTGGTTGGGTACATCCTTCGGCATCACCCCTCTTGGATGCGGCTGATATCCGAGGCGCGCGACCTGGGCGGCCCCTATGTCTTTCGCCTGAACCTGAATCAGCAGTCCGACGGCCCGACATGGGAGACGCACAAGGCGCTGATGCAAACCACCTCACCCATCGTGGACTGCGGTGTGCATTACGTCGACGTCATGTGCCAGATTACCGATGCCCGGCCCGTTCGGGTCAACGGCATGGGCCTGCGTTTGTCAGATGAGATCGCGCCCGACATGTACAATTACGGCCAGTTCCAGGTGGTGTTCGAAGATGGCTCGGTTGGTTGGTACGAGGCTGGTTGGGGTCCTATGATGTCCGAAACGGCGTTCTTCGTGAAAGATATCGTTTCACCCAATGGCGCGGTTTCCATAACCGAGGGCAACAAGGGCGCATCCGACGATGTGGACGGCCACACGAAGGTAGGCGGCATTCTGGTGCACAAAGCCAGCGGCGACACCATGATCGAGATGGATGGCGAACCCGGCCACCAGGAACTGTGCGACGCCGAACAAGCCTACATGCTGCAAACCATCGCGCAGGACATCGACCTGACCCGCCATATGAATGACGCGGTGCAATCCCTGCGGATCTGCCTTGCCGCCGACCAAAGCATTCGATCCGGCCAGCCGGTCGACCTGAAGGAGACGTGACGTGACCGCCCTGAAACTGACCAATGTGTGCAAGTCCTTCGGACAGGTAAACGTGCTGAAAAACATCGACCTGACCGTCGAGGAAAACGAATTCGTGGTCTTTGTAGGCCCCTCGGGATGCGGCAAGTCCACCCTGCTGCGCGTGATCGCGGGGCTTGAAGAGGCGACCTCGGGAACGGTCGAAATCGATGGCCAGACCGTCAACGAGGTCCCACCCGCCAAGCGCGGCATCGCAATGGTGTTCCAGTCTTATGCGCTGTATCCGCATCTGACTGTTCGGGGGAACATGGAACTGGGCTTGAAGCAGGCCGGGCATCCCAAGGACGAGATCGCGCGCCGCATCACCGAAGCCAGCCGCATGTTGTCGCTGGATCCCTATCTTGAACGTCGCCCGGCCGAGTTGTCCGGCGGTCAGCGCCAGCGCGTCGCGATCGGCCGCGCGATCGTGCGCAACCCCAAACTGTTCCTGTTCGATGAACCGCTGTCGAACCTGGATGCCGCGTTGCGCCTGAACACCCGGGTCGAAATCGCAAACCTGCACCGCCAGATCGACGCCAGCATGATCTACGTGACCCACGACCAGACCGAGGCGATGACTTTGGCGGACAAGATCGTCGTGTTGCGGGACGGCCGAGTCGAACAGATCGGCAGCCCGATGGAGCTGTACAACAACCCCGCCAACCGGTTCGTGGCCGAGTTCATCGGGTCTCCGGCGATGAATTTCGTGCCCGCCGATCGGATCGGTGGATCTGGCCGGCAACTTATCGGCATTCGCCCTGAATACGCTCGCCTTGGGCAGACGGGTCCGCTGTCAGGCACAGTCGTTCACGTGGAAAACCTTGGCGCAGATACCAACGTGTTGGTCGATATCGGTACCGAAAAGCCTTTTACCGTTCGGGCCTTTGGTCAGCATCAGGTGTCCCCGGGGACACAGGTCGGCATCGACTATGATCCGGCCAATGCACTGACCTTCGGAGAGGACGGGTTGCGGGTTTGACCGGGCGCGTTCAGCGCCCCCAATTGTCGGCCGGGTCGCTGTCGGCATAGTCTCGCAGCTGCGGAATGTTCGAGATTTCCGCGTGGTTGCGGTTGATCTTTACTCCCACCGCCTTGAGCCGTGAAAACGCACGGCTCAGGCTTTCGGGCTTCATGCCCAGACGCCCGGCGATCAGCATCTTGTCATAGGGCAGCTCAACTTCGCAGGCACCTTCGTCGCAGTCACACAGGTTCAGCAGGAACTCGGCTACCCGCTGCGCCCCGGTCTGGGCCTTGAGCTGTTCCAGCTGGGACACCAGCGAATGCAGATGGGTGAAGGTCGAAGCCAGGATCGATATCCCGATCTCGGGGTCGGTCTTCATCAAGGAAATCAGCACCGGGCTGGGAATGTGCATGATCTCGCAGGCCGAGACCGCCTCGGCCGAAACCGGATAGGGCACGTTGCGCAGCGCTACCGCTTCGCCAAAGCTTTCGCCGCGGGTAAAGACGCTGACCACGGCCTCAGCCCCGGTGGGCGACATGCGGAACAGCTTGACCCATCCGGCCAGCACCACATGCACGGCCTGGGCGCTTTCTTCCTGCACAAAGATCGTCTCGCCACGGTCATACTGACGCCAGATCGCGTGGCTCAGCAACGTTTCGACATGCTGATCCGGCAGGCTTTTGAGCAGCAGCGACTGCCGCGCAATGGCTTTTTGTGCTTCATGCGCCACGAAGGCATCCCCTTTTGTCCGGCCGAAAACCCGGCCCATCCATCCCTGCGCCAGCCTATGCCAAACCCGCGCGCCGCGCACCACCCTTTTCCCGGCGTCGCTTGACTATTGTCATGTTCCCGGCGTGCGCGCACCCATAGTCTGCCCGCCAACAGCCAGTTTTCCGGGGAGATCGAGACATGGATTACGAGCGTTTCTTCAGCCAGAGCCTCAGCGACCTGAAGGCCGAGGGCAACTATCGTGTCTTCATCGACCTGCAGCGCAAATGCGGCGCCTTCCCCAATGCCCGCCAGACCGATGGCGCGGCGGCACGGGACGTGCGCATCTGGTGTTCGAACGACTATCTGGGCATGGGCCAGCACCCGTCGGTTCTGGCGGCAATGCATGATGCGCTGGACCGCTGCGGCGCCGGTGCGGGCGGCACCCGCAACATTTCCGGCACCACCCACGACCACGTCCTGCTGGAGCAGGAACTGGCCGACCTGCA
This sequence comes from Ruegeria sp. B32, assembly GCF_025141855.1. Taxonomy (NCBI): domain Bacteria; kingdom Pseudomonadati; phylum Pseudomonadota; class Alphaproteobacteria; order Rhodobacterales; family Roseobacteraceae; genus Ruegeria; species Ruegeria sp. B32. The sequence goes on along the minus strand of NZ_CP081107.1, from coordinate 98,247 downwards.
CGGGAAAGAGGCGGCGCTGCTGTTCACCTCCGGCTACGTCTCAAACTGGGCCGCGCTGGGGACGCTGGCGGCAAAGATCCCAGGCCTGATCGTGTTCTCGGACGCGCTGAACCATGCCTCGATGATCGAGGGCATCCGCCATTCGCGGGCGCAGAAGGTGATCTGGAAGCACAACGATCTGGACGACCTGCGCGCCAAGCTGGCCGCCGCCGACCCCGAGGCGCCCAAGATGATCGCCTTTGAATCGGTCTATTCGATGGATGGCGACATCGCGCCGATCAAGGAAATCTGCGACCTGGCCGATGAATTCGGCGCCATGACCTATCTGGACGAGGTCCATGCCGTCGGCCTCTACGGCCCGCGCGGCGGCGGCATCGCCGAACGCGAGGGTCTGATGGACCGCCTGACCGTGATCGAGGGCACGCTGGGCAAGGCCTTCGGCGTGGTGGGCGGCTATATCGCCGCGTCGGCCGCGCTGTGCGATTTCGTGCGCAGCTTTGCCAGCGGCTTCATCTTCACCACCGCCCTGCCCCCGGCAATCGCCGCCGGTGCGGCGGCCTCGATCCGGCATCTGAAGCAATCGAATGCGGAACGCGACCTGCAGAAGGCGCGCGTGGCCCAGGTGCGCGCCCGGCTCGACGCCGAGGGCATCCCGCATCTGCCCAACCCCAGCCACATCATCCCGGTGATGGTCGGCGACCCGGTCAAGTGCAAGTTCATCTCTGACACGCTGCTGGAGGAGTTCGGCATCTACATCCAGCCGATCAACTATCCCACCGTACCCAAAGGAACCGAGCGGCTGCGCATCACGCCCTCGCCCGTGCATACCGATGCGGATATCGACCATCTGGTCGGCGCGCTGTCGGCGCTGTGGCAGCGGTGCCAGATCGCCCGGATGCCGATGGCCGCGCAATAGATTTCTGTCCCTGAACTGGCAAGCCGCCGTGCCCCTGTGCGCGGCGGTTCTTTTTGCCTCAAACCAGGTAGAGCGCGAAGATCAGTGCCGCAAAGCTGCTCAGCACCAGCGTGAAGCCCCGCAGCCAGGCCGGGCTGCGTTCAAGGTCGAGATACCGCGCCAGGATGATGCGGGCCTTGAACAAGGCCAGGAGCAGGATGCCGCCCCCGACCAGCCGGGGCCCAACGGGCACGAGGGTCAGCAGGGCCGAGGCCAGGCTGAGCGCGATCAGGCTGGCCCAGGCGCGGGTCATGCGATCCGCATGGGTGTCTCGGGCAAAGAAAAACCTCGGCATCGCGTCACCCCAGCAGGTAGATCACCGGAAACAGCAGGACCCAGACCAGATCGACCATGTGCCAGAACTGGCCCCCCGCCTCGATATTGCGGGGATCGTCGCGCCAGGCGACCAGCAGCAGAATGGTGACCCCGGCCAGCACATGCGCGGCGTGAAACCCGGTGAGAAGGTAATAGAACAGGAAAAACGGGTGGGTCTCATAGCTGATGCCTTGCGCGGCCTTGCCGGCATATTCCGCGCCCTTGATGATCAGGAAAACCACGCCCAGCAGGGCCGCACCGATCAGGGCCAACCGCGCTGCGCCGCGGCGCGCGGCCTGTCGCCAGCGCAGGGCCCGCGCCGCCAGAAAGCCCGAGGTGACTAGAACCCCCGTATTGAGCGCGGCCCCGGTGCGGTAGAGATGTGATTGCGCCTCGGCAAAGCCTGCCGGGTCGGTCAGGCGGACGCCCATGAAGGCGACCAGCCCGGCCCCGAACACCAGCAGTTCCGAGACGATCAGAACCCACATCAGCAGTTCGCCGGGCAGCTCGTCGATCAGGGAAGTATCGCTCATGCGCCGACCAGTTGGCGATAGATCTGCGGCAGGGCCATGGTCAGGCGGTTGGGGTCGGGGATCACCGCGAACCCGCCCTGCCCGAACATGCGCGGGAACCAGCTTTTGCCTGTCTTGTCGATGGTCACGCCAAAGACCGACTGCCCCGCCCGGCGCGCCTCGCGCACGGCCATGCAGGTGTCTTCGATGCCGTGGCGGCCCTCGTAGTGGTCCAGATCATTGGGCTTGCCATCGGTGATCACCAGCAGCAGCCGGCGTTTGCGCGCCTGCGCCGCCAGATCGGCCGAGGCATGACGGATCGCCGCCCCCAGCCGCGTGTAATGGCCCGGCCGCAGAGACGCGATGCGCTGCTCCACGGTTCCGGTCATGGGCTCATTGAACTTTTTGCAGCGCTGCACGTAGACCCGCTGGCGTTTCAGCGAACTGAAGGCGTGAATGGCGAAATCGTCGCCGCAGGCGTTCAGACCCCAGGCCAGCGCCGCCAGTGCCTCGCGTTCGATATCGATCACCGCACGCCCCGCGACCGCGCTTTCGGTCGAGCGGCTTATGTCCAGCAGGATCGACACCGCCAGGTCGCGCGCTTCGGGCCGGGATTGCATCCAGATGCGCTCATTGCCCTCGCCATTGGCGTGGCGGTCCACGGCGCTGCGCACGGCGGCCTCGATGTCCAGCTGGTCGCCGTCCAGATGGCTGCGGGTCATCACCCGGCCCGGGCGCAGCGCCTCGAACTGGCGTTTGACGGCGCGGATGCGGCGGGCGGTGGCCGGGTCCTTGCCGAACTCGGCGGCATCCTCGCGAATCTCGGCATCCGAGGTCAGAACGTTGGCGTGATCGGGCAGATACTGCCCCGTGCGCACATCCCATTCCGGGTACAGCACACGTCCCGAAAGGCGCTCGCGGTTCACGTCCTCGGGTGCCAGATCGAGATGCAGCTTCAGCCGCGTCGGCGGCGCCTTCGATATCTGGCCCAGCCCGATCTCGTCCTGATCATCGGCGGCCTTTTTCGCGTTGTCCGGGTCGTCATCGTCGATGCGGCGGTTGAGATTGAGGAATTCGGCCCAGCTGAGGATCGCTTCGAACTTGTGCAGGATCAGGCTGTCCTGCCGCTCGGCCTGATCGGATTTGCGCCGGCGGGCGCGGTGGGTCTTTTCCCCCGATTCCTCGGGTGGACCGTCGGTATCTCGGCTTTCGACCTCGGTGTGTTCGGAAAAGGCGACCGCGCGCAGTTCGGGCCACAGCGGCACCGGGCGAAACGGCTGGTACCCGCGCGGGGCGGCCACGTCGTCACCCAGGGCGTCGTAGGCCCGGGCGCGGGCGGACAGGGGGGCCGGGTCGCCCAGCATCCGGCGGATCAGGTCCTCGACGGCGGCCTCGGCCGGGGGCAGGCCGGGCAGGTCGCGCTGATACAGCACGCCCTTGCACAGCTCGGTGTAAAGCGGGCGCAGGCCCGGCGCGTCCTCGAGCGTGTCGGCGACCATCGCGCGGGCCGCCTGCAGGGCGCGGATGTCGGCGCGCAGAGGATCGTCCTCGTCGATGCGGGTTCCGGCATGGGCCGCCACCGCCGCCAGCCAGACATAAAGCGCGCCGTTGGCTTCGCGCGCGGGAAACACCGCCAGCCGGTCGGGCAGGCGCAGGACCTCGCCGTCGAAACTGGCGCGCGGGATCAGTTCGGCCTCGGTGGCCAGCTTGCGCCGCCAGCCTAGCCGGTGGCGCGAGAGCTCGGGCGAAACCGGGCGCAGCTCGACGCCCGGACTGCCCCCAAGCCCCCGGAAAAGAACGGCCAGCCGCCCCGCGACCTGCGACAGGTCGACCGCGGCTCCTTCGTGCACCTCTGGTGCATCAAGGCGGCTGGCAAGGGTGTGCCACAGTTTCCCGATGGTTTCTTCGGGTTCCCATGGCTCAAAGTCGATCCTGACCATCGCCGGCCTCACCCAAAGACGGCGGTGACAAGATCGAGGAGCCCGCGTTTGATATCCTCGTCATCAGTCAGAGGTTCGATCATGGCGGCAAGGATGGCGCGGTCGGTGGACATGCCCTGCGCGATCAGAGTCGCGGCATAGACGACCAGGCGGGTGGATACGCCTTCCTCGAGGTCCTGACCCTTGAGCCCGCGCAGCTTGCCCGCCAGCCGCACCAGCGGCTTGCAGCGCTCCAGCGGCAGACCGCTTTCCTGCGCGACCACCTCGGCCTCCATCTGAGGCGAGGGGAAGTCGAATTCCAGCGAGATGAACCGTTGCCGGGTCGAGGGTTTGAGGGTTTTCAGAATGTTCTGATAGCCGGGGTTGTAGGAGGCCACCAGCATGAAGCCGGTCGCGGCCTCAAGCTCTTCCCCGGTGCGATCGATCGGCAGGATGCGCCGGTCGTCGGTCAGCGGGTGCAGCACCACGGTCACGTCCTTGCGCGCCTCGACCACCTCGTCCAGGTAACAGATCGCGCCCTCGCGCACCGCGCGGGTCAGGGGACCATCGACCCAGACGGTCTCGCCGCCTTTCAGCAGGTAGCGCCCGATCAGGTCGGCGGCGGCCAGGTCGTCGTGGCAGGCCACGGTATAGAGCGGCCGACCCAGACTGGCGGCCATATGGGACACGAAGCGGGTCTTGCCGCAACCTGTCGGGCCTTTCAGCAGGACCGGCAGCTTGTTGGTATAGGCGGCGGCGAACACGTCGCATTCGTCGCCCTGGGGCAGGTAGAAGGGGGCGTCTGCCGCCCCCGTTCCCAGTTTCATGGAGCCGTCCATATTCATCACTCCGCCGGGGTTTCCGCGACGCCGGGTTCGATGACCTCTTTGCGCGGAACCCAGATCGAGTAGATGAACAGCAGCGCACCGATGACCACGACCAGACCGGAGCCGAAGCGCATCCAGTAGAAGATCGCGACCTGATCCTGCACATCCATGTAGTAGTCACCCACCACGCGCTGCATATGCGTCTGGACGGTGCCGGCAAAGGTCAGCACGAAGGTCATGAAGACCATGCCGCCGGTCATCAGCCAGAACGAGGCCATGTTCAGCACCTGGTTGTAGGGATCGCGGTTCTTCAGGATCGGCATCGCATAGGTGAAGATCGCCAGGTTGAGGCAGACATAGGCGCCGTAGAAGGCCAGGTGCCCATGGGCCGCGGTGATCTGCGTGCCGTGGGTGTAGTAGTTCACCCCGTGCAGCGTGTGCAGGAAGCCCCAGACACCGGCGCCGAAGAAGGCCAGCGTGGCACAGCCCAGCGACCACAGCAGCGCGGCCTTGTTGGGGTGGTCCCGACGGCCTTTCCAGACCATGACGAAGGCAAAGGCCATCATCGCAAAGAACGGGATCACCTCGAGGCTCGAGAAGATCGACCCGATCCACTGCCAGTACCCCGGCGTGCCGATCCAGTAATAGTGGTGGCCGGTGCCCAGAATGCCCGAGAACAGCGCGGCGGCGACGATGACATACAGCCATTTCTCGACCACTTCGCGGTCAACGCCGGTCAGCTTGAGCATCAGGTAGGCCAGGATCGAGGCCATGATCAGCTCCCACACACCTTCGACCCACAGGTGGACGACATACCACCAGTACTGCTTGTCGAGGCTCAGGTTGCCCGGGTTGTAGAAGGCGAACAGGAACAGCAGCGCCAGACCCCACAGGCCCAGCAGCAGGATGTTGGTAATGGCCGTCTTCTTGCCCTTCAGAACGGTCATCGACACGTTGTAGAGGAAGATCAGAGCCGCCACGACGATGCCGGCCTTGACCCATTTGGGTTGTTCAAGGAACTCGCGCCCCTCTTTGCCCAGCAGCCAGTTGCCTTCGAACAGGTTGAAGACATAGGTCAGCACCACACCCAGCGTACCCAGGATCAGGATCGCCAGCTGGATATAGGCCAGCTTGGTCGAGTGGATCTCGCGCTCGGCCTCTTCGGGGATCAGGAAATAGGCCGCGCCGAAAAAGCCGGTGATCAGCCACACGATCAGCGCGTTGGTGTGCAGCATCCGCACGATGTTGAACGGCAGAAGCTCGCTCAGAAAGTTGGGGGATACATAGATCCAGCCGGCCAGCAGACCGCCGATCACCTGGATCGCGAACAGGCCCATTGCGAATGCGAAATAGGCATAGGCCACTTTTTGGGATTCGTATTTCATTGCTCCGTTCCCTTCTCAGCCCGCGTCATTCGGGGGCCAGTCCTGAGCGTCGATGTTGTCCGTCCAGATCAGGAAGTTCGCCAGATCACGGATCTCTTCGTCGCTGAGGTTGAACCTTGGCATCTGCCGGCGACCGGGAATGCCGGTGGGTTGCGCCTCCATCCAGCCCTTGAGGGATTCAAAGGCCGATTCCGGGTCGTCCAGAACGCCCCAGCGGGTCATCACGTTGGCGACCTCGGGGGCGAAATAGGCACCCTCACCCATGATCGAGTGACAATTGATGCAGGCGTGTTTTTCCCAGACGTGTTTGCCCCGGATCACGCTCTCATCCAGCTTCGCCGAGTTCGGCGAATTGACGATGTACAGGTGTGAGTGGGCCGACAGGGCCAGAAAGATTAAGATGAAGAACAATGACCCGCCATAGAATATGTTGCGGGCCATGCTCTTGGTCATGACTTCTCGCATTGCGCTCTCCTTTGCGCCGCTTTGCTGGTGGAGGGACAATGGCGAGATGGGCGGTTTGCCGCCTTAACGAAAGTCAAGACTCCGTCCTGGCGCGCGGCCAATAGGCTACATTCCCTTAAAATAAGCGTGAAATGCCCCGAAATCGCCTTGAACCGCGTATATCAGAGTGCGAAGTCAGATGGAGTTTCCGGGTCCGTGATGTGCTGTTCCGGTGTCTTTGATTGAGCGAGTGAACGAGTAAGAGATGGCGAACTATTCCTATATCGGCTACGCGCCAGGGGTGATTTCACTTAGTTTTACCGGGTTTAACTCCGGTACCATCACTCTGAGTTCAGGCTATGATCCGAACACCGATCGCCGGGTATTTGACGTAACCGACGCGGCCGGTGGAACGCTCGTGAACGGAGATCCGGACAACGGAACTGATTTCAACGGCGACCGTTTCAACAACGAAGTCGGCGATGACCTGACACAGACAGGCGTCGTCACCAGCCTTGACGGATCAACCACCTTTGATTCCGGCGCTATCTATCTGGAAGAATCCTATGCCCTGACCAAACCGGGCGGCGGTACGATCGATGTTTTCCGGGTCGAGGTTGAAGGAAATCTTGTCGGATACATCACGTCCGAACCTTTGGTACCCGGTACCGCCTATTCCTTCATTCGTTCGAATGTGACCCCTTCAAACGCTCCGGACACCACCGATCCCACAGCCATTGTCGACGTGCCCTGTTTTACCGCCGGTACGCTGATCGAAACACCCACCGGCGCCAAGGCGATAGAAGATCTGGCCGAAGGCGATCTGGTGCTGACGCTCGATCACGGCCCGCAACCGATTCGCTGGGTCGGCTCGCGCATCCTGACGTCGGTCGATTTGCAGGCCAACCCACGCCTGCGTCCGATCTGTGTATCAGCCGGAGCGCTGGGGGCGGGTCTACCGCGGCGCGACCTGCGGGTCTCTCCGCAGCACCGGATGCTGGTTCGCTCGGCGATTGCCGTGCGCATGTTCGACGCCCAAGAGGTGCTGATCCCAGCCCACAAGCTGGTCGGCGTTCCCGGCGTTCATGCCGATGAAACCGTCAGCAGCGTGACGTACTACCACATTCTGTTCGACCGCCATGAAATCGTGACCGCCGAAGGGGCTCCGTCGGAAAGCCTGTACACCGGGCCCGAAGCACTCAAAAGCATTGGCCGCGATGCCCGAGACGAGATATTCGAGATTTTCCCCGAGCTTGACGACCCGGATCATGTCCCGATCGCCGCTCGGCCCATTCCCGAAACCGGCAAGCGTGCGCGGCACATGATCCATCGGCATGTCAAAAACGCGCGACCTTTGATCGACCGGGCCTGAGCCGCTCAGGACGGTACCGCACGCGGACCCACCAAGGCCGGCCACATCGCCACCACATACAGCGCCATCGCGCTGATCCACAGCCCGTCGGCAACCAGCATGGCAGTCAAGAATTGCGCGTCCAACCCGGACCCAATCCAGCGCAGAATCGCAGCCAGAGCCATAGCTCCGTAGGCGACGACCACCGGCGCGGGGGCGACCAGCGCCCGTCCGCTATGGCCAAGCGCCGCGCGGCTCATGACCGCCAGCGTCATGCCACCGACGCAGCCGATGCCCAACACATGCAGCGCACCAAGTTCACTGCCGAGGCCCAACAAGCCCATTCCCCACAGAACCAGTCCAAGGCCCAGCATCCCCAAGGCCAGATGCAGCGCAAACAGAATCGGCTGCCGGACAGCCCAAGCCCCCCGCCAACCTGACAGGCGCAAGCCCTGTATCGCTCCGAGGACCAGCGCCAAAATCGCGACCGCGTGCCCGGCCCCGAAGATCAGCATCACAGCGGGCAGCAGCAGGGCCAGCACCATGTTGCTTTTTTCCATCCAATCGCGACTGACAGGCCACTCAGCTTCGGGCACGCCTGCGCGCTTCATTGCGTTGCGCGTAAAGGCCGGAGTGATCCGACCACCCAGAATGGAGATCATGGAACACAAGGCCAGCAGTCCTGTACGCAGACCGACATCGAGGGTTCCGACCGTCACACCGATCCAGTCCAGATGGGTCAACAGGTTGGACACCCAGATGTAGGCCAGCAACAGAAGAAAGATCATGTTCTGCGGTTTTGGTCGCCGGATCAGCTGGGTGGCGATCTTGGCCGCAAGAACCGGCACGAAGGCGAGATCGAGCACCGCGACAATCACCGGGTCGATCACACCCGAAAACCACAGCGCCACGCGCCCGGCCAACCACAGCGCCGCTGCAGCGGCAATAAACAAACGCCGCGCCTCAGGGGCACCGGTCCAGTTGGGAACGGCGGTCAGAAAGAACCCGCCCAGTGCGGCACTGGCATAGCCGAAAATCATCTCGTGCGCGTGCCACATCGGCGGGCTCATGGCATAGGGCGCCTCGGTCCACATTTCGACCCCGGCCAGCGTTGCCAGCCACCCTCCCCAGGCCAGACCGGCAAACACGCCGTAAAGACCTGCAAACAGAAAAAAGACCCGGAACCCCTCACCCATAACGCGCGTGATTGCCGATGGCATGCCTGCTCTCCTTGGCCAAGCTGTTCGATGGCCAAGCACTAGCAACCGGCGGACCCGCGCCCCTTAACCAAAATCAAGCGTCGGCGAAAACATGACCCCAAAAAGCACTTATTTTCATGGCTTTTTTCCGCGTCATTTCCGTCTGAACACCCCCTCCGTTGACTTTCGTCAAGGAGAAGACGCCCGTCCCGGCGCAGTGTCCGGCCTGCCTCACCAGCAAACGGAGAGTGATCATGTCACTTGGAATCAGCCATTACACCACCGGCCGCGCCTTCAGGGTCGGTCTGGCCATGTTGTTGGGCAGCGTCGCTGCTCCGACATTCGCCGAAGAGCCAACCCTGAGCGACGAAGCCTTCGAGGCTTCGAAACAGCTCTACTTCGAACAATGTGCCGGCTGCCACGGCGTGCTGCGCAAGGGCGCCACCGGCAAGAACCTCGAGCCACACTGGAAGAAAACCGCAGCCGACGGCACCGTGACCGAAGGCGGCACCTTGCAACTGGGCCAGGAGCGCCTTGAAAAGATCATCGCGTGGGGCACCGAAGGCGGTATGAACAACTTCTCGGACATCATGACCGAGGAGCAGATCCGCGACATGGCGACCTACATCATGATGGACCCGCCCAAGCCGCCGGAAATGTCGCTGGAACAGATGAAGGCGACCCGCAAGGTCTATGTCGAAGAGGCAGACTATCCGACCGAGCCGCTGCACGGTCGCAACTGGGAGAACTTCTTCGTCGTCATCGAACGTGACGTGGGCAAGGTGGCCGTAATCGACGGCGACACCAAAGAGGTGCTGACCCACATCCCCACCGGCTATGCCGTGCACGTTCTGAAAGCGTCCGAACACCATAGCCTGACCGAACCGGAACATCCCGGCCGCTTCTGGTACACCATGGGTCGCGACGGCAAGATGACCAAAATCGACCTCTGGCAGACGCCGGACAAGATGTTGGTCTCTGAGGTCAAGATCGCCTATGACGCCCGCGACGTCGCAGTTTCCGGCGATGGCAAATACGTCATCGGTGGTGGTTACTGGCCGCCGCACTTCGCGATCGTTGACGCCAAAACCATGGAACCGCTCAAGGTCGTTTCGACCCGCGGCGTGAACGTGGACGGCGACTATGTCGAAGAAAGCCGCGTGGCCGCGATCTACACGACACCGAACGAACCGACCTGGATCGTCGCCGTGAAAGAGTTGGGCCAGTTGTGGCAGGTCGATTACACGGACCTCGACAACCTGCGCATCGACAAGATCGACAGCGCCAAGTTCCTGCATGACGGTTTCTTTGACCCGACAGGCCGCTATTTCCAGATCGCCGCGAACGCGTCGAACAAAATGGTGGTCGTCGATACTGAAACCCACAAGCTGGAGGCGATGATCGACACCGCCGCCCTGCCGCACCCCGGACCGGGCGCAAACTGGGTCGATCCGAACTGTGGACCGGTTGCCGGCACGACCCACCTGGGTGTGGGTACCGTGACCGTTTGGGGCAACGACCCCGAAGGCCACCCGGATCAGGCTTGGAAGGTCTGCTACGAAGTGGAGACGGACGGCCCCGGCCTGTTTGTCCGCACCCACCCGAACTCGGACTACATCTGGGCTGACCAGACCAAACACCCCGAGCCGGAAATCCAGCAGTCGGTGCAAGTCATCTCGAAAGAGACCGGCGAGATCGTGAAAACGATCCAGATCACCGAAGACGAAGGCAGTGCCGCCGTTCACTTTGAATTCAATGCCGACGGCACCGAGGTCTGGGTCTCCAAGTGGAACCTGTCGGACTCCAAGGAGCCCAACGGTCAAATCGTGATCTTCGACGCCAAGACGCTCGAAGAGATCGGCCGTATCGACGGGCTCTATGCGCCGACCGGCAAGTTCAACGTCTACAACCGCTCGAACCACGTCACCTGACGGGTTGGCAGCAAGCACAGGAAAGGGCGGGCCCCTCGCCCGCCCTTTCCACGTTTGTCCGCGGCGCCCTGCCCGGCATCCCAACCGCCATTCCAACCGGCCTGAAATCCAAGGCCAGACATGACAGCCAAAACGGAGCCTGGACATGACCCAGTCCGAACCGGAAAAGAAAAAACCGATCTGGCGCCGGTATTTCCTGTGGGGAATGCCCGTGGCCGGCATCGCCGCGGCCTTTGTCGCCGGCATCATCTTCTGGGGCGGGTTCAACACCGCCATGGAAGCCACCAACACCGAGAAATTCTGTGTCTCGTGCCATGAGATGCGCGACTATATCTACACCGAGTACAAGGGAACGATCCATGACGTGAACCGCTCGGGCGTGGGCGCGGTCTGTTCGGACTGCCACGTGCCCAAGGACTGGACGCACAAGATCATCCGCAAGATCAAAGCTTCGAGAGAGCTGTACGGCAAGATGGTCGGCTCGATCAGCACGCCCGAGAAATTCGAGGCCAAGCGCATCCATCTGGCCATGAACGAATGGCAGCGGATGAAAAAGACCGACTCGCGCGAGTGCCGCAACTGCCACGATTTCGAGTCGATGATGCCCGAGTTCCAGAAGCCACGCGCGCGGCAGCAGCACCTGAACGCGATGGAGGTGGGCCAGACCTGCATCGACTGCCACAAGGGTATCGCACACTCGAACATCCGTGACCGCGCACCCGAAGATTTTCTGGAAGAGCTCGAAGCCCCGAACCCGGCCTTCGCCCGTCCGATCCCGCCGGAATACCTGGCCAGCCTGGAGCGGATCGAAGCCAAGGAGGCCGCCGAGGCCGAAGCCGAGAAAGCCGCCCGCAAAGCCCAGCAGGAGGCGGTGCAGGCGCAGATCGCTGCAGCGGTCGACACCGCCTTGGCCGAGGAACGCGCCAAGGCCGATGGCACAGCAACCGACGCCGCGGCCTCGGGCGGCAGCGACGTTGGTGGCAACATCGACTGGAACGCCGTGGCCAGCACCGATCTGAAACTGTTCTATCCGGGACAGGCTTCGTTCGAATGGGTGCAGAACGGCAAGACCCACGGTGGCGCACGCCCTCTGACCAAGGGTGGCGACCAGTGCTCGACCTGCCACGCCAAGGAGCTGGACGCGATCGGCAACAAGATCGTCGCTGGCGGTGATCTCGAACCGACCCCCATCCCCGGCAAGCGCGGGGTGATCGACGCTACGGTTCAGGCCGCGCATGACGACGAAAACCTGTATATCCGGCTGCAATGGGCGGATGCGGGCCACAATCCCGTGCCCTTCGTCGACGGCGGCAAGATGGACCCGGACAACCCGATCAAGGTCGCCATGATGATCACCGGCACCGGGATCGAGCTGGGCGAACAGGTGGGGTGCTGGGCCTCGTGCCACGCCGACAACACCTATATGCCCTTTGCGCCCGATGCCGAAACCATCGCCGCCAACCCGGACGTGGCCGCACGCCTGACGGCCAAGGACACCGTCACCAAGTACATCAGCGAAAGCCGCACCGAGGTCGAAGTCAAAGGCCGGCGCGGCAAGCCGCTGGGCGGCTGGGACAAGCTGCAGGCCGAAGAGCAGATCGCGCAATACCTGCAGGACGGCACATTCCTTGACCTGATGCGCGTCTATGCCGACGGCAGCGCCACCAATGGCTATCTGCTGGAACAGCGCGTGGTCAACGATGGCGAGATCTCGGCCTCGGCCAGCCTGTCGGGCGGCATGTGGACGGTGGTGTTCTCGCGGCCGCTGAACTCGGGCGCACCGGGCGACGTGCCGCTGGAGCCGGGCAAGACCTACACGGTGGGCTTTGCCATCCACGATGACCACTCGGCCGCACGGTTCCACCACGTCACGCTGAACACCAGCCTCGCGCTGGATGACGACAGCGCCGACATCAACGTGGTCAAACAGTAACGAAAAGGGGCCGGCGATACGGCCCCTTTTCCACGGCCGAGGAGACACGCGACCATGACGACCAAGCCCCTTCTGACCGCAGTCCTGACCCTAGCGATGGTTCTGCCAGCCCTAGCCGATGAAGCCGACCAGATCTGCGCCGAGGCCGAGGAAAGATATGTCGAACTCTTCGGCGATCCTTCCGACGCCGTGCTGGATGCCGAGGTGGTGCTGATGTACAAGTACCACTTCTGCCCGGCCCAGATCACGGTCAAGCCCGGCACCACGGTGCGCTGGGTCAACGTGGACAAGCGCACCAGCCATTCGGTGCTTTTGAAGGACGGCAGCCAGCCCGAATCCGACCGCATCTTCCCTGAGGAATCGGTCGAGATGACGTTCCTTGAACCCGGCCCGCAGAACTATCTGTGCGGCCCGCATTGGGAAACGCAGAACATGGTCGGCATGGTCACCGTCGAGCCCTGAACGCAGGCAGACATACAGGCAAACTAAAGGAGCGCGGGCGCAAATCCCGCGCTCCTTAACTTATGTCAAGGAGGCCTCTTTGCGAATGCGCCAGTCTGCGGCCATGACACGCCCGGCCATCCCAGCAACGTCCCGATCCGCCGCTCTGTCCGCGCTCGGAACCGACCGGAACACCCGGGTCCCGATGACATTCAGACCAAGCGAGATTGCACCATGAGCGGTAAGGTTTTTCTGATCGGCGCCGGACCCGGAGACCCCGAATTGATGACCCTGCGCGCCTTGCGCATGCTGCGCGAGGCGGATGTGGTGGTCTACGACCGTCTGGTTTCGGAGGAGATCCTGGCCATGCACGCCCCCGGTGCGCGGCTGATCCCCGTGGGCAAGGCGCCCAAATGCCATACCGTGCCGCAGGACCGGATCAACCAGATCCTGCTGGAACAGGCCCGCGCGGGCCACAGGGTTGCCCGCCTCAAGGGGGGCGATCCGATGATCTTTGGCCGCGGCTCGGAAGAGGCGGCGTTTCTGATGGACCATGGCATTGCGGTTGAATACGCGCCCGGCATCACCGCGGCGCAGGGGGCAAGCTGTTCGACCGGCGTGCCGCTGACCCATCGCGGGCTGGCCACCTCGGTTCAATATGTCACCGGCCATCGTCAGGCCGATAAGGTGCTGGACCTCGACTGGAAGCGCCTGGCGGACCCTGACACCACCCTGGTCATCTACATGGGCGTCGCCAATATTGGCCAGATCGCCATGGGCCTGATGACCGAGAACCTGCCGGGAACGACCCCCGTCCTGGCCGTCGGCAAGGCGACAACCCCGGACGAACGCCGCCTTGTCTCGCGTCTGGACCGTGTCACCGCCGACGTGCGCGCGGCCGGTCTGGCCGCCCCTACCCTGTTCATCATCGGCAAGGTCGTATCGCTCTATGCCGAACGGCCGGTTGCCGAATTGCTGGAGCACGCTCATGGCTAGGACTCTGCCCATTGAACCGGCCCGCCGGGACTGGCCCGGGCGCGCGGTCCTGACCGCCGCCGTGCTGGTGGCCACCTCAGCCTTTGCCGCCGACACGCTGGACCCCAACGCGCTGAAGCGTCTGGTGCATCAGGATTGCGGGTCCTGCCACGGCCTGACCCTGAAAGGCGGGCTGGGCCCCGATCTGCGGGCGGGAAACCTGCAGCACTATGACCCCGAAATCCTGACCGGCGTAATCCTGGACGGCATCCCCGACACGGCCATGCCGCCGTGGCGGCCCCTCATCAGCGAGGAAGAGGCCGAATGGATCGCCCGTTATCTGCTGAAACCGGAGGCCCAATGAAACAGTTTGTCCTTGGCCTCGCGGCCTCGTTGCTGATGACCGCAGCCCATGCCGAGCCCACCGCCACCGGAGACCTGGGGCTGGTGATCGAACGGGCCACCGGCTCGGTCCTGCTGGTCGATCAGTCCGACCGTGCCGCGCTGGCCCGGATCGAAGGACTGGGCGATCTGTCCCATGCCTCGCTGGTCTATTCGCCGGATGAACGCTTCGCCTATGTCTTCGGGCGCGACGGCGGGCTGACCAAGGTCGATATCGTGACCCGTCAGATCGCCAAGCGGGTCGTGCAGGCCGGAAACGCCATCGGCGGGGCGATCTCTGACGACGGAACGTTGGTGGCGGTGTCGAACTATGAACCCGGCGGGGTGCGCGTCTTTGACGCCGACACGCTGGATCTGGTGGCCGACATCCCCACCGGCAGCAAGACCATCGGCCTGGTCGATGCGCCCGGCCGCCGTTTCGTGTTCACCATGTGGGATACGGGCGAAACCTGGATCGCCGATTTCGCCCGCGGCACCGACCCGCAAATCACCAAGATCACCGACATCGGCAAAAACCCCTATGACGCGCTGATCACCGCCAATGGCCGCATCTACATCACCGGCCTTTTCGGGCAGGACGGGCTGACCGCGCTGGACCTGTGGGACGAAACGCCCGAACCGATCCGGGTACTGCCCGGATATGGGCGCGGCCAACAAGAGATGCCCGTCTACAAGATGCCCCATCTGGAAGGCTGGGCGCATACGGGCGCCGAATTCGTCTTGCCGGCCGTCGGCCATCACCAGGTGCTCTGGGTCGATGCCGACACACTCACGGAAACCGGGCGCACCCAGACGTATGGCCAGCCCGTCTTTGCCATGGCGCGGCCCGACGGCCGGCAGGTCTGGGTGAACTTCGCCCACCCGCTGAACGACACGATCCAGGTGATCGACACGGTCAGCAAACAGGTCATCCACGAGTTCAAACCCGGCCCGGCGGTGCTGCACATGGAGTTCACCCCGCGTGGGCACGAGGTCTGGATCAGCGTGCGCGATGCCAACAAGATCATGGTCTATGACACCCACAGCTTTGAAAAGCTGCGGGAAATCCCGGCCGACAGCCCCTCGGGCATCTTCTTCACCGCGCGTGCGCACAGAACGGGGCTGTAAGCGATGTGCCATATCACCGACCCGATCGACCGAAGGCTGCTGGATGACTGGCAGCGCGATTTTCCCGTCACGGACCGGCCGTTCCAAGTGCTGGCCGCGGCGCTGGGACTGGATGAGGCCGAAGT
Organism: Ruegeria sp. B32; assembly: GCF_025141855.1. Classification (NCBI taxonomy): domain Bacteria; kingdom Pseudomonadati; phylum Pseudomonadota; class Alphaproteobacteria; order Rhodobacterales; family Roseobacteraceae; genus Ruegeria; species Ruegeria sp. B32. The sequence goes on along the minus strand of NZ_CP081107.1, from coordinate 82,426 downwards.
GATCGACCGCCTGAACCGCATGCGCGCCGCCGGGCGCATCACCCGCGTCGGCGCGACGGTCGCGCCCGGCGTGGCCTCGGCCAGCACCCTGGCCGCCGTCGCCGCGCCCGAGGAGAAGGTGGAACAGATCGCCGCCCTGATCGACGCCGAACCGGGCGTGAACCACAATTACCAGCGCGAGGATGACTGGAACCTGTGGTTCGTGGCCACCGGCCCCGACCGGGCGCATGTGGATGCCACACTGGCCCGGATCAGCGACCGCACCGGGCTGCGCGTGCTGGATCTGCGTCTGGTCCGCCCGTTCAACGTCGATCTGGGTTTTCGCATGTCCGATTGTTCGCGCCGCGTGCCTCGGCCGCGTACGGTCGACCGGAGCGTTCTGCGGCAAGGCGACCGCGACATCCTGCAGGCGCTCAGCGCGGGGCTGCCGCTGATGGCCGACCCCTATGCGGCGCTGGCCCAATCCCTGAACCGCACTCCTGAGGACGTGATGGATCGCATCCGGGTGTTGCACAAGGCCGGCGTCATCTCGCGCCTGGGGGTCATCGTGCGGCATCGGGCGTTGGGGTGGTCGGCCAACGCCATGGTCGTGTGGGACCTGCCCGCCGACCGGATCGACCACGCGGGCCCCGCACTGGCCGCGCATCCCGGCGTGACCCTGTGCTATGAACGCCAGCCGGTCGAGGGCGTATGGCCCTATCGGCTCTACTCCATGATCCACGCCCGGTCGCGCTCCGAGGCGCGGGGTATCCTGGCCGGCGCCGCCGCCCTGCCCGAACTGGCGGGCGCCGCGCACAAGGTTCTGTTCTCGACCCGGTGCTTCAAACAGACCGGCGCATTGATCAAACCGAAAGAGGCCGCCGCATGACCCCGCTGGACGACACCGACCGCCGCCTACTGAACCGCCTGCAGGAGGACCTGCCGCTGACCCCCCGCCCCTATGCCGACGTGGCGGCCGAACTGGGGATCACCGAACAGGACCTACTGGACCGGCTGGCGCGGATGAAGGCCGACCGGGTCATCACCCGGTTCGGCCCGTTCTTCGACGCCGCCGCCATGGGCGGGGATTTCTGCCTGTGCGCCATGGCGGTGCCCGAGGCCGAGTTTGAAACCGTCCTGACCAAAGTCAATGCGCACCCCGAGGTGGCGCATAATTATGAGCGTACGCACCGGCTGAACATGTGGTTTGTTCTGGCGACCGAAACGCCCGAGGCGATCACCGCCACGACCGACGCGATCGAACGCGAGACGGGACTCACGGTTCACCGGTTCCCGAAACTGCAGGAATTTTTCATCGGCTTCCGGGTGGCAGCATGATCGACGCAACCGACAGACGGATCATCGAGGCGCTCCAGAGCGGGCTGCCCCTGGTGCCCGCGCCATATGCGCAGGTAGCCGGCGACTTGGGTATGCCCGAAACCACCCTGCTGGACCGGCTGGCCGCGCTGAAGGCGCGCGGGGTGATCCGGCGGATCGCCGCCGCCCCCAATCACTACAAGCTGGGCATGACGTCGAACGGCATGACGGTATGGGACGTGCAGGACGACCTGATCGGCGAACTCGGCGCCCATATCGGAGCGCTGCCCTTCGTCACTCATTGCTACGAACGGCCCCGCGCCCTGCCCGACTGGCCCTACAACCTGTTCGCCATGGTTCATGGCAGCGCGCCCGACGAGGTCGAACAGAAACGCGGCCAGATCGCCGCGATTCTCGGATCGGCCTGCCGGGGCAGCGACATCCTCTATTCCACGCGCATCCTGAAGAAAACCGGGCTGCGCCTGAAAGCGAAAGGCTGAGATCGATGTTCCGCCTGACCGAATACATGCAGCAGCTGGTCAACCCGACGCCGGTGCGCAAACGCCGCCCCGGACCGGTGAAACCGGTGGTGATCTGGAACCTAACCCGGCGCTGCAACCTGAAATGCCGCCATTGCTACACCGTGTCTGCGGATGTGGCCTTCCCGGGCGAGCTCAGCCACGAGCAAGCCATGGTCACCCTTGAGGATCTGGGCCAGTTTCGCGTCCCGGCCCTGATCCTCTCGGGCGGGGAGCCATTGGACCGGTTCGATTTCTTCGACATCGCCCGACGCGCGCGTCAGCTGGTGCCGATGCTGGCCCTGTCGACCAACGGGACGCGGATCCACGACGAAACGGCCGACATGATCGCCGATGTGGGCTTCAACTATGTCGGCATCTCGCTCGACGGTATCGGGGCCACGAATGACTGGTTCCGCGGGGTCGAGGGCGCCTTTGATGACGCCCTGCGCGGCGTGCGCGAATGCAAGAAGCGCGGCATCAAGGTGGGCCTGCGGTTCTGCCTGACCGAAGGCACCCAGCACCACCTGCCCGACCTGCTGAAACTGTGCGACGACGAGGGGGTGGACAAGTTCTATCTCTCGCATCTGGTCTATGCCGGGCGCGGCGACAAGAACCGGGGCGAGGACGCGGAACATCAGCGCACCCGGCAGGGGCTCGACCTGTTGCTGAACCGCGCATGGGAGGCCGCCTCGGGCGGACGCCCGCTGGACATCGTGACCGGCAACAACGACGCGGATGCCGGGTATTTCCTGAACTGGGCCGCCGCCCGGTTCGACGCCGATACCGTCGCGCATGTGCGCGAACATCTGGCCCATTGGGGCGGCAATTCCAGCGGTCTGGGCGTGGCCAATATCGACAATCTGGGCCGCGTCCATCCCGATACCTACTGGTCGGACTACACAGTCGGCAACGTCAAGCTCACTCCGTTCTCCGAGCTGTGGTCCGGCGATGACCCGATGCTGGCCCTGCTGCGCACGCGGCCGCGCCCGTTGAAGGGGCGGTGCGGCACCTGCCGGTTGCAGGATGTCTGCGGCGGCAATACCCGCATCCGGGCCCTGCAACTGACCGGCGATCCGTGGGCCGAAGACCCGGCCTGCTACCTGACCAATGACGAAATCGGCGTGGACGGCGCGGGCGAGCGCCTGCAGGTCACGCCTTTCCGGGGGAAAAGCCATGATCCGGCGCATCAGTTCTTTTAAGGCACTCAAATTCGGTACTTTGTGCTCGGTGTTGCTAGCTGGAACGGCTTGGGCGGATGCTCAATCAGATTACGCCGAGCATTGCGCCAGTTGCCATGGCGAGGCCCGGCTGGGCGGCGTCGGTCCGGCGCTGATCCCCGAAACGCTCAAACGCATGCGCGGCCCCCGCGTAGCCGCCGTCATCGCCGAGGGGCGTCCGGCCACCCAAATGCCCGCCTTCGCACACGAACTCGACGCGCTGCAGATCGAGGAACTGGCGGGCTGGCTGAAATCTCCGCTGGAGGTGGACCCCGAATGGGATGCCGAACAGATCATGGCCAGCCGTACTCTGGATGCCGATTACGCACCGGTCGATGCGCCGGTTTGGGACAGCGACCCTATGAACATCACGCTGGTGGTGGAAACCGGCGATCACCATGTCAGCGTTCTGGACGGCGACACGTTCGAGGTTCTGGACCGGTTCGAAACCCCCTTTGCCGTGCATGGCGGCCCCAAGTTCAGCCCCGATGGGCGCTATGTGTTCATCATGTCGCGCGATGGCTGGGTGCAGAAATACGACATTTGGGCGCTGAAACAGGTGGGCCGTATCCGCGCCGGCCTGAACAGCCGCAACATCGCCATGTCGGGCGACGGAAAGTGGCTGGCCGTGGCGAACTATCTGCCCAACAGCCTGACCCTGCTGTCGACCGAGGATCTGTCGGTGGCCAAGGTGGTCGAGGTCAAGGGCAAGCAGGGCAAGCCCAGCCGGGTCTCGGCTGTGTACCAGGCCCCGCCGCGCGAAAGCTTCGTGCTGGCGCTCAAGGACGTGCCCGAGATCTGGGAAGTGTTCTATGGCGACAACCCGCCGCAATTCGGGCTGGGCCATGATTTCCGGATCGAGGGGCAGTTCAAGAACCCCGACCCCTTCCCCGTCCGCAAGATCACCACGCCCGACTATCTGGACGATTTCTTTTTCGACCAGAGCTATGAATACGTCATGGGCGCGTCGCGCGATGGCAAGGGCGGTCAGGTGATCGACCTCGTGATCGGGCAGAAAGTAGCGGATCTGGACCTGCCCGGCATGCCGCATCTGGGCTCGGGCATCACCTGGCAGCGCGATGGCACCACGGTGATGGCCACGCCGCACCTGACCGAAGGCACCATCTCGGTCATCGACATGAGCACTTGGGAAACGATCAAGCGGATCGAGACCGAAGGCCCGGGCTTTTTTATGCGCAGCCACGAGAACTCGCCCTATGTCTGGGCCGACGTGTTCTTTGGCCCCAACAAGGATGCGATGCATGTGATCGACAAGCAGAGCCTCGAGATCTTCAAAACCCTGCGGCCCGCGCCGGGCAAGACCGTGGCGCATGTGGAATTCACCCGCGACGGCACCCATGCGCTGGTGTCGATCTGGGAGGATGACGGCGCGGTGATCGTCTATGACGCGCAGACGCTCGAAGAGATCAAACGCCTGCCGATGCGCAAACCTTCGGGGAAATACAATGTCTGGAACAAGATCACCTTCTCGGAAGGCACCAGCCACTGACGGGCGCTGGCCGGTCTGGAAACTGGCCATTCTGTTGTATCCGGCGACGGCGCTGACCGTCGCCATCAACCTGTTTCTGGCCGGGTTGATCGCCCATGCGCTGGGGTTCGGCGCAGTTACACCGGTGGCCGCGCTGATCTGGTGTGTGCCCCTTGGGGTTCCGGCCAGCTGGCTGGCGGGGCGCTGGGTGCGGCGGCTGATGGATGAGGCCGACGGCTGATCCCGAGCGAACTGCCCAGGGCCGAAGTGCCATTTTTTTGACCACCTGATCGAAGTCAAGTCGTGCCGCCTGCCAATCCCTTACGACTCGGGCAACATCAAATTCGAGTCGGAGTCTCCATGCCCGCCGCCCGCCAAAACCACAGCCTCCCGGTCCGCGCGACACGCGTGGCCGCCGGGCTGGCGGGCATCTTTCTTTTGATGTTGCAGGTGCTTGGGCCAGCGCTGGCGAGTCCCGGCCAGGGCACCTGGATGGAGATCTGCTCGGAGGCAGGAGCGGTCTGGGTCCAGGTGGACCTGGAAGACGACACCGGCGACCCGACCGCGCCCTGCCCGAAATGCGCCGATTGCGCCCTGTGCGCGATTACGGCGGCGGCACCGGCCCCGGACCTGCCGCAGGTGCAACAGCCCGGGTTTGTACAAATCCCACGGTGTGCGTTCACTGATCTGTTGGATCTGTACAACTTCGAACGGCTGTGGCCCGAAACCCGCGGCCCCCCGGCCGCGCCCGAAATCAGAACCGATCGCGCGTCGCGCGCGTCCATGGCGTCAACCCGAACCGAAGGAGGTGCGCCGTGGTCGTGACCCGCGCAGCCCATTTCCTTGTGGCCTTTGTCCTGTCCTGCCTGCTGGCGCTTGGCGCGCGGGCCGACAGCCTGGCCAGCTTCCTGCCCGAGATCGAACCCGCCGAACTGGCGCCTGGTGCCGATGCCATCGGTCCGGTGCGTGATGACGTGCCGGTGGCCCCGGTGCTGACCGGCGGCGAAACCGTCGCCTGGGCCTTCCTGACATCCGATTTCGTGGGCACCACCGGCTATTCCGGCAAGCCCATCCATGTCGTCGCCGCCATCGACGGTGATGCGGTGCTGACCGGCGTCAAGCTGGTCAAACACTCCGAACCCATCGTTCTGATCGGCATTCCCAATGCGCGCATGGTCGAACTGACCGCAGGTTATGCCGGTCTGGACCTCAAGCGCGAAGTCGAGACCGGCGGCGAGGGGCATGACCTCGACATCATTTCGGGCGCGACGGTGACGGTGATGGTCATCGACGACAGCGTCGTGCGCGCCGGGATCAAGGTGGCCCGTGCCATGGGTCTGGGTGGGCTGTCCGAGGTGCAGGCCGACGGACCCAAGCGCGAAGTCGACATGGCCAAGGCCGACACCCATGACTGGGCCACGCTTTCGGGCGACGGCTCGATCCGGCGGCTGACGCTGGACGTGGGTCAGGTGAATGCCGCCTTCGAGGCCACCGGCGACCAGCGCGCGATCAAGCGCCCCGAGAAGGGCAACCCCGAGGACACCTTCATCGACATGCATGTGGCGCTGGTCTCGGTGCCTTCGATCGGCAAGTCGCTGCTGGGCGAGGCCGAGTACCAGAACCTGGTCAACTGGCTGGACGAGGGCGAACACGCGATCTTGGTGCTGGGCCGCGGCAAGTACAGCTTCAAGGGCTCGGGCTATGTGCGCGGCGGGATCTTCGACCGGATCCAGCTGATCCAGGGCGACAATTCGGTACGGTTCTTCGACCGTCAGCACCGTCGCCTGGGCACAGTGGCCGCCGAGGATGCGCCCAGCTTTACCGAGCTGGACATCTTCAAGATCCCCGCCGATGCCGAGTTCGACCCGACCGAACCGTTCCGCCTGCAACTGCTGGTGCAGCGGGCCATCGGCGCGGTGGAAAAGACCTTCCTGACCTTTGATCTGGGTTACAATCTGCCCGAACAATACCTGTTGCCGGTCGCGGCGGCGCCCAAGGTCGTGAACGATGCCACCGGCGAGGCCGCCGCCAAGTCGGCCCTGTGGCAGCGCATCTGGAAGGACCGCCAGGTCGAGATCGCCGTCTTGGGCGCTATGCTGCTGGTGCTGACGATCACTTTCTTCTTCCAGTTCCACGCCACGATGAACGCGCGGGTCTTCTACTGGTTCCGCATCGGGTTCCTGACGATGACGCTGTTCTTCATCGGCTGGTACGCGAATGCGCAGCTGAGCGTGGTGAACATCATGGCGCTGGCCGGCAGCCTGCGCGGCGGCTTCACCTGGGATGCCTTTCTGCTGGACCCGCTGGTGTTCATCCAATGGTTTGCCGTGGCCGCCGCGCTGCTGTTCTGGGGGCGCGGGGCCTATTGCGGCTGGCTGTGCCCCTTCGGTGCCCTGCAAGAGCTGACCAACAAGATCGCCCGCGCGCTGAAAGTGCCGCAATGGACCCTGCCTTGGGGCCTGAACGAGCGCCTGTGGCCGATCAAGTACATGATCTTCCTGGCGCTGTTCGGCCTGAGCATGGTGTCGATCCCGCTGGCCGAGAAATATGCCGAGGTCGAGCCGTTCAAGACCGCGATCATCCTGAAATTCATGCGCGATTGGCCCTTCGTGGTCTTTGCGGTGGGTCTGCTGGTAATAGGTCTGTTCATCGAACGGTTCTATTGCCGCTATCTGTGCCCGCTGGGCGCGGCGCTGGCGATCCCCGCCCGAATCCGCATGTTCGACTGGCTGCGCCGCTACAAGGATTGCGGCAATCCCTGTCAGACCTGCGCCAACGAATGCCCCGTTCAGGCCATCCACCCCACTGGCGAGATCAACCCGAACGAGTGCGTCACCTGCCTGCATTGTCAGGTGCTCTATCAGTCCGAGAGCAAATGTCCCGTCGTCATCCGCCAACTGAAACGGCGGGCCAAGACCGGGTCGGTCAAGATCAAGACCCCCCTCGGACAACCACCGGCGAACCATCCGAACGCCAAACCGCAAACCGTTTCCTAAAAGGAGGAACGACCATGTCGGACCACGACACCAAACTGAACATCACCCGCCGCGGGATGCTGGGGGCCACGGCCACCGGGGCCGTGCTGGCCGGAACCGGCCTTGGGTCCACGATGATGACCGCCAAACAGGCCAGCGCCGCGGCCAAGGTCGAACTGGCGCCAGGCGAGTTGGACGAGTATTACGGCTTCTGGTCTTCGGGCCAGACTGGCGAGCTGCGCATCATGGGCTTCCCCTCCATGCGCGAACTGATGCGGGTGCCGGTGTTCAACCGCTGCTCGGCCACCGGCTGGGGCCAGACCAACGAGTCGCTGAAGATCATGACCGAAGGCCTTCTGCCGGAAACCAAGGAGTTCCTGGCCAAGCGCGGCATGAAAACCTATGACAACGGCGACCTGCACCACCCGCACATGTCGTTCACCGATGGCACCTATGACGGCCGCTATCTGTTCATGAACGACAAGGCCAACACCCGCGTGGCCCGCGTGCGCTGCGACGTGATGAAATGCGACAAGATCATCGAGATCCCCAACGCCAAGGCGATCCACGGTCTGCGCCCGCAGAAATTCCCGCGCACCGGCTATGTCTTTGCCAATGGCGAGGACGAAACCCCGCTGATCAACGACGGCAGCGTGCTGGACGATCCGTCGCAATACGTCAACATCTTCACCGCCATCGACGGTGACACGATGGAGATCGCCTGGCAGGTGATGGTGTCGGGTAACCTCGACAACACCGATTGCGACTATCAGGGCAAATACGCCTTCTCGACCTCGTACAACTCGGAAATGGGCATGAACCTGGCCGAGATGACCGAGAGCGAGATGGACCACGTGGTCGTCTTCAACCTCAAGGAAATCGAGGCCGGCATCGCCGCGGGCGACTATCAGGAGATCAAGGGCGTCAAGGTTCTGGACGGGCGCAACGGGTCGAACAAAAAATACACCCGCTACATCCCGATCCCGAACTCGCCGCACGGCATCAACACCGCTCCGGACGGCAAGCACGTCTGCATCAACGGCAAGCTGTCGCCGACCGTGTCGATCATGGACGTGACCAAGCTGGACGCGCTGTTCGAAAGCGACGCCGATCCTCGGTCGTGCATCGTGGGCGAGCCGCAGCTGGGCCTTGGCCCGCTTCACACCGCCTATGACGGTCAGGGCAATGCCTTCACCACGCTGTTCCTGGACAGCCAGATCGTCAAATGGAACATCGACAAGGCCATCCGCGCCTACAACGGCGAGGACGTGGACCCGATCATCTCGAAGGTCGACGTGCACTATCAGCCGGGCCACAACTCGACCTCGATGGGTGAGACCAAAGAGGCCGACGGCAAGTGGCTGATCTCGATGAACAAGTTCTCGAAAGACCGGTTCCTGAACACCGGTCCGCTCAAGCCCGAGAACGAACAGGTGATCGACATCTCGACCGACGAGATGAAGGTTGTTCATGACGGCCCGACCTTCGCCGAGCCGCATGACTCGATCATCGTGCGGCGCGACATCGTGAACCCGGTCAACGTCTGGGACCGCAACGACCCGACCTGGGAAGATGCGCGCAAACAGGCAGAGGCCGATGGCGTCGATCTGGAGGAAGGTGCCGAAGAGCCCATCCGCGACGGCAACAAGGTGCGGGTCTACATGGTCTCGCAGGCCCCGACCTTCAGCCTCGAGAAGTTCACCGTCAAACAGGGCGACGAGGTCACGATCTACGTCACCAACCTGGATGACGTGGACGATGTGACCCACGGCTTCTGCCTGGGCAACTACGGCATCGCCTTCGAGGTCGCGCCGCAGGCCACCGCCTCGATCACCTTCACCGCCGACCGTCCGGGCGTGCACTGGTTCTATTGCCAGTGGTTCTGCCACGCGCTGCACATGGAAATGCGCGGCCGGATGCTGGTCGAACCGCAGGGAGCCTGACCCATGCGCTGGCCCCTGCTCATCCCGCTTCTGCTCGGCTCGCCGCTTTGGGCGGCGGACTGGGACGTGCCCAACCGGGCGGGGGCCATCACTGAGACACTGGCGCAGGCGGCGGATGGAGACACCCTCCGCCTGAGCCCCGGCGTCTATGCCGAACGCCTGGTTCTGGACCGGCCCGTCACCATCGACGGGCAGGGCCAGGCCACCATCGACGGTCAGGGCACCGGTAGCGTCATCACCGTGACCGGACCCGACATCAACCTGCGCGGCCTGACCGTGATCGGGTCGGGGTCGGACCATGGTGAGATCGACAGCGGCATCCAACTGACCAAGACGGCCCGCGCCGCCGTGGTGGAAAACAACGTGCTACTGGGCAATCTCTATGGCATCGACATCCACGGTGCCGATGACAGCATCGTGCGCGGCAACCGCATCGAGGGCCGGCAGGACCGCCGGATGAACGACCGCGGCAACGGTGTTTATGTCTGGAATGCGCCGGGCGCGGTGGTCGAAGGCAATGACATCCGCTTTGGCCGCGACGGAATCTTCGTGAACTCGTCGAAGAAGAACACCTTCACCGGCAACACCTTCCGCGATCTGCGCTTTGCCGTGCACTACATGTATGCCGACGATTCCATCGTCAGCGACAATGTCTCAATCGGCAACGATCTGGGCTATGCGGTGATGTTCACCTCGAACGTGCAGGTGATCAACAACGTCTCGGTCGGCGACCGCGAACACGGGGTCATGCTGAACTATGCCAATGACAGCGTGATCTCGGGCAACGTGGTGAAAGGCGCCAAGGAGAAGTGCACCTTTCTGTACAATTCCAACAAGAACGAATTCACCGACAACTGGTTCGAAGGCTGCGGTATCGGGATCCATTTCACCGCCGGCAGCGAACGCAACCGGATCGTCGGCAACGCCTTTGTCGGCAACCGGACACAGGTGAAATACGTCTCGACCAGATGGGTCGAGTGGTCGGAAGACGGCCGCGGCAACTACTGGTCTGATTTTGCCGCCTATGACGTGAACGGCGACGGCATCGCCGACGCCCCCTATCGCCCCAACGATAGCATGGACCATGTGCTGTGGACCCAACCCGCAGCCAAGCTGCTGCTCGGCTCGCCTGCCGTGCAGCTGGTGCGCTGGTCGCAATCGGCCTTTCCCGCGCTGCTGCCGGGCGGCGTGATCGACAGCCACCCCTTGATGCAAGCCCCTCAACCCCCAGCCATGAAAAAGGTGCCTCATGACGGATAAGGCCCTGACCATCGAAACAGTCTGCAAGGATCGCGGCAAGATCCGCGTTCTGAGCGATATCTCCCTGACGCTCGAGCCCGGCCAGCGCGTGGCGCTGCTGGGCCACAACGGCGCCGGAAAATCCACCCTGATCAAGTCGATCCTGGGTCTGACGCCCATCCAGGCCGGCACGATCCGCATCGGCACCGCCGCCCCCGGCAGCGCGCAGGCGCGCCGCGACACGGCCTATCTGCCCGAGGCGGTCTCGTTCCACCCGGCCCTGACCGGGCGCGAGCAGCTGACCCTGTTTGCCAAGCTGTCAGGCGCAAAAGCCGACGTGCCCGCCCTGCTGGACCGTGTCGGGCTGGGCGATGCGATGGACCGCCGGATCGGTGCCTATTCCAAAGGGATGCGGCAGCGGCTGGGCCTTGCGCAGGTGCTGCTGGGTCAGCCGAAACTGGCGCTGCTGGACGAACCCACCTCGGGGTTGGACCCGATCTCGCGCCAGGACCTGTACGCCATCATCGACGAGTTGGCCGCGCAGGGCACCGCGGTGCTGATCGCCAGCCATGCCCTGACCGAGGTCGAGGCCCGCACCGACCGCATCGCCATCATGCGCAAGGGCCGGATGGTAGCCGATGACACGCTGGCCAACCTGTCGGCGCTGGCCGGGTTGCCGATCCGTCTGCGGGTCCGCGCGCGTGCCAATGCCGACGCGCTGGCCGCCGAACTGGGCGGCAACCGGATAAACGGCGCCTCGGTCGAATTGCTGTGTTCGCCCGCCGACAAGATGCAGGCGCTGCGCCGCATCGCCGGTCTGGGTGATGCGGTGGCCGACGTGGAAATGACCCCGCCCAAGCTGGAAGACCTCTATCGCCACTATGCTCAGGAGGCGTTGCAATGACCCGTTTCCTTGCCATCACCCGCACCGAGATGCTGATCCTGCGCCGCAACCTCTGGCTGCTGGTGGCGACGCTGATCATGGTTCTGTTCGCGCTGGCGCTGACCTTTGCCGGCAGCGCGCCCACCGGCACGCTGGGGGTCGACATGCTGACGGTGTCGGTCGCCTCGATGACCACGTTGTCGGTGTATCTGGCGCCGCTCTTGGCGCTGATGATTTCCTTTGACGCCATCGCCGGCGATGTGGACCGGGGCAGCCTGTCGCTGCTGCTGTCCTATCCGGCGGGGCGCGGAGAAATTCTGCTGGGCAAATTCACCGCCCACCTGGTGGCGCTGGCCTTTGCCATGACGGTCGGTTTCGGCACCGCCGGGGCGGTCGCCGCGTGGTTCGGCGGCGCGGGCGCGGACAGCCTGTTCGCGCTTGGCCGGCTGATCGTCACCTCGATCCTGCTGGGCGCCGTGTTTCTGGCGCTGGGATACCTGCTGTCCGCCCTGGCGAGGGGCGCAACGGCGGCGGCAGGTCTGTCGGCCGGGCTCTGGCTGGTCTTCGTCGTCCTCTATGATCTTGGGCTGTTGGGAGCCGTCGTCATGGACAAGGGCGGCGTCTTCACCCAATCCGTCTTTCCCTGGGTGATGGTGGCCAACCCGGCCGACGCTTTCCGTCTGTGGAACATCGCCGCGACCGAGGGTGTGGCCATGGCGTCCGGCATGACCGGCGCGGCGCAGGCCCTGCCCGCCTGGGCGGCGCCCGCCTCGCTGCTGATCTGGCCGGTGCTGGGCTTTGCCCTGGCCCGGCTGGCGTTCCGGAGGGTCGAGCCATGACACGCCTTGCCCTGATCGCGCTGATCGCGCTGGCGGCCTGCAAGGAAGAACAGGCCGCCGCCCCACCGGATCCGGTCGATCTGACCGAAACCGCGCTCAGCTATTTCTGCCAGATGAACGTGGCCGAACACGGCGGGCCCAAGGGGCAGATCCATCTGGAGGGCTATCCCGCGCCGCTGTTCTTTGCGCAGGTGCGCGACATGGTCGCCTATCTCAAAAGTCCCGAGCGCGATGCCGAAATCACCGCGGTCTATGTCAGCGACATGGGCGCGGCCCCCAGCTGGCACGAGCCGGGCATCTCGAACTGGATCGCCGCCGATCAGGCCACCTTCGTGGTGGGCGCCGGCGTGGCCGGCGGCATGGGCGCGCCCGAGATCGTGCCCTTTGCCACGCCGGACGCCGCCGCGCGGTTCATCGAAACTTATGGCGGCACCGCCCTGCCCCTGACCGACATTCCCGACGACGCGGCGCTTGGCCCCGTCGATCTGACCCAATCCCTGGAGACACCCGCATGACCCGCCTGTCCCGACGCCGTTTCCTGACCATCTCGGCCGCCTGCGCCGCCTTGCCGACCGTGGTGCGCGCCGCACCGGTGGCCCGCTGGCGCGGCACCGCGCTGGGGGCACCCGCCAGCCTGCAACTGGTCGGACTGAGCGACGCGCAGGCCGCGCCGATCATCTCCGCGCTCGAGGCCGAACTGGACCGGCTGGAGAATATCTTCAGCCTGTACCGCCCGGATTCGCAGCTGAGCCGCCTGAACCGGGACGGCACCCTGCCCGCCCCGGCGCCGGAATTGCTGCAGGTGCTGGCCCAAAGCGCCGCCCTGCATGACGCGACCGGCGGTGCGTTCGACCCGACCGTTCAACCGCTGTGGATGGCGCTGGCGACCGGCGTGCCGGATGCCGAAGTGGCGCAGGCCCGGGCGCTGGTCGGCTGGCAGGGGGTTTCGGTTTCGGCCGAAGCGATCCGCCTACCCCATCCGGGCCGCTCGGCGCTGACGCTGAACGGGATCGCTCAGGGCGCCGTGACCGACCGCATCGCGGCGCTGTTGCGGGCGCAGGGGCTGACCGATGTGCTGGTCGACATGGGCGAGATTGCCGCCATCGGCACCCGCGCCGACGGGTCGGACTGGCGCGTCGGCCTGGCCGGCCCCGAGGGCGTGACCCGGCGCATCGAACTGCGCGACCGGGCGGTGGCGACCTCGGCCCCTGATGCGACGCAACTGGCCGGGCGTCATGGCCACATTCTGGGCCCGCAGGGTCAGCCGGTCCGGCATCGGGCGGTTTCGGTCTCGGCCCATGACGCGGCGCTGGCCGACGGGTTGTCGACCGCGCTGTGTCTGCTGCCCGCCGACCGGATCGCTCCGGTTCTGCAACGCTTCCCCGAGGCCCGACTCGAGATGCTGATCTGACCGGAATGACCATCCCGGAACTCTGCCGTTGAAATTTGTCGCGCGATAAGAAAAGGTAAAACAGCGACAAATTCAGAGCGGCGCGGGCCTGGCCCCGCGCCAGAGGCAAGGCATGGCACCCAGAAAAATCCGGAACATGGAGGAGTTTGCGGCGGTCAGCGGGATCTCGCGCCCGACGGTATCGAAATATTTCAACGATCCCGACAGCGTCCGACGGTCGACCCGCGAACGGATCGAGCAGGCGCTGGAGCGGTTCGACTATCGCCCCAACATCTTTGCCATGAACCAGAACCGCAAGCTGACCAAGAATGTCGGCATCGTGGTGCCCTATCTGGCCGACCCGTTCTTTGCCGAGATCGCCCGCAACATCGAGGAAAAATGCATCGAGGCCGGATTCCGCCCGACGCTCTACAGCGCCTATGGCGACCCCGCGCAGGAGGCCGAGATCCTCGACAGCCTGCGCGCGCTGAAACCGGCGGGCGTGCTGCTGGCACCGCTGGGGCGCGACTCCGACCGGTCGTTCATCGAGAAATTCTGCAAGGACATCCCCACCATCCTGTTCGACAGCAACCTGGAAGGCATGGGCGCGGCCTTTGTCGGGTCGGACAATGCCAGCTTCATCGAACAGACCGTCGATTACCTGTGCCGCAGCGGCGAACCGCCCGCGTTCTTCGAGATGCGGCACCCGGCCAACCCCAACGCCAACAAACGCCGCATCGCCTACATCAAAAAAATGGAGAGCCTGGGCTTTGAGCCGCAGGTGATCAAGGTCGACGGTCGCGGCTGGGGCTTCGAGGAAATCGGTCGCCAGGGCGCGTTCAAGCTGTTGGATCAGCCCAACCTGCCCTCGCGCACCATTCTTTGCAGCAATGACCGGCTGGCCATCGGGTTCCTATCGGCCTGCTATGAAAAGGGCCTGCGGGTCGGGTTGGGCGAGGATTGCGACCTGCGCGTCGCCTCGCATGACGACCATCCGTTTTCCAAGTTCACCTGCCCGTCGCTGACCACCGCGGCGCATGACTACACCGCAGTATCGAATCGCTCCGTCGAGACGCTGACGCAACTGGTCGAATCCGGCGGGCGGCTGAGCGCGCGCACCGAAACCCTGTTTCCCGCGCGTCTGATACTGCGGAGTTCGGCCTGATTTTCGACAACTTTTTTACGCGCGTAAAATTTTAGTTGACGCGCGGCAAATAATTCACGATGCTTTCCTCCAGGTAATTCGACACCAGGGAGGAAAGAATGTACCTGAAATCTGTTCTATGGGCGGCCAGTGCCGCGGCCCTGACCGCCGGCGCCGCGTCGGCCGAGACGATCACGATCGCCACCGTCAACAACGGCGACATGATCCGGATGCAGAAATACACCGACAAATTCACCGAAGCGACCGGCCACGAAGTGGAATGGGTCACGCTGGAAGAAAACGTTCTGCGCCAGCGTGTGACCACCGACATCTCGACCAAGGGCGGCCAGTTCGACATCATGACCATCGGCATGTACGAAACGCCGATCTGGGGCGCGAACGGCTGGCTTGTGCCGCTGGACGGCATGTCGGCCGAGTATGACGTGGACGACATCCTGCCCGCCATGCGCGGCGGCCTCAGCCACGACGGCACGCTGTACGCGGCGCCGTTCTATGGCGAAAGCTCGATGATCATGTACCGCACCGACCTGATGGAGAAGGCCGGTCTAGAGATGCCTGAGGCGCCGACCTGGCAATTCATCCGCGAAGCGGCAGCTGCGATGACGGACCGGGACAACGACATCAACGGCATCTGCCTGCGCGGCAAGGCCGGCTGGGGTGAGGGCGGCGCCTTCATCACCGTGACCGCGAACTCGTTCGGCGCGCGCTGGTTCGACGAAGACTGGAAACCCCAGTTCGATCAGCCCGAGTGGAAAGAGGCGCTGACCTTCTTCGTCGACATGATGAACGAATCCGGCCCCGCCGGGTATGCCACCAACGGCTTTAACGAGAACCTGTCGCTGTTCCAGCAGGGCAAATGCGGCATGTGGATCGACGCCACCGTTGCGGCTTCTTTCGTGACCAACCCCAACGACTCGACCGTCGCCGATCAGGTTGGATTTGCTCTGGCACCGAACTCGGAAGGCGTTGACAAGCGCGCCAACTGGCTGTGGGCCTGGGCCCTGGCCATTCCGGCCGGTACCCAGAAAGAGGACGCCGCCAAGCAGTTCATCGAATGGGCCACCTCGAAAGACTATATCGAGCTGGTCGCCGAGAACGAGGGCTGGGCCAACGTTCCGCCGGGTGCGCGCACCTCGCTGTACGAGAACCCGAACTACAAGGACATCCCTTTCGCGCAGATGACGCTGAAGTCGATCCTTGCGGCCGATCCGGAAAACTGCTGCGTCAAGCCGACGCCGTATACCGGGATCCAGTTCGTCGCCATCCCCGAATTCGCGGGCATCGCCACCCAGGTGAGCCAGGAATTCTCGGCGGTCTATGCCGGACAGCAGTCGGTTGACGAAGCTCTGGCCAAGGCACAGGCCTTCACGGCCGAAGAAATGGAAGCCGCAGGGTACTGAGGCCTCCTCCCGGCGGGTGGGCAGGTTTCTGTCCCCCGCTCTCCCCCTTCCACAACCCGTGTTAGTCTCGCAGGCAACAAGCCGCCTGAACAGAGAGGTCTTGCGTCATGGCAACTCAACACTCCCGATCCGTCGCACGCCTGATGATGGCCCCCGCCGTGGTCCTGTTGCTGGGCTGGATGCTGGTTCCGCTGACGATGACCCTGTATTTTTCCTTCAAGAAATACCTGCCGCTGCGCGGCGGTGACCTGGGTTGGGTCGGGTTCGACAACTACGTCCGGTTCGTGACCTCGAGTTCCTTCTGGCCCGCCGTTCAGGCGACGCTGGTGATCGTCGGCGGTGTGCTGGCCATCACCGTGGTGCTGGGCATCCTGCTGGCGCTGCTGCTGGATCAGCCGATGTGGGGCCAGGGCGTCGTGCGCATTCTGGTGATCGCCCCGTTCTTCGTGATGCCCACCGTTTCGGCGCTGGTCTGGAAGAACATGTTCATGGACCCGGTCAACGGCCTGTTTGCCCATCTGTGGCGGTTCTTCGGGGCCGAGCCAATCTCGTGGCTGTCCGAGGCGTCGATGCCGTCGATCGTGATGATCGTGTCCTGGCAATGGCTGCCCTTTGCCACCCTGATCCTGCTGACCGCGATCCAGTCGCTGGACAGCGAACAGCTGGAGGCCGCCGAAATGGATGGTGCGCCACCGCTGAAACGCTTCTTTTTCATCATCCTGCCGCATCTGAGCCGCGCGATCACGATCGTCATCCTGATCCAGACGATCTTCCTGCTGTCGATCTTCGCCGAGATCTTCGTGACCACGGGCGGCGCCTTCGGCACCCGCACCCTGACCTATCTGATCTACCAGCGCGTGCTGGAAAGCCAGAATGTCGGGCTGGGCTCGGCCGGCGGGGTCTATGCCATCATCCTTGCCAACATCGTCGCCATCTTCCTGATGCGCATCGTCGGCAAAAACCTGGACGCGTGAGGAGGACGAAAACATGGCCCGCACCGTCACCACACCACGCAAGCTGATCAACACCGCCTTTGCCTGGGCTGTCGGCCTGCTGATCTTCTTCCCGATCCTCTGGACGATTCTGACCAGCTTCAAGACCGAGGCCCAGGCCATCGCCAGCCCGCCGATCTTTCTGAACTTCGACTGGACGCTGGAGAACTATGCCGTGGTCCAGGAGCGGTCGAACTACATGCGGTATCTGTGGAACTCGATCATCATCGCGGGCGGGTCCACCCTTCTGGGCGTGATCGTCGCGGTGCCCGCCGCCTGGGCCATGGCTTTCGTGCCCTCGGCGCGCACCAAGGATATCCTGTTGTGGATGCTGTCCACCAAGATGCTGCCGGCGGTGGGGGTGTTGTACCCGATCTACCTGTTGTTCATCCAACTGGGCCTGTTGGACAGCCGCGCCGGGCTGGTGGTGGTTCTGATGCTGATCAACCTGCCGATCATCGTCTGGATGCTGTACACCTATTTCCGTGAAATCCCCGGCGACATCCTGGAAGCCGCGCGCATGGACGGCGCCACGCTGAAAGAGGAAATCCTATACATCCTGACGCCGATGGCGGTGCCGGGCATCGCCTCGACCGTGCTGCTGAATTTCATCCTGGCCTGGAACGAGGCGTTCTGGACCCTGAACCTGACCGCCGTCGACGCGGCCCCGCTGACCGCGTTCATCGCCAGCTATTCCAGCCCAGAGGGCCTGTTCTTCGCCAAGCTCAGCGCGGCATCGACAATGGCCATCGCCCCGATCCTGATCCTTGGGTGGTTCAGTCAGAAACAACTGGTCCGCGGCCTGACCTTCGGCGCCGTGAAGTAAGGAAAGACACATGGGACGCATCGTACTTGAGAAAGTCAGCAAGAGCTTTGGCGACGTGGAAGTCATTCCGCCGCTGGATCTGGAAATCAACGACGGCGAATTCGTGGTGTTCGTGGGCCCCTCGGGCTGCGGGAAATCCACCCTGCTGCGCCTGATCGCGGGGCTAGAGGACGTCAGCGGCGGCCGCATCCTGATCGACGATCAGGACGCCACCGCGGTGCCGCCGGCCAAGCGGGGCCTGGCCATGGTGTTCCAGTCCTACGCACTTTATCCGCACATGACCGTGCGCAAGAACATCGCCTTTCCGCTGCGCATGGCCGGGCTGGACAAGGCCGAGCAGGACCGCCGCGTCGAACAGGCGGCCGAGGTTCTGAACCTGACCGACTATCTGGACCGCCGCCCCGGCCAGCTTTCGGGTGGCCAGCGCCAGCGGGTCGCCATCGGTCGCGCCATCGTGCGCGAACCGGCGGCCTTCCTGTTCGACGAGCCGCTGTCGAACCTGGACGCGGCGCTGCGCGTAGGCATGCGGCTGGAGATATCCGAGCTGCACAACCGGCTGGAAACCACGATGATCTACGTCACCCATGACCAGGTCGAGGCCATGACCATGGCCGACAAGATCGTGGTCCTTCAGGCAGGCGTGATCGAACAGGTGGGCTCGCCGCTCGAACTGTACCGCGCGCCGCGCAACAAGTTCGTGGCCGGCTTCATCGGCTCGCCCAAGATGAATTTCATCGAAGGCCCCGAGGCCGAAAAGCACGGCGCCCACACGATCGGCGTCCGCCCCGAGCACATTGCCGCCTCGCCCAACGAGGGCCTGTGGAAGGGCACGGTCGGGGTGTCCGAACATCTGGGCTCGGACACGTTCTTTCACGTCCATGTGGACGGCTTCGCCGAGCCGATGACCGTGCGCGCCGGCGGCGAGGTCGGCCTGCGCCACGGCGACACGATCCATCTGACGCCGGAGGAGGACAAGATCCACCGGTTCGACGCGGCGGGGCTGCGGATCGCATGAACCGGCTGGTTGGAAAACGGGCCCTGATCACCGGGGCGGCGCGGGGCATCGGGCTGGCCTTTGCCCAGGCCTATGCCGCCGAGGGCGCGCAGGTGGCGCTGGCAGACATCGACGTGCAGCAGGCGCGCAAGGCCGCGCGCGAGATCGGGCCGCAGGCGATTGCGGTCGAAATGGATGTCTCGCAGCAGGACAGCATCGAGGCGGGCGTGGCCGACGCCGTGGCGCGGATGGGCGGGATCGACATCCTGATCAACAACGCCGCGATCTTCACCGCCGCCCCGATCGTGGAAATCACCCGCGCGGATTACCAGCGCCTGTTCGACATCAACGTCGCCGGCACCCTGTTCACCCTGCAGGCGGTCGCGCGCCAGATGATCGAGCAGGGTACCGGCGGCAAGATCATCAACATGGCCAGCCAGGCCGGCCGTCGGGGCGAGCCGCTCGTGGCGGTCTATTGCGCCAGCAAGGCGGCGGTGATCAGCCTGACGCAATCGGCGGGGCTGAACCTGATCAAACACGGGATCAACGTGAATGCCATCGCCCCCGGCGTGGTGGATGGCGAGCACTGGGACGGCGTCGATGCCTTCTTTGCCAAATACGAGGGCAAGGCGCCGGGACAGAAGAAGAAGGAAGTGGGCGAAGCGGTGCCCTTCGGCCGGATGGGCCGGGCCGAGGACCTGACCGGAATGGCGGTCTTTCTGGCCTCGTCCGAGGCCGATTACATCGTCGCTCAGACATACAACGTGGATGGTGGAAATTGGATGAGCTGATGGTGGAGCGCCCCGCGGATACCCGACCGGTCCAGTTGTGTCAGGCCAATCTGGGCGCGTTGCCCAAAGGTGTTCTGCGCCCGGAATACGATCGCGCGGCGCTGACGCCGGGGATCGTGCATATCGGAGTGGGCAATTTTCATCGCGCGCATCAGGCCTGGTATTTGCACCGGCTGATGCAGCAGGGCGCGGCGCAGGATTGGGGCATCATCGGTGCCGGCGTGCGCGCCTATGACGCCGAGATGCGGCGCAAGCTGCTTGCTCAGAACTGTCTGACCACGCTGGTCGAGCTGACCGAAGGCCAACGCCGCGCCGAGGTGACCGGCGCGATGATCGACTACCTGCCCCCGCAAGAGGACAACGGTCCGCTGATCGCGCAGCTGGCCGACCCGGCGATCCGCATCGTCTCGCTGACCGTGACTGAGGGCGGCTATTTCGTGCACCCTATGACCAAGGGGCTGGACACCGACCACCCTGACATCCGCTACGATGCCGCCAATCCCGACCGTCCGCGCACCGCCTTCGGTGCCATCGTCGCGGGCCTGCGACTGCGGCGCGATGAGGGCATCGGTCCGCTGACCGGGCTGAGCTGCGACAACCTGATCGGCAACGGGCAGGTTCTGCGTCAGGCGGTGGTGGGGCTGGCGCGACTGTCGGACCCGGAGCTGGCCGACTGGATCGACAAGCAATGTACTTTCCCCAATTCGATGGTCGATTGCATCGTGCCCGCCACCGGCCCGACCGAGCTGGAGCTGGTGCGCGCGCTGGGGATCGACGACGCCGCCCCTGTCACCCATGAAAGCTTCCGCCAATGGGTGATCGAGGATGCCTTCTGCGCCGGGCGGCCGGATTGGGACAAGGTCGGCGCCACATTTACCGACCGCGTTCATGACTATGAGGTCATGAAGCTGCGCATTTTGAACGCGGGCCACCAGGTTCTGGCCAATGTCGGCGAGATCCTGAGCCTGAATACGATCGCAGACTGCATGGCCGATCCACTGGTTTCAGCATTCTTCCGAAAGGTTTTGGTCGAAGAAATCGCGCCTTTCGTGCGTCCGGTGCCCAATCAGTCGGTTGCGGACTACGTAACCTTGATCGAGGAGCGGTTCCGCAATCCAGCCATCGTCGACACCACGCGTCGCGTTGCTTTTGACGGATCATCCCGGCATGTGGGATTTGTGCTTCCCACAGTCTATGATGCGTTGGCTGCCGGCGCGCCGATCAACGGGCTGGCCCTGGTCGAGGCGCTGTGGGCCCGCATGTGTGCCGGCGCTCGCGAGGATGGAAGTATTATCGAACCCAACGATCCCAACTGGTCCGATCTGGTCACCTCGGCCAACGCGGCCCGCGACAACCCGACCACCTGGCTTGAGCAGACCCAGTACTATCAGGACCTGTCACAATCCGGCGCGTTTCGCGACGCGTTTGACCGGTGGCTCAGGGTGATCTGGGATCAGGGAGCGCGCCAGGCCCTGACGACGTATCTGGGCGACCAAACCTGACCGGTGCAGGATCTAGCAGTGTGCGGCTTTGCCCAAGCCCTCTTCTGCATCGAACAGGGTCTCGGCAACCGACGCCGCATCGTCCAGATGCCGTTCGACGGCTCGGCGCGCGGCGGAGGGGTCGCCGGACTGAATCGCAGAACAGATGGCCTCCATATGTTCGATCCCGGGGCGGTCGCGTTCTGTTGCCGTCAAGGTCATCATCCGCAACCGGCTGATCCGACCATTCAGGCGCTGGACCACATCCCAGGCCACATGATGCCCTGCTCCCTCGAAAATCTCTGAGTAGAAATCGGAAGTGGCTCGGAAGATCGAGCCCGGCGTCTTGTCCACGAATCCCTGCTTGAGCCGCTCCAGCGCCCCATGCAGGCTGCTGGCCCTGTCTGATGTGATATTGCGCGCGCAGTTCTCGGCGGCCGCGGTTTCCAGCATGCGGCGGATATCGTAGATCTGCCGTGCCTCGTCCCGTGTGATCGAAGCCACGATCGGCCCGTGCCCGGGCAGAATTTCGACCAGCCCCTCGGCCTCGAGATAGCGGATCGTTTCCCGGATGACTGTCCTGCTGACACCAAGCTGATCACATAGCGGACGTTCCACCAGCCGTTCGCCGGGCTGGAAAACACCTTCGATGATGGCCTCGCGCATGCGCTCCTGCACCATGTCGCGCAGGGTTGCCGGAGGATGATCGATCTTGGTCAGTCTTGGCGTTGTCATGGACGGGAATCTACCGGTCGCGCGTTGCCTCAGCAAGGTATGATTGACATCCTGTCTTATGGTATACCATCATGCCGGAAACGGAATCACAGGACCTTTGCGATGCCCGCCACCATCCGTAAAACACTGCTGCATGTCGAAAACACGCTGATCGAAGGTGGCAAAGCCGCCGAGCGCCCTTTGACCTTGATCGCGGCGGTCGCCGTTGTGACCAACCCCTGGGCCGGTCGCGGCTTTGTCGAAGACCTGCATCCAGAGATACACGATTGTGCTCCGGGGCTGGGCCACATGCTGACCGAGATGATTCTCGAGGCGGCCGGCGGCGGTGACCGGGTTGAAGCCTATGGCAAAGCCGCCGTTGTCGGAGTGAATGGCGAGGTCGAGCACGGGTCGGCCCTGATCCATACCCTGAGGTTCGGAAATGCCTATCGCGAGGCGGTCGGCGCAAAATCCTACCTTGCCTTCACCAACACGCGCGGACCGGCGAATGCGGCCATGCAAATTCCCCTGATGGACAAGAATGATGGTGGGCGGCGCAGCCACTATCTGACCATCCACCTGCAGGTCGCCGACGCTCCGGCCCCGGATGAGATCATGATCGGTTTGGGCGCCTCGATCGGAGGGCGCCCGCATCACCGCATCGGAGATCGTTATCAGGATCTGAAGGATTTGGGACATGACGTCGACAATCCGGCAGCTGTCTGAACCATTCGGGCGTCTTGGCTTGCGCTTTGCCGGCCCCCCCGATGGCGAACCTCTGGTCCTGTTGCACGGGGTCGGTATGCAGTCGGAGGCCTGGGCGCCGCAGATCGATGCCTTGTCCGACTTGCACGCGGTCTACGCACTGGATCTGCCAGGGCATGGCCAATCCGACCCGATCGCTGTGGGGGCACAGTTACCAGCATTTGTGGAGTGGCTGCAGGCGGCGCTGGACGCTTTGAACCTGGATCGCGTGAACCTTGTTGGTCATTCGATGGGCGCACTGATTGCCGGCGGGTTTGCGGTCGAACATCCCGATCGGGTCCGGCGCGTCGCCTTGCTGAACGGAGTGTTTCGTCGGGACGACCAGGCCAGGGACTCTGTGCTGGCGCGCGCGGGTTTGATCAGCGCCGGAACCTTTGATCTGGAAACCCCGCTACAGCGCTGGTTTGCAAACAGTCCGGCCGACCGCACCGCTCGGGATAGGGTCGCGGCATGGTTGGCCGCGGTCGACATAAACGGCTATTCGGCGGCCTACGATGCCTTTGCCCGGGGCGACATGGTCTACGCTGATCGCTACCCTCAGATCTCTTGCCCTTTGCTGGCGTTGACGGGTGCTGAGGATCCGAATTCCACACCCGACATGACCCGCGCCATCGCCGCGGCCGCCAAGGGGCAGGCGGTTGTCGTCGAGGGTCATCGGCACATGGTGAACCTCACTGATCCAAAGACTGTCAACGCGGCCCTGGTTTTGTGGCTGAAGACCCCAACGCACGAAAGGTCGCCCGTATGACCGATTTCGACCCTCGCGCCCTGCGCAGCGCGTTCGGAACCTTTCTCACCGGTGTCACGGTGGTCACGACCCATGACGAATCCGGCCGACCGATCGGCTTTACCGCCAATTCCTTTTCCTCGGTTTCGCTGGACCCTCCGCTGATATCGGTCTGTCTTGCCAATACATCCAGCAATTTCAACACATTCTCTGAAGCCACCGGATTCGCCGTCAACATCCTGTCGGAGGATCAGATCAGTGTTTCGAACACCTTCGCACGCCCTTCACAGGACCGGTTTGCCGATGTCGATTGGAAGCCTGGACCCAACGGCGCACCAATCCTTGACGGGGTTTCAGCCTGGTTTGACTGCTCGGTTTTCAAGACAGTCGAAGCCGGCGACCACCTGATCCTGATCGGTCGGGTCGAGGCCTTCGACCACTCGATCGCACCTGGCCTGGGCTATGCCCGCGGCGCCTATGTGACGCCTGCCGCCGAAGCCCTGGCGCTCAACCGTCGCGCGGGCGTCGTGGTTTCCGCGTTGATCGAGCGGGACGGCCAGATCCTTCTGCTGGACGATGGCAACGGCGGGCTGACCATTCCGGCAACCGAGGACATGGAGAACGGCGCCGATACTGCATTAGCCCAGTTGATCGCGGAATGTGGGATCAAGGCAGAACCGGGCTTTATCTATTCGGTCTACCAGGACAAGTCGCGACGACAGCATATCTCGTTCCTTTGCCAAGCCGAGGACGGCACCCCAGCCAAAGGGGCTTTTACGCAGATCGTCGAGTCGACGCTGATGGATGTCGCGGACCCGGCGATCTGTACGATGCTGGAACGTTTCGCCCGGGAAAGCCGCATGGGCAATTTCGGCATATACTACGGAGATGAAACCAGCGGACGGGTCAAACCGTTGGTTCGGGGGAGTTGAAATGAAGTTCTCGCTGTTTGCGCATATGGAGCGGATTTCGCCAGAGCAGGACCAGAAGCAGTTGTATGACGAGTTCATCCAACTGTGCAAAATCGCCGACGACGGCGGGATGCATGCCGTCTGGACGGGCGAACACCACGGGATGAATTTTACAATCGCACCCAACCCGTTTCTCAGCCTGATTGACGTGGCTCGGCACACCCGGAATGTCCGGCTGGGCACCGGCACCGTGATCGCGCCGTTCTGGCATCCGATCCGTTTGGCCGGTGAGGCCGCGATGACGGACATCATCACCGACGGACGGATGGATCTGGGCATTGCCCGCGGTGCCTACAGTTACGAATACGAACGGATGATGCCTGGCATGGATGCGTGGGAAGCCGGGCAGCGCATGCGCGAACTCATCCCTGCCGTGAAACAGCTCTGGCAGGGAGATTACGCCCATGACGGCGAATTCCACCAATTTCCCAAGACCACCTCGTCGCCCCTGCCCTTGCAACCTGGTGGGCCGCCCATCTGGGTGGCCGCACGCGACCCCAACAGCCACGAATTCGCCGTACGCTCCGGGTGCAACGTACAGGTCACGCCATTGTGGAACGGCGACGACGAAGTCATCGACCTGATGGCCAAGTTCAATGCCGCCTGCGCAAAGTTTCCTGACATGCCGCGCCCCAAGATCATGTTGCTGCGCCACACTTACGTGGCCGAAGATCAGAACGACGTGAAACAGGCCGCCATCGAGTTGAACCGGTTCTACTGCTATTTCGGCGCATGGTTCATGAACAAGCGTGACGTTACCCAGGGGCTGATTGCCCCGCTGAGTGATGCCGAAATCGCCGAGCATCCGTTCTATTCGCCCCAGAACATGGAGCGGGACCTTGTCATCGGAACAGCCGATACCGTGATCGACCGGCTTCGGAGATGCGAGGAACTGGGGTATGACGAGTATTCATTCTGGATCGACTCCAGCATGCCGTTTGAACGCAAAAAGGCCTCGTTGGAGCGTTTCATCAAGGATGTGATGCCGGCCTTTCAATAGGGGAATTCTGGATGCAACGGTTTCAGAACTATATCGGCGGCACTTTCCGCGATGGCGACACCTGGTTCGAAAGTGTCGACCCATCCACAGGTGAGGCTTGGGCGCAGATGCCCGCCGCCAGCCCGGCCGATATGGACGAGGCCGTGAAGGCTGCGGACAAAGCCTTCAATTCCCTGGCATGGGCGTCATTGACCGCAACTGCGCGGGGCAAACTGCTATACCGGTTGGCAGATCTGATCGCCAAAAACGCGCCCAGACTGGCCGAACTGGAAACCCGCGATACGGGTAAAATCATCCGCGAAACCTCGGCGCAGATTGCCTATGTCGCGGACTACTATCGTTACTACGCGGGCCTCGCGGACAAGATCGAAGGCGCCCACCTGCCCATCGACAAACCAGATATGGAAGTTTGGCTGCGGCGAGAACCCGTGGGGGTTGTCGCTGCGATCGTGCCCTGGAATTCGCAACTGTTCCTGTCGGCGGTCAAAATCGGCCCGGCCCTGGCGGCCGGTTGCACAGTGGTGCTGAAGGCCTCGGAAGAGGCCCCTGCCCCAATGCTGGAATTCGCACGGATTTTTCACAAGGCCGGATTTCCGGAAGGCGTTCTGAATGTCCTGACGGGCGGGCCCGATGTCGGCGCTGCCTTGACTCGGCACGAAAGAATTGCCCATGTCGCCTTTACCGGCGGGCCGGAAACGGCTCGGCATATCGTGCGAAACTCGGCAGAGAACCTGGCGTCGACCTCTTTGGAGTTGGGTGGAAAGTCGCCCTTCATTGTGTTCGAGGATGCGGATCTGGACAGTGCGGTCAACGCTCAGGTCTCCGGGATTTTCGCAGCGTCGGGTCAAAGCTGCGTTGCCGGGTCGCGGCTTGTGGTTCAGGCATCGATCAAGGACGCGGTCCTGGACAGTCTGCGGCAAAAGGCCGAAGCGGTCGTGATCGGCGCACCGGATGACATGGCGACCGAAGTCGGGCCCCTGTGCACGAAGCGACAGCAGAAATGGGCCGCCGAACTTGTCACCCGGTCGCAGGCCCAAGGCGCACAATTGATTACTGGCGGCCAGCCACTTGATCGCGCGGGATTCTACTTTCCACCGACCATTCTGGATTGCAGTCGGGCGCGCGATGCTGATTGCATGACGCACGAATTCTTCGGCCCCGTCCTGTCGGTCGTTTCCTTCGAAACCGAGGATGAGGCCATCGCGATCGCAAACGATACCCGGTTTGGGCTGGCCTCGGGCGTGTTCACGCAAAACCTCACGCGGGCGCATCGGATGGTTCGGTCAATCCGAGCCGGCATTGTCTGGGTCAACACCTATCGCGCGGTCAGTCCGATCGCTCCGTTTGGGGGGCATGGATTGTCGGGGCATGGGCGCGAGGGCGGACTGCAGGCTGCATTGGACTACACCAAAATCAAGTCCGTTTGGCTGCGCACCAGCGACGACCCTATTCCTGATCCTTTTGTCATGCGCTGATCCGCCGGCCGCCTCCAAATGTGGAAAATTCGGCAGGAAACTCAGAGACCACGAAACATATCGGCTTGGCAGTAGCTTGCCCACCGCTAAACACTGCACATCCCGGTTGCAGCGTAAACGAGTTGCAAAACAAAGGTTCAGATTCCACAAGCCGATGTCGAATAGTGCGTGAGATTCACCGCGCCCGAATTCACTTCGCTCTGCCCGATGAAGGGCCAGGCTGACTTTGCTCATCTGGTGATCGATTGTATTCCGGGAGGCTGGCTTGTCAGGTCGAAGTCTTTGAAGCTCTCCGTGGGGTCTTTCCGAAACGACGGCGCCTTCCGAGAGGACTGCTCCGTTTCCATCGCCCGGCGCCGGGTCAGGTTCCTGACGCAACGATGGTTGTGGATTAGAGGGTACTGGTATCCACGTGGCGGCATCCCGATCGACCTGTCTTGGCAAACAGGCGCCATGCTCGAAAATGTCTCGATCTCCGATCAGGGTGTGCCCGCCTGATCGCGGAAGGAGGTAATCTTTGGGAAACCCCGCGCCTCGATCAATCGACAAATGTCGCGGGCGCAGGGTCTGCGGTTTGGTCAAACCTGAACAGAAGCAGCCTTACTTGGTGGCGCTCACATCTCCGGGGATGCACCCACGGGCGCAGAACCTCATGTCACTGGGCGCAACGGACCAAACGTCAACGTCATTCGGCGGCTTGTTCTTGAAGTCGATATCAAGGCAACTTGCGGCCTTCGGAGTGTAGTACTTGTTTCTGGGGTCGACATTGCCGAGTTGGTCAAACCCGGAAATTAGACGCATATTCGGTCCCCATCTTTCGCCATGCAGTGTCAGATTGGAGTAATAAGCCATCAGCTTGATCGATTTACCCTGCGCGAACATCTTGTAGGTCATCTGGACCCCACCGATTGTCTTGTCGATCGGCCCCTGTTCCAACCCGGACCCAATCGAGATGACCCACCGGCGCTTGAGCGGGATGGAAATATCAACTCCGTCTTCACTGCATTCCAGCAATTTGTACGAAAAAATGTTCAGCACGGCGTTTGTTCTAATCGGGTTCGTGTGAAGCCTCAGAACGCTGTAAACCGGCTTGATGGTGGCACTTTGGATCGGAGCGCCGTTGACGACACAATTTTTCTGCAGCACCGCAAGTTCCGTCAGAACCATGTCCGAAAAGGACGACGCAAAACCGCCTTCCAGGGACTGCGCCATAAGCGCCGACATTCCGGGGGCCTCCAAAACCCGCGTGGAATCTCCGTATTCACGGAAAAGTTCAACGGGATCCAAGGAAACCAACTGACGGTCAGCTGAAAATAGCAGGTTCTCAGGGTCATTTTCATCGACGATTTGATGATACTGAAAGGTAAACAACTCGGTGCCGCCGGAGTACTGCGGTATCCCATCTTCAAATTTCACGGTTCCGTCTTCAGACAAAATCTCCTGTGCGGTTGCTGGTCCGTGGGTTGCAAGCGCCATTGCTGCGCCAAGAATTGAAACGCCTAAAGCCTTAAGTCTGAACATGATTATCCCCAGTTTTTTGATCTAAAAATCGAAACAATGCCATCAAACACTATCAAATTTTCGTATATGTTTCAATAATCGCACCTTTCGGCAGTTCGGCTGAAGTTATGTCCAGACCAAAAACTTGGCACGAAAAGTGCGTCGACCGGGTGGCTCACTTCATTGCGACTTCGGACTGCGCATTGCGCAAGGCCGCCTCGACCCGGTCGGTGAACGGGAGCTGATACCGGACACTCCAGGATTTCTCACCCGCTCGCACAAGTTCGATCACCTTCAAGCCTTCAGCAATCTCTCCAGCCATCAAGTGCGCGTCTGCGAGCAAGGTCTGAGCGTAGAGAACGATCTGAGTTGAACCTGTATCAACATAGGCGTCGATACCGGCCGAGATCTCGGCGATCCCCTCGGCAGGGTGACCTTCTGATGCCCGCGCCCAGCCGTGCAGGATGCGGCCCCAGGCATCCCAGTAGTGGAACTCCCGCTGCCCACTGATCTCGAGCGCGCGGTTGACCATATCCAGCAATGACCCTGTGTCGCCCAATATCTGATAGATGGTCGCCAGGATGTTCAGCCCGTAGCACCGGGTGAAATCGTGTGGTTCACGACTGATCCGCTCAGCCAGTTCCGCTAGCTCGGCGCGAAACGTTTCGCCGTCTCCGCTTTGCAGCGCCACGGCCCAGCACCTCATCGCCAGATCAACCAAGTATATGTCTGCCTCGTGATAATTCAGCAGATCGTCCGGGCCGGTTGCCCCGCGCAACGCAATCGCACGATCGAAAGCAGAGATTGCGACTTCGAGACGCCCAAGCATGAAGTTGCTCATGCCGATATTGTGCGCCGCGAGCGCCTCCATCGTTGGGTTTTCCGCGCGCCGTGCGACCTCCTCCAGATAGTCACACAAAGCCAACGCGCCCATCGGATCGCCCAGGGTCAACTGAGCACCGAACTGCACATGCACGGCCAGAAACGCATCCGTCACACTGGCTGAAGAACGGTCAAGCAGGTGGCGGAACCGGTCCAGATTGGCCAAAACCTCTTTCGACCCGAACGCCCTGGTACTGAGGGCCACGTTCAGCATCTTGCGCAGCGAAATCTCTT
This sequence comes from Ruegeria sp. B32, assembly GCF_025141855.1. NCBI lineage: Bacteria > Pseudomonadati > Pseudomonadota > Alphaproteobacteria > Rhodobacterales > Roseobacteraceae > Ruegeria > Ruegeria sp. B32. Next base: position 52,717 of record NZ_CP081107.1, on the reverse strand, counting down.
CTCGATCCCGTTCGGGGCTTGGGGCGATTTTGTCGTTCTCCGTCAAGGCTTCATCAAGATGGTGGATGGTCTCTTCGTTGGCAAATCGCTCGCCCGAGATGACTGCCGCCCGGCGCCACGCGTCCCGAGCCTGTTTGGGCATGTCCGCGCGGGCATAATGCTGCGCCAGCAATTCCGGGTTCTGACCCACCAGATCACTGAACGAAGTGTCCAGCACCTCGGCGATCCGGCTGTGGACCGCCCGCGCCCGACTGGGCAACATCAGGTCATAGGCCGCGTCACGTATCAAAGCGTGGCGGAACGCATGGGTGCCTCCCATACTGACCCCGCGGCGCACCAATATTTGCGCCTCGACCAACTCGTCCAACATGCGCAGAGTTGCCTCGTACGAATGACCGCTGACCGAACTGACCATCGCAGGCAGGATGTTGCGATCAATCGCGGCGCAGACCGGCACTATATCGCGGGCCGTGCTCAGCCGGTCAAACATGGCCCAGAAGAGTTCCTTGAGCGTCGATGGCAGTGCCTGTTGCATCTGCATTGCGGACGCGTCGGTCTGGTCAAAGAACCCACCTTGGATCATTCGTGCCATCTCTTCCGCAAACAGAGGGACGCCATCCGTCCTGTTCGCGATCCGGTCCTTCATGGTCTGTGTCACTTGTTTGGACCGCAAAAGCGCATCCAGCATCTGGTGGACGTGGTCCCGGTCAAGGCGGGAAATAGTCAGTGGGACCACTCCATCCCGGCCTTCCCACGGTGGATGGTAGGACGGGCGGAACGTGCACATGATCATGACGGGCATGGACCTGAAGCGCTCGATCAACAAAGCGATGATTTCCTCTGTCGACGGATCGATCCAATGCAGGTCTTCAAACAGCAACAGAACCGGTCGATGCCGCGCCAGCGCAGCAACGGTCTGCACCATGGCATCCTGAAACTGTTGCTTGAGCCGGTCAAAGGGCAGTTTCAGCAGGTCTTCCTCGGCCTCCACCGGCAAGGACATGGCATAGGCAAACAGAGGAAGGTAGTCTTCCGGAACCTCCGACCACTCCTGAAACAGTTGCCTGAGTTTGCGTAGCTTCCGCTGGTCGGTGTCGGTTCTGCGGAAATCGGCCATGTGGCTGATCCAGCTGAGCACCGGGAAATGGGCACTTCGCTCGTGGTTGGGCGAGCATTGGAAGCCAAGCCGCAGATATTGTTTCTCTTCGAATCCGCGGGTCGCTTCTTCGACAAGACGCGATTTTCCGATGCCGGCCTCACCGGAAACCATAACCGCCTGCCCTGCCCCGTTCAGTGTGGCCTGCCAATGCTTCTTGATCGTCGCGATCTCATCGACCCGGTTGACGAAGGGCGAGCCTTGAACCCCGGGACGCGCCTGAAACCGCAGCATCGGCTCTTCCGCACTCAGAACTTTCCAGATGCCGATCGGGTTCTCAAACCCCTTGAGGCTTTGTTTTCCCTTCCACTCGCAGCGAAAGTTGCTGCCGATCAGCAGCTTGGTGTGCTCGCTGATGGCGACCGTCCCAGGGTCCGCCAGTTCCTGGATACGGGCCGCCAAATTCGGCACCTCACCGACCACCAGACCTCCCAAAGTCGAGTGATTGTCGACCACGGCTTCCCCGGAAGAAATCCCGACCCGAACCCCGATGACCTCACCCTTGCCGTGTTTGATACGACCAATGGAGCCACAGATTTCCAGTCCGGCGGCAACGGCCCTTTCCGCATCGTTCTCTTCGACTGTCGGGTAACCGAAATAAGCAACCACTCCATCTCCGATGAATTGGGCAATGTGCCCCTGGTGTCGGGTCACGACATCAAAACAAAGGGCTTGATAGTCGTGCAGAACGGAGCGGTACTCCTCAAGATCCAGATGACTGGACAATTCAGTCGATCCAACGAGATCGATAAAGACCAAAGTCAGATACCGGCGCTCGGGGACACCTTCCAATGCCGTGGGTTGAGGCGCGTGAGGCCCAATTTGCGATGACGTGAGAGCATTCTCGGCATGTGATACGCCACCTTGATCCGAGCGAAGCGCCTCGATCGCCCGCATCATACGTTTCCGATCCCCGAGGTTCAGTCCAAGCTCGACCAGGTCATTTTCAGTGAGGGTGGCAAGAACATCCAATTCGATCGCGTTCGAGGCGAACACATCATGGTACTTCTCAAGGGAAAACCTCTCCAACCACGCCCTGATGTCAGCCATCTTCAGTCCTCGGTCGAAATTACTTCAATGTGTTCTGCCTTTTGTTCAATCGGCGTCGGTCAGAGGGACCTGGTTTCTGACGAAGCTAAAATATGTCCGACCGTATGCCGGCCCTTATAGTCAGCGCGTTGCGTATTAATTGCCAATGCAAGGCGGAACGCCCGCATTGTTGCCCCAACACGAACCTATCCCAAGTCGGAATTTGCGTCTACTGGCTGGCAAAATGCACCTTCGGGCCAAGCGGGATTCAATCAAGAACGCATCCAGCCAGAATTGGCCCAGCCGACGTTCACACTACCCAAGTTTCAGTCTGTCTCTCCGCTACTCATAGCGGTGGCGATTCGGCGTCAAAATGGTCAAACGCCGGCGTATTGGAAACAAACCGAGCGTCCGTCATAATGATCATAATTATGCCTTTTTGCATACTACAGGGGAAGTGGCGGAAAGGTACCTGTTTACAGGAAGGTTTGGCCGGTGGAAGCACAGGCCAAACCAATGGTTAAAAATGGTCAGCCCAAATGCTCAACTAGCCGTTCCAACAACCGCGCGGCTTCGTCTACGCTCAGAGTCCGGCCGCGAAGATGTATCCGCAATTCGCCCGCTGATACCTCTGCTCGCAATTCTCCGCCTTTGGGCAGCGTCTGAATAGGCAGCCGTTGAATCTGTTTCGGGCGGCCCCCACGCGGCTTTTCCTGAGTCGGTGCGGGCGCGTCTTTCAACGCAGCCTCTATCACGGCCAGTTCCGATTTCGGGTCCGTGGCCTCACCCAGGGACAAGGCCTCCCTCAGCTTGGCCTGCGCGCCATCCCGGATAGCCGCGGCAATCCTGAGACCTGCCTTTTCCGACAACGCAACCGGGTACTGCAGTAAGTCGCCCAAGGCTTCGTGAACCACGGCAAAGCTGCGGACCTTGGACCTTTTGGCCTTGGAGGCTGCGGCGAACAGAACATCGACGGCGGCTTCGGTCGACGGGAACACACCCTGCCCAACAGCGAGGACAGCGATGCGCCCACGTTCATACGGGCTGAGGTTTGATCGAAGTTCGTTCTCCTCGACCATCGAAACATACGCTCCCTGCCCTGCACCAGCCTGGCGCACGAACGCAGGAATTTCGGCGAATTTTGGGTCACCACCGGCCAAGCGGCGGAAGGCGTCCAACCGGCGATAGCCCGAAATCAGACCATAGCCATCCCCGGTTTTGGTCACCTCGATCGGCGTCCGCAGCCCGTTGGAGCGCAGAGATTCCAGCAGTTCGGTCATTGCCTCTTCGTCATCGACCATGCGGTCGCGCCGCAAGAAATCGGCATCGATCTGATCTATGGGCACCATCTCTGCGACCAGACCGGCGTCCTGGGCATCCCGCCAACGCGCAGCGTCGCCTTGGTCTTTTGCAAGGGTTGCACGGTCGGTCACTGCTGCCATGCCATTCAGCGTCGCGGCCTCGGCCGCGACCTGCGCGATTGGCGGAGTTGACGGGTTGGCCTCGAACGGACTGATCGAGGGTTTCGCGGCGAAACCAGCCTCGAGTTGTTCAAGCTCCGCCGCATCCGGCGCCGTCAGTCTTCTGCGTTTAGCCATCTGCCTGTCCTCCCATCTGGGCGTCGCGCCACCAACACCCGATCAGCACTTCTTTGAATTCCGCGTAGGTCCGGTCGAAGGTCTCTCGCCCCCGGACATAGGTGTCGCGGTTAAAGTCACGGTAGTCCGCTTCGTAGATTCCGTTCACCTGTTCTCCGGCCTGCCCTACCAAAGCGGTGTAATCCTGCCGATAGGCGTTCATGAAATCACCGAAATACGCCTGTATCACGTTGGCCATGTCCGTCTGCTGACTGGCGTCGAACCGGGTGATGATCGCGCGCACGACATCCCATTCGAACTTGAGTTCGGGCAAGCCAGCTGCCCTTTGTGCCGCGTTCTCGCCATCCTCGATACTGGCGAACGTGGTGTAGAGCATGTCGAAGAAGCGCCCGGTGGAATCAAATTCCAGGAATGAAGCTCCGAGCGGCACCAGCAAAATATCCGCTGCGGCCAGCGCATTGATCGTTAGGTACCCAAGTGCAGGAGGAGTATCGAGGAACACGATGTCGTAATCATTCAATACGGCCTCGTCCTGCAAGAAGTTGGTGAGCCCGTCCCACAGCGGCCAACTGCGAAGGCCCATCCGCCAGACCGGGATCTGAAATTCAGCCCAATAGAGGTTCAGTTGAGCACCAATGAGATCAATGTTGGGCCAATGGGTCTTCTGGATGACATCTTGAGGTTGGGTTCTCAGTGCCTCTTGCAGAGTTTCATCCAATGGGATTTCGGGTTGACCGGCAGCGGCGCGGACCCTGTTCTCTTCCTGAACCGCGCGCGCATAGTCTTTTGCGATCAAGGGGAAGACTGTCTGCCATTCATCCGCGACGCGACCACCCAGGATCGACGTCATGGATCCCTGGCTATCAAGATCAATCACCAGCACTTTATAACCGTCCAACGCGGCCGACATTGCAAGATGAGCAGCGGTGGACGTCTTGCCCACGCCACCTTTGAAATTGGCAACGGCAACAACTTTTGCCGGCAGATTTTCCGGCCGGTAGGGCAGGTATTCCTTGGTGCTTACACCTTCGGCCGCGAAATGGCGCCTCAAGGTCAGAACTTCTTCGAGGGTGAACCATTTCGATCCTGCTTCGCCTTCGCCTTGCGGGAGGTCAGGATTTGCCTTGAGGACGCGGCGCAGGTGGGCCGGAGCCACCGGGATCAGGTATTTGGTAATCTCCCAAATCGAAAACCGGCGGAGGCGCTTTTCGCCATCGGGCGCATACCCGCGGCGGGCTAGATCTTCGCGCCCTTTGGCACAGAAGGTTGCAGCTTTTGCGAATCGTGATGTCCCGATAGGATCGGGTAACTTTGATGCAGCCTTGGCCGGATCCAGGTTGAAGTACGGCGGTAGAGCAGGTTGTTTAGATTTTGTCACTGTCGATGCCTCGAATAATGTTCGCCTTTCCGGCGTATATCAGGAAATGTACCGAACATTTTCCTTCTGCGCTATCCTCGAAAGAGCAGTTTTCCACAGAAGAATGCCGAAGAGTTCGGTTTCGCGACGAAACCGGCATTTATTCTCAGAAAAGGGCACACCAAAGAGTTTATTTTCTTTAAGGGTTTTAGATTCTTTGACGACATAAAACATAAATAAATCATATATTTGTGGTCGCATCGGCACCCGGATACAGGATCAAGGGTTCCTGGCTTCGGGTTAAAAGGGACCTGTATACAGGATCAAAGGGTCCCGAATCCGGGGAGAAGGGCACCGATTCGCGGTTCGGCTCTATCGTGGACTATTTAGGGTCTAATCCGAGTGCGTTGATCGCCGCCTACGCGGGTCACGACTCCAAGTTTGAACCAACTGGCGCCCGCTTCTGTGGATAACTGGGTCGCCGATTCGGATAGGTACCTGTCTACGGGATTCACTCCATCCTGCATATGGGGACCCAAATTTGGTTGATCCACGGGTACCTTTTGTGTCACAAACTTGGGAAACGAGCAGCCGGGCAGAATCATGCCGGATACACAACTGGACACGGATCACCTTTCAGGCGCTTTGCGTCGGGAAACGGTGAAAAAGAATGTGGCCGCGATCCATATCAGCGGCAAGCTGACGCTGTTGCAGCGCAAGCTGTCCAACGTGTTGCTTCTCAATGCCTACGACTCTCTGACCACGGCGCAGACCCATACGATTGATGCCCGCACCCTGGCGATGATGGTGGGCTACAACTCGAACGACTTCGACACTTTGCGCGCCAGCCTGAGAGCGCTTGCCGAGACAGTGGCCGAATGGGACATGCTCGATGAAAAAGGGCGGCAAGAGTGGGGCGTGTCGTCGTTGCTGAGTTTCGCCAAGCTCAAGGGCGGGATCTGCGAGTACGCCTATTCCCCGGCCTTGGCGCAGAAGCTGTACGATCCGAAGATCTATGCGTTGATCAATGTGCATATCCAGCGCAATTTCAGCTCGGGGCACGGGTTGGCCTTGTATGAAAACTGTTATCGATTCGTGCGCACCGGGTCGACCGGGTGGTGGGCGCTCGAGGTGTTCCGCAAATTGATGGGTGTGGACGGCAGTGACTATTACACGAGCTTCAAACACCTGAATGCCAAGATCATCAAACCCGCAGTGGCTGAGGTGAACAAAAGCTCCGATATTCTGATCGAACCCGAGTTCCGCAAGAAGGGCCGCAGCGTCACCGACATTCGGTTCCTGATCAAGGCGAACCCGCAGAAGGCAATGTTTGAGATCGACGACAGCGATGGGGTGCGCAACCTGGCGGTCTACAAGACCTTGCGCAAACAAGGGGTGTCCGATCGGCTGGCGCGTCAGTGGATCTCTGAGCATGGTGAGGATTATGTGCAGCAGAAGCTGGACTATGTAGCCGGGCAGGGGGACGTTAAATCAACGCTGGGGTATCTTTCGGCCGCCCTGCGCGATGACTACAAGGCCCCCGCGGCAGAGACCGTGAAACCGCCTAGTCCCGAGGCGCTGGCCGCAGCCAAGCAGCGGGAGGAAGAGAAGGCACGCGAAGATCAAGCCTATGCCGCGCGCGTGGCGGAGCGCGCCGAGCGTGCTCGCAAGCTGGCCATCGTCGAAGACCTGGTTTCGCGGCGAAACCCCACTCAACGGGATGCCGACAAACGCTTGTTCATGTCGACTTTGTCGGACGAGCTAGACCGAGAGAACTTCCGGCAACATGGGTGGCGATCAGGTTTGAACGCCAACGCCATTTTTGCCTTCTGGGAGGAGTTGGAGCCCGATGCGTTCCAGACGGAAACCCCCGCCTGAGGCACAGGCGGGGCAGGGTGGCTACTGATTTTTCAGTGCATTCCGAAGCGCGTCCCCAAACGCGCTGTGCTGCGCTTTTCCGGCTGATTTTGCGCGTTGCGATTTCGAGGTGCCTGTGTTCTTAACGCGCGCGTTCTGCCCACTATGGTCGCGATCTTGCCGGGCAGAGGCACCGCCATCCTTGCGCATGCTCAGCCCGATCCGCTTGCGCGACACGTCCACTTCAACGACCCGGACGCGCACGACCTGACCGGCTTTGACCACCTCATGCGGGTCTTTCACGAACCGGTCGGCCAACTGGCTGACATGCACCAGCCCGTCCTGATGCACGCCGATATCGACAAAGGCGCCAAAGGCAGCGACGTTGGTCACGGTGCCTTCCAGCACCATGCCGGGTTTGAGGTCGGTGATCCCTTCGACACCCTCCTTGAAGCTGGCGGTCACGAAGCTGGGGCGCGGGTCGCGGCCGGGCTTTTCCAATTCGGCAAAGATGTCGCGCACCGTGGGCAGGCCGAAGCGGTCATCGGCGAACTGTTCCGTGCGCAGACCACGCAGCGCACCGTCATTTCCCATGATCTGACGGATGTCGCTGCCGCAGGCCTGCACGATGCGGCGGGCCACGTCGTAGGCCTCAGGGTGGACGGCCGAGGCGTCCAACGGCTCGTCGCCATCGCGGATGCGGAGGAAGCCCGCGCATTGCTCGAAGGCGCGGGGGCCGAGGCGCGGGACCTTCAGAAGATCCTGCCGCGACCGGAAGGCGCCATTCTGGTCGCGATGCGCCACGATGGCTTCGGCCAGACCGGGGCCCAGGCCCGAGACATGGGCCAGCAGCGGCGCCGAAGCGGTGTTCAGATCGACGCCCACGGCGTTCACCACGTCCTCGATCACGGCTTCCAGAGACTGGCTCAGCCGGTGTTGATCAACGTCGTGTTGATACTGGCCGACGCCGATGCTCTTGGGTTCGATCTTGACCAGCTCGGCCAGCGGGTCCTGCAGGCGACGGGCGATCGACACCGCCCCACGCAACGAGACATCCAGATCGGGAAACTCGCGCGCAGCCAGTTCCGAGGCGGAATAGACCGAGGCCCCGGCCTCGGACACCACGACCTTGGTGGGCGCCTGCATCCCTGTGGGCAGCAGTTTCAGCGTGTCGGCCACCAGCCGCTCGGTCTCGCGGCTAGCGGTGCCGTTGCCGATGGCGATCAGTTCGACCTTGTGGGTGGCGATCAAGTTCAGGATGGTGGCCTGTGCGCCGCGCAGATCGTTCTTGGGTTGGAACGGATACAGCGTGTCGGTCGCCACCAGCTTGCCCGTGGCGTCCACCACCGCGGCCTTGACGCCGGTGCGGATACCCGGGTCCAACCCCAGGGTGGGGCGGGGGCCCGCCGGGGCGAAAAACAGCAAGTCCTTGAGATTGCGCGCAAAAACCTGAATGGCCTCCTCCTGCGCGCGGCTGCGCAGATCGGCCATCAGATCGACCATCATCGACAGCGACAGTTTCACCCGCCAGGTCCAGCCTGCGACCTTGCGCAGCCACACATCGCCCGGCCCGTCGCTGCGCGTCTGCAGATGGGCGGCCACGATCGCCTCGGCCCGGGCGGCGCCGGTTTCCGGGTCGGGGGCGATGTCCAGCGTCACGATCCCCTCTTTCGAGGCGCGCAGCATTGCCAGCGCCCGGTGCGAAGGCACCTTGGCCCAGGGCTCGGCATGGTCGAAATAGTCGCTGAACTTGGCGCCTTCCTGTTCCTTGCCCTCGATCACCTTCGAGGTCAGCAGCGCCTCGGCCTGCATGAAGCTGCGCAGCTCGCCCAGAAGGGCGGCGTTTTCGGTCAGACGCTCAGTGATGATGTCGCGCGCGCCATTCAGCGCGTCCTTGGTGGTGGGCACGGCCTCGGTCACATAGGCCTGGGCCAGACCCTCGGGGTCGGCGCTGCGGTCGGCCAGGATCGCGTCGGCCAGCGGCTCCAGCCCGTTTTCCCGCGCGATCATCGCCTTGGTGCGACGCTTGGGTTTGTAGGGCAAGTAGATGTCTTCCAGCTGCGCCTTGGTTTCGGCGCGGGCAATGGATCTGGCCAGATCGTCGGTCAGCTTCCCTTGATCCTTGATCGAGTTCAGGATCGTCTCGCGCCGTGCCTCAAGCTCGCGCAGATAGGCCAGCCGGTCGGACAGGGTGCGCAGCTGGCTGTCATCCAGCCCGCCCGTCACCTCTTTGCGGTAGCGCGCCACGAAGGGCACGGTGGCGCCTTCGTCCAGCAGCTTGACCGCCGCGTCCACCTGTTCGGGGCGGGCATTGATTTCCGTGGCGATGGTGCGGGCGATACGGTCCAACGGGGCCTCCTTGATCTCGGGTTGGAGAACCGTCTTAGCCAGCGCCCGCGCCAAGGGAAAGGCGTTGCGTATCGTCGGCGGGCTGAAAATACGGGCATATGCGCGGTTTTGCGCAAACTGGGTCAAAATGCGCATTCAGTTGCGATTGATCCCGGGCCCCGGGTGATTTAAGGGAAGCCCTGTCAAATCAGAGTCACCCCGGAGCGGAACAGCATTCACGCTCCTCGCACGCCGCGCCGCACGCGGCACAACTCTCGGATCGCACGCCCCTGAAAGGCTTAAAAAAGGTAAGGGAACATGGCAGAAAAATCGAACTTCGACATATTGTATACCATCGTAGACGAAGCGCCGGAGCTGGCCAGTGCCTCGTTCCTGCCCATCATCCGCAAATTCGCCTCGGCCGCGGGCGTCAGCGTTGGAACCAAGGATATTTCGCTGGCCGGGCGCATCATCGCGGCCTTCCCCGAAGACCTGACCGAAGAGCAGCGTCAGCCCGACGATCTGGCCGCCTTGGGTGAGCTGGTGAAAACCCCCGAGGCCAACGTGATCAAGCTGCCCAACATCTCGGCCTCGGTGCCGCAGCTGGTCGCTGCCATCAAGGAACTGCAGGGGCAGGGCTACGACATCCCCAACTATCCCGAGGACCCCAAGACCGACGCCGAAAAAGAGATCCGCGCCCGCTATGACGCGATCAAGGGCTCGGCCGTGAACCCGGTTCTGCGCGAGGGCAACAGCGACCGCCGCGCCGCCAAGGCGGTCAAGCGCTATGCCCAGCAGCACCCGCATTCGATGGGCGAATGGTCGGCCGACAGCAAGACCAAGGTGTCGTCGATGCCGGGCAACGATTTCTATGCCAACGAGAAATCGGCCACCATCACCGCAGACCAGACCGGTGATGCGCGGATCGAATTCGTGGGCAAGGATGGCAGTGTTACCGTCCTTAAAGACAGCTGGACACTGGAGGAAGGCACCGTTGCCGATGCCACTTTCATGTCGGTCAAGGCGCTGTCGGAGTTCCTGGATGCCGCGATCGAGGACACCAAGAAAGACGGCACCATATTCTCGCTGCACATGAAGGCAACGATGATGAAGGTCAGCGACCCGATCATCTTTGGATATGCCGTCAAGTCGTGGCTGGCGCCGGTGTTCGAAAAATTCGGCGACCGCATGGCACAGCTGGGCGTCAACCCGAATTCGGGCCTGGGCGATCTGCTGAACCGCGTCAAGGACGATGCCGAGATCATGGCCGCGATCGATGCGGTCAAGGTCGATCGACCCTCGATGTACATGGTGGACAGTGACAAGGGCATCACCAACCTGCACGTGCCGTCGGACGTGATTATTGACGCTTCGATGCCCGCCGTGATCCGCGCGGGCGGCAAGGGCTGGGACGAGAGCGGCAAGAAGGGCGACACCAACTGCGTGATCCCCGACCGCTGCTATGCGCCGGTCTATGACGAGACCATCAATTTCTTCAAAGCCAACGGTGCGCTGAATCCGGCGACCGCCGGTTCGGTGGCCAATGTGGGCCTGATGGCCCAGAAGGCCGAGGAATATGGCAGCCACCCGACCACATTTGAGGCGCCCGCCGACGGCACGATCCGCGTCGTTCTGTCCAATGGCGAAACCCTGCATTCGCATGAGGTCGAAAAGGGCGACATCTGGCGCGCCTGCACGGCCAAGAAAGCCCCGATTGAAAACTGGATCCAACTGGCGATGGACCGTCAGCGTCTGACCGGCTCCGAGGCGATCTTCTGGCTGGATGCAAACCGCGCCCATGACGCCGAGCTGATCAAATACGTCAAGCCGGCGCTGGAGGCTGTGGGCGTGGCTGACAAGTTCCTGATCATGGCGCCACGTGAGGCGACCCGCAAGTCGCTGGAAACCATCACCGCCGGCAAGGACAGCATCGCCATCACCGGCAACGTGCTGCGCGACTATCTGACCGACCTGTTCCCGATCCTCGAACTGGGCACTTCGGCCAAGATGCTGTCGATCGTCAAGCTGATGAATGGCGGCGGTCTGTTCGAGACCGGTGCAGGTGGCTCGGCGCCCAAGCACGTTCAGCAGCTGGTCGAGGAAAACCACCTGCGTTGGGACTCGATGGGCGAATTCTGCGCGCTGGGGGAATCGTTGAACTTCTTGGCCGACAGCAGCGGCAACGCCAAGGCCGCCGTTCTGGGCGCTGCGGCCGAGGCCGCAACGCAGGGCATCCTGGACCACGACCGCTCGCCCAGCCGCAAGGTTGGCGAGCCGGACAACCGCGACAGCCACTATTGGTTCGCCCGCTACTGGGCCGAGGCACTGGCCGCGCAGGCGGATGATGCTGAACTGGCCGCGCATTTTGCTCCGATCGCCAAAGAGCTGGCGGAGAAGGAAGAGCAGATCCTGTCCGAACTGCTGGCCGCTCAAGGCAAGCCTGCTGATCTGGGCGGCTATTACCACGGCGATCGCACCAAAACTGCGGCGGTGATGCGCCCCAGCGCGACACTGAACGCGATCATTGGCTGATCACAAAAGGCCGGGTTAGACCAAAGCTAAGGTCGGCATCGAACAATGCGTGTTGTGTCGATGCCGATTAGGCACAGAAGTTTGTGGCAACGTTCTTGCAAGTCGAGGGCGCTGGCAATGGCAGAGACGTCATTTGGCGGATACGCCCGGCCCAAAAAGGGGCAGAAGGGAGTACTGCAGGGCACCCGCACCAAGATCTCAAGTACCTTGAGAATTGGTATTGCAGTTACTCATACTTCCGACTTTCTCTCTTTGGCGCTGTGATTGCCGCTCTCTAAATGTGCTTATGTCCAAGGCAAGACTTCAACTGTGAAGTTGAAACAAGTCCGTCGTTTGGACACACAGCGCTGTCCCCATCGACTTTTGGCTTAGGCGGATTGCGCGGATGTAAGCCGAGTGCACAGCGTCAGGTGAATTGTTCTTCGATCCATTGGCCTTAGAAGTCGCTACCGATGACTTGAATTGATCAAAGACTAAGACGATCGAAGTGAAAAACCTGGGCTACGGCGTCGATCTGTTCCTGATCATAGATGGGCCACATCTGCATTTCGCACCTCCTGTCAAATCACCGATCGGACCAGAACAAAGCCTTCAGCCGCCGACCGGTGCACCGTCGCGCCGCGCAGGGTGGCCAGTGCGCGCAAGCTGTCGACCGATCGTTCGTGCGGTGCCTGTTTGACCTGGCTTTCGAACTTGCCGAACGCCTCCAGCTTCCGCTCGATCGTGTCCGAGATGTCGACAAACACGTTTGGCACGAAGGCCGGGGTCAGATAGGGGGCGTTCCAATTTGTTTCGGAAAGGGTTTCGTAGGCCAGAATATTGGCTGGATAGTCATGTTGATGCGGGCGGCTTGCCACCAGCGTGGACAGAAAACTCAGCTGGTGATCCATATGGATGTCGCCCGGATGTGGAGCCAGGATCAGGCTGGGGGCGATGTCGCGGACCAGCTTTCCCAGCGCACCGTTCAGGTCCGAATGGGCATGTTCTGACAACTCCGCCGCATTGAAGTCCATCCAATGTGTTTCGGTGACGCCCAGCAGATCATGCGCATTGCGTGCCTCGCGCCGTGTGGTTGCGACCTGTTCATCGGTAAACTTCGGGGGTTTGCCACGAGTGACGACAACCACATGCACTTCGCGCCCAGCATCGGCCATGCGGGCCATCGTGCCGCCGGCGCCCAGAACCTCATCATCGGGATGCGGAGCGACGATCAGCGCGGGGCCGGCGTGGCCAGTGGTCAGGTCGGAAGCGATCATGGATGTGTCCTCAGTTTCGCGTGAAGGGCAGGGGGTGTGTCGGCCCCTGACCATTCAGTTATGTCCAGACAGCGCCCGTCGCCGCAGGCCACCGTAAAGCCGCCGTTGCCGATGGCCTGAATCTGGCCGGGCAGGCCGATGAAGTAGCCCTCCGGTTCGGTATACCTGACCCCTGTCAGAACCAGTTTCGCGCCATCGGGGCCATAGGTGTAGGCGCCGGGGTAGGGCGGACCCGAAGCACGGATCAGGCGGTGGATGTCCGCAGCAGGATTGGTCCAGTCAATCAGACCGTCCTCGGGGCGGCGGCGGGCGCACAGGCTGATCCCGTCGGTGCGTTGCGGTTCGGCCGGGATATCGCCGTTGGAAATCTGGTTCAACAAAGGCGGTAGCAGTCCTGAGACGGCACGCAAAGCTCGATTGTACAACTCGCGGGCGGTGACGGTTTCGGGATCGACCGCATAGATGGCCTGAGCGGCGATAGGGCCGTCATCGGCGCCTTCGCCCAACCAGAAAAGCGAGGATCCGACGTTTCGTTCCTGCAACAGGATCGTCCAGGGGATCACACCGCGACCCCGCAGGCGGGGCAGGGCCGACGGATGAAATCCGATGCAGCCAATCCGCGCCAACGCCCGGAACTCGGGGCCGCAGATCTGTGACCAACCGAGCACCAGGATCAGGTCGGGTTTGACCTTGGCAATCTGTTCGAGAGTCGCGGGATCGTTGGTTTTCTCGATATGCAGAACCGGGACACCATACTTCTCGGCCGCCGGTGACAGGTCGACGAAATCCGAATGCCGCGCGGACAGGCGTGGCGACAAGGTTACCAGAAGGGCCGGCACATGCCCGGCGCCGCACATCGACATCAAGGCTGCAAGCGTGGTCTCGACGGCGCCGACAAGTACGATATTCACGCGTTCATCTCCTGCATGTCCTGGGCCAGCGGGCCATTCGAGTCCATCCATTTCCGGGCCGCCTCGATCCGGTCGTCGCGGCGGGGTTCGTTGTGCAGGGCCGCTCCGACCGTTTCGCCCAGAATCTGCAGGTCCAGCGCCAGTGACCGATGCGCCACATACCATAGATCAAGGCTCAGCTTTTCACTGTTGCTGAGGTTGGTGTTGCCGCTGACCTGCGCCCACCCGGTCAGCCCCGGCCGAACGGAACATCGGTATTGTCCGGCGGGTCCGAAGTTTTCGATCGTTTCAGGCAGCAAGGGGCGAGGCCCAACCAGGGCCATTTTGTTTTGCAGGATCAAAACGAGTTGCGGGATCTCGTCGAGCCTCAGGCGTCTGATCATTGCCGTTGCGCGCGTCTGGCGATCCGCATCGGGGTGCAACGATCCATCTGCCGCGCGTGTCTCTTTCATGCTGCGCAGTTTGTAGAGCCGGAAATTGCGACCCTGTCGTCCGGCTCGGATTTGCGAAAACATCAATGGACGGCCGATGGACAAAAGCACCACGACGCACGCAATGACAAAGAAGGGAAGCGCGAGCAGGCCCAGAAGCAGGCAGATCAGGATTTCAAGCAACCGGTTCACAAATCAAATCCAACTCGCAACACGCGGGGTCCCGCGACACACAAAAAATCAACCAATACAAAGGGACGCGACACGCCACCCGAGCAACCGCGACTGAAATACCGACAACCCGGGTCGACAAGCGGCGATGCAGCAAGATTGGTCGAAACGGATTCTGTTTGCAAGCCGTCGATGCCTCCGCGGGATGCAGGGGCTGAGAATGCAAGGCTGACTAGACGATGACGCTGATTTGCCCTTCGTGTTGCGTAAACGATTCGAGTCAAAGTCTGAAACTGTTTCTGACTAGGAGGCTCCGGTTCTAGCACGGAACTTTTTTCTGACTGCTGTTGAGAACTTCAGTGTTGATGTTTGAACATGGTGGATTCGAGCTGTGGATTGCCATGGGGCTGCCGTTGAAGAGAGTAAACAGTTGGGCGAGCGGTTCGCATTTGCCGAACGAAGAGCGGCTGTGGAACTGTGCTTGTGGTGCAGTGATTTTGTTCAACTCTCCGAAAAAAAAACACTGCACGAGCATACCCACTTAAATAGTAATGTGAGACCCGCTTTCGCACTCCAAGCACCTAAATTGATGGCGCAGTGGCACAGGTCTCCTTTTTCGCGGACGCAAAGAGATACAACGGCCCACGATATCCGGAATTCTAGGTCGCCGCTGGCTGTGTGTCGTTTTTGTGTGAGTGCCGGCTATTTACCGGGTGTCCTTCTGCTAGGTGGCTGTTGTGTTTTGCGGGGCGATTTCGTTTGCAGCTTCGGCGACAACGGAAGAGGCTTGCAGGTTTTTCAAGCGGTCTTTTATGGTGCGTGACTCGTTTTCGTGGTTCGCCGCCATTTTGTCGATTTGTTCGATGATGCGATCGACGCCTGGGTTTCTTATGTCAAACACGTAGTCTTGCTGTTGGAAGTGCTCGGCCAGGTCTATGTATTTATTGGCCCACCCGAGAATGATTGCGGGCACGCCGCTTCTGTATGCGAACACGACCGAATGGTAGCGTGACGCCACAACGTATTTGAACCTGCTGATGATGTTTATGAGTTCCGGGCTCGAATACTCACCGGCAATCACGCCCACGTTGTCTTTGTTTCTGGTCTTTCCAAGAACTGTTTCAACAAGGTGCGTATCGGCAGTGGAGGTGGTTAGAATGTAGACTTTTTCTCCATTGTCCACCAGTTTGTCGAGCAGCTTTGCGTACAGATTGAAGACTGCTTCGGGGTCACCAATTCTGAAGATGTTCTCATTTATTATGAACCCGACAGAGCCTTTGGTTGGGTAGTTCGTCTCGTCCTCCTGGTAGGATGGGTAGATATCGCTTGCTTTTGGAAAGAATTTTTCTCGAACAACCATGTCCGTTGATAATTCAACGTTGTCCAGACCCAGGGATTTCAGGCAGCCAAACCCCTCTTTCTCGCGGGCATATATTTTCGTGGCATAGGTCAGTTCGTCTTTCATCTCTTTGAGGAAGGCCCCGTTGTCGTCATCGTCCCAATCAAAGGGGCCGAAACTCTGAGGCATCAGGACGATTTTCGTGTTGTACCGTTTGGCGTATCTTATCGTGTCCAGCAGCAACCCGCCGCCTTTCTTTGACCAGCCTGAGCCAAGGGTATACCCGCTCGCATCGAACACAGCATCCGCTTCCCGCAGCGCTTTTTCCATTTCCGGGATCTTGCCCTTCCACTTGTCGGTTTTCTTCATCATGCCGACGAAAGAGGTCAAAAGCGGTTCCAGCAGCGGAACCTTGTTCAGCCGGTATTTGAAAACCAGCCGAGTGTAGTCGTCGTAGGGTAGCAACTTGAAAGTGTATTCTTCGGAGGGGTCGTATTTGTTGGAAAAGCCGACCACCTCGCAATCCTTGTAAATCGACTTCAACCCATAATAAAGCGTGAGAAACATCGCCTGAGAGCCTTTGTTTCTCATCTGAATACCAGTTATTACAAACTTCTTCATATCAATCAGCGGATGACAGCATGTATCCGCCTTTCTCCTTTCTTTTTATTTGGCAAAAAATGCCGATTTTTCCCGATCCCGGTTGGTATGTTTCGAAAATCTGCACCCATTTGAGCGAAAGCGATGATTGTTTGAACCATTCAGGCCACTGCCGCGGTTCAGGTGCCGCGGAAACGGAAAAGCTCCTCAATCGATCATGATGTTCCCGCGCGCTGGTTTGGTCTCCTCTCAGTCAATGTGTGCTTTATGTGGGTACGCGTTCCGCTTCAGTCTCCGAGCGACATCAGGCTGTCATTCCCCCCGGCTCGTCCATCGACCCATACCAATGGCTGAGTGACTGACCGCTAATCTGCTCCAAGGCCTCGATAGACGGGCCGTAATAGTCGTTAAGCCGTTTTCTTAGATCGTCCGTGAGCGGCGGGTACTGGGTTTCGCTTGCAATCCACCCGCGTGCCGTTTCAAAGGTTGCGGTCCCTCTTAGGGGGCGGACTATCGGCTTCATCCACCCAAGGCGCTTTTTCCAATGCGCTGGCACATTGGGAGCGGATTTGTCCTTTGTCTTGCTCCATCCTTCCGGCGCCAAGGGGTGCGGTGGCAAATCAAGATGGGTGCGAACCTGCGACATCTGCCCCTCTGGATCGTCCAACACGCCTTCGAAGAACAGGATGAGAAGCTTCTCGCGTCCGAACAGGTCGATGTAGGTTTGCAGATGTGACGCAAAATGACCGGAGATCAGCAATTTGTTGCCGCCGCCCTGCGAAGGGTCGAGATAGGACTCGATGTCTGGTCCGACCTCACCGCGCTGGAACAACATACAGTAGTTGGAGTAGGCCCGCTCGACGGGGTTGCGCAATTGCGCAATCAGCTTCACATGAGGCATGCGGTCGTGAATATGGGCTGCTGCATCGGGCGCATACAGGTAGGAATTGGACTTTTCGCCAACGGTCTGGCCCACCCCCGCATCTTTGAACTGAGAAAGGTACCATTCGTCACCTCGGCTGTAATTCCGAGAGAAGTAGTGAAGTTCCGGGTCTGGCATGTAGACTTCCGGATCAGATTGCAGCTGTTTTTGAAGCCAGGTGCTCGCCGACTTCCCTGCACCTATGATGATGAAATTTATGTCTTTGAAATGCATTGGCTAAGGGCGTCTCCGGTTGATGCGCTTGAAAATGGACAGTAAACGCCGATTGTAGCGCATAATTGGGATACGGATTTGCGAGTTGTAAGAACTGCTAATCCGCAATCATGGCGGCTATATTCATGAGTCAAGTATAGCGCCGGAATTGAGGCAAACTTAAGCCGCTGGGCAAACAGTGTCGAAGCCTCCAGCGCACTGTTCGTGATGTGGAAACGTG
This sequence comes from Ruegeria sp. B32, assembly GCF_025141855.1. Lineage (NCBI taxonomy): Bacteria > Pseudomonadati > Pseudomonadota > Alphaproteobacteria > Rhodobacterales > Roseobacteraceae > Ruegeria > Ruegeria sp. B32. The sequence goes on along the minus strand of NZ_CP081107.1, from coordinate 34,776 downwards.
GTCTTTTGGACGTACTGCGGGACCGTGTTCTCGCGCGGCACGCCCCAGAGCAAGAAAGGCCTCGGTCACGATACAGAAAATGATTGTCCTTGCGGATGGCTTGGAGTGTTCCTCGATGGAATTGGCGGTCACGTCGACGATTGCGCGCTTCAATGGTGAATTCCATTTGCATTGCATCCATCACCGGCCCAGGACCCTCCCGCTTGATTGAACCAAATTCAGTGCTTTCCAGAGGCCTCGAGAATTGGGAGGGCGGCTTGAACGAGCGCTCTGATCTCATTTTCAGACCAGGTCGGGTCGACCAGGAAGGCCAGGCTCGTTTCGCCGAGATCGCGGGCGACAGGCAGCCGAGCTTTCGGTCTGATCGACTCGGGAAACACGGCCTCAAGGTAGATCTCCGGGCAGCTTCCAGAAAAAACCGGGAAACCTGCCGCCTGGATCTCAGTCATGATCCGATCGCGGCTCCAGCCTTCAGCCAGTTTTTCTGGTCGAACGTAGGTATAGAAGCGGTACCAGGCATGGGTTAGATTTGGGGCTGGCATCGGCGTACGAAGGACCGGGCAGTCTGAGAATGCTTGCGCGAGAATATGCGCGTTGCGTGCCCGGACCGACTGCCACTCAGGCAGACGACGAAGCTGAATCCGGCCAAGCGCGGCAGATATTCCGGTCATCCGCAGGTTGGTGCCGAGATGCGTGTGCAGCCAGCGGAACCCCGGTGGATGATCCGTGGCGAAGACTCTGTCATAGTCTTTTCCATGGTCCTTGTAGCTCCAGGCGTATTTCCAAAGCTCGGTATTGTTGGTTACGAGGAGACCGCCCTCTCCACCCGTGGTAAGGATCTTGTCCTGGCAAAACGAGAAGGAGCCAAAATCGCCGTATGTGCCTACGGGGTGGCCGTTGATCAAAGCGCCGTGGGCTTGGGCGCAATCTTCGATGACCCACAACTTGTGCTCTGCAGCCAGTTCCATGATTCCAGGCATGTCGCATGGCCATCCGCCCAAATGGACGGGAATGATGCCTTTTGTCCTCGGGGTTATGCAGGCCCGAATTGTTTCGGGGGTGAGGTTTCCGCTGTCAGGGTCGATATCAGCAAAGACGGGTATCGCGCCAAACAGCAGAACGCAGGACGCCGAAGCTACAAAGCTGCGTGGCGTTACGATGACCTCATCGCCAGGGGCCAGTTTGAGCGCGGCAAGAGCCGTGTTGATTGAGACGCTGCCATTCGCGAATGCTACGGCGTGCTTCACATTCAAAGCTTCGGCGTATTCATCTTCGAAAGATCTTACATCTGCCCCGGTCCATGCATTGACCTTTCCGGATCGGAGCAGTTCTGCGACGGCTTCAATTTGAATTTCATCGAAATGCGGCCAGCTTTGTGAGGATGGGGTAGACAATGTGCACTCCGTCAAATGGCGTGGCGATGAGAGCGAAAGCCTCACGGGCGGTTTTGCGAACTGCGGCGCCCCATACCCGTCACCCGTGCGTCAGGGATTATGGACTGAATGCTGCGTGAACTAAAAGAGGGTCTGGCGCGTCCGGTTGGCTTGATTATGCGGCGGATTTTCGATGAAGCAAGCGCTGTGTGTCGATTCATCCGTGCCGCGCGATGGATTTTATCAACGGGCGCGGGCCGGCGAAGGGTTTGTCGCCTTTGCGGATTGGAAAAGGCTGCGAGGTTTTGGCCAGCCACTCACATTTTCGCCTTCGACAACCGGCAAAAGGCGGGGTGTCGAACGCCCATGCGTTCATGAGCCGTGCAGAGGTCCATGAAAAGCTGGAGGATTGACGTTGGCCCGGCAACGAGAAGCGACGCCGTGGCGCAATCGGAAACACCATGTCGATTGCTGTGCATTGTCCTGATGGCGTCACCAGCTTCTCACCGGGACAGGGTAGCAAAAAACCAACTTCCAGTGGTCCAGGTTTGGGCGCCGCACACAACCTGAAGCCTCTCTTCGTGAACGAGTGGCCCGTCGGGCGGCGGTCTGCCAACTCACTCTTTCTGAAATGCACGGCGGTATGCTAGATGTCCTGCAGATGTTTCTGCAGTCAAGGTGGGCGGTCATTTTTTGCTGAGATCTATTTCTTGGCCGGAAAACACTTCATCATCCGCTCTTACATACACGAGTATCCACGCGATCAGGGTATCCAGATTTCGAAGAGGTGTTTTTTGAACGTATCCCCCCAGAGCGACATATCGAAGTCGGAACCCACTTCGCGTGTGGGTCTGCAGGATCTGTGGCATCTTTTTAAACACAATTTTGTCCTGATCTTTTGCTTTGTTGCGGTAGGCATGGCGCTCACTGCAGCCGTCGTTTTTTCCATCAGTGAGCGTTACGTGGCGACCTCGGTCATCGTGTTGGAGACAGGCAATACCGCCTTTGACACGGTCAGCTCCCGCCTGCGCGTCATCGATCCAAGTGTGGCCCAAACCGAGGTCGAGGTGCTGCGGTCGCGCCAGTTCGCCGAATCAATTGCGGAACGCATGGAGCTTTTTGACGATCCTGACTTTGCACCCAGCTTGGGGGATAATGATTTCTTTTTGTCGCGACTGTTTCGCTTTCTTCAACCCGGGGGAAGCGGCAGCACCATCAATGCCGCAACCTCTGGTGAGGCGGTGGTAACGACCGAGGCAAGCGACCCGGCAGAACCGCTCGACGAAAGTGATCTGGAAGCCCTGAGTGAGGCAGACCGCATTGCGCAGTACGAAGCCCTGCAGCGCGAAGCCGTTATCGACAAGCTCCTTGGTATCTATTCGATCAATTACCCAGGCCATGGCTTGGCGATTCGAATAGAGTCCACATACGAAGACCCTGTATTTGCTGCGCGGGTCAGCAATGTTGTCGCAAGGACTTATATCGAGGAAGGGCTCCGCCGACAGCGGTTGGGTATCGACAGCGCTATCAACTTTCTGCGCAAGCGGTCTGTGACTGCCATCGAAAACCTTACAACACGGCAAGCTGAACTTGCGGCTTTGATTCGGTTGAATGCGCTCGATGACAGCAACCGCACCGAAGCGATGCTGGCTGAACTCGAAAGCCTGCGCGCAATCGCCGATCTAGAAGAACAGGGCGAGGGTTCGGATCTTGCGCGGCAGATACAGCAGCGGACTGATGCGCTTCGCCAACGCACCCGGGCTGAATTGGAGCGCGCGCAATTAGAACTCGCATTGCAGATCGATCAGCAGCGCTATCAATCGATCTTCGAGCGCTTGAACGATTATGAGGCGCAACGAGACTCGCTCACGCCCACGGCACGCCAGATCACCGTGGCGCAGCCTCCTCGAAAGCCCTCCGAGCCGCAACGTGTCGCAACACTGGCCGTCGCGTTTGTGGTCTTAAGCTTCTTTGCCTTTATTTATGTTCTGTTCCGCGAACAGATGAACGCGCAAATCTGGACGGTGGGCAGCGCCGAGGAGGCAAGTGGTTTGCCCGTCTTGGCGCAGATACCCCGGTTGCCGCGTTCGGGGGCTGGCGCGCGTGGTCACTTGATCGAGCACCTTTCTGCGGCTCCCTACTCGGCGTTCGGGCAGGCAGCGCGGTCACTTGCTACGTCAGCACTGGCCAGGACGGATACGGATAAAGGCGCTGCCCTGATGGTTCTCAGCGCCCTGCCCAACGAGGGCAAGTCCACCGTTTCCGTTGCCCTTAGCGCCTGTGCTGCCCACGACGGTCTGCGGGTAATTCTGATTGATCTGGATGTCCAGCAACAGAGCGCCAGCGCACTGCTTGGTGTGCCGAATTCCGATCTTGCCCTGCAGGATGCTTTCGACAGTTTCGAAACGTTCAGGAGAGGCATAAGCACCTGCAGTCAATACCCTCAGCTTGACGTGATCAACTTTGGACCAACCTCGCATTTCGGTCTCAAGTTGCGGGCTGATCGAAGCGAGGAAACCCGAATTGAGAACTACCTGCGCAAAACCTATGATCTCATAGTGATCGACACACCGTCGTATCTGGCTACAGAGAACGCCAATCGATTTGCAGAGTTTGCCGATGTTGCCGTTGTTGTTGCTCGTGCGGGGCAAACAAGAGAGCGGGCACTGCGTGCAGCAACTCATGCCATGCGCAGTAAAATGATTCCGCTGGTTGGTGTCGCACTCAACGCCGTAGGCAAGCGATGAGCGATGGGATCACGCCGCGGCTCGGCACCCACGTCACAGTCGCAAACAGTATAAGGGTGAGCGTCGCGATGTACCTAAGACTCCTAACCTGCCTCTTGGCAGTCGGGTTTGCCGGAATTGCCTCTTCCGAACCGATTGCCTTCCCCGGTGCCATTGGCTTTGGTGCCGGGGCAATCGGTTGGCGTGGGGGTGAAATTATTGCCGTTACCACGCTTGAGGATAGAGGAGAGGGCAGTTTACGTGCGTGCGTAGAGCTTGATGTACCTCGCGTTTGTGTCTTTCAAGTCAGTGGCACAATCGAGCTCGACAGTGAACTTAGGGTGGGGTCGAATGTTTATGTTGCCGGGCAGACAGCGCCCGGGGATGGAATTCAGCTGAAGTTGCGCGACAGCATCCGATCACCGCTCGTGATCAAGGGCGCGCATGACGTAGTCATCCGTTTTCTCAAAGTGCGCCCGGGTCCGAGCATTGAGGATAGCCCGGCGGTTGATGGGATCACCATCGAGAACGCAGAGCGGATCTACATTGATCATGTCTCGGTAATGTTTGCGACGGATGAGAACATTAATGTTCATGTGAGCAGCAGCACTGCGGCTGACATCACCATTGCAAACAGCATCTTCGCTTATGGGCTGGAAAAAGCGACCCATCCCAAGGGGGCGCACTCGAAAGGCGCATTGATCTGCTCACACGAAGGTTCGGATAATGCCTGTGGGCGGATTACGTTGACGCGGAACCTATTTGCCCACAATCGGGATCGAAATCCTGATCTCAAGGCGACGGATATTGGTCCGATCGAGGTTATCAACAACGTCTTCTACAATGCTGGGAGCCAGTTCGGCGAGTTTTACAACAACCTCGGAACTACACGCGTGAACTATGTCGGCAACGTTGTTCTGGCAGGCCCGAGTACGCGCAAGGATCGACGCTTTGCTGTTGAGGCGTTCCTGATGGACCCCCAAAACCTGATTGAGATCTTTGCCAAGGACAATATCGCAATGGATTGCAAAACCGCGATACCGTTTGAGGTTCTAGATCCAGTTGCCAAGGATCATCAGGTTGCCACACCAGCCGACCCAATCGCTTCACCTGTCTTCTCCGTAAGTGAAACCATGACCTATGTTCTGGACAGAGCAGGAGATCAGATACCCGGCACGCGCGAAGCCGATGATCTCGACGCGCGGGTGCTCAATCATGTGCGCAATTGTGACGGGCGAATTGTAGACGATCCATTGGCCGACTTGGGCGGATGGCCGGAGATTTCAGCCGACCGGGAGCCTGCAGGCAGCGATGGCAGTGGCCTGGCTGATGCGCGGGACGGGCTCCGCCCTTCGTTTGATCTTTATGATCCTCAAGATGCCTGGGCAAAGCTTCCGGGAGCCGAAACATCCAATCTCGAACACTACCTCGCCAAGCTCGCTGGCGACGCCTAGCTGCAGCAAATGGCTCGATCATAATTTCGCCGTAGTTTTGTGGCCGAATCGGGCGTCCGGCATACCGTCCCCAATCCGTCGTTTTTTCATGGATTCTCCACGGTGGCTCAACAGTTCGGCTATGGCTGCTGTCCGCATTTGCCTAATTTTTAAGCAAGTGTGGGGGCGAAGTGAAAACTGGGTACCGGAAAAGTAGAAGCGCCACATAACATGCGGCCTTAAGTTGTGCTTTTGGAAGGTTAAGGGATTTGGTGTGCTCACGCGCATGAAATCGATTTGAGAAAAATCTACTTAACGTTAAGCTACCTACAAGTTTTTTAGTATGCGCCAAAACTGGCTCCATTTTGGCGTTCTGTTGTTTGTTGTTTTGGGGGTAATTTGTTGTGAAGTTCATTATTGGGCATAGAAATACACCTGCCTCTCAATTCCGCACTTTTGGTTCAGGGGTCCGGGAATTCCTTTTGAGTGTCGCCGGTGAGTTGAAGTCTCACAAGCGTCTGTTTTTCAGCGATATTTTTCTGGTCGCCGCTGCGCTTTCCGCGTCCTACATTCTGCGTAGCGGGCTCCCACTTGATGCGACCCACAGCGAAAGCATCACGGGTCTCGTGCTGACAGGTGTTCTGACGGCAGCCGTCATTTTTCCCCTTTTGGGAATGTATCGGCGCCATCCGGAGACAACGTCTATCCGTGACGCAGTGATCGTGACAACGGCAACGACATTGGTGCTGTTGGCAATAGGCATCCTCCGGTCGCTTGGGTTGGCAGCAGTGAACGTCCCGCCCGAAGTTATGGTCATTGCTCTATTTGTGGCGCTTCCGTTTCTGTGCGGGACGCGCTTGGTCCGGAGGATCAACCAAAACCTGTTGGGAACGCTTCTTGGCGGAGGCAATCATTTGCAGGCGGCAACAGCGGAGCCTGTATTGCTTGTTGGGACCGGGACCGCCTGCGATCTGTTTTTGCGGGCCGTACGTAATATGCCCAATCCGCCTTACCAGCCGATCGGCATCGTTGACGGTGTCGAGAACACAAGAGGTTTGGTTTTTCACGATGTCCCGATCGTTGGTTCGGTTCTGGACGTCGAAGCGGTCAAAGACTGGTTCGCGACGCGCGCGCTGCCCCGCCACATCGTGCTGACAGAAGCCCCCGCACAGTTCAACGAGGACGAAGTGAGGAAGCTTGTGTCATGGGCCGAAAGCCAGGGCATCGGTGTACGTCGCTTGCCGGGGATCTGCGACTTGCACGGGCTCAACGAATCTCGCCCGCTGAGTATTGAAGAAGTCCAGCCGAACGATCTGCTTCAGCGCCCGGCCCACGTCGTTGATCGCAAGCGCCTGGCCCGGCTGGTCACTGGCCGCCGGATCGTCGTGACCGGCGCCGGCGGCAGTATCGGCGGAGAACTTGTGCGTCAGATTGCAGCCAACCATCCCGAGAGCTTGTTGCTCATCGATAACTGCGAGTTCAATCTATATTCGATTGGCCAGGATCTAGACCGTCATTTCTCGTCGGTGGTCAAGAACTGTGAAATTTGCGACGTACGCGACCGTACGCGGGTTGAGAATCTGTTCATGACCTATCGTCCGGATATCGTCTTCCACGCTGCGGCGCTCAAGCATGTGCCCATTGTCGAGGCCAATCCCGGCGAAGGTGTGCTGACCAATGCGATCGGAACGCGCAATGTCGCGGATGCAGCCCGCCACGCAGGAGCTGCCGCAATGGTGCAGATCTCGACCGACAAGGCAGTCAATGCAACGTCGGTTATGGGAGCAACCAAGAGGGTTGCAGAGTTCTATTGTGGCGCGTTGGATCGGGAGGCGGAGCGCGAGGGAAAAGGCACACGATTTATGACTGTGCGCTTTGGCAATGTGCTCGGTTCCTCAGGATCGCTTATACCCCTTCTGAAAGAGCAGATCGCCAGCGGCGGACCTCTCACCGTAACCGACCCCAGAATGGAGCGGTTCTTCATGACGATCCGCGAAGCGGTGGAGCTTACTCTTATGGCGTCCGCTCATGGGATCGAGCAAAAAACATCGCGTGGTGCGATCTTTGTTCTCGATATGGGTGAGCCGGTCCGGATCATCGACATAGCAGAGCGGATGATCCGCCTGTCGGGCTTGGAGCCAGGCAAGGATATCGGGATCAAGATCATTGGTATGCGACCAGGCGAGAAGTTGTTCGAAGAACTCTTTGACAAGCTCGAAACCCGCGCACCAAGTGGTCTGGAGGGTGTGATGGTTGCAACCTCGGCAGAGGTTTCGCTGGCCGACGCCAAGGTGTGGATGAGCCGGCTAGAGGCCTTTGCGCGTCTGGGTGACTCGTCAATGATCATTGATACACTCCGCCAGATTGTTCCCCGTTACCGCGCCAATGAGGGTAAAGACGCTGAGCGGATTGCTGCATCGGTGGTGTTCGGGGCAGGAGAAGCAGAGCCAGGCGCAGTCAATACACCCGGAGAACCGACCGAAGGCGCGCGCGTCAATCTCACCAGCATGCTGAAGCCACAGAGTGGCAGATTGCTGGCATTCCCAAGCGCCCTGGAAAAACAGTGACGCACAGATTGGTCCCGGACTTTGGAAGCACTTAAAACCAGCGGATGGGGTTCCAACGATACAAGCAGTCCAAAGGAAGCGACATGAAGGTTCTCCATTGCATCACGAGCACCGGTTTTGGGGGCGCCCAGATCATGCTTCTGAGGTATCTCCGCGCCCTTGGGCAGCGCGCATATGACCACTCTGTTTTGTCGCTGATGCCCCAGGGCGCAATTGGCCAGGAAATCGCGTCCCTTGGTGTACCGGTGCATGACTTGGGGCTGCAACAGGGCAGGTATTCCGTAAGGGCGTTGAAGACTCTCAGGCAGCATGTCCGGCACACCCGACCGGACCTGATTCATGGGTGGATGTATCACGGAAATCTTGCGGCACGTCTGGCAACCATCGCGTCCACGGCCGCGCCACCTGTACTTTGGGCTGTCCACCACTCGCTGCAGGATATCCACAATGAACGCCGTTCAAGCCGTTTCTTCATACGTAGCGGTGCGGCGCTATCCGGTGGCGTTTCCGGAATATCGTATTGTGCGCAAGTCTCAGCAGCACAGCACGAGGCGATAGGCTTTGCTTCCGATCGATCGATTGTCATCCCAAATGCGATCGACACCGACGAATTCCGCCCCGATGCGGAGGCGCGGGCGCGGTTGGGGGCCATTGCAGGTATTCCTGACGGCCGGATCATCATCGGCAATGTGGGTCGCGACCACCCAATGAAAGACCAGGCCCGGATGGTCGCTGCCATCGCTCGATTGCTTGAGCTGGGTTATGACGTTCAGGGTGTTCTGATCGGGACTGGACAAGACGTGGGCAGCGCGCGTCGCGCCTCTCACGAGCTCGGAATCTCGGATCGCATCAGCACGCTGAGTGAACGGAGCGACATTGCAAAGCTTGTCAGCGGGTTTGATATTTTTCTTCTGCCATCCGCATGGGGTGAGGCTTTTCCACTTGCGGTGTGCGAAGCCATGGCTTGTGGTGTGCCATCCGTCGTCACGGATGTGGGTGATACCGGTTTGATCGTCGGTGAAACGGGTGCGGTCATCCCCCCCTCAGACACCGAGGCCCAAGCCAATGCGTTGGCCAAAATGGTGGACCTCGGCCCATCTGGCCGCCAGGCTATGGGAGCCGCTGCGCGAGACCGGATTTGCCAAAACTTTTCGATGTCTCGTTACATTGATGCCCATGATCAATGGTATCATGAGGCGATCTCTCAAGGGCAGAGAGGCGCATGGAGCCTGAACATGGCATCGAAAACAGGAATTTCGAAATGACGGGCAAGGTAGCGCCAAAGCGGATCGCCCTGGTCAGCAGTTACGCACCAAGCCTGACACGGTTCCGTTTCGATCTGATCCGCGCCCTGATTGCCGAAGGGCACCATGTTACCGCTTTTGCACCCGAAAACGACCGCGCTGTGGCCGACACGCTTGCCGATATTGGATGCGACTTTGAGGTGTTGCCAATGGCGCGGACGGGGACCAATCCTCTGGCGGATGCTGTGCTTTTGATGCGTATGGTACGTGCATTCCAGCGTCTGCGCCCCGACGTCGTGATCTCTTACACCATGAAGCCTGTCATCTATGGCGGTATCGCTGCGCGACTCGCAGGGGTGCCGGAACGCCATGCCCTGATGACCGGCCTCGGCTATGTCTTTGCCGATCCGGATCCACGTGGCAAACGGCGTATACTGCGGGACGTTTCCGTGCGGCTCTATCGCGCCGGATTGCGCGGTGTGGGGCGCGCTTTTGTCTATAACGGCGCGGATGAGGACGACATACGCCGGTTTGCCATGCTGGATGACAATTCCAAACTCATCAGGGTTGCAGGCACGGGCGTCAACCTTGAGCGTTTTGCACACAGGGCATTCTCCGAAGGTGCTCCGAAGTTTCTTGTCATTGCACGCCTTCTTGCTGACAAGGGTGTTCGCGAATTCGTTGCCGCTGCAAAACGCCTCAAACCTGAATATCCGGACGCGGAGTTTCGAATTCTTGGCCCGCTCGATCCCAATCCCAAAGGAATAAAACCGGATGAAATCGAGAAATGGACTGAAGACGGCATCGTGACATACTTGGGTGAGACGGATGACGTCCGCCCCTATCTGTCAGATGCATCGGTCTTTGTGCTGCCGTCCTACTATCGAGAGGGCATCCCTCGCTCGATACTCGAGGCGATGGCAACAGGGCGCCCGGTTATTACCACTACGCTACCGGGTTGCGGAGATACCGTGGAGGACGGTGTGTCTGGTTTTCTGGTTGCTCCTCGCGACGCCAATGCCTTGGCGGATGTGATGAGAAAGTTTCTTGATGACACGGATCTTGCACTGCAGATGGGGAAAGAGGCGCGCGCCCGCGCGGAGGCGGTATTTGATATTCACAAAGTCAATTCTCACCTGTTGACTGAAATGAATCTTGGCGCTGCCCGCCATCCGTCCTCGACACGGGCGGCTTGAGTGAGGGCTCCATGTCGAATGCTTTCCGGCGCCTTATCCATTTCGACGAACTCGTACCCCGGATTCTAAGAAACGTCGGGTATTTGGTATCCGGAACCACGGCGGTCTCACTTATTGGAATCGTGACGCTGGTGCTGACGGCCCGTGCGCTTGGTCCAGCCGGTCTTGGAATTCTGGCCCTCGTCGAAGCTTATGTGCGAACGATCGACATGCTCTTTCGCCTTCAGCCGACGCAGGTTCTGATAAAATACGGCTCCGAGGCCTTGGAAAAGGACGACAAGGGCCGGTTTGAGCGCTTGATCAAACTATCCATACTCATCGACCTTGCTGGCGGCGTGCTGGCAGGCCTCATCGCAATCTCAGTAGGGTGGCTGGCTGCGCCTGTGTTTGGGCTCGGCCCCGACGGTTTCGACTATATTCTGGTTGTTGCACTTGCTCTCTTTGTCTCGTTCCGTCCCACTGGGGTTGCGCTGTTACGGTTATTCGATCGGTTCGGATTGCTTGCCGTTTCGGAATGCTGCTTGGCCGTCATGCGGCTTGCGATTGCGGCGGTGGCACTGGCGTTCGACTTGGGGATATGGGCTTTCATAGTCATGCTGCTGCTACACAGCTTGGCCGATGGTATTGTGGCCTTTGCCTTGGCGATACGGGAGCTTTTGCGGCGCGGATATGATGGCGTTTGGAGGGCCTCGGCACGCACGGCATGTACGGAGAACACCCGTATCTTCCGTTTCCTTTGGAACTCGAACATCTACCAAATCCTTCGCAACGCAACCCAGCGCTTCGATGTGCTGGCGCTCGGTGTTATGGTCAGCCCCGCTATTGTCGGTCAGTATCAGGTTGCAAAGCGATCAGGGCGCGCCGTGTTGCGTCTGGCCCGGACATTGACGCAGGTGCTGTTTCCCGAACTGGCGAAGCTCTGGATACAAGGTGAACGCTCGCGTTTCCGCAGGATGGTCCGCTATGTTACCCTTATGATCTTTGTTTCCAGTTCGGCGGTTGCGATCCCGTTGGCCTTTGCCGTGCCAAGCCTTGTGGATGCATTTTTCGGTGAGGACTTCACCGGCGCGGTTCCAATGATCTGGGTTCTGGGAGGGGCAATTGTGTTGAATGTGACTGGATTGGCGTTCAATGCCGCGCTGCTGAGCATGGGTCGGGACCGAGAGCTGTTGCATGTCACAATCCTCAGCACCGCCCTCTTTGCTGTCGCCTTTGTGCCTGCAGTCAGTCTTTGGGGTGGGGTCGGTGCGATGTTGTGCCAGGTGCTGTTCAGCGCTGTATGGTTCTTGGGATGCTTGTGGCATCTGGAGATGCGCCCCTTGCCAGAAAAGTCCGCGGTGTGACCGTCACAGATTTGATACCCGCCAGCAGTCATGCCCCCGACCGGCAGACGCAGGCCAGACGGCTGGAACTGTATCTGGCGGGCGCTACGGTCGCGCTGTCACCGATGAATTATTTCCGTCTTGAAATGGCCTATTTTACAGCCAGTGATTTTTTTGGCTTTCTGACGGTGATAGTTATGCTGCTCAACCGCAGCGTGCCGTTGCGATTTTTTGGGCCGGCAACATCGCTTTGGCTCTTCTCGCTCATGCTGTTTCTCGGAGGGTTGCTGCTCGGTTCGATCGTGCAGGGCGATCCAGTCGACGGGCTCATTGCCTTTGTTCAATATTTCTACTCGCTGGTTCTCATTCCCATAATCATTTCATGCCGACGTCTGGAAGAGACATTTCTGCTGATGCGAGTTCTGATCTACTCCGTCTCAGCAATCATGTTGTTTGGTATCTACTTGATTGTTTTCGTGCCCGACGCCAATCCAATGCTGGTTTCGGGCAGCGGGCGTCTCCGCTCGCTTCTGGAGCGTGAAAACGCAGCGGGCGCCATGGCGGCAATCGCGATCACGTTTAGCGTCTATCTGCGAATAGTGGGAATATTCGGTCTCGTGCATTTTGTGGCCATTATGGCCATTTTGGTCTACGGGCTGATGCTTACCGGATCAAATACCGGGTTTGGCGCGGCAACTTTGGGGACAGGCATGATACTTTTGCTTGCGGGAGGCGTTCGAACCATCGTCGCGGCTGCACTCCTTGCGGCGATTTTTTCCGCGACCGTCCTGCAGTTTGGCGATTTGTTCCTGCCCGAGGTTTTTCAGAGGCGTGTATTCGGTGCCTTGTCGTCGGTAGATATCGAGCAGGCGGGAACCTTTATGGACCGTTTCGCACTGATGCAGGAGGCGTTTCAGCTTTCAAATGAAACCGTGTGGCTCGGTCTTGGCGCCGACCAGTACCGGACTTTCAGTTCCTACGGCGCTCCGGTGCACAACACCTATTTGCTGGTTCTGTCGGAAGGCGGGGTCTTGTCGCTACTTGGCCTCTCCGGTTTTTTCCTTTCAGCTTTGGCCTTGGGGATAGTTGCGTACAGGTCCCCCGAAAGCCGCATGTTGGGCGCTTTGACACTGGTCACAGTTATTTTGTTCGCTCTTTTGCTGAACGCTTTCGCCCACTTTTATGCCCGGTTCTGGCATGTTCCCCTGGCGCTGGCGATGAGTCTCAGCCTGCCACGCGTTGCCTATTCGATGTACCGGTAGCGCCGGAGCAAAGCCCCGGCAGCCATTTCCGCCTGTTTTCTCGCCGCGTTCGACATTTCGACTTCCCAGGCGTCGTCATATCGCAGCGCAACAGGGCCTTTCATCCGCAACCGGCTGCCCGCCATCTGGTGCGCAGGCACGACTTTTGCACCCTCGGCGATCGGTTCTGCGATTGCAGATAGATCTACTCCGATCGCTGTAGAAATTCGCATCATCTCGGTCAGCGGGTCGCGCATAAGGTCTTCATATCGAACACGCACCGAGTGTTCCGCTGGAAGGCGGGTGCGCAACTTCTCTGCGACGCTGTTATACATCCGCCATCTCAGCGCAGTTCGAAGGGCAGAACGCGGCACAATCTTTTTCTGAACGCCTTTCGCGACATCGAGAGGAATTGCGCGGCCCATTGCATGCGCCACCGCGCGGGCGTCGCGCACCAAATGGATCACGCGCAGATCGACGTCCGGGTCCCGGCTCAAGGCAAGCGCACGCCCCGGTGCCTTGGACGAGTCCAGAACAACCGGCCGCCCGGTCTCGGCGCGAATGGCGGAAAACAGCGCACGTGATTGGGCAAGAAATGCGTTGAGCCTTCGGCCGCCGATCGTACGCGCAGGCGCATAAAGCGGCTCGAAAACGCGCTGCAGTGAAAGATGGTCGTTCGGATCGCAGGCTTCGGCCCATCGAGCCATAACCGGTGCCCACACATCACAATCCTTAAGCCGGCTGCCGCAGGCGCAAAACTCGTTCTCGTGCCAAACATGGCGACACATGGCTGAAATCTCGCCGGACCCGAATATCTCGGGATGCATACCCAGCATCATATCGAGCATAGTCGATCCACTGCGTCCGTAGCCGGCGATGTAGATAATCCTAGATTGCATGAAGGTCTCCAGCGGACGGCAAACGGTGTCTGTAAATTAACCCTGTTTCGCGGTCGACGCAGACCCCTTTTTGGGATAGCCTCTTCAATTATAACCTTTTTGTTTGGTTTGATAGTAAAATAGTAGCAGGGTGGTTATGCTGTTTCGTCTGATGATCCTCGCTTTGATTTTTCTCATGCCCGCTTCTGCGATGGCAGAACCTTATTCTTTTGTTTCGGGGGATACTTTGCTGGTGCGGGCGGGGCGTTGGGACCACTCCACCCAGAACTTCAGTTTTTGGGACGGGGTCAGCGGCGAATACCGCATTTCATCCAGCGGTGAGATACAGATACCACTGGCCGGAACCATTATGGCCAGCGGCAAGACGGCAGACGACCTGTCCACGGCGATTTCGCTTCAGATTCAGCGCCGGATTGGTTTGACGTCGCCGCCGGAAGTTGCAATCGAGATCGCGGGACACCCTCCGATCTATGTTGGTGGTTTTGTCACAAACCCGGGGGCTTATCCATTTCGTCTTGGGATGACTGTTCAGCAAGCGGTGGCGCAGTCGGGGGGAGTTGGCTCGAGTGATGGTACTGAAGAAAACACCGAAAGAGAGCTGATCCGCCTGAGCGGCCAGATGCGCATTCTGACGAACGAGATCGCCGCCCTGGAAGCCGAGGAGGCGCGGTTGGTGGCAGAGGTTGCTGCAATCGAGATACGGGCGGCAGACGGTACTCCAACTGTCAACGGCGAAGGTATTGATGGGATTGAGCGGGAGCTTTTCATCGCCCGACAAAGGTCTTTCGACACTCGAGAAGCCAATATCCAGGAACTGCAGGAAGTTGTGGCCGAGCAAGTGCTCCGTCTTGACGCCCAGCTTGCACTGCGCCAGCAACAAGTCGCACTTGCCCGTGAAGAAGCCGAAGTGATGGGCGAACTGAAAGATCGCGGTCTCGCCGCGCGCACGCGAGAAACGGCGGTTCTCTCTGACTTGGCCGGTATGGAAGTGCAATTGAGTGCTTTGGAGGTCGCACGGCTAAATGCCCAACAGCAGCTCAACTTGGCGCGCCGCGATGAGATCACGCTCTTCGACGAGGCGCGCCTCAGCCGTCTCGCTGCACTGCGAGATGTTAGAAACGACCTGACCAATCGTCGGGCGGAATTGGAGACCGCCAAAAAACTCTATGCCGAAGCGACTGTGCGGGGCACCGCTGGTGTCGAGTCAGACGAGGCAGTCAAAGTCGTCTACGTTATCTCACGAGAGGTAAACGGCGCGTTTGAACGTATCCAAGCTGACCCCACGACCCGTCTGGCACCGCGCGACACACTTGAAATCACCGTCGAGGTCTTGCCACCTTCCGCAGGCAACTGAATGTTCCCCCAAGAGTATTTCGTGAGGTCGTTTCCTTGAGCCGTTTGCGCATTCTGCTCCCCTTTGTAGGGGGCAAAACTATCGGCGGCAGCCATATTTCAGCCCTCAAGCTGGTGGCTGGGCTGGACCGAAACCGTTTCAAGCCAACTGTTTTGTTGCACGACCTCGATGGGTCAGGGCCGGGACCACTGGGAGACTATATCCATTCACAGGGCCTTGAATACCGGACACTGGCGGATGTTGCGATCATTGCACCGTCGCACAGCAAGACCGAAAGGTCTATATCGGTAGGAACCTATCTTACCCGAACGTTGCCCGCGTTGCGCCGCTTTCTCAAGGAGGGAGCCTATGACATCGTCCACACAAACGACGGGCGGATGCATGTTAATTGGGCTGCCCCAGCACGCCTCGCCGGGTGCCGCTTGCTCTGGCATCATCGCGAGGATCCGAAAGGCTTTGGGGTCAACACAATTGCACCCTTTCTTGCAAACCGGATCGTGACCGTCTCAAATTTTGCACGCCCGGCACACCCTCTCTTGCCAGTCAGACGCCGCACCCATGTCGTCTACAGCCCGTTTGAATTCGAAGAACAGCCTGACCGTGTGGCGGCCCGTGCCGCGCTGCTTAAAGAAATCAAAGCAGGAGAGAACGCGTTGCTCCTGGGCTTTTTTGGATCTCTGGTCCCGCGCAAGCAACCAATTGCTTTCGTGGAAGCAGTGGCAGAAACGATAAAGGCTCTGCCTGGCCGCGAAGTTCATGGTCTATTTTTTGGTGAGGCGATTTTGCCCCACGCGCCGCTGGACCGCGAAGCTCTGGCATTGGCCGAGCGTCTCGGGATCGGCAAACATATTCACCTGATGGGTTTCAGACGACCGATCAACGGACCGATGGCGGCAATGGATGCCACAGTTGTGACGGCTCTAAACGAACCTTTTGGTCGAACATTGATCGAAGCAATGCATTTGGGCGTTCCGGTGATTGCCACCCGGCACGGCGGCAACATCGAAGCCATTCAGGACGGCAAGACAGGCCGGCTTGTTCCGGTAGGGGACCCAAGAGCCATTGCAGATGCAATCATGCATCTTGAAAGCGACCCGGAAAACCGCGCAGCCATTGTCGCGGAAGCCCGCGCGAACCTCATCAGTCGCTACGGCACAGAACGCCACATTGAACAGCTCAGCCAAATATATGAGGACCTCGCGCCAGCAAGCCGAGCACGATTTCCTGCCGTCACCTGAACCTATACGGAATGCATGACGCTCATGCCGGAACATATCGCTTATCACATAACAGCCCCGACCATGTTACAGTTGCGGGCATTTGTTGAGATGTGTCTTCCCGGCAAAGACTTTGGCAAACTGCGGCCGCCGAGCGCCGACGTATTTGAGAGCCCTCCTGTTTTCGGTGAAATCACAACGGAGCGCGTGAGCCTGGATCACCATCGGGATGCAAGCGGATTGCACCGTCCAGCAGTATGTACCAGCGACCATTGTGTTGACGGAAACACGAGCGCAGACGAATGGAACAGGCTTCCGGCAGCGAACCTCGGCGATTTTGTCGTGGCTGCTGAATGATGAGGAAGCGTCTAGCAATTCTGCTCACGGGGCTCGGTGCCGGAGGGGCCGAACGGGTAGTGATGTTGCTTGCAAATCACTGGGTGGCACAAGGTCACGAGGTGCACATAATCAGCTTTGATGCGCCCGATGCCCCTATCTACTTTGACGTGCCGCCGACTGTCGCGCTTCACCGCCTCGACCTTTCCCATCCTGGGCTGGGGCCGCTGCGAGTCCTCCGCCGGCTCATGGCTCTCCGACGGGTTCTCGTGAAAATCGAGCCAGATACGTTGATTTCATTTCTGACCAAGAACAATGTCCTGGCTTTGCTTTCGACGTGGGGGCGCTCGATACACACAGTCGTTTGCGAGCGCAACAACCCTATGCGCCAAGAGGCAAATAGCCTCTGGGGCAGGCTGCTGGCCCGACTCTATCCTTTGGCAGACGCCATCGTGATGCAGACACGGGCGAGCCTCGTTTGTTTGCCGAAAGGTGTCGAAAGTGCCGCCTTTGTCATTCCCAATCCTATCGAGACGCCAACTGCGCTCCCGCCCGAAGAGAGCGAGCCCAAAATCCTTGTGGCCGTAGGCCGCCTGGTGTCGCAGAAAGGGTTTGACCTATTGATCGATGCCTTTGCCCCAATTCAGGATGAATTCTCCGACTGGCAGCTCAAGATTTTTGGTGATGGACCACTGCGTGACAGCCTGGCATCCAGAATTTCCGCATGCGGCGGCAGCGAGCGTATCTTCCTTGCTGGCCAGACCGATACGCCGGGTGCATGGATCAGGGAAGGTCATGCTTTTGTGCTCTCGTCGCGCTTTGAGGGATTTCCCAACGTTCTAGGCGAGGCCATGGCGGCAGGGATGCCCGTAGTGAGTTTCGACTGCCCTTTCGGACCGGCCGAGATGGTAACCGATGGTGTAGACGGCCTGCTCGTTCCCGACGGTGATGTTGAGGAGTTGGCAAACGCGCTGCGCCGTTTGCTGTCCAACCGGGACTTCCGCGCAAAACTGGCAAATGAAGCGCGAAAGAGTAGCGCCAGATTCACAGTGCCCCGCGTCGCCGCTCAATGGGATGCGCTTCTCGACACCCTTGGAGAAACGAAGCGGGACCGGTGATCCGTTATTCAACAGGAAGCCGCCAAGCACCCCATACTCACAGCCATGAAGCGCGACGATATCCACAAGTTCATGGGCAGAAAGCCGTGACGTATCATTGGTTTTTGGAGCCAGACAATCTCACAAAGCTCGTGACGGAGGCGGCCTAGCGTGCCGTCGGGATAGCTCTCCCAAGCTTTTCCAACGTTGCTTCCAATTCATCCAGGCTCTCTATCTGGGCATGGGGCGCGTAGGCCTTATCAGGCGGTGGTGCCGTATGGACGCGGCCTTCGCGGCAAATCTGGATCGTGTGCCACCCTCGCGCTCGCGGTGTGACAAAATCCTTGAGGGCGTTGTCAGCAACATAGACAAGAGAAGCCCCACCAGCCGCCGCCTCCATTTCCAGAAATGCCCGTGGATGCGGTTTCGAGAATTCAGGCCCCCACGCAGCGGTTGGCCGCAACACCTTAAATTGCGGGGCAATCCCAAGCGCCGAAATCTTGGCCCGTTGCATCCGCTCAGGGCCATCGGTGATCAGCCCTAGGTCTGTGCACGGAGAAAGCCGGTCAAGACATCGCCTTGCATCGTCGCAAAGTGCAATCTGCGGGGTATGGTTGCGATACCTTGTAACAAGATCATCGATCATCCCGGCATCCTCAGGCAGGCCAAGCGCTGCCAGCGCCTCGTCGAAAATCCGTTGGCGCCGACCCGCAAGGAACGCGGCCCAGCACCAAGCACCAAAGCCAATACATCCCGTTGTTTCTTCAATGTAACTATCGAGAGAAGCATAGCCGGAGAACGCAAAATCCCGCTCGAGATACAGCGTGTCGTCCAAATCGAATACGATCAAGATAGCCCCCGGAAAACGGCGGCGTCATAACGCAGCATTTCAACCCCGTCGGTCCAGTTGTCATGCGCAGCTGAAGTACCGATCGTGACTTCTTCCAAGAGCCAGCGGGCAAAGGTTGCCCCTGCTGCATCGGCAAGTGGATAGCCGCCGCCGAACCGAGCATTGATTTCAAGGACCTTTGGACCATGCTCGGGATCGTCGATCACCTGAAAACATGATACACCGCGCAGACCAGGAAGGGCGGCAGCAATGCCCTCTGCAATCGCCTTCAGGTCAGCACGCCGTTCAGTGCGACCCTTCTCGACTTCCCCGGCGCGTATCGACAACCGGATATGCGGGATCACTGTTCTGAGTTCACCACGGGAGTCGACAAACATGTTGATTGTGTATTCCGGTCCTCCGAGACAATCCTGCGCGATCATGGGTTCATCAGTATGATCTGGTAAGTCCCCCGGATGGTTGATCACAGCCAGCCCACGACTTGCGCTGCCCCCCGACGGCTTGAGAAAAACCGGCCAGGACAGGAGGTCCGGCTTGGCGCGCAAAGCCTCCAATGCGTGCGTGCAGGGCACTGGGACACCCGCGGCACTCAGCACCTCGGCGGTTCGGGCCTTATCGCGGACCACCGAGATTGTTTCGGGGTCTGAGACATGAACCCGAGCGCCGATTTGAGCAAAGTCCTCGGCCGCCTCGGCCAGCGGCGCCAGCTCCGGGTCGATTGTCGGAACGACCAGTCTTGCACCTGTCTCAGCCGCAATTGCCAAAACAACATCAACATACGAAGGATCATCGCATCGTGGTACCGCGTATGCTCCGTCGGCTCGCGCACAGGCCGCCGAAAGATCAGGTGCAAGATCGCAGGCAAACACACGCAAGTCGATCCCGAGCCCACGTGCGGCAGTCCGAAAGCACTCCAACAATTCAACCCGTCGTCCTGCCGATGTGAGCAACACGCCGACTTGATCCTTGATTGTTTCTTTCATCGAAGCCTCATGCGTGCTCGCCCTTAGGAGGACCGTATACTGTCATACCTCGAAATTGCAGCGATACTGGAGCGCGGCCAAAATATTTCACGGGAACTTAAACAGTTACCATTGGTATCGCCCCGTGCGAGCCTTAGGCCAATGGATGTGGCAGCAAGGCAGAACTTCGGCTTCCTTAAAGGAGACGCTAAGGTCACCCAAACGCTCTTTGATGAACCAAAGAGCGCATGCCTGACCCGCACTGACCGCCAAGGTCAAACGCAGGCCGAATGCCGCAAACTACGATCGATTGATGGGCGGATTGTACTCGCGCATAACCTCAAGCGGCCGTTTCTGGGAATAGGCGACCATAGCCTCGGGATCCGGGTAACCCACCGCCATGAAGAACACCGGCCGTTCGTACCCCTTCAGACCCAGAACTTCCTGCGCGCGCTTTTCATGGGCCTCAATATCCGGCCAATTGCAGATGCAAGAGCTCAATCCGAGGGTTTCCAGCGCGTATGAGAAAGACATCGCAGCAAGGGAGCCATCAATGTAAATCACGTGCCGGTCCTTTTCGCTGTAGAACGCATCAAGCGACCCCAGAACGACCACCATCACGGGTATATTGTGCTTCCACCCAATGGTTCCCCCGGGCAACGATGCGACCTGTTCGACAGTTTCAGGATCATCAAACACGAGAAAGCGGAAAGGTTGCCGGTTACAGGCACTGGGCGACAAACCGGCCACCGTAAACGCCTTGTCCAGCAATTCACGCGGTACTGGCTTTTGCTCGAACCACCGCACCGATCGACGCTTAAGAGCCAATTGCTCCAGCTGCTCGTACGAGACCGGATGATCATCAAGAAGGCGCTTGTAAGGGATCCGTTTTGCCTCGGCACTATTGCCGGCCGGTGCAGGGCATTTCTCAAATACCTCACGCGCATGATCAAGGACCGGGTCAGGGGCCACAGCACCAAAATAAGCACGCAAAACGTCGTGAGCCCAAAGCAGAGACTCGGCCGTACTTTCGTCAGCGTGCGAAGGTTCGGAAACGATCTTGCGGTAAACGTTAACCGTTTCGAGAATGTAGTCCTTGGCAAACACCGGACGCCGAGGCCGCATCAACAGACCTTTCTCCAGACGGTGCACATTCCGGCGCATCAAAAAGACGTTGGCATCATCCTCTTGAAGTTCCGCATGATATTTCGCGAGCCCAAGCAGAACCGCTCGTTCCTCGCGCCTAAATTGCCGTGACAACAAGGAATAATACGCCGTGGCAAGGGGTTTGGCGGACGAGGCAAATTTCAGACCGCTTGTCTGAACCGACGTGGCCAATCGGGCCGCTCCGGACTCCTTCAAAAGGAGACGGGCATTGCGCAGCCGGTCGACCTGGCTTTCCGGCAAAAAATTCTTCACCAACGTTTTCATCTCAAATCGATCTCCGTAAACAAATCTTGTTCAGCCCTCATACACGCACCATGCGCGCACAATGCCTTCTCATATTGTGCTTTGTTTCCCATTCGGATTCGTTCTGCCTCGAATCATAGGATCCGCGGGCGACAGGACAGGTCGGTGCAAACGGCCCTCACGGACCACTCCGGAACCGGCACAGGTCAGTCCATATCGCGAAAGACACCGGTCCAGACCAATGGCCGACACCGGACCACCTTCAGAAAATAAACCGTTTCGAACCGGACTTAGGCGTCCCGACACAGCCTTCCCCTCTCCACAAGCGCGAAACGCGATCATTTCGCAGGGCAAAACCTGTCCAAGACTGGGAACTGCAACACCGTTCATCACCACAACCATCCGAGCTCGCCATACGCGACCACCTCGGCAACACTAAAAACCTCAAGAAGCTTCCAGCAAAAAAAACCAAAACGCAACTTGTATCGATGGCAAATCAACGCCCCGTGAAATCCAAAATAACAACTAAAGGAGCTCAGCACTCACCATCCCGGGTGGTTTGTACAATCAAACCCAAAATACCCTGATACTCGCCCGCGGATTGTCCTGCGCTTTCGGGAATTATAGCGACAAAGGCACAGGCTAGATGTCTCGCTGCTAACAAAGATCAGACGCGTCGCGAACCAGAGTCCAGAATTAGATCTAACGCTTTAAGACCAACTTTGCCTCGGTCCTTGTTGCCTTTCACGCCTTGATTGGTGTCAGCGGACAGCGGTTTACAGGAGTTCAGTAACATGGCAGGTTAACCCGAGAAAATTCATACAGTTAAATCGAAAAGGCGGCATTTTGGTTGCTGGCAGTGCTTTTTGTAACCTGCGAACGCGGGCCAAGAACTTTCAGGTGCATGAAGTGTCTATGTCAACGCGCGAGCCGCGCGGGTACCGCCTCGAAAGCTTGGCGTCAGAGGTGATCGCGAGGATCAATAAAGCAGTGCGCTGACGACTTCCCATTTTATCATTGGACTGAGCGCCTGCTCGGTCGCGGTTTGGTTAGTCCCAGCACCATGTCAAAACATCAGGAGGCCATCACTTTGAAAACAGTCTTTATCGGTGCGGTCGAGGGTTCGGCAAAGGCGCTGAATGCACTATGTGCGGCGGGCCATGTGCCAAATCTGGTCATTACGCTCCCGCTCGACTTGTCGCATCGGCATTCCGATTTTTTTGACCTGGAGCCTATCTGCACAGAGTATGAGGTGCCCCTGCATCGAACGCCAAAGTCCGAAGCACCTGAAACTCTGGCCCTCATCTCCAGCATCGATCCTGACCTCGTCCTTGTGATCGGGTGGTCGCAACTCTGCAGCCCAGCCCTTCTGGGTATTCCACGGATAGGCTGCCTAGGCTTCCATCCTTCGGCTCTACCCCGTCTTCGCGGGCGTGGCGTAATTCCATGGACGATCCTTTTGGGCGAGAGGGAAACGGGTGCGACATTGTTCTGGCTGGGCGACGGTGCAGATACCGGGCCAATTGCAGATCAACGCCTGATCAAAATTGATCCATACCAAGAAACGGCTGCAAGCCTGTATGCAAAACAGATAAGCGCACTGGCCGAGATGTTGCCGCCGTTGGTTACGCGAATTGCGGAAGGCGAGATTCCTTCAGAACCCCAGGACGAAAGCAAAGCCAGTGTCTGCGCACGGCGGCGCCCTGAGGATGGGTATGTCGACTGGTCAAAGCCCGCAGCAGAGATAGAGCGATTGATCCGCGCTGCAGGCCCACCCTATCCAGGAGCTTTTACTTACACCGCAGACGGAACGCGTCTGACCCTGAACTTGGCTGCTCCGCACCCACAAGACGGTTATTTCATTGGGCTGCCAGGGCAGGTCCAAGCTGTCAACGGGTCCGGGTTCACTGTTGCATGTGGGGATTTCCGCTGCATCGATATCACCGACTGGACGGGTGCCGATGCGCCACCTAGGCTGCATACTATTCTCGGAGGACAGAAGCGAAAAGCTTCGACATAGCCAACTGCTTGCAATGGCTGGTCGCGATCCCACCCGGCTGAAGTCTTCTTGGGGCCGGAGCACCGTGGCATTTTGGATTTCACGGGGCGTTGATTTGCCATCGATACAAGTTGCGTTTTGGTTTTTTTTGCTGGAAGCTTCTTGAGGTTTTTAGTGTTGCCGAGGTGGTCGCGTATGGCGAGCTCGGATGGTTGTGGTGATGAACGGTGTTGCAGTTCCCAGTCTTGGACAGGTTTTGCCCTGCGAAATGATCGCGTTTCGCGCTTGTGGAGAGGGGAAGGCTGTGTCGGGACGCCTAAGTCCGGTTCGAAACGGTTTATTTTCTGAAGGTGGTCCGGTGTCGGCCATTGGTCTGGACCGGTGTCTTTCGCGATATGGACTGACCTGTGCCGGTTCCGGAGTGGTCCGTGAGGGCCGTTTGCACCGACCTGTCCTGTCGCCCGCGGATCCTATGATTCGAGGCAGAACGAATCCGAATGGGAAACAAAGCACAATATGAGAAGGCATTGTGCGCGCATGGTGCGTGTATGAGGGCTGAACAAGATTTGTTTACGGAGATCGATTTGAGATGAAAACGTTGGTGAAGAATTTTTTGCCGGAAAGCCAGGTCGACCGGCTGCGCAATGCCCGTCTCCTTTTGAAGGAGTCCGGAGCGGCCCGATTGGCCACGTCGGTTCAGACAAGCGGTCTGAAATTTGCCTCGTCCGCCAAACCCCTTGCCACGGCGTATTATTCCTTGTTGTCACGGCAATTTAGGCGCGAGGAACGAGCGGTTCTGCTTGGGCTCGCGAAATATCATGCGGAACTTCAAGAGGATGATGCCAACGTCTTTTTGATGCGCCGGAATGTGCACCGTCTGGAGAAAGGTCTGTTGATGCGGCCTCGGCGTCCGGTGTTTGCCAAGGACTACATTCTCGAAACGGTTAACGTTTACCGCAAGATCGTTTCCGAACCTTCGCACGCTGACGAAAGTACGGCCGAGTCTCTGCTTTGGGCTCACGACGTTTTGCGTGCTTATTTTGGTGCTGTGGCCCCTGACCCGGTCCTTGATCATGCGCGTGAGGTATTTGAGAAATGCCCTGCACCGGCCGGCAATAGTGCCGAGGCAAAACGGATCCCTTACAAGCGCCTTCTTGATGATCATCCGGTCTCGTACGAGCAGCTGGAGCAATTGGCTCTTAAGCGTCGATCGGTGCGGTGGTTCGAGCAAAAGCCAGTACCGCGTGAATTGCTGGACAAGGCGTTTACGGTGGCCGGTTTGTCGCCCAGTGCCTGTAACCGGCAACCTTTCCGCTTTCTCGTGTTTGATGATCCTGAAACTGTCGAACAGGTCGCATCGTTGCCCGGGGGAACCATTGGGTGGAAGCACAATATACCCGTGATGGTGGTCGTTCTGGGGTCGCTTGATGCGTTCTACAGCGAAAAGGACCGGCACGTGATTTACATTGATGGCTCCCTTGCTGCGATGTCTTTCTCATACGCGCTGGAAACCCTCGGATTGAGCTCTTGCATCTGCAATTGGCCGGATATTGAGGCCCATGAAAAGCGCGCGCAGGAAGTTCTGGGTCTGAAGGGGTACGAACGGCCGGTGTTCTTCATGGCGGTGGGTTACCCGGATCCCGAGGCTATGGTCGCCTATTCCCAGAAACGGCCGCTTGAGGTTATGCGCGAGTACAATCCGCCCATCAATCGATCGTAGTTTGCGGCATTCGGCCTGCGTTTGACCTTGGCGGTCAGTGCGGGTCAGGCATGCGCTCTTTGGTTCATCAAAGAGCGTTTGGGTGACCTTAGCGTCTCCTTTAAGGAAGCCGAAGTTCTGCCTTGCTGCCACATCCATTGGCCTAAGGCTCGCACGGGGCGATACCAATGGTAACTGTTTAAGTTCCCGTGAAATATTTTGGCCGCGCTCCAGTATCGCTGCAATTTCGAGGTATGACAGTATACGGTCCTCCTAAGGGCGAGCACGCATGAGGCTTCGATGAAAGAAACAATCAAGGATCAAGTCGGCGTGTTGCTCACATCGGCAGGACGACGGGTTGAATTGTTGGAGTGCTTTCGGACTGCCGCACGTGGGCTCGGGATCGACTTGCGTGTGTTTGCCTGCGATCTTGCACCTGATCTTTCGGCGGCCTGTGCGCGAGCCGACGGAGCATACGCGGTACCACGATGCGATGATCCTTCGTATGTTGATGTTGTTTTGGCAATTGCGGCTGAGACAGGTGCAAGACTGGTCGTTCCGACAATCGACCCGGAGCTGGCGCCGCTGGCCGAGGCGGCCGAGGACTTTGCTCAAATCGGCGCTCGGGTTCATGTCTCAGACCCCGAAACAATCTCGGTGGTCCGCGATAAGGCCCGAACCGCCGAGGTGCTGAGTGCCGCGGGTGTCCCAGTGCCCTGCACGCACGCATTGGAGGCTTTGCGCGCCAAGCCGGACCTCCTGTCCTGGCCGGTTTTTCTCAAGCCGTCGGGGGGCAGCGCAAGTCGTGGGCTGGCTGTGATCAACCATCCGGGGGACTTACCAGATCATACTGATGAACCCATGATCGCGCAGGATTGTCTCGGAGGACCGGAATACACAATCAACATGTTTGTCGACTCCCGTGGTGAACTCAGAACAGTGATCCCGCATATCCGGTTGTCGATACGCGCCGGGGAAGTCGAGAAGGGTCGCACTGAACGGCGTGCTGACCTGAAGGCGATTGCAGAGGGCATTGCTGCCGCCCTTCCTGGTCTGCGCGGTGTATCATGTTTTCAGGTGATCGACGATCCCGAGCATGGTCCAAAGGTCCTTGAAATCAATGCTCGGTTCGGCGGCGGCTATCCACTTGCCGATGCAGCAGGGGCAACCTTTGCCCGCTGGCTCTTGGAAGAAGTCACGATCGGTACTTCAGCTGCGCATGACAACTGGACCGACGGGGTTGAAATGCTGCGTTATGACGCCGCCGTTTTCCGGGGGCTATCTTGATCGTATTCGATTTGGACGACACGCTGTATCTCGAGCGGGATTTTGCGTTCTCCGGCTATGCTTCTCTCGATAGTTACATTGAAGAAACAACGGGATGTATTGGCTTTGGTGCTTGGTGCTGGGCCGCGTTCCTTGCGGGTCGGCGCCAACGGATTTTCGACGAGGCGCTGGCAGCGCTTGGCCTGCCTGAGGATGCCGGGATGATCGATGATCTTGTTACAAGGTATCGCAACCATACCCCGCAGATTGCACTTTGCGACGATGCAAGGCGATGTCTTGACCGGCTTTCTCCGTGCACAGACCTAGGGCTGATCACCGATGGCCCTGAGCGGATGCAACGGGCCAAGATTTCGGCGCTTGGGATTGCCCCGCAATTTAAGGTGTTGCGGCCAACCGCTGCGTGGGGGCCTGAATTCTCGAAACCGCATCCACGGGCATTTCTGGAAATGGAGGCGGCGGCTGGTGGGGCTTCTCTTGTCTATGTTGCTGACAACGCCCTCAAGGATTTTGTCACACCGCGAGCGCGAGGGTGGCACACGATCCAGATTTGCCGCGAAGGCCGCGTCCATACGGCACCACCGCCTGATAAGGCCTACGCGCCCCATGCCCAGATAGAGAGCCTGGATGAATTGGAAGCAACGTTGGAAAAGCTTGGGAGAGCTATCCCGACGGCACGCTAGGCCGCCTCCGTCACGAGCTTTGTGAGATTGTCTGGCTCCAAAAACCAATGATACGTCACGGCTTTCTGCCCATGAACTTGTGGATATCGTCGCGCTTCATGGCTGTGAGTATGGGGTGCTTGGCGGCTTCCTGTTGAATAACGGATCACCGGTCCCGCTTCGTTTCTCCAAGGGTGTCGAGAAGCGCATCCCATTGAGCGGCGACGCGGGGCACTGTGAATCTGGCGCTACTCTTTCGCGCTTCATTTGCCAGTTTTGCGCGGAAGTCCCGGTTGGACAGCAAACGGCGCAGCGCGTTTGCCAACTCCTCAACATCACCGTCGGGAACGAGCAGGCCGTCTACACCATCGGTTACCATCTCGGCCGGTCCGAAAGGGCAGTCGAAACTCACTACGGGCATCCCTGCCGCCATGGCCTCGCCTAGAACGTTGGGAAATCCCTCAAAGCGCGACGAGAGCACAAAAGCATGACCTTCCCTGATCCATGCACCCGGCGTATCGGTCTGGCCAGCAAGGAAGATACGCTCGCTGCCGCCGCATGCGGAAATTCTGGATGCCAGGCTGTCACGCAGTGGTCCATCACCAAAAATCTTGAGCTGCCAGTCGGAGAATTCATCCTGAATTGGGGCAAAGGCATCGATCAATAGGTCAAACCCTTTCTGCGACACCAGGCGGCCTACGGCCACAAGGATTTTGGGCTCGCTCTCTTCGGGCGGGAGCGCAGTTGGCGTCTCGATAGGATTGGGAATGACAAAGGCGGCACTTTCGACACCTTTCGGCAAACAAACGAGGCTCGCCCGTGTCTGCATCACGATGGCGTCTGCCAAAGGATAGAGTCGGGCCAGCAGCCTGCCCCAGAGGCTATTTGCCTCTTGGCGCATAGGGTTGTTGCGCTCGCAAACGACTGTGTGTATCGAGCGCCCCCACGTCGAAAGCAAAGCCAGGACATTGTTCTTGGTCAGAAATGAAATCAACGTATCTGGCTCGATTTTCACGAGAACCCGTCGGAGAGCCATGAGCCGGCGGAGGACTCGCAGCGGCCCCAGCCCAGGATGGGAAAGGTCGAGGCGGTGAAGCGCGACAGTCGGCGGCACGTCAAAGTAGATAGGGGCATCGGGCGCATCAAAGCTGATTATGTGCACCTCGTGACCTTGTGCCACCCAGTGATTTGCAAGCAACATCACTACCCGTTCGGCCCCTCCGGCACCGAGCCCCGTGAGCAGAATTGCTAGACGCTTCCTCATCATTCAGCAGCCACGACAAAATCGCCGAGGTTCGCTGCCGGAAGCCTGTTCCATTCGTCTGCGCTCGTGTTTCCGTCAACACAATGGTCGCTGGTACATACTGCTGGACGGTGCAATCCGCTTGCATCCCGATGGTGATCCAGGCTCACGCGCTCCGTTGTGATTTCACCGAAAACAGGAGGGCTCTCAAATACGTCGGCGCTCGGCGGCCGCAGTTTGCCAAAGTCTTTGCCGGGAAGACACATCTCAACAAATGCCCGCAACTGTAACATGGTCGGGGCTGTTATGTGATAAGCGATATGTTCCGGCATGAGCGTCATGCATTCCGTATAGGTTCAGGTGACGGCAGGAAATCGTGCTCGGCTTGCTGGCGCGAGGTCCTCATATATTTGGCTGAGCTGTTCAATGTGGCGTTCTGTGCCGTAGCGACTGATGAGGTTCGCGCGGGCTTCCGCGACAATGGCTGCGCGGTTTTCCGGGTCGCTTTCAAGATGCATGATTGCATCTGCAATGGCTCTTGGGTCCCCTACCGGAACAAGCCGGCCTGTCTTGCCGTCCTGAATGGCTTCGATGTTGCCGCCGTGCCGGGTGGCAATCACCGGAACGCCCAAATGCATTGCTTCGATCAATGTTCGACCAAAAGGTTCGTTTAGAGCCGTCACAACTGTGGCATCCATTGCCGCCATCGGTCCGTTGATCGGTCGTCTGAAACCCATCAGGTGAATATGTTTGCCGATCCCGAGACGCTCGGCCAATGCCAGAGCTTCGCGGTCCAGCGGCGCGTGGGGCAAAATCGCCTCACCAAAAAATAGACCATGAACTTCGCGGCCAGGCAGAGCCTTTATCGTTTCTGCCACTGCTTCCACGAAAGCAATTGGTTGCTTGCGCGGGACCAGAGATCCAAAAAAGCCCAGGAGCAACGCGTTCTCTCCTGCTTTGATTTCTTTAAGCAGCGCGGCACGGGCCGCCACACGGTCAGGCTGTTCTTCGAATTCAAACGGGCTGTAGACGACATGGGTGCGGCGTCTGACTGGCAAGAGAGGGTGTGCCGGGCGTGCAAAATTTGAGACGGTCACGATCCGGTTTGCAAGAAAGGGTGCAATTGTGTTGACCCCAAAGCCTTTCGGATCCTCGCGATGATGCCAGAGCAAGCGGCACCCGGCGAGGCGTGCTGGGGCAGCCCAATTAACATGCATCCGCCCGTCGTTTGTGTGGACGATGTCATAGGCTCCCTCCTTGAGAAAGCGGCGCAACGCGGGCAACGTTCGGGTAAGATAGGTTCCTACCGATATAGACCTTTCGGTCTTGCTGTGCGACGGTGCAATGATCGCAACATCCGCCAGTGTCCGGTATTCAAGGCCCTGTGAATGGATATAGTCTCCCAGTGGTCCCGGCCCTGACCCATCGAGGTCGTGCAACAAAACAGTTGGCTTGAAACGGTTTCGGTCCAGCCCAGCCACCAGCTTGAGGGCTGAAATATGGCTGCCGCCGATAGTTTTGCCCCCTACAAAGGGGAGCAGAATGCGCAAACGGCTCAAGGAAACGACCTCACGAAATACTCTTGGGGGAACATTCAGTTGCCTGCGGAAGGTGGCAAGACCTCGACGGTGATTTCAAGTGTGTCGCGCGGTGCCAGACGGGTCGTGGGGTCAGCTTGGATACGTTCAAACGCGCCGTTTACCTCTCGTGAGATAACGTAGACGACTTTGACTGCCTCGTCTGACTCGACACCAGCGGTGCCCCGCACAGTCGCTTCGGCATAGAGTTTTTTGGCGGTCTCCAATTCCGCCCGACGATTGGTCAGGTCGTTTCTAACATCTCGCAGTGCAGCGAGACGGCTGAGGCGCGCCTCGTCGAAGAGCGTGATCTCATCGCGGCGCGCCAAGTTGAGCTGCTGTTGGGCATTTAGCCGTGCGACCTCCAAAGCACTCAATTGCACTTCCATACCGGCCAAGTCAGAGAGAACCGCCGTTTCTCGCGTGCGCGCGGCGAGACCGCGATCTTTCAGTTCGCCCATCACTTCGGCTTCTTCACGGGCAAGTGCGACTTGTTGCTGGCGCAGTGCAAGCTGGGCGTCAAGACGGAGCACTTGCTCGGCCACAACTTCCTGCAGTTCCTGGATATTGGCTTCTCGAGTGTCGAAAGACCTTTGTCGGGCGATGAAAAGCTCCCGCTCAATCCCATCAATACCTTCGCCGTTGACAGTTGGAGTACCGTCTGCCGCCCGTATCTCGATTGCAGCAACCTCTGCCACCAACCGCGCCTCCTCGGCTTCCAGGGCGGCGATCTCGTTCGTCAGAATGCGCATCTGGCCGCTCAGGCGGATCAGCTCTCTTTCGGTGTTTTCTTCAGTACCATCACTCGAGCCAACTCCCCCCGACTGCGCCACCGCTTGCTGAACAGTCATCCCAAGACGAAATGGATAAGCCCCCGGGTTTGTGACAAAACCACCAACATAGATCGGAGGGTGTCCCGCGATCTCGATTGCAACTTCCGGCGGCGACGTCAAACCAATCCGGCGCTGAATCTGAAGCGAAATCGCCGTGGACAGGTCGTCTGCCGTCTTGCCGCTGGCCATAATGGTTCCGGCCAGTGGTATCTGTATCTCACCGCTGGATGAAATGCGGTATTCGCCGCTGACCCCGTCCCAAAAACTGAAGTTCTGGGTGGAGTGGTCCCAACGCCCCGCCCGCACCAGCAAAGTATCCCCCGAAACAAAAGAATAAGGTTCTGCCATCGCAGAAGCGGGCATGAGAAAAATCAAAGCGAGGATCATCAGACGAAACAGCATAACCACCCTGCTACTATTTTACTATCAAACCAAACAAAAAGGTTATAATTGAAGAGGCTATCCCAAAAAGGGGTCTGCGTCGACCGCGAAACAGGGTTAATTTACAGACACCGTTTGCCGTCCGCTGGAGACCTTCATGCAATCTAGGATTATCTACATCGCCGGCTACGGACGCAGTGGATCGACTATGCTCGATATGATGCTGGGTATGCATCCCGAGATATTCGGGTCCGGCGAGATTTCAGCCATGTGTCGCCATGTTTGGCACGAGAACGAGTTTTGCGCCTGCGGCAGCCGGCTTAAGGATTGTGATGTGTGGGCACCGGTTATGGCTCGATGGGCCGAAGCCTGCGATCCGAACGACCATCTTTCACTGCAGCGCGTTTTCGAGCCGCTTTATGCGCCTGCGCGTACGATCGGCGGCCGAAGGCTCAACGCATTTCTTGCCCAATCACGTGCGCTGTTTTCCGCCATTCGCGCCGAGACCGGGCGGCCGGTTGTTCTGGACTCGTCCAAGGCACCGGGGCGTGCGCTTGCCTTGAGCCGGGACCCGGACGTCGATCTGCGCGTGATCCATTTGGTGCGCGACGCCCGCGCGGTGGCGCATGCAATGGGCCGCGCAATTCCTCTCGATGTCGCGAAAGGCGTTCAGAAAAAGATTGTGCCGCGTTCTGCCCTTCGAACTGCGCTGAGATGGCGGATGTATAACAGCGTCGCAGAGAAGTTGCGCACCCGCCTTCCAGCGGAACACTCGGTGCGTGTTCGATATGAAGACCTTATGCGCGACCCGCTGACCGAGATGATGCGAATTTCTACAGCGATCGGAGTAGATCTATCTGCAATCGCAGAACCGATCGCCGAGGGTGCAAAAGTCGTGCCTGCGCACCAGATGGCGGGCAGCCGGTTGCGGATGAAAGGCCCTGTTGCGCTGCGATATGACGACGCCTGGGAAGTCGAAATGTCGAACGCGGCGAGAAAACAGGCGGAAATGGCTGCCGGGGCTTTGCTCCGGCGCTACCGGTACATCGAATAGGCAACGCGTGGCAGGCTGAGACTCATCGCCAGCGCCAGGGGAACATGCCAGAACCGGGCATAAAAGTGGGCGAAAGCGTTCAGCAAAAGAGCGAACAAAATAACTGTGACCAGTGTCAAAGCGCCCAACATGCGGCTTTCGGGGGACCTGTACGCAACTATCCCCAAGGCCAAAGCTGAAAGGAAAAAACCGGAGAGGCCAAGTAGCGACAAGACCCCGCCTTCCGACAGAACCAGCAAATAGGTGTTGTGCACCGGAGCGCCGTAGGAACTGAAAGTCCGGTACTGGTCGGCGCCAAGACCGAGCCACACGGTTTCATTTGAAAGCTGAAACGCCTCCTGCATCAGTGCGAAACGGTCCATAAAGGTTCCCGCCTGCTCGATATCTACCGACGACAAGGCACCGAATACACGCCTCTGAAAAACCTCGGGCAGGAACAAATCGCCAAACTGCAGGACGGTCGCGGAAAAAATCGCCGCAAGGAGTGCAGCCGCGACGATGGTTCGAACGCCTCCCGCAAGCAAAAGTATCATGCCTGTCCCCA
This sequence comes from Ruegeria sp. B32, assembly GCF_025141855.1. NCBI lineage: Bacteria > Pseudomonadati > Pseudomonadota > Alphaproteobacteria > Rhodobacterales > Roseobacteraceae > Ruegeria > Ruegeria sp. B32. The sequence goes on along the minus strand of NZ_CP081107.1, from coordinate 2,273 downwards.
AAGTTGCCGCGCCAAACCCGGTATTTGATCCGGTAAGCATCAGCCCGTAGACCAAAATGGCCATAATGGCCACAAAATGCACGAGACCGAATATTCCCACTATTCGCAGATAGACGCTAAACGTGATCGCGATTGCCGCCATGGCGCCCGCTGCGTTTTCACGCTCCAGAAGCGAGCGGAGACGCCCGCTGCCCGAAACCAGCATTGGATTGGCGTCGGGCACGAAAACAATCAAGTAGATACCAAACAACATGATTGCTGAGACGGAGTAGATCAGAACTCGCATCAGCAGAAATGTCTCTTCCAGACGTCGGCATGAAATGATTATGGGAATGAGAACCAGCGAGTAGAAATATTGAACAAAGGCAATGAGCCCGTCGACTGGATCGCCCTGCACGATCGAACCGAGCAGCAACCCTCCGAGAAACAGCATGAGCGAGAAGAGCCAAAGCGATGTTGCCGGCCCAAAAAATCGCAACGGCACGCTGCGGTTGAGCAGCATAACTATCACCGTCAGAAAGCCAAAAAAATCACTGGCTGTAAAATAGGCCATTTCAAGACGGAAATAATTCATCGGTGACAGCGCGACCGTAGCGCCCGCCAGATACAGTTCCAGCCGTCTGGCCTGCGTCTGCCGGTCGGGGGCATGACTGCTGGCGGGTATCAAATCTGTGACGGTCACACCGCGGACTTTTCTGGCAAGGGGCGCATCTCCAGATGCCACAAGCATCCCAAGAACCATACAGCGCTGAACAGCACCTGGCACAACATCGCACCGACCCCACCCCAAAGACTGACTGCAGGCACAAAGGCGACAGCAAAGAGGGCGGTGCTGAGGATTGTGACATGCAACAGCTCTCGGTCCCGACCCATGCTCAGCAGCGCGGCATTGAACGCCAATCCAGTCACATTCAACACAATTGCCCCTCCCAGAACCCAGATCATTGGAACCGCGCCGGTGAAGTCCTCACCGAAAAATGCATCCACAAGGCTTGGCACGGCAAAGGCCAACGGGATCGCAACCGCCGAACTGGAAACAAAGATCATAAGGGTAACATAGCGGACCATCCTGCGGAAACGCGAGCGTTCACCTTGTATCCAGAGCTTCGCCAGTTCGGGAAACAGCACCTGCGTCAATGTCCGGGCCAGACGCAACACGGCGCGCCCTGATCGCTTTGCAACCTGATACTGACCGACAATAGCGGGGCTGACCATAACACCGAGCGCCAGCACATCGAAGCGCTGGGTTGCGTTGCGAAGGATTTGGTAGATGTTCGAGTTCCAAAGGAAACGGAAGATACGGGTGTTCTCCGTACATGCCGTGCGTGCCGAGGCCCTCCAAACGCCATCATATCCGCGCCGCAAAAGCTCCCGTATCGCCAAGGCAAAGGCCACAATACCATCGGCCAAGCTGTGTAGCAGCAGCATGACTATGAAAGCCCATATCCCCAAGTCGAACGCCAGTGCCACCGCCGCAATCGCAAGCCGCATGACGGCCAAGCAGCATTCCGAAACGGCAAGCAATCCGAACCGATCGAATAACCGTAACAGCGCAACCCCAGTGGGACGGAACGAGACAAAGAGAGCAAGTGCAACAACCAGAATATAGTCGAAACCGTCGGGGCCGAGCCCAAACACAGGCGCAGCCAGCCACCCTACTGAGATTGCGATGAGGCCTGCCAGCACGCCGCCAGCAAGGTCGATGAGTATGGATAGTTTGATCAAGCGCTCAAACCGGCCCTTGTCGTCCTTTTCCAAGGCCTCGGAGCCGTATTTTATCAGAACCTGCGTCGGCTGAAGGCGAAAGAGCATGTCGATCGTTCGCACATAAGCTTCGACGAGGGCCAGAATTCCAAGACCGGCTGGACCAAGCGCACGGGCCGTCAGCACCAGCGTCACGATTCCAATAAGTGAGACCGCCGTGGTTCCGGATACCAAATACCCGACGTTTCTTAGAATCCGGGGTACGAGTTCGTCGAAAATGGATAAGGCGCCGGAAAGCATTCGACATGGAGCCCTCACTCAAGCCGCCCGTGTCGAGGACGGATGGCGGGCAGCGCCAAGATTCATTTCAGTCAACAGGTGAGAATTGACTTTGTGAATATCAAATACCGCCTCCGCGCGGGCGCGCGCCTCTTTCCCCATCTGCAGTGCAAGATCCGTGTCATCAAGAAACTTTCTCATCACATCCGCCAAGGCATTGGCGTCGCGAGGAGCAACCAGAAAACCAGACACACCGTCCTCCACGGTATCTCCGCAACCCGGTAGCGTAG
>NZ_CP081106.1:3347500-3468745 GCF_025141855.1 Ruegeria sp. B32 | reverse complement strand
CCAGCGCCTCACGCATCCCAATATTTTTGACCTAATCGGCCTTATGATTGTGACCGGTATCCCGGTTCTTATGCGTTCACTCGCGCGCAGATATTCGGTCGCCGAAACCCCAGGAATCGGCGGGAATATCAGTGGTCACGACGCTTGCCTGTTTGACGACGACCAAAAAGTACAGCCGCCCAAACCGCGGTTTGCGCCACGCAGTTCCAGTTTTCGACAGGGCCAAGATCATCGGAGTAGCCGAGATCCGCAGCAGATCGTCAAACCGGTTGGCACCGGTTGCCGACATTCGCCCCTGGATCATTCTGATGCCCGTCAGTCCGATCGCAGGAACAGCCTGTCCCCCCAAGCGAGTGAATCGCTGAAACTGTCGTAGCAAGAGGCAATGGGGCCGGGCAACGAAACTCTGATATTGACTCGGGTCTTTGGGCGAAAGAATCTCTCGGTTTCGTGAAGGCGCGGCATTCTGGCAACAACGCAAAAGGCGCCGCACGGGGCGACGCCTTCGAAACCAGAATGAACCAGCAAATGTTGACGCGAGGTCAACCTAGCGCTTTGACGCGCGCCGACAGGCGCGACATCTTGCGGGCTGCGGTGTTCTTGTGGAACACGCCTTTGGTGACGCCGCGCATCAGCTCGGGCTGGGCCGCGCGCAGAGCGGCGGTTGCTGCGTCCTTGTCGCCGGATGCGATTGCTTCTTCGACCTTGCGCAGGAAGGTGCGGATGCGCGAACGACGTGCTTTGTTGATTGCATAACGCTTCTCGTTCTGACGAGCGCGTTTCTTTGCCTGGGGCGAGTTTGCCATGTGTCTCTGACCTTTGTTCGGTACGTTTGTCTAGGGTTGCACGTCACGGAATTACCCGCACCGGATCAGAAATCACGAGTGTGAATCGGGCCAAGCGGGCCGCACGCGCATGTATGGTGGCGGTCAATAGCCAAGTTTTCAGACTTTGCCAAGCCGATTCTTGGCCTTGTTGCCCGCCACGAAAAAAGGCGGGCAACGCCCGCCTGATCCTACTGTCTTGTCGGCGCCGCTTATTTGTCGCGGAACTGGGCCGCGCGCTTTTCAAGGAATGCGGCCATGCCTTCCTTCTGGTCTTCGGTCGCGAACATCGAGTGGAACACGCGCCGCTCGAACAGCATGCCCTCGCTCAGCGGAACCTCGTAGCTGCGGTTGACCGCCTCTTTCGCGGCCATCGCGGTCAGCAGCGATTTCTCGGCAATCTTCTGGGCCGCGCCGGTCGCCTCTTCGATCAGCTTCTTGGCCGGCACCACGCGCGACACCAGGCCCGCGCGCTCGGCCTCTTCGGCATCCATGAACCGGCCGGTCAGGTTCATGTCCATCGCCTTGGACTTGCCCACGAACCGCGTCAGGCGCTGGCTGCCGCCCATCCCGGCGATGACGCCCAGATTGATTTCCGGCTGGCCGAACTTGGCGGTGTCGGCGGCGATGATGAAATCGCACATCATGGCCAGTTCGCACCCGCCGCCCAGCGCATAGCCCGCGACCGCCGCGATGATCGGCTTCCGGATCGCGGTGACCCGGTCGTTGGCGTCGGCGAACAGGTTGGTGGTGTAGACATCGACAAAGCTCATCTCGGACATCTCCTTGATGTCCGCGCCCGCGGCGAATGCCTTTTCCGATCCGGTGATGACGATGCAGCGCACCTTGTCATTGGTGTCCGCGTCCTCGAGCGCCTCGCACAGCTCACCCAGAAGCTGAGTGTTCAGCGCGTTCAACGCATCGGGTCTGTTGAGCTTGATTAGGGCGACGTGGTCTTCGATTTCGACGATGATCGTCTCAAAAGCCATGAGGTCTGAGCTTTCGGTTGTTCCGTTCAGGTCCAATTCCTTACCACGCGGAAAACTCGGATCAAGCTATCTTTGGCATTGCGCGCAATAGAAGGTTGAGCGTCCCGACTGGGTGATTCTGCGGATTTCGGCTCCGCAGCCCTCGGTCCGGCAGGGCTGGCCCTCGCGCCCGTAGACGTCGAAACTGTGCTGAAAATATCCAAGCTCTCCATCGGCTTGCCGGAAATCGCGCAGCGAGGATCCGCCGGCCTCGATGGCCTCGGCCAGCACCGTCCGGATCACCGGAACTAGGGCCCCGACACGCCCGGCCGAGATCTGACCCGCCTTGCGACGTGGCGACACTCTGGCGCGGTAGAGCGCCTCGCAGACATAGATGTTGCCCAGCCCGGCAACGATTCTCTGGTCCAGAAGCGCCGCCTTGACCGGTGTGGCCCGGCCGCGGAAGGCGTCGATCAGATAGGTCTCGTTGAAATCGTTGCCCAGCGGTTCCGGCCCCAGCACGGTCAGCAGCTTGTGCTGCTCGGCGGTGGCAGTGGGCATCAGGTCCATCGCCCCGAACCGGCGCGGGTCATTGAAGGTGATGCACGCGCCGTTGGCCATGTGAAACACCACATGGTCATGTTTCTGCGGCATCGGATGATGATGCACGAACTGGCCCAGCGGATCGCCCGACACAGTCATGCGGCCCGACATGCCCAAGTGAATCAATAGGGTTTCGCCGCCGCTCAGATCGGCCAGGATGTATTTCGACCGCCGCCGCAGACGTTCGACCCGCTGGCCGGTCAGCCGTTCGGCCATCCGCTCGGGGAAGGGCCAGCGCAGATCGGGGCGGTTCACGTCCGCCCTTTCGATCACCACGCCTTCCATCGCCGGGGCAAGGCCGCGTCTTACTGTCTCGACCTCGGGCAATTCGGGCATTAGACGGCTCCTATTCCAAAGGGCCGCATTGTGCCCCGGTTTCCAGGCCCTATAACAGAGACGAAATTCGACGAACGGCAAGGCTTATGTCCGACAACAGCGACAAGACCACTCATTTCGGTTTCGAAACCGTCCCCGAGGCCGAAAAGGCTGGGCGCGTGCAGGGCGTATTCAATTCGGTCGCGTCGAAATACGACGTGATGAACGACGTGATGTCGATGGGCATCCACCGGGTCTGGAAAGACGCGATGATGGACTGGCTGGCGCCACGCCCCGGTCAGCGCCTGCTGGACGTGGCGGGCGGCACCGGTGACATCTCGTTCCGCTTCCTCAAGCGGGCAGGCCACGGCCATGCCACCGTTCTGGATCTGACCGAGCCGATGCTGATCGAGGGTCGCAAACGCGCCGAGGCCGCGCAGATGGCCGAGAGCCTGGATTGGGTGGCGGGCGACGCGATGGCGCTGCCGTTCGAGGACAACACCTTTGACGTCTACACCATTTCCTTCGGCATCCGGAACGTGACCCGCCCGCAAGAGGCCTTGAACGAAGCCTACCGCGTGCTCAAACCCGGCGGACGACTGATGGTGCTGGAATTCAGCCAGCTGCCCAATGAAGGGCTGCAGAAACTCTACGACCTTTACAGCTTCAACGTGATCCCGCGCATGGGCAAGCTGATCGCGAACGACTACGACAGCTATCAATACCTGGTCGAATCGATCCGCAAGTTCCCCGATCAGGATACCTTTCTGGGCATGGTGCGCGCCGCCGGATTCGAAAACGCGAAATACCGCAACCTCAGCATGGGCATCGCGGCCCTGCATTCCGGCTGGAAGATCTGACGCATGCGCGGCCCCCACAACATCATCCGCCTGATCCGCACAGGCGCCACGCTGGAGCGCACCGGCGCCATGAACGTGGTGCTGGACGCGTTCGAGGCTCCGCGCGCGTTGCGGATCGTGGCCCACACTCTGGGCAAACCGTTCCAATGGCTGGGCTACAAGGGCGACCCGTCCATGCCGCCGGCGACCCGGGCGCTCACCGCCCTGGGCCCGGCCTACATCAAGTTCGGTCAGGTCCTGTCCACGCGCCCCGATGTCGTCGGCGAAGAGCTGGCCGAACAGCTGCGCGTCCTGCAGGACAAGCTGCCCCCCTTTCCACGTGACGTGGCCATGGCCGAGGTGGAAAAGGAGCTGGGCCAACCGCTGGATCAGATGTTCTCGGAGTTCAGCGAACCGATCGCGGCCGCCTCGATCGCGCAGGTCCACAAGGCCAAATTGGCCAGCACAGGCGAGGACGTGGCCGTCAAGGTCCTGCGCCCCGGCATCGAACGCGCGTTCCGCAAGGATGTGGATGCGTTCTATTTCGCCGCCCGGATCGTCCAGCTTTTCGCCCCCGGTGCGCGCCGACTGCGCCCGATGGAAGTGATCGAGCATTTCGACGGCGTCGTCCGCGGCGAACTGGATCTCAGGCTCGAAAGTTCGGCGGCCTCGGAATTTGCCGCCAACACGCAGAATGACGAAGGCTTCTGGCTGCCGCCCGTGGTCTGGTCGCTGTCCGCGCGCCGGGTCATGACGCTCAGCTGGGCTGACGGTATACCGCTGGGCGACAACGCCGCGCTGGACGCCGCCAATCACGACCGCCGCGATCTGGCCGAGCGCGTGCTGCGCCTGTTCCTGCTGCACGCCCTGCGCGACGGCTTCTTCCACGCCGACATGCATCAGGGCAACCTCAAGGTCGCCGCGAACGGCGACATCATCGCCTATGACTTCGGCATCATGGGCCATATCGACGAATACACCCGCCGGGTCTATGCCGAGATCCTCTTCGGCTTCATCCGCCGCGACTACAAGCGCGTGGCCGAGGTGCATTTCGAGGCTGGCTACGTCCCGGCCGATCAGGACGTCGATGAATTCGCCCGCGCCTTGCGCGCGGTCGGCGAGCCGATCTTCGGCATGGATGCCACCCATATCTCGATGGGCCGCCTGCTGAACTACCTGTTCGAGGTGACCGAACGCTTCGGCATGGAAACCCGCACCGAACTGATCCTGCTGCAACGCACGATGGTGGTGGTCGAAGGCGTCGCCCGCTCTCTCGACCCGCATATGAACATCTGGGAGGTCGCCCGCCCCGTGGTCGAGGACTATATCAAGCAGTCCATCGGTCCCCGCGCCGCCCTGCGTGATTTTGGAAAAACTGCGCTGGTTCTTGCACGGTTCGGGCCCCGCCTGCCTGATCTGGTCGAAAATGCCCTGATCGCCCAGACCCGCAAGGAGGATCCCTCCGGGTCAGATTTCTGGCCCAAGGCCATTCCCGCCGCAATCGGGGCGGCAGCCGGGGCAGTGGCCGTCCTGATCCTTTCGGGCCTGGGCTGACGGACGCCCACGCTTCATCTGACCAAAATTATTCTCGGGGGGAATCGCGCCCCGGCGCGATTGGGGGCAGACAGCCCCCCTGCCCAGCCCGGGATCAGAGCCGCTCGACGGCGATGGCAATCCCCTGCCCGCCACCGATACACATGGTGATCAGCCCTTTCGACCCGCCGATGCGCTCCAACTCGTACAGAGTCTTCAGCGTGATGATCGCCCCGGTGGCCCCCACCGGATGACCCAAGGCGATGGCCCCGCCATTCGGGTTCACCTTCGCCGGGTCCAGCCCCAGTTCCTTGTTCACTGCCAGCGCCTGGGCGGCAAAGGCCTCGTTGCTTTCGATCACGTCGAAATCGCTCGCCGACAGGCCGGTCCGCTCCAACAGGTTGCGCACGGCCGGAACCGGGCCGATCCCCATGACTTCTGGGCGAACGCCGGCATGGGCATAGCCCAGGATGCGCGCCTTGGGCGTCAGGCCGGCTTTTTCGGCGGCACCCGCCGTGGCCAGAACCATCGCCGCCGCGCCGTCATTGATGCCCGAGGCGTTGCCCGCGGTCACACGCCCGTCCTTCTGGAACACCGGGCGCAACCCGGCCAGGGCCTCGGCCGTGGTCGCCTTGGGATGCTCATCGACCTTGAAATCGACCATGTCGCGCTTGACCTTGACCTGCACCGGCGCGATCTGGCTGTCGAAACAGCCCGCCTCAATCGCGGCCGCCGCCCGCTGCTGGCTGGTCAGCGCAAACGCGTCCATCTCCTCGCGCGTGATCTGGTGTTCATCGGCCACGTTCTCGGCGGTGACGCCCATATGGCCGGTGCCAAAGGGGCAGTTCAGCGCGCCCAGCATCATGTCCAGCGACTTGATGTCGCCCATCTTCGCGCCCCAACGCGCCTGCGGAACGATGTAGGGGCTGCGCGACATGTTCTCGGCCCCGCCGGCCACTGCAAATTCGGCATCCCCAAGCATCAGCGATTGAACCGCCGATACGATGGCCTGAGCACCCGACCCGCACAGCCGGTTCACGTTCATCGCCGGGGTGCCGTTCGGAATGCCCGCCTGCATCGCCGCGACGCGCGACAGGTACATGTCGCGCGGCTCGGTGTTGATGACATGCCCGAACACCACATGCCCGATCCGGTCGCCTTCGACGCCGGATTTCTCAAGCGCGGCCTTGGTCACGACGGTGGCCAGATCGATCGGCGCAGTCGCGGCCAGCGACCCTCCGAACGTACCGATTGCGGTGCGGGCACCGTCCAGAATCACGATGTCGGTCATGTCTCTCTCCTTTTGGATTTGCGCGCAGTATGCACCCGCGGCATGAACCTGTCGCGCTGGACGTTCCGTCATCGGCGGAATTGACAATTCGCGCCCGGACGCGCAAGAAATTCCGCCATGACGGAAAATTCAGACGATATCCTGACACGCCTGCCCGCCCGCCTGAAAGAGGCCCGGCGCGCCAAGGGGCTGTCACTGGAAGCGGTGGCCAATCTCAGCGGTGTCTCCCGGTCGATGGTCAGCCAGATCGAACGCGGCGAAAGCAGCCCCACGATCTCGACCCTGTGGAACCTGACCCGCGCGCTGCAGGTCGATTTCGCCGGTCTTCTGGAAGAGTCCGAGACCACCGACCAGATCGAGGTGCTGCGCAGCGCCGAGGTGCCCAGCATCGACAACATGGGCCAGTCCTGCCGGATCCGCATCCTCTCGCCTCCCGAAGAGGCCGGGGGCCACGAGGTCTATGATATCCGGTTCGACGCGGGTGGAGCGTTGAACAGCCAGCCCCATGCCCGCGGCGCGCGCGAACAGCTGACCGTGCTGGAAGGGGCCGTCCGCGTCACCTCGGGCGCCGCGACGATGGAACTGCGCCAGGGCGACACGGCCCGGTATGCGGCCGATGTGGCCCACGCCATCGCGGCGCCGGACGGACCCGCCCGCGTGTTCCTGATCGTCAAGAACGCCTGATCCGCACATATCGGCCAATTTCCGCCTTCACGGATTTTTTTCCGCCATACTGCAATTCTCCTATTTGGGAAGCGCGTCCGTTATGTTAGATACGCGACTCAGAAGAAGGAGATCGCCATGGCTGATGCATTCCTGTCCCACGTTTCGGACACCCTCTCGCAGATCAAGGCGGAAGGCCTGTACAAGACGGAACGAATGATCACCTCGCCCCAAAGCGGCGAGATCACGGTGGGCGGACGTCAGGTCATCAACCTGTGTGCCAACAATTACCTGGGTCTGGCCGACCATCCGGCGCTGATCGAGGCCGCCAAGAACGCGATGGAGCCCAAGGGGTTCGGCATGGCCTCGGTCCGGTTCATCTGCGGCACGCAGGACATCCACCGCGAGCTTGAGCAGCGGCTGGCCAAGTTTCTGGGCAAGGACGATTCGATCCTGTTCGCGGCCTGTTTCGACGCCAATGGCGGGCTGTTCGAACCCCTGCTGGGCCCCGAGGATGCCATCATCTCGGACAGTCTGAACCATGCCTCGATCATCGACGGGGTCCGGCTGTGCAAGGCCAAACGCTATCGCTACATGAACAATGACATGAACGACCTCGAAGCCTGGCTGAAACAGGCGCGCGAGGACGGGGCGCGGCACATCATGATCGCCACCGACGGCGTGTTCTCGATGGATGGCTACCTGGCCAACCTGCCCAGGATCCGCGAACTGGCCGACAAATACGACGCGGTGCTGATGGTCGATGACTGCCACGCCACCGGCTTCATGGGGCCGCGAGGCGCGGGCACGCCGGATCATTTCGGCGTGGACGTGGACATTCTGACCGGGACATTGGGCAAGGCACTTGGGGGGGCAATCGGCGGTTACATCGCCGGGCCGCAGCCAGTGATCGACCTGCTGCGGCAGCGGGCGCGGCCCTATCTGTTCTCGAATTCGCTGCCGCCTTCCATCGTCGCCGCCGGGCTCGAGGCGATCCGCCTGGTCGAAGAGGGCGACATGCTGCGCAAGCAACTGTTCGGCAACGCCAAATACTGGCGCACCGGGCTGGAGAAGCTGGGGTTCGACCTGCTGCCGGGTGAACATCCGATCATCCCCGTGATGCTGGGCGAGGCGCAGCTGGCGCAGGACATGGCCGCCCGCCTGTTCGACGAAGGCGTCTATGTCTCGGGCTTCTTCTTCCCGGTGGTCCCGCGTGGCCAGGCCCGCATCCGCACCCAGATGAACGCGGCGCTGACCCGCGACGAGTTGGACCGCGCGCTGGCCGCCTTCGGCAAGGTCGGAAAGGCGTTGGGGGTCATCTGATGGTTCTGAACTCGGTCATCGACGCGATCGGCGATACGCCCCTGATCGAGCTGTCCCGGGTTTGCCAAATACTGGATCTGGACGGCCGTATTCTAGCAAAGCTGGACTATCTGCTGCCGGGCTTTTCGAAAAAGGATCGGGCCGCCCGGTCCATCATCGAACAGGCCCGCGCCGACGGCAGCCTGATCCCGGGGCAGACGGTGGTCGAGCTGACCTCAGGCAACATGGGCACCGGCCTGGCGATTGTCTGCGGCATTCTGGGGCACCCGTTCGTGGCGGTCATGAGCGCAGGGAACTCGGTCGAACGCGCCCGCATGATGCGCGCCTTGGGCGCCGAGGTGGTGATCGTCCCTCAGGCCGAAGGCGGCAAACCGGGCGAAGTCTCGGGCGCCGACCTGGCGCTGGTGGATGACGCCGCCCGCCGCATCACCGCCGAGCGCAACGCATTCCGCGCCGATCAGTTCGGCCACGCGGGCAACCCCAAGGCCCATGCCGCCGGGACGGGTCCGGAAATCTGGGCCCAATCAGCAGGTACCGTGACAGCCTTTTGTGATTTTGCCGGCTCTGGCGGCACACTTGCCGGGGTCTCTGACTACCTGTCACCCCTTGGGGTGCGGTGCTATGCGGTCGAGCCCGACGGCGCTCGTGCCTTGGCCGGTGAACCCGTCCGTGCGCCCGATCATCCGATCCAGGGCGGTGGTTATGCGATGTCGGTTCTGACGCATCTGAACGGAGCGAAATTGGCCGGTCATCTGTCCGTCACCGGCGCATCAGCGCGCAACGCCGCCCGCCTGTTGGCCCGCACCGAAGGCATCTTTGCGGGCTTTTCCGCCGGGGCGAACCTGGCTGCCGCCATCGACCTGCTGCGTGGCCCCGAACGCGGTGGCTGCATCGCCATCGTGATGTGTGACAGCGGCTTGAAATACCTGTCGACCGATTTGTGGGAGTGATCCGGATGCGACCCAACACGATGAAAGCGCTGGAGAAGTCCAGGCCCGAAGAAGGGCTGTGGATGGTACAGGCCCCGGTCCCCGAGATCGGCCCCGACGAGGTTTTGATCCGCGTGAAAAAGACCGGGATCTGCGGCACCGACATCCATATATGGAACTGGGATGAATGGGCGTCGCACACGGTGCCCGTTCCCATGATCACCGGCCACGAATTCGCCGGCGAGATCGTCGAGCTGGGCCGCAATGTGACCGGGCTGAAGATCGGCCAGCGCTGCTCGGGCGAGGGCCACCTGATCGGTACCGACAGCCGCCAGAGCCGCGCGGGCAAGTTCCACCTGGACCCGGGCACGCGCGGGATTGGGGTGAACGAACAGGGCGCTTTTGCCCAATATCTCAAGCTGCCGGCCTTCAACGTGGTGCCCCTGCCCGACGATATCCCGGACGAAATCGGCGCGATTCTCGACCCGCTGGGCAATGCCGTGCACACCGCACTGAGTTTCGATCTGCTGGGCGAGGACGTGTTGATCACCGGCGCGGGCCCGATCGGGATCATGGCCGCCGCGGTGGCTCGCCACGCCGGCGCCCGGCATGTGGTGATCACCGACATCAACCCCGACCGGCTGGCGCTGGCGCAGCATGTCGTGCCCTCGGTCCGGGCGGTGAACGTGGCAGAGGAAGACCTGCAATCGGTGATTTCCGACCTCGGCATGAGCCAGGGTTTTGACGTGGGGCTGGAAATGTCGGGCTCGCAGGCGGCGCTGGACCAGATGGTCGAGGCGCTGGTGATGGGCGGCAAGATCGCCCTGCTGGGCATTCCGCCCGGAAAATCACCCGTCGACTGGAGCCGCATCGTGTTCAAGGCGATCACCATCAAGGGCGTCTACGGCCGCGAGATGTTCGAGACATGGTACAAGATGATCGCGATGCTGCAGAACGGGCTGGATGTCAGCCGAGTCATCACCCATCGCTTTGCCATCGATGATTTTGCGCAGGGCTTTGCCGCCATGAAGTCGGGAAAATCGGGCAAGGTGGTGCTGGACTGGGCCTGACCCTCTGGATAGTTGCAAACGCACCTTCTAGACAGGTGCGCACACATGCCGGGGAGGACATGAAATGGCCGACAATGCCAAGGGCGACCGCCCGCTGGAACGCGGAGTCGAAGACACGCTGGTGACCGATTTCGCGGACACGCACCGCAAAAGCTATGGCGACTTCCTGCAGCTCAAGACCCTGCTGAACCTGCAGAAAACCTTTCAGGACCCGGCCCAGCCCGATGAGATGCTGTTCATCATCATCCATCAGGTCAGCGAGCTGTGGCTGAAACTGATGCACCATCAGCTGGTCGAAGTGCGCCGGTTCCTGCAGCAGGATGAGTTCGGCCCCGCGATGAAGAACTTGGACCGGATCAAGGCGATCCAGAGGCAGTTGATCGCCGCGTGGGAAACCCTGCTGACCATGACGCCCGCCGACTACATGACCTTCCGCAAGGCGCTGGGCAATTCATCCGGCTTCCAAAGCTACGGCTATCGTCAGATCGAGTTCATTCTGGGCAACAAGGACACGGCAACGCTGAAGGTGCACGCGCATGACTCCGAAGTGATGGAGATGCTGACCGCCGCCCTCGTCAAGCCGTCGCTGTATGACGAGGTATTGCACATGCTGGCGCGGCAGGGTTTTAACGTGCCGCAAGACCTGCTGGACCGGGACTATTCAAAGACCTATTCCGGTGATCCGCGCATCGTCGAGATCTGGGCCGAGATCTACCGGAACACGGGCCGGTATTGGGACCTGTATGCGCTGGCCGAAAAACTGATGGATGTGGAATCGCTTTTCCAGCGTTGGCGCTTCGACCATGCGACCGCCGTCGAACGTGTGATCGGTATGCAGCCCGGCACCGGCGGCTCCAGCGGCGTGGCCTTCCTGCGCAAAGCGCTGGAGCTGCGATTCTTCCACGATCTCTATGACGTGCGCACCGACCTGATGTATGGCGGACAGGGCTGAGCCATGCTGTATCGCGGATTTTCCCAAGAACAGCTGGAACGCGAATACGCGCCCAGTTCGATGATTGGCGGTGACCTTGCGCCCTATCTGGCGGCCTATTCGGCGCTCAGCGCGCAGGCGCGGGCGCAACTGACGGTGCAAGAGAACCTCGGCTATGGCGACACGCCCGCGCAGGTGCTGGATTTCTTTCCCGCCCGCACGCCCAATGCGCCGCTGCATGTGTTCATCCATGGCGGCTATTGGCAGGCGCTCAGCCAGCGCGATTCGGCGATGATGGCGCCCGCGCTGGTCGAAGGCGGGCAGGCCTTTGCAACGGTGAACTACACGCTCGCCCCCGACGCGCGGCTGGACCAGATGGTCGATGAATGCCGGACCGCGCTGCTATGGCTGGCCACCCGGGCCAAGTCGCTGGGGTTCGATGCCTCGCATGTCACCCTGTCCGGGCACAGCGCCGGTGCGCATCTGGCAGCGATGGTCATGGCGACCTCGGCCGACCAATTCGCCCGGATCGGCCTGCGGGTGCGCGAAGTCATCCTGATCAGTGGCGTCTACGACCTGGAACCGATCAGCCTGACCCCGGTCAACGATCCGCTGCAGCTGACCCCGGTCGAGCTGCACGACCTGTCCCCCATCCTGAACCTACCCGCGCCTGGGCCACGCTATCGGGTAACGGTGGGCGAGCGGGACACGGGCGAGTTCATCCGCCAGAGCCGCGACTATGCCGAAGCGTTGCGCAAGGCCGGCCATGCCGTCAGCTTTGACCTGCAGCCGGGCACGCACCATTTCGACATCATCCTCAAGGACGGGACGTTTCTGAACGACCACCCCTGAAAACGAAAACGGCGGCCCCAAGGACCGCCGTTTCTTTCAATTTCGACCGGATCAATCCAGCGTGCGGGTAACTTCCTCACGCTCGAAGATCTCGATCACGTCGCCGGGGCGGATATCGTCGTAGTTCTCGAACGCCATACCGCATTCCTGACCCGACTGAACCTCGGCCACTTCGTCCTTGAAGCGCTTCAGCGTCTTCAGCGTGCCTTCGTGGATCACCACGTTGTCGCGCAGCAGGCGCACGCCGGCCGAACGGCGGGCAACGCCCTCGGTGACCAGACAGCCGGCAACCTTGCCGACGCCGGTGACCTTGAACACTTCCTTGATCTCGGCATAGCCGATGAACTTCTCGCGGATCTCGGCGCTCAGCAGGCCCGAGGCGGCGGCTTTGACGTCATCCACCAGATCGTAGATCACCGAGTAGTAGCGGATCTCGACGCCCTTCTGGTTGGCGGTGTTGCGTGCCGAAGCATTTGCCCGCACGTTGAAGCCAAAGACCGGAGCACCCGACGCTTCGGCCAGGCCGATATCGGTTTCGGTGATGGCGCCGACGCCCGAGTGCAGCACGCGCACGCGCACCTCGTCGTTGCCGATCTTCTCCATCGCCTGCACGATCGCCTCGGCCGAGCCCTGCACGTCGGCCTTGACCAGAATGGGCAGCTCGGCCACGTTCTCGTCTTCCTTGGCCTTCTGCATCAGCTGTTCCAGCGTGGTCGCGGCACCGGCGGCGGCGCGCTTGTCCTTGGCGACCTGCGCGCGGTACTCGGCGATCTCGCGGGCCTGCGCCTCGGTCTCGGTCACGTTCAGAACGTCACCGGCCTCGGGCGTACCGTTGAGACCCAAGACCTCGACCGGAACCGAAGGACCGGCCTCCTGAACGCGCTCGCCCTTGTCGTTGATCAGCGCGCGGACCTTGCCGTACTGCTCGCCCACTACGAAGATGTCGCCCTGGCGCAGCGTGCCCTTCTCGACCAGCACGGTCGCGACCGGGCCGCGGCCCACATCCAGCTGCGCCTCGATCACGGCACCTTGCGCGGCGCGGTTCGGGTTGGCCTTCAGCTCCAGAATCTCGGCCTGCAGCGCGATGGCTTCCAGTAGATCGTCCAGACCCTGTCCCGTGATGGCCGAAACTTCGACATCCTGAACCTCGCCGGACATCTTCTCGACGATCACCTCGTGCTGAAGCAAGTCGGTGCGCACCTTGTCCGGGTTGGCCTCGGGCTTGTCGACCTTGTTGATCGCAACGATCATCGGAACACCGGCGGCCTTGGCGTGGTTGATTGCCTCGACCGTCTGCGGCATCACCGCGTCATCCGCCGCAACAACCAGCACCACGATGTCCGTTACCTGAGCACCGCGCGAGCGCATCGAGGTAAAGGCCGCGTGGCCCGGCGTATCCAGGAAGGTCAGCGTAGTGCCGTCGTTGGTCTGCACCTGATAGGCGCCGATATGCTGGGTAATGCCACCGGCCTCGCCCGCAACGACTTTGGCGTCGCGGATCGCGTCCAACAGCGAGGTCTTGCCGTGGTCGACGTGACCCATGATGGTAATGACCGGCGGACGGGGCTGCAGGTCTTCATCCTTGTCCTCGACATCCGAGATGACATCCTCGACATCCGCATCCGAAACCCGCACGACCTTGTGGCCGAATTCTTCGATGATCAGTTCGGCAGTGTCGGCGTCGATGGTCTGGTTCTGCGTGACCATCATACCCATGTTCATCAGCGACTTGACGACATCGGCGACGCGTTCGGCCATACGGTTGGCCAGTTCCGATACGACGATCGCCTCGGGCAGTTGAACCTCGCGGATCACCTTTTCCCGTTCGACCGAGCCGCCCATGGCTTTCTGCCGCGCACGCTCCTGCTTGCGCTTCATCGATGCCATCGAACGCTGCCGACCACCTTCACCGCCCGAAAGCGCCTGATTCAGGGTCAGCTTGCCCGAACGGCGGCCATCGTCACGGCCCTTGCCGCGCGTCTGACGCTGTTCGCGGTCCGCCTTGCGGGGCGTTTCCGCTGGCGCAGGCTTGCTGGCCGCGGGGGCCTTGGCCTTGGGCGCCTCTTTCGCGGCCGCGGCTTCTGCTGCGGCGCGCTGAGCGGCTTCTTCGGCCTCTTTCTGCTTGCGCTCTTCTTCCTCGGCTTTCTGCCGGGCTTTCTCCTCGGCCTCGCGCTGTTCGCGCTCTTTGGCCTCCTGTTCGGCGCGGCGGCGTTCACGCTCTTCGGCGCGCGCCTTTTCCTCGGCCTCGCGGCGTTCGGCTTCCTCGACCTCACGGGCCTTGGCCGCCTGCAACGCCTTCAGGCGCCGATTCATCTCGGCATCGGAAATCCCGGCCGGCCGGCGCGAAGGATCACCCGACGGCGCAGCGCCACCGCTGGGCTTGGACGCTCCCGGCTTGGGAACCACCACGCGCTTGCGTTTTGTTTCCACCACGACATTCTTGGTGCGTCCGTGGCTGAAACTCTGTTTCACATTCCCGGGGCGTGCCCCACCACGAAGACCCAATGTCTTTTTGCCGTCACTATCGCTCATAAAGCTTCTTACCCTTCCGCGCGGCCCTTGCCGCCGTCATCCATATCGCGCAAGCCACGCAGGCGCTGCGCTTCCTCTACAACACGTTTGGCGAGTCCGCCAGAGGCGAGCGCCGCATGAATCACCGTTTGGCGCCCAAATGCCGCCCCAAGCTCGTCTGCGGTCAGCCAGCCGATGTATTTCCCGAAATGCGGCGTGCTCAGCTTGGACTTGCCGCGCCCGGAACCATCGACCGCCTGAATCAGAACCCAGGCCTCTTCGCGATCAAGCCAGGACTTGACCTTTTCATACCCGGCGACCGCATCGCCGGACTTTCGCGCCAGGCTGATCAATTCGATCACGCGGCGCGACAATTGACGCTCCACCTCGTCCACAAGGTCCTGCGGTACAGTCACCTGCGCCTTGAACCCGCGTGCAAACAGCTTCTTGCCGACGGCCGTGTCCAGCGCCTTGCGATCCGCCGAGACATAAACGCCCCGACCCGGCAACTTGGACGCGACATCCGGGAAAACCTGCCCATCCGGGCCGGTTACAAAGCGGATCAGCCCGTACCGAGGCTGCACCTCGCCCGTGGCGATGCATTTCCGCTCTGGCCCTTCGGACCGTTCCTTATGGACGCCACCGCGACCCATGTGTGCCACCCGAGGCCTGGAATCAGGCCTCGGCCTCCTCGTCTGCTGCTTCGTCCTCGAGTTCTGCCTCGGGCTGCTCCAGATCGGCGGGGTCGACCCAGCCCAGCATGACCCGGGCGGTCATCACCAGATCCTGTGCCTCTTCCAGCGTCACGCCAAAGGGTTCGAGAATACCGTCATCCTTGACCCGCTGGCCATCAACCGTGGTCCAGCCTCCGGCCAGTTCCCAGTCAGCGCAGGTTGCAAAGTCTTCCAGCGTCTTGACGCCGTCCTTGGCAAGCGCCTCAACCATTTGGGGTGTCAGGCCCTCAAATTCAATAAGGCTGTCCTCGGCACCCAGGCTGCGGGCGCTGTCCAGCGCCGCCTTGGCCTGTGCCTCAAGGAATTCGCGCGCACGGGCCTGCAGCTCGTTTGCGGTGCCTTCGTCGACGCCATCGATCACCAGCAGTTCGTCCAGCTCGACATAGGCCACTTCTTCCAGGTTGGTGAACCCTTCCGAGACCAGCAGCTGGGCAAAGAATTCGTCCAGGTCCAGGCTGTCCATGAACAGCTGCGTGCGGGCTTCGAACTCCTTCTGACGGCGCGCCGATTCTTCGGCCTCGGTCATGATGTCGATGTCCAGACCGGTCAGCTGGCTGGCCAGACGCACGTTCTGACCACGACGACCGATCGCCAGAGACAGCTGTTCCTCGGGCACGACGACCTCGATCTTGCCGGCCTCTTCGTCCAGAACCACCTTGGAAACCTCGGCGGGTTGCAGCGCGTTCACCAGGAAGGTCGGCTGGTCTTCGTTCCACGGGATGATGTCGATCTTTTCGCCCTGCAGCTCGTTCACGACGGCCTGCACGCGGCTGCCGCGCATACCAACGCAGGCGCCGACGGGATCGATCGAGTTGTCATACGAGATGACCGCGATCTTGGCACGCGAACCGGGATCACGGGCCACGGCCTTGACCTCGATGATGCCGTCATAGATTTCCGGCACTTCCATCTTGAACAGCTCGGCCATGAACTCGGGCGCCGTGCGCGACAGGAAGATCTGGTGACCGCGCGTTTCGCGGCGCACTTCCTTGATGTAGGCGCGCACCCGGTCATTGGGGCGATAGCTTTCACGGCCGATCTTGTCGTTGCGGCGCAGGACAGCCTCGGCCCCGCCCAGATCGACGATCACGTTGCCGAATTCTTCGCGCTTGACGGCGCCATTGATGATGGTGCCGACACGATCCTTGAAGTCTTCGTACTGGCGGTCACGCTCGGCCTCACGAACCTTCTGCAGGATCACCTGCTTGGCCGACTGAGCGGCGATCCGGCCCATTTCCACCGGCGGGACCTCTTCCACGAAGACATCACCGATCTCGGGCGATTCCATGTATTGCTTGGCCTGCTCGACGGTCATCTCGGCCTGATAGTTCTCAAGCTCGTCATCCGCGACCACGGTGCGGACCCGGGTAAAGGTCGCCTTGCCGGTCTTGCGGTCGATGGACACACGGATGTCCATTTCCGCGCCGTAGCGGCTCTTGGCGGCACGGGCGAGCGATTCCTCCATCGCTTCGACGACCAGACCGGGGTCGATCATCTTTTCGCGGGCCACAGCCTCGGCGGTCTGCAACAGCTCAAGCTGGTTTGCTGAGGTGATTGCCATCAGTTCGTCTCCTCTTCGGACCCTTCGGTCTCAATCTCGTCGAAAGCGTTTTCGTTCAGGGCGCCGGCATCCTTGCGCTGGCGCAACATTTCCTTGATCAGGTCATCAGTCAGGACCAGCTTGGCATCGCTCAGCCAGTCGAATTGCAGACCGATTGTCACGGTATCTTCGCCGTTGGGGATGTTGATCAGAACCTCATCCCCTTCGACACCGGCCAGTTCCCCTTTGAAGCGGCGGCGGCCGTCGATCAGTTCGGTGGTTTCCAGCTTGGCCTCGTAGCCCTCGAACATCTCGAAGTCCTTCAGCCGCGTCAGCGGGCGGTCGATGCCAGGGCTGGACACCTCGAGCGTATAGGCGTCGAGGATCGGGTCCTCGACGTCCAGCGTGGCGCTGACCGCGTTCGAGATCTCGGCGCAATCATCCACCTCGATGCCGCCATCGGGCTTGTCGGCCATGATCTGCAGCGTAGTCTGCTTGCCGCTCATCAGGCGGATGCGGACCAACTCATACCCCAGATCCTCGATCACCGGAGTGATAATCTCGGCCAGTCGTCGGTCGATCGCCGCCTTGGCTATCAGGTCGTTTGTCATATGGTGCTCTACCCTTCAATCGGGCACAAAAAAACGGGCGCGCGGCCCGTCGAATTTTCCGGTGGAGCCTCGGACCAGAAGTCCGACACGCCGCTGTTGCAACTGCATATACGCAGGACGCCCCGAGTCTGCAACCCCTGCCGTCAACCAACGGACAATCCGCGTCAGTTTTCAGGCCGGTCTCAGGCCATCCACCAGCGTTCCGCGATGCGCCCATCGTCCAACGGCGCGCCCCGCCCGATCCGGCGTGGCAGACCCACGGTGCCGGAGATTGCCAGCGACATCTCTGATTCGTTGGGGAAGAACCGCACGCCACCCAGACCGCGCAGCCCTTGCGCCGCCGGCAGCACCGACACGTCCACATAGCGGTCACGCAGCGCCTCGGCCCGCACGGCCGGGTCGGGGATCACGATGATGTCGACCGCCTCCAGCCAGCCAGCATGGCCATCCTTGTAGTGGCCCGCGACCCGGCGGCCGCGGAAATGGCGCCCGTCTTCGGCCCGTTCGACCCGGTAACACCCGGTGCCGTTCGCCTGCTGCAGCGGAGAAACGCTTTGCCCGTCGCGGGTAATGACGAACCGGGTATCGGCCAGCAGGAAAGGCAGGCCGGGGTTGGCCACGGCCAGTTCGATCCGGATGCGGTCCGGCGCCAGGGCTTCGGCGCGCCCGACCTCGGACAGGACCGCCAGAACATCCCCAGCCGTCAGCGCCGCGCCGTCGTGAAACACCGCATCGGCACGCAGGTCGAAGGTCCAGACACGGGCTTCGGAATCGGTCTGCCATGCGGTCGCCAGCTCGCCGCGCAGAGTGCCGTCCGGCGCGATCTCGGTCAGGGTGTCGAACACCGCACCCCGGGCCAGCCGGTCCAGGCTGTCATCGCGCGGCACGGCGATGCGCAGCACGCCGCCCGATTTCGGCGTATCCGCCAGCGAGGCCCCCGTCGCGGCCAGCAGGGCTGCGGCGGCACCCGAGGTGAACAGAGCACGGCGGTCGATGCGGGTCATGCAACCTCCTGCGCGGTTCGGTCCATGATGCGCACCAGTTCGGCGCTGATCCCAGGCTCCGACAGGGCGTGACCGGCCTGCCGCACCATCTTCAGCTCGGCCTCGGGCCATTTCTCGGCCAGGCTCCAAGCCGCCTGCGGGGGGCAGATCATGTCGTACCGGCCTTGCACGATATGGCCGGGGATATGCGCGATCCGGTCCATCCGGTCCAGAATCTGGCCGTCATGTTCCAGAAACGCCTTGTTGATGAAATAGTGATTCTCGAGCCGCGCGAAGGTGCGCGCATATTCGCCGGGGCTTTCACCGACGGCCCCGTTCGTGTGGATCGAGGCCAGCGCGTTTTCCCAGTGCGACCAGGCGCGGGCGTACAGGATCTCAGTCGCGCGATCGCCCGAAAACAGCCGCTTGTTGTAGGCGCCGATTGTGTCGGACAGTTCCGAGTCGCGCAGCAGGGAGGTGAAGCGCGCCCATTGCTCGGGCCAGAACTTGCCGGCCCCGCCGCCATAGAACCAGTCAAGCTCCGCCTGCGTGGCCAGAAACACGCCGCGCAGAACCAGGCGGGTCACCCGGTCGGGATGGGTTTGGGCATAGATCAGCGCCAGCGTGGCGCCCCAGCTGCCGCCGAATACGATCCAGTCGTCGATCTCGAACAGTTTCCGCAGGCGCTCGATATCGGCCACCAGGTGCCACGTCGTGTTGTTCTCGACCGAGGCCGTGGGCCGCGACCGGCCGCAGCCGCGCTGATCGAACAGAATCACCCGGTAGACCTCGGGATCGAAATAGCGCCGCATGGCCGGGCTGCAGCCGCCGCCTGGGCCGCCATGCAGAACCACCACCGCAATCCCGTCGGGATTGCCGCATTGTTCCACATAGATGCGGTGCCCGTCGCCCATATCCACCACGCGCTGGTCGAACGGATCGACCGGCGGGTAAAGATATTGCACTGCGCGCTTTTGGTCCGGGTACTTGTCCATTATGGCCCTATATAGTCCTACAGCGTAAAAGAGCACACGGAGACAGGAATGCAAGCGCATCCGAACACGGTTGACCCGTCCGAGATCGCAAAATTCGAGGCGATGGCCGCCGAATGGTGGGACCCGCACGGGAAATTCAAACCTCTGCACATGCTCAATCCGTGCCGTCTGGACTATATCACACAGCAGATCGCGGGCGAATTTGACCGGGATCTGACGGCAGCGAAACCGTTCGCGGGCCTGCGCCTGCTGGATATCGGCTGCGGCGGCGGGTTGCTGAGCGAGCCGATGGCGCGGCTGGGCGCCGAGGTCGTGGGCGCCGACGCGGCCGAGCGCAACCTGCCCGTGGCCCGCATCCATGCCGAGCAATCCGGCCTGCAGATCGACTATCGCCACACCACCGCCGAGGCGATGGCCGACGCGGGCGAGCAGTTCGACGTGGTTCTGAACATGGAGGTGGTCGAGCATGTGACCGATCCGCTGGCCTATCTGACAGCCACGCAACAGCTGTTGAAACCCGGCGGGCTGGAAATCTGTTCCACCATCAACCGCAACCCGAAATCCTATGCGATGGCGATTTTCGGGGCCGAGGTCGTCATGCGCTGGCTGCCGCGTGGCACGCATGAATGGTCCAAGTTCATCACCCCGGACGAGCTGTTCGATCTGCTGCGCCAAGCCGGTCTGGACCCGGTAGACCGCAAGGGATTCGTCTTCAACCCGATCACCTGGAGCTGGTCGATCTCGGACCGGGATCTGAGCGTGAACTATGTCACCGCCAGCGTGAAGCCGGGCTGAGGCCTATTCCTCTTCCAGCTTCATGCGCAGGTCGCGCAGAACCGGCAGGGTCGTGCGCACACGCTCAAGGCCCAGCTCGCCCACGACCCGGTTGATCAGAGGTGCGATGGCCGAGATCGCCTGATCGCGCGCCCGGCGGCCGGCCGGGCTGATCGCCACCATCTTGCGGCGGGCATCGTCCCAATCGGGGCGGATGTGGATGTATCCGGCCCATTCCAGCTTGGCCAAGGTATTGGTCATCGCCCCACGCGTCACGTGGAATGTGCTGGCAAGTTGGGCAGGCGTCCGCTCGCCTCCGACGAACACCAGGTGGTTCAGCACCGAGAAATGCGAGATCTCCATGCCCTTGGGCAGCACCCGGCTCAGCCGGTTCCGCAGCAATTGGTCCGCGGTCAGAATCTCGCTGAACAGCGCGACCGCAAGGGCGTTGGTTTCGTCAGTCATTACCCGGTTCTGGATCAGGGCCCGTCGAACGGGCGAACATGTGTCAGGGACGGCACGCGCCGCCGTGCCTCTGTAACAGACCTATCATCCAGATCAAAAAAGTGAATGCCGGTCTGAGTGCCTGCGTCGATCAGCACCTCGCCCCAGGGCGACACGACCATGCTGTGCCCGTGGGTATGGCGCGTTTTGCCCCGGGTCTTGGGGTGTTCTCCGGTCTGAGCGGGGGCAATGACCCAACAGCCGGTCTCGATGGCGCGGGCGCGCAGCAGCGGCTCCCAATGGGCCGCCCCGGTCACCGGAGAGAACGCCGCCGGAACCGTCAGGATCGTGGCCCCGCCCTGTGCCAGCGCGGCGTGCAGACGCGGGAACCGGATGTCATAGCAGATGGTCATGCCGACCTTGCCGAAGGCGGTCTCGGCGATCACCGCCCGCGACCCGGGGCGATAGCTGGCCGATTCGCGAAAGGTCTCGGTCTCGGTGACCTGCACGTCGAACATGTGGATCTTGTCATAGCGCGCGACGATCCCGCCCTGTGGGTCGATCATGAAAGACCGGTTGGCGAACCGCCCGTCGGCGTCATGAGTCTTCAGCCCCAGCGATCCGATCAGCAGCCATACGCCCAATTCCGCCGCCTGTTCGCGCAGGCCCGCCAGGGTGATGTCGTCTTCCTCGTGCTGCAGCACCTCGCGTTGGCGCGTTCCGCTGGTCGAGACGCAGTTGGTGACCTCGGGCGTCAGGATGAACCCCGCGCCCCGGTCCGCGGCCTCGGCCATCATGGCGCGCACCATGTCCAGGTTCGCGGCCGGGTCGTCCGACGAGGTGATCTGCAGCAGCGCGGTTCTCATCAGGCGGCCAACAGCGGGTCCAGTTTGCCGGCCTGTTCGAGTTCGTACAGGTCGTCGCAGCCACCGACATGAGTGTCACCAATGAAGATCTGAGGCACCGTGCGCCGTCCGCCCGCCCGCTGGATCATCTCGGGTTTGCGTTTGGGGTTCATCAAAACGTCGATTTCCTCGAAGGCGACGCCTTTCTGATTCAGCAGCCGTTTGGCCGCGTGGCAAAAGCCGCACAGCGGCGAGGTATAGATGACAACCGGTTTCATGGTCCGTTCCCTTGGATTTCGCGCAATCTAGGGGGAATTAGGCATCCTTGGCAACGCGCGCCAGTACCAACACGGAAATATGAGCCGCACCGGCCTCTCGGCAGGCATGGGTGCAGGCCGCCAGTGTCGCACCCGATGTCATCACGTCATCGACCAGCAACACATGGCGCCCCTTCAGGCGGTCCGCCCGGCGCGGATGCACGGTGATCGCATCGCGCAGCGTATCCGCACGCTCGGCGGCCGTTTTCCCTTCCAGCGGTGGGGTGCGCCGCTTGCGTATCAACAGATCCGGACAGACCGGCAGGCCCGTCTCCTTTCCCAGTTGGAGCGACAAAAGCGCGGACTGGTTGTATCGGCGCTTCAGCAGCCGCGACCAATGCAGCGGCACCGGTGCGATCACCGTATCCGGTCGAAACAGAGTGCGACCGGCCTGCGCCATCCAACGTGCCGCAGGTTTTGCCAGTTCGGAACGATCCCCGTGCTTCAGGGCCAGAATCAGTGACCGCGCCCGTCCCTGATACAGCAATGCCGCGCGCCCCTCGGCCCACGGTTGTGGGCGGCGCAAACAATCGTCGCAGTCGATTCGGTGACCATCATCGCTGCCAGGCACCGGCGCACCGCAACTGTGGCAGACCGTCCCGCCGATGAACGGGGTCTCGCGCCAGCACGGCCCGCACAGGCCGAAATCCGAGGCCGCCATCTCGCCGCAGCCGATGCAGCGTGGCGGATACACGACCTCGATCGCGGTTTGAATCCGCTGCCATATGCGATAATTGCGGCTTATGGATTTGCCAGCACCCAATGCACCCTCGCTGTTCGATCGCAAAGCGCTTGCGGCACACCGCGCGCGGATCAGCGACGAAGCCCTTTTTCTGCACCACGCCGCCATGGACGAGGTGCAGGATCGCCTTTCCATGGTTAACAAATCCTTTACTGCGCCAGCGATCGTAGCCCCCTACCCCGAGATTTGGGCGCCGGTCCTGCCGGGCGCCCGGGTCGTGGCCGATGCCGACGTGCTGGACCTCAAACCCGCTGCGCATGATCTGGTGGTCCATGCGATGGCCCTGCATTGGGCCAACGATCCGGTGGGACAGCTGATCCAATGTGCCCGCGCGCTGCAGCCCGACGGGTTGTTGTTGGTGGTGTGTCTGGGCGGTGAAACGCTATACGAATTGCGGGCCGCGCTGGGTCAGGCCGAGGTCGAGGTGACCGGCGGTCTCAGCCCCCGTGTCGCGCCGATGGCCGAGTTGCGAGATCTTGGCGCGCTGCTGCAGCGTGCGGGTTTTGCATTGCCTGTTGCGGACAAAGTGCCCCTGACGGCGACGTATCGCGACCTGTGGCACCTGATGCGGGACCTGCGCGCGATGGGTGAAACCAACGCCATGACCCAGCGGTTGAAACACCCGTCGCGCCGCGCGGTCTTTTCCCGGGCCCAAGAGATTTACGCCGCGCATTTCACATCTCCCGAAGGCCGGCTGAGTGCCACGTTCGAGCTGATCTGCCTGACGGGCTGGGCGCCGGATGCCAGCCAGCCCAAGCCGCTGCGCCCCGGCTCGGCCCAGATGAGACTGGCCGACGCCCTAGGCACGAAAGAAGGCAAACTGTCCGATTGACCCGCTGACCGAACCGATTATTTCAGCCTCTAAACCAGAATTCAGGAAGCTCACCATGTTCGATGCCACCCGCCCGGAACACGCTCCGGCAGACCACCCAAAAGTGAAGATGGGCCGCGTCGGCGTTCTTCTGGCCAATCTCGGCACCCCGGACGACTACAGCTATTGGCCGATGCGCCGCTATCTGAACGAGTTCCTGTCCGACCGGCGGGTGATCGACTATCCGGCCTGGAAATGGCAGCCGATCCTGCAGGCGATCATCCTGACCAAACGTCCCTTCAGCTCGGGCGCGGCGTACAAGTCGATCTGGAACCACGACAAGGGCGAAAGCCCGCTGATGACCATCACCAAGGACCAGACCGGCAAGATGCGTGCGGCGATGCAGGACCGGTATGGCGACAAGGTCATGGTGGATTTCTGCATGCGTTACGGAAACCCCTCGACCAAGTCGAAGGTCCGCCAGATGGTGGCCGAGGGCTGCGACCGCATCCTGTTCTTCCCGCTCTATCCGCAATATGCCGGCGCTACGACCGCCACCGCGAACGACCAGTTCTTTCGCGCACTGATGGACGAGGCCTGGCAGCCCGCCAGCCGCACGGTGCCCGCCTATTTCGACGAGCCGGCCTATATCGACGCCCTCGCGCAGTCGGTCGAGACGGCCTATGCCGCGATGGAGACCAAGCCGGACGTTTTGGTGTGCTCCTATCACGGCATGCCGGAACGCTATCTGATGCAGGGTGATCCGTACCACTGCCAGTGCGCCAAGACGTCACGCCTGCTGAAAGAACGGCTGGGCTGGGCGGATGATCAACTGGTGACCACCTTCCAGTCACGATTCGGGCCCGAGGAATGGCTGAAGCCCTACACCGTCGACCACGTCGCGGAACTGGCTCGGCAGGGCAAAAAGAACATAGCCGTCATCGCCCCGGCATTTTCGTCGGACTGCATTGAAACGCTGGAAGAGATCAACGAAGAGATCCGCGAAAGCTTTGAGCACGCCGGCGGCGAAAGCTTTACCTACATTCCCTGCCTCAACGACGAGGACGCGCATATCGCGGCCGTGGGCAAGGTTGTCGAGGACAACCTCAAAGGCTGGCTGGACTGAACCGGCCCGGAAACAAGCACGAAAAAAGGCGGTGGAAATCCACCGCCTTTCTTTTTTGTCGTAGTCCGTTGGACTTAGCCTGCGGCAACAGCTGCGGCAACAACGACCAGCAGGATCAGCGGCAGGATGATGCCCTGCGACGAGCCCTGGGTTTCTTCGACGACAACAGGTGCCTCAACAACCGGCTCTTCCAGGTTGCCAGCATATGCGGTCGAAGCAGCAGCGGTCAGTGCAGCAGCGAGTACAAGTTTCTTCATATTAACCTCCAGAGTTTGCGCGATCCCAATTGCGGAACCACACACCTAAGACTTACCTCGTGGTTTTTTCTAATCAGCAAAGCAGAACGAATGCAATTGCAACTTGCAGTGCAAGCGGGTTGGCGCGCGAAAATGTCGTCAAATTAGCAACACTTGCGTCCCGACCTTCGCCATGGCGTACAGCTCTGCGATGTTCTCATTGAACAACCCGATGCACCCGTTCGACGACCGGCGGCCGATTTTCCGCGTATCGTGGGTTCCGTGGATCCGGTAATACTTCCAGCTGAGATACAAAGCGTGCGTTCCCAGCGGGTTATCGGGCCCCGGAGGGATGTAATCCGGCCATTCCGGGTTTCTTTTCTTCATCGACGGCGTCGGCGACCAGCTGGGCCCCTCGACCTTGCGGATGACACTCGTGCGACCGCGGCGGGTCAGTTCTTCGGTCAGCGGAACCGACGACGGGTACAGCTTGTAGACGGTCTGGTCTTCCGACCAGTAGTGCAAAGCGCGGGAAACGGTGTCGACCAGAATCGCCCCGTTCCGGGTGTTCGAGAAGTAGGGCTGCCATTGCTGCGCCTTGAAGCCCGACACGTTACGGCGAACGGCCGGTTCAGGATCGGGTGCAGGGCGCAATGGGTCGCCCGGGATGTATTGGGCGATCGCCGGGCTGGCGAGCAAAGACGATGCGCCTGCGAGGAATCCGCGGCGGGACGAAGAGAAAACGCGTTTCTTGACCATGGTGACAGGTCCTCTGCGAAAGATGTGCAAGAATCCGCTCTATGTTATTGCCAGAATGCTTCAGTCGCAAATCAAACCGGCAGAATCATGCGGGTTCGTGCATTTGAGCCTTTGCTCATGGGCCGCTGGCAGGGTATTGCCAATTGGAAACAAGCAAACCGGACTCATCATGACGCGCATTTTTTCCCTGCTCTTGATTTGCCTTGTCGCACTGGCGGCATGTACCGACGTGAGCGGCACTTCAACCCTTGGTGCGGATGGGCGCCCGCTGCCCAAAGCCTACAAGATCCGGGGAAATCCCGAAAAACTGCAGTTCCGCATGCTTGATTCCGTAAACGCCCTGCGGCAGGCGTCGGGACTGCAGTCGGTGCAGTTGAACGCGCAGTTGAACGCAGCGGCGGCGACGCACGCCAAGGACATGTCGCGGCAGAACCGGCCCTGGCATTTCGGCTCGGACGGATCTTCGCCGCTCGACCGGGTGGCCCGTGCCGGTTATGCGGGGCGTTTCCTGGGTGAAGCGATTTCCGAGACCTACGAGACCGAAACCGAAACCCTGGCCGCGTGGATGCAGGAACCGGGTCCGCGATCGGTGATCATGGACCCGCAAGCAACCCAGATGGGGTTTGCATGGCACCAGGAAAACGGCGGGAAGATCTGGTGGACGCTCGAGATGGGAACCGGCGGTTAAGCATGGCCCCAGACGAAAAAAGCCCCCGAAAACCGGGGGCTTTTTTCTTTCTAACAAGTCTCAGGCAGCTTGCATGGACTGAGCTGTGGTCAGGATCGCATACAGCTTGACCGGATCCGGGTTGGCCCGAAGCTTCGAGCAGACCGCGCTGTCGCGCAGCGTGCGCGATACCAACGCCAAGGCCTTAAGATGCTCGACACCGGCATCTTCCGGGGCGAACAGCGCAAAGGCCAGATCCACGGGCTGACGGTCGACCGATCCGAAGTCGATGGGCTTTTCGAGCATGACGAACACGCCGGCAACCGAGTCGATCTCGGACAAACGGGCGTGGGGCAGGGCAACACCATGGCCAACGCCGGTTGGCCCAAGGCTTTCCCGCTCCAGCAGGCAGTCTACGATGGTCTGCGGATCAAGTCCGAGTGCGCCCGCGGCGACGTCACCGATTTCCTGAAACAACCGCTTTTTGCTGGACGCTGCAGATAGCACGCGCACCGCTTCGGGCTTCAGTATGCTCGACAAATCCATGTTTTGCTCCACGGCGACGCCCCCAGAATCCGGGGGCCCCGCCCAATTCTTGCCTGTTACGGATCGATCCAGCCGATATTGCCGTCATCCCGGCGATACACGACGTTCAATCCGTCCTTGTTTTCATTCCTGAACACCAACACCGGGGCGCCGGCCAATTCCATTTGCATGACAGCTTCGCCGACACTCAACGATGGGATCTTGGTTTCCATCTCAGCCACGATGATGGGCTGCAATGAGTCGGGTTCGTCGGCCACGTCCGATTCGTTCGAGGCGAGGATATAAGATGACGCTCCGAAGAGTTCAACCGGCTGAGCCCGTTCACGATGGTGGTCCTTGAGGCGACGCTTGTAGCGACGCAGCTGTTTCTCCATCTTTTCGCAGCACGCCTCGAATGCTGCATAGATTTCGGTTGCATGTGCCTTGGCCTGGGCTGTCAGGCCCGTGGACATATGTATGGTGGTTTCGCACACATACTCATGCGCTGAACGGGAAAAGACGACGTTGGCATCCGTCGGTCGCTGAGCATATTTGCTCACGACCTCGCCCAATGCGTCCTGCACGTGTGTCTGCAAGGCTGCACCAATGTCGATCTGTTTGCCGCTGATTTGGTAACGCATGTGATCTCCTTCACAATTCACACCCATTATGACGTCACGTCAGGTGACATGCTTGTTTTTATCGGGTGGGGGGTAGAGACATGTTTCGCGGTTGTCCTCGGTAGGGCCCTTCGGAGAAGGGAGATCGAGATCCAGTCTGGAACCGCGAAAATGCCATGTCCCAATTGAGCCAAGAGGCGGCAGAAGAGTCAATCAAAACAGGAGTGTATATACGCGAATTCTGTCATGCGCCTAGCGCAATCACAGCTAAGCCTATGAAATCTTGAAGTTTTCACCCAAATACACGCGGCGGACATTTTCGTTTTCCACCACCTCGTCGGGCGATCCGGACATCAGCACCTGCCCGTCGTGCAGGATATAGGCGCGGTCCACAATTTCCAGCGTTTCCCGCACGTTGTGGTCGGTGATCAGTACGCCGATTCCACGCTTTTTCAGATCCGCCACCAGATGCCGGATATCGCCCACGCTGATCGGGTCGACGCCGGCAAATGGCTCGTCCAGCAGCAGGTACTTGGGGTCGGCGGCCAGACAGCGGGCTATCTCGACGCGACGGCGCTCACCGCCCGACAATGCAAGGGCAGGCGCCCGCCGCAAATGCTCGATCGAAAAATCCGAGAGCAGCTCTTCCAGACGTTCCTTGCGGCGGTGCACATGCTTCACCGCAATGTCGAGCACGGCCGAGATATTGTCCTCGACACTCAAGCCGCGAAAGATCGACATTTCCTGCGGCAGATACCCAATGCCCATGCGCGCCCGGCGATACATCGGCAGCGTGGTCACATTCTGACCGTCCAACGTGACCGTTCCGGCCTCGGGGAACACCAGCCCGGCAACGGAATAGAACGTGGTCGTCTTGCCTGAGCCGTTCGGCCCTAGCAACGCAACGACCTCGGACCGGTCCAGCGTCATCGACACGTCCCGGATCACGGTCTTTTTGCGATAAGATTTGCGCAGTTTCTGAATCTTCAGACCCTGAGACCCTTCGGCAACGGACAGTTGCGGGCCCGCCATCAATTGCCGCCCTGCTGAAGGATCGTCTTGACCCGCCCCGACATGGTCGCGGTTCCGCTTGTCAGGTTCGCAATCATCTGGTCGCCGCTGATCGTGCTGGGCCCCTGCGTCAGCAGAACGTTGCCCTTCATCACGATCACACCCGAGTCGATGGTGTATTCCGCCCAGTCCCCTTCGGCGGCATCCGGCGGGCTGACAAGCACGACGTTTTCCGATGCCTCCATGCGTTCGATCCCCGACCGATCCTGGTTGTAGATCACCAACACGCGACCGGCGGACAGGCGCATTTCGCCCTGCACGACAATGACGTTGCCAAGAAACTCGGCCGAACCGTCCTCTTGATTGACGTTCAGCGTCTCGGATGTCACTTCGACCGGCAGACTGGGATCGGCTTTCACCGACCCAAAGGCCACCTGCGCTTCCTGCGCGGACGATGGCACCGAACCCACGGCCAGAGCGAAACAAACGAGGACGAAACGAAAATCAAACACAGTCTATCTTTCGGCTTTTTTCGGCTCATATAACAGCTTAACGCCATCTGTAAAAAGAATATGGACCGGTCCACCGTCTTTTTCAGCGCCGAATGTCATCCGCCCGGCCGAGAAATTGCCGATTGGTCCTGTTCCCTGCACCTGACCTGGCGTATCGCCCCGGATCTCGTCCAATGAAGTATTCAACAGGTCTGTCGTCACCCGGATACCGTCCGTGGTGGTGATCACCACGTCCCCCGTGAAGGTGGCCGTCGCCTTGTCCGGTCGGATCGACCCCGAGTTGGAGTCCAGTGTGATCACCCCACCGTTCAGCAGGCCGAACCGGCCACGGAATTCGGTTGCTCTTGGATCGCTGTCGGCAGTTCCCTGGCTGGCCCGCACCGCCTCGACCTGGACATCTTCGCCCTTGCGGGTGGTCCCCCGATAGTTCGGGCGGGTCACAAGCTGCCCCTCAAGCCGTTCGTCGATATCCTGCTGGGTGAACGGACCCGAGACGTTTGTTTCGATGCTGCGCGACAGCAGGAATACCGTGGACAGCAGCAGAATCGCCGCCAGCGGCAACAGAACCTTCAGGAACTGCACCATTCGGGAATAGCGGTCCACCTGCGCCTCCTGTCAGCCCAGCCCGACGCGCAGGCAATCGTGAATATGCAGAAGGCCCTGCGCCAATCCCGGTTGTTCGGGGTCGACGACGAACAACGAGGTGATCTTGCGCGCGTTCATGATCGCCACGGCTTCTTCGGCCAGCGAATCTGGTGCGATCGTGGTCGGATTGCGGGTCATGACCTGAGCGGCTGTATTGTCCAGCAGCCCCTCCATGTGGCGCCGCAGGTCGCCGTCGGTGATGATGCCGGCAAGCTTGCCGTCCGCGTCCGTCACCCCGACCACGCCAAAGCCTTTCTGGCTGATCTCGATCAACGCGTTGCTCATCGGTGTATCGGCAGAAACCAGCGGCACCGCATCGCCACTGTGCATCAGATCGCGTACTGCGCTCAGCTGCGCGCCCAGTTTGCCGCCCGGATGAAAGGCGCGGAAATCCTCTGGTTTGAAGTCGCGATATTTCATCAGCGCAATCGCCAGCGCATCACCCATGGCCAGCGTCAGCGTGGTCGAAATCGACGGCACCATCCCATAGCCGCAGGCCTCGCCCAGAGAGGGGATCAGCAAATGCACGTCCGCCTGTTTCATCAACGAGCTTTCGGGCTTGCTGGACAGGCCGATCAAAGGGATGCCGAACCGCCGGGTAAAGGCCAGAAGATTGGCCAGTTCCGGCGCCTCGCCCGAATTGGAGATCGCCAGAACCACATCTCCTTTCGACACCATCCCCAGATCGCCGTGGCTGGCCTCGGCCGGATGAACGAAATAGGCCGGCGTACCGGTGCTGGCCAGGGTTGCGGCGATCTTGTGGCCGATGTGTCCAGACTTGCCGATGCCGCTGATGATGATCCGCCCTGTGGCCTGCAGGATCAGCTGAACGGCTTCGGCAAACCGGTCGTCAAGGCTGTCGGCCAAAACATCCAACGCCCGGGCTTCGTCGGTGATTACCTGACGGGCAACCTTCAGAAAGGATTCATTGTCTGTCATGAGTGCGCAAAAATATCCGTTTCAGGCCATCCGGCCAGATCCAGTCTGGCACGCATCGGCAGGAAGTCAAAACAGGCCTGCGCCATCTCGGTGCGCCCTTCACGCGCCAGCCGCGCGTTCAAGGCATCACGCAGACGGTGCAGATACAGGACGTCGGAGGCCGCATAATCCAGTTGGGCCTCGGTCAGGGTCTCCGCACCCCAGTCGCTCATCTGTTGCTGTTTCGAGATATCGACGCCCAGCAACTCCTGACACAGGTTCTTGAGTCCATGACGATCGGTATAGGTGCGCACAAGGCGGCTGGCGATCTTGGTGCAATATACCGGAGCGGCCAACGCCCCGAAGGCATGATACATCGCGGCAATGTCGAACCGCCCGAAATGAAACAGCTTCAGCACATCCGGGTTTTCCAGCATGGCACTCAGGTTTGGCGCCGAGGTTTGGCCCTTTTCGACCTGCACGATATGGCAATCGCCGTCACCCCCGGACATCTGAATCACGCACAGACGATCCCGGTGCGGGTTGAGACCCATGGTCTCACAATCAATGGCCACGATCGGGCCCAGATCCAGCCCATCGGGCAGGTCGTTCTTGTACAGATGGTTCGCCACACGTGTTTCCTTCGTTCGGTATCGTCCCCGAAATAGGGTGTTTGGCCTGCAAACTCAACGCCATCCGGACCGATGCCGCGATTGATCTCAGGCAGGCTTGATGCATCCCCATGGGGAGGATAGGGTTAATGCATGAACCCTCACAAGAATTCAACACACCCGCAGATCATCGCGCGCCTGAAACGCGCGCATGGGCATCTGGCCAAGGTCATCGCCATGCTGGACGACCAGGAGCCCTGTCCGGACATCGCTCAGCAGCTTTTCGCCGTGGAAAAGGCGATCACGAATGCCAAGCGGACACTGATCCATGATCATGTCGACCATTGCCTTGCTTCGGGCGACGCCGACTCGGTCGACGCCTTCAAGGCCATCACCAAGTACCTGTGATGCTGAGCGTTCTGCAAAACCGGGTCTATCGTCACCTGCTTGCTGCGCAAATCGTGGCCTTGACGGGCACCGGTCTTGCCACGGTGGCCTTGGGACTTCTGGCCTACGATCTGGCCGGAAGCTCTGCGGCCCTGGTTCTGGGTACGGCACTGACGATAAAGATGGTTGCCTATGTTTCGGTCGCGCCGGTGGCGGCGGCCTTTGCGGAACGGCTGAACCGACGAAAACTCCTTGTGACGCTGGACCTCGTCCGCGCCGCAGTGGCGCTGTGCCTGCCGTTCGTGACCGACATCTGGCAGGTCTACGTTCTGATCTTCGTTCTGCAATCTGCCTCAGCCGGGTTCACCCCGGCGTTCCAAGCCACGATACCAGACGTTCTGACCGACCAGCAGGACTATACCAAGGCGCTGTCGCTGTCGCGCCTGGCCTATGATCTGGAAAGTCTGGTGAGCCCGATGCTGGCCGCGTTCCTACTGATCTTCGTCAGCTTCGACAGCCTGTTTCTGGGAACAAGCCTCGGCTTCGTCGCCTCGGCCTTGTTGGTCATGTCGGTTGCCCTTCCCTCACCCACGCCCGTCCGGCCGCGCGGGATCTTCGACCGCACGACCCGCGGTCTGCGGATCTATCTGGCCACACCGCGCCTTCGGGGGTTGCTGGCTTTGAGCTGGAGCGCCGCAGCGCTCAGCGCGATGGTCCTGGTCAATACCGTCGTCATCGTGCGTGCAAGCCTGGAGTTGTCCGACAGTGCCGTGGCCATCGCGCTGGCCGGATTCGGCAGCGGGTCCATGCTGGCGGCATTTGCCTTGCCGGCGGTTTTGCGGCGGTTCGAGGACCGCAAAGTGATGCTGGCGGGTGCGACAATTGCCACCGCGGCCATGGCGTTTGCTGCGATCCTGTCTGCAGCTGTACCCATGAGCCTTGCCGGGCTGTCCGCAATCTGGGCACTGGTTGGCTTCGGATACTCGGCAACCCTGACCCCGTCGGGGCGCCTGCTGACCCGGTCGGCCCACGCCGAAGACCGCCCGGCCGTCTTCGCCGCCCAATTCACCCTGTCGCATGCCTGCTGGTTGGTTCTCTACCCGCTGGCCGGATGGGTCATGACAGCGTTCGGTGCGACAGTGGCCATGGCTTTGTTGACCGTTCTGTCACTGTGCGGTCTGGTCGGAGCTCTGTTGGCATGGCCTCGCGCCGAGCCGGGCGCGGTCATCCACCAGCATCCGGACCTGCCGGTCGACCATCCGCACCTGTCCGGATCGGCAGAGCACGCCCACCCGATCATCATCGACGACCTTCACCCCCGATACCCGCATCAGCCTTGAGCGCAGGCGCCAAACTGGCATACACCCGAACCATCCCTTCGGAACACGGAGCATCGATGGACCAGCTTGATCGCCGCATCATTGCCGCGCTGCAACACAATGCGCGCGCCTCGACCACCCATATCGCGGCAACGCTCGGGGTGGCCCGGACTACGGTGCATGAACGTATCAGCCGGATGGAGAGAAACGGTGTGATTGCCGGATACTCGGTGATCCTGCGTCAGGCCGAGGACACGCCCAAGGTCCAGGTCGTTGTCCTGCTGGAGGTACAGCAGAAAGAAACCGCTCGCATCATCAAGCGGCTCGAAGCCTATCCAGAGGTCAAGCTGTGCCTGTCGATCAATGGAGAATTCGATCTGTTGCTGTCCGCCGAAGCGCCCCGGATCGAGGATCTGGACATTCTGGTTGATGAACTAGCAGCGATCCCGGGAGTGCTGCGCACCAACACCAGCGTTGTGTTCGGCCGCCGCATCGATCGGGGCTGAGGTCCCGATAACCCTCTGTAAACCCAAAACTGGCTAGCTTGGCCCGGACACAAGAATCCCCGGACCGGCAGAATGCCAGAGCTCAAGTTTTTCATCTCGATCGCCGTTTGGCTAACCGCCGCCGCGCCTGCCGCCCTAGCATGGTCGGATGGCCACGCGACTGAAGTTTGCGACCGGGCCGCGCGTCGGGCGGCAATGGCCGAAGGTGTGCCGCAGGATATCCTGTTGGCCGTTACCCGAACCGAGACCGGGCGCACGATGAAGGGCCGCCTGACACCCTGGCCCTGGACCGTCAATGTCGAGGGCAAAGGGTACTGGTTCGCCACCGAGACCGAGGCCAAGACCTTTGTCTTCGACGTGTTCAAAGCGGGTGCGCGCAGTTTTGATATAGGCTGCTTCCAGATCAACTACCGCTGGCATGGCAAAGCTTTCCGGTCCATAGACGCTATGTTTGATCCGGATCAGAACGCAGCCTACGCCGCGCAGTTCCTGAAGACGCTCCATGCCGAACATGGTTCGTGGGGGCATGCGGTTGGTGCCTATCACTCGCGCACGCCGGACCTCGCACAGGCTTATACGGACCGGTTTGAAACCATCCTCGCCAATCTCGACGGTGTGCCGCCGGCGCAGCCGGATCCCGCGGGGCGCGATCCGTTTTCCCGGGAGGCTGCGCCTTTGATCCCGTCCGGTCGTAGCCGAACCCAGCCGGGCCGCTTGGGCTCATTGGTTCCCGCCTCCGCCGCTGCTGCTGCCTTCATCGCGTTCGATCAGGAGTGACGCGTGCCAAAGCTTGACGCCCGATCCCTGTTTTCACCCACCGTTATACTGGCGTTGGCCTTGATGACCGTGATCGTCATGATGATCCTTCCAATGCCATCCTGGGTGCTGGACATTGGCCTTGCGGCCTCGTTCGCACTGGCCATCCTGATTTTCACCCTGACCTTGTTCATTGAGCGGCCACTGGATTTCTCGTCCTTTCCAACGATCCTGCTGGCTTCGCTGATGCTGCGCCTGTCGCTCAACGTGTCGTCGACAAAGCTGATCATCGGGCAGGGTCATACCGGGCCCAACGCCGCCGGTGACGTCATCGAGGGCTTTGCCCAATTCGTCATGAGCGGCAGCATCTTCCTGGGCCTCGTGGTGTTCGGCGTGCTGCTGATCGTGAATTTCATGGTGATTACCAAAGGTGCGGCGCGCATGGCCGAGGTCGGGGCCCGCTTCGCCCTTGACGGTATGCCGGGCAAACAGCTTGCCATCGACAGCGACATGTCTGCCGGCGCCATCGACCATCAGCAAGCCAAGGAACGGCGCGAGCTTGAGCAACAGGAAACCACCTTTTTCGGGTCGCTGGACGGGGCATCCAAATTCGTCAAGGGCGATGCAATTGCCGGGCTGCTGATTACCCTGCTCAACCTGGTGATGGGGTTGATCATGGGGGTGATCGTGCACAGTATGCCGGTCGCCTCGGCGTTTGAAACCTATGCGATCCTGACTGTTGGTGACGGGTTGGTCACGCAGATACCGGCTGTCATCATCTCCATCGCATCCGCCCTGTTGCTGGCCCGCGGTGGCACGCAGGGTGCAACCGACACCGCCTTGTTCTCGCAACTGGGGCGGCATCCGGCTGCGCTGGCAACCGTTGCGATCCTGATGGTGCTGTTTGCGCTGGTGCCCGGGTTGCCTTTTCTGCCGTTCATTCTCGGTGGCGTGATCCTGGGCTATGCGGCCTTCGTTGTTCACAAAAAGCAATCAGCTGCCACAGAGGCGGCACAGATGCCGGCTTCGGACGCCGAGCCCAAGGCAACACAAGGCATCGGAGACGTCCTTGACCTCGACGACGTTCACCTCGAATTTGCCCCGGATCTGGTCAGCATGGTGTTGAACCCCGGCACCGGATTGGACGCCCGGATCGCCAACATGCGGACCTACGTGGCGTCGAGCTTTGGATTGATCCTGCCGGAGATCCGGCTGACAGACCGGGCCGACTTGCCGACGGGCACTTACGTCATTCGTGTTCAGGGCGTCGAACAGGCCCGGGGGGTGCTTCACCCCGACCTGATCCTGGCACTGGTGCAGGACGGGCTGGACCTGTTGCCGGAAGGCAATGACGTCACCGAACCGGTCTACGGCGCACCCGCCCGATGGATCCTGCCCAAGGATCAAGAGGCCGCCGCCCTGAGCGGTGCAACCATCGTAACCCCGCCCGAGATTCTGGCCACCCATCTGCTGGAAATCATCAAGCAGAACTTCCCGCGCCTGCTGACCCTGAAATCCCTGCGTCGGCACCTGTCCGAGATGACCCGCCTCAGCGACCCGGTCCGGGCCGAGGCGAACCGAAAGCTGCTGGATGAGCTGATCCCCGACAAGGTTCCGATCGACACCTTGCACGCGGTTTTGAGGCTGCTGCTCGAAGAACGGGTTTCGATCCGCAACATGGCGCTGATCCTGGAAAGCGTGGCCGAAGCGCGGATGACCACGACGCAGCCTGAGGCGATCTGCGAGATCGTGCGCCAGCGACTGGGCTTCCAGCTGGTGGCGGACCTGAAGCGTGGCGACGGCTCGATCCCCCTGATCCAGTTGGCGCCGGAATGGGAGGAGACCTTCTCCACCTACCAGATCGACACTCCGAATGCTGGATTGGATGTGGCGCTGCCCCCCAATCTGTTCAACAAACTGGCCGATGGCGTCGTCACGACGATAACACGCAGCGCGGATCAGGGTGTGTTCCCGGCGTTGGTAACCTCGACGCGGCGGCGCAGGTTGCTGCGTACCATCATACACGCGCGGGGAATTTCGAATCCTGTCCTGTCGTTCGAGGAAATTGGGCTCGAAGCGCGGCCGGCTCTGGTCGGAACGGTGCCGGCGTGATTGAGCTGCCGCCGGACTTGCTGGCTCAGCTGGGAGGCGTGCTGTGGTCCTCATTTGTGGTTTTTCTCAGGGTTTCAGCGCTGGTTTCCCTGCTACCAGCTTTCGGGGAGCGCAGCATTCCAACCCGCGTAAAGCTGGGGGTCGCAATGGCATTCACGCTGGTCGTCGCGCCGTCGGTTTCCGTTGCCGAGCCCGACAGTGGCCTGATGCCGCTGGTTCAATTGATACTGACCGAAATCCTGATCGGCCTGACCTTGGGGATCGGACTTCGGCTACTGGTACTCGCCCTTCAAACCGCCGGGTCGATGGCCGCGCAAGCCACGTCGTTATCGCAGATCCTGGGTGGCGCCGCTGCGGACCCGGCCCCGGCGATGGGTCATTTCTTGACCCTGTCCGGGTTGGCCCTTGCCACACTGATGGGCGTTCACATCCGGGCGGCCCAATTCCTGATCGACAGCTATTCACTATTCCCGGTGGGTGCCGCCCCGATGGCGACCGATCTGTCACGTTGGGGGGTGTCGCAGGTATCGCGCAGCTTTGCATTGGCCTTTGGGCTGGCCATGCCGTTTGTCATTGCATCATTGATCTACAACCTGGCCCTGGGTGTCATCAACCGGGCCATGCCTCAACTGATGGTCGCCTTTGTGGGCGCGCCGGCAATCACCTTTGCCGGTTTGTTCCTTTTGTTCGCGGGAACGCCGATCATCCTTGCGGTTTGGTCTGACGTCCTGTTCCAGTACTTGCTTGATCCGACCGGAGCACCGGAATGAGCAGCACAGACGACGACACTGACAAGTCCTTCGAGGCGACACCACAGAAACTGCAGAAGGCTCGGGAAAAGGGTGAGGTCGTAAAGTCAAATGACCTGTCCGCCGTTGCCGCCTATTCCGGCCTGACAATCGCTCTTTTGGCGGTCGGACAGTTTTCGACCGAACATTTGGGATCATCCCTGATGGTTCTGATTGATCAGGCCCCGGAACTGTCACGGTTGTTGACGTCTGGCATCGCGGCTGCACCGGTCGGCGGGCTGATGGAAAAGGTTGCCGTTTCCGCGGGTATTTTGTTGGCGGTTCCAGCGGCGTTTGTGTTGCTGAACCTCTTGGCACAGCGCGCCCTGGTGTTTGCCCCAAGCAAACTGACGCTGAAGATGTCCCGCATTTCAATCCCATCCAATGCCAAGAACAAGTTCGGTCGTGCCGGACTTTTTGAGTTCCTCAAAAGCTTCATCAAGCTGGTGATCTACAGCATCTGCCTTGCCGTGTTTTTGAAATCCAACCTGGCGGACATCCTGACGGCTGCAGCCAGCCCCGCACGAGCCTCCATCCCGCTGATGATGAAACTACTGTTTCGGTTCCTGTTCATCGTCGTCGCCGTCACGCTGACCATCGGGGTCATCGACTACCTGTGGCAGTATTCCGAGCACATGCGTAAAAATCGAATGTCGCGCAAAGAACTGCAGGACGAGACGAAGGACTCGGAAGGCGATCCGCATGTCAAACAGCAAAGACGCCAGCGCGCGCAAGAGATTGCGACCAACCAGATGATGGCCGAGGTTCCAAAGGCCGACGTGGTCATCGTCAACCCCACCCATTTTGCAGTGGCATTGAAATGGACCCGCGCCCGTGGAACCGCACCCGTCTGCGTCGCAAAGGGCGTTGACGAAGTTGCCGCGACAATCCGCCGAACAGCGATGGAGTCAGGAGTTCCGATTCATTCGGATCCGCCGACGGCGCGGGCCCTGCATGCGACCGTCGAGATCGGAAAGGAGATAACGGAAGACCTTTATCGCCCGGTCGCTGCGGCCATCCGATTTGCCGAAGCCATGCGAAAACGCGCGAAAGGAGCGGTCGGATGACACGCGCGATGCTAAGGGATCTAGCGGCGGTCACGGCGGCTTCTTTCGAAAGAGAGTTTCAGAAACTGAAACCGATACTTGAGGCCGAAAGCCGCATTCAGGCACAGATCAGCGCACTGAACGCGCAGGTCGCCCAAACGGCGTCGGACGCCGCGCAAACCCCTGGGTACCAGATCGCTGGCGCGGACGTCTTGTGGCACGGGTGGGAGTCCAGAACCCGGCGTAACCTCAACACTGAATTGGCGCGCGTCAGATCCCGGAAACTGGCAATGATTGAGGACCTTCGCCGAGCATTCGGCCGCAAACAGGCGGTTGAGTCGTTGCAGCGCGATCAAGAAACCGCGCTGCGCATTGCACGCGCCAGGAAACTGATGAACCAGTAAACCGAAAGCTGAAGCCCGACCTTTGGCGTCAGGTGTCCTGGCGGCTCACGCTCATGATCAAAACACGGGACACGTCATCGCCAAGGTCCTTTCGGGCAACCTCCAACAGAGACCTTCGCAGCACCTCAAGATTGTCCGATTGCGTGAATTCGCCGTCGAACCCACCAATATTCGCGTGATCAAACAGCACTTGAAGAAACCCGTCCCGCAGTTTCGGTTCGATTTCGTAGAACTCCTCCGAGATGCCCGGCCGGGTTTCCAGGCTCAGCGACATGGTCACCAGAGCAGAGATTTCGTTTTCTTCGACGACCGGAACGACGAACTGTTTGGTCAACTTGAGATACTCATAGGGACCGGCCTTGACTGACGTCTCACTGTGGCCGGAGGTTTTGTTCGCCTTGTCTGTTGTCTCCTTGGCGTGGCGCTCCGGCGCTTTGGCATCGGCCTCGGTATCCGCTGGTCCCGGTGTCAAAAAAAGCCCAGCCGCAGCGCCGGCCCCGAGACCTGCAATCAAAAAGAGAACGGGGAGCAGTTTCTTCATCATTTGAACACCTTAGAACGGCAACAGCGCGTCCAGCACCTGTTGCCCGTATCGTGGCTGCTGAACATCCGTGATCTGGCCGCGGCCGCCATAGGACACCCGTGCAGACGCAATCTTGTCATAGGTAATCTCGTTCTGGCGCGAGATGTCCTGCGGACGCACATAGCCAGACACCAGCAGCTCGCGAAGTTCGAAATTCACCCTCAGTTCCTGTGTTCCGGAAATCGACAGGACGCCGTTCGGCAGGACATCGATCACCGTTGCGGCGACGCGCAGTGTCAGCTTTTCCTTGCGTTTCACCGACCCCTTGCCCTTGCTGACTGACGCGGAATCGATCGAAACCGCTTCGTCCAGTGACGCACCATCTGGCAGGTGTTTCGCTGCGCGCTGGGGCAATCCCAAGAGGCCGGGAACCTTGAGATCTTCCGAGCTGCCGCGCGACCGGTTTGTATCGTTCGAGATTTCGGCCTTTTCATCAAGCTCGATCACGACAGTCAGAATATCGCCCTTCTTGATGGCGCGCTGATCACCCAGCAGAGATTGCTGACCCCCACTCCAAAGAGACGCCCGGTCCACGGCGCGCTGGGATTGAGTGTGCAACGGCAAACCCGGCCACAACATTGCCACGTGTTCCGGAGTTTCCGTAGTTGGCGACAGGCTGGGCGGTTTGCCCAGATGGTCCAAACGCCCGCAGGCGGAAAGGGACAGGATGGCCAGCAACAGGGGTCTGGACAGTTTCATGATCAAAATACCTCGATTTGGCCGTCGGGACGGATTTTTCCGGTTACCGTCGTTCGTGACGACAGGTTCATGACTCGGATGCGATCTCCGGCGGCGCCACGGCCCAGCGCGCGCCCTTCGACCGCGATGGACAGTCCGCCTTTCACGAAGACAAGCGTCACCAGATCGTTTCGATCGACCAGGGCGGGAGGGCCGACACTTGCCTTCAGAATTGGCCGACCGGGATACAGAGCGGTCTTGGCTTCCTGCCCGATCAGGTCTGCAGGATCGCTTACCGCGCCGGACGCCTCACCGGATTTCACCTGAATATCAGCGGATTCAATGATCTCCTTGGCCCGGATCGTTCTGGTCGGCACGACTATGTCAGCAAAGGCGGCAACCGGAAGAAGCCACAGCGATATGAAGCCCACGACCCGCATCAGCGTACCTGTGTCGTCGCGCCCATCATCTGGTCGACGGCCGAAATCACCTTGGCATTCATTTCATAGCCGCGCTGCGCCTCGATCAGATCGGTCACCTCACGTACCGCATCAACCGAGCTGTCTTCCAAATAGCCTTGACGCAGCATCCCGAGCCCGTCCTCGCCCGGGGTGCCCTCGATCGGGGCGCCCGAAGCCTCGGTTTCCTTGAACAAGTTGCTGCCGATGGCCTCGAGGCCCTTGGCATTGGAAAAGCTGGCCAGTGTGAATTCCCCCAGCAGTTGCCCTTCCGCGGTGTCGTCAAAATAGGCGTAGACCTCGCCGGACGCGTTGATGGAAATCGACCGCGCGTCGTCCGGGATGGTAATTTCGGGGGCAACCGCAAACCCGTCCGACGTGACGATGAGGCCTTCGGCCGATCGCTTCAGACTGCCGTCACGGGTATAGGCCGACTGGCCGTTTGGCAGAACCACCTCGAGATATCCGCGCCCTTCGATCGCGATGTCCAGGTCACTGCCCGTCGCGGACAACGCGCCTTGGGCCAACTCGACGGTCACGGCCGCGGGACGAACACCCAGACCAAGCTGTATTCCCGTCGGCAGGACAGTCCCGTCCGCGGCGTTCACCGTGCCGGCGCGAGCCATCTGCTGGTAGTGCAGATCCGCAAATTCAGCTCGCCGGGCATTGTAGCCCGTAGTCGACATGTTCGCCAGGTTGTTCGAGATCGTCTCGACCCGCATTTGTTGCGCCGCCATTCCAGTCGCGGCAATTTTCAGGGCTCGCATTTCGGTTTCTCCTGCAGTTTCAGATCAGCGCATCAAGGTCTTCAAGGCGCCGCGGACCCTTTCATCTTCGGCGTCAAGAAAACTCTGACCCAGTTCGTAGGCACGCTGGATTTCGATCAGCCGGGCCACCTGGCCGATGGCGTTGACGTTCGAACCCTCCAGAAACCGGTTCAGAACCACTGGCTGCTCGACCGGCTCGACCTCGCCTTCCGGTTTGAACAGGGTGCTGCCTTCCCGCACCAACTCGGTGCCTTCCGTGGGCTGAACCACCCCGATCTGCCCCAAAGCCTGTCCATTCGCGCTGAGCGTCCCGTCGCCGCCCACATCAATGGTTGCTGCGTCCGGTGGGATGAAGACCGGGGCCCCGTTGCTGTCCAGCACGCGGTGCCCATCCATCGTCACCAGATCGCCATTGGCGTCCGGTGAAAAGCTGCCCGCCCGGGTCAAACGGTTGCCGGACGGAGTTTCAACCAAGAAAAACCCACTGCCCTCGATTGCAAAATCGAATTGCCCACCGGTTTCCGTCAACACGCCCTGTGCAAAAGACGTGTTGCGCGCCTGTGCACGGCTCATGGACAGAGAGGGGCTGCCGGGAAGGTCCCTCACAAACTCGGAAAACACCAAACCCTGCTGGCGGTAACCCGTCGTGTGCGCATTGGCGATATTGTTCGCGACCAAGCGCATTTCGTTCATCAGCCCGGTTTGACGGGACAAGGTAACGTAGGCTGTA
Organism: Ruegeria sp. B32; assembly: GCF_025141855.1. Lineage (NCBI taxonomy): Bacteria > Pseudomonadati > Pseudomonadota > Alphaproteobacteria > Rhodobacterales > Roseobacteraceae > Ruegeria > Ruegeria sp. B32. The sequence goes on along the minus strand of NZ_CP081106.1, from coordinate 3,427,133 downwards.
TCCATCAGCGGCCTCCTGCAATCAGCGGAACCAGTGTTGAGGTGAAGAATGTGACCAGCGTCTGGGTCATGAACCCCATCGAGACCCAGAACACGATGACGATGGCCACCAATTTGGGAACGAAGGTCAGGGTCATCTCCTGGATGGATGTCAGGGCCTGGAACAGGCCCACGGCCAAACCCGTGACCAGCGCGACCGTCAGAATCGGAACTGACGTGATCACGGCAATCCAAAGGGCCTGACGTACGACGTCATAGAACAGACCTTCGCTGAGCATCGTTCAGACCGGCATCCGGAGAATTTCCTGGTAGGCCTCAACGACCTTATTGCGCACCACAACCGCTGTTTCGACCGCAAGTTCGGTCTGGGCCAGTGCCTGCACGAGGGCATGTGGGTCGGCCTGACCAATCATGGCCGCACTGGCAACCTCTTCGCTGTGTTTTAGGGTTGCCGCAAAGTCCTGAAATGATGCGCGCAGCCCTTGTGCCGCGCCACTTGTTCCCGGATCCGCTTGGGTGGCCGGGCGGGCATGCGCATAGCTCTGAGCCGCGGTGATCGATCGGATATCCATTCTGGCTTTCCTTTATTTTCTCAACAATTCCATGAGGCTGGCCGACATCTGTCGGGTCTGGTCGAACATCTTGAGGTTTGCTTCGTAACTGCGTTGCGCTTCACGCGCGTCGGCGATCTCGACCATAAGATCGACATTGGACCCTGCGTAGTATCCGCTGGCGTCCGCTATCGGGTGACCGGGATCATAGATCCGGGGCAACGCCCGCCGGTCCAGCCTGACCCGACCGGCCTGAACCAGATCAGTGCCGTCCTTCTGCACCGTCTCGAAAGGAACCGATTTGCGCCGGTAACCCGGAGTATCCGCGTTGGAGATGTTTTCCGAAACATGGCGCAGGCGCGCAGCCTCCGCCCGCAGCGCGCTGGCGGTGACGGCAAGGGACTTGGAGAAATCGCTCATGACGGCCTCCTCACGCCTTGCCCAGACCGGTGCGCAGGATCCCGATCGAGGACTTGTAGATGGCCAGCGCGCGGTCATGCTGTCGCTTGACCTCGACCGCATTCAGCATTTCTTCTTCAAGCGAAACACCATTGCCATTGGGATCGACGGCGCCGCCGCGCATATGTTCGGCCCAAGTCATGCCGCCCGGCCCGACACCGTTCAAATGACCTTCGCGGGTCGCGCTCATTGCGCTGGTGGCACTGGATTTTTCTAAGGCTTCCGCAAACGGCTCAATATCGCGGGCCCGGTAGCCGGGCGTATCCGCATTGGCCATGTTGCGCGAGATGACGGCCTGCCGTTGTCCGGCGTGGGTTGCCAGGGCGTACGCAACTTTAAAGACGTTCAGGTCCGAGAACATCGGGGCTTCTCCCTCGATCAATTTCAATCAAGGCTTAACCCCGATTCCTTTAGAAACCGTTTTCAGAAACCAATTGGAGCCGACGCCATGTCCGACCTCGATCCCTCGATTCTGAAGTGCCAGTTCGAACGGCTTTCTCCGGTGCGGCACATGGGTCTGGTCGCGGGTGTTTCCGGTGGGGTGATCGAGGTCGAAGGGCTGGCGGAACACGCGCGCATCGGCGACCATCTTATTTTGCAGCGACGCGACGACCAACCGTTGGCCGGCGAAGTGCTGCAGGTCGAGGCCGGGGCTGTTCACATGCTGCCTGGCAGAGCCCCTGACGGCGTGCGCTTGGGGGACCGGGTCTATCTTGAGCCGACTCCGGTTTTTGCACCCGGCTTGCATTGGCTTGGTCGCGTGGTCGATCCCTTCGGCAAACCGCTGGACGGCAAACCGCTTCTGCCCGGGAGGCAGGCCCGCAACGTGATGTCCGCGCCCCCCCGGGCCGTCGACCGCAAACCGCTGGGAGACCGTATGGCCACCGGGTTGGCAATTTTGAACACCCTGCTTCCGATCGTCCAGGGGCAGCGCGTCGGCCTTTTTGCGGGGTCGGGTGTGGGAAAATCAAGTTTACTGGCAACGCTGGCCAGATCCATGCAAGCCGATGCAGTGGTCGTCGCGCTGGTGGGCGAACGCGGGCGCGAGGTGAATGAATTCGTCGAGACCGCGTTGGGCGCCGAAGGTATGGGGCGCTCGATCGTGGTTGCGGCCACGTCCGACCAATCAGCTCTGGCCCGCCGGCGCTGCGCCTGGTCTGCGATGACAGCGGCCGAGTTTTTGCGGGATCAGGGTCTGAGCGTTCTGTTCCTCTGCGACTCGGTCACCCGGTTCGCCGAGGCGCATCGCGAGATCGCCGTCGCCATGGGTGAGGCCCCGTCCCTGCGGGGGTTTCCGCCTTCGGTCACACCGATGATCGCCGGTCTTTGTGAACGCGCCGGTCCGGGAACTGCCGATCAGGGCGACATCACCGCCGTGTTCAGCGTTCTGGTCGCGGGTTCGGACATGGATGAACCGGTGGCCGACATCCTGCGCGGCGTTCTTGACGGGCATATCGTGCTTAGTCGCGAGATCGCCGAGCGAGGGCGCTTTCCAGCCATCGCGCTCAGCCGGTCAGTCTCGCGCTCTTTACCGGCTGCGGCGACACCCGAGGAAAACAAGCTGATCGCTGAAGCCCGCCGGCTGGTCGGAAGCTATGAGCAGTCCGAAGTGATGATCAAGGCGGGTCTGTACACGCCGGGCACGGACCCGCTCCTGGATCAGGCGGTTCGCATCCATGACGAGCTTGACGGCTTTTTCGGCAAACTCGATCCGGACGGAATCCAGAACAGTTTCAACCGCCTTTCGGTCATCCTGCGCCGGGCCAGCGCCGGAATGGTCCAATGAGGGGTCGGCAAAGGTCTAAACAGTTTTAGATATTAAGCCGCCCTTAATCCTCGCCCTGCTAATCCAATGAGTGGGTGAAAAAGGGTGGTTTAGATGGGTGCGCAATCAAATGCGGCGCCGATCATCATCAAGAAGAAGCGCGTTTCGGGTGGCGATGGCCATCACGGCGGCGCCTGGAAGGTCGCGTATGCGGACTTCGTGACGGCCATGATGGCGTTCTTCATGTTGATGTGGCTGCTGAACGCAACGACCGAAAAGCAACGCAAGGGTTTGGCGGACTACTTCTCTCCGACAATTCCGATCAATCCCGTTTCCGGCGGGGGCGACGGGGCCTTTGGGGGCGACAACATGTTCTCGGAGAAAACCATGGTGATGGACGGCTCGGGAGCGACGAACAAGAACCCGACCGAGTCCAAACGCGCGCGAGGTTCGACCGGTGTGGATGCCGATGGCGGCGGGCGCGGCGCGTTCGAAGACTTCTCGTCGCTCGAGGCGCGGCTGCTGGGGCGGTCCGGCGAAAGCATGGTGTCCAAAAAGGCCTTGAAGCATATTGTCACTCGAGTGACGGACGAGGGTCTGATCGTCGAGCTGTTCGATACCGAAGATGAGCCGCTGTTCGAGAGAGGTTCCGATTCTCCGACCCAGATGATGCGTGCACTGGTGCTGCTGGTTGCACGTTCATCGGACATGGTGACCAATTCCATTTCGGTCGAGGGTCACGTTCATTCCTCTCCGGTGGTTCTGGCCCGATATCCGTCGTGGGATCTGTCGACTTCGCGCGCGCAGGTGGTACGTCAGATGCTTCAGGACAAGGGGGTCGGCGCCAAACGGCTTGAACGGATCACGGGTCATGCAGATCGCAAGCTGGCGGTGAAAAACCCGATGGCGGCCCGCAACAACCGGATCGAGATCGTGTTTCTGCGCAATCCCTGAGATCGGAGGATATCTGGCATTTTACTTGTTAGCGCGCTGTTAAGGCCCAGCGCGTTAGCTGTTGCGGGAACGATTGACGCAACAGAAAGGCGTGCCGATGACAATTTCCTCTTCGCTGAATGCCGGTGTGGCCAGCTTGAAGGCCAACGCGAACAGGTTGGCGACCGTATCGGACAATATCGCCAACTCTTCGACCTACGGTTACAAGCGGGTTGAGACGGATTTTCAGTCGATGGTGACGTCGGGCCAGGGCGGAAGCTATTCGGCGGGCGGCGTCCGGACCACCAGCCAGCGACTGATCGATCAGCGCGGCTCGCTGGTTACCACCAACAACTCAACCGACCTGGCCGTGCGCGGCCGGGGCATGCTGCCGGTTCGCCCAAGTTCACAGATCGGCACCGATTCAAACGAAATGCTTCTGACCACCACCGGATCCTTCCGAACCAGCGCGGAAGGGTATCTGGTTACCGAGTCCGGACTTGTGCTGTTGGGCTGGCCCGCCAACGCCGATGGGTCCATTCCCAACGTTTCGCGCGACACACCCGCAGCGTTGCAGCCGGTTCAACTCAGCGTCAATCAACTGTCCGGCTCGCCGACCACCGCAATGAACCTGCGCATGAACCTGCCCGCCACGGCCACCGATGCCGGCGCACCCGGTGACACGCAGCCCTTGTCCGTCGAATATTTCGACAATTTGGGCAAACCCGAGAATGTCGATATCGAGCTTGTCCCGACGGTGCCGGCCGCCGGGTCCAGCAACGAATGGACGATGATCTTGCGCGATTCCGCTTCGGGCGGTGCCGTGATCGGTGAATATACGCTGACATTTACGGACAGCAGAACCGCAGGCGGCACCCTTGCCAGTGTGACCACCGTGTCCGGTGGCACCTATGATCCGACCACCGGCAGCTTTGTCGTCAACGTCGCCGGCGGCCCGATGGAGGTAAATATCGGCCTGATCGGTGACAGCGATGGAATCACTCAACTGTCCGAAACGTTTGCGCCGGTTTCGATCACCCGGGACGGATCCGCAGTCGGAACCATGTCCAGCGTTCAGGTCGATGAAAACGGATACGTCTACGCGCTGTATGACACGGGCGTCACCCGTCGGATGTACCAGATACCGCTGGCGGACGTCCCCAACCCGAATGGACTGACCGCACTCGACAGCCAGACATATGCGCCGTCTCGCGACAGTGGAACTTATTTCCTGTGGGATGCCGGCGAAGGTCCGACGGGCGAATTGATTTCCTTCGCGCGCGAAGAATCGACGACCGACGTTGCGACTGAACTGACGTCGATGATCCAAACCCAGCGCGCCTATTCGTCCAGCGCGAAGGTGATCCAGACAGTCGACGAGATGTTGCAGGAAACAACCAACATCAAGCGCTGATCTGAACCTGCAAAGCGGAAAGGAACGGCCTCATGAGCATGTCAACGGCCCTGAATAACGCGCTGGGTGGGCTGGGCGCGGCAAGCCGCGGCGCAGCCGTCGTCTCGGGCAACATAGCCAATGCGCTGACGCCCGGCTACGCCAAGCGGACGTTGGAGCTGACCACCAACTCTGTTTCCGGCAACGGCGTCAGGGTCGTGGGAATCACCCGCCATCAAGATCCTGTTCTGATGGCGAACCTGCGCGCGGCAACGGCGGATAGCGCGACGGCCTCCGCAATCTCGGAGTTTTACTCGCAATATGAAGCATTGGTCGGTACCCCCGATGACGGCAGATCGATCGCGGTATCTTTGAGCGCATTCGAGAACAGCTTGATCACGGCTGCAAGCAATCCCGGCTCGGTCGAGCGTCTGGATCTGGCGGCGCGCGCAGCTGGGGATTTGGTTGCCGATTTGAATAAAGCGTCCGACGGCCTCAGCAAGATGCGTTCTGACGCGGACCGAACAATCGGGACGTATGTCGAAACACTGAATACGACCCTGAAAGATATCGAAGCGTTGAATGTCAAGATCCCGGCTGTTGAGAACGCGGGCGGCGATATCAATGGGTTGCTGGATCAACGCCAGGTTCTCATTGACCAAGTCAACCAGCTGGTTCCGGTCAATGTCGTGACGCGCGACAACAACCGCGTCTCACTGTATTCCGACGGTGGGCTGATACTGCTGGAAGGATCCGCCGCAGAGTTCGCGTTCTCGGTTACCGGTGATACCAAACCGCACATGACCGTAGGGAACGGACTGCTCTCCGGGCTCGAGCTCAACGGACGGCCAGTCCGCACATCCGGTGATTCCGCACAGATCCGCGGCGGCGCTCTGGCAGCCCAGTTTGACATTCGCGACGTGTTGGCCATCGACGCGCATGAGGACTTGGACGCAGTCGCGCGCGATCTGATCGAACGGTTCGAAACTGCCGGCCTTGACCCGACCGCGATGCCGACTGATCCAGGCTTGTTCACCGATGCCGGCGCCCGTTTCGATGCCACGGCGCCGGCGGGGCTCGCGTCCCGTCTTGAGCTCAACCCGATTGTCGATCCTGATGCCGGCGGCGACAGTTGGAAACTGCGCGCGGGGTTGGGGGCCGTTGCACCCAACGACCCCGGTGAGGCAACCCAGCTGCAGGCTTTTGGCGCGGTATTGACCACGCCGCGCCCTGCCCCGGCTTTCGGCACAGGGGCCCTGCGGGCCAGTGAGGTGTCGGCGGCGCTTTTGTCCAAAGCTGGCACCGCTGCCCATACCGCTCAATCGCGCCAAAGCTACGCATCCAACGCGCAACACCAAATGGAACAGTTAGTGGCCGAGCAAGGCGTGGACAGTGACACCGAGTTGCAGCGCATGATGCAGATTGAACAGGCCTATGCCGCCAATGCGCGGATCATCACCGTTGTCGACGAATTGATGGATTTGCTGCTGAGGATGTAACCATGACCCTGAACTCGATTGGTGATCTGGCCCGCGGTCTGACCTTGCGTGCGCGCAGCACCGAGATCAAAACGCAGATCGAAACCCTGTCCTATGAAATGTCTACGGGTCAAACCGCTGACATTTCTGGGCGTCTCAGTGGCGATTACTCGCATCTGCTGGACCTGGATCGAAAAATTGCACAGCTGGACGCATTCTCTACGGCGACCGCCGAGGCAAATCTGTTTGCTGATGCCACTCAGATCAGTCTCGAGACATTTGAGACCTCGATCGGCGAGGTTTCGGCTTCTCTGCTCGCGTTTGGGACGTCCAACCAAGCGACTTCGCATGCTCAGGCCTCGGCTCAGGCACGCAACGAACTGGACACGATGATTTCTTCCCTGAACACGCGGGTCGGTGGCCGCAGCTTGTTCGCGGGAACCGCCACGGACGCCTCGCCGTTGCAGTCGACGGACACGCTACTGGCTGCCCTGCGAACCGAATTGGCAGGGCTGACAACCCTGACCGATATTCGCCAGGCGGCCGAAGATTGGTTCAATGATCCTGCCGGATTCGAGGCAGTCATGTACAACGGGTCAAACACGACCCTCGCGCCAATGCAGATTTCGGAGACCGAGCGGGTGAACATGCAGTTCACGGCCAATGATCCGAAACTTCGGGATGGATTGCGCAATGTCGCGCTTGCGGCCTTGGCGACGGAGGGCGCGCTGGAATGGCCACCAGACCTGCAGACTGCCTTGTTCACCGATTTGGGCGTGGCTCTGGCCAACACCAAGGATGACGTCGTGACGATGCGCGCTCAGATCGGAGCGGTGCAAGCCCGCATCGAACAGGCCGAAACACGAAATGCGGCGGCCAGGACCAGTTTTGAATACGCGCGCAACGAACTTGTCGCCGCCGATCCCTACGAAACTGCGGCACACCTGCAGACCGTGCAGTTCCAGCTCGAAAGCCTCTATTCGGTCACTGTCCGCAACTCGACCCTATCATTGGTGAATTTCCTGAGATGAGACTTCTGGCCTTCCTTCTGATCATGCTGCCTTCGGTGGCGTTTTCCGGGGCTGTCCGGCTCAAGGATCTGGTGAATTTTGACGGCGTACGCGGCAACGATCTGGTGGGATATGGCCTTGTCGTCGGACTGAACGGAACCGGTGACGGGTTGCGCAATTCCCCGTTCACCGAAGAAATCATGTCGAACATACTGGAACGGTTGGGCGTAAACGTCACTGGCGAGGACTTTCGCCCCAAGAACGTCGCCGCCGTCCTTGTCACCGCCACCCTTCCGCCCTTTGCGCGGGTGGGCGGGCAGATCGATGTGACCGTTTCGGCGATCGGAGACTCCAAAAGCCTGCTGGGCGGCACCCTCGTCATGACACCGTTGAACGCCGCGGATGGGCAAATCTACGCAGTTGCGCAGGGCACCGTTCTGGCAGGTGGTGCAGTCGCCGAGGGCGACGCTGCATCGGTTGTTCAAGGAGTCCCGACATCCGGTGTCATCCCCGCCGGGGCCCGGGTCGAGCAGGAGATCGATTTTGAACTGTCAGGTCTTTCCCAATTGCGGTTGGCCCTGCGCGAGCCGGACTTTACGACCGCAGGCCGGATCGAAGCGGCCATCAATCGCGAGTTCAATCGCGCCGTTGCAGTCATGCGCGACTCGGGCACGGTGGAATTGAGCATCCCGGAAACGCGGGCCCCTTCCACCGCGCATGCGATCGGCCGGATCGAAAACATCCTGATTGAACCCGAAACCAAGGCTCGTGTGGTTGTTGATCAGCGCTCCGGCACAATCGTCATGGGGCAGGAGGTCCGAATCTCACGTGTCGCGGTTTCCCAAGGCAACCTGACACTTCGGGTAGAGGAATCTCCGATCGCCGTTCAGCCCAACCCCTTTGCCAGAGGGGAGACCGTTGTTGTGTCGCGAACCATCGCAGGGATTGAGGAGGACCCCGGCACCGGGTTGGCAGAAATACCCGAAGCGACGACGCTGTCGCAGGTGGTTGCGGGCCTGAACGCGTTGGGCGTGTCTCCGCGGGATATGATCGACATCCTCAAAACCATCAAAGCCGCCGGAGCCCTTCACGCCGAGTTTGTCGTCAGATAGCGGTCCGCATAGGCAGGAAGCCGACTTTCAGGCAAATTCCCGGTTCCGTTCTATTTTGACTTCCAACTGTCCAGCCAGCGCCGGAAGCTGGACCTTCGTTCGTCGATCGCATCCCCAGCGGCGTAGAGACCATCCTCGACGCTTTCAAGCATGGGGTCGATGCGGGCTTCGCGGAACCTGCGCCAACGCACCCAAAGCGCCCAGACGATGGCAAAAAACACGGTCAGGAAAATGATGTTGAACCAGGGAATGATGCGGACGTCCGGTCCTTCGACATGTTTGATGAAGATAGCATTCGGGAAGATCGACAGAAACTCGTTGCGCCAGCCGTAGTGGGTCACGACAACCCAATCCGGATCATCCTTGTCCGAGATTGCGTCGTTGGCTTCGGTGTAAAGGTTGGCGGTATCGAACTTGAAATAGGGTGGCCAACCCCAGCTGGTATCTTCGTTCCGATAGACGATCGGCTTGCCGTTCGCCCGCACGGCTTGGATGAACTGCACATCGCGGTTCGAAAGGCTGGTCGACTGATCATCGGGCTCAGACCAGAAAATGCGGGTCCAATCCGTCAGATCCTGCCGCTCTTCGTAGGTGTTTACGATGCGGACAATGTCGTGCTGCGGCAGCGAGTATTGCAGGATCGCACCCAGCGTGATCCAGAAAAACAGGATGAACGCCCATTTGATGTAGACCATTCCCAAAACCTCACATGTAGTTCACGACATAGATCAGCGCGGCGATCGCCACCCAAGGCACGATATAAACACCCAGGATCAGTTTGCGACGGAACGAATTGTCATAGACGTGCAATCCGCGTTCGACAAAGGCTTCCTTGTTGCCAGTCTTGCCCTTCTCCTCCCACCACGTCTCAAGCTTTTGTCGCCGGACGCGACGCGAGTAAAGAGACAAGGCGAAATAGGCAATCGTCTGAACGACGAGCAGACCGAGAAACAGGCGCATTGCTCCGAACATATTACTCTTTCCTTACCGCGCCCCAAGGGCCGACCCGTGCGATCACCGCCTCGCTGACCCGGTCTTCGCCGCTCATGTCGGGTTCATGCCCGAACAGTGCGGCGCGGGCCCCGGCCTTGTCCACTTGATATTCACGGGCAAGAAACTCGGCCACATAGGCCTTTTTCGGCTCCGGCCAGCCACCATACGTGCGGTAGAACAGTTCCTTGTGGCAAATGAACATCTGGCGCGGGTCCAGCGGGGCAAGCTCGGCCAGCAGCATATTCACAAGATCGCGGTTTGGGGTATTGGCGGCGCGCAGCGAATAGAAATAGGCCGGATGATCCGAAGTGATACGCGGCCAAGGCCCGCCATCGGTCGCCCAGCGCAACAATTGCGCGAGGCCATGATAGGCTTCGGGCAAGCGATCCGCGTGGTTGCGCGCCAAACGCCGCATGTCGCTGCGGTCCAGCCCGGTCAGATCAATGCCCGCATCCGCGGCGGCGTCAACGGTCAGAAAGTCCATCTTCTGTTGCAGGATCGCGGCGGCATCCACGCCGCGGGCCTTGACGATCGGCTCGACCAGATCGTTGTAATTCAGAAATTTGGCAATCTGGTTTCGCTGCGACGGATCAAAGACATATTTGATCGGCAAATCCTCTGGCCTTTCACCCATGCAGATCGCCGCCGGGTGATCCAGATCCGGGAACAGATACATGCCGCCGAAATGCGCCGTCCAGAAGTTGCGCTGTTCAAACACCGTGTGGCGCAGCCGGACAGGGTTGCGGGTGACGTCGCCGGTTTCCTTAGCGGTTTCGATCATTTTCGCGATCAGCACATCATCGAACCAGGCGTCTTCCTCGGTCTTGAACCGCTCGACCATGCCTGCCAGCTGCTCGGCTTTGCGCAGGGTGCCGCCCACGGTGTCGGCCTCGATTTCAATATTGCGCAGGTTCAGCAGGTCGCTCGGCGTCGTGAGTTTGAAGACCGAGTTCACCAGCTCTCCGGCCACCGCATCGGTGGCGGTCAGGGCGAACAACTGCGCCTCGTTCATCTCGATGAATTCGCGCAGGATATCGCGCGAGGTCGAGAATTTGACGTTCAGCAGCGGCGCGCGTTTCTGCTCGGTCGTCAGCAGAATGAACTGCCGGTTGACCCCGTTGGGGTTGAGGTAGAGCGGGTCATCCAGTTCAATCCCCACCTCGGGCGAATAGCCCGAGATATCGACATGGAAATCCGTCAGCGCCGTGGTCTTGCCCGCCAGATGTTGCAGCGCGCGGTTATACCGCTCGACCAGAGCCGGGCTGGAGATGTGGACAAGGTTGCCAAACATCAGACCTTTTTTGATGAGGCGGATCATGCGTGTACCACACTCAGACCCAAAAGGTCCAAAAACAATGTATAAGATCGAACAATATGAAGATTTCTAACCCGTTGCCGATCTGCTTCGGATAATGTGTCGAAGTCTTCAATAATAACTTTCAACAGCTCATTGATTTCGTCGACACGTTCTACATCAAATCGTTGATTGGTATACTTTGAACCATTTGTCTCGTTATTTTCGATTGTACGTGACAGATCCTCTAGCTCATAGTTGAAATGCTTTATGATGACATCTGTGTTCTGATCATCTGCGAGTTCAGTTCCTAGAGTAAATTTTGAAAACTGCACGCTGGAATCAGGTCGCTCGAAATCTACTTCCACTAGCAGCTTCGGTTTCTTCACCAATCGTTCAGCTAATCCCCTTAGTCTCTCTTCTAACAATTTGCCCGCTTGGTGGTCCCGGCGGGATCGTTGTTCATCTCGGAATATTTCGGCCTGAGCTCGCAAGACTTCAACTTGTTGCTGATGCGCTTCTCTGCTGAGCTTCAATTCATCCCGAGTTGCCGCAAGTTCCTTTCTCTGCTCAGCCAATTCCAAGCTTTGAAGCCAAACCGTTACGATGATCCAGATGAAAGCTAAGGTTCCCGCGAACCCTGCAAGAGTGTCTCCTACTTCGTTCGGGCTCGCAGACAAGAAAGTGTGATACTTCGACTTACAGGCCCCATCTAGCTGACAATACTCCTGAGCGCCGATCCAACTACCAAATAAGACAACGACAGCTGTCGCGGTCAGCCCCCAAAAAACTGGATGGCCCCAAATTCGGTTCATTAAACTTCCTTCCCCTCCAGATACCGCCGCTTGGCCTCTTCCATCCGGCCCATCTCGCGGACGGCGTTTTCGATGGCGACCTCGTCGCTCTTGTCGGCATATCGGAACTCGCTGTCGGCGTAGCGGTTGATTTCCTGGATCACCATTTCGACCGTGATCGGCTGGCGCAGGTCCTCGATCATCGCCTTCTTGGTGTCGTAGTCGCGGAACAGGAACAGGTCGGGGTTTTCCATCCATTCGTCGGGCAGTTCGAAATCCATCGCGCGGACCTTGACCGCGTCGGTGATGTTCTTGATCGCGCGACCGGTGAAGCGCTCATCCGCCTGTTGGATCGCCTTGAGATAGGTGCCCAGCTTGGCGATCGTGTCCATCTGGCCGATATCGCCCGACACCCGGTCATAGACCTGCAACAATGCATCCTCATGCGGGCGGGAATGGCTTTCGAAACTGGCAGCGACGGCTTTCTTGATTTCCTGCGCAGCATAGGCCTCGTGTTCGCCCAGCGGAATGTCGTGGTTACGGCCCATCAGCAGGTGCAGGATGTCGATGTAATCCTCGCGCGTTTGCGGCCCATCCACCAGAAACCGCGCACCGGCCCGCTGGCGCAGGGCGTCGTCCACATTCTCGGGGTAGTTCGAGAACATGCCAAAGGTGCAGTTGCCGCGCACCACGGTGTTGGCGCCGGCAAAGCTCTCCATCAGCACGGCGGTGATTTCCAGCTGGCCCGCGCTGGACTGCCGGTCGCCGCGTTTGCCCGCCAGTTGGTCGATATCGTCGATGGTGCCAAAGCCGATGACCGAGGGGTCGATGATCGTGTTGATGAACGCCTTGGCATTCTGGCCGGATTTGCCCTGATAGCTGTCGATATTGTCGGTGCTCAGGTTCTGATAACGAAACGGATAGCCCGCGTTCTGGCAGTAGTCATTGATCAGCCCGGCCATCATCTGGATCAGAGTGGTCTTGCCGGTGCCCGGTTTGCCGTCGCCCATGAAGGTAAAGATGAATCCGCCAAGCTCCGCGAACGGGTTCAGGCGACGGTCAAAATCATAAGCCATCAGCATTTTGGCCAGCTTCATGGCCTGATATTTGGCGATATGGTTGCCCACCACCTCGTTCGGTTTCTTGAACGTCATGGTGAGCGTGGTGGATTTGGCCTTCGACGCGGGCTCAAACCCCCGGATCGTCAGATCGTCGGCCTCGATATGCCAGGCGGCGTTCTGGAACGGGGCCAGATGGCCAGCCGTTTGCGCGCGCAGAGCAGCTTTTTCCATCAGTTGCTCTGCATAGGCACTGGTGGCCGCGATCAGATGGGCATCATCGGGCGCGTGCTTGGCCAGAACCTGATCCAGTTCCCACAGGGCACCGTGCAGGGCGAGTTGGCCGTTGTCTGTCAGGACCTCTTCGATTTCACCGATTTCGACCGTGGTCTCACCCAGATGCGAGGACATCAAATAGGCCAACGCATTGCCGAAGGTGTGCAAGGTGATCAGTGCTTCGGCGGTCAGCAATTCCGAAAACTCGGTCTTGCGCGCGACAGGCAGGTCCCCCGCCAGATTGGCGCGTTTCAGATCGGCCAGCGGGGTCTGGTCCGCATAGGTTTCGGCCACGGCAAAAGAGATGGCAATCGCCCGGCGGATCGCCTGCTGTGTGGTCGCCTGCGGTGGGGACACCAGCGCGTCGCCGTCATCCGCGGCCTCTATCCGTTCGACCAGATGCACCCCATCGGCCCGGGCAGTGCGGCGGGTTACCAACCCCGGCGTGGTCGACCGGAACCGCCGCCCCGTCGACACACCCGGTGACCGTTCGACGGCGGCCTCGGCGGGTTTGGCTATGCGCGGCGCATGCTCGAACCCGTTCAGCAATGCGGTGGCGGCAGGATAGTGTTTGCGAATATCGTTTTCGCGCAATTCCATCTGGTCTGACGTCAAACTCATTTCAAAATCGCCTTTGTATTATCAATATCGCAACACCTGTCCGGACTTGCTGACCACAAACTTGCGCACATCCGCAAAGCCCGGCGGATTGCGTTCGGCCAGAACCTGGAACGGACGCTGCGGAAGGATGATCGAGCGCTGGGTGCGTGTGGCCCCGGTCTCGGCCCCCTGCCCACCAAACGGGTCCAACGCAAAGACCTCGCGCTCGACGGTCGAGAACCATCCGGCGCGTTCTTCGATGACCTCTTCGCTGTGCAGTTCTTCGGTGGTCCAAGCCAGAGCCCAATCCTGCCCCTCGGGGGCTTGCGCGTCTTCAAGCACCTGCCGCAGGGGGCCGGATTGCTCGGTATAGGCCGAGGAATACATCGGACCCACATGAATCCGGCGCAGATGTTTGGGGTGCAAGTCGTCGAAATCCTGGTCGAAGCCTTTGGCGATGGTCACCAGTTTCAAGCCACCAAGCGACTGCGCCATCAGATGCGCCTGCACTTCGGGCCAGCGACGCTGGTCCTTGGGCAGGGCCGTTTTACCGCTGTCCTCCAACTGCATCAGGTAGATGACCGGCAGGTTGATCTGGCTGTCATAGACCGCCCAATGAATCAGGAATTTCCTACGCTCGCCCTCGGTTTCGATCCAATGGCATTCCGGGTCATTGCGGGCCCAGAACAGCTGACCTTTCAACACTTCCTCGTAATAGAGCCTTTGGGACAGCGCGAATTGCAGCTTGGTGGGGATTTCCCTGTCGCTGATGATTGTCCGCACCATCTCGGTTTTCAGGTCCTCTTCCGAGGGCATATTCGCCAGATGTACCTGCGCCTGCTGCGCGTCATTGGCCATGGTCAGCAGTTCGGCCGCCACCGGAAATCCGCTGTCACGCTTGTCCATGGCGAGACTACCAAAGAACCGCCCCGTATCACGCCCGACCAGCAGGTATTTCATGCTGAGCGCGCGGAAGGTGTAGAGCAGCCCCGAAAGGTAGCGCGACACGATCCGCACCTCTTGCTTCGAGATCAAGCCTTCCGCCTCCATCGTCGCGGCCACGCGTAGGAGGTGTACGGTGATCACCTCGAATTTGCGGAAATAGCGGCGCGAGGCGAAGGTGTCGGTCAGGCCAACATGGTCTTGGGTTGGGTTACTCATTTAGCTTATCGACCAATAGAAGGAATACCTCGAATGCCAACCAAAGTGCGCCCCAGACTGCGAACACGGCTGAAACTCCAAATGAGCCGAGCGCGAAGACCAATGGCACGAACAACATCATCAATCTCAGATCGGGACCAAGGTATGCTGGAATCAATTGGGTCAGGTACCCGAACAGGATGAGAAGCGCCCCTAAGAGCGCAACGCCCACTGCTGAACTTAGCATCTTTAGCGGCGAACGGATCGCGTCCTCACCCCCCATACAAATTCTTATCATGCTTCTCGACAATCGAGGCAAACCGGCGGGCAAAGCGCTCGTCCGCCTTGGCCTTTTTCTCCAGCACGTCGCGGGCAAAGACCATGTGGTCCTCATGCGCCTCAAGCATGTCGGCCATTTTCTGGTTGGTCGCGGTGCCGATGGCGGCCATTGCCGTCTGAGCCTCTTGGTCGGTCTGCACGCCGATCTCGTTGATGCGGTGGGCCACGTCCTGCTGCTGCGCGGTTTTCAGCGATTTGGTCAGGGCGTCATACAGCACCACGCGTTGCTGCGTGTCTGTCTGCAGCTTGTTGATCAGCACCATCTGCGTCGCCGCCTGGTTCTGCAGTGAATCGACCCAGGTCTTGCCCTTTTCGATATAGCGCTCCAGCGTCTGGGACTTGGCCAGCTTGACCTGTTCTTCCTGAACCTTCGCGTTGTACTGCTTGTTCAGCTCGGCCAGTTCGGTTTCGAGCTTGGTGCGCGCGGCGGCGTCCTGCTCGACACTGATCTTGTTTTCCAGCGTGATGATCGCCGGGTCCATACCCTGAATCTCGGTACGCAACGCTTCCAGTTCGGCCACGGTCGCCTCGCGGTCGTCCAGCGTGACGGTCAGGTTGTTCTCCACCTTCACGCGCTGCTCTTCCAGCACGGCCAGTTGTCCTTCCAGCAGCTTCACGATCACGTCTGATTTCGCGATCAGGTCCTGCAGTTTGTCGTCGATATTGGCTGAGCGCATCCGTTCTTGGCGCATGGACTCGGATTTTCCCTTCGAGAAGATGCCCACGAATGATTCCCACCCGGTCTTCGAGCGCATCTCGTCAAAATCCTTGGAAAACGCGCTGGTGACGTCGTCCAGCCCCATGATCAGTTCGGCGATGTTCGCGTTCATCACCTCGGTATGGGCGTGCACGTCTTCAAGCGTGGCATTTTCGATGTCGATATCCGCTTCGGCCGTTCCGATCTTGGCGCGTGCGGCCTCGATCCGCGAGGTCAGCCCTTCGATCTGCGACTGGCTTTCGCGCACCTTGGCCTGGGTTTCCTCGATCAATGCTTCGAATTGCTGGTTCGACATCTGTCCAATCCTTGTTTTTATTATCTACCCAACAAGATAGGGAATGTTATAACTATTTACATCCCCTTGGGTCTCTCAAATCACCGGAACTTTGGCAAAACCCTATCGAAAAAGATAGGCGTCAAAACCAAGAGCTGGCTGGCTTTTGATGCTTTCCGGCCCTTGCATCGCACGTCGATCGATTTTTTGATCAAATCTGGATTGATTGACGCCCCCGGGTGGCCCTAGACATGTTCTGCGCCACCTGATTGGGTACGCGCAAATTCTTTCCCTGCCCGGAGGCCGACCCATGCTGGATACCACGACCGACCTGAAATCGCTTTTGAAGAACCCCGACCTTCTGGTCACCAAGGCCTATATCGGCGGGCAGTGGGTCGATGGTGACAACGGCACCTTTGCCGTCACCAACCCGGCCCGCGGCGACGTGATCGCCGAGGTCGCGGATGTCAGCCGCGCCCAGGTGGCCGGTGCCATCGCGCAGGCCGAGGCGGCACAGAAGGAATGGGCCAAGCTGACCGGCAAGGAGCGCGCCGCGATCCTGCGCCGCTGGTTCGACCTGATGATGGAAAACGCCGAGGATCTGGGCAAGATCCTGACTGCCGAACAGGGCAAACCCCTGGCCGAGGCGGTGGGCGAGATCGCCTATGGCGCGTCCTTCATCGAATTCTTCGGCGAAGAGGCCAAGCGGGTCTATGGCGAGACCATCCCCGGCCATCAGCGCGACAAGCGGATCATGGTGCTGAAACAGCCGATCGGGGTGGCGGCCTCGATCACGCCGTGGAACTTCCCCAACGCGATGATCACGCGCAAGGCAGGCCCGGCACTGGCCGCTGGCTGCGCCTTCGTCGCGCGCCCGGCCACCGAAACGCCCCTGTCGGCGCTGGTGCTGGCGCTGCTGGCCGAACAGGCCGGCGTTCCGGCGGGCGTGTTCAACGTGGTGCCTTCGTCACAGGCCAGCGAGATCGGCAAGGAGTTCTGCGAGAACCCCGGCGTGCGCAAGCTGACCTTTACCGGCTCGACCGAGGTGGGCCGGATCTTGCTGCGTCAGGCCGCGGACCAGGTCATGAAATGCTCGATGGAGCTGGGCGGCAACGCGCCGTTCATCGTGTTCGACGACGCCGATCTGGATGCCGCCGTCGAAGGCGCGATGCTGTGCAAGTTCCGCAACAACGGCCAGACCTGCGTCTGTGCCAACCGCATCTATGTGCAGGCCGGTGTCTATGACGCCTTTGCCGCCAAGCTCAAGGCCGCGGTCGAAGCATTGAAAATCGGCGACGGCCTGTCCGATGGCACAACGACCGGCCCGCTGATCAGCGACGAGGCGGTGGCCAAGGTGCAGGAGCACATCGCCGATGCCACGGCCAATGGCGGCGCGATCCTGACCGGAGGCCTGCCGCACGACCTGGGCGGCACCTTCTTCCAGCCGACGATCATCACCGACGTGACCCAGGACATGAAGGTCGCGCAGGAAGAAACCTTTGGCCCGCTGGCGCCCCTGTTCAAGTTCGAGGACGAGGACGAGGTCATCGCCATGGCCAATGACACGATCTTCGGCCTCGCCTCGTATTTCTACGCCAAGGATCTGAGCCGCGTGTACAAGGTGGCCGAGGCGCTGGAATACGGCATCGTCGGCATCAACACCGGCATCATCAGCTCGGAACTGGGCCCGTTTGGTGGCGTCAAGCAATCCGGCCTTGGCCGTGAAGGCAGCCACCACGGCATGGAAGACTATCTCGAGATGAAATACATCTGCATGGCGGTTTGATCGGACGGACCATGAGACTAGGGCGCCTTTGGGCGCCCTTTTTCTTTGCAAGCGTCATGAAAAAACCCCGCGTCCGGAGGAACGCGGGGTTGTGCGACAACCGAGGGAGGAGACGATCATCGCCGCTTGGGCGGTCTCAGCCTCAGTTCACGGGCTTGGCGTCAACCACGTCCTTTTCGATCGCCTTGGTCGAGGTGATCTCGATCCGGCGCGGTTTCAGCGCTTCGGGCACCTCGCGCTTCAGGTCGATGTGCAGCATGCCGTTTTCCAGGTTGGCGCCGGTCACGCGGACGTGGTCGGCCAGAGCAAAACGACGCTCGAAGGCGCGGGTGGCGATGCCGCGATGCAGATAAGTGCGCTTGGTGTCTTCGGTGGCTTTCTTGCCGGCCACGACCAGAGCGTTTTCCTTGACTTCGATCGTCAGATCATCTTCGGCAAAGCCGGCGACTGCGATCGAAATGCGATACGCATCGGCATCGGTTTTTTCGATGTTGTACGGGGGATAGCTGGGTTGTGACACTTCGCTGGTCATGACCCGATCCATGATGTCGGCAATCTGGTCAAAGCCGACGGTTGCACGGTGCAGTGGTGCAAAATCAAAGCTACGCATGTTCGTTATCCTCATGTTCAGAGCGATTTACGAGTTTTGCCCTCCGATTGGACGGGCGTTGGCGATTGTCGGACCCCGGTTTGGCTGCCCGACACACATGAGATGGGAAAGGATCTGGCTGAGTTCAAGACCCGCCGGAGCTGATGAATTTCGCGCCCGAGCTGGACTTGCCCGAGCCCACCTGCAGCCGCCGGATCTTGGCCTTTGGCTGCGGCGCATCCCGCCGCATAATGGCCTTGAGATCCGAGACAATCCCCTCAAGTTCCATGCCGAACCCGACCTTGCGACGGCCGTCGGTACCAACCGCCGAAACCACAGAAAGGATCTGCCAACGCGGCCCGTTTCGGGCCAGAATGGCCGAACCGGAGGATCCAAACGTGACATCGCAATTGAAGGTGATCAGACCTTGGCGCCGCTCCAGAATCCGGCAGGACCGCTGGCGCGTGATTGCCTCGGATCGGCCGCGCCCGTACGAAGCGATGCTGATCTCATCTCCGGCGACCCGGCCACTGTGCAATGCAAATGGGTTGGCGACGGTGTACGGGATCGGTTGATCCAGTCGCATCAGGGCGACATCGACCCGGACCATCTCGGGTGACAGGCCAACCCGGGGATCATAGTCGGGAAGGACGGCGATCTGCACGACCGTGCCTTCGGCAAGCGCATGTCCATCGCTCAAACCTGCGCGAAAGGTGACTTCGCCGGGTGCGTAGGTCCGACCGGTGGCCTTGTCCGTCGCACAATGGGCTGCGGTCAGGACAAGATCCTGCGCGATCAGCGTGCCGGTGCAGAACGAGCGGTCTCCGATGTCCAACCGCCCGATCGCCTCCCAACCATACAGGTCGTCCCGATCGGTCAGCCGGCGCTTGCCACTGTCCTGGGCCACCGCCGACGCAGCAATCCCGGCCAAAATCAGGGCCAATGTCACGATGCGGCAGGTCATGGCCGGACAAACCTTGCGCCGACGTTCTTTCCAGGCTCGAGCGTATTGCCGGAAGCGCCAAATCCATTCCCTGCGGACAGCTCGGTACGCAGCACCTCCAGCGACTCTTCCAGCGCTGTTCCCAACGATACCCGCCGGCCTTCCAATTCGGCCTTTGCGGACACGACCGATACGATCCGGGGGTGATCCCCTGAGAACGAGAAGATCGGCGCGCCGGACGCACCCAAATCCACGTCACAGGACATGACCAGCACCCCCGATTGCTGCGCCATGACCGAGCAGACCTGTTGCAGCGAAGGGGCTTCTGCGCGGTTGTGGGCGTACGAAACCACTCCGACATCCTCGCCTCGCGTCGGCCTGTAGCCGGTTTCAAACGGGATCACGGTCGTATTTCGGATCGGCTGCCACAACTCGATCAGCGCGACGTCGTGGCGCACACGACTGACGGATGCGGCGCGGTCATACTCGTACTCCGGATGAATGACCGCCTGGCGCGCTGTGCGATAGGCCGATGCGCGGCCGTGTCGCCACCCCGCCAGAAACTCGATTTGGCCCGGATCAATTCGTTGGCGGGTCGCTTGGTCGAACAGACAATGCGCTGCGGTCAGAACAAGCGTGGGTGAGATCAACGCACCAGTGCAGAAGCCGGTGCCGTCGATGTTCAGCCGTCCAACCGCCATCCATTCGCGCCCGGAATCCGAGGTTTCAAGGCTTTGCAGCCCAGTATCCTGCGCCGTGGCTGCCAATGGCAGAACACATAACGCTATCGCCCTGATCCATGTACGCACGCGGTTCTCCGGCATGAGGTATCGGCCAATCTACTTACGCGTGGCGTTTGGCGAAAATAGGGCAGAGCCGGACCGCGCCTAATCCGCACCAGACTGATGCGTCGGCGCATCAGGCCCGATCACCGCAGGATCGGCACCGCATCCGCAGGCTGTCCGGCCCGATCCAGCGCAGGGGGCCGAGGCCCGCCCGTGGCCCAATCCAACAGCTCGACCGTATGCACGATGGGCAGTTGGGTACCCGACCCGATCTGCATCATGCAGCCGATGTTCCCGGCCGCGATAAAATCGGGGTTCTTGGCCTCCAACGTGCGCACCTTGCGCTGTTTCAGCTTGGCCGAGATCTCGGGCTGCATCAGGTTGTAGGTGCCCGCGCTGCCACAGCACAGGTGGCTGTCGGCGGGTTCGACCACGGTGAACCCCGCCTTTTTCAGCAGGTCCTTGGGATAGGTCTTGATCTGCTGCCCGTGTTGCAGCGAGCAGGCCGCGTGATAGGCAACCGTCAACCCCTTGTCGTCACCCTGCGGCAAGTCCAGCTGCATCAGGATCTCGCTGACATCCATGGCAATGCCCGACACCCGCGCCGCGTCCTCGGCCAGCGGATCGTCGCGGAACATGTGCCCGTAATCCTTGATCGTGGTGCCGCAGCCCGAGGTGTTGATGACGATTGCATCCAGCCCCTTGCCGTCCATCTCGCGGGTCCAGGCGCGGATATTGGCGGCGGCGGTGGCATGGCTTTCGCGGGTTTTGCCCATGTGATGGGTCAACGCCCCGCAGCAGCCGGCGCCCTCGGCCACAACGACCTCGCAGCCCAGCCGGGTCAGCAGGCGGATCGTGGCATCGTTGATGTCGGTGTTCAGCGCCTTTTGCGCACAGCCCGTCATCAGGGCCACGCGTTTGATCGCCTGCCCCTTGGGCGCAAAGCTTTGGGGGTCGTCATTGCGGCTGACCGGCGGGATGTGTTTCGGCGCCATGTCCAGCATCGCCCGCAGGCGCGCGTCGGGCATCAGAAAGCGGAACGGCCGCCCCAGCTTGGCCCCGATCAGCGCCCAGCGAAACCGCATCGGATAGGGCAGGATCCGCGCCAGAATCCACCGCAGCGCCCGGTCCGAGAAGGAGCGCTTGTAGCGGTTTTCAATATATTCGCGGGCGTGATCGACCAGATGCATGTAATGCACGCCCGACGGGCAGGTCGTCATGCAGGCCAGGCAGGACAGGCAGCGGTCGATATGCTTGACGGTCTTTTCGTCCGGCACACGCTCGTTTTCCAGCATGTCCTTGATCAGGTAGATGCGCCCGCGGGGGCTGTCCAATTCGTCGCCCAACACCTGATAGGTCGGGCAGGTGGCGGTGCAGAACCCGCAATGCACGCAGTTGCGCAAAATCTCGTTTGCGCGGCGGGTACCGGGGTCTTTCAACTGGTCTTCGGTGAATGTGGTCTGCATCGCCCTATCCCATCAGCCCGGGGTTGAACATGCCGCGCGGGTCGAATTTCTGTCGAATCCCCTGTGTCAGAGCCGAAATGCCCTGCGCTTCCGGCTGGAACCGGCCCAGCCGGGCAAGGGTATCGGCCCCGGCCCGCACCAGCGTGGCGTGGCCGGAAAACACGCCAATGCGGGCGCGCAGGTCGGTGCCTGCGGGCACCAGCGCCCAGATCAACCCGCCGCCCCAGTCGAACAGGGTCCGATCAGCCTCGGCCCGCGCCGCGATTTCGGGCGCGTCGCCGGGTTTGACCGAGATCCGCCAGACATCGCCGGGCGTGTCGGCGAAATCGGCCGCATCGCGGACCCTCTGCCACAGGGCGTCCGACGGCTCGATCGGATCAACCGCGCCGAACTGGCTCAGCAACTCCTGCAGGCGCCCGGTGCGATACGAGACCGATTCCGCAAACCCCTCGATCCGGATCAAGGCGCGCTGCTGCTGCGGATCATAGGCCGCGCCGGTGACCTCAAAGGGTGATTTCAGCGCCTCGGACAGGATGCGAACCGCAGTCGCGGCGTCCTTGGCGGGTAAGGCCAGCGTCGCGCTGGCCTCGGGTTTGGGCAGCACCTTCAACGACACCTCGGTCAGCACACCCAGCGTGCCCCAGGACCCGGCCATCAGCTTGACCAGATCATAGCCGGTGACGTTCTTCATCACCCGGCCGCCATTCTTGATGATCTGCCCCTGCCCGTCGACAAAGCGCACGCCCAGCAGGAAATCGCGGCAGGCCCCGGCCTGGATCCGGCGCGGCCCCGAGACGTTGGCGGCCACGACACCGCCGATCGTGGGCGCGCCCGAGGACCCCAGCAAGGCGCGGTGATCCATCGGTTCGAATGCCAGTTGCTGGCCTTCGGCCTCCAACGCGGCCTCGATCTCGGCCAGCGGCGTTCCGGCCTGCGCCACAAGTGTCAGCGCTCCGGGCTCGTAAAGTGTGGTCCCGCGCAGCCCCTCGGTGCTCAGCGTCCGGTCGGAGCCGGTCACACCGCGCGTGCCGCCACCGACAACGCGTACCGGTTCGTTCAGGCCGGCCACGATTTCGGCCAGTTCAGACTCTGATTCAGGTCTCATTGCGGGGTCCGTTCTGTCTTGGGATTCATTCCGCCGCCATCGGCACGACGCGTCGGGCCGCACTGGCATCCAGCGGGAACACCTTGGCGGGGTTCAGCAGCCATTTCGGGTCAAACACGTCCTTCACGGCCATTTGCGCCTCAAGGTCCTGAGGCGCGTATTGATGATGCATCAGGTCGCGCTTTTCGATGCCCACCCCATGCTCGCCGGTCAGGCAGCCGCCGGCATCGACGCACAGTTTCAGAATCTCGGCCCCGAAAGCCTCGCATTTTTCCAGATCGCCGGGCTTGTTCGCATCGAACAGGATCAGCGGGTGCATGTTGCCGTCGCCGGCATGGAACACGTTACCCACGGGCAGGCCAAACTCTTTGCTCAGTTCGCCGATGCGGCGCAGCACGTCCGGCAGGGCCGACACCGGAATCGTGCCGTCCAGACACATATAGTCGTTGATCTGCCCCATCGCGCCAAAGGCCGATTTCCGGCCCAGCCAGATGCGGGCGCTTTCCTCGGCCGACTGGCTTTCGCGCAGCTCGACCGGGTTGTGTCGTTTGGCGATCTCGACGATCTTGGCCAGCTGGCTGTCGATCTCGGCGTCCGAGCCCTCGACCTCGACGATCAGCAGCGCCTCGCAATTCGGATAGCCGGCATGGGCAAAATTCTCGCAGGCCTCGATGCACAGCCGATCCATGAACTCGATCGCCACGGGCAGGATGCCCGACTTGATGATGTCCGAGACGCATTCACCCGCCACCGCATTGTCATCAAAACCCATTAGGACCGGGCGCGCGCCCTCGGGCTTGCGCAGGATGCGCAGCGTCGCCTCGGTGACGACCCCCAGCTGCCCTTCCGAACCGCAGATCACGCCCAGCAGGTCCAGACCGCCGGAATCCAGATGCGCGCCGCCGATCTCGACCACGCCGCCATCCATCAGCACCATGGTCACGCCCAGCAGGTTGTTGGTGGTCACGCCGTATTTCAGGCAATGCGCGCCGCCCGAATTCATCGCGATATTGCCCGCGATGGCGCAGGCCAGCTGCGACGACGGATCGGGCGCATAGAAGAAATCCTGCGCCTCGACCGCGCCGGTGACGCTCAGATTGGTGCGGCCGGTCTGCACGCGGATGAAGCGGTTGTCATAGTCGACCTCAAGCACCTCGTTCATGCGGGCCACGCCCAGGATCACGCAATCGGCGGTGGGCAGCGCCCCACCGGCCAGCGAGGTCCCGGCCCCGCGCGGCACGACCGGCACGCCTTCGTCATGGCAGATGCGCAGAATGTCCGAGACCTCCTGCGTCGAGGACGGCAGAACCGCGATCATCGGCGCGCATTTGTAGGCGGTCAGGGCGTCGCATTCATAGGCGCGGGTTTCGGACGGATCGGCGATGATGGCATCTTCGGGCAGAACCTGCCGCAGACGGGCTAGCACGTTGGCCTTGCGGGCCAGAACGTCGGGGTTGGGCTGTGGCATGTCCATGGCGGGTCCTCCGGTTTGGTAAAATAATATTACCAATTTCTGCATCTGGCAAGTTGCCTTCGTCGGACGTACTGTCGCGCTATGACATTGACCGAACGCACCCTGCTGTTTTCGCCCCTGGACTACGCCGCCGTCCTGCTGTTGCTGATCGCCTGGCAATGGATCGGATGGCGGATCGAGAACCCCGCGCCGGGCAAGCGTTCGGTCGCGGTGATGATGGACGAATTCCGCCGCTGCTGGATGCGCGAAATGGTGACCCGTCAGCCCCGCATGTTCGACGCCCAGGTCGTGGGCACGATGCGTCAGGGCAGCACGTTCTTTGCCTCGACCACGATGATCGCCATCGGGGGCGGGCTGGCCCTTTTGGGCAATACCGAGCGGCTGTCGGGCGTCGCCAAGGATCTGGCCATCGGCAGCGCACCCGCCATGGTGTGGGAGGTCAAGATCCTGATCGTGCTGCTGTTTCTGTCGAATGCCTTTCTGAAATACGTCTGGGCGCATCGGCTGTTCGGCTACTGCGCGGTGCTGATGGCGGCGGTGCCCAACGAGCCCGAGGATCCGCAGGCCTATCCCCGCGCAGCGCAGGCGGCCGAGATCTGCGTGACCGCCGCGCGCAGCTTCAATCGTGCCCTGCGCGCCACCTATTTCGCGCTGGCGTCGCTGGCGTGGATACTGGGCCCGATCACTTTGATCATCGGCACGCTTTTGACATTGGGGGTTCTTTATCGGCGCGAGTTTGCCTCGCATTCCCGCGCGATCCTGCTGAGCCTGCCGCCGGACACGCAGACGTGATCGCGCCCCGCCCGATCAGACCCTAGACTGGCGCAATGCGACACCTGATCCCCTACCTGTTTCTGGCCGCCCCGGCCCTCGCCGACCCGCCGACGGTCGAAAATGTCACCGCGACGCGCACGGGCGAGACCTGGCGATTCGACGTGACCATCCGCCATCCCGATACCGGGTGGGACCATTATGCCGATGGCTGGCGCGTTCTGGCGATGGACGGGACCGAGCTGGGGATGCGGGTGCTGCATCACCCGCACGAGACCGAGCAGCCCTTTACCCGGTCGCTGGGCGGGGTCGCGATCCCCGAAGGCGCGAGTCAGGTTCAGGTGCAGGCCCGGTGCAGTGTCGACAGCTGGAACGCGGACACTACGCTTGTGACGCTAGACTGATCGTCAGAACACGCCCAGCGACAGCCCGGCACCCAGCGCCGCGCCGATCTCGCGGCATTTGTCCAGTTCATCCTCGGGGATGGTCTTTTCCGCCAGTATCGCCTCGGACGTCTGCGCGTGGGTGCAGACGATGAGGGGCGGCTGCACCTCTTTCAGGCGCCAACCGGTGGCGATGCGCGCCAGTTGCCGCGCCGCGTTCTGACCGTCGGACCCGGCGCAGATCATCTGCGCGTAGGGCCGCCCCTCGATCCGGCCCAGAACCGGGTAATAGCAGCGATCGAAGAAGTCCTTCATGACGCCTGACAGCGCCGCGAGGTTCTCGGGCGCGCAAAAGATGTATCCGTCGGCCGCCAGCAGATCGTCGGGCCCCGCCTGCTCGGCGGGTTTCAGGCTGACCTCGGCCTCGGCGCTGGCCGCCTGTGCGGCCGCATCTGCCATCTGCCGGCTGCCGCCGGTACGCGAATGATAGACGATCAGCAGACGGGCCATGGTGGTCAGGCCCGGTGATACGGGCCGCCCGACAGGATCGTCGCGGCGCGATAGAGTTGTTCGGACAGCATCACCCGGACCAGCATATGCGGCCAGACCATCGCGCCGAAAGAAATCGAAAAATCAGCCTCGGCCCGCAGCGCCGGGTCGATCCCGTCGGCGCCACCGATGACAAAGGCCAGATCCTGCCGGCCCATGTCTCGCCACCCGGCCAGCTTCCGCGCGAAATCGGGGGAAGCAATCACCTTTCCCCGCTCGTCCAATGTGCAGATCACCGCGCCAGCGGGCAGCGCCTTGCGCAGCAAGCCGGCCTCGGCGCCCATACCGGCGTTTTTCTTGTCTTCGACCTCGATCACGCGCGCAGGCCCAAGGCCCAGGCCGCGGCCGGTCCGGTCGAAGCGGGTCAGATAGTCGTCAAGCAGGGTCTTCTCCGGTCCGGCACGCAATCGCCCGACCGCACAAATGCTGATACGCATGTCGCTCTCGCCGCCGGCCCTTTAATACGGGCCGGGATGGCGCCTCAGTTCGCCGAAGCGCTGCCGCCCTGAGGCAGCCACATCTTTTCCAGCTGGTAGAATTCGCGCACTTCGGGGCGGAAGATATGGACGATCACATCGCCCGTATCGATCAGCACCCAGTCACCGGCATCCTTGCCTTCGACCTTCGAGGTGAAACCGAATTCCTGCTTGATGCGATCCGTCAGCTTTTCTGCCATCGCCGACACCTGACGCGTCGACCGGCCCGAAGCGATGACCATGTAGTCGGCCACCGAAGACTTGCCCTGCAGGTTGATCTGCACAACATCTTCGGCCTTGTCATCGGAAAGTGAGGAAAGGATGCGTTCAAGCAGCTTGTCGCTGATTGACTGAGAGCGGGCCATCACAGCGGCCCCTTCATCGGCGGGCAAACCCGCCTGTGTGTGTAGAGACAGGACATGGTCCTCCTTGCTAAAGCGCCGTGTAACCCCGGCGCCGGGGTACTATTAAGGTAGCAAGGCAATTGCAACATTTCAATGAACGGCAACCGCTGATGGCACGGGGTTGATCAATCCGTGTCCAGATGTGGCACAGCGGTGTCGGTGGCACCCTGCCCCAGCAGGCGCACTTCGCGCTGCGGGAAGGGGATCGAGATGCCCTCGGCCTGGAATGCATCCCACAGCGCCAGATAGACATTGCCGCGGATGTTGGTCAGGCCGGCCGTCGGGTCCCGGATCCAGAACCGCAGCACGTAATCGACGCTGCTGTCTCCGAACCCGGTGATATGGCAGACCGGTTCGTGCTTGCCGCCGCTCAGAACGCGTTTGACTGATTTCACCGTTCGCACGGCGGTCTCGCGCACCTTGTGCGGGTCGTCGCCGTAGCTGGTGCCGAAGGTCAGATCTAGGCGGACGAACTCGTCGGAATGGGACCAGTTCACCACCTGCCCGGTAATCAGATCCTCGTTCGGGATCAGGTATTCGCGCCCGTCGCGGGTGACGACCGAGACGTAGCGGGCGCCCAGCGCGTTGATCCAACCGAACGTGTCGCCCAGCGAGATCACGTCGCCCGGCTTGATCGACCGGTCCATCAGGATGATGATCCCCGAGATCAGGTTCGACACGACCTTCTGCAGGCCGAAGCCGATACCGACGCCAACCGCACCGGACAACAGCGCGATCCCGGTCAGGTCGAATCCCAGCGTCCGGATCCCGACCAGAAAGACCAGCCCGTAAAACGCGACCTGGATCCCCTTGGCCAGCAGCACCTGCATCGAGGGCGAGATGTCGTCATTGCTTTTCAGCCCGCGTTCAGCCGCCCGGGTACCAAGCCGCGCCAGCACCAACAACGTGCCGATCAGCAGAATGGCCTTGAGAATCCCCAATGCCGAGATGTGAAGGCTGCCGATCGAAATCGCCACGCCGTCCAGAAACTCGGCGACGTCATCGGTCAGACTCAGCGCGACCAGCGTGGCGTAGATCCACATCGACCAGCGGAAGATGCGCCGAATCGTCCGGTTGCGGACCAGTCGCGAAATCAGCGCGATCGCCAGCCACGCGGTTGCCAGCGTTGCCAGAACACCGATGATGTAACTGCGCGATGGCCAGGTGACCTGCTGCATCACCAGATAAACGCCCCAAGCCAGCACGACGAAGTAGACCAGCGTCATCCGCTGCATCAGCTGAACCAGAACCCGCAACCGCCATTTGGGCCATCCGCTGCGCGCCCGCGCCCAGGCTTCCCACCGGCCTTTTGTCAGCAGAGTCAAAAGGAAGGACAGCGCCACCAGCCCCAGGATGATGGCGATCTGATACTGCCGCCACCCCGGAGTCACGATCAGCTCGACCAGGTTCCCAAGCTGCAACAGAAAGGCCTCGGCCATGTTGTCGAACAGCTCTGAAATCGAACTTGGTATCAAATCATTGTCCATGCGCGTCTCCTGCCGCCAGATTGAACAGCAATGTGGCGGCTTGCAAGGCCCACCGACCTGTCGCGGGACGCGGATTGAGCCTTGATTGACGAGGGGGCGCGATATATCTGGATCGCATGAGATTCCATCAGGCCCCTGCTCCCAACCTGCAAGACCGCGCGCGCCTGCGTGAACGGTTCTTCGGGGCCGCCCGCACGGTTCTGGCCCGCCTATAATCGGCGCCCAGCCACTCGCCAGCATTTCTCAATACAGACGGGAGAGGACCGATGTCCCCCAAAACACTCTATGACAAGATCTGGGATGCCCATGTCGTGCACGAAGCCGACGATGGCACCTGCCTGCTTTATATCGACCGCCACCTGGTGCACGAAGTCACCAGCCCGCAGGCGTTCGAAGGCCTGCGCATGGCAGGCCGCAAGGTGCGCGCGCCGGAAAAGACCATCGCCGTGCCGGACCACAACGTACCCACCACGCCCGACCGCGTGAACGGGATCGAAAACCCCGAGTCGCGCATTCAGGTCGAAGCGCTGGACAAAAACGCCCGCGAATTCGGCATTCACTACTACCCGGTGAATGATATCCGTCAGGGCATCGTCCACATCGTCGGCCCCGAACAGGGCTGGACCCTGCCGGGCATGACCGTGGTCTGCGGCGACAGCCACACCGCCACCCACGGCGCGTTCGGCGCGCTGGCCCACGGCATCGGCACCTCCGAGGTCGAGCATGTTCTGGCCACCCAGACGCTGATCCAGAAGAAGTCCAAGAACATGAAGGTCGAGATCACCGGCAAACTGCAGCCGGGCGTGACCGCCAAGGACATCACTCTGGCCGTAATCGGCGAAACCGGCACCGCCGGCGGCACCGGCTATGTGATCGAATATTGCGGCGAAGCGATCCGCGACCTGTCGATGGAAGGCCGCATGACCGTCTGCAACATGGCCATCGAGGGCGGCGCCCGCGCCGGCCTGATCGCGCCAGACGAAAAGACGTTCGAATACGTCAAGGGCCGCCCGCATGCCCCCAAGGGCGCGCAGTGGGAGGCCGCCCTGGCCTGGTGGAAGACGCTCTATTCCGATGACGACGCCCATTGGGACAAGGTCGTCACCATCCGCGGCGAAGAAATCGCCCCCGTGGTTACCTGGGGCACCAGCCCCGAAGACGTTCTGCCGATCACCGCGACCGTGCCCAACCCCGAGGATTTCGAGGGCGGCAAGGTCGAGGCCGCGCGCCGCTCGATCGAATACATGGGGCTCAAGCCGGGCCAGAAACTGAGCGACATCGAGATCGACACGGTCTTCATCGGCTCCTGCACCAACGGCCGGATCGAGGACCTGCGCGCCGCTGCCGAGATACTGAAGGGCAAAAAGATCAAGGACGGCATCCGCGCCATGGTCGTGCCCGGCTCGGGCCTTGTCCGCGCGCAGGCCGAAGAGGAAGGCATCGCCGACATCTTCAAGCAGGCCGGCTTCGAATGGCGCCTTGCGGGCTGTTCGATGTGCCTGGCCATGAACCCCGACCAGCTGACCCCGGGCGAGCGTTGCGCCGCCACCTCGAACCGCAATTTCGAGGGTCGTCAGGGCCGCGGCGGACGCACCCATCTGCTGAGCCCTGCGATGGCTGCCGCTGCGGCAATCACGGGAAAGCTGACAGATGTGCGCGAATTGATGTAAGGTCCCCTCATATCTAGATATTTGAGGGAGAGACTGAAATGAGTGAATGGGTCAAATGGCTCCTGATGGGGCTTCTATCGATAGTGTTCGGCATCTTCGTGCTGGGCGCACCAGTCGTGGCATCCGTGGCAGTGACCGTGGTCACCGGCGTCCTTTTGCTGGTATCCGGCGTTCTGCAGGTTGTCGGCGGTTTCACCGTCGAAGGAACCGGCAACAAGATCCTGGCCTTCATCATGGGTGCGGTCATGCTGTTCCTGGGCTGGTCGTTTCTGGACCATCCGCTGGCAGGCACTCTGACGCTGGCAACAGTGGTGCTTATCCTGTTCATGGCAGGCGGGATCGCACGGATCATTCTCTCGTTTCAGATGCGAGGCACGTCATTTTTCTGGCCAACCCTGATCTCGGGCATCTTGTCGATCATCCTGGCAGGCATCATCTGGTCTTATGCAAGCTCGGAACCGGCGGTGCTGTTCCAGTTGCTGGGCATCCTGCTGGGCATCGAGATGCTGTTCAACGGGTTCGGGTTGGTCTTCATGGCGTTCTTCGTCAAGAACGCGCCCAAAGACGAAACTACAGAAGCTCAACAAGCTTGAAACGCGGGGCATGGGGCCTGACCTCTCCCGCAGGAGTGTGAACATGGAAAAGTTTGAAAAAGTCCACGGTGTGGCAGCCCCCATGCCCCTGATCAATATCGACACCGATATGATCATTCCCAAGGTGCATCTGAAAACGATCAAACGGTCCGGCCTCGGCGTCGTCCTGTTCGACGAGATGCGATATCACGATGACGGGCGCGAGAACGAAGAGTTCGTCCTGAACAAACCCGCTTATCGCAACGCCGAGATTTTGGTGGCTGGCGACAACTTCGGGTGCGGCTCATCTCGGGAACACGCGCCCTGGGCGATCAAGGATTTTGGTATCAAGGTGGTCATCTCGACCAGCTTCGCCGACATCTTCTTCAACAACTGCTTCAAGAACGGCATCCTGCCCATCGTCGTCGAAGAACACCACCACGTCATTCTGATGGAGGATGCCCACAAGGGCGAGAACGCGCGCATGACCGTTCACCTGGAAGATCAGCAGATCGTCACCTCTGACGGAGTCGTGATCGAGTTTGATATCGACCCCCACCGCAAGCATTGCCTGCTGAACGGTCTGGACGATATCGGCCTGACGATGGAAAAAGATCACCACATCGACACGTTCGAATCCCATGCCGGACAGGCGCGCCCTTGGGTGTGATTCTGGGGATGAACCTGTGGACACTCAACCTGACGGGGTCGCCGAGGCGGCCCCGCTCGCATTCTTGGGGTTAAAGTCAAAGCAACCACAACATGTAGAGAACCATTTCCATTACACGTCGAATTTGCGACGTGAATGATGCAAAGCCGCACCAGTTTCGCCATCTTTTTGCCCGAAATCACGTGTTTTCTGCACCTCGGCTTGAGCGAAATGCCGCTTATCGCCAATGATGGCGCTAAAGGGGCATCCGCCAAATATCGAGATTGGCGGGCATCAAGTTGGAACCAAGTCGGCAAAGAATCGACTGGTCCGGTTTGGAAAGGGTTCGGATAGTGATTGCTCGCACAACAGGGGCTGCGATACGGGGATTGTTGGTGGCACTTCTGGTGCTGACACCCGCATTGTATCTGCCCGCATCAACGTCCAACGGGACCGAGATCGTTGTCTTTCTGGCAATCCTCGCATTCATCCTGACCTTCGCCGAATACAACTCGGCCTTTCCCAGCTTTATCGAATTCCGCGATGCGCCGCCCGTGAACAGACTGCGCTTTGTCGGCCTGATGTCGATGATCTCGTTCCTGACCTTGATCTGCAAGAACGCCTATGCGCCGACGGAACTGACCAGCACCGTGTATTCGGTCGGTTGGGTTGTTTCCGACGTTCTAGACTTTCCCTACTCGCCTGTCCGCCTGGTGGTATTGATGCTGCCCGCCGACGCGAGCCAGAACCTTGTTGAGTTGGTCCGAGTGTCCGCAAGCATCGCTTATGTCGCCGCGTTGGTAACTGTTGCCAGCTTTGCGTATGCGGTCAAACTGCGCAAATGGCCGACTGGCAACGGGGCGTTCAATGTCTGGACAAACCTGCCCCTGTTCGACCCCACCAAGGGCGGAGACGTGGTGACTCGCCTGCAGCGCGACGGTCGGTTGAACATCTCGGTCGGCGTTCTGCTGCCGTTCCTGATTCCGGCCCTGATCAAGCTGCTCACGGATTTCATTGATCCGCTGTCGTTGTCCAATCCGCAGACGTTGATCTGGACCATGAGCGCGTGGGCCTTCCTGCCGGCCAGCATGATCATGCGCGGGATGGCAACCCTGCGCATTGCCGGGCTGATCGTGGAAAAACGCCGCGCCTACTCGACCACCGAGACGACCCAAACCGCATGATCCGTATTCTTGTTCTGCTGTTGCTGCCGTTTGTGGCGCAGGCAGAGCCAGTGCGCGTTGCCAGCTTCAATGCTGAGCTGGGCCGGAAAGGTCCGGGCCTGCTGCTGCGGGATATTCGGCATGATGATCCCCAGGTGCAGGCCGTGATTGACGTTCTGACCGCCACTGCCCCCGATGTTCTGGCCCTGCAAGGCATCGACTGGGACCATGACAACCTGGCCCTGTCCGCTCTGGCTGATCGGTTGCGCGCGGCAGGGCTGGATTACCCGCATCTCTTCGCTGGTCAGCCCAACTCGGGGCTGATGACGTCGCTTGATCTGGACGGAGACGGAGAACGGGGCGGACCCGGAGATGCCCAGGGATGGGGCCGTTTCACCGGAAATGGCGGGCTGGCCGTGCTGTCCCGTTATCCGATCGCAAAGGATGAGGTTCGTGACCTCTCGGCGCTGCTGTGGAAGGATCTGCCCGGCGCGACGCTACCCACCCGTGGCGGGTTGCCTTTCCCGTCCGAACAGGCCCACGCTGTTCAGCGCCTGTCGTCGACCGCCCATTGGATCGTGCCGGTGGAGACACCTCAAGGCCGCCTGAACCTGATGACCTTTCACGCCACCCCTCCTGTCTTCGACGGGCCTGAGGATCGCAACGGATTGCGCAATCGCGATGAGATCCGGCTGTGGTCGGTGTTGCTTGACGGCGGGCTGGGTCCAGCCCCGAAAAGTCGTTTCATCATTGCCGGTGACGCCAATCTTGACCCGAGCCTGGGCGAGGGGCGCAATGAAGCCATCCGCGATCTGTTACAGCACCCCAGCCTGCAGGATCCGCGACCCGTGGATGGCGCAGGCTCGGCTGTAACGGTGGTCTGGAAGGCGGTGGGTGAACGGCGTGTTGACTATCTGCTGCCATCGGTCGACTGGGTGGTTGAAAACGCCGGCATCCGCTGGACTGACGCCAAAGGCGCGCCCCTTGCCGCGGCCCGCAAGGCCAGCCGACATCGCCTGATTTGGGTTGACTTGTCACACCCTGACATGCCGCCGGGCCTATGACAGGCCCTGAACTCGATCCACGTCTGTGGTTCGCGGGCTATCATGCGACAGGTCAGACACAGCGGTTTTCAATGCCTCGTGCAGCGGCGTGGATGCGAAATCGCTGATCAACGAGTCGAAGAACGAGCCATCCAAGCGGTGCGGCGTGTCCCACAGATAGCGCATCTCAAGCAGATGCGGGGCCAGTTTCCAGAACGGCTGGGCCAGAACAATTGGCCACCAGTTCATCTGCTTCAGGCGCACCGGAGCCCCGGTCACTTCCGACAAGGCCTGTGCCAATTGGCGGCCGGTCAACGTGTATCCGGCAAAAGGAATGTCGCAATAGCGCGGCAAGTCATGCCGCATCCCGGCCAACTGAACCGCAGCGCGGGCCAGATCCGGCAGGTAGGCCCAGGCATGGGCAATGTCAGGGTCACCGGGATAGACGAAACGCCCTTTGGCCAGGGGCTTGATCATGATCTGGTCGAACCAATTGCCGGAGGCTTGCGTGTCAAGGAAATCCCCGGCGCGCAGGATCACGGTGCGCACGCCCGACGACCGATAGGCCTCCTCCATACGGATCCGAATCTGGCCCAGAGGGTTGGTTGCAAGATGCGGCGTATCTGCCGCCCACGGCCCGGGCGTGTCGGCCCCAAAAACATAAACGTTACCGGGCACGATCACGGTCGCGCCGGTTGCCTTCGCCGCACCGATGACCTGAGCGTGCAAATCCGGCACCTGCCGCGCCCACTCTGTATATGGCGGGTTCCAGCCATTCACGATGGCATCCGCACCCCGGGCTGCGGTGGACAGATCATCCCTCGCGCGGTCAAATCCCCGCACCGTCCATCCGGCCGTTTGAAACGCGTCTGCGGCATTGCGGCCAAAACGCCCCGAAGATCCCAGGATCAGCACCTTTCCCGTCATCACAACTCCTGTCAGCCCTGGCGGTTGAACAAAAGATATCCATTCACTCACCTTTGGGAATTGCCGAAAAACGCAGAGCATGTATTCATCTGCGAATGGATAAAACCTTGGCACTTTCTGATTGGTCTTTGGTGCAGAGCTTTCTGGCAGTTGCGGAAACGGGATCGTTGTCGGCGGCTGCGCGGGAACTGGGGCGCAGTCAGCCGACGCTTGGTCGCCAGGTGCAGGCGCTCGAGACGGATTTGGGCGTGTCGCTGTTCGATCGCCATGCGCGAGGCCTCAAGCTCAGCGCAGCCGGCCAGCAATTGCTGCCGATGGCGCAACAGATGCACGCGGCCATGCGTCAGCTGAGCCTGGCCGCCGCCGGGCAGTCGCAACAGCTGAGCGGTACGGTCCGCATCACCGCGTCGGTCTTCGCATCGCACCATATCCTGCCGTCCATTCTGGCGGACATCCGCAGGCAAGAACCTTCAATCCAGCTAGAACTGGTCGCCACCGACACCAGCGAAAACCTGCTGTTCCGCGAAGCTGATATCGCAGTTCGCATGTATCGCCCCGAGCAGGTCGATATCGTGACCCGGCATCTGGGCGACGTACCGTTGTGTTTCTGCGCAGCCCGGTCATATCTGGACCGCGCCGGTCGGCCCACCACCCCCGAAGAGTTGTTTCGGCATGACTTGGTGGGTTTCGACTCCAACGACCTGATCATCTCTAAAATGCAGGCCAAGGGTTGGCCTGCCAGCAAGGAAAACTTTGCCACCCGTTGCGATCTTCAAAGCGCCTATTGGGAGTTGATCCGTGCGGGTTGCGGCATCGGTTTTAGCCAGGTTCAAGTGGCCGAGGCTGATCCTGCGGTCGAAATTCTGCCGTTGGATGTGGACATCCCGGTCCTGCCGGTCTGGCTGGCTGCGCCGCAGGCCATGCGGCAGACACCGCGCATTCGCCGGGTCTGGGACCTTCTGGCAGAAGGGCTGAAAGCCAGCCTGTGACCCAGATCGGGTGCCCGGCGCATGTTCAGCGGCGTTTTTCGCGCTGTACGGCCCTGATTCCGCGCATTTTGACCAGAACGCCTCATTGACCAGATGCACCGCAAACGCTAGGCCCGATGCTGAAAAACGCAAGGAGACCGTTCATGTCCAACCCCTCGCTCCTCATCCTGCCCGGAGACGGAATTGGCCCCGAAGTTATGGCCGAAGTGCGCAAGATCATCGGCTGGTTCGGCGCCAAGCGCGGCCTTGAATTCGACGTGAGCGAGGATCTGGTCGGCGGTGCCGCCTATGACGTGCACGGCAAGCCCCTGTCGGACGAGACGATGGCCAAGGCGCAAGAGGTCGACGCTGTTCTGCTGGGCGCGGTGGGCGGCCCGAAATACGACGATCTGGATTTCAGCGTGAAGCCCGAGCGCGGCCTGCTGCGCCTGCGCAAGGAGATGGACCTGTACTCGAACCTGCGCCCGGCCCAGTGCTTTGACGCGCTGGCCGATTTCTCGTCGCTGAAAAAGGACGTGGTTGCCGGCCTCGACATAATGATCGTGCGCGAACTGACCTCGGGCGTCTATTTCGGCGAGCCGCGCGGCATTTTCGAGGAAGGCAACGAGCGCGTGGGCATCAACACCCAGCGCTACACCGAATCCGAGATCGAACGCGCCGCGCGCTCGGCCTTCGAGCTGGCGATGCGCCGCAACAAGAAGCTGTGCTCGATGGAAAAGGCCAACGTGATGGAATCGGGCATCCTGTGGCGCGAAGTCGTGACCCGCGTGGGCAAGGACTATCCCGAGGTCGACCTGAGCCACATGTATGCCGACAACGGCGCCATGCAGCTGGTGCGCGCGCCCAAGCAGTTCGACGTGATCCTGACCGACAACCTGTTCGGCGATATCCTGTCGGACTGCGCGGCGATGCTGACCGGCTCGCTGGGCATGCTGCCCTCGGCCTCGCTGGGCGCGCCGATGGCCAATGGCCGACCCAAGGCGCTGTATGAACCCGTCCACGGCTCGGCCCCCGACATCGCCGGTCAGGGCAAGGCCAACCCGATCGCCTGTATCCTCAGCTTTGCGATGGCGCTGCGCTACAGCTTTGACCAAGGCGCCGAGGCCGATCGTCTGGAAGCCGCGGTCGAAAAGGTTCTGGCCGATGGTGTCCGCACGGCTGATCTGCTGGCCGAAGAAGGCGTTCAGCCGGTTTCGACCAGCGAAATGGGCGATGCGATCGTCGCCGCGCTGGACGAAAGCCTGTAACGACCGATCCGGGCGGCGCCCAGCGCCGCCCGCCCGATCATCTGCGGTCTAATTGCCGCCAAAAAGATCCTTCAACAGACTGTCGACGGCCTTGGCAAAGCCACCCTGCTGCCTGCGGCGTGGCTGGGATTGCTGAGTCGTCTGGACCGGAGCGGCCGGAGCCAGCATCGGCAGCGGTGTCGGAGTCATACCTTCGGTGACCCGCACCATGGTTTCCTTCCAAATCTCGGCTGGCAGCCCACCACCGGTCACGCCCGACAACGGCGTGTTGTCGTCATAGCCCATCCAGACACCGGCCACATAATCCGCGGTAAAGCCGATGAACCAAGCATCCCGGGCGGCCTGGGTCGTGCCTGTTTTGCCTGCAACCTGCCATCCCGGCAACTTGGCGCGTTGTCCGGTTCCCTCGGATACCACGCGCTCCATCATCCAGGTCAGTTGCTTGGCAGCTTCGTCTCGGATTACTCGCTCGCCGATTCCGGTTGTCGTCACCATCATCGGGGCATCATCGCCCAGCAGTTTCAACTCGGTCAGGCCGTAAGGTTCCACGGACGAGCCACCATTCAGGATACCGGCATAGGCGCCGGTCATTTCGATCAGTGTGCTTTCCGAGGCGCCCAGCGCCAGGGCTGGGCCCGCCGCCAGATCGCTTTCGATGCCAAACCCGCTGGCAACGGTGCGCACATTGTCCAGCCCAGCAACCTCGGCCACCTTGACGGCCGGGATGTTCAACGAGTTCTTCAGCGCATCCGCGAGGGTCACGCGACCGTAGAACTTGTTGGTGTAATTCTTTGGGCACCACTGGCCGGACCCCGGGATGTCGATGCAATATGGCTCGTCCACTACCGTGGCCAGCGGCGAATAGCCCAGTTCCAGCGCGGTGGCATAAACAAAGGGTTTGAACGAGGACCCGGTCTGGCGCAGCGCCTGCGTCGCGCGGTTGAACGCACCCGACACCTTGGTCTTGCGCCCACCCACCATGGCCCGGACCGCACCATCGGCCGACATCACCACGATCGCGGCCTGCGCTTTTGAGCCTTCACTGACCTTTTCGTCGAACACCTGTTTCAGCGCCGCCTCGGCCGCCTGCTGGATCCGCTGGTCCAGCGTGGTCTTGATCACCACGTCCTCGGTGGTGTTGCGGGTAAAGAACTCGGGGCCGCTGGCCATGACCCAGTCGGCAAAATAGCCTCCGGCGCGGGCGGCGGCGGCCTCGGACAACTCGGCCGGGTTGTTGCGCGCCGCGGTTGCCTGTGCCGTGGTCAGGTAACCCTGATCCTCCATCAGGCTGATGACCACCTTGGCCCGGTCCTGCGAGCGTTGCAGGTTGTTGGTGGGTGCATAGCGCGTGGGCGCAACCAGCAGCCCCGCCAGCATCGCCGCCTCGGCCGGGTCCACCTCGGCTGCGGATTTGCCGAAATAGCGCTGGCTGGCCGCTTCGAACCCGCGGGCCCCGGCCCCCAGAAACGCCCGGTTCAGATAGATGGTCAGGATCTCGTCCTTGGAGTATTTGGCCTCCATCGCCATCGCGTAGATCGCTTCCTTGGCCTTGCGCCACAGCGAGCCCTGACGACAGTCAGCCTCGTACGCCGCTTCCGATTCCCACTCGGTCGGATCGTACGGCACGCCCAGACACAGCAGCTTGGCCGTTTGCTGGGTGATGGTCGAACCGCCATGCCCCGACAGTGGGCCACGCCCCTCGGACAGGTTGATCTTCACCGCACTGGCAATGCCGCGCGGGCTTACGCCGAAGTGACGGTAAAACCGCTTGTCCTCGGTCGCGACAACCGCATTCTTCAGATGCGGCGACACGGTGTCGGTGGTGATAACGCCGCCGAACTGATCACCCCGCCATGCAAAGACCTTGCCGTCCCGATCCAGCAGGGTGACCGACCCGCGCGCGCGCCCGTCCAGCAGCGCATCGACCTCGGGCAGGGTCGAGTACACAACCCCAACGGCAAGCGCCAGCAGCAGAGCGGCTATCGCACCCACCCGCCAGGTCAGCCCCCAGATCAGGCGCCCTATCCAGCGAAACAGCCTGCGAAAGAAGCCGCCCTGCCCGCCTCCCGAACGTTTGCGCCGGGCCTTGCGGCTGGTCTTTCGGGTCGTGGTCTTGCGCGCCGTCGCCTTCTTGCCCGCCGGTTTCGCCGACCGCTTGGCGGACGAGGTCTTGCGGCCTCCGGACGGATACCGTTTGTCCGCCACCAGCGGTTTTCGACGCTTGGACTCAGTCATGCTCAAACTCTGCCCGTTTTTACTTTTGTGGCACCATACCGCGCTGTCGCGCCCATGTAGAGGTGTGAAATAGCGCGAATTCCCCTCTCACACTTGCGCATTTTTTAATCACTTTGCCGTTTTTGTGCAAAAAATGTGCAACATTGCCCCTCTTCCCCAGCGTCTTTTTGCCGAAATCGTTCCTTGCGCGGCCATGTCGGGCTCTTTTTCTGCAGGTGCAAAGCCGGACCCACCGGAACAGAAGAGGGGAAAGACGTGAAACTGATCATTGCGACAATCAAGCCGTTCAAGCTCGAGGAGGTGCGCGAGGCACTGACCGAGGCGGGCGTGCGCGGCATGATGGTGACCGAGATCAAGGGCTTCGGCTCGCAATCCGGTCACACCGAAATCTATCGGGGCGCCGAATACGCGGTGAACTTCGTGCCCAAGATCAAGCTGGAAATCGTGGTGCCCGCCGCGATGACCGACCAGATCGTCGAGACCATCACCAAAACCGCCAAGACCGGCAAGATCGGCGACGGCAAGATTTTTGTCCTCGATGTCGAGCAGGCCCTGCGCGTGCGGACCGGGGAACTCAACGAGGAGGCGCTGTAAGGCGCCGCGACCGACAATCATTCGAGGACTGAACATGAACCTGATGAAATCACTCATCCCTGCCGCCGCGATCGTCGCGCTGCCGCAGATGGGCCTGGCGCAGGAGGCCGCCGCATCCGGCGAAACCGCGCAGCATACGCAATACATCCTGACTTCGCTGCTGTTCCTGATGGGCGGCTTCCTGGTGTTCTGGATGGCCGCGGGTTTTGCAATGCTCGAGGCCGGTCTGGTGCGTTCCAAGAACGTGGCCATGCAGTTGGTCAAGAACATCGGCCTGTTTTCCTTTGCCGCCATCATGTACTGGCTGGTCGGCTTCAACCTGATGTATCCGGGCGACGGCTGGACCATAACCGGCATTCTGGGCGCCTTCTCGCCCACCTCGCTGGAACCGGTCGGCCTTGATGGTGTCGAAACCGATCTTTCCTATGCGTCGGTCGGTTCGGACTTCTTCTTCCAGTTGATGTTCTGCGCCACCACGGCCTCGATCGTGTCGGGCACCATGGCCGAGCGGGTCAAGCTGTGGCCCTTCTTCATCTTCGTGATCGTCCTGACCGGTGTCATCTACCCGATCGAAGCCTCGTGGCAGTGGGGCGGCGGCTGGCTGTCCGAAATGGGCTTCAGCGATTTCGCGGGCTCGACCCTGGTGCATGCCGCAGGTGGCTTTGCCGCACTGGCCGGTGCCATCGTGCTGGGCCCCCGGATCGGCAAATACAGCAAGGACGGCAAGGTCGTTCCGATCCCCGGCTCGAACCTGGCGCTTGCCACCCTGGGTACGTTCATCCTGTGGCTGGGCTGGTTCGGCTTCAATGGCGGCTCGCAGCTGGCCATGGGCACGATCGGCGACATGGCTGACATCAGCCGCATCTTCGCCAACACCAACATGGCCGCAGCCGCCGGCGCTGTCGCTGCCCTGATCCTCACCCAGGTGATGTACGGCAAGGTCGACCTGACCATGGTACTGAACGGTGCACTGGCCGGACTGGTCTCGATCACCGCCGAACCGCTGGCACCGTCGCTGTTCCAGGCGCTGATCATCGGCGGCATCGGTGGCGTGATCGTG
Source organism: Ruegeria sp. B32 (assembly GCF_025141855.1). Lineage (NCBI taxonomy): Bacteria > Pseudomonadati > Pseudomonadota > Alphaproteobacteria > Rhodobacterales > Roseobacteraceae > Ruegeria > Ruegeria sp. B32. The sequence goes on along the minus strand of NZ_CP081106.1, from coordinate 3,386,580 downwards.
GTCTACACCGTGCCGCTGCTGGACAAGATGAAGATCGACGACGTGGTCGGCGCCATCCCGGTTCACCTGATCGCGGGCTTCTGGGGCACCTTCATCGTGGCCTGGACCAACGGCGACGCGTCCTTCGTGACCCAGATCATCGGCTTCGCGGCCATCGGGATCTTCGTCTTCGTGGTCAGCTACATCCTGTTCTCAATCCTCAAAGCCACCGTCGGCCTGCGGGTGGGCGAGGAAGAAGAGATCAACGGCCTCGACATGGGCGAGCTGGGCATGGAAGCCTATCCCGAGTTCTCGAAGGGCTAAGCGCCCTTCAATCCAAACAAAAAACCCGGGCATTCGTGCCCGGGTTTCTTTTTTTGAAATGCCCGATCTCAGACGCCAACGTCGATGATGGCCTTGGCGAGGATCGGCACGGTGGCCTCGTTCAACCCGGCGATGTTCATGCGGCTGTCGCCGACCATGTAGATGCCGTGCTCGACCCGCAGCTTCTCGACCAGCTCGGGCGCGGCGCCAAGGCGCGAGAACATGCCGCGATGCTGGGCCAGGAAGCCGAACCGGTCCGATCCGCTCAGCCGCTGCAGTTCGTCCGCCAACTGGCGGCGCAGGCCGAGCATCGACAGGCGCACCTCCTCCAGTTCGGCCATCCAATCGGCGCGCAGGCCCTCATCCATCAGGATCGTGGTCACCACGCGCGCGCCGTGATCCGGCGGGAACGAGTAGTTCTGGCGGTTCAGAAAGGCCAGCGTGCCTTGGTTCAGTGCGGTCTGGCCCGCATCGGCGCTGACGGCCATCAGCAGGCCGGTCCGCTCGCGATAGACACCGAAATTCTTCGAACAGGACGCCGCGATCAGGCATTCCTTGACCGACGAAGCGACAAGCCGGGTCGCCTGCGCATCCTCATTCAGACCGTCACCAAAGCCCTGATAGGCGATGTCGATCATCGCCACCATGCCGCGATCATTGATCAGGTTCACCACTTCTTGCCACTGGACCATGTTCAGGTTGGCGCCGGTCGGGTTGTGGCAGCAGCCATGCAGCAGCACCACGTCGCCGGCCTTGGCGGTCTTGAGGTCCTCGATCATGCCATCGAAATCGACGCCACGGGTTTCCTCGTCGAAATAGCGGTAGGCGACGGTTTCGATGCCCAGGTAGTTCAAGATCGAGATGTGGTTCGGCCAGGTCGGGTTCGACACGAACACCCGGGCCGAGGGGTTGGCCATACGGATCAGCTCGAATGCCTGACGGCAGGCACCGGTGCCGCCCGGGGTAGCCACGGCGGCGATGCTGGCGCGCGGCACGCTGGTGCCGAGGATAAGGCTGATCATCGCATCGGCATAGACCGGATCACCGGCCAGCCCAGTATAGGCCTTTGAGTCCTGCTCTTCCCAGATCCTATGCTCGGCGGCCTTGACCGCCCGCATCACCGGGGTCACCCCATTGGCGTCTTTGTAGACGCCGACACCCAGATCAATCTTCTGTTCGCGGGGGTCCTCGCGATACATCTGCATCAGGGCCAGAATCTTGTCGGCGGGCTGCGGCTTGAGGTTTTCAAACATCAGGAGTCTCCGGTTGCGACGGGCAGGGTCGGGAAGGCGCCCCATTCGGCCCAGCTGCCGTCATAAAGCGAATGGTCTTTCTTGCCCATGCGCTCGAGCGCAAGGCTGAGGATCGCGGCGGTCACGCCCGACCCGCAGGTGGTGATGGCAGGCTTCGACAGATCGACGCCTGCGGCTTCGAACACCGCGCGGCAGTCCTCGGGCGATTTCATGGTGCCATCGGCATTTAGCAATTGTCCGAATGGCACGTTGCGCGAACCGGGGATGTGCCCCGCCCGCAAACCCTCGCGCGGTTCAGGCTGGGATCCGGCAAAACGGTCGGCGGCGCGGGCATCGATGATTTCGTGATCGGCCAGCTTGGCGGCGGCTGAGACCTGGGTCACGTCGCGGACCAGGTGGTTCTGCACGCGCACGGTCATGTGGCGATCGCGGATGACGGGGGGCAGATCCTCGATCTCGCGCCCTTCGGCGACCCATTTGGGCAGGCCGCCGTCCAGAACGGCGATGTTCTCTTGCCCCATCAGGCGGAACAGCCACCAGACCCGCGCCGCCGAAAACAGGCCCGCGCCGTCATAGACCACGACCTGGTGGCCGTCGCCCACGCCCATGGCCCGCAGGCGCGACATGAATTTCTCGACCGGAGGCGCCATGTGCGGCAGGTCCGAACGGTGGTCCGAGATCTCGTCGATATCGAAGAACCGTGCGCCGGGAATGTGGCCAGCCTCGTATTCGGCGCGGGCGTCGCGCCCCTGCTGCGGCAGGTACCACGAGGCGTCGAGGATCCGCAGATCCGGGTCCTTGAGGTGGGCGGCAAGCCACTCGGTGGAAACCAGGGTTTTTGGATCGTCCAGCATCAAAGCCTCCCCTTTACGCGCAGGGATTTCCCTATACGCGCAAGGGTGCGGGTTCAAGGCTGGATCGGGTCCCTGCGGCCCTATCGCGCCCGTCGCAGTCGGAAATGCTGGATGATGCCGATCACGCTGATGGCGATCCAGAAACTTTCGATCAGCATCGATGCAAGGTTGAAGTTCTGCAGCAGCGAATAGACGATCAGAACCGACCCCACCAGGTTCACGACCGGAAAGGCCAGATCGTCGGAATTCATCATCCGCATCTGGGTGGCGAAATAAGCCGCGACCACGATCAGCGCCCCGAAGGACCCGATGCCATCGGCCAGCGTCAGGCCGTTCAGGAATTCCGTCATCGGGTTGCCTCCTTCTGCCGTATCAACCGGCCGCGGCGGTCGCGGGCCGGTGCCCGTAGTGATGCATGTTCAAGAATGCCGCGCCCTCGGGACCGGCGCGATAGCCATGCGGCAGGTCGGCCGGAAAGCGCAAACCCTGGCCCGCGCTCAACGGCACCCATTCGCCGTTCCGCAGCACCTCGAGCGCGCCGCTCAGCACAAAAACTTCCTCGGTCACGCCGGCGGCATGGGCGGGGGATTCGTGGCATTGGTTGCGGTCCAGTTCGACGTGAAAGGTCTCGGCCCCCAGAACCGGGTCGAAGGGAAAGACGATCTTGACCTTCAGACTGCCCGGAAAGGTCACGGTGCGGAACCGGGCCGCATCCGCCGGATCGCGCAGGGCGCTGGTTCCGATCAGCGCGCTCAGCGGCATCTGGAACCCCTTGGCGATCTTCCACAGCGTCGCGATGGTGGGGCTTGATTCGCCGCGCTCGATCTGGCCCAGCATGGCCTTGCTGACTCCGGTCAACTTGGCCGCTTTGGCCAGGCTCAGCCCCGATGCCGCCCGGACGTCTCTGAGTTTCAGGGTGATGTCGTCCGAGTCCATGGCCACGTCCCGCGATTTACCTTGTGCGTTATAACGCACATGTGCTACGTGCGCTATAACGCACGCAACACTAGTTTTGCAACCGGGCAAAAGGGAAACAGCATCATGCCAATGTACCGATCCAGAACTTCGACCCATGGCCGCAACATGGCCGGTGCCCGCGGCCTGTGGCGCGCCACCGGGATGGGCGACGACGATTTCGGCAAGCCGATCATCGCCATCGTCAACTCGTTCACGCAATTCGTGCCGGGGCACGTCCACCTCAAGGATCTGGGTCAGATGGTCGCCCGCGAGGTCGAGGCCGCAGGCGGCGTGGCCAAAGAGTTCAATACCATCGCCGTCGATGACGGCATCGCCATGGGCCATGACGGGATGCTGTATTCGCTGCCCTCACGCGAGATCATCGCCGACAGCGTCGAATACATGGTCAACGCACATTGCGCCGATGCGATGGTCTGCATCTCGAACTGCGACAAGATCACCCCGGGCATGCTGATGGCGGCGATGCGCCTGAACATCCCGGCCATCTTCGTCTCGGGCGGGCCGATGGAGGCCGGCAAGATCGACATCGCCGACCTGGACGTGAAGAAGATCGACCTGGTCGATGCCATGGTCGCCGCTGCAGACGACAAATACACCGACGAGCAGGTCAAACATATCGAGGAAAACGCCTGCCCCACCTGCGGATCGTGCTCGGGCATGTTCACCGCGAACTCGATGAACTGCCTGGCCGAGGCGCTGGGTCTGGCGCTGCCGGGCAATGGCTCGACCCTGGCCACCCATGCCGACCGCAAGGAGCTGTTCCTGGAGGCCGGCCGCCGCATCGTCGAAATCACCAAGCGCCACTATGAGCTGAACGAGAAGGGCTTCCTCCCGCGCGAGATCGCGACCTTCGAGGCCTTCGAAAACGCCATGAGCCTGGACATCGCCATGGGCGGCTCGACCAACACGGTGCTGCACCTGCTGGCCATCGCGCATGAGGGCGGGGTGGATTTCACCATGTCCGACATGGATCGGCTGAGCCGCAAGGTGCCCTGCCTGTGCAAGGTCGCGCCCAACACCGAAAACGTCCACATGGAGGACGTGCATCGCGCGGGTGGCATCTTCTCGATCCTGGGTGAGCTGAGCCGCGCCGGCCTGCTGCATGACGACTGCTGCACGGTGCATTCGGCCAGCATGGCCGAGGCCATCGCCAACTGGGACATCACGGTGACCAACAACCCCAAAGCGCAAGAGCTGTTCAAGGCCGCCCCCGGTGGCGTGCGCACGACCCAGGCGTTCAGCCAGTCGAACCGCTACAAGGAACTGGACACCGACCGGGCAAACGGCGTGATCCGGTCCAAGGACCATGCGTTCAGCCAGGATGGCGGTCTGGCCGTTCTGTTCGGCAACATCGCGCGCGACGGGTGCATCGTGAAGACCGCAGGTGTGGATGAGAACATCCTGAAATTCACCGGCACCGCCTATGTCTGCGAAAGTCAGGACCAGGCGGTGAACGACATCCTGACTGGCAAGGTCAAGGAAGGCGACGTGGTCGTGATCCGGTATGAAGGCCCACGCGGCGGGCCTGGTATGCAAGAGATGCTGTACCCGACCTCGTACCTGAAATCCAAAGGTCTGGGCAAAGCCTGCGCGCTGCTGACCGACGGTCGCTTCTCGGGCGGCACTTCGGGTCTGTCGATCGGGCACGTCTCGCCCGAGGCGGCCGAAGGCGGTGAGATCGGTCTGGTGCAGAACGGGGACACGATCGAAATCGACATCCCAAACCGCTCGATCCACCTGGCCGTGTCCGACGAAGAGCTGGCAGCCCGCCGGGAAGTCCAGGACGAAAAAGGCTGGGTTCCCGCTGCACCGCGCAAGCGCAAGGTGTCCACAGCACTGAAGGCCTATGCCAAGCTGGCCACCAGCGCTGCAAAAGGCGCGGTGCGTCAGGTCTGAACGCTGACGGCCCGCGCCATGCGGGCCGGTCCGTTGCCTGAAACCGAAGTGCTCCCGCGCCTGACAGGACCCATCGGCTGCGCCGCTGCCTCCTTCAGTCTTGGGCCGGGCGCCGCGCTGTGCGCGGCGCCCGGCCCAACCAGAGGAGATGTCTCGCCAGAGATCTCGACGATGGGCGGGAGCGCCCCTGCCTGTGGGATCAATCACCCAGCTTGGCGTGAATCTCATCCAGGTCGATTTCACCTGTCGGCATCTTGTTGGCCGGGTTCTCGAAATCGTATTTGAACAGTTCGAAATCCTGTTTGTAGATCTCATAGACCAGGTGCATCGACAGGTCGTCGAAATAGTCCTCGACCGGGTGCGCACGTTTGGGGCCGTGGCCCTCGGATTCGTTGAAGCGCGGAATTTCGGACAGGGTCACGGGATGCGGGGTTTCCAGCGCGTCCAGCACGCCTTGCATCCCGTCGTTGAATTTCTCGGTCCAGAAAACCCGGTCATAGCGTCCCCCATTCACGATGAAGGTCGACACATGCCCCGACATGGCCGACCAGTGAATGTCCGGGTCCATTGGCCGCCGCCAACGGATCGTGTCGCGGGCAAACAGAAGAAACCGGCGGAAACTGGCAATCTGGTCGAATTCGCCCTTGCCGTCCTCGCCCCCGACCTCGATCCCGTAATTGTAGATCAGCGTCGGCACCAGATTGCCCCGGTACCGTTTCCCGTTGCGCTGAATGCCGCAGATCTTGTCGAAGAACGAACTGAGGATCCGCGTGTAGGGGTTGCGCACACAGGTGAAGGCGAACGACTTGTGCCCGCGCACATTGGCCGAGATCACATCCTGGCTGTGGTCAAACGCCCATTTGTGCATCCCGTCTTTGGCGTCGTGGATATCGCCGTCAAAGAACCGACCGTGATCGGAGTAATACATGATCTGCCCGATGGTCGAGCAGGCGCATTTGGGCACGACGCGATAGACCATGCTTTCGCTTTCGGTCATCCATGTACCGGGAAATCCCATCTGCCATGCCTCCTTAGCCGGCCGAGTCTCAAGGCGATGCGCCAGCTTTTGACGCCAGAGAAGCAAAAATATTCTGTTTATTCAATCGCTCATCCTCAGTATCACGGTTGGAACCGGGCAGTAACGGACTTCATGCAACGCCAATGGCCAAGATCGCCTACATTCTGCTGTGTCACAAAGACCCTGACGCGATTATCGCACAGGCCGAACGGCTGACGGCCGCAGGGGACTGCATGGCCATCCATTTCGACGCCAGCGCATCCGCAGGAGACTTTGACCGGATCCAGACGGCCCTGAAAAGCAATCCCAATGTGACCTTCGCGGCCAGGCGGATCAAATGTGGCTGGGGGGAATGGTCGCTGGTGCAGGCAACACTGAACGCGGTGCAAGCTGCGGTCGAGGCCTTCCCGCGAGCGACCCATTTCTACATGCTGTCGGGCGACTGCATGGCGATAAAGACCGCGGAATATGCGCATCGGTTTCTGGATGAAACCGACAAGGATTTCATCGAAAGCCACGACTTTTTCGAAAGCGACTGGATCAAGACCGGCATGAAGGAAGACCGGCTGATCTATCGCCACTATTTCAACGAACGCACGCAGAGCAAACTGTTCTATGCCGCCTACGAGGCCCAGAAACGTCTCGGCCTGACCCGCGAGATCCCGGAGGATCTCCAGATCATGATCGGCAGCCAGTGGTGGTGCCTTCGCCGCCGGACAATCGAGATGATCCTGGATTTCCTGCGCCAGCGCCGGGACGTGGTCCGTTTTTTCTCGACCACCTGGATTCCGGACGAGACGTTCTTTCAGACCCTCGTGCGCCACCTGATCCCGAAAATCGAAATCGAAAACCGTACGCTGACTTTCCTGATGTTCTCGGACTACGGGATACCGGTGACGTTCTACAACGATCACTACGACCTGCTGCTGACCCAAGATTACCTGTTCGCCCGCAAGATCAGCCCCGAGGCGCAGTTGCTGAAGCAGAAATTGGGTGCGCTCTATGCCAGCGAAGGGGTCGAATTCCAGATATCGAACGAGGGTCGGAATCTACACGGATTTCTGACCGGCCGTGGCCGCGTGGGACGCCGGTATGCGCCCCGCTTCTGGGAGACGGCCAACACGCTGGGCGCCGATCGCGATCTGTACATGGTCGTCTGCAAGAAGTGGCATGTGGCCAAGCGGCTGATCGACCAGATCGCCTCTGAGACCAACCTGCCCTGCATCGAATACCTGTTCAACGAAGAAGCCGCCCCCCTGCCCGATCTGGGGGGCTTGGAGGCCACGCTGGTCAAACGATCCCGGCATCGCAGGGCGGTCACCCGGATGCTGTACGATCACTTCGGCGCCGACCGGCTGCTGATCTGCCTCGATCCCGCCAGTCTGGATATCGTACAGGATTTCTGCTCGGACAAGGCGCGCACCCATGTGCTTGAAATCGAGTGCACTTATTCAGACGCGTATCTTGTCGGCCACGCCCACAGGGTCGGGTTGGCCGGAGAAAACAGCCCAGCCGCAACCGTCGAACGCCTGTTACCGACGATCCGCAGCGATCTGGCCTATGAATCCGAACAGCTGCGCGGTGCGGGGATCGAGAGGTTCTTCCGATTGCGCGAAACCGCTGACCCGGCCGAGAACGTGGCCGCGATCGCGGGGTTCCTTGGGGTTTCGGAGGAAACCGCCCAGTCAATCATGCAGCTTGACTACCTGTTCACGGACTGAACGCAAGTGTTGGCCCGGCCGCACTATGCCGCCGGGCCGGGTTTTCAGATGTCGAACTTCACGCCCTGCGCCAATGGCAATTCGGCCGAGTAGTTCACGGTGTTCGTCTGGCGCCGCATATAGCCCTTCCAGGCGTCCGAACCGCTTTCGCGTCCGCCACCGGTTTCCTTCTCACCGCCGAACGCGCCACCGATCTCGGCGCCCGAGGGGCCGATATTCACGTTGGCGATGCCGCAATCGGACCCGGCGGGCGACAGGAACTGTTCCGCCTCGCGCATGTTCAGCGTGAACACGCAAGACGACAGGCCCTGCGGCACGTCGTTCTGCATCTCAAGCGCCTCGTCGAAACCGTCATAGCCCATGACATAGAGGATCGGCGCAAAGGTTTCGGTCTTTACGATCTCGGTCTGGCCCGGCATTTCGACGATCGCGGGCTGCATGTAGACACCGCCCTCGGGCACGCCGTCCATCACGCGCTTGCCGCCAAAGACGGTGCCGCCCTCGGCCTCTGCCGCCTTCAGTGCGGCCTCCATCGCCTGACCCGAGGCCACATCCACCAGCGGCCCGACCAGCGTGCCGTCAGCCAGCGGGTCACCGATGGGCAGACCGGCATAGGCCTTTTTCAGCCGTGCAACCAGATCGGCACGGATCGAGTTGTGCACGATCAGCCGCCGAAGCGAGGTGCAGCGCTGACCCGCGGTGCCCACGGCCGAGAACACGATGGCCCGCACCGCCATTTCCAGATCGGCCGAGGGGCCCACGATCATGGCGTTGTTGCCGCCCAGTTCCAGGATGCACTTGCCGAACCGCTGCGCCACGATCGGCGCGACCGCGCGGCCCATTCGGGTCGAGCCGGTAGCCGAAATGATCGGCACCGCCTCGCTGGCCACAAGCGTCTTGCCCAGATCGGCACCGCCGATCAGCAGTTGCAGCAGCCCGTCGGGCGCATCGCCGAACCGGGCCACGGCCTTTTCAAAGATCTTCTGACAGGCCATCGCGGTCAGGGGCGTTTTCTCGGACGGTTTCCAGATCACCGGGTCGCCGCAGACCAGCGCCAGCGCCGCGTTCCACGACCAGACCGCGACCGGGAAGTTGAAGGCCGAGATCACGCCGACCGGACCGGCCGGGTGCCAGGTCTCCATCATCCGGTGGCCGGGGCGTTCCGAGGCGATGGTCAGGCCATACAGCTGGCGCGACAGGCCCACGGCAAAATCGCAGATGTCGATCATCTCCTGCACTTCGCCCAGACCTTCCGAGGTGATCTTGCCGGCCTCCCAGCTGACCAGCGCGCCCAGGTCTTCCTTGGCAGCGCGCAATTCCTCGCCCAGCAGGCGGATCAGCTCGCCCCGGCGCGGGGCGGGCACGGTGCGCCAAGCCTTGAAGGCCGCCGTGGCGCGGGCCAAGACCGCATCCATGTCGGCAACGGGTGTTTCATGCACCCGCGCCAGGAAGCGGCCGTCGATGGGCGAGCGGACCTCCAGCGTCCCGCTGGTCAGCTCGGCCGCCGTCAGGCCCAGTTTTTCGAGTGTGTGTTCTGCAGTCATGACTACGTCTTTCATGTTCAGGCCGCCTTGTTCTGGGGGGTCACTTCGCCAGCGCGGTACAGCTGGCCGAATTCGGTGTTCAGGAAGTCATCCAGCCCGACCTGCTCTTGCCGGACAAAGCCTTGGGTGGGCAGCGCGCCGGTGCGCATCAGGTCGACCACGCCCAGAACGCCGGCGGCGGTGGTGATCTGGATCGCGCTCCAGACCTGGCCGTCGATGGTGCGGGCAAAGGATTTGTTGATCAGGGATTTCTCGCGCAGGGCCCCGTCGATCATGCCCTTGGCCGTGCAATAGACCAGAACCACATCCTGATCGGTGCGCGGCAGCGCGGTTTCAAAGATGTCCTTCAACAGGTCGCGGCGCTGGCCCAGGCCCAGATCGGTCAACAGCAGCCTCAGGATGTCGCGATGGCCGGGATAGCGGATCGAGCGATAGGACACCGCCCGCGCCTTGCCGGCCAGCGTCTCGGGCAAGGTGCCGAGGCCGCCCGAAGTGTTGAAGCATTCGTATTCCACACCGTCATGGCCGATGATCTCGTAATCCTCGAGCGGCGCGGTCTTGACCCGTTCGCCATTCACGATGGCATCGCAGGGGTTGCAGTATTCGTTGATCAGTCCGTCAGTGGACCAGGTCAGATTGTATTTCAGCGCATTGGTCGGATAGAGCGGCAGCGCGCCCACCCGCATGTGCAGGCTGTCCAGCGTGTCGAAGTCGGCCGCCAGTGCGGCTCCCGCTATGCCGACGAAACCCGGGGCCAATCCGCATTGCGGCATGAAGGCGGTGCCGCTGTCGCGGGCCAGTTCGCGCACGGCGTTGGTCGCGGCGACATCCTCGGTCAGGTCGAAATAATGCGCACCCGCGGCCTTGGCCGCCTTGGCGATGGCAGGCGTCAGGAAAAACGGTGCGGCCGAGATCACCGCATCGAACCCCGCAAGCCCCTGTGCCAGCCCGGCTTCGTCGCCCGCGTCGATCTGGCGGGTGGTGATGCCCTGCCTGTTCAACGCCGACAAGGCCGTCAGGTCATGGTCGGCCACGGTTACGGTATAATTGTGCGATTTCTTCAACAGGGCGGCGATCATCTGTCCGATCTTTCCGGCCCCGACGACGCAGATGTTCCAACTCATTGCGCGCCTCCTCCTCTGCTCTGGTTCCAGTATGACCGCGCCGCCGTCCGGGCACAGCAATCGAGTTGACGAAACGGGCGGCTTTTCCGCCATAATGACGAAAATTGAATCATAATGTCGGATCACGGCCGCAGCGTCTTGGAACCTGACGTCAGGGGTGGAAATGCCTTGCAACCGATTGCACCATTTTTGCAATGATGCGACATTCAACAGACCCGATCGACCGAACAAAGGAGACCAGGCAGGTGGGCGTTACGCTGAAGGAAGTTGCGGCCTTGGCCGGGGTGTCGCGGTCGGCGGTGTCGCGCACCTTCACGCCGGGCGCCTCGGTCTCGGCCAAGACCCGCGCCAAGGTGGAAAAGGCCGCCAAGGAACTGGGCTACAGCCCCAACGCGCTGGCCTCGTCGCTGACGACGGGGCGGACCAAGCTGATCGGGCTGATCTCGAACAACTTCCACAACCCCATCTTTCTTGAGGTTTTCGACCAGTTCACCCGCGCGCTGCAGGAACGCGGGCTGCGCCCCCTGATCGTGAACCTGACCGACGAGACCGAGCCTGCCAATTCCGTGCGCATGCTGCGGCAATATTCGGTGGATGCGGTGATCGTCGCCTCGTCGACCTTGCCGCCCAGCTTTGCCAAGGCGTTCCACGATGCCGGCGTGCCGGTGGTGCACACCTTCGGGCGCTCGGCGACCTCGCCCGAGGTGCATGTGGTGGGCATCGACAATGTGGAATGCGGACGCATGGCCGCGCGCGAGCTGGTCGCGCGAGGCTATGCCAGCGTCGGCTATCTGGGCGGGCCGATCGATGCGACCTCGGCGCGGGATCGGCAACGGGGCTTTACCGAGGAAATGGCAAACCACCCGCAGATTCCGGTCAGCCACTCCTTCGCCGGGGCCTACTCCTTCGAGGCAGGCCGGGCCGAGATGCTGCGCCTGCTGGCGGGTGACCCGGCGCAGGCCTATTTCTGCGGCGACGACATCCTGTCGATCGGTGCGCTGTCGGCGCTGGCCGACCACGGGCTGAAACCGGGTTCCGACATCGGGATCATCGGCCTGAACGACATGGAGATGTCGCGCTGGGAATACATCAACCTGACGACCATCCATCAGCCGATCAAGCAGATCATCACCGCCTCGGTCGATCTGGTCGAAGAGATGCTGAAGACCCCCGATCGTTACCCCGAGGCGCGGATCTTCCCCTGCCGGGTGATCGAGCGGGGCACGTTGCGGCCCCGCCCCTGATCAGCGAAACATCGGCGGGCGCGCGTCCTGCCAGGCGCCCTCGGCCCGGGCCGAGGCCACGGCCGCGTGCACCGCGGCAATCGAACGGACGCCATCGGCGGCATCGGGCAGACCATCACGGGCCTCGCCCCGGATCGCGTCGGCCAGATCGCAATAGATATTGGCCACGGCCAGCGGAAAGCCCTCGGGATGGGCAATCGCCACCCGCGACAGGCGCATCGCGTCTTCATGCAGGCCGCCCTCGCCCTTTTCGATGATCTGGGTTCGTCCACCGACCGGGGTGTAGATCAGCTGGTTGGGGTGTTCGGACGCCCAGCGCAGCCCGCCGGTCTCGCCGAACACCTGGATGTCGAACCCGTGCTGCCGCCCGATCGCCACGGACGAGGTCCACAACCGGCCCACGGTGCCGCCCTCCATGCGGAAATTGACCATCGCGTCGTCTTCCAGCTGGCGGCTGGGAATGGTCGAGGCCATGTCGGCCGACAGCGTCGCGACCTCGTCATCGCAGATGAAGCTGGCCATGTGCAGCGCGTGGATGCCGCAATCGGCGAATTGCCCCGACACGCCCGCCATGGCCGGATCATAACGCCAGCGCACGCGCGGATTGTCCGCGTCAGTGGCATCCCCATGGTGGCCGTGACTGAAATTGGTGACGACCAGACGCACCTTGCCGATCTCTCCTGCGCGGACCATGGCGCGGGCCTGCCGCACCATCGGATAGGCCGAATAGCAGTAGTTGACCGCACAGATCTTACCCGACTCCCGGGCCACGCGCACGATCTCTTCGCCCTCTTCCACGGTCATGGTCATCGGCTTTTCGCACAGCACGTTGAACCCGGCCTCAAGATAGGCCTTGGCGATCTCGAAATGGGTGGCGTTCGGGGTGGCGATGGTTACAAGGTCGATCCGGTCGGGCCGGTCCTTTTCGCCGGCCAGCATTTCCTGCCAGTCGCCATAGGCGCGGTCGGCGGGCACACCCAGCCGCTGCGCATAGGCGCGCCCCGCCTCGGGGCGGTGATCCAGCGCGCCGGCGGCGAATTCGAACAGGCCGTCTGCCTGTGCGCCCAGACGGTGGGCGGGTCCGATCTGGCTGCCTTCTCCGCCCCCGATCATGCCCCATTTCAACTTTGCCATGGTCTTGGTCTCTCTGCGAACGATGTTGGAAAACGTGCCGGGCCTAGAACGCGCCGACGTCCTGCCAGCCGCGACTGTCGGCCGAGGCCAGCGCCGCCGCCAGCACCCGGTTGACCTCGTGCCCGTCCCGGAAGGTGGGCCAGTTGCTCCGGCCGGAATGAATGGCGGTCAGAAAATCCTTGGCTTCGATGATGATCTGATCCTGATATCCGGTGCCGTGGCCGGGACCCTGGCAAAAGGGCTCATAATCGGGATGCTCCGGACCGGTCAGGATCTTGGTGAAACCGCGCTGGGCCTCGGGGCCTTCGCGGCGATAGAGCCACAGGGCGTTCTGATCCTCCTGGTCAAACCGGATCGCGCCCTTGGTGCCCGAAATCTCGTAGGCATAACCCATCTTGCGGCCGGTCGCGATACGGCTGAAATATAGGTTCCCCATGACGCCGTTTTCAAACCGACACATCATCTGGGCGTGGTCGTCATTGGTCACTGCACCGCCCGGGCGGGTGTGGTGAACGGTTTCCACATCGGCCATGACCTGCGCGATCGGCCCCACCAGAGCCAGCGCGCCATTGACCATGTGCGGCGCCAGATCGCCGATGGTGCCGTTGGCCATGCCGGTCGTGCGCCAGGTCGCCGGGGCCTCGGGGTCGGCATAGAAATCCTCGGTATGTTCACCGCGGAACCATGTGATGTCGCCAATCGCGCCGTCGGCGATCAGCTGGCGGGCAAACTGGCTGGCCGGGGTGCGGATATAGTTGAACCCGACCATGTTGACGGTGCCCGAGGCCTCGGCCGCCGCCACCATGGCACGGCTGTCCTCAAGCGACGCGCCCAGCGGTTTTTCGCACAGCACCGGCTTGCCCAGCGCCAGCGCCACCTCGGCGATCTGCCGGTGCGTGGACTGGGGCGAGGCGATCACGACGGCCTCGACCACCGGATCTTTGACCAAGGCCTGCCAGTCGGCGGTGGCGCGTCGGAAGCCGTAGGCGGTGCGGTAGCGTTCGGCGCTTTCGGGGCTTGAGGCGCAGATCATCTCGAGCCGCGGTCTGAGCGCGGTGTCGAACACGGCGCCCACGGCGGACATGGCCACCGAATGAGCCTTGCCCATATAGCCGCCTCCGACGATTCCAATTCCGATTTCTGGCATTTTGGGCGGCTCCGAACATACTGATTGCAACCGGTTGCAAAATCAGTATCGTGAGAATCGATCCAATGCAAGGTCCATCGGATCGATGGGATCAAAATGCCTGGGAGGAACAGTTTGAGTCACTTGATCGACGGCATCAAAGGAAACCGGTTTGCCGTTTTCGGCCGCGCCGGCATGGACCTGTTCGCCGATCCGGTCGGTGTCAAAAGCGAACATGCCGACATGTTCCGCGCCGATCTGGGCGGCTCGTCCGCAAATATCTGCGCAGGTCTGGTCAAGCTAGGCAGCCAGGCGTCGCTGATCACTTCCGTCTCGGATGACGCGGTGGGGCGTTTTTGCCTCAACAAGTTGCATCACTATGGTGTCGACACCTCTTTCATTCGCGTCGTCGGCGGTGAATACCGCATGTCCTTGGCGGTCTATGAAAGCTGCATCGAGGACTTTCAGAACGTCATCTACCGCAACGGCGCCGTCGATTTCCAGGTCACCGAAGATGACATGGACCAAGTCGACTATGGACGCTTCAGAGCGGCGATCTCGGCCGGAACCGTGTTTGCCGCCGAACCGTCGCGCAGCGCCACGTTCCGCGCCTTCGACAATGCGCGCAAGGCCGGTCTGCCGGTGATCTTCGACATCGACTACCGGCCCTACAGCTGGCCCTCGGCGCAGGTCGCGGCCGACGTGCTGTCGCGCGCGGGCGAGGCCAGCGACATGATCGTCGGCAATGACGAAGAATTCGGCTTCATGGCCGGCGGGATCGAGAAAGGCTTCCATAAAGCCTGCGATCTGGCCGAGAAACCCGGCCGCATCGTCATCTACAAGATGGGCGAAAAGGGCGCCGTCACCCTGACCGACGGGCAAGAGATCCACACGGGCATCTACCCGGTCACCGCCGTCAAACCCAACGGCGCGGGCGACAGCTTCATGGCCGGGCTGCTGGCCTCGATCGCGGCGGGCCATTCGCTGGAACAGGCGGTGTTGCGCGGATCGGCCTGCGCCTCGATCGTCGTGTCCAAACCGGGCTGCGCGCCCGCCATGCCAACCACCGAAGATCTGGACGCTTTCCTAGCGTCCCACCCCGGCCCCACCGCGGCCGGATAGGAGAGCCAAATGCACATCCCCCCGTTCGACAACCAGAACAAACCCATCGTCGATGTCGATGACCCGACCGTGCCGCTGAACTATTTCAACATCGTGAAGTTGAAGCGGGGCGAAGCCTTTGAATACCAGGTCCCGGGGTACGAGACCTGCATCGTGCCCGCCACCGGCAGCGTCGACCTGGATGTCGAGGGCGTGCGCTTTGCGCAACTGGGCAACCGGGGCGAGGATGTCTGGGATGGCGAGCCCGAGGGCGCCTATGTCCCGTCGGGGGCAAGGGCGCAGATGGTCTGCGTGTCGGAGACGGCCGAGGTGTTCGTGGCCGGCGCAAAGTATGACAAGGTGCTGGATCCGTTCGACGTGCGCGAGCACGATCTGGTGCAATATGGCAGCGACGACACCAAGACCCATCGCAAGATCAAGCATATCTTGGGCCAGAAACAGCATGACAAGGTCGGCCGCCTGCTGGTGAGCGAGCTGTTCACCGTGGGTCAGGGCGGCTGGTCAGGCTTTCCCAGCCACAAGCACGACACCAACCGCCTGCCGGACGAGACCCGGCATGACGAGACCTACAATTTCCGCTTCAAGCCCAACTGGGGCTCGGGCCTACAGATGCTGCAGCGCGAGGACAACGAACCGGGCGATGCCTATCACATCGTCGATGGCTCGACGATCTGTATCGACAAGGGCTATCACCCCTGCTGCGTGCTGCCGGGATACGAGATGTATTACTTCACCATCCTCGGCGGGCTGACCCAGCGGTCGCTGGTACAGTATTTCCAACCCACCCATGCCTATCAGATCGAGACGATCCCAGGCATCAAAGACATGATCGCCAAGTTCAAATGACCCTCGTTACGCTCAAAGACGTCCTGCAACCCGCCTATGAACAGGGCTATGCCGTCGGCGGTCTGGTAACGCTGGGCTGGGAGGATATGCGCGCCTATGTCGCCGCGGCCGAGGCCGAGAACGCCCCGGTGATCCTGCAGGCCGGACCCAGCTGCCGCGAGCACACACCGCTGCCGATCCTGGGCAAGATGTTCCGGTATCTGGCCGAAAACGCCTCGGTGCCTGTCGTGGCGCACCTGGACCACGGCTATACCTTTGAGGAGTGCAAGATCGCGCTGGACAGCGGGTTCACCTCGCTGATGTTCGACGGGTCGCGCAAGCCCTTGCAGCAAAATATCGACGAGACCGCCGCGATTGCCGAAATGGCCCACGCCGCCGGGATTTCGTGCGAAGGCGAAATCGGCTTCGTCGGCTATTCCGGGGGCGAAGGCTCGGCCGGGACCGATCCGGACGAGGCAGCCACCTTCGCCGCCCAGACCGGCGTGGACGCGATGGCGATCTCGGTCGGAAACGTCCACCTGCAGCAGAACAAGGAAGGCGGGCTGGATGAGGACCGCATCCACCGGATTCAGGCCGTGACCAACGTGCCGCTGGTGATCCATGGCGGATCGGGTGTGCCGGTCGAACAGCGCGCGCGGCTGGCGCGTGAAACCGCGATCTGCAAGTTCAACATTGGGACCGAGCTGCGCATGGCCTTCGGTGCCGCCCTGCGCGAGGCCGTGAACCGCGACCCCGACCGGTTCGACCGGGTGACGATCCTGAAGGAAACCCATGACCCGGTCGTTGCTGCCGCCCGCACCGTGATCCGCGCCTTTGGTGCGCCGCCGCAGCGATAACCGTCCCGACCTGTGCCATTCTGCAAAATGCGCTGGCGGGTCCTAGTCGTCGCGCCCCGGTTCGTTCGGATTGCTGGAAAACAGGGCGATCTTGTTGCCCTGTGGGTCCCGCAGATAGCCGACATAGAAACGTGGCCCGTACATGGCGCGAAAGCCCGGCTGACCTTCGTCCGATCCGCCGGCCCGCAGCGCGGCGGCGTGAAGGTCTCGTACCTGCTGCTGACTGCGCGCCTCGAAGGCGACCATCGCACCATTCCCGGCCGAGGCCGCGGCCCCGTCAAAAGGCGGTTTGACATAAAATTCCGGCAAAACCGGTTGCTGGCCCGGCGGGACCGGCAGGGCGAAACTCAGCCCTTCGGGACCCTCCTCCAGCGCATAGCCGAGATCCGGCAGAAAGGCGCAGTAAAACCGTTTAGCACGCGCGATGTCGTTCGCGCCGACCGTGACGTAGGAAATCATCCCGCATCTTTCCTTGCCGGGTGTCGATCCGTCAACCGGCCCCAGCGTATCGACGCACGCTCATTCCGGACGGGAACGATCCCATGGCCGTCAGATCGAGCCGCCCTCGACCATGAAATTCCCGGCACTGCACATGGCCGCGTCGTCCGAGGCCAGAAACAACACCATCCGCGCCACATAGACCGGGTCGATCGGGTCGGGCAGGCATTGGCGGTCGATCTGTTTGGCCAGCGCTTCGGGGGTGACCCAAAGGTCTTTCTGGCGCTGGGTCATGATCCAGCCGGGCACGACCGTGTTGACCCGGATCCGGTGATCGCCCAGTTCCCGCGCCATGGTGCGGGTCAGGCCGTGCACAGCGGATTTCGCGGTGGCATAGGCGGGAAAGCCCGCGCCGGCCTCCCACCAGGAATTCGAGCCGATATTGATGATCGACCCCGCGCCCTTGTCGATCATGCCGGGCGCCACGGACTGGATGGCGAAGAACATGTGGCGGAGGTTGGTCGCCATGCGCTCGTCCCAATAGTCCGGCGTCACCTCGCGCCAGTCGTGCCGGTCGTCATGTGCGGCGTTGTTGACCAGAACGTCCGCTGTGCCCAGCGCGCCCGCCAGCTCGTCAAAAGCGGACCGCAGCGCCGCGATGTCGCGCAGGTCGCAGGCGGCAAAGGCTTGGGTTCCGTCCAGTTCTTCCAGCAGCGCGTTTCCGCCCTCGGCGTTGATGTCGACAAAGCCGACCTTGGCCCCCTGCTCGGCAAAGCCGCGCACGATTTCGCGCCCGATGCCCGAGGCCCCGCCGGTCACGAATACGGTGCGCCCTTTCAGGCTGGGATAGATGGCAAAGGCCTTGGTCATTTGTCGCGCTCCATGATCCATTCCACTTCGGGCGCCGGAACGAAACGCCATTTGCGCAGCGGCCCGGCCATGACGTTCAGATAATACATCTCGAACCCGTAGGGCGCCCCGCAAGGGTGGTGCCCGCGCGGCACCAGTACCACATCGCCATCGGACACGGCCATGGTTTCGTCCAACTGACAGTCATCGGTATAGACGCGCTGGATGCCGAACCCGCTGGCCGGGTTCAGGCGGTGGTAATAGGTCTCTTCCAGATAGGTGATGCGGGGATAGTCATCCTCGTCATGCCGGTGACTGGGGTAGGATGACCAATGGCCGTGGGGGGTGAAGACCTCGGTCACCAGCAGGCTGTCGGCGCAATCCTCGGCCTCCATCGCGATGTTGTTGATGTGGCGCGTGTTCGTTCCCTTGCCGCGCTCGGTCAGGGTGATGCCCTCGGGCCCGATCCGGCGCGGGGCATGGCCGCCCTTGCCCGGGGCCGAGCACACGGCGATCACGCAATCGGTTTCGGCTGTTGCCTCCCACTCGGTGCCGTTGGGCAGGTACAGGCAATGCGGCGGGGACTTTTCGAACACGTTCATCCGGTCGCCCAACACGCCCCAATCCTGCCCGGCGCCGGTAATCCGGGCCTTGCCCTCGACCATCACCAGAATGACCTCGCGGTCGCCGGTGACCTCGGCGGCGCGGTCGCCGGCCCGCAGGTGATAAAGGCCAAAGCCCACATAGCGCCAGCCGGCGCTGGCCGGTGTGATGTCATGCACCTTGCCATGGGTTCCGAACGGTTTTCTCAGCAGTTCTGCCATCGGTTTCACCTGTGTTGGGGCAGCACCGGCCGCCCGGGTTCCGTCATGCCGTCTGCCGCGCCTGCCGCGCGTCCAGTGCCTGCTCCAGCTGCGCCTGCGTCCAGCTTTCCGACACCGCCCGGCGCAGGATATCGGCCTGGCTGGGCGGAGCGTTTCCACCTTCCGGCGGATCGGTATCCAGATTGGTCGGAAAGGGATAGCCTTCGGCCGTGGCCGCGATCGCGGCGCCGATGCGGGCATCATCCAGATCGCCGCGCTGGCTCAACGCCATCAGTGCCGGGAATACGGCCAGACACATCGCCTTGCGGTCCACCGCCTCCATCGCCCGCCCGAAGGCCGACGACACCTGCAGCAGGTTGGCCATCCGGTGGATGTCGGCGCTGCTGTTTTCGCCGGCTGCATGGAACAGCGCCGGGTTGAAGAACACCGCATCGCCCTTGGCCAGCGGCAGCTGGATGCAGGCCCGTTCGAAATGCGCCCGATGCGCGTCGTCGTGAAAGGCGACATAGCCAGGGCCATACAGCTGCGAGAAGGGCAACAGCTTGGTCGGGCCGCTTTCAATGGGCATGTCGCAATGGGCAACCGCGCCCTGCAGAGTCAGCGCGGCGGTGGCCATATGGGCGTGCGCCGGGAACTGGGCCGCCTTGTCGGCGGTCTGGAACCCCAGGTGATAATCGCGATGCGCCTGCTGCGCCTTGCCGCCCGGCCGCACCTGGTTGATCTGCGCGGTCATCTGGTAATCGGGGCCCACCCAGGCCTCGCAGGCGGCGGCAATCGCCGTGTTGCCGAAATAGAGCGCAAAGCCCTCAGGGTCGCGCAGGCATTGCTTTTGCAGCGCGTTCCACACCCTGTCATTCGCGCCCGAGGCCGCAAAGTGATCGCCCTCGCCGCCCCCGGCCTGACGCTCATCTTCGATGATCCGGCGAAACACCTCGGTCGCCCGGTCGATGACCGCGGTATCCGCATAGGCGCCTTTCAACGCGATCACCCCGGCAGATCGGCCCAGAACCCAGCCCCATTCAGCCAGCAGGGCGCGCCGGGTGTTGGGGGTTTCCAAGGCGGGCCGCAGCGCGTGCATGTCATAGACCGGCACGTTCTTCTCCACAGCGGCCGCGTGGCGCACCTGCTCGGGCCGCAGGCTCTGCGAGGTCAGCACCTTGAATTCGTCCAGATCACAGGACTCGGGGCCGAAATAGCCGGCGAAACCAGGTTGCTGACGGACCATGAAACGCTCCTTTCCCATGGCGGCGCCCCGGGGGGCGAAAGATCAGGCCGTGATCGTCAATCCGGCCTGACCGCAGACCTCGACGATGTGGTCATAGCCCATCTTCGAGTATTCATAGGGCGGGGCCTTGGCCGGGTCCTGCTCGGCCTCGACCACGATCCAGCCTTCGTAATCCATGGCTTTCAACGCATGGGAGACCTCCTGAAAGTCGATGCAGCCATCGCCGGGCACCGTGAAGGCCCCTGCGATCACCGCGTCCAGGAAACTGCGCCGGTTGCCGCGCGTGTCGCGCACGATGCCGGGGCGGATGTCCTTGAAATGCACATGATGCGCCCGGTCACCCCAGCGGTTCAGCGTGGCCAGCACATCACCGCCGCCGAACAGCAGATGCCCGGTGTCAAAGCACAGCTTCACCTCGGGGCCCGACCCCTCCATCAACCAGTTCACGTCATCTTCGCTTTCGATGATCGTACCCATGTGATGGTGATAGGCCATCGGCATGCCCTGATCGGCCATCCACTTGGCCAGTTCGGTGATCTTGGCGCCATAGGCCTTGATCTCGTCTTTCGACAGCTGCGGACGGTCATTGACCGGGGTGCCGATCTGGCCCTGAACCGTGTTCGAGCATTCAGCATAGACGATGCAGGGGCTGTTCAGGGCCACGAACTGCTCGACCTGCGCGCGCACCGCGTCGCGTTCGGCGGCGAAATCATTGACCAGCGAATTGCCGGAACACCAGCCGCCGCACAGGGCAAGGTCATTTTCTTCCAGATAGGCGCGCAGCCCCTCGGTATCGGCGGGCATACGTTGCCCGCGCTCGACCCCGGTATAGCCGATCTGACGCGCCTCTTTCAGGGCCTGTTCCATGGTGAACCCAGCCGTCAGGTCGGGCAGGTCGTCATTTTGCCACGCAATCGGAGAGATGCCGATCTTCACGCTCATTTGGTGTTTCTTTCCTTGATGGCAGCCTCGTAGGCCGCACGTTGTTCATTCACTGCCGGGCGGACACTGACCTCGGGCACCGCCACTTCCCACCACGTGCCGCCATATTCGGTCGAGGGGTACGGGTCGGTGTCGATGACGATCACATAGGGGCCTTTGACTTCGCCGCGTTTGGCCAGCGCCTCTTCCAGCTCGGCGATCGAGCCGACCTTGACCGAGGTCGCCCCCATCGCCGCCGCATGGGCCGCAAAGTCGATGGCCGAGGGCGTCTCGTGCACCGCATGGTCCAGCAGGTTGTTGAACTCGGCCCCGCCGGTGCCCATCTGCAGCCGGTTGATGCAGCCAAAGCCCCGGTTGTCGGTGATCACCACGGTGAAGGACACCCCCATCATCGCCGCCGTCGCCATTTCCGAGTTGGCCATCATGTAGGTGCCGTCCCCGGTGAAACAGATCACGTCGCGGTCGGGCTGGGCCATCTTGATACCCATGGCGCCCGCGATCTCGTAGCCCATGCAGCTGAAGCCGTATTCCATGTGATAGGCCCCCGGACGCGGCGCCTTCCACAGCTTGTGCAGCTCGCCCGGCATGGTGCCGGCGGCGCACATCACCACCGTGTCGCCATGCGCCGCGCGCTGCACCGCACCCACCACCTGCATGTCGGTGGGCAGCGCGTTGGCGTCACCCGGCGCATCGGTCAGCGCGTCGACCTTGGCAAACCACTCGGCCTTGAGCGTGTCGGGAACCGGATCGGCGCGATAGCCCTGCAGGGCCGCGCCCAATTCCTCGATCCCGACCCGCGCGTCGGCCAGCAGCGGCATCGCGCCGTGTTTCGCGGCGTCATAGGCGGCGGTGTTCAGGCAGACCATCTTGCGCGCTGGGTTGGAAAACAGCCCCCAGGACCCGGTTGTGAAATCCTGAAACCGCGTGCCGATACCCAGGATCAGATCCGCCTCGGCGCACACGGTGTTGGCGGGTTCGCCCCCGGTCACGCCGACCGGGCCCAGGTTCAGCGGGTGATCCCAGGCCAGGGCCGATTTGCCGGCCTGCGTCTCGGCAACAGGAATGTTGTGGGTCTCGGCAAAGGCCTGCAGCGCGTCGGTCGCGCCGGAATAATGGACACCGCCGCCGGCCACGATGATCGGGCGTTTGGCCGACCGGATGGCCTCGGCCGCGCGGGCCAGCTCACCTTCGTCGGGGCGGATGCGGCGCTGGTGCCAGATGCGCGGCTCGAAGAAGCTGAGCGGATAGTCATAGGCCTCAGCCTGCACGTCTTGGCAAAAACCCAGGGTCACCGGCCCGCAATCGGCCGGGTCGGTCATGGTGCGGAAGGCGCGCGGCAGGGCAGTCAGCAGATGTTCGGGCCGGGTGATCCGGTCGAAATAGCGGCTGACCGGGCGGAAACAGTCATTGGCGCTAACGGTGCCGTCGGTGAAATCCTCGGTCTGTTGCAGCACCGGGTCGGGGCCGCGGGTGGCGAAAACGTCCCCCGGCAACAGCAGCACCGGCAGGCGGTTCACATGCGCCAGCGCGGCGGCGGTGACCATGTTGGTCGCCCCCGGCCCGATCGACGAGGTGACCGCCATGGCGCGGCTGCGCCGCATCTGCTTGGTATAGGCGATCGCGCAATGGGCCATGGTCTGTTCATTGTGACCGCGATAGGTGGGCAGGCTGTCGCGCACACCGTGCAGCGCCTCGCCCAGACCGGCCACGTTGCCATGGCCGAAAATCGCCCAGACACCGGCGATGAAGGGCTCGCCGTTCTCGTTCATCTGCGCGCCAAGGTAGCGCACCAAGGCCTGCGCCGCGGTCAGTCGGATTGTCTTGCTCATCATGATCCCTTTCAGAACGAGGCCGCTATGGGCAATCCGTTGCAATCATTCTGTCGTTAAAGGATCCGACACGCCCACCACCCAGGCCGGGTGGCCCGGCCTGCCGGACCCTGGTGATATTGGTGCCCCGCACGATACGGGACACCGGGGAGAAACCTTCAGACGGTACCGCCCAGCGACCCTTCCAGCTCGGCCATCTCCTGCCCGCCGGCCATCATGTCCTGCAGCTCTTCGGGCGAGATCTCGCCGCGCCGGGCGGTGCCCAGCGTCTTGCCGCGGTTCAGAACCGTGAACCGGTCGCCCACGGCCAACGCGTGCCGGACATTGTGGCTGATGAAGACCACGCCGATGCCCTGGTGGCGCACCTTGTCGATGGTGGCCAGCACGTTCGATGTCTGCCGCACGCCCAACGCCGAGGTCGGTTCGTCCAGGATCAGGATCTTGGCGCCGAAATAGACCGCACGGGCAATCGCCACGGTCTGACGCTCGCCCCCCGACAGGGTGCCTACCGCCTGATCGGGGCCACGCAGGTTGATGCCCATCTTGCGCATCTCTTCCATGCAGACCTCGTTGGCGTGCTCGATGTCGAACCGTTTCAACAGGCCTTTCCCCTTGGTCGGCTCGCGCCCCATGAAGAAATTGCGCGTGACGCTCATCAGCGGGATCATCGCCAGGTCCTGGAACACGGTGGCGATGCCCGCCTCCATCGCGTCGCGGGGCGTGTCGAAGGACATCGGCTGGCCTTCGAAATAGATCTCGCCCTTGGTGGGTTTGTGCACCCCGGACATCGTCTTGATGAAGGTCGATTTGCCCGCCCCGTTGTCACCCAGCAGGCAGTGGCATTCACCCGGCTTGACGTCGAAGCTGACGCCCGCCAACGCGATGATGTTGCCGAAATGCTTTTCGATCTCTTTCATTTCGACGACCGGGGCCACGTCCTTGACCGCATCGCCGTGGTGGAACTTGGTGTCTTCGGTCATGTCAGCGCTCCCCGGTTACGCGTTTGCGGATCGCGTTGTTGAACAGAACGGCGATCAGCAGCATCGCCCCCAGGAACACCTGGAACCAGTCCTGATCGAAATCGGTATAGGTCAGGCCGATGACTACCATGCCGAAGATGATCGCCCCGAAAAACGCCCCGATGGCCGAGCCATACCCGCCGGTCAGCAAACAGCCACCGATCACCGCGGCGATGATCGCCTCGAATTCCTTCTGGAAACCGCGCCGCGCGTCGGTCGAGCCTGCGTCGATCACGGTGATGATCGCCACCAGCGCGGCACAACAGGCAGTCAGCATGAACAGTGAAATCTTGACCCGGTTCACCGGTACGCCCGAGTTCGACGCCGCAACCCGGTCGCCGCCCGAGGCGAAGATCCAGTTGCCGGCCGGGGTGCGCAGCAGAACATAGGTGGCGGCAATGGCGAAGGCCACGAACCACAGGATTTCAACCGGGACACCCGGCACTTTGGGCGCGCCGCTTTTGAACGTGTCGATCAAGCCTTTTTCGGCCAGCCAGGTGAACAGGCTGGCAAAGGCTTCGCCGGAAAAGAACGGCGCGAGCCAGTCATTTTCGACCTGATCGCGCACGCCGCGCAGCTGGGTCGATCCGCCGGTGGCGGCCTTGAGCCCCACCAGAGACAGGCCGCGCAGAATGAACAGAAACGCCAGCGTCACGATGAAGGACGGCAGACCCGAGCGGATGACGATGGTGCCGTTGATTGCCCCGACAAAGGCGGCAAAAACAAAAGTCATCGGGATCGCGGCCACCAAGGGCAGCTGCCAGGTCACCACGCAGACCCCGAAGAACAGGCCGGCAAAGGCCACCATGGAGCCGATAGACAGGTCAAACTCGCCCCCGATCATCAGCAGCGCCGCGCCAATCGCCAGAATACCCAGTTGGGCGGCGGGGGTCATGAAGTTCATGATACCGGCAAGCGTGAACATTGATTCATCGGCCGTGATGGCGAAGAAGATGAAGACAAGGATCGCCCCTGCGATGGCCCCCAGTTCGGGCCGCTTCATCAGCTTGGTCAGGAACGGTTCCTTCTTGATCCGTTCGTCCACCGCCACTTGTGCAGACTCGGTCATGGTTTCCTCCCGTTTGGCAGGGGCGGCGCCCTGACGCCGCCCCGATTTTCAGCCCGCCGGTATCAGCGGATGCCCTGAGCGGACAGCTCGACCACCTGACCGGCCTTGTCGGCGGTGATCAGGTTCGGACCCGAGGGCACGTTGCCGCCCGGCATCAGGCCGTACTTGGCGTTCAGCGCCATGAACACGACCGGCAGGTAACCCTGCAGATACTGCTGCTGGTCTACCGCAAAGGCCGCGTCACCATCGACGATCGACTGCAGGAAGTTGGCCGACAGGTCGAACGAAGCCACGTTCACGTCGCGCCCCGACCCTTTGACGGCGGCCACTGTGGGCTCACCGGCCGAGCTTGCACCCAGCGCCATCACGGTATCGACGCTTTCATCCGAAGCCAGAGCCGCCGACACTTTCGACTCGATCTCGGACGGATCGTTGGACGTCGGCAGAACGGTCACATTGCCGCCAAAGCCTTCGGCAAAGCCCGCGCAGCGCAGGTCCAGCGCGACGTTTCCGACCTCGTGGTTCACACAGATCGCGTTCTTGCCGCCCATTTCGGCCAGCTTCTCACCGGCGGCCTTGCCGGCGTCGAACTCATCCTGGCCGACATGCAGCGCCGCGCCCAGTTTCTTGGACACGTCCGAGCCCGAGTTCATCGAGATCACCGGGATGCCTGCGGCGACCGCGCGTTCGATCGAGGGGCCAAGCGCGTCGGCGTCCGGGATCGAGACGATCAACCCGTCGGGTTCCTGGTTCACGGCGGCATCGATCAGCTGCGACATGGCAACCATGTCGAAGGTTTCGGGCGCACGGTACTCGACGTTTACGCCCATATCCGTGCCGGCCTGCTCGACCCCATTCTTGACCACGTTCCAGAACGCGTCATTGGCCTGGCCGTGCGATACCACGACGATGTCCTGCGCAAAGGCCGGAGTGGCCAGCGCCAGCGCGCCGGCGGCCAAAGCACCTTTGAAAAATTTGTTCATTACGTTTCCTCCCACTAGGACAGATTTTTGTCTTGTCCGGGTCCTGGACCCATTCATCCGGCAAGGCCGAATCTCTGTCGCACCGATACGCATCGGGGCCGTTTCAGTTTCAATACTTCACGTCATTTTGCAACCGGTTTCAAAATTTCCTCCAGCTTTACCGGAATACCCGTCCTGGCCGATCGGGTCGCAGCTTCGGCCAGGGCCAGCGCTGCGACGCCGTCTTCCAGCGTCACCGGCACGGCGGATCCGGTCTTGACCGCAGTCACGAACGCATCCCATTCCGCCCGATAGGCAGGCATGTAGCGTTCGAGGAAGAAGTAGGTCGGCTTGGCACTGATCACGCCGTCGGACGTGGATTTCACCAGGTTGTTCTCGAGCACGTTGCGCGCCTGCAGCAGCCCGCCGGACCCCAAGACCTCGACCCGTTGATCATAGCCGTATACGGCCCGGCGAGAATTCTTGATGACGGCGATCCGACCGTCCTTGTAGGTCATGGTGACGACGGCTGTGTCCACATCCCCCGCCTCGGCGATGGCGGGGTCCACGGTCGATGTGCCAACGGCCGAAACAGTGACCGGTAAGTCACCCATGATGAAATTGGCGAGGTCGAAATCATGTATCGTCATGTCCCGAAATAATCCGCCCGATACTTTGACATAGGAAATCGGGGGCGGCGCCGGATCAAAAGAAGTGATCGACAGCAATTCGGGGCTTCCGATCTCGCCGGACTGAACGGCGGATTTCAATGCGCCAAAGCCCGGATCGAAACGCCGATTGAACCCGATCATGACCGGTTGACCGGTACCTGCCACGGCTTGCTGGCAGGCGAGGGCGCGGTTCAGGTCCAGATCGACCGGCTTTTCGCACAGAACGGCCTTGCCCGCGGCGGTCGCCGCCTCGATGAGGTCCGAATGCG
The DNA here is from genome assembly GCF_025141855.1 of Ruegeria sp. B32. Taxonomy (NCBI): domain Bacteria; kingdom Pseudomonadati; phylum Pseudomonadota; class Alphaproteobacteria; order Rhodobacterales; family Roseobacteraceae; genus Ruegeria; species Ruegeria sp. B32. The sequence goes on along the minus strand of NZ_CP081106.1, from coordinate 3,359,484 downwards.
TATCCGTCGGCGTGGCGATCAGTACCGCGTCGATATCCGGGTCGGCGATGATGTCTTCCGACGTGCGCGCTACAGCTCCATGCGCTTGCGCCAGACGTGCGGCGGCGTCTTCCATTGCGTCCGAAACCGCAACAAGCGTGCTGTCCGGGTGGTCCGAAATGGCTTGCGCGTGGACGGTTCCGATGCGCCCTGCTCCAAGCAATCCGATTCTGAGCATTGTGACCTCTGGGTATATTTCTGGCGGGAGCATGTTCTTTTTTGCAACCGGTTGCAAGGATTATTTGCGCCCTGTATGTGCCCGCGCTCTTGCCCACCATTGCACCGCGGTCAGGACAGAACTCAGCCGGTCGTGGGCGGGGTCAATCGCTTGAATTTGCAGCCCGGGCATCCTTGGATGGCTTGGTATTGGCCCGTTTGGTTCTGCTTTTGTGATTTTTCAATCGTCTGTTAAACCTTTGAGTCGGGGCAGAAATTGACACCGATACCAAACCGCCCCGACCAAGGAGACGATGATTTGATGAATGTGTCCCTGCCGATTCCGCTGCTGGTCATGGCCATTCTCCCTGCTGCGTTGCTGGACCGATGTTCGGGCCAGAACACCGGCACCGCGCTGGGAGTTCTGGCGCGGGACCGGGTCGCACTGACGGCAACGGCCAATGAGATCATCGTGGAACTGCCTGTTGCAGAAGGGTCTCCGGTCAAAGTCGGCGACGTGCTGGTCAGGTTCGACACGGATCTGCAGACCGCGAAGCTGAACCTCGCGCAGGCGGAACTGGAAAAATCGCAGGCCACGCTACTGAAACTGGAAGTCGGCCCGCGCGAGGAAGAGATTGCGATCGCGCGCGCCAACGTCGCCGGTGCCGAGGCGCGTCTGCTGGACGCAGAGGCCGTGTATCAGAGGAATTCCCAGCTGGTCGTCAACTCGGTCGTCAGCCAGGCGCGCCTGGATCAGGATATTGCCGCACGCGATTCCGCTCGGGCGGCACTGGAAAGCGCTCGGGAATCCCTGAAAGAACTGGAAAACGGAACCCGCCCCGAAGATCTGTCGGTTGCCCGGGCCAATGTGCGGGCGGCCGAAGCGGCGGTTGCCGCCGAGCAGACCGTTCTGGATGACCTGACGGTTGTTGCGACACGGGACGGCATCCTGGATTCCCTTCCCTGGAACCTGGGGGAACGGGTCGCTCAGGGCAGCCCGGTCGCGGTGCTGGTGTCCGGCGCGGCCCCTTTCGCCCGCGTCTATGTCCCCGAACCCAGCCGGGTGGGCATCGCTCCCGGAGACTCTCTCGAGGTTCGGGTCGACGGGCTGGACCAACCTCTGACGGGCACCGTGCGATGGGTCAGCGACGACCCGTCCTTCACCCCCTACTACGGGTTGAACAAGGATGATCGGACGCGGTTGGTCTATCTGGCAGAAATCGACCTGCCGGAAACCGCCCGAGATCTGCCTGCGGGCGTTCCCGTCCAGGTGAAGATGCCATGAGCGATCTGGTGGTCTCGACCCAGGGTCTGACGCGCCGATTCAAGGAAAAGACAGCCGTCAGCAACCTAGACCTGGAGATACGCCAGGGTCAGATCTATGGGTTTCTGGGCCCGAACGGCTGCGGCAAGACAACGACGATGCGAATGCTGACCGGACTGCTGACGCCCAGCAGCGGATCCGTCTCGGTGCTGGGCCGACCAATGCCGCAATACGCCGAGCCGCTGAAGAATGAAATCGGGTACATGACGCAGATCTTTTCGTATTACCGCGACATGACGGTGCTGGAGAACCTGCGCTTTGCCGCCGAGATCTACGGAATGCCGCGCCGCAAATCCGCCGACCGGATCGACGAACTGCTGACAACCTACGACCTGACCGAAAACGCCAATCAACTGAGCGGAAGCATGAGCGGCGGGCAGCGGCAGAAACTGGCGCTGGCCGCGACGGTTCTGCACGGCCCCAAGCTGTTGTTTTTGGACGAGCCGACATCGGCCGTTGACCCCGAAACCCGCCGGTCTTTCTGGGAACAGCTGTTCGACCTGGTCGATCAGGGCGCGACGATGATCGTGTCCACGCATTTCATGGACGAGGCGGAACGGTGTCACAAGCTGGCCATTCTCGAGCATGGGGTCAAAAAGGCGGATGGATCGCCCCGGCAACTGATGGAAGACCTGAACGCCACCGTGATCGAGGTCGAGGGTGAGGGGCTGCGGCAGGTCAAACACCTACTGGATGACACGCCCAAGGTGATGTCGACGGCGCAGGTGGGTGCCCGATTGCGCGTTCTGGTGGACAAGTCGGAAACCGATCCGATGGCGATGATCACGTCGCGCCTGTCGGACTTTCCCAACGTGGAGATGTCCGTGCAGCGCCCCAATCTGGAAGACGTGTTCGTCAGCGCGACGAAGGGGCCCGCCCAATGAAATCGCTCCGCCGCATCACCGCCGTTCTCAAGAAAGAGCTGCTGCAACTGCGGCGCGACCGGATGACCTTTGCCATGGTCGTCATGATCCCGCTGATCCAGCTGCTGTTGTTCGGATACGCAATCAACACAAACATCCGCCATATTCCGGTCGGGATCGTGGATCAGGCCGACTCGTCGCTGTCCCGGACCTTGGCTCAGATCGTTCAAGCCACGCAGGTCGTGACCATCACCGAGGTCTTCGCGACCCCGGAAGAAGCCGAGCAGGCGATCACCGAATCCACCGTGCGCGCCGCGTTCATCATTCCGCCCGACGTCGATGACCGGCTTGCCCGAAGCCCGTCCATCGGACTGGGCCTGCCCAACGCCACCAACCAGACATCCAGCCGCCCCGTGGCTCATTGGATCGTGGACGGGTCGGACACCATGGTGGCCAGCGCCATCAAATCCCTGCGCAGCATGCCACTGACCGAATTGCTGCGACAGCCGGCAAACCGTCAGGTCCCGACCTTCGAGGTCACGCTGTATTTCAATCCCGAGCAACGATCGGCGGTGAACATCGTTCCCGGCCTTGTGGGCGTCATCCTGACCATGACCATGATCCTGTTCACCTCGGCCGCCATCGTCCGAGAGCGCGAGCGGGGGAACATGGAGATGCTGATCAACACCCCGGTCAAATCCATCGAGCTGATGATTGGCAAGATCATTCCCTACATCTTCCTGGGCTTGCTGCAGGTCGCGATCATCCTCGGGCTGGGACATTTCCTGTTCGATGTCCCCATAAACGGAGGGATGATCCCGCTGCTGGTGGTAACGCTTCTGTTCATCATCGCCAGCCTGTCGCTTGGCCTTGTGATCTCGACGCTGGCCCAGAACCAGCTGCAGTCCATGCAAATGACGATTTTCGTTCTGCTGCCCTCGATCCTGATGTCGGGGTTCATGTTCCCGTTCGACGGGATGCCCAAGCCGGTTCAGGTGATCGCCCAAGTGCTGCCGGCCACCCATTTCATGGACATGATCCGCGGCGTGGTTCTGCGGGATGCGACGCTTTACGCTCTGCGCGGTGACATTCTGTGGATGATCGGGTTTGCCGTCCTTGGGATGCTGGCTGCGACGCTCAGGTTCAAGAAACGCCTGGGATGAAAGAAGGGCGGCCAAGGCCGCCCCAAGTGTCTGGATTGCCAGTCTCTTATCCGTGTCGGACCGTTCAGATGATCTCGTCCTCGTCGAACATGGGATCATCTTCCAGCTGCGCGTTGATATCTTCCATCGAGTCTTCGGCCTTTTCCACGGACCCGACCCGCCCCAGGTGAAACACGGCATCGCCCTCATTCACCACAGGCATGACCGCACGCCCGACGATCAAGCCGTCGAACGGAGCGATGATGTCCTCGCTGGCTTCGCCGAACGGGTCCGATACGGCACCCAGCAGATCACCTTTGCGAACCAGTTCACCGTCAGCTTTGTAGATCCGAAGGATTCCGCCCATCGGGGCGCGCAACCACTTGCTGGACGAACAGAACTGCGGTGCCGCTTTGGGCTTGGAGATCCGCTTGGCGGGAACCATCCCCATGTGCCTCAGCACCCGCAGAATGCCCGCAAGGCCCGCGCGGATCGACAGTTCATCCAGGCGAAGACCCTCGCCCGCTTCGTACAACAGGATATCTTTCCCCTGCGCCTTGGCCGCGCCGCGCAATGATCCGTCGCGCAGGGGCGACTGGATGACGATCGGTGCTCCGAAAACGCTGGCCAGTTCCTTGGTTCGAGGGTTGTCGGGCGAGATCCGGATCTGCGGATAGTTCGTACGATGGATCGCCGCCGAATGCAGATCGATCCCCAGATCCGAGCGGGCGACGATTTCTGTCATGAACAGATGCGCCAGCCGCGAGGCCAGCGACCCGTTCTCGCTGCCGGGAAACACCCGGTTCAGGTCGCGGCGGTCGGGCAGATAGCGCGAATGGTTGATGAAGCCGAACGCATTCACGATCGGCACCGCGATCAGCGTGCCTTTCAATGTCGCCAGGTTGGGCGCACGCAACAGACGGCGTATGATCTCGACGCCGATCACCTCATCGCCATGCACCCCACCGCTGACAAAAACGGTGGGCCCGTCCTGTCGGCCGTGCACCACATGCGCTGACATGGTCACCGGGGTATGGTCCGACAGAACGCTGACCGGCAGATCCACGGTAAGCCGCGATCCCGGCGCCACAGTGGCCTGGCCGATCGTGAATGGCTGCCGCTTTGCCATGCCGTTACCCTTTGCCCTTGGTCTTGGTGGCCCCGGCTTTTGCGTTCTTTTCCAGGAACTCGATCATCTTTCCGGCAATATCCAGACCCGTGGCTTTTTCCACACCCTCCAGACCCGGCGAGGAATTGACCTCCATCACCACAGCGCCGTGGTTGGCGCGCAGCATGTCGACGCCACAGGCATTCAGGCCCATCGACTTGGCCGCGCGAACGGCCGTTGCACGCTCTTCCGGGGTCAGTTTGACCACCTTGGCCGAACCGCCACGGTGCAGGTTCGAGCGGAAATCGCCCTCGGCACCGGTGCGTTTCATCGCAGCGACAACCTTGCCGCCCACCACGATGGCCCGGATGTCGGTTCCGCCGGCTTCCTTGATGAATTCCTGCAGCAGGATGTTCACACCCGCGCCGCGGAACGCCTCGACAACCGATTTGGCGGACCGGTCCGTGTCGGCCAAAACCACACCGATGCCCTGCGTCCCTTCCAGCAGCTTGATGACGATGGGCGCGCCACCGGCCAGTCTCAGCACCTCGTCGGTCTGTTTGGGGTCATGGGCAAAGGTTGTGACGGGCAGGCCGACACCGTCGCGGGCCAGCAACTGCATCGACCGCAGCTTGTCGCGCGACCGGCCGATGGCGACGCTTTCGTTCAACGGGTAGACACCCATCATTTCGAACTGACGCAGCACTGCGGTTCCGTAGAAGGTGACCGAGGCACCGATCCGCGGAATCACCGCGTCATACCCCGACAGCTTTTCGCCGTTGTAATAGATCTCGGGGCGACGGGTTGCGATGTTCATGTAGCACCGCAGGGTGTCGATGATGTCGAGCTGATGCCCACGCTCCTCGGCCGCTTCCTTGAGGCGGCGGTGCGTGTACAGGTTGGCATTGCGCGCCAGCATGGCAATCTTCATGACAAATCCCCTTTGTCCTGGTGTTTTGGTTTGCCGCGCAACAGATGCGCGCGCTTGGTGTGAACGGCGATCGCGTGGTTCTTCAGCGCCGCCCGGCCTACGATCATCTGAAAGGTCATGTTCGTGCGATCGGTCAGAGACAGATCCAGCGGCCAGGTTTCGTCGCCCAACCGGATGGTGGTTCGGATGACGATCCTGTTTTCAGGAATTCCGCTGGTGTTCTTGATGTTGCGCCGTTCCTTGATCGGAGCCTCGATACGGACCATGCCTTCTCCACCCGGCACCTCCGTCAGGAAGGACACCCAATGATGTCCGTCCCGTTGAAACCGCCGAATGTCGGTTGCATGCAGCGCTGACGTGCGGGCGCCGGTGTCGATCTTGGCCTTGATGTCGTTCAAAGGCAGGTCGGGAAGGTCGATGTATTCCATCCAACCAATGACCTTCGGCGTCTGCGGCTGACCCTTGTCGGAAACGTTTGCCATAATCACACCAGCCAGGGCATCAGAAGGGTTGCAAGGCTGAGCACGAAGAAGAAGCCGGCCATGTCCGTAATCGTGGTCAACAGCGGGCCACTTGCGGCGGCCGGGTCCTGTCCGATCCGCTTCAGCAGCAAAGGAACAACACCGCCGATGGATACCGCCAGCATCGTGTTGAGTGCCAGCGCAGTACCAATCACCAGACCCAGAGCTGGATTGCCTTTCCAGAACCACGCGACCAGCCCGATCAGAATACCCAGCGCGATCCCATTGATGACCCCGACCGAAATCTCCTTGATCCAGACCCGCATGGCATCTTGCGGCCGTACCAATCCAAGGCTCAATTCGCGCATGGTGACGCCAACGGCCTGGTTGCCGGAACAGCCGCTCATGTCCGATACCATCGGCAGGAAGATGGCCAGCGCAATCACTGCGGCCAGTGTTTCTTCGTAGGCCGAGATCACGCTGGCCGCGATGATGTTGAGCACGATGTTGGCCGCAAGCCAGGCCAGCCGGCGACGGGACCGAACCGACAAAGGCATCGAGCGCAACTCGTCGCCAACCACACCCTGACGTTTGAGGCTTTCACTTTCCGAGCGTTCCAGAGTGGCTTCTGCCACCGCCGTGCGGGACACGACACCCGCCAGGACTCCGTCGGCATAAACCACCGGCACCCCCAGGAAAGGATGATCGTTGAACACGTCTTCCAGCTGTTCCAACGGGGTATCCACGGTCACGGTCAGTGGTGGAACCATGATGCTTGTCAGCTTTTCGCTGCGCTTGGCGGTCAGCAGGCTGCGCAGCGATACCACGCCCACGGCGCGCCCCTCGGAATCGACAATATAGGGGTGCTGCCCGCGATACCTTTCAAAATCTTCGTCGTCCGAAGCAAGTTCGCGCAGGACATTGCCAACGGTCTGCGTGTCGCGGAACTTGAACACCTCGGTCATCATCAGACCGCCGGCGGTGTCATCCTCGAACGTGCTTAGCAGGCGGACATCCGCAGCCTCTTCGGCGTCCATTTCGGACAGGATGGCCTCGGCATCCGGCGTATCCAACTCGCCGATAACGTCGGCCTGAATGTCCGAATCCAGCTGTTCGATGATCTCGGCAGCACGCTCGGGCTTGAGGCGTTCCACAAGCTCGACCGCCATCTCGTTTGGCGCTTCTTCGACCAGTTCCGCCGCAAGTCCAACGGGCACGATCTCCAGAACGGTATCGCGCTCAGCCGGTGTCAGCTGAAGAACTTCGCGCAGGGCTTCGCTGCTGGTCAGCGGATCCAGAAGCGCCTCAAGCTCGGACGCATTGGACTGCTCGACCGCTTCCTTGATCCGAAGCGAAAGCTCTTCGTCGGTTGAGGGAATGTCTACGTTTCCGTCCATGCCTTGGCCATTCAATTGGGTTGTCGCTCCTTTATATAAGTGATAAATTTTTGTCTATAGGCAAAATTACACGAGATATAGAATGTCTGACTTCACGAATGCCGCGGAAACCCTGGCCGGGCTGTATGCCCGGGAGTTCGGAGGAAAGGCCTCGGGCCGGTATCGCATCCCGCAGAAGCTGCTGCGTGAACTGTGTGGCCGGAGAAGGCTGTACCAGGAGGACATCACGGCTCTGACCCGTGAACTTCTGGAAATGGGCTATGTCATGATTGATTTGGACAGCTTCTTTGTCGTCATGAGCGCCAATTCCTTCGTGAACTATCGGCGAGTCGGCAAGGAAATGCTGGCCCACGCGGAAGGCACCAGCTGAGTCCCATTCCAGGCAATCGTCGCAATGGCGCCCGATCTTGTCAGATCCTCAGTGCGCGAGCCGCCGCAGTCTTTGTTGCAAAAACTTTCTGGACGCCAGGTTCGGTGCCGCTTCTATGGCCTGCCGATAGGCCGCGACCGCCGCGGCGGTGCGGCCCGTCTTCTGAAGAATATGCGCGCGGGCCGCGTGCCATGGCTGAAAATCGTCAAGATCGGGCCGCAGGCTGTCCAGCTTGTCCAAGGCCAGTTGGGCATGACCTGCCTCGGCCATCACGACGGCCCAGTTCAGGGCAACCACCGGGGTTGGCTCGCAGGCCCAAAGGGACTGATACAGCAGCGACATCTGCCACCAATCCGGGGCCGGCGCCATCATGTGGCAATCCGCAATGGCGGCCTTGAGTTGAAACGGTCCCGGTTTTCTCTGGTCGACCGCAGCTTGCAGGAGCCGCTGCGCCTGACGTATCTGACCCTGCCGCCAAAGTGTTCGGTCCTGATCCTCTACGGGCACCATAGCGCCATCAGCGTCGATACGCGCAGGGCGGCGGGCATCGGTCAATAGCATCAGGGCCAGCGCACCTTCGATCTCGGGCTCTCCCGGTCGGAGGTCTCGCAGAACCCGCGCAAGGTGGATGCCTTCGTGGCAGAGATCCCGCGGTCCCGTATCCTCGGTCACGTATCCGGTGGTGAAGATCAGGTAGAGGGTCGTCAGCACCGTATCCAAACGTTCCGGCCAGATTTCCGGATCGGGAACGGAGTACCCAATCCCCTTGGCGCGAATCTTGGCCTTGGCTCGGGACAGGCGCTGGCCCATCGTCTGGTCGTTGTCCAAAAATGCTGCGGCGATCTCCCGTGTGGTCAGGTTGCAGACCGTGCGCAAGGTCAGCGCGATGCGTGACTTCTGGTCCAGCGCGGGGTGGCAGCAGGTGAAGATCAGACGCAACCGGTCATCCGGTATCTGCTCAGACATATCGTCCGTCACAGAGTCCGGCAGGGTTATGGCCAGGGCTGCTGTTTTCCGTCCCTCCCTGTGTTGCGCTCGAATGCGATCGATGCCCTTGTTCAAACCAACCCGCATCAACCATGCGGTCGGGTTGTCCGGAACTCCGTTGCGGCTCCAGTGTTTCACGGCCGAGATTGCGGCCTCCTGCAGTGCGTCCTCGGCCAGTTGGAAGTCACCCAACCGGTTGATCAGACCGGCCAAAAGCAGCCCCCGATCCCGCCGCAACACATCATCAATGACATGTCCAACTGCGAACGCTTTGGGGGCGGCGTTCTTCATGGATTATCCAGCCGGATTGTAGTCCATCAGAGGCCGAACCTCGATTGTGCCGTAGTTGGCGGCCGGGATCAGTGCCGCGTATTTCAGCGCCGCATCCAAGTCAGCAACGTCAACCACATATTATCCGCCCAAATGCTCCCGCGTTTCGGCATAGGGCCCGTCCATGGTTTCAACTTTTCCGGAGCGGATCCGAAGGGTGGTCGCAGTTTCGATCCCTTGCAGGCCCTCGCCATCGCGAAGAACACCATCCGCTTTCATCCGCTCATTGGCGGCAAAGAAGCCACTCATCATCTCGTCAAATTCCGGGGTGCCATAGGCCGGTTCCTGCGCGGGGTCAGTGTAGATCAACATCATGTATTTCATAGCAACAATCCTTTGAAAAAGTTCTGGGTCAAAGCCTGGAGACCCGGGCTGCGATGCAAATCACCATGATCAGCGCAGCCAAAATATTGGTGCCATTACAGACATAGCGCAGCGGGTGGGCGGCATTGTCAATCTTCAGCCCGAAAGGATGCGCAACTTGTCCGGTCACCAGCAAGATGCCCGCCGCGTTGAGGTAAAGCGCTGGTGTTCCGCCCCCTTCGCCCAGCATCATCAATATCAATATGAAGGTCGCCCAGTCCTGGCAGATTCCGTGTTGGCGCACGCGCAACATCAGTGCCATGTCGCCGCCAACGCCGATGGATTGGCCCGTGGCCGACCGCATCCCCGAGACACGAAACCATAAGATGAGCCGGACCAGCGCCACAAGCAGCGCATAAATCGGTGTCGTTAAAAAAACCATCTATCGTCCTTCCGGTTTTCAGGTTCGTGCTCCAAGGACGCCGGGTTTTCTCAGATTTCGACAGGTGCTGAGATATTTTGGTGGCGCGCTGTAATTCTTGCGCATTTTGCGCGTTTCTTTTCTTTTGTATGTCGGCGATTGTTGGGTTGGTGCTGAACGAGCGGTGGAGAACGAGCAAAGCCGCCCTTGGGCGGCTCGTTCGGTGTTTTGATTTTGTGGATTTGGTTGCGGGAGCAGGATTTGAACCTGCGACCTTCAGGTTATGAGCCTGACGAGCTACCGGGCTGCTCCATCCCGCGACACTTTGGGTTGGTCTGCTGCCTATTTGGCTGTTTGAGACCTGGTCGTGTTTTTGATCGTTTTAGAGAGGGGGGATTTTTCTAGGTTTGGCGGTGACCTACTCTCCCGGGGCTTGAGCCCAAGTACCATTGGCGCTGCAGTGCTTAACTTCCGGGTTCGGGATGGGACCGGGTGTTTCACTTGCGCTATGACCACCAAACCGAGGAAAATCCCCGTCGCTCTTTTTGCTTTGCAAAAAGGCGGCGCGCGGGAGGCGGCGTATTCGCTTGCGAATGCGCGTTCCCGCACGGTTGTTGTGTCACCCCTTGCGGGGTTTCACATCAATCAACGTTGTCCAACTCAAGGTCAGTGTATGCTTCTGGTGATTTGTCTTTCTGTTACTGGATCAAATCAAGCCTATCGGGCGATTAGTACCGGTCAACTGAACGCATTGCTGCGCTTACATCTCCGGCCTATTGACGTGGTGGTCTTCCACGGCCCTCAGGGAGACCTTGTTTTGAGGGGGGCTTCCCGCTTAGATGCCTTCAGCGGTTATCCTGTCCGATCATAGCTACCCTGCACTGCCGTTGGCACGACAACAGGTCCACCAGTGGATCGTTCACCCCGGTCCTCTCGTACTAGGGGCAACTCCTCTCAAGTCTCCTACACCCACGGCAGATAGGGACCGAACTGTCTCACGACGTTCTAAACCCAGCTCACGTACCTCTTTAAACGGCGAACAGCCGTACCCTTGGGACCTGCTCCAGCCCCAGGATGAGATGAGCCGACATCGAGGTGCCAAACACTGCCGTCGATATGGACTCTTGGGCAGTATCAGCCTGTTATCCCCGGCGTACCTTTTATCCGTTGAGCGATGGCCCTTCCACTCGGGACCACCGGATCACTATGGCCGTCTTTCGACTCTGCTCGACTTGTCAGTCTCGCAGTCAGGCTGGCTTCTGCCATTGCACTCAACGAGCGATTTCCGACCGCTCTGAGCCAACCTTCGCGCGCCTCCGTTACGCTTTAGGAGGCGACCGCCCCAGTCAAACTACCCGCCACGCAGGGTCCCGGATCCGGATAACGGACCGCGGTTAGACATCAAGAATGCAAAGGGTGGTATCTCAAGGGAGGCTCCACAGGAACTGGCGTCCCTGCTTCGAAGCCTACCACCTATCCTGCACATTGCAGTCCTGATGCCAGTGCGAAGCTGTAGTAAAGGTGCACGGGGTCTTTCCGTCTAACCGCGGGAAGCCTGCATCTTGACAGGCAATTCAATTTCGCTGAGTCGATGTTGGAGACAGCGGGGAAGTCGTTACGCCATTCGTGCAGGTCGGAACTTACCCGACAAGGAATTTCGCTACCTTAGGACCGTTATAGTTACGGCCGCCGTTTACCTGGGCTTCAATTCAAGGCTCTCACCTCTCCTTTTAACCTTCAGGCACCGGGCAGGCGTCAGACCCTATACGTCGTCTTGCGACTTCGCAGAGCCCTGTGTTTTTAATAAACAGTCGCCACCCCCTGGTTTGTGCCCCCAGCCCCTAGTTGCCTAGGAACCGGGCCTCCTTCTCGCGAACTTACGGAGGTATTTTGCCGAGTTCCTTCAACATCGTTCTCTCAAGCGCCTTGGTATGCTCTACCAGTCCACCTGTGTCGGTTTAGGGTACGGTCTGATGGAGGGCTATTTCCAGGAACCACTCAGCAGCCCAATCAATCCGATAAGATTGAACTACACCTGTGATCCGTCACATCCTCCTGGCCCAGGAATATTAACCTGGTTCCCATCGCCTACGCCTTTCGGCCTCGGCTTAGGGGCCGGCTTACCCTGCTCAGATTAGCTTTAAGCAGGAAC
>NZ_CP081106.1:2645000-3342500 GCF_025141855.1 Ruegeria sp. B32 | reverse complement strand
TCGCACTGCCGCCAGAGCATCCAGCGCCTTGGACAGTTTCTCGGGCTCGTTGACGTCCCAGTCCTTCTGGGGCGCTAGCCGGATGCGGGCACCGTTGGCGCCACCGCGCTTGTCCGAGCCGCGGAAGGTCGAAGCCGAGGCCCATGCCGTCCCGACCAGTTCCGACACCGACAGGCCGCAAGCCAGCAGCCGGGCTTTCAGGTCGGCCACGTCCGCGGCATCGATCAGATCATGGTCCACCGCCGGCACGTTGTCCTGCCAGATGAGCTCCTCGGCCGGCGCCTCGGGGCCGATGTAGCGCGCCTTTGGCCCCATATCGCGATGGGTCAGCTTGAACCAAGCGCGAGCGAAGGCGTCGGCGAACTCGTCGGGGTTTTCGTGGAACCGCTTCGAGATCGGCCCATAGATCGGATCCATGCGCATCGCCATGTCGGCGGTGGTCATCATCGTCTTGACCTTTTTCGACGGATCATGCGCAGCTGGTGCCATGTCCTCTTCCTTGACGCCGACCGGCTCCCAGATCCACGCTCCGGCAGGGCTTTTGGTCAGGTTCCAGTCATAACCGAACAAAAGGTCGAAATAGCCATTGTCCCACTTGATCGGGTTCGCGGTCCAGGCGCCCTCGATTCCGCTGGTCGTGGTATCGTCACCCTTGCCTGTGCCGAACTTGTTGATCCAGCCAAAGCCCATCTCTTCGATCGGCGCGGCCTCGGGTTCGGGGCCGACCAGCGCCGGGTCCCCGGCACCATGCGCCTTGCCGAATGTGTGGCCACCGGCAACCAGTGCGACGGTCTCTTCATCGTTCATTGCCATCCGGGCAAAGGTGTCGCGGATGTCACGGCCCGAGGCCAGCACGTCCGGCTCTCCGTCCGGGCCTTCGGGGTTCACATAGATCAGGCCCATCTGCACGGCGGCCAGCGGATCTTCCAGATCGCGCTCGCCCGAGTAGCGGCTGTGCGGGTTTTCGGTCGGGGCCAGCCATTCGGTCTCGGCACCCCAATAGATGTCCTCCTCGGGCGCCCAGATATCTTCCCGGCCGCCGGCAAAGCCGAAGGTCTTGCCGCCCATCGATTCAATGGCGCAGTTGCCGGCCAGAATCATCAGGTCGGCCCACGAAATCTGGTTGCCGTATTTCTGCTTGATCGGCCACAGCAGACGACGGGCCTTGTCGAGGTTGCCGTTGTCCGGCCAGCTGTTGAGCGGCGCGAACCGCTGGTTCCCGGTCGAGGCGCCGCCCCGCCCGTCAGCCGTCCGGTAGGTGCCGGCGCTGTGCCAGGCCATGCGGATGAACAGACCGCCATAATGGCCGTAATCCGCCGGCCACCAATCCTGCGAATCCGTCATCAGGTCATACAAGTCCTGTTTCAACGCGTCATAGTCGATCTTCTTGAACGCGTCGGCATAGTTGAAATCGGCCCCCAGCGGATTGCCGGCCGGCTGGTGCTGGTGCAGGATCGCCAGGTTCAGCTGGTTGGGCCACCAGTCCCGGTTCGATCGGGTTCCGGCGCCGTGCATGATGGGGCATTTGCCCGTGTTGGGGTTGTCGCTTCCGTCCATCTTAATCTCCGATCCTGGCTGGTGTCTGTCTGTTTGCGAGGCAACCGTGCGTATGGCACGTCAAAAAGGGGCGGACCGCAGTCCGCTGGAATACCCCGAGTCATAGCAAATCCCTGTCATGAGAAAAAATTTTGTTTTCGGATTGATTTGATAGGTATTGATTATGGCTCTACCGTGATCTTTCAAACCGATCCCCATCCACATGACGCGGCGTTCCCCGCCGCCCCGATTGCGTTTTGCCGCCGGTGCTTCAAACTGCGGGCCGTGACGCGCGACACCGCGCGGGCCACAGGGGAGGATCGCCATGCAATTCGACTACGTCATCGTCGGCGGAGGGTCCGCGGGATGTGTGCTGGCCAACCGTCTGAGCGCCAATCCGGGCACGCGGGTCTGCCTGCTCGAGGCGGGCGGGGGCGGGAACAGCATTCTGGTGCGGATGCCTGCCGCTGTGGTCGCCATGCTGCCGGGGCGACCCAAGATCAACAACTGGGCCTTTGAAACGGTGTCGCAACCGGGGTTGAATGGGCGCACGGGCTATCAGCCGCGCGGCCGGGCCCTGGGCGGGTCCAGCGCGATCAACGCGATGCTCTATGTGCGCGGACAGCGGCAGGATTATGACGGCTGGGCCGATCTGGGCTGCGAGGGCTGGGACTGGGACAGCGTTCTGCCCTATTTCAAACGGTCCGAGAACAACGAGCGCGGCGCGGATGACCTGCATGGCGCCGACGGCCCGCTTCAGGTGTCCGATCAGAAAGAAGAACGCCCGATCACGCGCGCCTTCGTCGAGGCCGCCGCCCAGTTGCAACACAAGGTGACCGACGATTTCAATCGCGGCGACAACGAAGGCGCGGGGCTGTACCAGGTCACCCAGTTCCACGACCCCGCCAAAAACGGCGAGCGGTGCTCGGCCGCCGCGGCCTATCTGTTTCCAGTCATGGACCGGCCCAACCTGACGGTCATCACCGGGGCACAGGCGCGCGAGATCACCTTTGACGGCCACCGCGCCACGGGCGTGATCTACCGCCAGGGCGGCAAGGGCACCGACCTTACTGTCACCGCCGCGCGCGAGATTCTGGTCTGCTCGGGCGCGCTGAAATCGCCGCAACTGCTGCAGCTGTCGGGCATCGGCGACCCCGAGGACCTGAGCCCGCATGGAATCGCCGTCCGCCACGCGCTGCCGGGCGTGGGCAAAAACCTGCAGGATCACCTGGATTTCATCCTGGCCTACAAGACAAAGGACACCGACAATTTCGGCATCGGCGCCGCCGGTACGGTGGGGCTGATCAAACACCTCATGCGGTGGCGCAAGACCGGGGTGTCGATGGCGGCCACCCCTTTTGCGGAAGGCGCGGCCTTTCTGAAGACCTCTCGCGATCTGGACCGCCCCGACATCCAGCTGCATTTCACCATCGCGCTGGTGGACGACCACGCGCGCAAGCTGCACTTGGGCTATGGGTTCAGCTGCCATATCTGCAAACTGCGCCCCGAAAGCCGCGGTACCGTTTCGCTGCACAGCGCCGACCCCTTTGCCGCCCCGGCGATCGACCCGGCCTATCTGTCCGACCCGCGCGATCTGGACACGATGATCAAGGGCGCGCGGATGACGCGCGAAATCCTCGAGGCACCGGCCCTCGCCAAATACCGCCACAAGGAAATGTTCGGCACCGACACCGCCCGGACCGACCCGGATTGGGAAGGCCATATCCGCGCGCGGGCCGATACGATCTATCACCCCGTGGGCACCTGCAAGATGGGGGTGGACGACATGGCGGTGGTCGATCCGCAGCTGCGCGTGCGGGGGCTGCAGGGGCTGCGGGTGGTCGATGCCTCGGTCATGCCGACGCTGGTCTCGGGCAACACCAACGCGCCCACGATCATGATTGCGGAAAAGGCTGCCGACATGATCCTGGCGGATGTGGTCTGATCAGTCGCCGTTCAGCGTCTGATCCGCGTGCAGCGCCTCAAGGCCCACCCGGTAGTTGGGGTATTTCAGCGTCACGCCCAGATCGGTCTTGATCCGGTCGTTCCGAACGCGCTTGTTCTCGTTGTAGAAGCTGCGGGCCATCGGCGTCAGGTCGGCCGTGTCGAAATCCACCGCAGGCGGCAGCGGCAACCCCTGAAGCTGCGCGGCATAGCCGATCACGTCCTGCGGCGGCACCGGTTCGTCGTCGCAGACATTGTAGATCGCGCCCGGATCGGGACGGCGCATCGACGCCTCGAGCACCTGCGCGATATCCTCAACATGAATACGAGAAAACACCTGCCCCGGCTTGATGATCCGCCGCAGCCCGCCTTTCTTCAGCTTGGAAAACGGCCCCCGCCCCGGCCCGTAGATGCCCGCAAGGCGAAAGATGTGCAGCGGCAGGCCGGGGATCGCGGCCCAGTCCTGCTCGGCCTGCAACCGCCAGCGCCCGCGCTCGGCCGTCGGCGTCGCCGGCGTGGTTTCATCCACCCAGCCCCCCTGGTGGTCGCCATAGACGGCGGTGGTCGACAGGTACCCGACCCAGTCGAACTGCCCGGCGCGCGCGGCGATCTCATCCCGCAGGGCGGCCAGAACCGGATCTCCCTTGGCCGTGGGCGCGGTCGAAATCAGCAGATGCGTGACCCCGTCCAGATCGGGGGCCTCGCCCGGCCAGACCAACGGTTCGGCCTCGGCGGCGCGGATGGCGTCCTTCTCGGCGGCATCGCGGGTGGTTCCGACGATGCGCCAACCCTTGGGGGCCAGCCGGCGCGACAGGGCGCGGGCAGTATAGCCGTGCCCGAATGAAAAAAGCGTTCCAGTCATGGTCCCTTGATGATCGCGCCGCGGGCGGGATGCAAGCGCCGGATGGCCGCACTTGATTCGAATCCCCGCCTGCGCCTTCATGGTGTCATGAGTGATGACAAACCCAGCCTGCACGCGGCCTATGCGCTGAAAACTCCGGCAGACAACAAACGGCTCTATGCCGAATGGGCCGGAGATTACGATCGCGGATTCGCCGCGCGCGAGGATTACCAGCTGCATATTCACACCGCCCGCGCTTTTGTCGGCGCCGGGGGACAGGGTCCGGTGCTGGATGTGGGCGCGGGAACCGGCCTGTGCGGCGCGGTTCTGGCCGATCTGGGTGTGGGGCCGATCGATGCCACCGACATCAGTGCCGAGATGCTGGACAAGGCGATGCGCAAGGACATCTACCGCGACGCGATCGAGGCCGACCTGAACGAGGGCATCCCGGTTCCGCGCGAAAGCTATTCGGGCATCGTGTCGTCGGGCACCTTCACCCACGGCCATCTTGGCCCCGAGGTGCTGCCCGCCCTGCTGCGGGTGGCCCGGCCCGGGGCGCAATTCGCCCTGTCGATCAACGCCAAACACTTCGAGGCGCTGGGATTCGCAACCGCCTTCGACAACCTGCAGGCCGAGGGCCGGATCGAACATCTGACCCTGACCCCGGTCCGCATCTATGGCGATCTGGCCGCCGGCCCCAACAAGGACGACACCGCGCTGATCGCCCTGTTCGAGAAAACCTGAACCGCCTCAGCGGCCTTTCCAGACCGGGTCACGCTTTTCGGCGAAGGCGCGGGCGCCTTCCAGATTGTCCTCGGAGCCATAGAGCACATCGACCGTCCGCAGTTGCCGCTTGGTAATACGGTTCATGATGTCCTGGAACTTGGAATCTTCGGCCTCGCGCACGATCTCCTTGATCGCGGCATAGACCAGCGGCGGGCCGCTTGCCAGCAGGCGCGCCAGCTCCCATGCCCGGTCCATCAACTGGTCAGCCGGGACGATCTCGTTGACTAGCCCCCAGCGATGCGCCTCTTCGGCGTCGAACCAGCGGCCGGTCAGCAGCAGTTCCATCGCAATGTGATAGGGGATGCGCTTGGGAAGCTTGACGCTGGCCGCGTCCGCCACCGTGCCCGAGCGGATTTCCGGCAGGGCAAAAGTGGCGTGATCGGCGGCCAGAATCATGTCGGCGCTCAGGGCCAGCTCCAGCCCGCCGCCGCAGGCAATCCCGTTCACGGCGGCGATCACCGGCTTGTTCATGTCGCGCAACTCCTGCAGGCCGCCGAACCCGCCAACGCCGTAATCGCCGTCCACCGCATCGCCTTCGGCTGCGGCCTTCAGGTCCCAGCCTGGGCAGAAGAACTTCTCGCCGCCCCCCGTCAGGATCGCCACCCGCAGGTCGGGATCATCGCGGAAGTCGCGGAAGACCTCGCCCATGACGCGGCTGGTGGCCAGATCGATGGCATTCGCCTTGGGCCGGTCAAACGTGACCTGAAGGATTGCACCATCGCGGTAGGTCTTGATTGGGTTCATGAACATGCCTTTCGGATCAGGGCATCAACGGCGACCACACCGTCGGCCGCGCAGATGAGAGGGTTGATTTCAACTTCGTCCACGACCGCCGCGTTGGCAATGACGTAGTTCTGCACCGCCATGACCACCCGCACGACCGCATCGATATCCACGCCGGGCTTGCCCCGATATCCGCTCAACACGGGCGCGCAGGCCAGCTTGCCCAGCGCGCCGCGGACCGCAGACGGCGTGGACGGGATCAGGATCGAGGTGGAGTCGCGCAAGATCTCGGTCAGAACCCCGCCCGCCCCAAGGGTCAGGACATAACCATGCGCCGGGTCGCGGGTGACGCCGATCAACAGCTCGACCACCCCGGCCGGGGCCATTTCCTCGATCAGGACCTCATCGGTGCCGATTGATATCGCGATCTCGGCCAGCTCTTGTGCAGAAACGCCCAGCCGCACCGCGCCATGTTCGGATTTGTGCGCCAGGCCAACGCCTTTCACCGCGAAGGGTCCGCTCAGACCGTCCACCGCCTTTTCCGCCCGATCCGCCTGCGCGACGACCGAGCAGGGAACCGGCACGTCGTGGGCGGCCAGTTCGGCCTTGGCCTGGGCCTCAGTCAGATTGGTTGTGGCCGCATTGGCGGCGGGCAGCAGGACCGGCTCCTGCGGTTCGGGACGCGGGCGTGCTGCAGCGCGTGTCGCCGCCAGCGCCTCGCGCAGCCCGCCAAAGGGCACGACACCGCCCGCCATCAACCGCTTGGCCACGCCCTCGGGCATCAGTTCCGGCAAGGTCGCGGCCACGGCAAAGGGACGGCCGGTTTCGCGAGCGCAAGTCAACGCCGCGCGGGTGGCGCAGTCCCAATCGGTGGCATCGGTGTGAGGGTAGTCAACGATCGAGATCGTCATCGCTACATGCGGCCCCGTCATCGCCGACCAAGCCCGCGCCATCGCGTCAGCGTCGCGCCAGATATATGTGTGGTAATCCAGCGGATTGGCCAGCGCCACCATCGGCCCCAGCGCCGCGCGCAGGCCCGAAACCTGATCCGCGGTCAGCGGCGGAAAGTGCAGGCCGGTTCCTTCGGCCATGTCGGCGGCCAGGCTGGCCTCGCCACCGGAACAGCTGATCGTTGCCACTCCGGTCCCGTCCAACGGCCCGGTGACATGCAACAGTTTCAGTGTTTCCAGAAACTCGGGCACGTCGTTCAGCCGCGCGATTCCCAGCCGGTCCAGAAACGCCTGCGCCCCGGCATCGCCCCCCGCCAGCGAGGCGGTGTGCGAAATGGTCGCCGCCTGCGCCTGTTCCGACCGGCCGACCTTGAGCGCCACGACTGGAATGCCGCGTTCTCGCGCCTTTGTCGCCAGCGCCTCCCATTTGCGCAGATCGCCGAAGCCTTCGACATGCACGCCAATCGCAGTGATCCGGTCATCATCCAACAGCGCCATGGCGATCTCGGCCTGATGGGTTTGCGCCTGATTCCCGCAGGTCAGCATGAAGGCCAGCGGCAGCGCCCGGCGCTGCATGGTCATGTTGATGGCGATGTTCGAGCTTTGCGTCAGGATCGCAACGCCCCTTTCCACCGGGCGCATCCCGTGCTGGTCGGGCCAGATCGCCACCCGGTCCAGCCCGTTGACGAAGCCGTAACAGTTGGGGCCGAGGATCGGCATGTCCCCTGCCGCGGCGACCAGTTGCGCCTGCAGATCGGCCCCATCGGCGTCCTCGGCCCGCGCCTCGGTAAAGCCCGAGGCGAAACATACCGCCCCGCCCGCGCCAATGCGGGCCAGAACCTCGACCGCCTGGATGGTGGCGCGGCGGTTGATGCCGACAAAGGCCGCGTCGGGCGCTTGGGGCAGGTCTTCGATCGTGGCAAAGACGCGCTCGCCCGCCACCTCATCGGCCTTGGGATGCACCGGCCAGACAGGGCCGGTGAACCCCAGTTTTCGCACCTGGTGGATGACCTCGGCGCACCATGCGCCCCCGCCGATCACCGCCAGCGAACGAAACCCCAGCATCCGCCTCAGCGCGGACAGCTTCCCCGGCGCGAGCGCGTCCGCCGCGCCGTTCAGGCCCGGCGCCATGTTCATGCCCCCAACGCGCGCAGCAGGTCGCGGCTGATGATGTGGCGCTGGATCTCGCTGGTGCCGTCCCAGATCCGTTCCACCCGCGCATCGCGCCAGAAGCGTTCCAGCGGATAATCATCCATCAGCCCCATCCCGCCATGCACCTGGATCGCCGCATCGGTGACCCGCGCCAGCATCTCCGAGGCATAGAGCTTGGCCGAGGCGATCTCGCGGTTGGCGGGCAGGCCCTTGTCCAGCCGGTCGGCGGCGGCCAGCGTCAACAGGTCGGCGGCGTCGATCTCGGTGATCATGTCGGCGATCTGAAAGCTGACGCCCTGGAACTTGCCGATCTTCTGGCCGAACTGTTCGCGCGTGGCGGCATAGTCCAGCGCATAGTCGAAAGCCCGCCGCGCCCGGCCCACGCACATGGCCGCCACGGTGATGCGGGTGGCATAGAGCCATGTGTTCATCACCTCGAACCCGCCATCGACCTCGCCCAGCACCTGCGCATCGGGCAGGCGGCAGTCGTCGAATTCCAGCACCATGTTCTTGTAGCCGCGATGACTGACCGACTTGTAGCCGTCGCGGATGGTGAAGCCCGGCGTGCCGCGATCGACCAGAAAGGCGGTGATGCGCTTTTTGGGGCCTTTCGGCGTCTGATCCTCGCCCGTGGCGATGAAGACGATGACGAAATCGGCATGTTCCGCGCCCGAGATGAAATGCTTGGTACCGTTCACCACCCAGTCGCCGCCATCACGTACGGCCGAACATTTCATGCCCCGCACATCCGAGCCCGCGCCCGGTTCGGTCATCGCCAGCGCATCCATCTTCTCGCCGCGCACGGCGGGCATCAGATAGCGTTCGATCTGATCCCTCTGACAGGCCATCAGGATGTTCTGCGGCCGCCCGAAGAAATGGGTCAGTGCCATCGACCCGCGCCCCAACTCGCGCTCGACCAGCCCGAATTCCAGGTGGTTCAACCCGGCGCAGCCCACGCTTTCGGGGAAATTGCAGGCGTAGAATCCCAGCTCGATCGTCTTGCGCTTGATCTCGTCGGCGATCTCTTTCGGCACCTCGCCGGTGCGTTCGACCAGCTCTTCGTGGGGATAGATCTCTTTTTCCACAAAGCTGCGGACGGTCGAGACGATCATCTCCTGCTCGTCGGTCAGGCCATATTGCATCGCGGGTCTCCGGTTTCTGGGCGTGCGATAATCCTGACGCGGCTTGCCGCCACAATAATGCAGAACTAGACTTCAATCATGCAGAAATGGACCAAATCACCCGCCGCACCGCAGCGATTCGGGGTGCTGCTGTTCGACGGGTTCTCGAACCATTGCCTGGCCAACACGGTCGAGCCGCTGCGCGCGGCCAACACGTTGTCGGGGCAGCGACTGTATGACTGGCAATTCCTGTCACTGGATCCGAGGCCGGTCACGTCATCCTCAGGGTTGCAGGTGGCACCCCATGCGGCGCTTACGGATGCGGGTGGGGATATGCTGCTGGTTATGCCCTCCTACGGGTTTCAGGCACATGGTGGTTGGCGCACCCAGGCGGGGTTGCGTGCGGCAACGCGGCGCTTTCGTACCCTCGCCGGGCTGGACACCGGCAGTTGGCTGTTGGCCCAGGCCGGATTGCTGAAGGGCCACCGCGCCACGATCCATTGGGAGGAACTGACCGCGTTCACCGAGCGATTCCCCGAAGTCGAGACCTGCCGCGAGCGCTATGTCATCGACGGTGACCGCATCACTTGCTCGGGCGCCATGGCTGCCTTTGATCTGGTGATGCACCTGATCGGGCAGGATCACGGTCAGGCGCTGGCACTGGAAGTCGCGCAGCTTTTCATGACGCGCGACTCCGCCCGGTCACATTCCGGCGGTGCAGGCTCGGCCAGCTCGCATGTCAACAAGGCGTTGGCGCTGATGCAGGAAAATCTCGAGACCCCTCTGACGATCCCCGAGATCGCCCGGCGCGTGGGCCGGTCTCAAAAGGCGCTGGAATCCCGGATGCGGGCGGACCTGGGGGCCGGGCCGGCCAAGGTCTATCGTCGGTTGCGTCTGAACCTTGCGCGCAAGCTGATCGGGGAAACCGACCTGAGTATCGCCGAGATCGCTCTGCGCGCGGGCTATGAGGATCCCAGCGCGTTGACCCGCGCCTTTAGGACCGAGTTCGGTCTCAGTCCGCGTGCCCTGCGCAGCCGGGCCCGCTAGGTATACATCTGTTTCTTGTAGGCCCGCGTCCGCGTCGTCGCCTCGGCCGACCCGTCATGGTAGGTGCCGAACCATTTGTCGAACGGAATCTCGGACGTGCCGTAGTTGCACTCGAAATACCGGTGGTGCAGCTGGTGAAAGAAATCGCCTGCCCGTGCGGCATCCGTATCTCCCGCTTTCAGCTTCTCGAACCCCGAATGGGACAGGACCGGGCTGATCTGCTGGAAATAGACATGGAACAGCAGATGCAACGGGTTTGAGGGCACGATCAGGTGGATGAAATAGGTCGTGAAGTACAGCAGGTTCTCGTACCAGTGGTTCGAGATGCCCGACCACGGCCCAACATTGACGTTGCGGTGATGAACGGCGTGCACATGCTTGTACAGTTTCGGGTGATGCTCCAGCCGGTGCACCCAATAGAAATGCAGACCCGACCACATCGGGATGAACAGCATCCAGACCACGCACCAGACCTGCGCGCTGGCCCAAGTGACCGTTGGCGCATACCCGTTGGCCATCGCCCAGTAGATCACCCATTGATAGACGGTCGCCACCGTCATGGCGCTGCCCAGGGTCCACCAGATGTTGTCCCGGACCTGATTGCGGAAGGTGAAGGTTCCGTTGTCGCGGGTCAGGTCGCGGCGATCGAACTTTTTGTACATACCCTGCCCCTTGCGCATGTAGAGCCACCAATGCAGCCCACCCGCAACAAGGATCTGAGGCACCATGTTCAGCAGCCAGATGCGGAACATCCAGCCGGGCGCAAAGCTCTGCATCGCTTCGAGCGGCGGCAGGAACAGCGCATAAGCCGTCAGCGCCAGCACAAGGCACAGGGTCAGCGCTGTGATCTGCAACCACGCACCGCTGTACCATTGCACAACCGCCATCGGGCGCGGTGGCCAGCTGAACAAAGGGTTCAACGCCACAGGGTCAGACGGCCGATAGTGCCAGCGGGCGGCTTCGGGATCATGCGGGGCATCGGTCATCACAAAACCCTCTAGGTGGCGTAGTCCGAGCCTTCCGCATCCAGAACGGCCTTTATTTCGCGCAGATGCGCCTCGGCCTGCCCCGGGTAGTCATCCAGCTCCTGCGCGGTCTTTTCGGCGATCTCGTCCGAAAGCACCCGCAACGGCCGGCCCGTCTGAAGGGCGCGTACATAGGTCTCGGCGGCGCGCTCGAAATAATAGAGTCTGTTAAAGGCATCCGCTGCATTGTTGCCAATCACCAGCACACCGTGGTTGCCCATGATCATGACCTTCTTTTTCGGGTCCTGCAGCATTGTCGCGCAACGCTCACCCTCGCTTTCAAAGGCCAAACCGCCGAATTCGTCATCAATGACATAGCGGTTGAAAAAGGTTGCAGTGTTCTGGTCGATCGGCGGCAGGTTGCTGTCGGCCAAGGAGGCCAGGACGGTCGCAAAGATCGAATGCACATGCATCACGCAACGCGCATGCGGGCATTTCCGGTGAATCGAACCATGCAGCCCCCATGCAGTGGGATCCGGTGCGCCCGGCTTGCGCATCGTGTCGGGATCGTTGGCGTCCAGCAGCAGCAGGTCCGAGGCACGGATGCGCGCGAAATGCATCTGGTTCGGGTTCATAATGAACTGCGTGCCGTCCTCGTTCACGGCAAGGCTGAAGTGATTGGCGACCGCTTCGTGCATGTTCAACCGCTCGGTCCAACGGAATGCGGCGGCCATGTCCACGCGCTCCTGCCAATGGTCGATATTCGGTTTCAGACTGGTGACGCTCATCCGGGGGCTCCATTCGGCTTGGACAGGTGGCTGGTGAAAACCGTGCCGGGCCGGGGCGCACTTGACCAACGAAAAAATTGGCGTTTTGGCATTAGCTGAACTTATGATTGGATTATGAAACCCCGGACTCCCCTTCCCCCGCTTGGCTGGCTGCGCACGTTCGAGGCCGCCGCCCGCCACCTGTCCTTCACCGGCGCGGCGCGCGATCTGAACATGACGCAAAGCGCCGTCAGCCAGCAGATCAAATCGCTCGAGGGCTATCTGGGCCAGCCCCTGTTTCACCGCCGCCCCCGCGCATTGGAACTGACCGAGGCTGGAATCACCTATCTGCCCGTGGTACGCGAAGCGTTCCGGACGCTGGTGCGCGGCACCCAGGCCGTAACCGGGCAGCAGGAAAATACCGTACAGGTGCAGTGCAACATCACCTTTTCGGTGAACTGGCTGGCCCCCCGCCTGCCCGCGTTCCGTGCGCTGCACCCCGATGTTCACCTGAACATCTTCACCGAGTTGTGGGAGCCGCGCGAGATGGCCGAAGGCGCGGCGGTCGAGATCCGCTATTCCCTGCGCCCGGCCGACACGGTCCGCACCGAGCTTTTGCGCAGCGATCACTACTACCCCGTCTGTGCCCCCGACTATCCGGTCACGCTGGAAACCCTTCAGCAGCAACCGCTGTATGATTGCTCAAACCTGCTGTCGAACTGGGCCAGCTGGGCCGAAGATCAGGGCCTAAACTGGGAAAATTCGCCGATTACCTATGCCACGACCTATATGGTCGGCCTGTCCGTCGCGATGGCCGGCGGCGGGCTGTGCCTGGCCCATGACACCATCGCAAAGCGCCTGCTGGACGAAGGCCGCCTGATCGCACCCTTTGAACATCGCGCGCCGATGCCCGAAGCCTATTACCTGCTGCTGTCGCCCCAGGCCGAGGAGACGCCGGGTGCCGTGGCCTTTGCCGAGTGGATCAGGGCGGAAATCGCGGCCGAGCAACACCGCGCCTGACTTTCAGCCGTCTTTGGGGCGGCTGGCAACCCAGGCATAGCCGTTCTCGCACAAAATATAGGTCTCGCGCAGGCCATGGGGCTTGTCGGTCGGCTCCTGCAGCACGACCGCGCCCGTGGACCTGGCGCGCTCCGCCGTCTCGTCCGGGTCGGTGTCGTAGAGGTGGATCTCGATCCCGCCACCGCGCGGGGGCGTTTCAGGAACCAGCCCCAGCAGCGGGTTGGAGTGATAGGTGCCGTCCGAATGCAGTTGAAACACCTGATCGCCATAGGTGACGATGGCAAAATCCGCCGTCACCTGATGGGATTTCAGGCCGAAAACAGTCTCCAAAAAAGCGCATTCCGCCCGCACGTCGCGCACCAGCAGGTTCAGCCCGATCCCGCGCAGGCTGCGGCCGAAACTGTCCGCATCTATGGTTTCGTAATCCATGTCGCTACCAGACCCCGCATCGCAGCGCGGATCAAGCATTTGCTGCCCCGCACCCGGTGGTTTCATGAAGGTGGCACGGCAGGGGTTGCACCTTCCGATGCATTCGGGAAAGTTGTGCCATGGAATACGCACCCTTCCCCTCTTGGCCCGACGTCGCCCCCCGCCTGATCGCCGTTGCCGCTGGCCGCGAAGCCGCCGACATGGTCATTCGCGGCGGGATCTGGATCAACGTGCACAGCCGCGAGGCGCTGCCCGATCACTCCATCGCCATCGCCGCCGGACGCGTGGCCTATGTCGGCCCCGACGCCAGCCACTGCATCGGGCCCGACACACAGATCATCGAGGCCAAGGGCCGCTACATGATCCCCGGCCTGTGCGACGCGCATATGCATATCGAATCCGGCATGCTGACCCCGGCCGAGTTCGCCCGCGCGGTGATCCCGCATGGCACCACGTCGATGTTCACCGACCCGCATGAAATCGCCAATGTCCTGGGGTTGGACGGCGTGCGGATGATGCATGACGAGGCGCTGATGCAGCCGGTCAACATCTTCACCCAGATGCCGTCCTGCGCGCCCTCGGCGCCCGGGCTGGAAACCACGGGCTACGAGATCACCGCCGAAGACGTGGCCGAGGCGATGACCTGGCCTGGCATCATCGGGCTGGGCGAGATGATGAACTTTCCCGGTGTGATCAACTCCGATCCCAAGATGCTGGCCGAAATCGCCGCCACCCAGCGCGCGGGAAAGACGGTGGGCGGACACTATGCATCCCCTGATTTAGGGCCTGATTTTGCAGCCTATGTCGCCGGCGGCCCGGCGGATGACCACGAAGGCACCTGCGAGGCCGACGCCATTGCCCGCGTGCGGCAGGGGATGCGGTCGATGATGCGGCTGGGCTCGGCCTGGTATGACGTGGAAAGCCAGATCACCGCGGTCACCGAAAAGGGGCTGGACCCGCGCAACTTCATCCTGTGTACCGATGACTGCCACTCGGGCACGCTGGTGAACGAGGGTCACATGAACCGCGTCGTGCGCCATGCCATCGCCTGTGGGTGCGACCCGCTGATCGCCCTGCAGATGGCCACGATCAACACCGCCACCCATTTCGGGCTGGAACGCGAGATCGGCTCGATCACGCCGGGCCGCCGGGCGGACGTGATCCTCAGTTCGAACCTGACTGAACTGCCGATCGAGATGGCCATCGCCCGTGGGCGGGTGGTGGCCGAGAACGGCGCGATCACGGTGGATTGCCCGCATTTCGACTGGCCTGGCCGGGCACGCAACACGGTGCATCTGGGCCATGCCCTGACCGCCGCCGATTTCGAGATCTCCGCGCCCGAAGGCGCCAATCGCGTGCGTGCAAACGTGATCGGCGTGGTCGAGAACCAGGCCCCCACCCAAGCGCTGAAGGCCGAGTTGCCCATTATCGGCGGGCTGGTCGAGGGCGAAGGCGATGTCTGCCAGATTGCGCTGGTCGAGCGGCACCGCGCCACGGGCGGCGTGACCAACGCCTTCGTTTCGGGCTTTGGCTATCAGGGCCGGATGGCCATGGCCTCGACTGTGGCGCATGACAGCCACCACATGATCGTGGTCGGCACCAACCGCGATCAGATGGCGCTGGCCGCCAATCGCCTGGCCGAAGTAGGCGGCGGCATCACCATCTTCCGTGATGGCGAAGAGCTGGCGCTGGTCGAACTGCCCATTGCGGGCCTGATGTCCGACAGCCCTGCCGCGGACGTCGCGGCCAAGGCGCAGAAAATGGTCGAGGCGATGCAGGCCTGCGGCTGTCAGTTGAACAACGCCTATATGCAGCACTCGCTGCTGGCCCTTGTCGTCATCCCCGAACTGCGGATATCCGATCTGGGACTGGTGGATGTCCGAACATTCGAAAAAATTGACCTTCTGGAACCCCTCGCATGACAAAAATAACAACTCCCGACCCACGGGACCCCGAGATTTTCACCGATGCCGCTGCGGCCGTTGCCCGGCTGGAAGAGCTGTACAACGAGTCCACCGCCTTTCTGTGCGACAGCTTTGCCGAGGCCATGGAAAGCGGCACGCCCAAGGTCCGTTACAGAGCCTATTACCCGGAAATCCGTATCCGTACGGCGTCCTACGCGCATGTGGACAGCCGCCTGAGCTTTGGTCACGTGTCCGAGCCGGGGGTTCATGCCACTACCGTGACCCGGCCGGATCTGTTCCGGTCCTACCTCACGCAGCAGATCGCGCTGCTGATCAAGAACCACAACCAGCCGGTGACCATCGGCCCCTCGACCACGCCGATGCCGGTGCATTTCGCCGTGGCCGGCAACCCCGATCTGGTGGTGCCGCATCAGGGTGCGGCCGGGTTCACCCTGCGCGACGTGTTCGACGTGCCCGATCTGACCACCACAAATGACGACATCGTCAACGGTGTGCACGAACCGCAGGATGGCGTCGGCCCACTGGCCTTGTTCACCGCCCAGCGCATCGACTATTCACTGGCCCGGCTGGCCCATTACACCGCCACCGACCCGGACCATTTCCAGAACCACGTTCTGTTCACCAACTACCAGTTCTATGTCTCGGAATTCGAGAACTACGCCCGCGCGCAACTGGTCGACCCGGACAGCGGCTATACCAGTTTCGTCTCGACCGGGAATGTCGAGATCACCGACCCCGACGCGCCGCTGGAACAGCCGCTGAAACTGCCGCAGATGCCCACCTATCACCTGAAACGCGCCGACGGGTCGGGGATTACGCTGGTCAATATCGGCGTCGGCCCATCCAACGCCAAGACCGCCACCGACCACATCGCGGTGCTGCGCCCACATGCCTGGCTGATGGTCGGCCACTGCGCGGGGCTGCGCAACACGCAGGCCCTGGGGGATTTCGTGCTGGCCCATGCCTATCTGCGCGAAGACAAGGTGCTGGATGACGATCTGCCCGTCTGGGTACCGATCCCGCCGCTGGCCGAAGTTCAGGTCGCACTGGAACGCGCCGTAGCCGAAGTGACCGAGCTGGAAGGCTATGAGCTGAAGCGGATCATGCGCACCGGCACGGTGGCTTCGGTCGACAACCGCAACTGGGAACTGCGCGACCAGTCCGGCCCGGTGCAGCGCCTCAGCCAGTCGCGCGCCATCGCGCTGGATATGGAAAGCGCCACGATCGCCGCCAACGGCTATCGGTTCCGTGTGCCCTACGGCACCTTGCTGTGCGTGTCCGACAAGCCCCTGCATGGAGAATTGAAGTTGCCCGGCATGGCGTCCGAGTTCTATACAACCCAGGTCAGCCGCCATCTGGCGATCGGAATCCGGGCGATGGAACACCTGCGAGGCATGCCACTGGAACGTTTGCACAGCCGGAAATTGCGCTCGTTCGACGAAACGGCCTTCCTCTGACGCAAAAAAGCAACGAAATCCCCATATTTTTTGGGGTTTCGGTGCTACTATTCGTTGTGTTCGCCCACAATATCCCGTTACAGTTACGCGGTGAGGCCCAATAGATCGGGCACGTTAAGGAGACCAAGAAATGGCAAAGCCTATGACGAAGACTCAGCTGGTTGCTGCTCTCGCTGAGGAAATGGGAACCGACAAGAAATCCGCGAACGCGGCGCTGGAGGCGATCACTGGCCTGATCACCCGCGAAGTTTCGGCCGGTGGCGCTGTGACCCTGCCGGGCGTCGGCAAGATCTACTGCCGCGAGCGCCCCGAGCGTCAGGTTCGCAACCCGGCCACTGGTGAGACCTTCACCAAAGAAGCCGACAAGGTTGTGAAGATGACCATCGCCAAGGCCCTGAAGGACAGCGTCAACAGCTGATCCGCGACTTAGGGAAAACGATCAAGGGCCGCGATTTCGCGGCCCTTTTTCTATGGTATTTGTTTACCGGGTCCGCTGGACCAGGCCCGGTGTTGTCGTTGGCCGAGGTCAGTGAACAGTCTCGACCTTGTGGAAATCCAGGTCCCGATCTTCGGGCATCGAGTCGATGCTCATCACCTCTTTGCGCTTGGCGATCAGGATATAGACCACGCAGGCGAGGTAGAGGCCAACCACAACGGCGCCGATCCACTGAATCTGCAGCCACTGGCTCTGGAACAGAAGCGTCAGCACAAACAGAAGCCCCACGTTGCCGGCAACATAGGCCGTCTTGCCGAAGCGTTCGACCGTCATGTTCAGGTTGTCGGTATAGAGCCTGATCAACGAATCCAGTGAGTTGATCACGAAGGTCACGCCGACGATCACCATCGCGATGTTGGTGATGCCTGCGGTGCTGATGCCGTTCAGGTGATAGTAGTAAAGCACGCTGAACCAGATCGCCAAGGGGATCGACGGAAAGATCAGCAGCGCCGCCAGCAATTGCCAGGTGGTCAGCCCTCCGACAAAGCGCGAGGTGAACTGACCGATCATGATCGACCAGGCAAACCACCAGAACAGGTAGAAGGCGTGATAGTCGGTCAGAGGCAGTACGAACTTGTGGATATTGGCGAAATACGCCCCGATATTGCTGCTGGTTTCCACGAAACCCGCAACGCCCATACCGGCCGCGGCCCACATGCCAAGGATCAGTGCCAGGAACAGAAACGTCGAGCCGACAGAAAGAATCCGCACGTATTTCAGGTCAGTCGAGGAATAGGCCGCGGCCAGAATGACGACAAACACGATGATGTAAAACGTGGTCACTACGGACTCGCCATCACCAACTTCGGGCAGGTATCCGGGCAGGTAGATCAGGAACAGGCTGGCGGTGAAAGCGCAGGTCCCGATGATCACCACGTTGTTGATCAGCTTGACCACCGGGATTTCAAAGAACTGCACTCGGGGCTCGATGACGCAGAAATAGAAGGCCGTCAGGAAATAGAAGGCCCAGATCAGGAAACCCCAGAACCCGAACTCGATCGCCAGCGGGTTTGCGAACGCATAGGCCGGATCTTCGGCATAGCCTCCGAATTCGGTGAGCGGGAACATGATCAGCCCGACATCCAGGCCGGATGTGAACAGGATCGCGATGAAAGTGAACAGATGTACAGGTGTCACGCCCACGCACCGCAGGTTCCACCATTTCACGACGAAGAACGCTACCAGCCCAAGAGCAAGCAGGACCCCGAATGACAGGATGTATTCCAATAGCACCGACAAACCTCCCTTTAAATGTCAGATCACCGAGCGGATATCTTTAATTGGCTAGTCAATCAATAAAACCGGCACCCACGGAAAACTTGCGCGCTCCATGTGTCTTTTTTGACGCTCGGGCGCTTGTGGCCCGAGAGAAAATCGGAAACAGTCGCCGCACATTCAAACAGGAGCGGTCATGGATCTGCGCGCCATCGCCATGGGGCTGGCCTTTGCCTTCATCTGGTCGTCGGCCTTTACCTCGGCGCGGATCATCGTCGCGGATGCCTCGCCGCTGTTTTCACTGGCGGTTCGCTTCCTGATTTCCGGCCTCCTGGGTGTCGCCATCGCCGCGGCCATGGGCCAGAGCTGGCACCTGACGCGGTCGCAATGGCATGCGACCATCCTGTTCGGAATCTGCCAGAATGCCCTGTATTTGGGTCTGAATTTCTATGCGATGCAAACGGTCGAGGCCTCGGCGGCGGCGATCATCGCCTCAACCATGCCGCTCTTGGTGGCGCTGGCCGGCTGGCTGCTGTTCGGGGAACGGTTGCGTCCGCTGGGTGTCGTGGGTCTGCTGGCCGGGTTCGCTGGCGTGGCCCTGATCATGAGCAGCCGGATCAGCGCAGGGATCGACCTGTTTGGCGTTGCCCTCTGCGGGCTGGGCGCGCTGGCGCTGACCTTCGCCACGCTGGCCGTGCGCGGGGCGACCTCGGGCGGGAATTTCATGATGGTCGTCGGTTTGCAGATGTTCGTCGGCTCGGCGGTTCTGTTTGTCGCCGCCCCGTTGTTCGAGACGATCTATGTCCGTCCAACCTGGCCGCTGGCGCTGGCCTTCACCTACACGACCCTGTTCCCCGGCCTGCTGGCCACGTTGATCTGGTTCTTGCTGCTCAACCGGATCGGGCCGATCCGCGCGGCCACCTTCCATTTCCTCAACCCGGTGTTCGGGGTCACAATCGCCGCGATTCTGCTGGGTGAACGGTTGGGCGCAATGGACGCCGTTGGTGTTGCGGTTATCACGCTGGGCATTCTGGCCGTGCAGTTGTCACGCCAGCCAGTTCAGCGCAGCAGCGCCTCGACCTGACTGCGCAGCTTGCGAGAGTCCGGCCGGGTCGTCGACCCAAAGGTCGCCACGACCTCGCCATCGGGGCTCAGCAGGATCTTGTTGAAATTCCAGCCCGGCACAAACCCGGTTTCGGCCGCGACCGCCTTGTAGAACGGGTGGGCCTGCGGGCCGGTCACGGGGGTGATGTCGGTCATGGGCAGGGTCAGGTCATAGTTCAACTCACAGAACTCCTTGACCTCACTGGCGGTTTCCAATTCCTGATTGAAGGAATCCGACGGGACCGCCAGAACCACCAAACCTTCGGGTCCATAGGTGTCCTGCAGCTTTTGCAGCCCGGAATACTGCCCGGTAAACCCGCATTGCGAGGCCGTGTTGACCACCAGAACCGGCTGGCCGCGCCAGTCCGACAGCGACAGCGTGCCGCCATCGATCGATGGGAATTCTCCGGACACGGGCGCGGCCTGCACCGTTCGACCGATCAACAACAAGGCAGACAACAGCAACATTCTGAACATGGCGTGACCTCCTCTTTGGTAATGATACGCTCGAAGCACGGCGGCAGATCACCCGCACGATCGCGCGAGCCGGGTGAAACAGGGCTTTGCTTTTGTCGCGGCGCACCCCAAATATCTCGGCAACGTATGCAATGCCGGAGGACCCATGCCCAAATATACCAAAGATCCATCGGTTGTCGCGGCCCTGTCGCCCGAGGAATTCCACGTCACCCAGCGCAACGGGACCGAACGCCCCGGCACCGGCAAATATCTGCACAACAAAGAACCGGGCATCTACGTGGATGTCGTATCGGGCGAGCCGCTGTTCGCCTCGACCCACAAATACGAATCGGGCTGCGGCTGGCCCAGCTTCACCAAACCCATCGTGCATGACCACGTCACCGAGCTGGAGGACCGCTCGCTGGGCATGATCCGGACCGAGGTCCGCTCGAAACACGGCGACGGCCACCTGGGCCATGTGTTTCCCGATGGTCCGCTGGATCAGGGTGGGCTACGTTATTGCATAAACTCCGCCGCGCTGCGGTTCATCCATCGTGACGACATGGAGGCCGAGGGCTATGGCGAATACCTCGATCAAGTGGAGGACCCGAAATGACCGAACACCGCGCCGTTCTGGCCGGAGGCTGCTTCTGGGGCATGCAGGACCTGATCCGCAAGCTGCCCGGCGTTCTGCGCACCCGCGTCGGATATACCGGCGGCGACGTGCCCAACGCGACTTATCGCAACCACGGCACCCATGCCGAAGGGATCGAGATCTGGTTCGACCCCGCGCAGATCACCTATCGCGATCTGCTCGAGTTCTTCTTCCAGATCCACGACCCGACCACCGTGAACCGTCAGGGCAATGACATCGGAATGAGCTATCGCTCGGCCATCTATTACTGCGACGAGACGCAGAAACAGATCGCGCTGGACACGATCGCCGATGTGGATGCCAGCGGGCTGTGGCCCGGCAAGGTCGTCACCGAGGTCGAACCCGTCGGCGATTTCTGGGAGGCCGAGCCCGAGCATCAGGACTATCTTCAGCGTATCCCAAACGGCTATACCTGCCACTTCCCGCGCCCGGACTGGGTTCTGCCCAAACGCAGCAACGCCGCCGAATAACGCTCAGCCGACGGCCACCCGCGGGCGGCCGCTGGCTTCGACGGTCAGCATCGCCTCGACGAAGACATCCTTGCCTTCGATCCGGGCGGTGCGGATGTCACGGTTGACGATCACGCGGATATCCTCGGCCCCGGCTTCGCGCACGGCGCTTTCGGTCTCGCGCCGCAGTTCGGCCTCCAGCAGGTCCAACGCGGGTTCGGGTTCGGGGAAATCCTGCGGCCCGTCGTTCAGATGCACGCGGTACCGGCCTTCGGACGGGGCGGTCACCGTGCCCGCCCGCCGCATGGTCAGCCGCCCCACGACGGCCCCGATCGCGTTGGCCACCCCGGCATGGTCGGGCAGCACCATGGTACAGCGCAGCCGCTCACCGACCGCCGGGTAATAGCTTGGCGCCGAGGCCCCCAGCCCGACCACATCCACGTTCAGCCTCGTGTCCAACGCCAGCAGACCGCGATGCCCGCGCAAGCCCCGCCGCGTCAGCACATGGCGCGCCAGATCCTCGGGCGGCAGGCCGAACGCCTCGGCCTCTTCCGCAAAAGCAGTCTCTAACAAGGTTAAAACGGTCTGCTCGGTCAACTGATCCACGATCATCCCGGCCAGCTCATCGGCCGAGCCCGCCAGCCGGTCGCCCGACCCCACACGACGGCGAGCAATCAACTCCAGCGCCTTGCGCGCGGCATCGGCATCCCAATCGGACAGGCGCCCCAGAACGTGGCTGGCATCCGACGGCGTCACCCCCGAAACCTGAACGATCCCGCGATCCACCAGCCGGGTCAGAGCACCGTTTTCCATCCGCGTGCGCAACAGGGCGCTCAGGGACATAACCTTGTCCCCCAGCCGCTCCAGCAGCCCCGCCTCGCGCGGGCCCAGACCCTCGGCGTGGATGCCGGGCACACGGCGGGCGAAACGGGTGTCGTGCTCGCCCACCGTGGTCGCGCGCAACTGCTCGTCCAGCGCGGCATGGACCACCCCGGGCGCCTGGGCCGCGATCAGCGACACCGGCAGCACCCGGCGCGGACCCAGGAACACACCGCCGCGCAGGCCCTCCGTCACCACATGCACCTGGCTGTCACCGCCCAGACCATGCGTGCGCATCGCCACCGCCTCGACCATGGTGCGGAACCCGCCGACCCGGGCGCCCGCCGGGTCGATCGCCGGTTTTCCATCACGGATCAGCGCCACATCGGTCGTCGTCCCTCCGATATCCGACACCAGCGCGTCCTGAACTCCGGTCAGCCAGCGCGCCCCCACGATCGAGGCCGCCGGACCGCTAAGAATGGTTTCGATCGGCCGCTCCCGCGCCTGCTCGGCGCTCATCAAGGCGCCATCCCCACGCACCACCATCATCGGCGCGTCGATGCCCAGCTCGAGCAACACATCCTGCGCCCGGCCAATCAGGCGGTCGATCATTCCGATCAGACGTGCGTTCAGCACTGCCGTCACCGCACGTTTCGGCCCGTTCAGCTTGGCCGACAACTGATGCGAGCAGGTCACCGGCGCACCGGTCTTTTCGGCGATGATCCGCGCGACCTCAAGCTCGTGCGCGGGGTTGCGCGTGGCGAACTGGGCTGCGACCGCGAACCCGGAAATCCCGGACTGCTGGTCCAGAAATTCGGTCAACGCCCCTGTATCCAACGGCGCGGCCTCGGCCCCGGCATGGCTGTGCCCGCCCGCGATCACCAGCGCCGGGTCACCCTTCAGCGCATCGCGCAGCCCATGCCTGTCCAGATCGCCGTCCCGAAACCCGACATAGATCAGCGCAACGCGCCCGCCCTGCCCCTCGACCAGCGCGTTCGTGGCCAGCGTCGTCGACAGCGACGCCATCGAGATCTGACCGGGCGCGACCTGCGCCTGGTCCAGCACCACCCGGATCGCCCGCCCGACGCCGATCGCCAGATCCTCGCGCGTGGTCAGGGACTTGGCCGAGGCGATCACCTCTTTCTCGTCCCGGATCAGCACCGCATCGGTGTAGGTTCCACCGGTATCCACGCCCAAAGCCAACGCCATCGGGGTCTCCATCCTGTTCGCAGTCACGGGTGTAGCGGTTTGAACCGACGCGTCCAGCCTGTTTGCGGCATTCACGACAGTTGTTCGACCGCCCAGCGCGCCGCGTCCGCCACCGTGGGGTCGGGGTCCTCGGTCAGCGCCTGCGCGACCGGAATCAACGCCGACGACCCGGAATTGCCGATGGCATACAGTACGTTGCGCACGAAGCGGTCGCGCCCGATCCGCTTGATCGGTGAGCCCGAGAACCTGGCCCGGAACGCCGCATCGTCCAACCCGGCCAGTTCCGCCAACGGCGGCGCCATCAGGTCTTGGCGCGCGGCATAGCGGATGTCGCTGGCCGCGACCGCGAACTTGTTCCACGGGCACGCGGCCAGGCAATCATCACAGCCATAGATCCGGTTGCCCAGCTTGCCCCGCAACTCCTGATCCACCGGCCCCTTGTGCTCGATGGTCAGATAGGAAATGCAACGCCGCGCATCCAGCTGATAGGGTGCCGGGAAGGCTTCCGTGGGGCAGGCATCCAGACAGGCTCGACACGACCCGCAATGATCCACTTCCGGCGGGTCCGTCGGCAAGTCCAGGGTGGTGAAAACAGACCCTAAAAAGGCCCAATTGCCCCACTCCCGGCTGACCAGATTGGTGTGTTTGCCCTGCCAGCCCAACCCGGCCGCATGGCCCAAGGCCTTCTCGGGCACCGGCGCGGTGTCGACGAACACCTTCACCTCGCCCCCGGCTTCGGCAATCAGCCAACGGGCCAGGCGCTTCAGCCGCTTCTTGACCAGATCGTGGTAATCCCTGTTTTGCGCATAGACCGAGATCGCCCCGCGATCGGGTCGCCCCAGAACCTCGGTCGGATCATGATCCGGCGTGTAACTCTCGGCCAGCATGATGACCGAGCGCGCCTCGGGCCACAGCTGCGCCGGATCCCCCCGCCAATGGGTCCGCTCGGCCATCCAACCCATCTGCCCGTGATAATCCGCCGCCAGAAAGGCGGCCAACCGCGCAGGCACTTCCGGCACGTCCCAGGGTCGGCAGATCCGGCACGACACGAACCCCTCGGCCCGGGCCTGCGCCACCAACCTGTCCTTCAATGCCGTCGCGCTGTTCATCTGGCCCAAAATATCCTCGGGGGTGAATTGGCCCAACGGGCCAAGAGGGGGCAGACAGCCCCCTGCCCCAACCTATCAGAAATCCAGGTCGGCGTAATGGGCGGGCGGGCGGAACCCCGGCACCTGATCCGCCAGAATCGACCGGAAGGCCGGGCGAGACTTGATCTTGGCGTACCAGTCCTTGACCACATGGCTGCGATTCCAGTCCACGTCCGAAATATAGTCCAACGCCGACAGATGCGCGGCAGCCGCAAAATCGGCCAATGTCATCTGATCCCCCGCCAGCCAGCGCCGCTGATCCAGCAGCCAGGCCATGTAATCCAAGTGGAACTTGATTGCCCGCGCGCCTTCCTTGACGTTCTTGCTGTCGGGATAGCCCTGACCGGTCACTTTTTTGTTCACCCGCTCGTACAGCAGCTTGGATGTCACCTCATGGTGGAATTTGTCATCAAACCAACTGACCAGACGGCGCACCTCGAACCGTGCTTCCGGAGTTTTCGGCATCAATGCGGGTTCCGGCCGTGTCTCTTCGATGTATTCGCAGATCGCCGCGCTTTCTGACATCACCCGGCCATCCAGCCGCAGAACCGGGACCTTGGCCGCAGGGTTTCTGCGCAAGAAGTCCGGGGATTTTTCCCAGTACTTTTCCTCGACCAATTCGACTTCGATCTTCTTTTCCGCCAGGGACAGGCGGACTTTTCGACTAAAGGGGGACAGGGGAACGTGAAACAAACGCGCCATGTGGATCCATTCGAACCAATTGAGTACCGCTCAGCAATAGCCGCTGACGGGCAGAAGTTTCAATCCTCGAAGCAATCTGCGCGACCATCTGCGCGGATGGTGGCCGCTCCATCGCGGATCGCGGCGGCTCGTCTGCGGGTGTAAACCGACGGGTCCGTGACCGAACGGTTTCGCGGTGACGGAAGGATTGCCGCCAGCCGCGCCGCCTGCACCGGGCTGAGTTGGGCGGAACTGACTCCAAAATTCTTGCGGGCGGCCGCCTCGATCCCGAACAGTCCCTCACCGGTCTCCGCCACGTTCAGATACACCTCGAGTATGCGCTTCTTGCTCCAGAGGATTTCGACGACCGGGGTCATGGAGGTCTCAAGCGCCTTGCGCACCCAACTGCGCCCCTGCCACAGAAAGACATTCTTGACCACCTGCTGAGAAATGGTCGACGCCCCGCGGTTGCCACCATCTTCAAGCGCATCGCGGATCGCGTTTACGTCAAAGCCCCAATGCAGGCAGAAATTCGCATCCTCGGCCGCAACGACCGACCGGGCCATGACCGAAGACATATCCTCGATCGCGACCCATTCCCGGTCCACCTTGCCGAGGCGGCGCCACTCGGACCAGATCGTATGGGTGATCGGCGGGTTGACCACGGTGTAAAGCAAAACAAGCGCCACGAACGCCGCGGCCAGAGCCCCAATGACACGCAGTACCCACCGCCGAATCCGAACGATGAGCGTTTCCGTTTTCCGAGACCGGGTTGCCTTTTTGGACTTACCGCGGGATTTGCGCGCTGCTTTCTTCGCCATGTTCCTGCTATACGCCGCAGCACCGGTATTTGGAACGGAATTATGACGCGATCAGCCGCCCTTCGCGCGGGCGCACCACCGGACGGGCGGTTTTCGGACCACCATCTTCCACCGCTGCCAACTGCGGGAACAGTCGCAACAGCTCGGCCTGGGTTTCCCGGTCAGACCGCGTAACGGCGTGCCCGGGATAGTAGCTTTCGCTTTTGGCGCCGTTGGCGATGACGATCTCGTGTTGGTCGAACAACAGGTGGAAATACTCGATCTCTCCACCTTCGACCCGCGTCACCGTCGTGCCGTTGACCAGGGAATGTGCGGCAACCAAAACCTCGGGGTGGCCGTAGAAATAAGCCGCGCGCCAATCGTCGATCAGCATCCGGTGCTGGGGCGAGAACAGAGTGTCACGGTCCAGTCCCAAAACCCCTTCGGCAAAGCGGATCGGTGCGGCGTTGCCCTCGGCCGCGACGGTGGTTCTGCCGACCCAGATCAGGGCCCGCGCACCATTGTCGACCGTCGTGACAAGGTCACCGGCCTGCAGATCCTCGACGCGGCGCAATCCATCGGGTGTCTTTATCATTGTTCCGGCAGTAAAACACGGCGGCCCAAGCTCACCCGGAACCACCAAGGGACCTTCGGTATTGACGAAAGTCGTCGAGACTAGCGTCCCCTCTTGCAGCACCTGACCGTCCGTCGGGGTGAACACGCGGCTGCCATCAGCCAGATAGAAGGTGATTCCCGTGTAGGTGACGTTCCCCACACCGGACACGTTGATCGTCACCGTGTCGCCCGGCCAGGATCGGGTGACATCAATGCCGTTGACCGAGTCATTGTCGGAACTGTCGATGTCGCCATCGTCGTTCTGGTCGACCAGATTGTACTTCTCAACCGTCAGAAGGGTCCCCGTTGCCGGCGGGCTGGCCGGATCCATGGCAAAGAACTGGTCAAGATAGGTCGTGGGCATGCGACGACTCCCTGGCGAAATTGGCGGCAAGCGGAAGCATTGGCGAAATTTCCAAACTTTCCGTGTACAGGCCTAGCGACACGCAATGTTTTTTCAAGAAATCCGGAAACGGGAGGGCACAAAACGAAAACCCCGCGTGTCTTTTCAAACACGCGGGGCAGGTTTCACAGGCGGCCTTACTCGGCCGGAACCGCCGCTGCCTCGTGGCTCAGCGGGTGGCTGAGTTTGTTCAGCATCTCCTTCGGGCAGACCTGCAGGAAGTTCGACAGCTCGACATCCCAGTGCTGCAGGATATCGGCGGCCTTGCGGCTGCCGGTCTCCGCGGCGTGGCGCTCGATCAGCGACTTCAGCTGCATCTCCCAATGCTCGACCGTTACGGGGCAGGTCACCAGGGTTTCCATGTTCATCAGCAGCTGCGCCTTGCCTTCGGGGTCGTACAGATAGGCCATGCCGCCCGTCATCCCCGCGCCAAAGTTCGCGCCGATGTCACCCAGAATCACCGCAACGCCGCCGGTCATGTACTCACACCCGTTCGAGCCGCAGCCCTCGACCACCACGGTGGCACCCGAGTTGCGCACGGCAAAGCGTTCACCAGCACGGCCAGCCGCGAACAGGTACCCGTCGGTCGCGCCGTACAGGACCGTGTTGCCGATGATCGTATTCCGGTCGGCCTGCAGCGGGCTGACCTGCGGCGGGCGCACGACGATGGTGCCGCCCGACAGGCCCTTGCCCACATAGTCGTTGGCGTCGCCCGACACTTCCAGCTTGAGCCCCGGCGCGGCGAAGGCGCCCAGCGACTGGCCGGCCGAGCCCTGCAGTTTCACATGCAGGTGGTCCGGCTGGAACGTGTTGCGCATCCCAAAGTTCTGCACGATGTGGCTGGACACGCGGGTGCCCACCGTCCGGTGCGTGTTCTGCACGGCATAAGACAGCTGCATCTTCTCGCCATCCTTCAGGAACCGCGCAGCGTCGCGCACGATTTCAGAGTCCAGCGTATCGGGCACCGCGTTGCGGGGCTTGTCACGGTCATAGACGATGTTTTGCGCGCCATCGACGGTGATCAGAAGCGGATTCAGGTCCAG
Source organism: Ruegeria sp. B32 (assembly GCF_025141855.1). NCBI lineage: Bacteria > Pseudomonadati > Pseudomonadota > Alphaproteobacteria > Rhodobacterales > Roseobacteraceae > Ruegeria > Ruegeria sp. B32. The sequence goes on along the minus strand of NZ_CP081106.1, from coordinate 3,314,744 downwards.
ATCGTCCAGATGCGCCGAACCGCGGCTGACCTGCGCCAGCAGATCGGCCCGGCCGATGATCTCGTCCAGCGACCGCGCGCCGATGCTGGCCAGAATCTCGCGCACTTCCTGCGCATAGAAAGTGATCAGGTTCACCACCTTGTCGGCATTGCCGGTGAACTTGGCGCGCAGGCTCTCGTCCTGCGTACACACGCCCACCGGGCAGGTGTTCGATTGGCACTGGCGCACCATGATGCAGCCCATCGCGATCAGGGCGGCGGTGCCGATGCCGTATTCCTCGGCCCCCATCATCGCCGCCATGACGATATCGCGCCCGGTGCGCAAACCGCCATCGGTGCGCAGGGTCACCCGCTCGCGCAGGTTGTTCATCGCCAGAACCTGGTGCGCCTCGGTCAGGCCCATCTCCCACGGCAGGCCGGCATATTTGATGCTGGTCGCGGGCGATGCCCCGGTGCCGCCATTGTGGCCCGAGATCAGGATGATGTCGGCCTTGGCCTTGGCCACCCCGGCGGCGATCGTGCCCACGCCCGAGGACGCCACCAGCTTGACCGTCACCTTGGCGCGCGGGTTGATCTGCTTGAGGTCATAGATCAGCTGCGCCAGATCCTCGATCGAGTAGATGTCGTGGTGCGGCGGCGGCGAGATCAGCGTCACGCCCTTGGTCGAGTGACGCAGGCGCGCGATCAGATCGGTGACCTTCATGCCGGGCAGCTGGCCGCCCTCGCCGGGCTTGGCACCTTGGGCCACCTTGATTTCCAGCTCTTCGCACTGGTTGAGGTATTCGGCGGTCACACCGAACCGGCCCGAGGCCACCTGCTTGATCTTGGCCGAGGGGTTGTCGCCATTCGGCTCGGGCACGAAGTGTGCGGGATCTTCCCCACCTTCACCCGAGTCGGATTTCGCGCCGATCCGGTTCATCGCCACGTTCAGCGTCTTGTGCGCCTCGGGGCTGAGCGCGCCCAGCGACATGCCCGGCGTGACGAACCGCTTGCGGATCGAGGTGATCGACTCGACCTCCTCGATCGGGATCGGCTTGCCAAGCGGTTTGAAATCCATCAGGTCGCGCAGATGGATCGGCGGGTTGGCCTGCATCTTGGCCGAATACTGCTTCCAAAGCTCGTACGAGGCGCGGTTGCAGGCCATCTGCATCATGTGCATCGAGGTCGCTTCCCACGCATGGGTCTCACCCGATTTGCGGGCCTTGTAGAAGCCACCGATAGGCAGAACATCCAGGCCACTCTTCCAGCCTTTGGCGTGGATTCCTTCAGCCTTGGATTGAATGCCGGTGACGCCGATGCCGGAAATCCGGCTGGTCATGCCGGGGAAATACTCGGCCACCATGGCGCGGCTCAGGCCCACGGCTTCGAAATTCAGGCCGCCGCGATAGGACGAGATCACCGAGATGCCCATCTTGGCCATGATCTTCAGCAGGCCCTGGTCGATCGCCTCGCGGTAACGCGCGACGTTTTCAGTCAGGCTGCCTTCCAGCAACCCGCGTTCGATCCGGTCGGCCAGCGAATCCTCGGCCAGATAGGCGTTCACCACGGTCGCGCCACAGCCGATCAGCACCGCGAAATAATGCGGGTCGATGCATTCCGCCGAGCGCACGTTGAGCGAGCAGAAGGTCCGCAGGCCCTGACGGATCAAGTGCGAATGCACCGCGCTGGTGGCCAGGATCATCGGCATCGCCACTTGGCCGGGGCCGGAATACTGGTCGGTCAGCACCAGGTGACCCGCGCCCGAACGCACGGCCTCCTCCGCCTCGGCGCGGATGCGCGCCAGCGCGGCGCTCAGCGCACCGGTGCCGGGGTCGAAGGTGCAGTCGATCTCGGCCAGCGGCGCATCGAAATTCGCCACCAGTTCTTCCCACTGGGCGTTGCCGACAAAGGGGCTTTCCAGCACCACGATCTCGGTCTGGCTGCTGTCTTCATCCAGCACGTTCTTGAGGTTGCCGAATCGCGTCTTCAGCGACATCACGCGGTATTCGCGCAGGCTGTCGATCGGCGGGTTGGTCACCTGGCTGAAGTTCTGGCGGAAGAAATGGCTGAGCGGCCGGTACTGTTTGGACAGAACCGCCGAGGGCGTGTCGTCGCCCATCGAGGCGATCGCCTCTTTGCCATCCTCGGCCATCGGTGCGAGGATCTGCTCCAGTTCCTCGACCGTGTAGCCCGCCGCGATCTGGCGCTTGCGCAGTTCCTCACCGGTGAACAGCGGCTTTTCGGCGACCTTCGCCAGCTTTTCGTCCAGATCGTTGATCTTGCTGACCCATTCGCCGAACGGCAGGGCCGCGGCCAGCTTGTCCTTGATCTGCTTGTCGCGGTACAGCTTGCCCTTCTTCATGTCGACGGCCAGCATCTGGCCCGGACCCAGCGCACCTTTTTCCTTAACGCTGGCCTCGTTGATGGGGACCATCCCCGCCTCGGACCCGGCGATCACCAGACCGTCGCCGGTGACGACATAGCGCATCGGGCGCAGGCCGTTGCGGTCCAGCCCGGCGCAGACCCAGCGCCCGTCGGTCATGGCCAGCGCGGCAGGGCCGTCCCACGGCTCCATCACCGAGTTGCAGTAGGAATACATGTCGCGCCAGGACTGCGGCAGTTCCACCGCCTGTTTCGACCAGCTTTCCGGCACCAGCATCGTCTTGGCCATCGGGGCCGAGCGGCCCGCGCGCACCAGAACCTCGAACACCGAATCCAGCGCCGCCGAATCCGACGATCCGCCGGCGATGATCGGCTTGATGTCTTCGGCATAGTCGCCAAAGGTCGCCGAGGCCATGCGGATCTCGTGGCTTTTCATCCAGTTGATGTTGCCCTTCAGCGTGTTGATCTCGCCATTGTGGGCCAGCATGCGGAACGGCTGCGCCAGCCACCATTGCGGGAAGGTGTTGGTGGAATAGCGCTGGTGATAGATCGCAAAGGCGGATTCGAAACGCTCGTCCATCAGGTCGGGGTAGAACACAGCGACCTGCTCGGCCAGCATCATGCCCTTGTAGATGATCGACCGGCAGCTGAGCGAGGCCAGGTACAGACCCGAAATCCCCGCGGCGGCGGCGGCTTTCTCGATCCGGCGGCGGATGACGTACAGCTCGCGCTCGAACGTGTCCTCGTCAACGCCCTTGGAATTCGAGATCAGGATCTGCTCGATCTCGGGCCGGGTCGCGTTGGCCTTTTCACCCAAGCAGGTGACATCCACGGGCACGTGTCGCCAGCCATAGATGTAGTAACCCATCCGCAGAACTTCGGTTTCCACGATGGTCCGGCAGCGCTCTTGCGCGCCGAAATCGGTGCGCGGCAGGAACACCTGCCCCACGGCGATCAGCTCGTCCATCTTGGGCTCGTGCCCGGTGCGGCGGATCTGGTCATAGAAAAAGGGGGCCGGGATCTGCACATGGATGCCCGCGCCGTCGCCGGTCTTGCCGTCGGCATCCACCGCGCCGCGGTGCCAGATCGCCTTGAGCGCATTGATCCCCGCCTCGACCACCTTGCGGCTTTTCTTGCCGTCAACCGAAACCACCAGGCCGACCCCGCACGAGGAATGCTCTTCCTGCTCGGAATACAGGCCATTTTCGGCCATCCACTTGCGCTTGGCTTCCTCGGCCCGGACCCAATCGGCATCATATTTCGTCATTGGCTGTCTCCTTCTTCCGACGGGGCGTACATGGCCATGACCTCGGCTTCGGTCATCTGGCGGCGCTCACCTGCGAACGCGTAACCTTCGGGCTTCTTGTCGATGTAAAGTTCAAGTTTCAGCGTGTTGCCGGCCGCGTTGTCGAACAGGCCTGCCGCGATCTGTGTCTGGCCGTGCATCTCGCCCGGCAGGGTGATCCGGTACCACAGTGCCGAGCCGCATTCTTCGCAGAAGGCACGTTCGGCCCAGTCGGACGAGGTGAAGGTCCTGACCGGCCCCAGCGCCGCATAGCCCGGCTGGGCCGGAAAGGTGACCAGCGCGCTGCTGGTCCAGCGGCGGCACATGTCGCAATGGCAGGCGCCCAGCGCGTCGCGGGCGGGGGTCGCGGTCACGGTGACCGCGCCGCACATGCATTGGCCTTGCAATTCGGGCATCCTGTCCCTCCTGTCGCTGGGCTGCGGGGTCACTCGGCCGCAAGCGCGGCCTTGCCGTTGAACCGGTCGATGATGGCCTGCGCGCAGTCACGCCCGTCGCGGATCGCCCAGACCACCAGCGAGGCACCGCGCACGATGTCACCGATGGCATAGACGCCGTCCATCTCGGTCTCGCCGGTTTCGAACGCGGCCTTGACGGTGCCCCAGCGGGTCACGGGCAGGTCGGGCTGGCCGAACAGGGTGGGCAGGTCCTCGGGCTCGAAGCCCAGCGCTTTGATGACCAGATCGGCCTCTTCGACGTAATCTGCGCCTTCAATCACTTCGGGGGCCTGGCGGCCGGTGGCATCGGGCTGGCCTAGGCGCATCTTCTGCACCATCACGCCGGTGACCCGCTCATCGCCAACAAAACCCTTGGGCGCGCTGAGCCATTCAAAGATCACGCCCTCTTCTTCGGCGTTCTGGGTTTCGCGCTGTGAACCCGGCATGTTCGCCCGGTCGCGGCGATACAGACATTTGACCGAGGTCGCACCCTGACGGATCGAGGTGCGGACGCAATCCATCGCCGTATCACCGCCACCGATCACGACCACCTTCTTGTCCTTGGCGTTCAGGCGGCCATCGTCGAACTCAGGAACCGCGTCACCAAAGCTTTTGCGGTTCGAGGCAGTCAGGAAATCGATCGCCTTTTCGATACCGGGCAGGCCGCTGCCGGGCATGGACAGATCCCGCGACTTGTAGACGCCCGTCGCAATGATCACGGCGTCATGTTTTGCGTGGATCTCGGCGAACTTGGCAGCGTCGACGTCACAGTTCAGCTCGAAAGTCACGCCGCCCTCGGCCAGCAGGTCGTTGCGGCGTTGAACCACGTCCTTTTCCAGCTTGAAGCCCGGGATGCCGTACATCAGCAGCCCGCCCGCGCGGTCATAGCGGTCATAGACCGTGACCTGAATCCCGGCCCGGCGCAGCATGTCCGCCGCCGCCAGGCCACCAGGCCCGCCCCCGATGATGCCCACGCTTTCGGGGCGCTCGGCGGTTGGAGCAACAGGTTTGACCCAGCCTTCTTCCCACGCGGTGTCGGTAATGTACTTCTCGACCGCACCGATGGTGACAGTGCCATGGCCCGATTGCTCGATCACGCAGTTGCCTTCGCACAAGCGGTCCTGCGGGCAGATACGTCCGCAAATCTCGGGGAAGGTATTGGTGGCCTGGCTGGTCTGATAGGCTTCTTCCAGCCGTCCGGTAGCGGTCAGGCGCAGCCAGTCCGGGATGTTGTTGTGCAGCGGACAGTGCGACTGACAGTACGGCACACCACACTGGCTGCAACGGCTGGCCTGCTCGGCGGCTTTTTCGGCAGCGTATTCGGCATAGATTTCATGAAAGTCCGCTCTGCGATCGGTTGCGGCGCGCTTTTCAGGCATGTCACGATCGATCTGCACAAATTTCAGCATCGCTTGCTTGGCCACGGTCAGACTCCATGAATTGGCTTGGTCGGATTTCTTTATGCGAAGCCAATTCGGATGAAAAGTCAATTGTACTGACCTAAATTGGAAAAAAACGGAAAGATCGATCTCTTTCGGCGACTTTCTGTGCATTTTTAGGGCCACTTCGGACCTAAATCCTGGCTTTCCTTTTGCTGATCGCGCTTATACGCCTTGAATGCAAAGAACGCAGGCGCAAACACGGGCGGGCAGATGAGTCTTTTTCAGCTGATTCTGGTGGCGATCATCCAGGGGATCACCGAGTTTCTGCCGATTTCGTCATCAGGCCACCTGATCCTGCTGCCCAGCCTCACCGGAATGGAAGACCAGGGGCTGGCCATCGACGTCGCGGTGCATGTGGGCACATTGGGCGCGGTGGTTCTGTATTTCTGGAGCGACGTGAAACTGGCCCTTGCGGGCCTGCCAAGTGCGTTGCGCGGGCGCATCGACACCCCACAGTCTCGACTGGCCATGGCCTTGATCGTGGCCACCATCCCGACCGTCATCGTCGGCGCGATCCTGCACCTGACCGGCCTCAGCAGCGCGATGCGATCCGTGGCAGTGATCGGGTGGACGATGCTGGGCTTCGGATTGCTGCTGTATTGGATGGACCAGAAAGGCCCCCAGACCAAAGAGGCCGCGGACTGGGGGCTGCGCGACGCGGCTATTTTGGGTCTGTGGCAGGTCCTGGCGCTGATTCCCGGCACCTCTCGGTCGGGGATCTGCATCACCGGCGCGCGGCACTTGGGATATACCCGCGAGGACGGCGCGCGCATTGCGATGTTGATGTCGATCCCCACGATCATCGCCTCGGGTGCGTTGCTGTCGCTGGACGTGATCGGGCAGGCCAACGCTCAGCTGGCCAAGGACAGCGCCATTGCAGCCGTATTCGCCTTTGTTTCGGCCCTGTTGGCGCTGAGCCTGATGATGCGTCTGCTGCGTAGCGTCAGCTTCACGCCATATGTGATCTATCGCGTGATTCTGGGTACGATCCTGCTGATTGTCGCTTACAGCTGATCAGATGCGCAGGTTCCGGGCCGAGTTCTGGATGTCGTCGTACTGACCCGACGGGCGGAATTTCCACAGGTATTCCGGCAGAACCGATTCCAGCGAAGCAGGCTCGATCCCCAGATCGGCGAAACCTTTCGCTCCTTCGGACACCACATTGTCACGGCGCAGGTTCTTCAACTGGTCGCGGGTCAGGATGTTGTTCGGAAACAGCTGGAAGCTGATGAATTTCAGCATGTCCAGAACCCCGGCCATGATCCGCCCAACCCAGAACGGCAGACCGATGATGATGCGGCGGCGGTGGATCACCTCGAGCATCTGCTGCATCAGTTCGCGGAAGGTCTTGGCCTCGGGTCCACCCAATTCGTAGACGCCCGTTGCGGCCTGGCCCAACACACCCTTGACCGCGGCCTGCGCCACGTCATCCACAAACACCGGCTGGAACCGGGTGTCGGCGCCAAAGATCGGAAGGAAGGGCGAGATACGGGTCATGCCGGCGAAACGGTTGAAGAACTGATCCTCGGTCCCGAAGATCACCGAGGGCCTCAGGATCACGGCATCGGGGATATGGGTCAGCACGGCAGCTTCGCCCGCAGCCTTGGTGCGTGCGTATTCGCTGTCGGAATTCGCGTCAGCACCGATGGCCGAAATATGGACCATACGGGAAATGCCTTGCTCGGCCGCCAGACGGGCGATGCGGCCCGCGCCTTCGTCTTGCACGGCGCCAAATCCATTCTTGCCCAGTTCGTTCAGAACGCCCACGCAGTTGACGACCGCATCGGCACCATGCATCGCACTGGCCACCGAGGCATCGTCGCGGATATTGCAAAGAATCGGCTCGACCTGGCCGACGACGCCATAGGTCTTGACGAAGATCGCCTCGTTCGGACGACGGACCGCCACCCGTACACGCCACCCTTCGTTGGCCATGCGTCGCGCGATATAGCGGCCGACGAATCCCGATCCACCGTAAATCGTGACCAGTTTGGACATGGTTGGGCTCCTGCTGTGTAGGTCTTGTTCCGATCTACCGCTCCAAAGCCCGGCAAACAAGGCGCAATAACGCCGCGCATCAGGCAAAAAACACTGCCGGAACCTGCGGGATCGCGCCGCGGGAAGATGGCTGAAAAAAAACTTTCGAAATTCCGTTCGAATCCTGTTGACGCCCTCGGCGAGTAGGCTTAAACGCCCCTCCACGACACCTGCCCAGGTGGCGGAATTGGTAGACGCGCTAGCTTCAGGTGCTAGTGTCCGTATGGACGTGGAGGTTCGAGTCCTCTCCTGGGCACCATATCCCCGAACAGATGTGACGACCGCACAAACCTTCCTCGAACGGGTGGTCGGCTCTCATTCCGTCTTCTGCAATTCCTCCATCTCGCGGCGACGGATCTTTGCCTGAGACCGCACCCGCTTGGTGAATTGCTGGGGAAGGTCCGGTCCGCGCAGCGCCGCGTAGGCCTTGCTGGTCGGGTCGCCGATCAGCTCGGCGTATTTGACCCATGTGCAGAAGGCAAAGACATCGCGCAGGCTGACATGCTCACGGGTGTTGCTGTCCCGGGCTTGTGCCGGAAGCTTGATCGACCTGAAATAGGCCTTTTCGATAGCAGGCCATTGCGGATCGGGCACGAACTCGGGCGCGTCATCGGTTTCCGGGAATTTGAATGCCGGATACTTCTGCCCGTATTCCGAACATCCGTGCGAGATCTTGCTGCTGATTCCTTCAGTCCCATGCTTGGCCTGAAGATCGCGGAACGCCTGCAGGCAGGCGCGCACGTCATCAACGGTGTCGCAATAAATATAGGCCTTGTACGGAAATTTGATCCCGTCGCGCAGCTCGATCATGCATTTGCGGGCATTGTCATTGGGTAGATCCAGCTTCAGCAGCAGAGCATAAGTCTGGAACATCGCACGCAGGTCATGCGGTAAAATCTGCACCTTGTAGCAGTCATTGCACAGCGCCGGGATGGCGCCGGTATCTTTGAAGAAGTCCAAAAAAACGCCGCAATAGGCGTTCTGCCCGCGCACCTTGAGGACGCGCCCGGAAAAGACCTGCCCGATCGGCACCGCTTGCGAAACTCCGCGGCTTCGCAATGCAGCCAACCATGCGCGGTACTGTTTGACCATGTGCTCGGGCTCAAATAGATCCGCCTGCCAATCGGCGCCCAGCGAGGTAACGATGTCCGCTTGTGCCGCAGAAAAACGCCCGGCCGAACCCGGAGCCTTGGGCGCATGTTCCAGCCGTGTGACCAGCTGACGAATCGACTTGAGGTCAGCGGGCTTCATCACCAGCCAATTCTCAAGTTCGGCAATTTTCAAGGTGGGGGGCACCATTGTCTCCTGCTGCATCAGCGCCAAACGCTATGCAGGTGCATACCCCCCTCACGCAATTCGTCAACCGGAACGGCGCCGGGCGCCTGCTTCAGGCAGCGGTTTGCGCGGCAACGACCTCGCCGAACCGGGTGAAGAACTTGCCCGAGAGCTTCTTGGCCGTTCCGGCAATCAGACGACTGCCCAACTGGGCAATCTTGCCCCCGACATCAACTTTGGCGGTATAGGTCAGAACGGTCTCATCACCATCCTCGGTCAGCGTCACGTCCGCACCACCCTTGGCAAAGCCCGCGGCTCCGCCCTTGCCCTCGCCCACCAGCGAAAATCCGTCGGGGGCGTTGGTCTGGTCCAGTGTCACCTCGCCAGCGAAACGCGCCTTCACCGGACCGATTTTCAGAACCACCTTGGCCTCAAGCTCGTTGGGGGCGGTCTGGGTCAGCTCTTCGCAGCCGGGGATGCATTCCCGCAGAACCTCGGGATCGTTCAGCGCGCGATAAACCGCGTCCCGGGGGGCCGCAATGCGAATTTCGTCAGTCAGTTCCATTGGGTATTCCTCTGCTCAACAACATCTGGGAAAGACGCGCAGCGCCTGTTCCGCGGCATCCTCGGGGGTTTGAGCGGGTCGGGGCGGCCATAGCCGCGCCACCCAGCTACGCAAGTTTTTCATCATGAGTTGTCTCCTCGGCGGTGTCCGCATTTCGCCAGCGCACGATCTCGGCCAGGATCGACAAGGCGATTTCATGCGGATCAATGGCCCCGATATCCAGCCCGGCAGGCGACTTCAGGCGCGCAACCTTCTCGGTGTCCATGCCCTGCGATACCAACCTGGCCGACAGCACCTTTGCCTTGCGCTGGCTGGCCACCATCGACACCCGCCTTGCCGGCGTACCCAGCGCCGAGGCCAACGCGGCCCTGTCGTTCTGGCCTTGCGAGGCGACGACCACAAAATCGCGGGGCTCAACCCCCAACGCATCCACGTCGTTTGGGTCGAAACATGATTGCGCCGCTTCGTCGCTGGCCTCAAACGAAACGAATACGCGCAACCCGGCCAATGCCGCATGAGCCGCCAACGCATGGGCAATCGGGGTATCGCCAAAGATCACCAGGCGGGGTGCGTGTTGATAGGGTTCGACCAGCAGATCGACCGTACCGCCGGATGGGCAGCCACTCTTGAAGGTCTGAACGCCATCCGGATCGGTCATTGCCACCACCTTGTCCGAGGGTTTCACGCGGATCATCCGCGACGCACCGCTGGCCAGCGCTTCCTGTGCCGAGGCGCGCACCGCCCGCTGGACACAGGCTCCGCCCAGATGGCCGAGAATCCGCCCGTCCCGGGTGATCGCCGCCTTGGCGCCCGCCTTGGCCGAGGTCGCATCTGCCGTCCGCACCACCGTTGCGACGCAGAACGCCTCGCCGCTGCTGCGCAACTGGTCAATCGTGTCGAAAATGTCGAAACCAGGCATGATCGGTTCCTCTCACAACTTTTGAAACTCGGGCTCCAACGCGGCCAGCGCGTCGAGCGTGTTTGCCGGAAGGTGCGCATCCAGTTGGGGCAAGGCGGCCTGCATGGCGGCGGCGACGGGCTGATAATTCTCCCAACCTTTCAGAGGGTTCAGCCAGACGATCCTGCGCGCCTTGCGCCGGATCCTCGCCAGAGCCGCACCCAGCGCCTGCGGGTCAGAGCTGCAATAGCCATCCGAAAGGATCAGCACGATGGTGCGCCCATTCAGCGCCCGCGCACCGTATCCGTCCAGAAACCTTTCGAGACTGCCAGAGATGTCCGTGCCGCCGCCAAAACCTTCGGCCATCAGTGACAACCGGCCAGCGGCGCGCAAGGTGTCGTGGTCCCGCAACGCATCGGTGACCCGCATCAACCGCGTGTGAAACAGATAGGCATCCGCATCCGTGCCGCTGGCCACAAGGCCCTTGAGAAAGGCCAGAAATACCCGCGAATAGACGGTCATCGACCCGCTGACATCGCACAGCGCGACGATCCGCATCGGGCGAGGCAGTCGGGCACGGCGAAACAGCTCCAAAGGCTCGCCCCCGCGCGCAACGCTCGCCCGCTGGATGCGACGCATGTCCAGCGCCGGACCCCGCCGCGCCTGTTTGCGCCTGCGCGAACGTCGATCCCGGATCGCCCGCGCCAGGGCGAGCGCCGCGGCTTCGGCCCGGCGCAGGGATTGCTCATCCATCAACTCGCGCAGATCGCGGCGTGACAGGTTGTCGGTCCGGGTTGCGATCAGCTTCCCGTCTGTTCCTTCGGCCTGTCCATCCCCGGAATCCGAGGTGCTGGCATCCTGCGCATCGGGGGAGTCGTCAGCGGAATCTCCGCGATCTTCGGTCTGCCAGATCATCGGCTTGGCCGACTGGACCCTGACATGGGTGTTCTGTGCGACACCGCTCCGCTGCTTGCCCGCGTTGAACCAATAGGCGTCGAACAAATCGTCAAAGCGCCGCCAATCCTCGGCATCCCCGGACATCAGGGCACACAAGGCATCCCGCGCCTGCCCGACATCGGTGGCCTCGACCGAGGCCAGTGCGGCCAGCGCATCTCCGGTCTCACGCGGTCCGACCCGCAAACCGTTCCCGCGCAGATGCGCCACGAACCCCGCCATCCGGTCAGCCAATCCATGCGCCCGCGATGGAAACCGTGTCACCTGCATCACGCGACCTTTCCGATCAGGCGATCCATCACCTCGGGCGGAACGGCATCATAGTCCGCAGCGGTCTTCAGCAGACAAACCAGAGTGGCCTGTACAGCCTCGGGCGTTTGGGACAGATCGTTGACGCCAAGACCCGACAGGGCCGCGGCCCAATCCAGCATCTCGGCAATACCGGGTGTCTTTTCCAGATCTTCCTTGCGCAGGTTCTGAACCACTCCGATGATCTGCCGCGCCAGCAGCCCTTCGACTTCGGGCATCCGGGCCCGCAGGATGGCCATTTCGGTCTCGCCAGACGGATAGTTCAAAAAGCTGTACAGACACCGCCGCCGCAGCGCATCCGAAAGATCGCGCGTACCGTTCGCGGTCAGAATGACGATGGGTCGCGTTTTGGCGGAAATCGTCCCCAATTCCGGGATCGTGATCTGAAAGTCCGACAGTATTTCAAGCAGATAGGCTTCAAATTCTTCATCCGCCCGGTCAATCTCGTCGATCAGCAGTACGGGCGGATCATCGGCGCTGATCGCCTCCAACAACGGCCGCTTCAGCAGATAGTCATCGGAAAACAGTTGGGCCTCGCTGGTTCCGCCACGCGCCTCGGAGGCTCGGATGGCCAGCAGCTGCCGCTGGTAGTTCCACTCATAGATCGCGTGACTGGCGTCCAACCCTTCGTAACACTGCAAGCGGATCAAACGGGCGTCACGCCACGCCGCCAACGCCTTGGCCACTTCGGTCTTGCCGACACCGGCCGGACCCTCCAGCAGCAGCGGTCGTCCCAGGGTCTGGGCCAAATGCAACGCCATCGCCAACCGGTCGTCGGCAACATAGCCCTGCTGGGCCAAACCGTTCTGAACGTCACTCAGTGTCACACCAGGGTCCAATCTTCGTTTGACCAAAATATCCCGAGGGGGTCGGAGGGGTCAGCACCCCCTCCGTTGGGTCGGACCGGGCCCCGCCGGTCCGAAACCGATTACCCGTGCATCCCCAAGCCGTTGGCGATCTTCCAGATCCGCCAATGGTCATGCGGCATGTGGCTCTGAACTAGGCCAAACGGCCGGAACGCATCGTGCACCGCATTCGAGAACGCCGGCACGCCACCCACATTCGGGCTTTCGCCGACACCCTTCGCGCCGATCGGATGATGCGGCGAGGGGGTCACCGTGTGATCGGTCGTATAGTTGGGCGTTTCCCACGCGGTTGGCAGGAAGAAGTCCATCAGCGTGCCGGTCTTGACGTTGCCCATCTCATCATAGGCAATCTCTTGACCCATCGCGATGGCCAGCGCCTCGGTCACACCGCCATGAACCTGACCTTCGATGATCATCGGGTTGATCCGGGTTCCGCAATCGTCCAGCGCATAGAACTGCCGGACCTCCCATTCACCGGTATCCACATCGATCTCCATGACACAGATATAGGCGCCGAACGGATAGGTCATGTTGGGCGGGTCATAGTAGCTGACGGCTTCCAGACCCGGCTCCAACCCCGGGATGGCTTGGTTGTAAGCGGCAAAGGCGATCTCTTTCATCGTCTTGAACCGCTCGGGCGCGCCTTTGACCGCGAACCGGTCCACGTCCCATTCGACATCGTCGTCGTGAACCTCAAGCAGATAGGCCGCGATCATCTGCGCCTTGGCGCGGATCTTGCGTGCAGCCATGGCTGTTGCAGCACCCGCAACCGGCGTGGACCGTGAACCATAGGTGCCCAAGCCATAGGGCGCGGTGTCGGTGTCTCCTTCCTCCAGCGTGATGTCGTCGGCTGGAAGACCGATCTCGCTGGCGATGATCTGGGCAAAGGTCGTGGCGTGACCCTGGCCCTGTGAGATCGTCCCCAGCCGCGCGATGGCTGACCCGGTCGGGTGGATGCGGATTTCGCAGCTGTCGAACATCCCCAAGCCCAGAATATCGCAGTTCTTCACAGGCCCTGCCCCGACGATTTCGGTAAAATGCGTCAGACCAATCCCCAGAAGCTTCCGCGTCTTGCCGGCCTTGAAGTCCTCGACCCGCTGTGCCTGTTCGGCACGCAGATCCTCGTATCCAACCGCAGCCAGCGCCTTGTCCCAGGCGGTGTGGTAATCGCCCGAGTCATATTCCCATCCCAGCGCGGACTGATAGGGGAACTGGTCGGCCTTGATGAAATTGATCCGGCGCAGCTCGGCCGCGTCCATGTTCAACTTGATGGCCAGAACCTCGATCATCCGCTCGATGAAATAGGCGGCCTCGGTCACGCGGAAGGAACAGCGATAGGCCACACCCCCCGGCGCCTTGTTGGTGTAGACGCCGTCCACGGCCAGATAGGCGGTCGGGATGTCGTAGGACCCGGTGCAGATGTTCATGAACCCGGCCGGGAACTTGGTCGGGTCGGCGCAGGCGTCGAACCCACCGTGGTCCGCGGTGGTGTGGCACCACAGGCCCGTGATCTTGCCGTCTTTGGTGGCGGCGATCTTGCCCTGCATCCAGTAGTCGCGGGCAAAGGCGGTGGACATCAGGTTTTCCATCCGGTTCTCGACCCATTTCACCGGCTGACCGGTGACGATCGAGGCCACGACCGAACAGACATAACCAGCATAAGCGCCCACCTTGTTGCCGAAACCGCCGCCGATATCGGGGCTGATCACCCGGATATTGTGCTCGGCCAGGCCCGAAATCAGGGACACGACGGTGCGGATCGCATGCGGCGCCTGAAAGGTGCCGTACAGCGTCAGCTTGCCGGTCACCTTGTCCATGCTGGCCACGCAGCCGCAGGTCTCAAGCGGGCAGGGGTGTGTCCGGTGGTAATAGACCATCTCCTCGGCCACCACATCGGCTTCGGCCAGAACGGCTTCGGTCGCGTCCTTGTCGCCCTGTTCCCAGGTGAAGATGTGGTTGTGATGCTTGCGCGGCCCGTGGGCGCCTTCGGTCTGACCTTCCAGATCTTCACGCAGCACCACGTCAGATTTCAGCGCCTCGAACGGGTCGGTCAGAACCGGCAGTTCCTCGTATTCGACTTCGACCAGTTCGACGGCATCTGCGGCGACATAGCGGTCTTCTGCAACCACATAGGCCACCTCCTGGCCCTGGAACAGGACCTTGCCGTCGGCCAGTACCATCTGCTTGTCGCCGGCAAGCGTGGGCATCCAGTGCAGACCCAGCGGCGCCAAGTCCTCGGCCGTCAGAACGGCCACGACACCGGGCACGGCCAGAGCGGCCTCTTTGTTGACACTGACAACGCGGGCATGGGCATAGGGTGAACGGACAAAGGCGCCGAACAGCATTCCGTCCAGCTTGATGTCATCGACGTAGTTGCCCTTGCCTTGGGTAAAGCGCACGTCCTCGACGCGTTTGCGAGAACTACCCATCCCCTTGAGGTTGGCGGCGCGTTCTTCGGGGGTCATGGTCTGGTCGTTCATTCCGCGGCCTCCTTCTGCGCGTTCAGCATGTCAGCCGAGGCCGAGATCGCCTTGACGATGTTCTGGTACCCGGTGCAGCGGCAGAGATTGCCGGCCATGCCAAAGCGGATTTCTTCTTCGGTCGGGTTGGGGTTTTCCTGCAGCAGGCGATGCGCACGGGTGATCATGCCCGGCGTGCAGAAACCGCACTGAAGCCCGTGATGCTCGCGGAACATTTCCTGCAACACGCCAAGGCTGCCATCGTCATTGGTCAGCCCTTCGACGGTCGTGATATCGGCCCCGTTCACCTGCGCCACGAAGGTCGTGCAGGATTTGACGGATTTGCCATCGATATCCACGGTACAGGCTCCGCAATGGCTGGTTTCGCAACCGATATGCGGGCCGGTGATTTTCAGATCTTCCCGCAGGAAGTGGATCAGCAACGTGCGCGGCTCGGCCAGGCCCTCGACCTGCTTGCCGTTCACGGTGAGTTTGACATGCATCTTCGACATCTGTGTTCCTCCCCTCAGCTCGCGCGGCTCTGCGCACGGTCGATGGCGCGGCGCAGCATCACGGCGGCCACGTGTTTCTTGAATTCGACGGGGCCGCGGTTGTCGGCCACCGGGTCGATCGCCTCGAGCATCGCGGCCACGCAGCCGTCGACATCGCCCGAAGCCAGTGCCGCGCTGGCCGCGTCAGACCAGACGGGCGTGTCGGACAGGTTGGTCATCGCCACCGATGCCTGACCGTTGCCAACCATCACTGCGGCAGCCGCGGTTGCGTAGTCGCCGATCTTGCGTTTCTGCTTTTCATAGGCCTGCCCGACACCGGGGCCCGGAACAGGGATGGAAATCCGTGTCAGGATCTCCTCGTCCTCGCGGGCGGTAAAATAGGCCGCCTCGTAGAAATCGCGGGCCGGGACGTTGCGGGTGCCGTCTGGGCCGGACAGTTCGAACGACGCGTTCAGGCACTGCATCAGACCCGGCATGTCATTGCCCGGATCCCCGTTGGCCACGTTCCCGCCGACCGTACCCATGTATCGCACCTGCGGATCCGCGATCTGCAGCGCCGCTTCGCGGATCAGCGGGATCGCGTCGGCCAGACCGTCGTGGGTGATCAACTCGTGCTGCGTGACCATCGCGCCCAGGGTCACAGTATCGGACCCGACCTCAATGCCTTTGAGTTCCTCGATGGCCTGCAGGTCGACCAGATGGCCCATCTCGGCCATGCGCAGCTTCATCATCGGGATCAGGCTGTGCCCGCCTGCGATCACGCGCGCTTCGTCCCCGTGTTCCTGCAGAATGCCGATGGCCGAGGCGATGTCGCCTGGCCGGTGATACTCGAAACCGGCTGGTATCATGTTTTCCTCCCTTGGCCCGTTCACGTCGGGGCCTTGGGATCAAGCAAAGTCCTGAGGGCGTGCGCAGGCTATCGCGCAGGAACGGGGGGCGCGGGTTGTTTCACGAAATGCGAATGGGCTGCACGAGTTGCGATCAGAGGCCCAGCGCCTCGCGGATGTCCGTCAGGCGGGATCGGCTGACCGGCACCTTGCTGAGCGCATCGACCTGGTCGAAATAACAGGTGCCGTTGTCCTTGTGCCGCTCAAACCGGGAAACGTGTCTGGGGTTCACAAGGTAACTTCGGTGGGCCCGCAAAAAGCCGTCTGGTTTCAGGCGGGTTTCGGCCTCGGTGATCGACCAAGGGCAGAACAGTTTCTCGGCGCCCATGTACAAAACGGTGTAGTGCCCCTCGGCCCGAATGGCGGCGACGCGCGCTGGTTCGGTGAAAAAGGTCTGGCCCTCGCGCTCGAACGGGACGCCGGCGCGCAGAGCCGGTTCCGGCTGCGGCGCTTCGACCGCCGGCTCGGGCCCGATAAAGGTGATTCCGGTCAGCAGAAATGCCCCGCAAATCAGGAACACCGCAACGGTCACCCCCATCGCAAGAACCTGATTGTTCAAAGCCGGGCCCGCGCCACCTGCGTTGTCACTGGCGGTAAAATCGGTCAGGCCCGTGGCGACGAAGTGCATGGTGAACACGGCCAGGCCGAAGCAGACGGTGCCCAGCAGGATATTGCGCTGGGTGCGATTGTCGTAGGCAACCCAGATCGCCAGCACTGACAGCAACACCGAAGCCACGGTCGCGATCGCAACGTCCGATGCGGTGTAGACGGGGCGGCACAGCTCCATCCCGGCCATGCCGATATAGTGCATCACCACGATACCAAGACCCACGATCACACCCGCGCCGACAATCGTGCCCGGGCTACGCGCGCGAAAATGCAACAGCAGCAGCGCCAGCCCGACCATCAGAATGGCAACCAGGGCCGAGATCAGAGTGATCAACGCGTCATAGTAAAACAGGATCGGCAGTTGCAGGCCCAGCATGGCCACGAAATGCATCGACCAGATGCCGCCGCCCAGAATGGCCGCAGCCAGGGCGACGACGAACTTCCGCCTCTGGTCATCCAGCTTTGAAGCACCATGCGTCAGATACAGGCCGGTGAAACCGGCCATGAGTGCGACGGCCAACGAGGCCGCTACGAGCCAAGCGTTATGCGAGTAATCCAGCATTTCGGTTTGCACGCCCTCCCCGACGCGAGAGTGACGTTAGCAAAGCGAAGTGTCTGGGACAATCGGCAGGCGGACCCTGCAGGTCACGGGCCGGCAAACGATCCGCCGCCCGACCATTTCGGCGGGCGGCGGACAGGCAGATCAATCGCTGATCGCGCCTTCTTCGTCACGACGCTGGTGCATCTTGGCCTTGACCCGGGCGCCCACGATCAGGGGCAGGACAAAGCCGATGATCGCGATCGCCCACAACCCGATGGACAGCGGGCTGTCGATCAGGGTCCACCAGTTGCCATTGTCGATGGTCACGGCGCGACGCAGGTTGTTCTCCATCGCGTTGCCCAGCAGGGTACCCAGAATGATCGGCACCAGTGGCACGTCCAGCTTGCGCAGGACCCAGCCCATCACGCCGAACCCGATCATCACCAGCAGGTCAAAGCTGGACCCGGAAATGCCGTAGATGCCGACAAAACTGACCATGGCCACGATCGGCATCAGGATGCGCGACGGGATCATCAGCACGCGGGTGAACAGGCCCACCATCGGGATGTTCATGGCCAGCAGCATGAAGTTGGCGATGAACAGCGCCGCGATCAGGCCCCAGACCACATCCGGGTTCTGGGTGAACAGCAGCGGGCCGGGCGTGATGTTCAGCGCCAGCAGCACCGCCAGCAGCACCGCCGTGGTACCCGACCCCGGAACGCCCAGCGCCAGCATTGGTACCAATGCGCCTCCGGCGGCGGCGTTGTTGCCAGCCTCGGGCGCGGCCACGCCGCGCGGATCACCGGTGCCAAAGGTGTTTTTCTTGTCCACCAGCCGCTTTTCCATCGAGTACGAAATGAACGACCCCAGTGATGCCCCGGCCCCGGGAAGAACCCCGGCAATGAAGCCCAGGAACGAGGTGCGCAGCATCGTCGGCGTGCAGCTCTTGATCATCGACATCGGAGGGTAGAGCTTGCCGATTTTCAGCTTGCTGCCCTCGGCGTCAGACCCGCCATGCCGGTGTTCGAGGAAAATGAACACCTCGGACAGGGCAAACAGGCCGACGATGGCCACCAGGAAATCGATCCCGTCGTACAGATGCACTTCGCCATAGGTAAAGCGCGGCACGCCCGTTTGGGTATCAACGCCGATGGTCGCCAGCCCAAGCCCCAGCGCGGCGGCAAAAGCCGATTTGGCCTGGTTGGTCGACGACACACCGCCCAGTGTCATGAATGCCAGCGCAAAAAGGGCAAAATATTCGGCCGGGCCGAACAGCAATGCCACTTTGACCAGCTGAGGCGCCAGCAGGATCAGGCCCCAGGTCGCCAGGAACGCGCCGACGAATGAGGCGATACCCGACAGCGAAAGAGCTTCACCCGCCAGGCCTTTTTTGGCCATGGGATGCCCATCCAGACAGGTCATCATCGCAGGCTCGTCACCGGGGATGTTCAGCAGGATCGACGAGATCCGCCCCCCGTACATCGCCCCGTAATAGACACTGGTCAGCAGGATCAGCGACGGCGTCGCGCCCAGCCCCAGCGTGAAGGCCAGCGGGATCAGGATGGCCACGCCGTTCGACGGGCCAAGGCCCGGCAGCGCGCCCATGACCGTGCCCAGAAAGCAGCCCAACAGGGCCAGCATCAGGTTCTGCCAAGTCAGCGCGATGGCGAACCCATCGGCCAAGGATGCAAAAGTTTCCATGATCGCCCCCTAGAAACCCAGCGGCCCTTTGGCCAGCGACAGGCCCAGAACCAGGTGGAAAATGACGTAGATGCCAACCGAGGTACCCACGCCGACCAGAACGCTTTCGATCGGGCCGGACCCCAATCGCCAGGCCAGGTAGGCCGCGGCAAAGGCCGTTGCGATGACGAAGCCCAGCTCGGGCAGCAATTCGGCATACAGGATCATGACCACCACCGCGGCGGCGATCTCGACCAGACGGCCAAGGGCCGGCCACTCCGGCTCGGCGTCCGGGCGCAGGGCGATCACCGCGCTGGACACGCCCAGAATGGCGGCGATGATCAAAGGAAAGGCCTTGGGCCCAACGGCATCGGACAGAAAGCTTTCTTCGATCGCCAGCGCGGATATCGCGAAACCAATGGCAAGAAGAAGTCCGACAACCCCGAAGATGCGGTCACTCATCGGTGTCTCCTGTTGTTCGGGAAAAAAGAGTGCGGGCGCCACGCTGTCGCGGCACCCGCCTGCACGTGAGTGGTGCGGTTACTTGATGATCCCGATCTCTTTCGAGATGGTCTGGATCTGACCGACGGACTCGGCAACGAAGTTCTGGAAGTCCTCCCCCTGCAGGTCCAGCGGAGCCAGACCGTTGGCGGCCATCACTTCTTTCCACTCGTCCGACGCATACAGGTCACCGATTTTTGCGACCCAGTCGTTGTAGGCCTCGTCCGACATGCCGCCCGGAGCGTAGAAACCGCGCCAGTTGGCGCCGATGGCATCCACACCCTGTTCCTTGGCGGTCGGGAAGTCAGCGAATTCACCGGGCAGACGCTCGGGCGCCAGAACCGCGATCACTTTGATGTCGCCGGAATCCACGAAACCCTTGGCTTCGGAAATGTCACCGGTAAAGGCCTGGACCGAGCCGGCCAGCAGCTGGGTCACCGCCTCGCCACCGCCGTCAAAGGCGATGTACTTGACCGAGCGGACATCGTCGATGCCATAGGCGTTGGCCGCGATCAGCACCTTCAGGTGGTCCCAGCCGCCCACGGCCGAACCGCCAGCAACCGAAACCGAAGCCGGGTCGGCTTTGATCTGGTCCAGCAGCTCGGGCAGGGTGTTGACGGGGCTATCGGCAGCCACGGCGATCACGCCATAGTCGGCGCCGATCGCGGCCAGCCAGCGGACCTGATCCATGGTGTTGCCCGGATAGGCGCCCTGGGCCAGACGGGTTGCGGTTGCGGCACTTGCGGCGACAATCAGGTTGTTGTCGTCATTGCGCTTGTTCACCACCTCGGCAAAGGCCACGCCACCGCCGCCACCGGCCAGGTTCACGACCTGCATGGTCTGGTCGATCAGGCCCAGATCCTGCAGCGACTTGCCCACCTGACGGCAGGTGAAATCCCAACCACCACCGGGGTTTGCCGGTGCAATACATTCCTGAGCGCTGGCGGCAAAGCCGGTCAGGGCGAATACGGCAGCGGCTACGACGCCGCCGGTTCCAAACAGTTTCATTTGGTTCTCCTCCTAGTGTCTTCTTGGCCTGCTGTTACGCAGACGAAACCGGTCCCTGCAGGGAGTCGGGCGCGCAGCCCTTCCTTGCAGGTTGATTTTCTTTAACGAATAATGCTGTCACGAACCTGTCATGTTGCGACGGGCGTTCGGGGGGACAATGCGTGTATTGATGATCGAAGATGCCGAGGATCTGGCCGAGGGCGTCGTGGCCCATCTGGGCCGGTCCGGTGTCGTCTGCGATCTGGCGACCTCGGTCGAGGCCGCGCGCGATTTCCGAGCGGTCCAGGGCTATGACGCGATCCTGCTGGACATCAACCTGCCCGACGGGTCGGGCCTGGGCTTTCTGGACGAAATCCGTGGCGGGGGTGACCGCATTCCGGTCTTGATGCTGACCGCACTGACTGCGGTCGAGGACCGGGTCGCTGCGCTGGACAAAGGGGCCGACGACTACTTGGGCAAACCCTTCGACCAGCGCGAGCTCGAGGCGCGGTTGCGCGCGCTGGTGCGCCGAGATGCCGACCGTAAAAGCGAACAGATCACGCTGGGCCCGCTGGTCTATGCCCCCAAGGACCGCAGCGCTACGCTGGGCGGCAAACGCCTGAACCTGACCGCGCGCGAGGCCGCCGTGCTGGACGCCTTGATCCGGCACGAGGGGCAGTTCCTGTCCAAGGCGCGGCTGTACGACTCGCTTTACGGGTTCGAGGATGCCGATGTGGGCGTGAACGCGATCGAGCTTTATATCGCCCGGCTGCGCAAGAAATTCTCGGGCAGCGGTGTGACCATCACAACCCAGCGCGGGGTCGGGTACCGGATCGGCCTGCATGGTTAGGCCGCCCCTGCCCCACAGCCTGACCGCCCGGGTGCTGAGCGCGGTGATGCTGATCCTTGTTCTGGGCGGCGTGCTGGTCGGCCTGTCGATCTGGGCCAACGGCCGGTTGGCGGCCCGTCAGGCCTATGACCGGCTGCTGTTGGGCGCTGCCAGCGACATCGCCGAATCCGTACGCATCCAGGACGGCCAGCCCATCGTCGACCTGCCGGTTTCGGCCTTTGAACTGCTGGCCCAGGCCCCGGATGACCGGATCTACTACGCGGTGCGCGGGCCCGACGGGCGCTTCATCACCGGGCTGGACCCGGACACGGTGATCGCGCCCCCGCAGCCCGTCAGCCAGTCGGCCCAATATTTCGCGGCAGACCTGAACGGGGAACCGGCCCGGTTCGTCCGACTGCCCCGCCTGTTCGCCGAGCGCGACTTTTCCGGCGAGGTCGAAATCGTCGTCGGGCAGACCTTGCTGGCACGACGCGCGATGACCGCCGGGCTGATGCTGGACGCGCTGCTGCCGATGGCGGTGGCCGGCGCGTTGCTGCTGATCATGTCGTGGTTCGTCACCCGTTCGGCGCTGCGCCCGCTCGAGGCGATGTCGGACGACCTGATCCGCCGCGACCCCTATGATCTGACGCCCGTGGCCAGCGACGGTCTGCCGCGCGAATTGCAGGTCATGATCGCGGCGATGAACCGGTTCATGGGGCGGCTGGACCGGCAGGTTCTGTCGATGCGCAACCTCATCGCAGACACCGCACATCAGTTGCGCACCCCGGTCGCGGCGATCCGGGTGCAGGCCGAAATCGCGCAGGCGGATCCGGATGCCCCGGCTCGCCACCGCGCGTTGGACCGGCTGCTGAACCGTACGCGGTCGCTCGGGACACTTCTGGATCAGCTTTTGTCGCGCGCGATGGTCATCCACCGCATCGACAGCGCTCCGCGCTTGCCGGTCGATCTGCGCGAAGTGGCACTCGAGGCGCTGGAGCAGAGCGACCACGAGGTGATCGCCCCCGGTGTCGAGGTGCATCTGAAAATCGGGGAAGACCCGGTCTGGGTGCGGGGCGATGCATTCTCGCTGGGCGAGGCCACCAAGAACCTGCTGGGCAACGCGCTGCGCCACGGCAAGGCCCCGGTCAGCATCGGGGCCAGCCTGGACGGTGGCCGCGCCGTTCTGTGGGTGCGCGACAGCGGCCCTGGGCCGGACATGTCGGTCTCTGCCCGACTGGGCGACCGGTTCAACCGCAACGCAGGCTCGGGCGAGGACAGCAGCGGGCTGGGTCTGTCGATCGTCAAATCCACCGCCGAAGCCTTTGACGGCACCGTCGAGATGACCCGCACCGATGACGGGTTTCGCGTATCGCTGAACTTTCCGGCCGCCACCGAAGGAACAGGCGCATGATACGGTTTCTGATCCCGCTGGCCCTGTGCCTGCTGACGTTGGGTACCCGCACCGCGGCGCAGGAAGCAGTTACCGAATTCGGCACCGGGCCCACCCCCCTGCTTGTGCGCTCGACCACGGATATCGGCATTATCCGCCCGGTGATGGAACAGTTCGCGGCGCAGAACCCAGACCTGACCATCACCTATGAACAATGGGGCTCGAACGCGCTGTTCCAGCACAGCAAGACGGCCTGCAAGACCGGCCACAGCCCGGCCGATGCGGTGTTTTCCTCGGCCGTTCAGCAGATGGTCTGGTTGGTCAATACCGCCTGCGCCCACCGCTACAGCTCGGCCCAGACGCAGGCGCTACCCCCGGCCCGGCGCTGGCGGGACGAGCTGTGGGGGATCACCACCGAACCCGCGGTCATCGTCTACAACAAGGATCGTCTGGACGATCTGGAGGTGCCGCGCAGCCGCTTTTCCCTGCTGGACGCGATGCGCACCCGCCCCGACCTTCTGCGCGGCCGGGTGGCGACCTATGACATCGCGGCCTCGGGGCTGGGGTATCTGTTTGCCTATGGCGACAGTCTCGAGGCGACCACCTTCGGGTCACTGATCGAAGGTTTCGCGCGCATAGATGCCATCGCCACCTGTTGTTCCGCCGAGATCATTCGCGACGTTGCCGAGGGCCGGTTCCTGATCGCCTACAACGTGCTTGGCTCATATGTCGCGAATGCCCAGGACCCGGCGGTTGGGGTGATCTTGCCTGAGGACTACACTCTCGTTCTGTCCCGCGCCTTTCTGATCCCGAAGAATGCAGGCAACAGTGCCGATGCAGCCCGTTTGCTGGATTTCCTGCTCTCTGCACAGGCACAGGACTTGCTCGCAACCTCGGGGCTTGTGTCCCGGATGGACTCGGCCGAGACCGGACTGACGCCCAGCGCACGACGGTTCATCCCCCTGTCGCCCGCCCTTCTGGTGGCCAGCGACCCGAACCGCCGGGCAGAGTTGTTCAAACTGTGGAACGACGCGTTCGAGGTCGAAACCGCCCGTTAGGCCGGTTTCGGTCCGGCGTCTTCGGTCTCAGGCTCTTCGGGGGCCTGATCAGCCATGCTGGCGTCGACAATCTCGGGCTCGGGGATATCCTCGATCTCGGCGTCCTCGGCCATATCCGAGCGGTCTTCCAACGCCCCCACGATCAGAGGAAGCATGTGAACACCCGTCGCCGTGGCGATCTCGGGGGTTTTGGGCGTCTGCCAGCTGAGCGTGTCAAAGCTGTGACAGTTGGGGCAGACCGGCGCCCATTCAGCCTGGATGTCATGGCAGTTGTCGCAAACCCATTGCGGCCCGCGCGGCGCATTCAACGCTTTGGCCAGCCAGCCCTGAACCACCGCGTCCGAGGCTCCTTCGCCGCGCTCGATGGCGGCCATCAGGGTATAGGCTCGGGCATCGGCACCTTTCTCGACCACATCTCCAAGCGCCCGGCGGGCCTCGGGAAAGTCTTCGGCGACGATGTTCAGCTCGGCCAAAATCAGGCGGGTTTCCAGATGCTCGGGATGAATGCGCGTCAATGCCGTAAAGCGCTTGACCCGTTCCTCGGCGGTTTCGTCGGGCACGATCTCGGCAAAGGCATGGGCCAGATCCGGATGCGGCTGCGCCTCCCATGCCTTTTTGAGAATCTTTGTCGCGGCGCGCGGCTTGCCCTTGGCGATGTAGGCCCGTGCGGCCATGGCTGCCGCCGGCACCAGGTCGGGTGAGAGGCGGTTCGCCTCGATCGCGCGCTCCTGCTGTTCGACACTGGCGGTTTCGTCCAGAATTCCCTTGGCCTCGGACAGGGCCAGAACTGCGTCGCGTCGCTTGTACACATCACGCGGCAGCGCGCCGGACTTCAACTTGGCGGTCAGGGTCGACCGTGCGCCGGCCCAGTCCTGCGCCTTGGTCTGTAGTTTCAGAAGCACATCCTGCGTTTCCTGATGCCGCGGCTTCAGCGCCAGTGCTTTTTCGGCGAGTTTGCGCGCGGTTTCGTCGTCGCCCTCGGCCAACTTCTGTTTCATGATTCCGCGCACGCCGACGAAACGTGTGGCCTGATCCGTCACCAATTTCTTGTAGGTTTCCGAGGCCTTCTTGGTGTCACCGACCATTTCGGCCGCCTGGGCCACCAGAAGGTTGGTCAGCTCCGGCTTGTTCAGCAGCCGTTCTGCCTTGTGCGCCATCGTCATGGCCGTCCGCCCTTCTCCTGAGGCCAGCGCCATCAACCCGTCAGCCAGCGCCTGATAGCCCCGTTTCTCGCGGCTGCGGTCGAAATAGCGCGAAAGGGCAGTTTCATCACCGTTGAGGAATTTCAGGGTCGCAATCAGCAGGTTGAGCAGCTTGAAGAACAGCCAAACCGCCAGAACCAGCAGGCCCAGCGCGATCACCGACTGCAGCGGGCTGAGCGTGACCTCGGTTCCCATCGCGGTGATCTGGATGCCACCGCTGGTTTCCATCAGAACGCCTGCCCCCATGGCCAGAAGGCCGACGATCGCGACAAAAACCAGGATCTTCAACAATGACCAGAGCATGGCAGGCCCCTCAGTTCGAGTTCACGCTTGTCACAAGCGCATTGGCGGCTTCGACCGCGGATTGGCGGGTTTTGGCAGCCGCGATCCATTCGGCCATTGCTGGCTGCGCCGCTTCCGGAAGCGCGCCCAGCTCGGTCAAGGCCGTGCTGATGTCACCTTTGCCCAACGCGGCCTCTGCTCGTGACAGGATGGCGTCGGGATCATTGCCATCTTTTGGCGAAACGGACCGGGCGCCGGTCTGCCGCTGAAGAAAGGCGACAAGGCCCGTTCCCTTGTCGGCTTCGCGCGCATCTGCCAGCGCAGTTCGGGCGGCAGGCGCAAAACTCTCGCGCAGATCCGTCAGTGTCGGTACACCTTCGCCAGCCGGAGCGGACAGGGCTTCCGGCACCTGCACGCCGCCGGTCTGCAACTGGGCCACCAGATCGGCATAGGGTGCGCCGGCATCCAATTGACCCTGAACCTTGGACAGCACGGCCAGGTTCTCTGCCGCCTGTGCCCGGGCTTGGGCCTGCGCGTCCAGGGTTTGCGCTTCGGCGACCATCTTTTCGACTTCGGCACGCTGGGCGGCCAGCGACTCCTGCAGCTTCTTCAGCTCGGCCTCGACGGCCGCAACGGTTTCGGGCGAGGCGGCGTCGGTCAACGGACGTGCCTCAAGCTGTGCGACGCGTTGCACCAAGGGGTCGAGCTTGCCGGACAGATCGTCGACATTGGATTTGAGCGCGGAAAGGTCGCTTTCGATCGGCGTCAGATTGGCGCTCAGCGCCGCGATATCTGCGGACGGGTCGGGAACTTCAGACAATTGCTTGCTCAGGTCAGCCAGTTGCTGGGCCTGGTCGGACACCTTGGTCTCAAGCGCTGCAATCGCCTCGGACGGATCGGACCCCGCCGGCCAAAGCAGATCGCTGCGTCCGGCGGCGAACCCCAGCGCCGCCGCGATGACGCCACCAATCAGCGCCGGCATGAACCCGCTTCGCTTGGCCTCAGGTTGCGGATCGGTTGCCGCAGCCCGATCGGCTTCGGCTTCGGCTTCGGCTTCGGCTTCGGCTTCGGCTTCGGCTTCGGCTTCGGCTTCGGCTTCGGCTTCGGCTTCGGCTTCGGCTTCGGCTTCGGCTTCGGCTTCGGCTTCGGCTTCGGCTTCGGCTTCGGAAGGGCTTTGTTCAACCCGATCTTCCGGGTCAAGCGTGTAGGCGTCAGTCTTGGCGTCGACCGCTTCGGGCACCTCATCGACCTTGGGGTCGTCGGCCGGTTTCTGGTCTGTGTCTTTCTTGGCAGCCACCGTCACTTCCCCCTGTCGATTCCCATAAAACCTGACGCGCAGACGCGTCCAAGTTAATCCGCGCCCATCGCACCCTCAAGCCGGATCGCGTATTTAACGAGTTTTTTCACGGCTTTCCGCATTTTCTTGGGCGTCGGGCGTTTGGCAATCCGCAAACAGGCAATCGCCAAGTTTTCAAGGGACTCGGCGGTCGGTCCGCTCATCGCGGCGACCAAAAGCGGTGCCGGTCCGGGCCAAAGGTCGGCAAATTGTCGCGCGGTTCGCGGCGAGAACAAGGGCGCAATCACCGGGGCCGAACCAGCCGCAGCCGCCCGGGCCTCGGGCGTCAAAGGCAGCAAATGCTGGCGATAGACCGGCTGTTCCCGCACGGTCAGGCCCAGTTCGGTCAGCCGGGCCGCGATGTTTCCCCGGCTGTGTTCGCCGCGCAGATGCAGCAGCGGGCTGTCCGGGCGCTCTTTCAGCAGTTTGGCGACCAGCTCCTCGGCGGTTTCGCCGGCCATCCGGGCCTCCCACCCGGACTGGCGGGCCGTTTCGGTGGTGGCCGGCCCCACGCAATAGGCGGGCAGATTCCGGCGCACATCCTGCGCCGCGGCGGCCGCCACGCCATTGGCCGAGGTGAAGATCAGGCCCCGGATTCCGGTCGTGTCCACCGCCTGTTCCATCGGTCGGATATCCAGCAGCGGGGAATAGATCACCTGAACCCGCGACCGTACACGTTCGGGCAACTGCGCCACGAACCTCTCCGAGGCGGCGCGGGGGCGGGTCATCAACAGGTACACGGGCGGGCGTTCGGGCCTTGAGGATTGTTTGCTGCGGCGCGGGGTGATACCCCGCGACCAGATCATGATGCAATGGTTCAGGCCGATGGTGCAAACACTTACCGTTCTGGGATTGGAAAGTAGCTGCGATGACACGGCGGCGGCCGTGGTGCGGCAGACCGAGGGCGAACCGGCGCAGGTTCTGTCTTCGGTCGTGCATGGCCAGACGGAGCTGCACAGCGCCTTCGGCGGCGTGGTGCCCGAGATCGCGGCCCGCGCGCATGCCGAAAAGCTGGACGTCTGCGTGCAGCAGGCGTTGGAACAGGCGGGCCTGACCCTGCAGGACATGGACGCCGTGGCCGTGACCGCCGGGCCGGGGCTGATCGGCGGGGTCATGTCCGGCGTGATGTGCGCCAAGGGGATCAGCGCGGCCACCGGCCTGCCGCTGATCGGCGTCAACCACCTGGCCGGCCACGCGCTGACCCCGCGGCTGACGGACGGGATCGCCTTTCCCTACCTGATGCTGCTGGTGTCCGGCGGGCATTGCCAATACCTGATCGCCCACGGTCCCGAGCGGTTCACCCGACTGGGCGGCACCATCGACGACGCCCCGGGCGAGGCATTCGACAAGACCGCGCGCCTGCTGGGCCTGCCCCAGCCCGGCGGCCCCTCGGTCGAGGCCGAGGCGCACGATGGCGACCCCAAACGCTTTCGCTTCCCGCGGCCGCTGCTGGACCGGCCCGGATGCGATCTGTCCTTTTCCGGGCTCAAGACCGCCTTGATGCGGATGCGCGACCAGATCGTGGCCGAAAAGGGCGGGCTTATGCGTCAGGACCGCGCCGATCTGTGCGCCGGGTTCCAGCAGGCGGTCGTGGATACGCTGGCCGAAAAGACCCGCCGTGCCATCGCCTTGTATCTTGAAACCAATCCTGCCGAGCCGGTCATCGCCGTGGCGGGTGGCGTTGCGGCCAATACGGCCATTCGGACCGCTTTAGAGTCTGTTTCGGCCGATGCCGGCGCGCGGTTTACCGCCCCGCCGCTGCACCTGTGCACCGACAATGCGGCGATGATCGCCTATGCCGGGTTGGAGCGGTTCCGGCTGGGCGAGCGTGACGGGCTGGACCTGACCGCCCGGCCCCGCTGGCCGCTGGACCAGACCAGCCCGGCCATGCTGGGCGGCGGGCGCAAGGGGGCCAAGGCATGAACGTCTCGGTCCTTGGGTCGGGCGCCTTCGGCACCGCGCTGGCGATCTCGCTGGCGGGCAAGGGTCCGGTCACCTTGTGGGCCCGGTCAGGCGAACAGGCGCAGACGATGCAGGCGACCCGCCGCAATGACACCCGCCTTCCGGGTGTCACCCTGCCCGACGCCATCACGGTGACCGCTGAAATCACGCTGGCCTGTCAGACCGACGTGTTGTTGCTCGCCGTGCCCATGCAAGAGCTGCGCGATGTCCTGTCAGACCATGCGGCGGACCTGCAGGGTCGCAGCCTGGTGGCCTGCTGCAAAGGCATCGAACTGTCCACAGGCCTCGGTCCGATTGCCGTGATCGAACAGGTGCTGCCCAGCGCCCGCACTGCCTTGCTGACCGGGCCCAGCTTTGCCGACGACATCGCCCGCGGGTTGCCTACGGCGCTGACCCTGGCCTGCGCCGACGCGGATCTGGGCACCCGGCTGCAACAGGCCCTGACCACCGGCAACCTGCGGCTCTACCGAACCACCGACGTGACCGGGGCCGAACTGGGCGGCGCACTGAAGAACGTGATGGCCATCGCCTGCGGAGCCTGCATCGGCGCGGGTCTGGGGGACAGCGCCCGCGCGGCCCTGATGACCCGCGGCTTTGCCGAGATGCAGCGCTTTGCCACGATGCGCGGCGCCCGGCCCGAGACCCTAATGGGCCTGTCGGGTTTGGGCGATCTGGTTCTGACCTGCTCGTCCGAACTGTCGCGCAATTTCCGGTTCGGGCTTTCGCTGGGCCGCAACGAGTCCTTTGACGCCGCGACCACCGTCGAAGGCGTGGCTACAGCAAATGCCATGGCCGCCATCGCCGCGACCGAGGGGCTGGACATGCCCATCTGCCAAACGGTGGCGCAGCTCAGCCGTGGCGCCTACAGTGTCGCCGAGGCCCTGCAATCCCTGCTCAATCGCCCACTCAAGGAGGAATAACATGCTTATCGCCCTGATCGCCCGGGACAAAGACGGCGCCCTGCAGACCCGTCTGGACAACCGCGCCGCGCACCTGGCCTATATCGAAGAAACAGGCGTGGTCGCACAGGCCGGGCCGCTTCTGAACGGCGATGCCATGATCGGGTCGCTGGTCATCCTGGATGTCGAGGATCTGTCCGCCGCACAGGCCTGGGCCGACAAAGACCCCTATGCCAAGGCCGGTCTGTTCACATCGGTCGAACTGATCCCGTGGAAGAAGGTCATCGGTTGATGGCGTATTGGCTGTTCAAATCCGAACCCTCGACCTGGAGCTGGGACCAGCAGGTCGCCAAGGGCAACGCGGGCGAGGAATGGGACGGGGTACGCAACTATCAGGCCCGCAATTTCATGCGGCAGATGAAGATGGGCGACCGGGGGTTTTTCTATCATTCGCAGAAGGACAGGGCGATCGTCGGCATCGTCGAGGTCTGCGCCGAGGCCCACCCCGACAGCACCACCGACGACGACCGGTGGGACTGCGTGGACATCAAGGCGGTGCGCCCCTTCGCCAAACCGGTCACGCTGGACCAGATCAAGGCCAATCCGCGACTGACCGACATGGTGCTGGTGAAAAACTCGCGCCTGTCTGTGCAGCCCGTCTCGGATGCCGAATGGGCGGTGATCTGCGAACTGGGCCAGACCCAGGCGGATTGAGAAAAAAGGGAAGGCCCTGACGATGCAGAACCTTCCCTACCCCGCGTGCTCCCTACTCACCACACGCAAAGAAATCTCTGGTTCTGACCGTCCTGGTCACGGGCTGAATGTAGCCCAAGGCGGGCCGATTTTTCAAACGTGAAATCAATAGATTATGATTCAAATGCAAAACGCCCGCCGAACCAGTCGGGCGGGCGTTTCCGAATGTCGCGGCGGGATCAGCCGTAGACCGACTCTTTGCCGAAATGCTTGGTCAGCATGTAATAGACCACCGCGCGGTATTTGTTGCGCTCGGACATGCCATAGGTCTCCATGACCTTGTTGATCGCTGCCATCAGCTCGGGGCCATCCGACAGGCCCAGTTTCTTGATCAGAAAGTTGTTCTTGACGGTCTCCAGCTCACCTTCCTGGCTGGCGGCGACGGTCGCGGCATCCGCGTCATAGATGGCCGGGCCGCATCCAATGGTAACCTTGGTCAGCAGGTCCATGTCGGGGTCCATCCCGCACTTGTTCTTCAGATCATCCGCGTATTTGGCGATCAACTCGTCACGTTTTCCCATTGTCCTCTCCTGTGTGGGTTGGGTTCCGGCCTTTGCGGCGCTGGCTGAACGGTAACGGCTGACAGCTTTTCAACAAAGGGAAAAATCCTACGGTTTCCCCCCAAGGCAGGGATACGCGCACCTTCGGGTTGATCATTGTTTCAGTTTTATTTAACATTTTAGTTAATCATTGAGTCGAGGAGACTGCCATGACCATCGCCCTACCGAACGAAAGCGCCGAATACCGAACCGCCCGAAATGCTCTGTTGGCCGCCGAAGCCGATCTGCGTGCGCGGGTCGAGGAAGTGGCCGCGCTGCGCCGGACCTTGCCCAAGGGCGGCCAAATCCCGCAGGATTACGCTTTTCGGGACCTCGGGGGCAAAATTGCCCCGATTTCAAGCCTGTTCGGTGATCATGACACTCTGGTCGTGTATTCGCTGATGTTTGGCCCCAAGGCGCAGGACCCCTGCCCCATGTGCTCGGCCTTTCTGGACGGGCTGACCGGGCAGGTCGCACATCTGACCCGAAAAACCGCCTTTGCGGTCGTGGCGCAGAATACACCGGATGCCTTGGCTGCGCTGAGCCGGCGCATGGGCTGGCAGGATCTGCCGCTGTATTCCGCGTTGGATACAACGTACCAGCAAGACTATCTGGCCGAGACCGAGAACGGAAACCAGTTGCCGATTCTGAACGTGTTTCAACGCGATGCAGATGGCATTCACCATTTCTGGAGCTCCGAGCTGTTCTTTCAGCCCAGCGACTGGCATCCACGCCATGTCGATGCTGCCTGGCCCCTATGGAACATTCTGGACCTGACGCCGCAGGGGCGCGGCGATTTCGTGCCGCCGCTCCGCTGAGCGCAACAAAAAAGGCGGCCCAAATGGCCGCCTTCTCCGCGTATTTCTGACGGATCAATACCGGTAATGCTCGGGCTTGAACGGGCCTTCGGGCGTAACGCCGATGTAATCCGCCTGTTCCTTGTCCAGCTTGGTCAGCTTGACGCCGATCCGGTCCAGATGCAGGCGTGCAACCTTCTCGTCCAGGTGCTTGGGCAGGATATAGACCTTGTTCTCGTACTGGTCGCCTTTGGTGAACAGTTCGATCTGGGCCAGAACCTGATTGGTGAACGAGGCCGACATCACGAAGGACGGGTGTCCGGTGGCATTGCCCAGGTTCAACAGACGGCCTTCGGACAGCAGGATGATGCGGTTGCCCGAAGGCATCTCGATCATGTCCACCTGGTCCTTGATGTTGGTCCATTTGTGGTTTTTCAGGCTGGCCACCTGAATCTCGTTGTCGAAATGGCCGATATTTCCGACGATGGCCATGTCCTTCATCTCGCGCATGTGCTCGATGCGGATCACGTCCTTGTTGCCGGTGGTGGTGATGAAGATGTCGGCGGTCGAAACCACGTCTTCCAGCAGAACCACCTCGAACCCGTCCATGGCGGCCTGCAGGGCGCAGATCGGGTCGACCTCGGTCACCTTCACGCGGGCGCCCGCGCCGCGCAGCGAGGCGGCCGAGCCCTTGCCCACGTCGCCATAACCGCAGACCACGGCAACCTTGCCGGCCATCATCGTGTCGGTGGCGCGGCGGATACCGTCGACCAGCGATTCCTTGCAGCCGTACTTGTTGTCGAACTTCGACTTGGTGACGCTGTCATTCACGTTGATCGCCGGGAACGGCAGTTGGCCGTCCTTGACCAGCTGATACAGGCGGTTGACGCCGGTGGTGGTTTCCTCGGACACGCCCTTGATCTGATCGCGTACCTTGGTGAACCAGCCCGGGCTGGCGGCCATTCGCTTCTTGATCTGCGCCTTGATGACTTCTTCCTCTTCCGAGGACGGGACGGGAATGATGTCCTCACCCGCTTCGGCGCGCGCGCCCAGAAGGATGTACAGCGTGGCGTCGCCGCCATCATCCAGGATCATGTTCGGGCCGTCTTCGAACAGGAAAGACTTGTCGAGATAGTCCCAGTGCTCTTCCAGAGTCTGGCCCTTGATGGCAAAGACAGGAATGCCCGCCTCGGCGATGGCCGCTGCCGCATGGTCCTGGGTCGAGAAGATGTTGCACGACGCCCAGCGCACATCCGCGCCCAGCGCGACCAGCGTTTCGATCAGCACGGCGGTCTGGATCGTCATGTGCAACGACCCGACGATGCGCGCCCCTTTCAGCGGCTTGCTGTCGCCGTATTCCGCGCGCAGAGCCATCAGGCCCGGCATTTCGGTTTCAGCGATATCCAGTTCCTTGCGGCCGAACCCGGCCAGTGAAATGTCTTTGACGATGTAGTCGCCAGCCATCAGATGCTCCATTCCGATCAACAACGGTTTGGGCAGCCCCTAACACCGTTGGGGAAAAGTGGCAATGTGGGTGGCAGTGGACCGCGAGCGGCGCTCAGTTCAACTGGGCGTCCCCTCGGCTTGAATCTTTGGGATCGCTTCAAAGAAATCGGTGCCGGCGGCGACAATGCAGCTGATGCCGTTGGCGTGGGTCACCAGAACGGTATAGGTCCCGCTTTCGCGTGAGGCCCATACCTCCATGACCGTTTGTCCGCCTCGCGAGTTCTGCAAGCCGCCAAAGGCAAGCTCCTCTGAATAGGTTTGCTGCAGTTTGGCGATCACATCTCCGCGCAAGGCACAGTTCTGTGCCAATGCAGGCGGCGCGGCCGCAGCCATTCCAAAGACAAGTGCCAGTCCGAATACACGCTTGAACATGACAGGCTCCTTTCGGTTGGGTTTCAATCCGAGAGGGGCACACTGGGAGGAGCGCGTGCCCCCCTCAGTCTTCATGTCGTGATCACAAGGTGCCGGTTCAAAGCACGATTGCTCAAGAAATTGTTGGCAGCCAGTGATCAGGATGGCTTAAGCATAGCATAAAACCGGGTCACAGGCACGGTGGACAAGATGGGGCATGGCGGAATGGCAACACAACCCAGGGCATGGCAACGGATGCTGTCGGGCCGCAGGCTGGACCTGCTGGACCCGACACCGGTGGATATCGAGATCGAGGATATCGCCCATGGGTTGGCTTTCGTGGCGCGCTGGAACGGCCAGACGGCGGGTGATTTCGCCTATTCCGTGGCCGAGCATTCCCTGCTGGTCGAAGAACTGTTCGGCCGGATCGCCCCCAAGGCGCCGGTGAAATGGCGGCTGGCGGCGCTGCTGCACGATGCGCCGGAATATGTGATCGGCGACATGATCTCGCCGGTGAAGGCCGCGGTCGGCCCGGGTTACGGCGCGCTGGACGACCGGCTGGCGGCGGCAATCCACATCCGCTTCGGCCTGCCCGCCGCGGTGCCGAAAACGGTGAAACGTCAGATCAAGAAAGCCGACAAAATCAGCGCGTGGATGGAGGCCACCCAGATCGCGGGGTTTTCCGAGGCCGAGGCAACCAAGTTCTTTGGCCGACCGGACGCGGCGGTGATGGAGAGGTTGCAGATCACACTCAGGCCACCGGTTGAGGTTCGGCAGGCATATACGGCGCGGCACGCGGAGCTGTTGGCGGAGCTATGAAACTCGAATGGTAACGGAATCTTGCTTGCCCCCAGCCGCATATTTGCCTTTGCGGCGCCCACGCAGTCCGTGTGACTAAACTCCGAAGAACGGCCTCATTTACTCAATATCGTTCCGCAGAGAAGACACTGCTTGAGCCAAAAAAAGCGGCTCCAGCGTTCGCCGGTTGACAGAAGAACGACACCGTCAGTCTAATGAGGCGCAACCGAGCCGAGTGATCGTCGTTGTATGAAACGCCTCAGAATTGGAACTTCGGATCTACCGCGCGCATTCCGGCTTCTGTGTTTATCCACGATGATGTTGCTGGGAGCGGCTTCATGCGGCCGCCCGCCGGAATTGGTAGGGATCGATAATCCAAGACTTCCTGCATCTGAGGTAAAAGAGGCCAAGCGCCAAACAGTCTTCATTGCCACGACGCGTCAAGCGTCCGGTGCAGAAGGGGTCTTCTTTTCCGGTGACCGCGGTGAGGGTTTGGGCTTGGCTTCAGTAGTCGTCACCATCCCGCCAATTCACAAAGCAGGGAAAATTGAAAGAGCCAGCTCTCTGCCACCTATTGCCTCAAAGCACTTCACCATAGTTGAACCAAAAGTCTATGTTTCGGAAGCCGCCTTTGTTTCTGAAATTGACAATCAGTTACTGAACCTCAGCGTTTCCGACAGAAACGTTCTGGTCTTTGTGCACGGCTACAACACGACCCTGAGCGATGCCATCCTTAGATTGGCACAGTTTGTCGAGGATACCGAGTATGACGGGATCCCCGTATTGATGTCATGGGCGTCTGCTGCAGAGACTCTGAAATACGTCTACGATATCAACAGCGCCCTGGCTGCCAGATCAGACTTTTTGAAAGCCGGTGAGATCATTTCGCGATCACAGGCTCAACAATTTGACATACTCGCATTTTCCATGGGAGCGTTCCTTACGATGGAAGCCATCTCGCAAGCCGAAATTGCTGGCGAGTTCAATCCCAACAAGAAAATTCGAAACATAATTCTGGCGGCACCCGATATCGATTTGGCGGTATTCGAAAGCCAGCTCTCAACTATCACCCACGACAATCAGAAAATCTTTGTTCTCGTATCCTCGGACGACGGAGCCTTGAGTTTTTCGAAGTTCATTTCTGGCGGAGTCGACCGTGTTGGCGCGGCCGATGCAGCCGAACTCGCAAGGTCAGGAGTCACCGTTATTGATCTCAGCCAAGTCCAGGACTCTCAAAGCACAAGTCACTCGAAATTTGCTTCGTCCCCTGAGGTGGTTCGAATTGCTGGTGAAGCGATCCGCACAAGCAGACGGACCGGCAGGCGTTCCACTACAGAACTTCAGGACCTTATTGGCGAAGGTTCAGTGGAAGTTGTAGGCGAACCTTAATTTCTTGATTTCCCAAGCCTGTTTCCAGAATAGTGCCGATCGGCAAAAAGCTACCGCGGGCTGCGTTTCGCCAGAATCCGCTGCAAGGTCCGGCGGTGCATGTTCAGGCGCCGCGCGGTTTCCGAGACGTTGCGGTCACACAGCTCATAGACCCGCTGGATGTGCTCCCACCGCACGCGGTCGGCGCTCATGGGGTTTTCGGGGGGCGGGGGCAGTTCGTCGCCCTTGGCCAGCAGCGCGTTGGTGATGTCGGTGGCGTCGGCGGGTTTCGACAGATAGTCGGTCGCGCCGATTTTCACCGCCGCCACGGCAGTCGCAATTGCACCGTATCCGGTCAGAACCACCACCCGGCTGTCGGGGCGCTTTTCCCGCAGCACCTCGACCACGTCCAGCCCGTTGCCGTCCTCGAGCCGCAGGTCCACCACGGCAAAGGCAGGCGGGCGGGCGGTGGCGATCGCGCGTCCGGCGGCGACGGAACCGGCGGTTTCCACCTCGAACCCGCGCTTTTCCATCGCTCTGGCGAGACGTCTCAGAAACGGCTCGTCATCATCCACCAAAAGCAGGGATTTGTCGGGGCCGATGTCAAGCTGAGCAATGTCTGCCATGGTGTGGTCTTTCTGCTATTTCATGCCGATAGGCTTTGAGATGAGTAATAGCAGCGCCACACCAAAGGTCAAACCGACGGTTACTCTGCCGCCTGGTCCACAAAGCAGGCAACGGTGTCGGCCATCTGCTCGGCCGTCGCGTCGCGTTTGAAAAACTCAAGGAACCCGTCCTGCGGCGTGACGAGGTAGGTAAATGTCGAATGGTCGACGAGGTAGTACTCGTCGCTCTTGTCCTGGGCCTTGTAATAGGTCTTGTAGGCCTGGCTCGCGGCCTTGACCTGTTCCGGCGTACCGGTTAGGCCGATCATCTTTTCATGCAGGTTGTAGGCAAAATCCCCCACGACGTCGGGGGTGTCCCGGTCTGGGTCCACCGAGATGAAAATCGGAGTGACCGAATAACCGCGCTCGGTCAGCAGGTCGACGGCCTCGGCATTGCGGGTGGTGTCCAGCGGACAGACATCGGGGCAGAAGGTATAGCCGAAATAGATCAGCGAGGGCTCGGTGATCACGTCCTTGTCGGTCACGGTTTCACCCTTGGAGTTGATCAACTCGAACGGGCCGCCGATGGTTGCGGTGCCGCCTGCAATCTGGCTGGACCGGCACTGGGCAAACTTGTCATCCGAGCCGCCGCCGCGCGTCATCAGCCACATGGCGCCCAGGCCCACGGCCAGCACGACGGTTGCAAGAATGGCATAAAGGCGGGTCATGGCGAAATTCCTGACACATGGGGTTGTTGATCGGTTCGGCCGGGACACCTATCAAGTTGACCAGCGGACGCAACAGGACATAATCGCCCGATGACGGATTCCAACACCAGCCTCTGGCGCGGACAGGAACGCAGCAGCTGGATCCGGCTGCGCACGTTGATCCTGCTGCGGTGGGTGGCAATCATCGGCCAGATCACGGCCATCACCGTTGCCCAGCAGACCTATCACGTCCAGCTGGAGCTTGGGCTGTGCTACCTTGCCATCGGTGTTTCGGTCATGGGCAACCTGACCGCCATCCTGCTGTTCCCGCAGAACAAGCGCCTGTCGGAATTCGAAAACTTCCTCATGGTGATGTTCGACCTGCTGCAGCTGGCTTTCCTGCTGTATCTCACAGGCGGTCTGAACAACCCGTTTGCCCTGCTGTTGCTGGGCCCCGTGACGATTGCGGCCAACGTCATGAGCACCCGGTCGACCCTGATCATCGGGGGCGCCGCAATCGTGCTGGCGACGCTTCTGGCCCAGTTTCACCTGCCGCTGCGCACCGATCTCGGCCTTGTTCTGGACATCCCCGACATCCTGCTGTTCGGCAACTGGGCCGCCATCGTGATCGCGATCGTATTCATCGGCGCCTATTCGCACCGCATCAGCGCCGAAGTTCAGTCGATGTCCGAGGCGCTGGCCGCCACCCATATGGCCCTGGCGCGCGAGCAGAAGCTGACCGACCTCGGCGGCGTTGTCGCCGCCGCCGCGCACGAGTTGGGGACCCCACTGGCCACGATCAAGCTGACCAGCTCGGAACTGATCGAAGAATTGGACGACCGCCCGGACCTGAAAGAAGACGCCGCCCTGATCCGCGAACAGGCCGACCGATGCCGCGACATCCTGCGCGACATGGGTCGGGCCGGCAAAGATGACCTGCACCTGCGCCAGGCACCTTTGTCCGCCGTGATCCACGAGGCGGCCGAGCCCCATATACACAGGGGCAAACAGGTACATTTTGACGAAGGCCCGGGGCCTGACGGGGATGTCCAGCAGCCCTCGATCCTGCGCAAGCCCGAGATCATTCATGGCCTGCGAAACCTGATCCAGAACGCCGTGGACTTTGCCCGCGCACAAGTCTGGGTCGAGGCCGAATGGACGCCGGACCGGATCACCGTCAGCATCATGGATGACGGGCGTGGTTATCCGTCACACATCATCGGCCGTATCGGTGACCCGTTCATGCGCCGCAGACGCGCCGAAAGCGATCTGCGCACACGCCCCGAATATGAGGGTATGGGGTTGGGCCTATTCATCGCAAAAACGCTCTTGGAGCGCAGCGGCGCCGAACTGAAATTTGCAAATGGGTCAGACCCTTACCAGGCGGTGACGGACCAGGCCGAGCGACGCGGCGCGATCGTGCTGGTGACATGGCCGCGCAAGCTGATCGATGCGCAGACAGGCGACAACCCGGTGCCGTCGGGCGTGAACGAACGGTTCCAGGTCTGAGTTAAGACACCGTTAACTATTTAAGCGCAAAGTCGGGTCCGGTTTGTTTTTGGGGTAGGCGGCACTGTGGCCGACTGGATCATACTTGCGGCGACCAGCCTGGTTTCGTCGGGCTTTGCCCTGCAGTGGCTCATGCCGCGCCGTCCGCGGCGCGGTGACAATTTTGGTTTGTCTGCGCCGGCTTCGTTGTTGGATGCGGTGTTTCTGTTCAACGGAAGCCACCTGATCAGCCATTCCGACATCGCCTTGTCCGGGTTCGAAGCGGTGAATGACTGGGATGATCTCAGGCGCCTGTTGCAGCGCGACTTTCCGGCCTTCCCCGAGACTTACGAAACCGTCCGCCAGCAAGGCAATATCGTGGTTTCGGCGATAGATTGTACGGTCGAGCGCGAGGTTCGGTGTGAATGGATCGACGGCATCGTCCGGGTGCAGTTGCGTGATCTGACCGGCATCACCGAACCGACAAGGAGGGATCCGAACGATCCGATCCGCCTCGCCATGGACCGCGCGCCCTATCCCGTGTGGCTTCTGGATCATGCCAACAAGGTAAGATGGTGCAACGCCGCCTATGTTGCACTGGCCCGCAAGGCGCGCGGGCAGGACACGGATCTGACGCAACCCATGTTCCCCGAACTGACCGAAGAATCGCGGCCCGGCAAGAAGACCCGGGTTTCGATTCCGGTGAAGGATAGCAGCAGCAAGTTGTGGTTCGATCTGACGCATGTGGAGCTGGACGAAGGTCACCTGCATTACGCGGTCGACGTAAACGCCATTGTCGAGGCCGAGACCGCCCAGCGCAAATTCGTCCAGACGATGACGAAAACCTTCGCGCAACTGTCGATCGGCCTGGCAATCTTTGATCGAAACCGCCAGTTGGCGCTGTTCAACCCCGCCTTGATCGACCTGACCGCATTGCCGCCCGACTTCCTGAGTTGCCGGCCGAATATCTCAAGCTTCTTTGACCGCCTTCGGGATCAGCACATGATGCCCGAACCCAAGAACTACCGCAGTTGGCGCCGGCAGATGAACGATCTTCTGGAAGCAGCCGAGGACGGAAACTATCAGGAAACCTGGTCACTACCGTCGGGCTCAGTCTATTCGGTCAGCGGTCGCCCCCATCCCGACGGCGCCGTCGCCTTTCTGTTCGAGGACATCACGGCCGAGATCACCCTGACCCGCCGGTTCCGGTCCGAGATGGACCTTATGCAGTCAATCCTCGACAAGCTTGCGGACGCCGTCGCCGTTTTTGCCGATGACGGGACACTGGCTTTCACCAACTACGCCTACCAGCTGCTGTGGGGAGACTCGGACGAGGTCGGCTTTGAACCAGCCACGGTTCTGGACGTCACGCGCCAGTGGCAGTCGCGATGCCAGGCCAATCCAATTCTGGGTGACATTCGGGACTTCGTGGAAATGCGCAACAACCGGGCCGAGTGGAGCTCTGATCTGTACAAGCGCGACGGCACCCGGCTCTTGTGTACGGTCAGCCCTATCCAGAATGGCGCAACCATCGTCCGGTTCACGATCGAACACGCGCGTGGAGAAACGCCGGATATGTTGCAGATCACCGCCTGAACCGGGTTGCAGAGGGTTCGGCCCCCGTTCATTGTGGCGCCATGAATTCGCCCGCTTCGATCACTCTGACATCACCGGAAGAAACCGCCGATCTGGCCAGCCGCCTGTCCGCCCATTTGGCGCCCGGCGACGTTATTTTGCTGGACGGCCCAATCGGCAGTGGCAAAACCCATTTTGCACGCAATCTGATCCAATCGGCACTGCCTGTGCCCGAAGATGTGCCATCGCCCACATTCACGCTGGTTCAGGTTTACGATGGTGAAGCCGGCGAAATCTGGCACTCCGATCTGTACCGGCTTACCTCGGTGGATGAGATCGAGGAATTGGGCCTGACCGGGGCCTTTGATACGGCGATCTGCCTTGTGGAATGGCCTGACAAGCTGGGTCCGCTACAACCGGCCTCGGCCCTGTTGGTGCAGTTTCATGCCGACCCCGCTGCCGAAGAAACCCGACACCTGACCCTGACGTGGTCCGACCCCAAGTGGACCGAAAAACTGAAGAGGATCGCATGACCAACCGCGCAGTTCTGGCCGAGGCGCTGGTCGCACGGACCCCTTGGGCCAAAGCCTCTCGCGCGCCGCTGGCTGGAGACGCCTCGAACCGCCGGTATGAACGCCTGACCGACCCGGATACCGGGCGGACCGCCGTTTTGATGGACGCGCCCCCGGACAAGGGGGAAGACGTGGAACCGTTTGTCAGGGTGGCAGAATACCTGCGGTCCGTCGGTCTGAGCGCGCCCGAGATTCTTGCCGAGGACGCCGAGAACGGGTTCCTCCTGCTGGAGGATTTCGGCGACGACCTGTTTGCCCGCCTGATCGAGAAGCAGCCGGAGGTCGAGCGTGAATTGTACGAGGCCGCAACCGACGTGCTGATCCATCTGCACTCTGGGCCCCTGCCCTCATTGGACAGCTATGACCCGTCCCTCATGGCGGAATTGTCGGCTCTTGCCTTCACCAAATATGCCCAAGGGATACAAGGCGCCTATGACCAAGACGCCCATGATCGTTTTCAGCATCGGTTCGCCGACATATTGCTGCAGGAAACCTCGGGCACGCGGGTGGTTACCCTAAGGGACTACCATGCCGAGAACCTGATCTGGCTGCCTGAGCGCGACGGGGTCCGCAGGGTCGGCCTGCTGGATTTTCAAAGCGCAATGCTGTGCCATCCCGCCTATGATCTGATGTCGTTGCTGCAGGATGTCCGCCGTACTGTCCCGGCCGCAATCGAAATGAGCATGGTCAACCGCTACATCACGGCAACAGGTGTGGATGACCACGATTTCCGCACGGCGTACAGTGTCCTCGGCGCCCAACGCAACCTGCGGATACTGGGGGGATTTGCCCGCCTTGCCACCGACTATGGCAAACCGCATTACGTGGATCTTATCCCGGCAGCCTGGGCTCATCTGATGCGCGATCTCGAGCATCCGGCGCTGGTCTCGGTCGCGGATCTGGTTCGGCAGGCGCTGCCATCCCCAACGCCCGAAAACCTTGCAAGGCTGAGGGCCGGATGACCGATACACCCGAGGCCATCATGCTGTTTGCCGCCGGTTTCGGCACCCGCATGGGCGCGTTGACCCGCACCCGACCCAAGCCGCTGATCCCAGTGGCCGGACGGCCCTTGATCGACCATGCTCTGGAGTTGACGGATTCGGTGCGGCCGCGCCGGGTGGTCGCGAACCTGCATTACCTGGCCGACCAGTTGGCCGATCACTTGGCGCCGCGCGGCGTCCTGCTGTCGCATGAACAGCCGGACATCCTGGAAACCGGCGGCGGATTGCGGGCGGCCTTGCCGCTGCTTGGTCCGGGGCCGGTTTTCACGATGAACACCGACGCGATCTGGTCCGGGCGCAACCCTTTGGAATTGCTGTTGGATGCCTGGGATCCGGCGCGAATGGACGCGCTGTTGATCTGCGTACCGATCGCACAGACGATCGGACATGCAGGCCCCGGAGATT
This sequence comes from Ruegeria sp. B32, assembly GCF_025141855.1. Lineage (NCBI taxonomy): Bacteria > Pseudomonadati > Pseudomonadota > Alphaproteobacteria > Rhodobacterales > Roseobacteraceae > Ruegeria > Ruegeria sp. B32. Next base: position 3,272,699 of record NZ_CP081106.1, on the reverse strand, counting down.
TCAGGATCGACCCCCAAGGCCGGCTGGCACGCGGGCCGGGTCACGTCTATGGCGGCATTCAGATCCTCAAGACCGACGGCCTGGCGGACATTCCTGAAAAGGCTTTCTCGCTCAATGTCTTGTGGGACCGGATGCACCGCGATGGCCGGCTGTTCGGGCTGCAATACCACGGGCGCTGGTGCGATGTGGGCCGCCCCGATGGCATCGCCCTGGCCGAGGAGATGCTGGCCGATGTTTGACCCCGGCGCCACCCCTCGGGTCTTTGCGGTGCCGCCCGGTGCGGATTTTCCGCAGGCATTGGTGCGTGGGCTGCGGGCGCGCTGCGACGGCCACCCGCCCGAGGCACTGGCCCGCGTGCAACTGGTGCTGAACACCCGCCGCATGGCCCGCCGCGCGCGCGAGCTGTTCGATCAGGGTCCGCCCTGCCTGTTGCCCCGCATTTCGCTGGTGACCGATCTGGGCGAAAGCGTCGATCTTGATCGTGTACCGCCCGCCGTACCGCCCTTGCGTCGCCGGCTGGAACTGACGCAGCTGGTGGCGCGACTGCTGGACCAGCAACCGGACCTGGCCGCGCGGTCGTCGCTGTTTGACCTTTCCGACAGCCTCGCTGCCCTGATCGAAGAGATGCAGGGCGAAGGCGTCCCGCCCGAGGCGATCCGGCAACTGGACGTGACTGACCTGTCGGGCCATTGGGCACGGACGCAGGCCTTCATCGGCATCGCCGACCAGTTCCTGAAGACCGAGGATGGCAGTCTGGACGTGCAGGCCCGCCAACGCCGCGTGGTCGAGAACCTGATCGCCCGCTGGCAGGACGCGCCGCCGCAACACCCCGTGATCCTGGCCGGGTCCACCGGCTCGCGCGGGACCACGCTGATGCTGATGCAGGCGGTGGCGCGGCTGCCGCAGGGGGCGCTGATCCTGCCGGGGTACGATTTCGACCAACCCGCTCATGTCTGGGAACGGTTGGATTCGGCAATGACCTCGGAGGATCACCCGCAATACCGGTTCCGCAAGCTGATGACCGAACTGGGAATAGGGCCGGATCAGATCGCATCCTGGACCCCGGACCAGCCCCCCTCGCCCGCGCGCAACCGTTTGGTTTCATTGGCATTGCGCCCTGCCCCGATCACCGATGCCTGGATGAGCGAAGGCCCGCAGCTGCGCGATCTGGATGCCGCGACGCGCGACATCACCCTGGTCGAGGCGCAATCACCCCGGGCCGAGGCGCTGGCCATCGCCCTGCGCCTGCGGCAGGCGGCCGAGACCGGCCAGACCGCCGCCCTGATCACCCCCGACCGGATGCTGACCCGCCAGGTCAGCGCCGCGCTGGACCGCTGGAACATCCTGCCCGATGACAGCGCCGGCCTGCCGCTGCAACTGTCGCCACCGGGCCGGTTCCTGCGCCATGTGGCCGGGCTGTTCACGAGCCGTCTGGATGCCGAGGCACTGCTGACCCTGCTGAAACACCCTTTGTGTCACAGCGCCGGCGACCGCGGCGCGCATCTGTTGCACAGCCGCGATCTGGAACTGCACCTGCGCCGCAACGGCCCGCCCTTCCCCGACAGCGCCAGCCTGACAGGTTTTGCCGTCGAAAAAGACGTGCCGGATGCGTGGGCTCTGTGGCTGATCCGCAATTTCTGCAACCAACAGATCAGCGGCACTCTGCCCCTGACCGGCTGGGTGCAGCGCCTGCGCGATCTGGCCGAGGCGATTGCCGGTGCCGGAACCGACGGCGCAGGCGAGTTGTGGGAGAAAAACGCTGGCCAAACGGCGCTGGCGGTGATCTCGGGCCTTGCGGACGAGGCCGAGCATGGCGGCAAGGTGACGGCGCTGGATTTCGCCGATCTGCTGGGCGCGCTGCTGGCCGGGCAGGAGGTCCGCGACCGCGACGCCCCCCACCCGCGGATCATGATCTGGGGCACGCTCGAAGCGCGCGTGCAGGGTGCCGACCTGCTGATCCTGGGTGGGCTGAACGAAGGCAGCTGGCCCGAGGCTCCCGCGCCCGACCCCTGGCTGAACCGCCAGATGCGCGACCGTGCCGGCCTGCTACTGCCGGAACGGCGCATCGGTCTGTCGGCCCATGATTTCCAGCAGGCCATCGGCACGCCCGAGGTCTGGCTGACCCGCGCGGTCCGTTCGGATGATGCCGAAACCGTTCCGTCACGCTGGCTGAACCGATTGACCAACCTGTTGCAGGGCCTGCCGGATCAGGGCGGCCGCGCGGCGCTGGAACAGATGCGCGACCGGGGCAAGACATGGCTGCGCTGGTCCGAGATGCTGGAACAGGCGCCCCGGATCGCCGCCGCACCGCGCCCCTCGCCGCGCCCGCCGGTGGCCGCGCGCCCGCGCCGCCTGTCGGTGACCGAGATCAAGCGGCTGATCCGCGACCCCTATGCGATCTATGCCAAGCACGTTCTGCGCCTGAAACCGCTGGACCCGCTGGTACAGGCGCCCGACGCCCTGCTGCGCGGCATCGTGATCCACGAGATCCTGGAACATTTCGTCAAGGACAGCGTGTTGGACGGCGCGCTGCTGACCCGTGACAACTTCCTGAAACGGGCCGAGGCTCTGCTGGATAAGCATGTCGCCTGGCCCACCGCCCGGAAACTGTGGCTGGCGCGGCTGGAACGGATCGCCGACGACTTTCTGCGCGCCGAGATCAACCGCCGCAGCGACGGCGGCCCGATCGCGTTCGAGGCAAAGATGCGCCTGACGCTGGAACCGCTTGGGTTCACCCTGAATGGCCGCGCCGACCGGATCGACCGAAACAGCCGCGGCGCGCTGACCATCATCGACTACAAGACCGGCACGCCGCCCTCGGAATCGCAGCAGGCCAAGTTCGACAAACAGCTGCTGATCGAGGCCGCGATGGCCGAGCAGGGCGGGATCGACGGATTTGACCCGATGGCCGTGGCCAGCGCCGTGTTCATCGGTATGGGCGGCACCTACAAAGAGGTCCCGGCACCCCTGGACAAAGAGCCGCCCGACAAGGTTCTGGCCGAGCTGAAAGAGCTGATTTCTGCCTATTTAGAGCCTGATCAGGGCTTTTCGTCGCGCCGGATGATGCACAAGGACAGCGACGTGGGCGATTATGACCACCTGGCGCGGTTCGGCGAATGGGACCGCACCGCCGAAACCAGGCCCGAGGATCTGACATGACCCCGCGCGACGATGCGACCGAACGGCAGGTTCAGGCGGCGCGGCCCGATGCGTCGACCTGGCTGGCGGCCAATGCGGGCTCGGGCAAGACGCGGGTTCTGACCGACCGCGTGGCGCGGCTGCTGCTGGACGGCGTACAGCCGCAGCACATCCTGTGCCTGACCTATACCAAGGCCGCCGCCAGCGAGATGCAGAACCGCCTGTTCAAGCGGCTGGGCGAGTGGGCGATGCTGGACGACGCGGCGTTGCTGCGGCAACTGACCGAACTGGGCGTCGAAGGGGTGATCGACCCCGACCGCCTGGCCCGGGCCCGCACCCTGTTCGCGCGCGCCATCGAAACGCCGGGCGGGTTGAAGATCCAGACGATCCACTCGTTCTGCGCCTCGCTGCTGCGGCGGTTCCCGCTCGAGGCCGGGGTCAGCCCGCAGTTTTCCGAGATGGAAGACCGCGCCGCGGCCCTGCTGCGCGAGGAAATCGTCGAGGATTTCGCCGAAGGCCCCCAGGCCAGCCTGATCGAGGACGTGGCCCGCCACATCACCGATACCGGCTTTGACAAGCTGACCGCCGCAATCGCCCAAAAGCGCACCCTGTTCACGCCCGCGCTGCAATGGCCCGACTTGCTGGCCCGTTTTGGCCTGCCCGAGGGGTTCGACGAGGACGCGCTGCTGGCGCAGGTGTTTCTGGGCGGCGAGGTCGAGCTGATCCGGTCGATACTTCCGGCGCTGGCGGGCGGCGGCAAGACCGACGCCAAGGCGGCCGAGAAACTGTCGGGCTTCACCGAACCCGCCTTGGGTCAGTTGCCGGAGCTGGAAGACGTGTTCCTGACCGGAAAATCCGCCAAAGAGCCCTTTACCGCCAAGATCGGCAGTTTTCCTACCAAGGCGCTGCGCGAGGGGGTCTTGGCGGGGCAGATGGATCCGCTCGAGGCGCTGATGCGGCGGGTCGAGGCCGCGCGGGAAGGACGCCTGGCGCTGGCAGCAGCCCGAAAATCCATGGTGCTGCACCGCTTCGCGGCGGCATTCCTGCCGGAATATGAGCGCCTCAAGCAACTGCGCGGCTGGCTGGACTTCGACGACCTGATCCTGCGCGCGCGCCTGTTGCTGAACGATCCGGCGGTGGCCGCTTGGGTTCTGTACCGGCTGGATGGCGGCATCGACCACATCCTGGTGGACGAGGCGCAGGACACCAGCCCCGATCAATGGGATGTGGTCGAGAAACTGGCGCAGGAATTCACCAGCGGCGAAGGCGCACGATCAGGGGTCGAGCGCACGATCTTCGTGGTCGGCGACAAGAAACAGTCGATCTATTCCTTCCAGGGGGCCGACCCGCAGGCCTTTGACCGGATGCAGGCCGAATTCGGGCGAAAACTGCAGGAATCAGGCTCTAAACTGTGGGATTGGACGCTGGAATATTCGTTCCGTTCCTCCAGCTCCATCCTGTCGCTGGTCGATATTCTGTTCGAAAACCGCGCCGAGGCAGGGTTTCAGAAAGAGTCGCAGCACCGCGCCTTCAAAGCCGATCTGCCGGGCCGGGTCGATCTGTGGCCGGTGGTGGAAAAGGTCGAGGACGCGGACGAGGGCGACTGGACCGATCCGGTCGATCGGCCCGCGGCGCAACATCACACGGTGATCCTGGCCAACCAGATCGCCGCGCGCATCAAGGCCATGATCGACGCCGGCGAAACCATCCCCGAAGACGGCCCCACGCGCGGCACGTTCGTGCGCCGCAAGGTGCGGCCGGGGGATTTCCTGATCCTGGTTCAGCGCCGCTCGGACCTGTTCGCCGAGATCATCCGCGCCTGCAAGGCCCAAGGTTTGCCGATCGCAGGGGCCGACCGGTTGAAGGTGGGCGCGGAACTGGCGGTCAAGGATCTGGCCGCGTTGCTGAGCTTTCTCGCCACGCCCGAGGATGACCTGTCGCTGGCCACGGTGCTGAAATCGCCGCTGTTCGGCTGGTCCGAGCAGATGCTGTTCGACCTCGCTCATCGCCGGCAGGAAAGGTACCTGTGGGCGGCGCTGCGCCAACGCGCCGGGGATTTTCCCGAAACGCTGGCTGTCTTGAACGATCTGCGCGGGCAGGTGGACTTTCTGCGCCCCTACGACCTGATCGAACGGGTGCTGACCCGCCATGACGGCCGTCGCAAATTGTTGGGCCGCCTGGGCGCCGAGGCCGAGGACGGCATCAACGCGTTGCTGTCACAGGCGCTGGCCTATGAACGGTCGGACATTCCCAGCCTGACGGGTTTCCTGGTCTGGATGCAGACCGACGACCTTGAGATCAAGCGCCAGATGACCGGCGTGGGCAACATGATCCGGGTGATGACGGTGCATGGCTCAAAAGGGCTGGAGGCGCCGATCGTGATCCTGCCGGACACCGGCAAGCGGCAGCCGCCCCGCGATGCCGAGATCATGGTCGCCGACGGAACGCCGCTGTGGAAGGTGCCCACCGACCTGTCGCCCAGCCTTGTCGCCCGCGCCCGCGAAGACGCGCGCCAACGCGAGGAGAACGAGCGGCTACGTTTGCTGTACGTCGCGCTGACCCGGGCCGAGAAATGGCTGATCGTGGCGGCTGCCGGCGATCTGGGCAAGGACGGGTCCAGCTGGTACCAACTGGTCGAAGAGGCGATGGGCCGGGCAGGCGCCACCGAGACCCTCGGCACCGGCAACCGCCGTCTGGCGCATGGCGATTGGGAGGGTCTGCCGCTGGACCATCGCCCGACCCCGGAGCCGGTGCAGGATACCCTGCCGGACCTGTTCCACCGGCCCGCGCCCGAGCCGATACCCGATCCCGAGACGCTCAGCCCGTCCGATCTAGGCGGGGCCAAGGCTCTGCCGGGCGAGACCGGGCTTGAGGAAGAGGCTGCCAAGCTGCGCGGCACCCGCCTGCACCTGCTGCTCGAACATCTGGCCCAGGCGCCGCGCGACCGGTGGGATCAGCTCTGCGCCCGGCTTCTGCCCGATATGCAGGACGGCGACCGCCGCGACCTTCTGGCCGAGGCGTCGGGCGTGCTAACCGCACCGGACCTGGCCCCCGTCTTTGCACCGGCCGCGCTGGCCGAGGTGCCCGTCTCGGCCACTTTGGACGGTCGTCGGATCCACGGGGTGATCGACCGGTTGATCGTGACGGATGACGTGGTGCAAGTCATTGATTTCAAATCAAACTCCACGGTTCCCGATCGGGCCGAGACCTGCCCCGAGGGCCTGTTGCGCCAGATGGGCGCCTATGCCGCCGCGCTGTCGCAGATCTATCCCGGCCGCGAGATCCGCACCGCGATCCTGTGGACCCGGACGGCGCGCCTGATGTGGCTGCCACACGATCTTGTGACAGATGCGCTGGTGCGCGCCCAGATATCTTGACCTCCCCAATGGGCGCACCTACGTTCGACTCCCAACCGCATGTCATTCAGGAGACAGAATATGTCGACCGTAGCCGTAACCGACGAAACCTTTGACGCCGAAGTCAAGAACTCGGACGTCCCCGTCGTGGTGGATTTCTGGGCCGAGTGGTGCGGACCCTGCAAGCAGATCGGCCCCGCTCTGGAAGAGCTGGCGGCCGAATATGGCGGCAAGGTCAAGATCGCCAAGGTCGACGTGGACAGCAACCCCAACTCGGCCGCAGCCATGGGCGTACGCGGAATTCCCGCGCTGTTCATCTTCAAGGACGGTCAGGTGGTTTCGAACCGCGCAGGCGCTGCCCCGAAGGCCGCCCTGCAAAGCTGGATCGACGAATCCATCTAATACCGAACTGAACTCAAAAAAAGGCGCTCCTCATGGGGCGCCTTTTTTTGTGCATGGTCTGCGCAAAAAAAAGCCGCCCGGAAATCCAAGCGGCCATTCGTCTTTAGTCGAATTCGGTCTGAATTCAGATCTTTGCGATATCTTCGCGGACCAGACCGATATCTTCCAGCTGGGCATCGCTCAGTTGCGACAGCAGCTTGCGGGTCTTGCGGGAGGTGTTCCATTCGGCGGCAGCTTCGAAAGCGTGCGAGATGCCGTCCACTACACGCAGGATGGTAGCTGCTCCGAGCGGCGCATGGATGTTTGCGGTGGTTGCCATTTGCGCATTCCTTTTTTGAAACAGCCGACCCTGTGTCGGTTGTAAGCGTCATCTAGTCTTGCGACAGGCGACTCACAATTGCTGGTCCGACAACCCCGTGATGCACGGATTGCATATCTTTTGGGCAGTTTGAGAACGGGTTGCGCGGATCGCGCCTCCGGCCCATATAGGGCATCAACGGATACGGAGGCTTGAATGGCGGAGAACGACTTTCCCGGTTGGCACGGCACCACGATCATCGGCGTCAAGAAAGGCGGCCAGATCGTCATCGCGGGTGACGGGCAGGTCAGCCTGGGCCAGACCGTGATCAAGGGCACCGCCCGCAAGGTGCGGCGCCTGTCGCCCGGCGGGTTCGAGATCGTCGCCGGGTTCGCCGGCTCGACCGCCGACGCCTTCACACTGCTGGAACGGCTGGAAGCCAAGCTGGAGGCCACGCCCGGTCAACTGGCCCGCGCCTCGGTCGAGCTGGCCAAGGACTGGCGCACCGACAAGTACCTGCAGAAGCTTGAGGCGATGCTGATCGTCACCGACGGCCGTGACCTGTTCGTGATCACCGGGGCCGGGGACGTGCTCGAACCGGAACATGACGTGGCGGCGATCGGGTCGGGTGGCAACTTTGCCCTGGCAGCCGCGCGCGCGATGATGGACAGCGACAAGTCGGCCGAGGAGGTTGCCCGCGAGGCCATGGCAATTGCCGCCGACATCTGCGTCTACACCAACGGCAACCTGACGGTTGAGAGCATTTCGGGCTAGGGGTCAGGCCAGCAGGGCCGAAATCTCCTTGCCCTTCCACCGGCGGTGCATCCCGATCAGCCCCAGAATGGCCGAGGCGATCACGATGTAATAGGGCAGGCGGATATCGATGCTCATCAACCCGCCGCCGATCAGCGACATGATTCCACCCGCCAGGCAGAACACGGCCGTGGTTACGCCCATGACCCAGCCCTGATCCGCCTCGCTGACCGACGAGGAGAACAGGCCCAGAAGGGTCGGGTAGGCCACGCCGAACAGGAAATAGAACAGGAACACCGGCACGTAGCTGAGCACGCCGCTGGGGCTGAAGGCAAAGGCAAAGCCGCAGATCACCATGACGATCAGCGAAACATATATGATGTTGTGCTTGCTGAAACGTTCCTGCGCGGGTTTCACGAGAAACGTACTTGAGAAGGCCAGCGCCGCACCAATGACGACCATGGCCATGCTGCCGCCGATCACGCCGTAACCAAAAGCGCTGGTCAGGAAATTGTCCACAAACACGTAGAAGGTGACGTTCGCGATCATGAAGAACGCGTAGACGGGCAGGATCTTCAGAACCATGGGGTGGCCACGTACGGCGACCAGGCTGTCGGTCACATCGCGGGGGCGAAAGACGAAGGGTTCGCGTTCGGTTCGGGTATCCTTGAAAAAGAACAGCACCAGCAGGATCGCGATAAGCACCAGGACAAACGCGCCGTAGAATGGGGTCTTGAGCGTGGCAACGCTGCCCAACAGCGCCGCATCCGACAGGACCGCTCCGATGATCGGGCCGCCGACCAGGCCAAAGCTGACCCCTGTCACGATATAACCCATGTTCCGGTCACGATCGGCCGCATCCGTGCTGCCGTCGATCATGGCCGCCTGCGCAATGGGCTGGTTTCCGGCCGTGAACCCGGTGATCGACCGGCCCACGATCAACAGGATCAGGCTGTTGAGATACAGCGCCGCAATGGTGATCGCATAGCCGGCCAGCGCGCCGCCCAGGCAGACCAGAAGTGCATTCTTGCGCCCGATGGAGTCCGAAACTTTCGAGACATAGACGACGCCCAGAAACCAGGACAGGAAGAAACACCCGATCACCAGACCGTAGTAGAAGTGACGGCTGCCCATTGGCGTGCTTTCCGGCAGAAAGCCCGATTTCGTCTCCATGATCAGCGAGTTGATGATCGGAAAAACCAGCCCTTGGCCGATCAAGTCCACGAACACCACGAACAGCAGGGTAATCTTGGCAATCTTGGACATTTCACTCTCCGGGTCCCGCGCACATTCCGCCAACCCTATCAGAGGACACCGAAATCTCCCAACACGGAGGTCAGGAAAGAATTGCATTGGCGCCGGGTCATTGTTAACCAACGCGGCCAAATGTGCGGTCTCGGTTGTTTTTGCCGACCCCGTGCTTACCTAAGCCGCAGCTGACTGCCGACCATCGAAAGGACTGCCCTGTGACCGACCTGACCCCGCGCGAGATCGTCTCGGAACTGGATCGTTTCATCATCGGGCAGAAGGATGCCAAGCGCGCTGTCGCCGTGGCCCTGCGCAACCGCTGGCGGCGCAAGCAGTTGCCGGACGACATCCGCGACGAGGTCTATCCCAAGAATATCCTGATGATCGGGCCCACCGGCGTGGGCAAAACCGAGATCAGCCGCCGCTTGGCCAAGCTGGCCCGCGCGCCTTTCATCAAGGTCGAAGCGACCAAATTCACCGAAGTCGGCTATGTCGGCCGCGATGTTGAACAGATCATCCGCGATCTGGCCGATGCCGCTATCATCCAGACCCGTGAATACATGCGCGAAGAGGTCAAGGCCAAGGCGCATCAGGCTGCCGAGGACCGCGTGATCGAGGCCATCGCCGGCTCGGACGCCCGCGAGAGCACCCGCGAGATGTTCCGCAAGAAGCTGAAATCCGGCGAGCTGGACGACACGGTGATCGAGCTTGAATTGGCCGACACGTCCAACCCGATGCCGATGTTCGACATTCCCGGCCAGCCGGGCGGTCAGATGGGCATGATGAACCTGGGCGACATTTTCGGCAAAGCTTTCGGCGGGCGCACCGTCAAGCGTCGCATGACCGTTGCCGAAAGCTATGACATCCTGATCGGGGAAGAGGCCGACAAGTTGCTGGATGACGAGGCCGTCACCCGCGCGGCGCTGGAATCGGTCGAGCAGAATGGCATCGTATTTCTGGACGAGATCGACAAGGTCTGCGCCCGGGCAGAAACCCGCGGCGGGGATGTCAGCCGCGAAGGGGTGCAGCGCGACCTGCTGCCGCTGATCGAAGGCACGACCGTGTCCACCAAGCATGGCCCGGTCAAGACCGACCACATTCTGTTCATCGCCAGCGGCGCGTTCCATATCGCCAAGCCTTCGGACCTGTTGCCGGAACTGCAGGGGCGTCTGCCGATCCGGGTCGAGCTGCGTGCGCTGACCGAAGAGGATTTCGTTCGCATCCTGACCGAGACGGACAACGCGCTGACCCGCCAGTATACGGCTTTGATGGGCACCGAAAACGTTACCGTCAGCTTTACCGAGGACGGGATCGCCGCGCTAGCCCGGATCGCCGCCGAAGTGAACCAGAGCGTCGAGAATATCGGCGCCCGGCGCCTGTACACCGTGATGGAGCGCGTTTTCGAAGATCTGTCCTTTGTCGCGCCGGACCGTGCCGGCGCGGAAATCGTGGTCAACGCGGCCTTTGTGGATGAAAACCTTGGTGAGCTGACCAAATCCACGGACCTGAGCCGTTACGTTCTGTAACATGATCAGCCGGTTTTCGCCGGTTGATCCTGCGCAATTATCTGGACGCGTCGGCAGGTTACGCTATGCGTAGCACGTAACTGTTGGTCTGGGATCGATCCGTGCTGCGCTATCTGATCATTTTCGTCACGGTTTCCGTTTTGGGAGGCTGCGTTGATCGATCCATCTCGGTCACCTTGCCCGAAGCGTTGGACGTCGGAACGGCGCAGACCGTGTTCGCGGCCACCACCCGCGCACGCGAGGCCGATGGCTCGTACGGGTATCGTCGCGCTGACCGGCTGCAATTCCTCGAAACCACCGTCTCGATCCCGCCGAACCACCGCCCCGGGACGCTTGAATTTTCCTATTCGGACCCGAATCCGAGCCGGCAGTTCGTTTTGGCCGGTGTGCGCGAATTTCCGTCCGAGCAGGATCTGAAAGCACGGCTGAACGGCGCCAAGGAAGTCACGATTTTTGTTCATGGCTACAACGCCACCCAGACCGAGACCGTTTTTCGCGCGGCTCAGTTGGCTCACGATATCGGCCTGCCTGGCAAGACGTTGGTCTATTCCTGGCCCAGCCGGGGGGCCGGATCGGGCTATGCCTATGATCTGGACAGCATGCTGTTTGCCCGCGACGGGCTGCAACAAACCATCTCTACGCTGAAATCCCTGGGCGTCCCGCGCGTGCTGATCGTTGCGCACTCGATGGGAGGCGCGCTGACCATGGAGATGATGCGCCAGGCCGAGCTGCGCGAGCCAGGCTGGTCGCGGCGCAATCTGGAAGGTGTGTTGCTGATCTCGCCCGATCTCGACGTTGACGTGTTCCGGTCGCAGATGGCGGTGATCAAATCTCCGCCCGAGCCATTCGTGATCATGGTCTCGCGCAAAGACAAGATCTTGAACGTGTCCGGACGCCTGCGCGGAACTGCCAAGGGCGAGCGGCTGGGCAACATCAGCTCGACCGAGAAGCTGGCGCAGTACCCGGTCAGCATCATCGACACCACGGCCTTCAACAAGGATGCGGAATCCTCGCATTTCGTGGCCGCCACATCTCCGGCACTTCTGTCGATTCTCAACGCGGCGGGCCGGGTCAGCAGGACCTTTGGCCGGGATCAAGGCGGCATTGATCTTCTGGTGCCGCCTGCCGTGCGAAACGATGCCGGCGCGACCGAGGTAGTTCTGACCGAAACCGGACAGGTGCGGGTCAGCACCCCGTGATAGGGCGAGGGGTCCGCCTTTTCCTTGCGGACAATGCTCCGTGGTTGGGCGCGGGGGTCTTGCTGACCTTCATGTCCAGTTTCGGACAGACCTTTTTCATTTCGATCTTCGCCGGGCAGATCCGGGCTGAGTTCGGCCTCAGCCACGGCGCATGGGGCGGCCTTTATTCGTTGGGCACGACTGTTTCCGCGATTTTCATGATCTGGGCCGGAGGGCTGACCGATATCTATCGTGTCCGAGTGCTGGGACCGGCTGTCCTGCTTGGGCTTGCGTGTGCCGCGCTGGCGATGGCGGTCAATCACTGGGTGATCCTGTTGCCCCTGGTCATCTTTCTGCTGCGTCTGTTCGGCCAGGGCATGTGCAGCCACATTGCCATGGTTGCGATGGCCCGGTGGTTCACGGCCACGCGGGGCAGGGCACTCTCCATCGCAACGCTGGGATTTGCCGTCGGTGAGGCCCTGCTGCCCGTGCTGTTCGTCGCCGCCATGGCCTTTGTCGACTGGCATTTTCTTTGGGCGATCTCCGCCGCCATCGCGTTGTTGGGAATACCCGCATTGATGCGGATGCTGCGTCAGGAACGGACACCACAAAGCCTGGCCCGGGAAACCAGCGCGACCGGGATGCTTGGGCGGCACTGGACCCGGCGCGAAACGTTGTTGAACCCGCTTTTCTGGTTCATGATGCCTGCGCTCATGGGGCCTTCGGCATTCATTACCGCGTTCTTCTTTCACCAGGTCCATCTGGCGCAGACCAAAGGATGGGCCCATATCCAACTGGTCGCGTTGTTTCCGGTCTATACTGGGGTGTCGATCTTGGCGATGTTCGCCTCGGGCTGGGCGCTGGACAGATGGGGCACGGCGCGGATGATGCCGTTCTATCAGCTTCCGATGGCTGCCGGGTTTGCCCTGTTTGCGTTTGTCCAGACAATCCCCGGCGCCGTTATCGGTTTGTCCTGTCTTGCCATTTCGGTCGGCGCCAACAGCACGCTGCCCGCCGCGTTCTGGGCCGAGTTCTACGGCACCCGTCACATCGGCGCGATCAAGGCGATGGCTGCGGCCGTCATGGTGCTGGGGTCTGCTGTCGGGCCCGGCCTGACTGGCGGGCTGATCGATCTGGGCGTGCCGCTCAGCACGCAGTTCCTGTGGATCGCCTGGTTCTTCGTGGCGACGTGCGGCATAGTTTGGATCGGTATTCAGAGGGCGCGGCGACTGCTTTAGCGGATCCGCCTCAGATACACGTAGTAAGCCCCATCACCGCCATGGCTGATATGGGCCGGACTGACCTGAAGAACCGCTTGGGCCAGGGGCGGCAAATTCAACCACTGAGGCACCTGGTTGCGCAGCACGCCGCGGGGCGTCGGGATCGGGCCAGGTTCGTCCCTGTCCTTGCCTTTGCCGCTGACCACCAGAACCAGTCGTTTTCCCGATGCCTGCGCCGACAGGATGAACCGGATCAAAGCAGGATGGGCTGTGTCGACCCGCATTCCGTGCAGATCCAGCTTGCCTTCGGGTTTCAGCTTGCCGCGTTTCATCCGCGCAAAGGCCTTGCTGTCCATCTGTACGGGTGCGGCGCGCAGGCTGTCGCCGATTGCGGGCTTCAAGCTGTGACCGCGTCCATTTGTCGGTGCATTCTGACCCAGTTCAAAGGTGTCTATCCGCGCTTTGGGGGTTTTTCGCGGCTTGGGCTTCGGCAATGTCGATGGGTGAACGGATTGGGGAATCTCCGGGTGCAGCCGCTCGGTCTGCCGGGTCACCTTGTGCCACAATTCAATCTCGTCTTCGGTCAGCTTGCGGCGGGTCATCAGAACTCATCCGGCAGCATGGCATAAGCGCGTTGGATCGGCAGCAGAACGATCATGCGACCGGGATCCTTGAGCCGGCCTGCTGCCTGTCCTGCGGCGTCCCCGGTTCCGAAAAAGATGTCGGCCCGTTGTGCGCCCTTGATTGCCGAGCCGGTGTCCTGTGCGATCATCAAGCGCCGCAGCGGAGTCTTGCCGTCTTTTTCGACCCAGACCGGCGCACCCAACGGGGTATAGGCCGGGTCCACGGCGATGCTGCGCATTGCAGTGATCGACCGGTTCATTGCGCCCAAAGGCCCGCGGTCTGCAGCTACCCGCGAAACCTCGCGGAAAAAGACGTAGGACGGGTTGTGCATCAACAGCTCGGCCCCAATCTCGGGGTTCTTGCGCACCCACGACTGGATCATCCGGGCGCTCACATCATGCGCACCCAGAATACCGCGCCGGACCAGCTCAACCCCAACCGACCGATAGGGGTGGCCGTTGGCCCCGCCATATCCGACACGCACCGAACTGCCATCCGGCAAACGGATGCGCCCCGAGCCTTGAATCTGCAGAAAAAACAACTCGACCGGGTCATCGACCCAGGCGATTTCCAAGCCGCGGCCCTTCATCACGTCACTGGTCAGCAACTCGCGCCGGCTGAGCCATTGCCCAGCCGCCCGCGCCTCGGGCGGCATCTTGTAGACCGGGTATCTGTAGGTTTCAGTCCGCGTCCGCGAGCCGTTCAATTCCGGTTCAAAGTATCCGGTGAACAGCGCGGCCTTTTCATCCTCGATCAGGATGGGCCGGAAGAACAGCTCAAAAAAGGCGCGCGCGGCATCGGGCTTGTATGTCCGTGCGGCCGCACACAACGAACGCCAGTCCGGATCGTCCAGGTCCCCGCAAGTGTCCAGAAAAACGGACAAGGCCGCGCCGTGGTCATCCTCGGCCCAGCCATCGAGGTCAGCAAATGACAGGATGGATCGCGTCGCCTCGGCTCCGGCGGCATTGGCGGCGGTCAGAACCGCCACCAGCATCAGCGACCGGAGCGTTCCGATCATGCGTCCGTGGCGACAAGCAGCCAGTTCGGATCATCCGCGCCCATGACGCGGGCAAAGGTCCAGCTGTCCTTTTGGCGCTTGATCGTGTTGGGGCTGCCTTCGATGATGTCACCGCCCCGGTCACGCACGACCGACGTCAGCTCGCCGACGAACCGCACGGTGATCTCGGCGCGGTTGGAATCCTTGTCGAATTGTGCATCCACCAGGCCCATCTCACGCACACCGATGAACTCGGCCTCGATCGTCAGGCCCTTGTCCTCGCGATCAGCGACAACCGAGACGAAGGTTTCGAACACTTCCTCGGACAGGAAGGGCTGGATTTCATCCAGATTGCCCCGCTCGAACCCCATGACGATCAGCTCATAGGCGCCACGGGCGCCCTGCAGAAACTCGCTGACCGAAAAGCTGGGCTCGACTCGCTTCATTGCGGCCAGCGTCTGCGCCAATTCGCTGTCTTCGGGCACATGGTCGGTAATGTCACGATCCGGACCGCCGTCGATCACTTCGAAATCACGACGCGACTTCCCGGTGTCGGGTTGCTGCGGCACCGGTGGTTTTTCAAAGCCTTCGCGCGTGCCCAGCACGCTTCTGAGACGCAGGATCAGGAAGATGGCTATGCCAGCCAGCACCAGAAGCTGGATCAGGGGTGAATTCATTTCGTCCTCTTTTCAGCACCGAGACTTTGTACACGCGGCCTCGTGCCACTATGTAGGTGACAGTTGGTGGCAAGTCCACAGCCCGGCCTATGGGAAAGGATAGCGCATATGTATCTGTTCTTGGCATTTTTATTGGTGCCGATCATCGAAATCGCCCTTTTTATCCAGGTCGGCGGTCTGATCGGCCTGTGGCCGACGCTGGCAATCGTGGTTTTGACCGCCGTTCTGGGTACCGCGATGGTGCGGACACAAGGTCGCATGGCGATGGGTCAGCTGCAGCGCGCCTTTTCCGAACTGGACGACCCGACCGAACCGCTGGCCAATGGTGCAATGATCCTGCTGTCGGGCGTTCTGCTGATGACGCCCGGGTTCTTCACCGACGCAATCGGCTTTGCGCTGCTGGTTCCCGGGGTGCGGGCCGCGGTTTTTCGGTATCTCAAATCACGGGTCACGATTGCCCAGTTCCAGATGGGTCCCGGCCCGCAATATGGGGCGGCGCGCGATCCGTTCGGTGGGGATGACATCATAGACGGAGAGTATTCGGAAGTGCGCACAAAACCCGCACAACCGTCGAAATGGGTGGAAGGGCCGCACCAGCATTGAGGTGCCCGGCCCAACTTGATAAGCAGTGGCGAATTTAAATTTTGGAGCGGATCCATGACCGAAGAAACCGCCGCCGGCACAACCGAGCCCCAGGCAGCCCCCCAAATCCAGATGCGCATTCTGGGACAGTTCATCCGGGACATGTCCTTTGAAAACGTGATGGCGCAAAAAGGCGTCTCGGGCGACGTGCAGCCCGAGATCTCGGTCCAGGTGAACCTGGATGCGAAAAAGCGCTCGGCCGATCACCAGTACGAGGTGTCGATCAAGCTGAACCTCAAGTCCAAGGCCAAGGGTCTGGAGGACATCCTGTTCCTGTGCGAGATCGATTATTGCGGCCTGTTCCACGTGGAAGGCGTGCCAAATGATCAGTTGCACCCGTTCCTGATGATTGAATGCCCGCGGATGCTGTTCCCTTACCTGCGCCGCATCGTCAGCGACATCACCCGCGACGGTGGCTACCCGCCGGTCAACCTGGACAACATCGATTTCGTCGGTCTGTACCGCAACGAGTTGATGCGCCGTCAGGCCGAGGCGTCCGACAAGACCGAGGCGTGATCAGGCAACCCGCATCTGACCCGGATCAGGTGCGGGACCACAGGGCGTTTTCGCCCAGCTTTTCGACAAATGCATCATGCGCAGCGCGCTCATCCTCGGTAATCCGGGGCTGCAGTGGGCTGGGCCGTGGACCGGGGCGCCAAATGTCGCCACCGGTTGAGCTTTCGGCAGACGCCGAAGACAGGCCAAAATCAGGTTGGCGTCCGCCGATCAGCTCCAGATAGACTTCTGCCAGGATTTCCGAGTCGAGCAACGCACCGTGCAGAACCCGGTTCGAGTTGTCGATGTTGAACCGCCGGCACAGCGCATCCAGCGAGGCGGGCGAGCCGGGAAACCGCTTGCGCGCGATCGCCAGCGTGTCCAGCGCCTGCTCCATCGGGATCGGAGGCAGACCCATCCATCCCAATTCGGCATTGAGGAACTTCATGTCGAATGACGCGTTGTGGATCACCAGGCGTGCATCCCCCACGAAATCGCGGAAGGCCTGCCCGACCTTCGCAAAGACGGGTTTGTCCTTCAGGGTGATCTGGCCCGGTTCGGGAGTTTGCGGCGGCTCCAGCAAGTCAGGACCGATGCCGTGCACGCCGAAAGCCTCGGACGGCATCGAACGTTCGGGGTTGATGTAGACGTGATAGGTCTCGCCCGTGGCGACGTGGTTCCACAACTCGATTGCGCCGATCTCGACGATCCGGTCGCCGCTTTCGGGATCGAATCCGGTGGTTTCCGTATCCAGTACGATTTCACGCATCTGCCAATCCTGCCCTGATCTGCCTGACCACATCCTGCACCTGAGCGCGGGCATGGTCCAGAGTGTCGGTGACGATCACGAAATCCGACCGCGCGCATTTTTTGTCATTCGGCATCTGCTTGGCGCGGATCTGCTCGAACTGCGCCTCGGTCATCGTGCCCCGCGCCATAACGCGGCGCTTCTGCTCGTCGGCGGGGATCGAAACGCAGGCCACCGCATCCATCTGCGCCTCGCCGCCAGTTTCGAAAAGCAGAGGAATATCAAAGACAAGGATGTCCGACTTGGCCGCCTGCCGAAACGCCTCGCGATCCTGGGCCACCAGCGGGTGCACGATGACTTCGATCCGTTTCAACGCGGTCGGATCGGCACCGATGATCCGTTTCAGGACATCACGGTTGACAGCGCCATTCTCGATGGCCTCGGGAAATGCCGCGCGGATCGGCGCGACCGCCGCGCCGCCGGCCGCGTACAGCCGATGCACCGCGGCGTCGGCATCCCAAACGGCGCAACCTTCCTGCGCGAACAGGTTGGCGGTGGTGCTTTTGCCCATGCCGATCGACCCGGTCAGACCCAGCGCAAAGCTCATCCCAGAACCGCCGCGCGGGTTTCTTCCGTAACCTCGGGGCGCAGGCCGAACCACCGCTCGAACCCGGGCACCGCCTGATGCAGCAACATGCCCAGCCCGTCGACGACCGTGCAGCCCGCAGCCTCGGCCTGTTCAAGAAGGCGGGTCTTCAATGGCGTATAGACCAGATCGGTCACCACCGTTCCCGGCTGCAACCCGTCCAAGGGGACGCGCAGCTCGGGCTGACCCTGCATGCCCAGTGACGTAGTGTTCACCACCAGCTCGGCGTTTTCGATCACGTTTCCGGCCTGGACCCAATCGACCACGGTGATGCGCTGGCCGAATTCATCTTTCAGGTGATCGGCGCGCGACCGCGTGCGGTTGGTCAGCAGGATTTCGGGCACGCCGGCCTCGGCCAGCGCCTGCAGCACCGCCCGCGCGGCCCCGCCCGCGCCGAACACCACCGCCGGGCCATCCTGCGGCACCCAATCCGGCGCACCCGCACGCAGGTTCTGCATAAACCCGTACCCGTCGGTATTGTCCGCGTGGATCGAGCCATCGGACCGGAACACCAGCGTATTCGCCGCTCCGATCACCGAGGCGCGGTCCGACACATGATCTGCCAGCCGCATCGCGGCCTCTTTGTGCGGAACGGTGACATTGGCCCCGACGAACCCGGCCTTGGGCAAGCTGCGCAGGACCGTTTCAAGATCGGCGGGCGCAACATCCATCGGCACATAATGTCCCGGCAGGCCATAGGTCTTCAGCCAATAGCCATGCAGGGCAGGCGATCGGGAATGGGCAATCGGGTGTCCGATGACTCCGGCCAGTGGAATGCGTTTGTCGGTCATTGTTCGATCACCCCTCGGACCGCTAGAAAATTGAGCAGCTCCAGCAGGGGCATACCCAAGACGTTAAAATAGTCGCCGTCAATGCTGCTGAACAGGCGCACACCCTCTTCTTCCAGCTTGTAGGCCCCGACCGCATGGCGAATGCTGTCCCAGTTGCGCGCGACATAGCCCTTCAGATAGGCATCCGAACTGGCGCGCATCCGCAACCGCACCTGACCGACATGGCGCCAGACCGGTTCGCCGTTCTGATAGATCACCGCCGCCGACAGCAGCATGTGACGCTTGCCGCGCATCGCCTTCAACTGCGCCAGCGCCTCTTCGGGCGTTTCGGGCTTGGACAGCAGGCGTCCGTCGAAATCCAGAACCTGGTCACAGCCCAGAACCATCGCGCCGGGCGTCTTGTCACTGATCTTGCGCGCCTTGAGCTCGGCCAGAGCGTCGGCGATGTCGCGGGGCGGCGCGCCCTCAGCCAGAAGCGCGCGTTTGGCGGTATCCTCGTCCACGCGGGCGACCTGGACGGAAAACGGCACTCCGGCGTTCCGCAGTAACTGCGCGCGGATCTCGGACCCCGAGGCAAGAACGATGGGGACAGTCATGTGGAAAACCCCGTGGGCAAGTTGATCATTGGTTTTGAACGGTTTGTATGGTTTTCCAGTTGACACGCAAGCCCGCGATTTCGGCCTGAAACTTCCCTGAGTCGCTCAAAGACTGTCCGGTCGGGACAAGGATAACTCGGGATCTTGGGACTTCCTGTTCATCAAAAGATGTCCCTTGAGTTATCCCCAAGACAGGTCCGCGATTTATAATTTAACTGTTTGTTTTTATTATGTAAAAAACGAAATCACCAGAATCAACCAGTTTTGGAATTTATTCATCCACCTGGGGAAAACTGGCGGACAAAACAATAATCCACGGATTTTGCCCACCCTACAAAACCATCATCCTTTCTCTTTTCTATTTTTTTTATTAGGGAGGGTCCGACCAGTGCCGGGAAACCCGATGACCGATCTTCTCTTCACGCTGTACCCTTGGGTGAAATCGCTGCACATCATGGCGGTGATCTCGTGGATGGCGGGTTTGTTCTATTTGCCTCGTCTGTTCGTCTATCACGTCGAAAAGGCGCAGGCCGTCGACGGCGCGCCCGAGATCTTCTTTGAAATGGAAGAAAAGCTGCTGCGCGTGATCATGCGGCCGGCGATGATCGTAGCCTGGGTCTGTGGCCTCATCATGGTATTCACTCCCGGCATCGTCGGGTGGGACTGGTCCTGGCCCTGGGTCAAGGGCGCGGCGGTGATCGGCATGACCTGGTTCCATCACTGGCTGTTGGCCCGGCGCAAGGATTTCGTCGAAGGCCGCAACACGCTCACAGGGCGCCAGTACCGCATGATGAACGAGGTTCCGACCGTTTTGATGGTCATCATCGTTCTGGCGGTCATTCTGAAGTTCTGAGGGCCATTTCCGCACCGGTTTGACTCGGGCGGCGACCGGCCTTATGTAGGGATCAACCCATCCGTCCGGATGGCGCATCTTCCTGTTTGAAATTCAACGCTGTGCCGCACCCTTGCGGCCAAGGTCCGTATCATCATGACAACCGAATCCCTGAATCTGGCCGATCTGAAGGCCAAAAGCCCCAAAGACCTTCTGGCCATGGCCGAAGAGCTCGAGATCGAAAACGCCTCGACCATGCGCAAGGGCGAAATGATGTTCCAGATTCTGCGCGAACGCGCGGATGAGGGCTGGACCGTGGGCGGTGACGGCGTGCTTGAGGTGCTGCAGGACGGCTTCGGCTTTCTGCGCTCGCCCGAGGCGAACTATCTGCCCGGCCCGGACGACATCTATGTCTCGCCCGAGATGATCCGCCAGCACTCGCTGCGCACCGGCGACACGGTCGAGGGCGAGATCAAGGCCCCGGAAGAGAACGAGCGATATTTCGCGCTGACGAAGGTGACCAAGATCAACTTCGAAGACCCGGAAAAGGCGAAACACAAGATCGCCTTTGACAACCTGACGCCGCTCTATCCGGACGAGCGGCTGAAGATGGAGATCGAAGATCCGACCATCAAGGACAAATCCGCCCGTGTGATCGACCTGGTTGCGCCGATCGGCAAGGGCCAGCGGTCGCTGATCGTGGCACCGCCGCGGACCGGTAAAACGGTGATCCTGCAGAACATCGCGCATTCGATCGAGCGCAACCATCCGGAGTGCTACCTGATCGTCCTGCTGATCGACGAGCGCCCCGAAGAGGTGACCGACATGCAACGCTCGGTGAAGGGCGAGGTGGTATCCTCGACCTTTGATGAACCGGCGACCCGCCACGTAGCCGTGTCCGAGATGGTGATTGAAAAAGCCAAGCGCCTGGTCGAGCACAAACGAGATGTTGTTATTCTTCTCGACTCGATCACAAGACTTGGTAGAGCGTTCAACACCGTGGTGCCGTCCTCGGGCAAGGTTCTGACCGGCGGTGTGGACGCCAACGCCCTGCAGCGGCCCAAGCGGTTCTTCGGTGCGGCGCGCAACATCGAAGAGGGCGGTTCGCTGACCATCATCGCCACCGCGCTGATCGACACTGGCAGCCGGATGGACGAAGTGATCTTTGAAGAATTCAAGGGTACCGGTAACTCGGAGATTGTTCTGGATCGCAAGATCGCAGACAAGCGGGTGTTCCCGGCGATCGACATCCTCAAGTCCGGCACCCGGAAAGAGGACCTGCTGGTCGACAAGGGCGATCTGGCCAAAACCTTCGTTCTGCGCCGTATCCTCAACCCGATGGGCACAACCGACGCGATCGAGTTCCTGTTGTCCAAGTTGAAACAGACCAAGACCAATTCCGAGTTCTTCGACTCGATGAATACCTGATACGGTCTTGTAACCGACGCGAGGCCTTCGAATGGATACGATATTCGCCTTGGCCAGCGCGCAAGGCAAGGCAGGGGTTGCTGTGATCCGCCTGTCAGGACCGCAGTCGCACCAAGCGGCCAAGGTTCTGTCGGGAGGAGATTTGCCGTTGCGTGGCATGTGCCTGCGTGAGTTGCGGGCACCTGACGGGTCGCGTCTGGATGACGGGCTGGTCCTGACCTTCCACGGTCCGTCAAGCTTTACCGGCGAGGATGTGGCCGAGCTGCAGATCCATGGCAGCACGGCTTCGGTCAACGCGGTTCTGCGCGTCCTGTCCGAGATGCCGGATCTGCGACTGGCCGAACCGGGCGAGTTCACCCGGCGTGCTCTTGAAAACGGGAAGATGGACCTTGCACAGGTCGAAGGCCTGGCCGATCTGATCGACGCAGAGACCGAGGCACAGCGCAAGCAGGCTCAGACCATCCTAGCGGGCGAATTGGGCGACCTGGCGGAACGGTGGCGGCGGGATTTGATCCGGGCGGCCTCGTTGCTGGAAGCCGTCATCGATTTTGCCGATGAAGACGTGCCAACGGATGTGTCACCCGAAGTCCGATCGCTTGTGACTGCTGTCATGGCGGATTTGGAGCGGGAGGCGAAGGGCGTGAGGATTGCCGAGCGGATTCGCACCGGCTTTGAAGTGGCTATCGTCGGCCCACCGAATGCGGGCAAGTCGACCTTGCTGAATGCGCTTGCGGGCCGGGAGGCGGCAATTACTTCGGAATATGCTGGCACCACCCGCGATATTATCGAGGTGCGGATGGACCTGGCAGGCGTGCCGGTCACGTTGCTGGATACGGCCGGGTTGCGCGAAACCGAGGACCACGTAGAGGGTCTTGGGATCGCTCTGGCCAGAAAGCGGGCGGAAAATGCCGACCTTCGCGTATTTCTGACCGAGGACCCGCAAGCTTTGGGAATCGGTATGCAATCCGACGACATTCAGGTTCTGCCGAAGTCCGACCTTCGTTCAGGTGGGACCGAGGGTGTATCGGGGAAGACAGGTCAGGGAATCGATCGCCTGATCGACAACATATCGGTGGTTCTGAAAGAGCGAACCGCAAGTTATGGTATTGCTACCCGGGAACGCCATCGTGTTGCAATGCTGAAATCCTCGGCCGCTCTGTCCGAAGCACTCAGAGTTCTGGATTCCGGCCCGGACCTGTACGATATTGCAGCAGAAGAGCTGCGAACCGCCATCCGCGCGTTGGAGTCTTTGGTCGGTCGAGTAGATGTGGAAAATCTGCTGGACGAAATTTTCGCCAGCTTTTGTTTGGGTAAATGAGGAGTGTTTCACGTGAAACATTCGGAGTTTGACGTCGTCGTTATCGGAGCGGGGCATGCGGGGGCCGAGGCGGCCCATGCCGCGGCCCGGATGGGTGCGCAGACAGCTTTGGTAACACTTTCGGAAACCGACATCGGTGTCATGTCGTGCAATCCAGCGATCGGTGGACTTGGAAAAGGCCACCTGGTTCGAGAGATCGACGCGCTGGACGGCGTTATGGGGCGGGTTGCAGACCGGGCGGGAATCCAGTTCCGCCTTCTGAATCGCCGTAAAGGGCCCGCCGTTCAAGGGCCTCGTGCGCAGGCCGACCGTGCGCTGTACCGGGCTGCAATGCAACGGGAAACAAAGGCGCGCAAGAACCTCGAAGTCATTACAGGAGAAGTCATAGATTTCCGAATGGCCGGTCATCGCGTTGCCGGGGTGGTTCTGTCCGACGGATCTGAAATCACTGCGAAATCGGTGATTCTGACCTCGGGAACGTTTCTGCGGGGCGTGATTCATATCGGCGATGTTCAGAGGCCCGGAGGCCGTATGGGCGACAGGCCGTCTGTACGACTGGCTGAGCGGTTGGATAGCTATGACCTGCCGATGGCGCGGCTGAAAACAGGAACGCCTCCTCGACTTGATGGACGCACGATCGACTGGGACGGATTGGAACGGCAGGACGGTGATGATGACCCGACCATGTTCTCATTCTTGTCCAAAACACCGGTGGCGCCGCAAATCTCTTGCGGCATCACTCATACGAACGCGCAAACCCATGAAATCATCGAAAAGAACCTGAGTCGCTCTGCGATGTATGGGGGGCATATCGAGGGAGTGGGGCCGCGATATTGCCCTTCGATCGAAGACAAGATCGTTCGGTTTGCGGATAAGGACTCTCATCAGATTTTCCTAGAGCCTGAGGGGGTCAATGACCACACTGTGTATCCAAACGGGATTTCGACTTCGCTGCCGCAGGATGTCCAAGTCGAGTATGTCCGATCAATCAAAGGCCTTGAGTCTGCAGAGATCTTACAGCCGGGCTACGCCATTGAATACGACTATGTGGACCCGCGTGTGTTGAACGCATCCTTGGCCTTGCCGGATATCCCAGGACTATATCTTGCGGGGCAGATCAATGGAACCACAGGATATGAGGAGGCGGCCGCTCAGGGCTTATTCGCAGGCCTGAATGCCGCGCTGGAAGTTCAGGGGCGAGATGCAATTCATTTTACCCGAGCCAATAGCTATATTGGTGTGATGATTGACGATCTGACCACACGGGGTGTAGCGGAACCGTATCGGATGTTCACCTCGCGCGCCGAGTTCCGTCTGTCCTTGCGCGCGGACAATGCGGATCAACGCCTTACGCCGCAAGGCCTGGAAATTGGGTGTATATCGGATCATCGTCGCCTGGCTTTTGAAACAAAAATGGAAAAGCTGGGTGCTGTGAAGTCAGTACTGACCGAACGGACCTATACACCCAAGGAAATCCGCGCAGCTGGCATCGAAGTAAATCAGGATGGTAACCGCAGGGACGGAATGGCAGTCTTGGCGTTTCCGAACGTGTGCTTCGAGGACCTTGTGCCGCTGATCCAGCAGTTGGAGGATGTCGACCAAGACACCCGTCGGCAGATCGAAAGGGACGCGCTCTACGCTAACTATATAGCTCGGCAACAACGAGACGTTGAAGCCATGAAGCGCGACGAAATCTATGCCATACCCGCGGATTTTGACTATTCCTCGCTCACAGGTCTTTCGAATGAGTTGAAACAGAAGCTGTCAGCCGCGCGACCGGCAAACATTGCCCAGGCGAGCCGCGTGGAGGGTGTTACGCCTGCTGCTTTGACCTTGGTACTGGCAAAACTCAGAAGCAGTCAGAGAGCAAAAAAGGCATGAACGGCGACTCGTGCGCTTCGCCCGATGGCTTGAGTGTTTCACGTGAAACATTCGAAAAGCTGTCAATCTTTGTCGATCTTCTGCGGAAGTGGAATCCAAAGATTAACTTGGTTTCGCGCAGCACTCTGCCTGAAGTTTGGTCGCGGCACGTAAAGGACTCGATCCAGGTCTTTAATTTGGTTGAGCCGAAGAATCACTGGGTCGACCTAGGAAGCGGTGGCGGATTTCCCGGGTTGGTCTGCGCGATACTGGCCGCTGAAGCTTCGCCTGAGACGGAATTTACCCTGGTTGAGAGCGATCAGAGAAAATCGGCGTTTTTGCGCACCGTCATCCGCGAAACCAAGGCCAACTGCTCGGTGATTTCAAAACGGATTGAGGCTGTTGATCCTTTGGGCGCTGATGTCCTTTCCGCAAGGGCGCTCGCGGACCTGACGACTTTATTGTCATTTTGTGACAGGCATTTAAAGGAAGATGGAGTGGCCGTGTTTCCCAAAGGCGCCACCTGGAAAAAAGAAATCGACGCGGCCCAACGGGAATGGAATTTTACCACGGAGACAGCTAATAGTTTAACTGACCCCCAGGCTGTCATCCTGAAGATCAAAGGAGTCTCACGTGGTTGATCTGTCGCGCCCTGCAGGACCTCGTATCATGGCGGTTGCCAATCAGAAGGGTGGGGTTGGCAAGACCACGACAGCGATCAATCTGGCGGCGGGTTTGGCCGAGGCAGGATGCAAGGTTCTGGTCGTGGATCTGGACCCGCAGGGAAATGCGTCCACCGGGCTTGGGGTCGAGGATCGTGATTGGACCACGTATGATTTGATCCTGGACGAGGCGCCCTTGGAGGCTGTCGTACAGGAAACCGAAATCAAAAACCTCAGTATCGTTCCGGCCACGGTTGACCTCAGCTCGGCAGATATTGAGCTGATATCGAATGAAAAACGCAGCTACTTGCTGCACGACGCGCTCAGGCAACCGGCGATCGACAAATTCGGTTTTGACTTCGTTCTGATCGACTGTCCGCCGTCCCTCAATCTTCTGACAGTCAACGCGATGGTGGCGGCGCACTCTGTGTTGGTTCCGTTGCAAAGCGAGTTCTTTGCGCTGGAAGGCCTGTCGCAACTGATGCTGACGATTCGAGAGGTTCGCCAGTCCGCGAATCCAGACCTCAGAATCGAAGGTATTGTGTTGACCATGTATGACAACCGCAACAACTTGTCCCGGCAGGTCGAAAAGGATGCGCGTGACAATCTGGGAGAGATGGTATTTAAAACCAAGATACCCAGAAATGTCCGGGTCAGCGAAGCGCCGTCATTTGCACTTCCGGTCCTTCAATATGACTCGGGGTCTCTGGGGGCGATGGCGTACCGGCATCTGGCACGCGAAATCATGCAAAAGAACAAGAAAGTGGCTGCCTGAGCGGCTGTCAGGAGGGCGAAGTGAGCGCCAGAAAAGGAAAACCTCGCGGATTGGGGCGCGGCTTGTCCGCCTTGATGGCGGATGTATCACAGGATCCTGAGGGCCGGGTTACGGCTGAACCACGTCGGCCGGACATGAAGGTACCGATCGAGAAGCTGCGGGCTAACCCGAATCAGCCACGCCGCACATTCTCGCAGGATCAACTGGACGAGCTTGCTGCCTCGGTCAAAGAGAAAGGGATCATCCAGCCCCTGATCGTTCGCTCGGTCGGCGGCGGCGAATATGAAATCGTCGCGGGTGAGCGCCGCTGGCGGGCCGCGCAGATGGCGCAGTTGCACGACATTCCGGTCGTCGTGCGCGAATTTGACGACACCGAAGTACTTGAAGTCGCCATCATCGAGAATATCCAGCGCGCTGATCTGAACGCCGTGGAGGAGGCCGCTGGGTACAAGCAGTTGATGGATCGGTTCGGTCATACGCAAGAAAAACTGGCCGAGGCCTTGGGCAAAAGCCGCAGCCACATCGCCAACCTTCTGAGGCTTTTGTCACTGCCGGGTGACGTTCAAGCCCTTGTTATTGAAGGTAAAATCTCGGCCGGACACGCGCGCGCCCTTATCACTGCGGATAATCCGTCCGAACTGGCAAAAATTGTCGTGAAAGACGGCTTGTCAGTCCGCGCGACCGAAGCGCTGGTCAAGAAGCAGCAACAGGGCGACAAAGATCGTCCCGCACCGCGGTCGCGTGACCTCAATGCAGGCAAGGACGCAGATACGCGGGTTTTGGAAAAAGACCTTTCCGCGATTCTGGCGATGAAGGTGGTCATCAACCACAAGCCCGGAACCGAGACCGGGCAGGTCGTGCTGACCTATGAAAACCTGGATCAACTGGATGATCTCTGCGCCAAGCTCAGCCGTTAGGGCGTGACCAGATAAAGATCATCACCGCGCCCAAGGTCACGGCCTGAATAATCAGGACATGGCTGGGCACAGAAACCAGAACCGACAAACCAAAGACGGCGGCAACCGACAGGGTCGCCGCCTTTTTTGCGGCTGGCCGGATCGCGCCCGAGGTTTGCCAATCAAGGATCAACGGGCCGAAGGTTCGGTGAGACATCAGCCAGTTGTGCAGACGGGAAGAAGAGCGCGCGAAACAGAAGGCGGCCAACAGTAGGAACGGAACGGTGGGCAGCAGGGGCAGGGCAACGCCGATCATGGCCAAGGCGACGCAGAGCAATCCAAATGTGGCCCACAAATAGTGCATGACTAATCCAGCAACTCACGGATCACCGCATTGAGAACCGCGCGGCCGTCAGCAGTGGCGGAAACGCGGGGGCCGTCTTGGGCGATCATTCCGATGTCCTGCAGGTAGCCCAGTTTGCGTTGCGGCAAAGGGTGCCCGGACAGGCAATTGAAACGGTCCATATCTAGACCCTCAGTCAAGCGAAGACACATCATGAGGTATTCATTCGCTTGTTCTTCGGCGGTCAGCGGGGTCCGCAGCTTTTCGCCATTTCCTTGCGTGGCAGCATTCAGCCACGCGGTCGGAGCCAAATGGGTTTCGGTTGCGATCCGTTGGCCGTTCACCGTGATCCTTCCATGTGCGCCCGGTCCGATGCCGACATAATCGCCATAGCGCCAATAGATCAGGTTGTGCCGAGACTCGGCCCCGGGAACAGCGTGGTTCGACACCTCGTAGGCGGGCATGCCGTGGGCTTCGCAGATCTCTTGCGTGGCCAGATACATATCGGCTGCGTTGTCGTCCTCGGGCAGGCCACGCAGCTTGCCGACAGAATAGCGGTCGCCGAATGCGGTGCCGGCCTCGATGGTCAGCTGGTACAGCGACAGATGGTCGATCGCCATCGACAGCGCCTCGGTCAGCTCGGCGCGCCAGGCTTCAAGCGTCTGGTACTGGCGGGCATAGATCAGGTCAAAGCTGACCCGGTCGAAACAGGTGCGGGCGATGTCGAAGGCCGCGCGTGCCTCGGCCACGCTGTGGATGCGGCCCAGCCGCCGCAGATCTTCGTCATTCATCGCCTGAATACCCATCGAGATCCGGTTCACACCGGCATCGCGATAGGCGGCGAACCGTCCGGCGTCGACCGAGCCGGGATTGGCCTCGAGCGTGATTTCCATGTCATTGGCGGGCCGCCAAAGGCTGCGGGCGGTGTCGATCACGGCGGCGACGGTTTCGGGCGCCATAAGCGACGGGGTGCCGCCGCCAAAAAAGATCGTATTCAGAACCCGGTCAGGGGTTTCGGCGGCCGAGCGCTTCAGTTCGGACAGATAGGCGTCAAGCCATTGTTTTTGATCAATATTTCTGGAAACATGACTGTTGAAATCGCAATAGGGGCACTTGGCCTCGCAAAAGGGCCAATGCACGTACAGGCCAAAGCCCCCGTTGCGCCAATCATCCGCCAAAGCAGCCTTTCACGAACAGCTCGACCGCGCGACCACGATGGCTGATCTTGTTCTTTTCCCAGCGATCCATCTCGGCAAAGGTAATGTCGAATCCGTCAGGGAGGAACATGGGGTCATAGCCGAACCCGTCCTTGCCGCGGATCGGCCAGACCAGATGCCCGGGTGCGACGCCCTCGAACACCTCGTCATGGCCGTCGGGCCAAGCCAGTACCAGCGTGCAGCGGAACTGGGCAGTGCGAGGATGCGGAGCGTTGAGCGCCTCAAGCTCATCATGGGCGCGGGTCATGGCCATCAGGAAATCGCGGCCATTTCCGGTTTCGGCCCAGTCGGCGGTGTACACGCCCGGCGCACCGTCCAGCGCATCAATGGTGATGCCGGAATCGTCGGACAGGGCGGGCAGGCCGGTGGCCTGTGCGGCGGCGTGGGCCTTGATGCGCGCGTTGCCGACAAACGTGTCCTCGGTCTCTTCGGGTTCGGGCAGGTTCATCTCGGCTGCGCCGACTACGGTCACGCCAAAGGGCTCGAGCAGATGGGCCATCTCCTCGAGCTTGCCTTTGTTGTGCGTGGCCACCAGCAGCCGATCGCCTTCGAGCCGGCGTGTCATGCGGTGGCGGCCTTTTGCGCAGCCACCAGCTCGGACACGCCTTTTTCGGCCAATTCCATCAGCTGATCCATCTGCGCGCGGCTGAAGACGGAACCTTCGGCGCTCATCTGCACCTCGATCAGCTTGCCCGAGCCGGTCATGATGAAGTTGCCGTCAACGCCGGCCTCGCTGTCTTCGGGATAGTCCAGGTCCAGAACCGGCTGGCCGGCATAGATGCCGCAGGATACGGCGGCAACCGGATCAACCAACGGGTCCGAGATCACGTCTCCGGTCTTCATCAGCTTGTTCACCGCCAGCCGCAGCGCGACCCAGCCGCCGGTGATCGAGGCGCAGCGGGTGCCGCCATCGGCCTGCAGCACGTCACAATCGACGGTGATCTGGCGTTCGCCCAGGGCGACGCGGTCGACACCGGCGCGCAGGGCGCGGCCGATCAGGCGCTGGATTTCCACGGTCCGGCCACCCTGTTTGCCGCTGGCGGCCTCACGCCGCATCCGGGTGTTGGTCGCGCGTGGCAGCATGCCGTATTCGGCGGTGACCCAGCCCAGGCCCGACCCCTTGATGAAGGGCGGCACGCGATCCTCGATCGTGGCGGTGCACAGAACATGGGTGTCGCCGATCTTGATCAGGCAGGAACCTTCGGCATGTTTGGTAAACCCGGTCTCGATTGAAACCGGGCGCATTTCGCTTAAATCTCGTCCAGAGGGTCGCATGAGATATCCTTTGTCTGCTGGCTTGGGGATAACGCCCGGCATGGCAGCGATGCAACCCCGATTGACCTTTCTGTTGGCAGCTATTTAATGACCACCCAGCAAGGGAACCACCGATGAGTGAAGCGAGCAAAATTCTGGACGAGTTGAACGACCGGTCGCGGGAAGTGTTTCGCCTGATCGTCGAAAGCTATCTGGAAAGCGGCGAGCCTGTGGGCAGCCGCACCCTCAGCCGGTCGCTCAGTGAAAAAGTCAGCGCGGCAACGGTTCGCAATGTCATGCAGGATCTCGAGTTTCTGGGCCTTTTGGGCAGTCCGCATGTCAGCGCCGGCCGGGTGCCCACACAGGTTGGGCTGCGCATGTTCGTCGACGGCCTGCTGGAAGTTGGCGACCTGGGCGAGGACGACCGCAAGAAGCTGGATGAGACGCTGGGCAGCAATTCCGGTGATGTCAGCGGTATGCTGGATCGCGTCGGGGCCGCCTTGTCGAACGTCACGCATGGCGCGTCGCTGGTGCTGACACCCAAGCACGAATCCGAAATCAAGCATATCGAGTTCGTTTCCCTGGGCCATGACCGGGCCCTGGTGGTATTGGTTTTCGCAGATGGTCATGTGGAGAACCGGCTGTTCACGCCACCACCGGGTCAGACGCCCAGTTCGATGCGTGAGGCGGCCAATTTCCTGAACGCCCTGATCGAGGGCCGGAAACTGTCCGATGTGCGCCGGATGATCCAGACCGAGATTGCGGCGCGCAGGCAAGAGATCGACGTGCTGGCCCGCGAGCTTGTGGAAAGCGGCCTTGCGGCCTGGGAGGGCGAGGCGTCGGACTCGGCGCGTCTGATCGTGCGTGGTCGGGCGAATCTGCTGGGCGACACCGGTCAGGAAGAGGAGCTGGAGCGAATCCGGGTCCTGTTTGACGATCTGGAACGCAAGCGTGACATAGCCGAATTCCTCGAATTGACCGAGGAAGGCGAAGGCGTGCGCATTTTTATCGGCTCGGAGAACAAACTTTTCTCACTTTCGGGTTCCTCTTTGGTGGTGTCTCCTTATATGAACGCTGATCGAAGGATAATCGGCGCCGTTGGCGTGATCGGGCCGACCCGTTTGAACTATGGGCGGATCGTGCCGATCGTGGACTATACGGCGCAACTGGTTGGGAAACTGATTTCCGATCGGAGCTAGAGGGTAAAAGATGGCAGAGCCGAAGAACGAAGACTTTCTGGACGACATTGCAACTGCCGAGGCGGAAGAACTGGCCGAGGAGATGGCCGAGATCAGCGAAGAAGCGCTGGAACTGGATGCCCTGAAGGCCGAGCGCGACGAGTTGCGCGACAAGTTCATGCGCGCCCTGGCGGATGCGGAAAACGCACGCAAGCGTGGCGACAGGGCCCGCCGTGAGGCCGAA
This sequence comes from Ruegeria sp. B32, assembly GCF_025141855.1. Taxonomy (NCBI): domain Bacteria; kingdom Pseudomonadati; phylum Pseudomonadota; class Alphaproteobacteria; order Rhodobacterales; family Roseobacteraceae; genus Ruegeria; species Ruegeria sp. B32. The sequence goes on along the minus strand of NZ_CP081106.1, from coordinate 3,241,357 downwards.
CAGTATGGTGGGTCCAAATTGGCGCGCGACATGCTGCCGGTCTACGACAACATGAAACGCGCGCTCGAGGCGGCTACGGACGAGCAGAAAGAGGTCGCAGCCGGCCTGATCGAAGGTGTCGAGCTGACCATGCGCGTGTTGAAGGACGTATTCCAGAAACACGGGATCGAGGTCATCACACCCGAGGTTGGCGACAAGTTCGACCCGAACCTGCACGAAGCCATGTTCGAAGCCCCTGTGCCGGGCACCAAGGCGGGCGAGATCATCCAGGTCTCGGCCGAAGGGTTCATGCTGCATGACCGCCTGCTGCGTCCGGCGCAGGTGGGGGTCAGCTCGACCCCGGCCAGTTGACGGGCCAGTTCCGCTGACAATCGAAAGGGGCGGTCAGGATCTGGCCGCCTCTTTCAGTTTGTAGATCAGGTCCAGCGCTTCGCGCGGGGTCAACTCGTCCGGCAGAATGTCCTTTAGCATCTCGTCCACCGCCGAGGTTTTCGGCGCGGGTGGCGGCGGCGGTGCAGCGGAAAACAGCGGCAGATCGTCGATCAGCGCCTTCTGCTTGCCGCCTTCACGCTCGGTCTTCTCCAACTGGTCCAGAACCACACGCGCGCGCTCGACGACCGAAGCCGGCAGCCCGGCCAGCTGCGCGACCTGCACACCATAGGAACGGTCGGCCGCGCCTTTGTGGACCTCGTGCAGGAAGATCACTTCGCCCTCCCATTCCTTGACCGCGACGGTGGCGTTTTCGACGCCCTCCAGCTTGCCGGCCAGCGCGGTCAGCTCGTGGTAATGGGTGGCGAACAGCGAGCGGCAGCAGTTAACGGCGTGCAGATGTTCCAGCGTGGCCCAAGCGATGGACAGGCCGTCATAGGTGGCGGTGCCGCGCCCGATCTCATCGAGGATCACCAGCGCCCGGTCATCGGCCTGGTTGAGGATGGCCGCGGTTTCGACCATCTCAACCATGAAGGTCGACCGGCCCCGCGCCAAATCGTCGGAGGCGCCCACGCGGCTGAACAGCTGACTGACCAGCCCGATATGGGCGGACTCGGCCGGAACGAAACTGCCCATCTGCGCCAGCAGCGCGATCAGCGCATTCTGGCGCAGGAAGGTCGATTTACCGGCCATGTTCGGACCGGTCAGCAGCCAGATGGCCGCACCGTCCTCGGCGTTGAGGTCGCAGTCATTGGCGATGAAGGCATCACCGGACTGCCGGCGCAGCGCGTGCTCCACCACCGGGTGGCGGCCCGCGACGACATCAAAGGCGCGCGAGCCGTCCACCTGCGGGCGGCACCAGTTCTCGCCCCGCGCCAGATCGGCCAGCGCGGTGGTCAGGTCCAGTTCGGCCAGCCCGCGCGCGGCCTGGTTGATGCGGGCGGCCTGCGCCAGAATCTCGTCGGAAAGCCTGTGATAGAGCCGCTTTTCGATCTCAAGCGCCAGGTTTCCGGCGTTCAGGATGCGGGTTTCGATCTCGCTGAGCTCTACCGTGGTGAACCGCACCTGGTTGGCGGTGGTCTGTCGGTGGATATAGGTCTCGCTGAACGGCGGGTTCAGCATCTTTTCGGCATGGGTGGCCGTGGTTTCGATGAAATAGCCCAGCACGTTGTTGTGCTTGATCTTCAGCGAGGCGATGCCGGTATGTTCGGCGTATTTCTGCTGAAACCCGGCAATGACCGAGCGGCCTTCGTCGCGCAGGGTGCGGGCCTCGTCCAGTTCGGCGTCGAAACCGGGGGCGATGAAGCCGCCATCGCGCGCCAGCAGCGGCGGGTCGGCGATCAGCGCCTGATCCAGCAGGTTAAGCAGATCGTCAAAGCCCACGAGATTCTGCACCGCGGTCGCCAGTAGCACCGGAAGATCCTGCTCGGTGCAGATCTCGGCAATCGCCTGTGCCTGCGCCAGCCCGTTGCGGATGGCGGCCAGATCGCGCGGGCCGCCGCGCTCCAGCGACAGGCGCGACAGGGCGCGGTCCAGATCGGGCGTCTTGCGCAAGGCTTCGCGCAGATCGGCGGCGATCAGGCTATCCTGCGCGGCAAAATCGACCGCGTCCAGCCGCGCATGGATCACATCCAGGTTGCGCGAGGGGCTGGACAGCCGTTGTTCCAACAGGCGCGCGCCGCCCGGGGTCACGGTCCGATCCACCACCGACAGCAGCGATCCGGCCCGTCCGCCCGACAAAGATCGCGTAAGCTCAAGGTTGCGGCGGGTGGCCGCGTCGATCTGCACGACGCGATCCTCGGATTCTTTCATCGGCGTCTGCAGCAGCGGCAGTTTGCCCTTCTGCGTGATCTCCAGGTAGTCGATCAGCGCGCCCATGGCCGAGATCTCGGCCCGGCCAAAGCTGCCGAACGCATCCAGCGTGCCCACGTGAAACAACCCGCAGATGCGTTTTTCTGCCGCAGTGCTGTCGAAACTGGCCCGCCCGATGGGGGTGAGCGCGATGCCAAGGTCACCGACCGTGTCACGCAGGTCGGCCTCGGCGCCATCGGCCACGATCAGCTCGGACGGGGCCAGCCGGGCCAGCTCGGGGCTGAGGCGGACCGAGGTCAGCGGCATCACGTGAAACGCCCCGGTCGAGATGTCGGCCCAGGCCAGCGCGGCCTCGTCGCGCACCTTGGCATAGGCGGCCAGAAAGTTGTGGCGGCGCGCCTCCAGCAGGGCGTCTTCGGTCAGGGTGCCGGGGGTGACAAGGCGCACGACATCGCGCTTTACCACCGATTTAGAGCCTCTTTTCTTGGCCTCGGCCGGGCTTTCCATCTGTTCGCAGACGGCGACGCGAAAGCCCTTGCGGATCAGCGTCAGCAGATAGCCCTCGGCCGAATGTACCGGCACGCCGCACATGGGGATGTCTTCGCCATTGTGCTTGCCGCGCTTGGTCAGGGCGATGTCCAGCGCCTCGGCGGCGTTCACGGCGTCCTCGAAGAACATCTCGTAGAAATCGCCCATGCGATAGAACAGCAGGGCGTCTTTGTGGGCCTCTTTGATTTCCAGGTATTGCGCCATCATCGGCGTGACGTTGGACAAGGCTGCTCCCCTCTGGCGTATTTCGGCGCGACCTTACAAATCCCCCAACCGCGACGAAAGGTGAAATCGCATAGTCGTTGAGGCGCGCCCCCGCCTGCGGTATGAGGCGAAAAGCCCCGAAGTCATGGAACCGACCGTCAAAATGCCCAAAGCGAAGATCACCAAAGAAGAGGCGCTGGCCTTTCACCTGGAACCCACCCCCGGAAAGTGGGAGGTGCAGGCCACCGTTCCCATGACCACGCAGCGCGATCTGTCGCTGGCCTACAGCCCCGGCGTGGCGGTTCCGTGTGAAGCCATCGCCGAAAACCCCGAGACCGCCTATGACTATACCAACAAGGGCAACCTTGTGGCCGTGATCTCGAACGGAACGGCGGTTCTGGGGCTGGGCAATCTGGGCGCGCTGGGCAGCAAGCCGGTGATGGAGGGCAAATCGGTCCTGTTCAAGCGCTTCGCTGACGTGAACTCGATCGATATCGAGCTGGACACCGAGGACCCCGACGAATTCTGCCGTGCAGTGCGGCTGATGGGGCCGACCTTCGGCGGCATCAACCTGGAAGACATCAAGGCGCCCGAGTGCTTCATCATCGAACAGCGCCTGAAGGAAGAGATGGACATCCCCGTCTTTCACGACGACCAGCACGGCACGGCGGTGATCTGCGCGGCGGGGCTGATCAACGCGCTGCACATCTCGGGCAAGAAGATCGAGGACGTGAAGATCGTCCTGAACGGGGCCGGGGCGGCGGGAATCGCTTGTATCGAACTGCTCAAGGCGATGGGCGCCCGGCATGAAAACTGCATCGTCTGCGACACCAAGGGCGTGATCTATCAGGGCCGGACCGAGGGTATGAACCAGTGGAAATCGGCCCACGCGATTTCAACCGAGCTGCGCACGCTGGAAGAGGCCATGAAGGGCGCCGACGTGTTTCTGGGCGTATCCGTCAAGGGCGCGGTCACGCAGGAGATGGTCGCCAGCATGGCCGACAATCCGGTGATCTTCGCCATGGCCAATCCCGATCCGGAAATCACCCCGGAAGAGGCACACGAGGTGCGCGTTGACGCCATTGTGGCCACCGGGCGCAGCGACTATCCCAACCAGGTCAACAACGTTCTGGGCTTTCCCTACCTGTTCCGCGGGGCGCTGGACATCCACGCCCGCGCCATCAATGACGAGATGAAGATCGCCTGCGCCCACGCGCTGGCCCGTCTGGCGCGCGAGGACGTGCCCGACGAGGTGGCGCTGGCTTATGGCAAATCGCTGACCTTCGGGCGCGACTACATCATTCCCACGCCGTTTGACCCGCGCCTGATCTATCGCATTCCGCCTGCCGTCGCGAAGGCAGGGATGGACACCGGCGCGGCCCGGCGGCCGATCATCGACATGGAGGCCTATGAGTTGAGCCTCAAGTCGCGCATGGACCCGACCGCCAGCATTCTGCGCGGCCTGAACGCCCGGGCCCGCGCGGCGCAAAGCCGGATGATCTTTGCCGAGGGCGACGATCCGCGGGTTTTGCGCGCGGCGGTGACGTATCAGCGGTCGGGCTTCGGCAAGGCGCTGGTCGTGGGCCGGCCCGACGACGTGAAGACCAAGCTGGAAGCCGCCGGTCTGGGCGACGCGGTGCGCGAATTGGAGGTGGTCAACGCCGCCAACACCACGCATCTCGATGCCTACAAGGACTTTCTGTACCAGCGGTTGCAGCGCAAAGGCTTTGACCGCAAGGACATCCACCGCCTGGCCGCGCGCGACCGGCATGTGTTCTCGGCCCTGATGCTGGCGCATGGGCATGGCGACGGTCTGGTGACCGGGGCCACCCGCAAATCGGCGCATGTGCTGGACCGCATCAGCCATGTGTTCGACGCCGACGCCGCCCATGGTGCCGCCGGGATCACCGCGCTGCTGCACAAGGGCCGGATCGTGCTGATCGGCGACACGCTGGTGCATGAATGGCCCGACGAGAACGATCTGGCGACGATTGCCGAACGCGCCGCCGTGGTTGCCCGCCACATGGGGCTGGAGCCTCGGGTGGCGTTCGTCAGCTTCTCGACCTTCGGCTATCCTGTCTCCGAGCGGACCGAGAAGCTGTACAAGGCCCCGCAGGTGCTGGAGGCGCGCGGCGTCGATTTCGAATACGAAGGCGAGATGACCGTCGACGTGGCGCTGAACGCCCACCAGCAAGAGGCCTATCCCTTCTGCCGCCTGACCGGGCCGGCCAACATCCTGATTGTGCCCGCGCGGCACTCGGCCTCGATTTCCACAAAGCTGATGCAGGAAATGGCCGATGCTACGGTGATCGGCCCGATCCTGACCGGCATCGACAAGCCGATCCAGATCTGTTCGACCGGCTCGACCGCGAATGACATCCTGAACATGGCCATCCTGGCCTCGTGCGACATGGCGTGATCCGATGGCAATCTGGAACCTGGGCTCGATCAATGCCGACATGGTCTATGCGCTGCCGCACCTGCCGGCGCCGGGTGAAACCCTTGCGGCCAGCGGTTTGCAGCGATTTCTGGGCGGCAAGGGCGCGAACATGTCGGTTGCGGCGGCGCGGGCCGGGGCGCATGTGCGCCATATCGGTGCCGTGGGGTCCGACGGGCTGTGGGCACGCGGCCGGTTGACCGAATACGGGGTCGACACGCGGCACATCGCGCAGGTCGATCAGCCCACGGGCCATGCGATCATCGCGGTGGATGCGCAGGGCGAAAACCTGATCATCCTGTACCCCGGCGCCAACCACGCGATCGGCGCCGATCAGGTTTCCGCCGCACTGGCAGACTCTGACACGGGCGATCTTCTGGTGTTCCAGAACGAAACCACCGCACAGGTCGCGGCCGCGAAACTGGGCCGCGAGCGGGGTCTGACGGTGTGTTATGCCGCAGCCCCCTTCAGCGCAACGGCGGTGCAGGCGGTGCTGCCCTATCTGGATTTCCTGATCCTGAACGAGGTCGAGGCCGCCCAGCTGCAACAGGCCACAGGGATGGCTCCGGCCGATCTGCCGGTCGAGCATGTGATCGTCACGCTGGGGTCAAAAGGCGCCCGCTATCATCAACGCGGGCAGGCGGCGGCAGAGTTTCCCGCCCACAAGGTCAAGGCCGTGGACACGACCGGGGCCGGGGACACCTTTACCGGATATGTTCTGGCGGGAATGGACCGGGGGATGCCGATGGCGCAGGCCATCACCCAAGCCAACCGGGCCGCTGCCCTGATGGTGATGCGGCCTGGTACGGCGGACGTCATTCCCGATCTGAAAGAGGTGCGCGAGGCCGCGCTGGATTAAGATCCGGCAAACGGCGCGGCGTTGCCCCACAATTGCCGGACCCGTGCATCGCGGCCGCAGGCCTTGCGATACGCCTTGTAGGCATTCAGCTGGCGTTTCGGCCCGAACCGGGTGAACACCAGCTTTTTGCCCTTGTAGTAATCCTGATGATAGGCCTCGGCCGGATAGAACGCCCCAAGCGACAGGACCGGAGTCACGATGGCCTGACCCAGCGCACGCTGTGCTTCGGCCTTGCTGCGTTCGGCCAAAGCTTTTTCGCCTGTGTCAGAGACGAAAATCGCGGTGCGATAGCTGTCGCCCCGGTCACAGAACTGTCCACCGGCATCGGTGGGATCGACCGAGCGGAAAAACAGGTTCAGCAGCGTTTCACGGGAGACGCGGGCCGGGTCGAAGGTGATCTGTACCGCCTCGTAATGGCCGCTGCCTCCGCTCGTGACCTGGCTGTAGGTGGGGTTCGGAGTCGTGCCGCCGGTATAGCCCGAAACCGCTTCGATCACGCCGGGCACGGATTCGAAATCGGCCTCGACGCACCAGAAACAACCGCCCGCCACGGTCAACGTTTCGGTACCGGCCGCCGGGGCCGGCTGAGCGCGCAGGATCAGCGCCAGCGCAATCAGCGCAAACAGAAGGGTCAGCTTGATCTGGTCGAGGCAACGGGTCATGGCGGACCTCCTTTCCGCCTCAGGCTGCCGCGCAACGGGGCGGCTGGCAATCGGTTGAAACCGTTTGTCACGCGGTGGTGAGACGAGTTTATCGCCTAGCCCAGCAGCTGCCCCAGCTTCATCGCGACGCCCATGTCGCCCGAGATCTTGAGCTTGCCCATCATCACCCCTGTCATCGGGTTCAGCTTGCCGGTCAGAAGTTTGCCCAGATTGTCGCGCGAGATGCGGATGGTGCAATCGGTCTCGCGGTCCTGGGTGGTGGCCGTGTTGTCGGCCAGCACGATCACGCCATCGGCGCCGCAATCGAATTTCAACGAGCCGTCAAAGCGCTTGTCGGCCAGTCCCTTCTGGATTCCCTCGGCGATCTCCTGCAGCATCCCTGCCTCCCTATTTCGCACTTGCGTTCGGGGTGACAGAGGGCAGGGGCCGGGGCAAGCGTGACCTTACGGGAAACCGCTCAGCCCAGAGCCTGCTGCGTGCGCGGGCAGGGCTGCCCGTCGTAGAACGCATCCAAAACCGCCTGGAATTCAGGCGGAGCATCGGGCACGGCGGCGAACAGGGTCATGGACGACCGCAGCTTCTTGGCATCCACCTTGCCCAGAATTTCGGCCGGGTCCTTGCCCGCGTGGGTCAGCATCAGCCGGGCCACCTCGGTCAGGCGGCGGCGCAGTTCGGGGTGAGCCAGATAGGCGGCAGCCTCGTCCAAATCCTCGATCCCGTAGAGCTGCGCCATGTGCGACTGGCCCAACTCGGCCAGTTGCGGAAAGACGAACCACATCCAGTGGCTGGTCTTCTGCCCCTGTTCCAGTTCGTGCAGGACATCGGACCAGACCGTGTCCTGCGCTTCGATGAACATTTCCAGTTCGTCGTTTATGCCGTCATCCTCGGTCACTTGGACAACCGCTTGTCGCGTGCCGCCAGCAGCTTGAGCCGTAGCGCGTTCAGCTGGATGAAGCCCGCGGCGTCTTTCTGGTCATAGGCACCGGCGTCTTCTTCGAAGGTCACATGCGCCTCGGAATACAGCGAATGATCCGACCAGCGGCCCACGGTCGAGGCCAGACCCTTGTACAGCTTCACGCGGACGGTGCCGGTGACGTGTTCCTGGCTTTTGTCGATGGCGGCCTGCAGCATTTCGCGCTCGGGGCTGTACCAGAAGCCGTTGTAGATCAGCTCGGCATATTGCGGCATCAGCTGGTCCTTCAGGTGCATCGCGCCGCGGTCCATGGTGATGGATTCGATGCCGCGATGCGCTTCCAGCAGGATGGTGCCGCCTGGTGTTTCATAGATGCCGCGCGACTTCATGCCCACGAACCGGCCCTCGACCAGATCGAGACGGCCGATGCCGTGCTTGCCGCCGTATTCGTTCAGCTTGGTCAGGATGGTGGCGGGGCTCATCACCTCGCCATTGATGCTGACCGGGTCGCCTTTTTCAAAGCCGATCTCGATATATTCCGGCTCGTTCGGGGCGTCCTCGGGGTGGACGGTGCGCTGATAGACATAGTCCGGCGACTGAACGGCGGGATCTTCCAGCACCTTGCCTTCGGACGAGGTGTGCAGCAGGTTTGCGTCGACAGAGAAGGGCGCCTCGCCGCGCTTGTCCTTGGCGATCGGGATCTGGTGCGCCTCGGCAAATTCCAGCAGCTTGGTGCGGCTGGTCAGGTCCCACTCGCGCCAGGGCGCGATCACCTTGATGTCGGGGTTCAGCGCATAGGCCGCCAGTTCGAACCGCACCTGGTCATTGCCTTTGCCGGTGGCGCCGTGGGCCACCGCATCGGCGCCGGTTTCCTTGGCGATCTCGATCAGGCGCTTCGAGATCAGCGGACGCGCGATCGAGGTACCCAGCAGGTACAGCCCTTCGTACTGCGCATTGGCGCGGAACATCGGGAAGACGAAGTCGCGGACGAACTCTTCGCGGATGTCCTCGATATAGATGTTCTCGGGCTTGATCCCCAGCAGCTCGGCCTTCTGGCGGGCGGGCTCAAGCTCTTCGCCCTGACCCAGGTCGGCGGTGAAGGTCACCACCTCGCAGCCATACTCGGTCTGCAGCCATTTCAGGATGATCGAGGTATCAAGGCCACCGGAATAGGCCAGAACAACTTTCTTGGGCGCGGACATCTGACTTCCCCTTATGCGTAAGACGATTGGCCCCTAGCGGGTTTTCGACGTGGGGGCAAGAAGCTGTGGATTGACCGGGCGGCGGAATTGCAGTCAAACGGTATCAACCATGGATTGATCAAGGAAATTTCGGAATGCTCGGATGGAATATTTTTGCCCACTCGCTTCGGATGGTTTTTGGCAATCTCAAGCAGGTGGCGCAAATCGTTATCGGACCGGCCGTAATCGGAACGGTTGCAATCATCGGCCTGTTCATGGTGTCGGAATTCCACTTGAGGCATTCGATGACAATCCGAACGGGCTGCCGCCGGGAGTGAACCCGGGGGCCATTGTTCTGTTCGCGTTTCTCCTGTTCGTCGTGATGGTCCTCATCATGGGCTGGATCGCGGTGGCCTGGCACAGATACATTCTTCTGGAAGAGTATCCTTCCGGCGTGCTGCCTACCTTTCGGTTCGATCGCATTCTGGCCTATTTCGGACGCGGGCTGATGCTCGGGATCCTGATGGCAATTGCATTCCTGCCGATGGGGATCCTGACAGGCATGCTGGGCGAAGGACTGATCGCCATTTCGATCATCCTGACCATCGGCTACATGGTTTTCCTGGCTATTTGCTTCTACCGGCTGTCCATCATCCTGCCGGCTGCGGCAATCGGCAAGCCGATCACGTTGAGCGAGGCATGGAACAACACTCGGGGTACCGCTGGATCAATCGTCGTTCTTATCGTGGTCTCGTTCCTGTTTCAGTTCCTGGTTCAGCTGGCGATCGGAGTTTTGTCGATCATTCCGGTACTGGGTGTATTGATCGCCCTGTTTTTCGGAATCTTGATCCTGCCGATGATCAACGTCAGCATCCTGACCACGATGTACGGCGTGTTCATCGAAAAGCGCGAACTGGGCTGATCGCCCGTACACTGATGTATTCCTTGCCCTTGTCGGCCTGATGGGGCAGGGAATGCGGCATGAAAGATTTCATGACCCGCGCCCGCGCCGCCGAACAGGCGATGCGCACCGTGTTTCCTGCAACACCGTTGCAGCGCAATGCCCATCTGTCCGAGAAATACGATGCCGACATCTGGCTGAAACGCGAAGACCTCAGCCCGGTGCGGTCCTACAAGATCCGCGGCGCGTTCAACGCCATGCGCAAGCAGCAGGGGCAGGACCTGTTCGTCTGCGCCAGCGCTGGCAACCACGCGCAGGGCGTGGCCTTTATGTGCAAGCACATGGGGGTCAAAGGCGTGATCTTCATGCCGGTGACGACACCTCAGCAAAAGATCCAGAAGACCCGAATCTTTGGAGGCGACAACGTCGAGATCCACCTGACCGGCGACTATTTCGACCACACGCTTGCCGCGGCTCAGGACTGGTGCGCGCAGCAGGGCGGGTATTTCCTGTCGCCCTTCGACGATGATGACGTGATCGAGGGGCAGGCCTCATTGGCCGTGGAGATCGAAGAGCAGCTGGGCCGCCTTCCCGATCACGTGGTGCTGCCGGTAGGCGGGGGCGGCATGTCCTCGGGTGTGGCGACATGGTTCGGCGACCGCACCCATTGCCTGTTCGTCGAACCCGCGGGCGGAGCTTGTCTGCGCGCGGCGTTGGCGGCGGGCCATCCAGTGTCGCTGGACAAGGTAGATAATTTCGTCGACGGAGCGGCGGTGGGCCGGATCGGAGACAAGCCGTTTCAGTTGTTGCGTGACCGGCATCTGTCGGATGTGATCGTTCTGTCCGAGGACCGCATCTGCACCACAATGATCGAGATGCTGAATGTTGAAGGCATCGTGCTGGAACCCGCCGGAGCCCTGGCGATCGAGGCGGTCGGCGACGTCCAGAGCTTTGTACGCGGCAAGACGGTCGTCTGCGTCACCTCGGGCGGGAATTTCGATTTCGAGCGTCTTCCCGAGGTCAAAGAGCGGGCGCAGCGCTATTCGGGCGTCAAGAAATACTTCATCCTGCGCCTGCCGCAGCGCCCCGGAGCACTGAAGGAATTTCTGAACATCCTCGGCCCCGAAGATGACATCGCCCGGTTTGAATACATGAAGAAATCGGCGCGCAATTTCGGTTCGGTCCTGATCGGGATCGAGACCAGCAAGCCGGACAATTTCCTGCGCCTGTTTGCGCATCTGGACGATGCCGGGTTCGTCTATACCGACATCACCGAGGACGAGACGCTGGCGCAGTTCGTGATCTGACCGATTACAGGTTGTCCTTTAGGCCGGACATGAATTCCGCGCGCGAGCGGTCAAAAGCCGCAATGACCGCGTCCAGATCGACTTCCGCCCCATGGCCCGCAGCAGCGCGCAGTTCGCCATCCTGACAGAGTTTGGACAGGCTCTCAAAACCAAGGCTCAATGCACTGCCTTTGAGGAAATGCAGGTTCTGCTCAAGCGCGGACCGGTCGGTGTCCGACGTCAAGCGGCCCATGACCTCACCGACCTCATCCAGAAAAATCCGGACGACCTCGTCGAATTCCTCGGACCCGACTTCGTCACGCAGCTGGCGCACCCTGGGCCAGTTTATCATCACCGTCCTCCACCTTGACCGGTACCGTCTCTGATTACCGGTCCGGGGTAAAATCCGGGTTAAGCCGCTGCGGAGAACAGCTTTCATCGGTTGTTAAGCCGAGCGCCGTAGCTTTGCCCCACCCCCGTTGGAAAATGCGCAGAGGTTTCGCGTGCGAATGTCCAGCCAAATTGAGGCCAAGGCTGACCTGGATTTTGGAGCCATCCGGACTGTGCTGGTGGTCGATGACAGCCGCCTGCAACGCCGTATTCTGGTGGCATCGCTGAAGAAATGGGGATTCACGGTTGTCGAGGCCGACAGCGGTGAAGAAGCGATCGAGATCTGTAAAAAGGCCCTGCCTGATCTGGTGCTCAGTGACTGGGTGATGCCGGGCATGGGCGGGCTGGAATTCTGCCGCGCGTTTCGCGCGCTGGAGAACGACCAGTACACCTATTTCATCCTTCTGACCTCAAAAAGTGAGAAGCAGGAAGTCGCGCTCGGCCTGGATGCCGGTGCGGATGATTTCCTGATCAAACCGCTTGAAGCAGACGAGTTGCGGGCCCGCATTTCGGCAGGGGCCCGCATTCTTGATATGCAGCGCGAGCTTTCGGACAAGAACCGGTTGATCGAAACCGCTTTGGCCGAACTGCGCCTTGCGCATGACGCCATCGACAAGGATCTGATCCAGGCGCGCAAGATACAGGAATCACTGGTGCCGGAACTCTATCGGGAATTTGGCAGGTCCCGGGTCAGCCTGCTGCTCAAACCCTGCGGCCACATCGGGGGTGACCTGGTGGGGATGTTTTCGCCGGGCGCGAACCGGATCGGGTTCTACAGCATCGATGTCTCCGGCCACGGTATCACGTCAGCAATGATGACGGCGCGGTTGGGCGGGTATCTGACCAGCCAGCATTTCGATCAGAACGTCGCAATGGAGAAGCGGTTCAACAAGTTCTACGCCTTGCTGCCACCCGAGCAGGTGGCCGCCATCCTGAATGCCCGCCTGATGGCCGACACGGGGATCGAGGAGTATTTCACCATGGTCTACGCCATCGTGGACCTGCGCAACGGCCACCTGAGGATGGTTCAGGCTGGGCACCCCCATCCACTGCTGTTGCGCCGGACCGGCCGGGCAGAGTTCCTTGGGGATGGCGGCCTGCCCATCGGATTGCTGCCCGATGTGGCGTTCCAGCAGACCGAAACCTATCTGCAGCGCGGTGACAAGCTGCTGTTGTACTCGGACGGCTTCACCGAATGCCGTGTCAAAAACGGTGATCTGCTGGATGAGGACGGGCTGCGACGGATGGCGCTGGAATGTCTTGGTGCGAACAGCGGGCCTGAGTTTCTGGACGACATGTTCTGGCGATTAACTCAGGGTATGCCGCCGGGTGCCGGGATGGAGGATGACGTTTCAGCCGTGTTTTTCGAGTACAACGGAAACTAAAGCCCAGATAGATGCAGCCGCGCGAAGTGCCGGTCGCCTGCATTGCCCAACATGTGAACCGCATCGCCGGTGTTCATCCAAACCGCCTCGTGAAAGGGTTCGGTCGGTGGTCCTTTGCGTTGAACCGGGCGAGCGCGGTAGATCAGACAGACCTTCTCGGCCCACAAATCATATTCGGGCATGTAGGTGAATCGCCGGAACGCACCAACCCGCCGCGGGTCCGCGATCGACCAACCGGTTTCTTCGAACACTTCGCGATGCAGGGCGACTATTGGCGACTCGCCGGGGTCGATCCCGCCACCAGGCAGCTGCAAGTCGGGTCCGGGTTCGGTCTGGCAGGTCAGCAGCAGGCTGGCCCCGCGCGGCAGCAGCGCATAGACGCCGACCCGGCGCGTGTATTTCCGTCCCGGTTCCGGGGTTTCGCCGAACCGTCTGATCATGTAAGGACCCTTTCAACCCCGAATGTACGACCTATATGGTGGCGATATGCCAACTTGCGGCGCTTAAGGAAACCCCATGTCTCTTGGAACGAAAATAGCGTGGGACGATACCGTCCTGCCCTTTCAACTTGATGTATCGGATATGCGTGGCCGCGTGGCCCGGCTGGACGGGGTGCTGGACGGCATCCTGAAGCAGCATAACTACCCCGCGCAGGTCGAGGCGCTGGTGGCAGAGATGGCCTTGCTGACCGCGCTGATCGGCCAGACCGTCGCGCTGCGCTGGAAGCTGTCGCTGCAGGTTCAGTCCAAGGGGCCCGTGCGGATGATCGCCACTGACTATTACGCCCCGCGCGAAGAGGGTCAGCCCGCGCAGATCAGGGCCTATGCCAGCTTTGACCGCGACCGTCTGACCGAAGGTGCTCCCTTTGATCAGGTGGGCGAGGGATACTTTGCGATCCTGATCGACCAGGGCAAGGGGACGCAACCCTATCAGGGGATCACGCCGCTGGCCGGAGGATCGCTCAGCGCCTGCGCCGAGGCGTATTTCGCGCAGTCCGAACAGCTGCCGACCCGCTTCTCGCTCAGCTTTGGCCGGTCGACCGAGCCGGGTGTGGGCGAACGCTGGCGCGCCGGCGGCATCATGCTGCAGCACATGCCAAAGGCGTCTCCGTTTGTCGCCAGCGGCGAGGGTACGGGCGAAGTTCTGACAGCCGCCGATCTGGTCGATGGTCAGGAAGAAGAGAACTGGGGTCGGGTCAACATACTTCTGGACACGGTCGAGGATCTGGAAATGATCGGACCATCCGTGGCGCCGACCGATCTGCTGGTGCGCCTGTTCCACGAGGAACAGCCCCGCGTGTACGAGGCCCAGTCGGTGCAGTTCGGCTGCACCTGCTCCGAGGACCGCGTGCGTCAAAGCCTGTCGATCTACTCGGCCCAGGACATCGAGAAGATGACCACGGATGAAGGTACCGTAACCGCCGACTGCCAGTTCTGCGGCGCGCATTACGTGCTGGATCCGAAATCGGTCGGGTTCGAGGCCGAAGATCCGGATGCCGGCTGATCTGATCCCGCGTCTGAGCGCGGCGTTGGCCCGTCCCGGTGACGGGTCCAGCGACTTCGACCTCAATCCCGGGACGGTTCTGCCTGCGGGGCGCAAGCTGCGCCCGGCAGGTGTTCTGGTTGCCGTGGACCTGGCCCGTGGCGATCCGCGCTTGATCCTGACCAAGCGGTCCTCGGCCCTGAAACACCATCCGGGGCAGATCGCCTTTCCGGGCGGCAAGCAGGACGACACCGATGCGGATGTGACCGCCACGGCCCTGCGCGAGGCGCAGGAGGAGATCGGCCTGCCGCCGGACCTGCCACGTATTCTGGGCACATTGCCGGTGCATGAAACGGTCACGTCATTCGCCGTGACACCGGTGGTTGCGGTTCTGGAGCGCGGCTTTGACCCGGTGGCCGAACCGGGCGAGGTGGACGAGGTGTTTTCGGTTCCGCTTGCGCATGTGCTGAACCCTGCGAATTATGTGGTTGAATCGCGCATCTGGCGCGGAACACGGAGGTACTACTTCGCGGTGCCCTACGGCCCCTACTACATCTGGGGCGCCACGGCCCGCATGTTGCGCGGGCTGGCGGCACGGATGAGCGAATGATGCGGATCACCGAAGACTGGATCACGAACCCGGCCACGCAGAACGTGTGTGCGGCGCTGACCGAGGGCGGCGCGCAGGCGCTGTTCGTGGGAGGGTGCGTCCGCAATGCGCTGCTGGGGGCACCGGTCTCGGATCTCGACATCGCCACCGATGCCCGCCCGCAACAGGTGATGGACCTGGCCGAAAAGGCCGGGCTGAAGACGATTCCGACGGGGATTGATCATGGCACCGTGACCGTGGTCAGCGACGGCATACCACATGAGATCACAACCTTTCGCCGCGACGTCGAAACCGACGGGCGGCGCGCGGTCGTTGCCTTTTCCGACCAGGTGGAAGAGGACGCCGCCCGTCGCGATTTTACGATGAACGCGCTCTATGCCCGCCCCGACGGCACCATTCTGGACCCGCTGGGCGGCCTGCCCGACCTGCAGGCGCGGCGCGTGCGGTTCATCGGCACGGCGCAAGATCGCATCCGCGAGGACTATCTGCGCTCGTTGCGGTATTTCCGGTTCCACGCCTGGTATGGCGACGCGCAGGCCGGGATGGACCCGGATGCGCTGGCGGCGATTGCGACCGATCTCGACGGGCTCGACCGGCTGTCGCGCGAGCGGGTCGGAGCCGAGATGCTGAAACTGCTGGCCGCGCCCGATCCGGCCCCATCAGTGGCGGCCATGCGCAGCATCGGCGTTCTGGCGCATCTGCTGCCCGGCGCCGACGATCGGGCGCTGCCGATCCTGATCCATCTTGAATCACAGGCCGGGCTTGCCCCCGACGCGCTGCGCCGTCTGGCAGCCATCGCTGCGCCCGAGGTTGCTGGGACTCTGCGCCTCAGCAAGGCGCAACTGGCCCGCCTGACCCGGATCCGGGACGGCGCGCAATGCGGTGCCGGGGCGGCCGAATTGGGGTATCGGCTGGGCCAGCCAGACGGACAGGACGCGGCCCTTCTGCGCTGCGCCTTTCTGGAACAGCCCTGGACGGCTGAGACGGGCGCGGCCGTTGAAAAAGGGGCCGCAGAGACATTCCCGGTCAGGGCCGCCGATCTGCTCGGGCGCTACTCCGGCCCTGCGCTGGGCGCGAAACTGGCCGAACTGGAGAGCCGCTGGATCGCCTCGGAATTCACGCTGGACCGGGACGCGCTGCTGCAATATTGACGGGAAGTCTCAAAAGGGGATGACAAGCCCGCAGGTGTTCGGCTAGGTTGCGCCTGTCACATGGATGGAGGACTGCGAATGTATTACGGGATCTGGTTCGGCTAAAGCCAGAACACCTGACCCGTACGGGTGGTGTTTTGGCGCCATCTGCTTTCGCATTTTCAATTTTCCTGCTCAATCGGAGCACCTCCATGTTTCGCTATTTCGAAAACCTCGTAGACCCTTTTGTTGCATATGAAGAGGTGGACACGCCGCCGACGCGGCTGTGGCCTTTCATGCTGGATTATTCCCGCCCTTTTCGGCGCGTCTTCTTCTGGGCCGCGCTGATGTCGATCATCGTGGCCGCGGTCGAGATCGGGTTGATCTATTACATGGGCCGGGTCGTCGACCTGCTGGGCGGATCACCGTCCGAGGTCTGGCAGGCCCACGGGACCGAGCTGGTTCTGGTCGCGCTGTTCATCCTTTTCCTGCGGCCCATCCTGCATGTGCTGGACGTGCTGTTGCTGAACAACGCGATCCTGCCCAATTTCGGAACGCTGATCCGCTGGCGGGCGCACAAGCACGTTCTGCGCCAGTCGGTCGGTTGGTTCGAGAATGATTTTGCCGGGCGAATCGCCAACCGCATCATGCAGACCCCGCCCGCCGCGGGCGAGGTGGTGTTCCAGGTGTTCGATGCGATCTCGTTCTCGCTGGCCTATCTGATCGGCGCGGCGATCCTGCTGATGGCTGCCGATCCGCGCCTGCTGCTGCCGCTGCTGATCTGGTTCGCGCTCTATGCGCTGCTGGTGCGCTGGACGGTACAGAGGGTCGGGCCGGCGTCGCAGGCCGCGTCCGATGCGCGGTCCACGGTGACGGGCCGGGTGGTCGACAGCTATACCAACATCCACTCGGTGAAGATGTTCGCCCATGCCCAGCAGGAGCTCGACTATGCGCGCGAAGCAATCGAAGAGACCCGGCGCACCTTCCAGACCGAAATGCGCATCTTCACCATCATGGATGCCGTTCTGGTCGCGCTGAACGGCGTGCTGATCATCGGTGTGGTCGGCTGGGCCATTTACCTGTGGATGCAGGGCAGTGCCTCGGTCGGGGTGGTGGCGGCGGCCACCGCGCTGACGCTGCGGCTGAATGCCATGACCGGCTGGATCATGTGGGCTCTGACCAGCTTCTTCCGCCAGCTGGGCGTTGTGGCCGAGGGGATGGAGACCATCGCCCAGCCCGTCGACCTGCTGGATGCGCCGGGCGCCAAACCATTGCAACTGACCGACGGCCGGATCGAGATCCGCGACCTGTCGCACCATTATGGCCGCGAGACCGGCGGGCTGGATCACGTCAATCTGACCATCCAGCCGGGCGAGAAGGTCGGGCTGATCGGGCGCTCGGGGGCCGGGAAGTCGACCTTGGTCAAGCTGCTTTTGCGGTTCTACGACGTGGAAAGCGGTGCGATCCTGATCGACGGGCAGGACATCCGCACCGTCACCCAGGACAGCCTGCGCCGCAATATCGGCATGGTTCAGCAGGACAGCGCGCTGCTGCACCGCTCGGTGCGCGACAACATCCTGTATGGCCGCCCCGATGCCACCGAAGACCAGATGATCGCCGCCGCCAAACAGGCCGAGGCGCATGACTTCATCCTCGACCTGCAGGACCCGCAGGGCCGCACCGGCTATGACGCCCATGTGGGCGAGCGCGGCGTCAAGCTGAGCGGCGGGCAGCGGCAGCGGGTGACGCTGGCGCGGGTGATCCTGAAGGACGCGCCGATCTTGTTGTTGGACGAGGCCACATCCGCCCTAGATTCCGAGGTCGAAGCCGCTATCCAGGAGACGCTGTACGGTATGATGCAGGGCAAGACCGTGATCGCCATCGCGCACCGGCTCAGCACCATCGCCCAGATGGACCGCATCCTGGTGATGGACGGAGGCCGGATCGTCGAGGAAGGCACTCATGGCGATCTTTTGGAGCAGGGCGGTCTTTACGCCCAGTTCTGGGCGCGCCAATCTGGCGGCTTCATGAACCCCGAGGCCGCGGACGAGGCAGCAGAATGACGGTCGCAGACCTAATCAAACCGTTTGAACCCACCCAGACGCCCCCGCCGCAAAGGCTGGGGGCGTTCATTCGCTGGTGCCTGACAGGGGCCTGGCCCATGTTGTTCGCCGCTGCGCTGTTTTCGGCCCTGGCAGGCGCGATGGAGGCCGGAACCGCCTGGATTCTGGGCTGGGTGATCGACATCGCGACCGCCAGCGGCCCCGAGAACTTTCTGACACCGCGAAACCTGTGGATGATCCTGGGCGCCGTGGCGTTCTTCATGCTGATCCGGCCGCTCCTGTTCGGGCTATCCTCGGTGTCGAACAACTATATCGTCATGCCCAACATCCCGCCGTTGGTCCTGGCCAAGCTGAACCGCTGGACGTTGGGGCAGTCGGTCACCTATTTCGACGACGATTTTGCCGGCCGCATCGCCCAGAAACAGATGCAGACGGCCAATGCCCTGACCTCGGTCGTATCGGAAACCATCAGCGCCATCGTCTTTGCCTTGGCCTCGCTTGTGGGATCTTTGCTTTTGTTAGGGTCTATTCATCCCCTGGTCATGCTGCCCTTCGTGGCTTGGCTGGCGGTGTATTTCCTGCTGGTGCACTGGTACCTGCCACGGATCCGCACGCGCTCGGCCGCGCGCGCCGGGGCACGGGCGATGGTGTCGGGACAAGTGGTGGACACGATCACCAACATCAAGACGGTCAAGCTGTTTGCCCATTCCGAGTTCGAGGATCAGGCCGCGCGCGACTCGATGGTTGCGCTGCGCGACAAGTCGCTGGCTTTTGGCAAACTGTCGGCCAGTTTCCGGTTCATTTTGATGACCTTGGCGGGGCTTCTGCCGGTTCTGCTGTTGGGCGCGACGCTGTGGCTGTGGCAGGCGGGGTCGGCGACCACCGGGGATATCGTGGCGGCGGGTGCCATTTCGATCCGCATCGCTCAGATGACGGGATGGGTCAGCTTTACCCTGATGGGGATCTACGCCCATGTGGGCGAGATCGAGAACGGCATGAAAACCCTGGCGCGGCCCGACCGGGTCGAGGATGAGCCGGACGCCACCGAGCTGACGGTGCCCGAGGGCCGGATCGAGTTCCGCGATGTCAGCTTTGCCTATGGTCGCGACGTGGGCGGAGTCTCGGACCTGACGCTGACGGTGCAGCCGGGCGAGAAACTGGGCATCGTCGGTGCCTCGGGGGCGGGGAAGTCCACCCTGGTTTCGCTGCTGCTCAGGCTCTATGACAGGGAAAATGGGCAGATTCTGATCGACGGGCAGGACATCGCCCGCGTCACGCAGGACAGCCTGCGCCGCCAGATCGGCATGGTCACGCAGGAAACCGCGATGTTCAACCGCTCGGCCCGCGACAATATCCTGTACGGTCGGCCCGATGCCACCGAAGACCAGATGATCGCCGCGGCCAAAAAGGCCGAGGCGCATGATTTCATCCTCGATCTGCAGGACGGGCAGGGGCACAGGGGTTATGACGCGCATCTGGGCGAGCGCGGCGTCAAGTTGAGCGGTGGCCAGCGTCAGCGTATCGCGCTGGCCCGCGCGATCCTGAAGGACGCGCCGATCCTCGTGCTGGACGAGGCCACCTCGGCGCTGGATTCCGAGGTCGAGGCCGCGATCCAGACCGCGCTGCACCGGGTGATGGAGGGCAAGACCGTTCTGGCCATCGCCCACCGCCTGTCCACCCTCAGCGAGATGGACCGGATCATCGTTCTGGATCACGGGCGCATCGTGGAAAGCGGTCCGCATGACACTCTGCTGGCGCAGGGCGGGTTGTATGCGCGGTTCTGGCACCGTCAGTCGGGCGGGTTCATCCAGACCGAAGCCGCCGAATAAGGGTTTTGTTGGCGCATCAGCCCGGCTATCAGGCAGGCCATGACGCAGGAATACAACATTCTCCGCCTCGGGCATCAGGGCGACGGCATCGCCGAGGGCCCGGTCTATGCCCCCCGAACGCTGCCCGGAGAGCGGGTCAGCGGCGCGTTGGACGGCTCGGTGCTGACCGATATCAAGGTGCTTACGCCGTCGGACGATCGGGTCAAGCCGCCCTGCCGCCACTACAAAAGCTGCGGCGGTTGCCAGTTGCAGCATGCCTCGGACGCCTTCGTGGCCGATTGGAAGGTCAAGGTGGTGCGTACCGCCTTGGCCGCTCAGGGGCTGCAGGCCGAGATGCGCCCGATCCTGACGTCGCCACCGCAGTCGCGTCGCCGCGCCACCATCGCTGTGCGCCGCACCAAGAAGGGCGCGCTGGCGGGGTTCCACGGGCGCGCCTCGGACGTGATCACCGAGATTCCTGATTGCCAGCTGCTGGACCCGGCTCTGACTGCCGCCATCCCCGTGGCCAAGACGCTGGCCGAACTGGGCGGCAGCCGCAAGGGCGTGTTGTCGGTCACCCTGACCCTGTCCGAAGCCGGACTGGACGTGGCGGTGCAGGGCGGCAAGCCGCTGGATGGCCCGCTGGAACTGGCGCTTGCGCAGGCGACCGAGCAGCACGGGCTGGCGCGGCTGGCCTGGGATGGCGAGGTGATCGCCATGCGCAACCCACCAAAACAGCGGTTCGGACCGGCCACAGTGGTCCCGCCGCCGGGGGCCTTCCTGCAGGCCACGAAAGATGGAGAACAGGCTCTGACACAGGCTGTTTTCGAGATTGTCGGCCCAGCCAAGCGGGTGGTTGATCTGTTCGCGGGCTGCGGCACGTTCTCGTTGCCGCTGGCGCAACGGGCCGAGGTTCATGCCGTTGAAGGCGCGGCCGACATGACCCGCGCGCTGGATCAGGGCTGGCGCAAATCCACGGGATTGAAACAGGTCACGACCGAGGCGCGCGACCTGTTCCGCCGCCCCTTGATGCCGGACGAGCTGCGCCGCTTTGACGCCGTGGTTCTGGACCCTCCGCGCGCCGGCGCCGAGACCCAGGTGACCGAGCTGGCTCAGGCCCGCCGTCCGGTCATCGCCTATGTGTCCTGCAACCCAGTGACCTTTGCGCGGGATGCAAAAATTCTGGTTCAGGCGGGCTATGCCCTTGAATGGGTCCAAGTGGTTGACCAATTTCGATGGTCATCCCACAGCGAATTGGTGGGCAGCTTCAAACTGGCAGAGAATCCATGACCCGACAGGAGACCCTTCGCATGACGATCCGGCAGCGCCTGCAGGCCTTTGTCGAAAACCCGCGGTTTTCGCAATTCATCACCGGCGTCATCTTGGTGAACGCAGTTCTGCTGGGCATGGAAACCTCGGACGGCCTGATGGCCAAATTTGGGCCGGTGATCGTGCTGCTCGACACCATCTGCCTGAGCATCTTCGTCGCCGAGATCGCGATGAAACTGGTGGCCAACGGGCGCCGTTTCTTCCTCAATGGTTGGAACATCTTCGATTTCGTGATCGTCGGCATCGCCTTGGTGCCCGGCGGAGCGGGTCTTTCGGTGTTGCGTGCGCTGCGGATTCTGCGGGTGCTGCGGGTGATCTCGGTTGCGCCACGCCTGCGCCGGGTGGTCGAGGGCTTCATTTCGGCGTTGCCGGGCATGGCAAGCGTGTTCCTGTTGATGGCGATCCTGTTCTATATCGGCGCGGTGATCTCGACCAAACTGTTCTCGGACAGCTTTCCGGAGTGGTTCGGTGATCTGGGTCTGTCGGCCTATACCCTGTTCCAGATCATGACGCTGGAAAGCTGGTCGATGGGCATCGTCCGCCCGGTGATGGAGGTCTATCCCTACGCCTGGCTGTTTTTCGTGCCCTTCATCATGGTCACGACCTTTGCGGTCGTGAACCTGCTGGTCGGTCTGATCGTGAATTCGATGCAGGATGCCCACCACGCCGAGGATGAAGTCAAGACGGATGCCTATCGGGACGAGGTGCTGGACCGGCTTGAGTCGATCGAACGCCGCCTGACCGAGCATATGAACAGCAAAAAGTGATTTCCGTTTCTGCCGGATTTTGGCATTATGCGAAAAAACGAGCAGGCAGTGAAATCATGGATCGTCGAGCATTTGGATTGGGTGCACTGGCAACACTGAGCCTTTCGGCTTGTGGAAGTGCGGGCCCCCGGTTTCTGACCTACAACGGACCCGAGGTGACATCCATCGTGGTGAACAAGGGCGCACGCAAGATGTACCTGCTGCATCACGAGCAGATCTTGCGCGAATATGATGTCGAGCTTGGGTTCGCTCCAAGCGGCACAAAGGTCCAGCGCGGAGATGGTCGCACACCCGAAGGCACCTACCTGATCGACCGCCGCAACCCTCGCAGCCGATATCACCTGTCGCTGGGGATTTCCTATCCCAACAGCCAGGATATCGCCAAGGCAAAGGCGATGGGCTTCGACCCGGGTGGAGACATTTTCATTCACGGCCAACCGAACCTGCGCAAGGAGTTCAAGCGCGCGAAGAAGACACCGGATTGGACCGCTGGCTGCATCGCCGTCAAGAACGAAGAGATCGAAGAGATCTATGCGATGGTGAACGAAGGTACGTTGATCACCGTTCGGCCTTGATACGCCGCCATTTCCCGAATCCGAACTGCAGATAATCGCGCTGATAGGTTTCCTCGGCCAGCGCCTCGAGTTTGTCATCGTAGATCTGATCCAACGAATAGGGCTGGTCCGGCGCGGGCACGCCGGGCTTCGGCGGGGCATTGTGCCCCAGGCCGCGGGCCAGATTCGGTAGCGCGGTGGCCATCTCTTCCTCGCGCAGTATGAGATCGGGCAGGGCAAAGCCCGCAATCCCCTCCAGCATGCGGGCCTGCGTGCACCACAGCCCGTCGACCCGGATCGGGGTCTGGCCAGAGAGATTCAGCTGCAGAAACTCAAGAAACGCCGAAAACGCCTGATAGTGCTGCTCGAGCGAATAGTTCCCATCGCGCACCTGGCCCGGGATCGGCAACTTGAACCCGTTGCGCAGCCGGTTGCGGATTCCGGCATATGCGCCGGGCCCGGTGCCCAGGATCCGTTCGCAAAACACCGAATGTGCCCGCGCCAACGGGTGCCGCAGGACCGTGAATTTCCGGTGACCCGGATGCGCCTTCATCCAGCGGCGCACCTGTTTCTGGTTTCGGTCGGTGATCAGCTCGCCGCCATCCAGTTCGGACATCCATTGAACCACGATCTGTTCCGGTCCACCACGGATCGGCAGATACATCAGCGGCGTTTCCGCGGCCGCGATATGACGCGAAACGGCAGGCCCCCGTCGTGGTTCGAAGTTCGGCGTTCGGTGCAGGTTGAACCGGTCCAGCGCCGCAAGGGCCGCATCCATGGCTTCGGGATTGGTCACCTTTGACAAGGCCGGTTCCGGGTTCTGGGGTTTGAGATCCGGAGCCAGTTGATCCAGACGCGCCTCAACCCCCAGCCATGCCGCCAGTCCGTTCAGAACATCCAGTTGGGTCAGATCCTCGTAACCGATGTAAAATGCGGTCTGGCCAGTTTTTTGCAGCTGATTGACCAAACTCAGCTGAAACGCCTGCTGCTCATCCACGTAGTCCCGAAACTCGTCCCCATCAAACGCAACCTTGGTGGCGCGCCTGCGTTTCACGTTGGTCAGCATCCACTGTTGGGTCTCCCGCGCAATCTTGAGCGAGATGTAGCTGTCCAACGGGTTGCGGTTGAGAATGATCTTTGCGCAGCGCGGATCGTTCAGCGCCATCGCCAGGGCCCGCGGGTCGTGCGAGTGAAAAAACCGGAACCCGTGCAGACCCTCCGGCGCGGAACGCATTGCTTCGATCAGGCGGTCCGGCGCAGCATCCCTGTCTTCCAGTGAAAGTCCCAGCACTTCGGTTGCTTTCGGGTATCCGATGAAGTGCGGATTGAACGCCTCGCCATGACACTGCACGCCGTCCAACGCATTCAGGTTTGCCTCCAGCAGGTTCGACCCGGTGCGCATTTCGGCAAGAATGATGAAATAGTCAAAGTCGGTCGGCATGCGGGGTCATTGCACCAGGTAGGGCTTGCGATACGGGCGGGTCTGATTGCCGAATACATCGTCGGCAGGAAAGTCGCCCATCAGGTGAGGGTGCATTCCCTGGTTCTTGAGGTTTTGCAGGAACTTTCCAAACCCGGCCAGATCAACCATCGTCGGCGCCTCGATCAGATGGCTGGGCTGCGTCGCGCCCATCCCTTCAAGAACGGTTTGCAGGTGTTCCATCGGGGATTCAACGAACTCGGCCATTGACCAAACATGCACGCGCGCTTTGGTCCACACGGAATCCAGCACCTCAAGCTGTTCGGTCTCAATCTTTTGCAGGCGGGCCGCTTCGGCGCGGATGTCGGCGAAATTCATGTTCGACCGAAACAGGGGAACAGCCCAGGCACCGGTGACCACGCAGACCTGTGCGTTCTTGTCTCTCGCCAGAAACCAATTGATCTTCTGGGTGTCAGCGGGGCCGAATTGAAAACACTGGCGTTCGCCCCGGGTGTTCCAGATCAGGTTCGACAGAAACGCCGTCGGATTGTAGTCGCGCAAATTGGCGTTGTCGCTGAGGGACCCGTTCAGGATAGTCTCTCCTTCGGCGAATTCGGCGCGCTTGGGGTTGAAAAGATGCCCATGGACGCGGGCGCCTGACGCATTGCCCAGCCAGCTTTCAAAGCCCTCAAACAACTCGGAAAAACCCTGAAACACGGAGTAAGGAAACGCGGTCAGGCCGTTTTCGCTGCCATGGCGGGGAAAACGGCTTTGCATGTACAGGCCGTCGCGGCCGCGGGTACGACGCTCGACCGCTTTGGAAAATACGCGGTCAATCTTGCCGGGATTGGGCTCGGCGGGTTTTCCGGCGAGGGACTGATCGTTCAGAAACGCCTGATACAGCCGGTCGGCGCGCGGCCAGATCTTGCGGGCGACGAAACAATCGGATCGGCGCAGCAACTGCAGGTGATCGTCATAGAAGATGTGCGGGCGGCCCTGATAGTCGAATTTCGACAGGGTCAGCGATCGGCTTTCGATCTGGGTGGAATAGAGCCGCGCCAGCGTCTGGAAATAGCTTTCGTCGGGGATCCATACATGCCGGAAATATCGATCATAGACACCTCGCTTGGGGTCCTGCAGGATCGCGGTCAGGGTCTGCCGCGTCAGGCACCACCACTGGCTGCCCATATGCGGGATCAGCCCGTTGGGGATTGTCCGCCGATATCCGACCGCGCGCTGAAGCTTGACGAAGCGGTCAAACAGCTTGCGGTGTTTGCGCCACGAGAAGGGAAACCTCAGAGTAAAGCGTTCGAGGTCCAGCCCGCCCACGGTCCAGCTGACATCGGCGGTGGTGGCGCTTTCAATGAAATCCACGCGGGGCCGGTCGCTCAGGTAATCGATCAGGTCCTGAACCGGGCGCAATGGCAGGCAAGAGCCGGATGACAGAAAGACATGGCGTATGTCGGGAAAGCGCTCCAGCATCAGCGTCGCGGCCGATTGCGAAGCGGCAACGATGCCCCAGCCGCCCCACTCGCAGATCTGGCGGTCGCAGAACAGGATCAGCGGATCATCCCCGCAGGCCGCGACAAAGTCTTTGAACACGGCCGGGTCGACCTTGCGGTCGACGTGGATGACCACCGGACAACCTGCCGCGGTCCAGTGCCGGGCAACCTGCTCAGCCCGGTCCAGCGCAGTGTGGACCAGCATCACGATGCCCAGGGTCCCGCTCATGCCCAGTTCCCTTTGGACATCAGGCCCAGAATCTCAAGTTGGCGCCAATTGATGTATTTCTCGGACCATTTGCACCAGAAAACCGGTTTGCTCTCCAACTGGTCGACATAGGCCCTGTATTCGCCGGACGCGCGGTAGTGTTCACCGCGCTGCAGTTCTTCGCGGGCTTTGTCACCCAGCGTGTTGATCAGCTTGGCATGCAGCAATGCGCCGCTGGTTTTCTCGCCGCCCCACTCGTCGTAGACTTGGTTCAGGCCGCGCGGCAGCAGCGCATGGGTCGAGCTGACATAGACAAAGCGCCGATCCCACTTGACCAGAGGGATCTTGTTCAGCGCGGGCGCTTTCGCGGGCTTGTCCTGAAAGAAAACCCTTGCCCGTGGCCCGCCCTGAATCCACAGGTTTCCATAGGCCGGGTTCTTGGTGATCATGTAGTTGCCCGAGTCGAACCATGCGGCAATCTCGAACGGGTCCTGCCCCTCGTGATAGGTGGCGTCCTGTATCGGCCCCTCGGGATACATGTCCAGCAGCATCGTCCCGAAACTGCGCACCCCGGTGCCGTCCAGCCAGTCGGTCAGCGCGTCGATGGGACGTGTGTCGCAGAACGGATAAATCAGGAACTCGTCCGGATCTACGGTCAGGACCCAGTGTCCATGGGCGTATTTGCGCAGCAAGTAGTTGGACCAGTCGATCCCGAATGTCGAACGGCGATAGCTGGCATTCGTATACCAGACCGAGACATCGGGCTGCGCCTTGAGATAGCCCAGCGTGCCATCCGTGCTGTCATTGTCGACGAACAGGAAATGCCGGACGCCCAGCTTGCGGTAATAGTCAAGAAAATAGGGCAGGCGGATCTTTTCGTTGCGCACGACGCTCATAAGCAGAACATCACCGGACCGGATCTGCCGGGTGTTGTTGCGGACGGTGCGCAGATCGCGTCTTCGGCGGATGCAGCGCACAAGACGGCGCTTGCGCCGCAGTCTCATCCGGTAAGAATCCAAAAGGCTCACGCGCTGCCCAACCTTCTTGTAATACGCGAGCATGCCCGGGGTCCGCATTTGGTCAGACGGGAGCCGGACACTAACGTTTTATGACATTTTCGCACCTTGCGAAGCAATGTATTTAAAAGCCGTTAGCCAAGCATGGGTTTTTGAGGCACAGGATTCCCCGTTCACGTCCACCCGCCCGCTGACAGCATTCCGAGGCTCTGCAGATGCGCCCAGCCTGAATACCGTTCTGATTGTGGAGTCCAAAGGTCGGGCCCGGCAATGATGCCATCATAGTATGGCCCGAATTGGTCGGGATCATGAAAATGCTGGCGCCTTTGTTTTTCGATGCGCGACTTCTCGACGACTTGCGGCAGGAATTTCGTGTGCAACAGGACGCCCGAGGGGGTTTGCCCGGAAGGCCCGCCATAGGCAAAATTCAGGTGTCGGGGCAGGGCTGAATGACAGGAGTTCACGAAGGCATAGCGACGGTCCCACTTCACCAACGGAATCTTGTTCAGGGTCGGAGACCGGTCCGGGCAATCGGCAAAGAAGGCGCGTTCGCGAACGCCGCCTTGCACCCACAGGTTTCCCAGCGGCTCTTGCCGGCGGGCCCTGTAAGGGCCGGGATCGAACCAGTTCAAAGTTTCGGTCGGGTCGGTTTCGGAGTCATGGGGCGCCGTGCCCAACGGGCCTTTCGGGTATAGATCAAGCATCAGCGCGCCAAAGGCCGGCTGTCCGATTTGGTCCAGCCATCGGGTCAGGTCATGCAGGGTGCGGCTGTCGTGATGGGCATACATCAGCAGTTCGTCGGCATCCACCATAAGGGTCCAGTGGCCATGGCCACAGCGCATCTGCAACCAGGTCAGCCAATCCAGCCCGAACCGCGCCTCGCGATAGCTGGCCCCGGTCTGCCAAAGCGACACGTCGGGCTGGTTCAGCAGATAGGTGGTCGAGCCGTCATCGCTGCCGTTGTCGACCATCAGGAAATGATCGACCCCCAGCCGGCGATAGTGGCGCAGGAACCAGGGTAGGCGCTCGATCTCGTTGCGCAGCGTGGTAAAGGCCAGAATGTCGGTGGGCGCGATCAGCCGGGTCTTGTCTGACACCGGCGTCAACGCGTGGCGGCTACGGAAGGACCGCCACAGCAAACGCTTGCGCTTCAGGCGCAGACGGTATCTGCGAACCCAGCCCGGGGCGTTTTCGTCATGGTGGTGCGCTGCGCCCATGGCATGATCACTTTTCGTAATGGCCGTTCTGATGCCAGCGCCAGGCATCGGCGATCATCACTTCCAGCCGCGACCGTTTGGGCCGCCAGCCCAGTTCGGCCTCGGCCCGGGTCGAGCCTGACACCAGCTTGGTGCAGTCGCCCGCCCGGCGCGGACCGACATTGAAGGGCACCTCGCGATTGGTCACGCTGTGCGACTGCGCGATCACCTCTTTTACTGAAAACCCGGTGCCGGTGCCCAGGTTGAACACCCGGCTGCCCTTGCCCTGTTCCAGCCAGCGCAGGCCCAGCACGTGCGCATCCACCAGGTCGCAGACATGGACATAGTCGCGGATGCAGGTGCCGTCGGGCGTGTCGTAATCGGTGCCATAGATGGTCAGAGCGTCGCGCTTCCCGTCGATCGCGTCCAACAACAGCGGAACCAGATGGGTCTCGGGGCGGTGGAACTCGCCCACGTCGCCGTCAGGGTCGGCACCGGCCACGTTGAAATAGCGAAAGATCACGTGGTTCAGCCCGTGCGCCTGTTCGAAATCGCGCAGGATGTCCTCGATCGCGCGTTTCGAGGCGCCATAAGCGTTCAGCGGGTGTTGCGGCGTGGTTTCGTCCAGCACCACGTTGTCGTGGTCGCCATAGGTCGCGCAGGTGGACGAAAACACGAAATCCATGCAACCGGCGGCCACGGCCGCCTCGATCAGGTTCAGCGATCCGGTGACGTTGTTGCGCCAGTACCGGCCCGGCTCGCTCATGGCTTCGCCGACCTGGCTGAGCGCGGCAAAATGCATCACTGCCGCCGGTTGGTACTTGGCAAAGACCTGATCCAGCCGCGCGCGGTCCAGCAGATCGCCCTGTTCGAAGGGGCCGAATTTCACCGCATCCTGCCAGCCGGTGACAAGGTTGTCATAGGTCACGGGCACATAGCCCGCCTGCGCCAGCGCCTTGCAGGCATGAGATCCGATATATCCGGCGCCGCCGGTCACAAGTATGTTGGTCATCCGTGGTCCTGCCGAATGTCTGCCCGTCATGGGGTAGCTGCCAGGCTGCCCGCGCGGAACGGGGAATTTGCGCCTATTCCAACCCCATCGCAGCCATCATGCTTTCGATCTTGGCTACGTCCTGCGGATTGTTCAACTCCCAGAACTGACGGCCTTTGGCCTCGACCTCTACACACAGAACCTTGCGCCCGTTTTCCATGAATCGCAGCTGTTCCAGCCCCTCGAGCTGCTCCAGCGGTCCGACCGGCCAGCCCGGATAGGCGGCCAGCGCGTCGGGGCGGTAGGCATAGACGCCCACATGGTGGAACACCGGCGTCGGATCCGACCCGGCATAGGTTTCGGCGGTGAAGGGGATCACTTCCTTCGAGAAATAGAGCGCGCTGTGATCGGCCGCGAAGACGGCGGTGGTGCCGCCCACCCGGCCATGCCTGCGGTCGTTCAGCAGCCCGTTCAGCGCCTCGCCGTCGCACCGCAGCACCGGCGTGGCCACGCCGGCCTCGGGCGCGGCGCGCAGGCCATTGACCAGATCCTCGATGAACCAATGCGGGGTCAGGGGGGC
The DNA here is from genome assembly GCF_025141855.1 of Ruegeria sp. B32. NCBI lineage: Bacteria > Pseudomonadati > Pseudomonadota > Alphaproteobacteria > Rhodobacterales > Roseobacteraceae > Ruegeria > Ruegeria sp. B32. The sequence continues at coordinate 3,211,693 of NZ_CP081106.1, read as the reverse complement.
GTCGCCCTGCAGGTTGACCACGATCTCGTAGCCGCCGCCCAGCCTGTCATGCGCCTCGGCGCAGCGCTCGGTGCCGTTGGCGCAGCTTTCCGAGGTCATCACCACCTCGGCGCCAAAGCCCTGGGCCGCGGCGCGGATGCGGTCGTCATCGGTGGCCACCACCACCCGGTCGACGTCTGAGACCGACATGGCCGCGCGCCAGGACCTTTCGATCAGGGTCATGGGCTTTCCCGTTGCGCCGGTCAGCGGCACCAGCGGTTTGCCCGGATAGCGGGTCGAGGCATAGCGGGCGGGGATCGCGATCAGAACCGACATCAGGCCTCCTTGAGTTCGACGCCGGGGGCATAGGCGATGAAGAACGGGTTGGCATAGCCCTCCTTGCCGTAGGTCAGCGGCGTGTGGTCGTCGAAACGCACCACATGGCCCCCGGCACCGGCCAGAACCGCGTGGCCTGCGGCAGTGTCCCACTCCATCGTGCGGCCGACACGCGGGTAGAGGTCGGCCTCGCCCGTGGCCACAAGGCAGAATTTCAGCGAGGAGCCCGCCGACTTGCTGTCTTTGACATGGTATTTGTTGATGTAGTCATCCGTAGCCTGGTCGCGATGCGATTTCGAAGCCACCACCAAAAGCGCCGAATTGTCAGGATCAGAGACTGAAATCGGAGTCACTTCGCCCGGTTTGTCCTTGTCCAGGGCGCCAGTTTCCTCGGCCGAGCGGCCATCGGCCAGGGTATAGAACATGCGCCCGCGGGCCGGGGCATAGACCACGCCGCGGGTGGGCACGCCGTTTTCGACCAGCGCGATGTTCACGGTGAAATCGCCACGTCGGTTGATGAATTCCTTGGTGCCGTCCAGCGGATCGACGATCAGAAAGGTGTCGCCCTGCTTGCTGTGCGATGCGGCCTGTTCCTCGGTCACCAGCAGGATGTCGGGGAAGGTGGCGCGCAGCCCGGCCGAGATCAGGGCATCGGCAGCTTCGTCGGCTTCGGTCACGGGGCTGGAATCGGACTTGACCTTCACGTCAAAATCATCGGCATCGTAGATCTCCATGATCTTGTCGCCCGCTTCCAGGGCCAGGCGTCTGATCACGGGGATGAGGTCGTCATAGGTCACAAAAATGCTCCGTTTCCATGGTTTGTTGATCCGAAAACCTGACGAACTTATGCTGTGCCGGATACGGAACGGCAAGGAATTCGTGCCACGCTGGCGGAACAAAACCGGGAAAGAGCGTTCGAGTGTTCTATTACAAGCGAAGCAGCAGCCTTGTGGGTGGGGCATTCAACCTTGCGGAACTGGTGTTTCACGCCGTGGTCCGCAACATCCGCTCGCAGCATTCCAACGCCGTAATCGCCATCATGATGAACATCGTGCAGGTCGTTTTGATGGCGACCGTGTTCTATTTCATCATGTCGTTTCTGGGCGGACGGGTGGCCAAGATCCGGGGTGAGTTCATCCTGTACATCCTTTCCGGCATCTTTCTTTTCATGACGCACATCAAGTCCGTCGGTGCGATCGCGGGGCTTGGGGGCACCAACAATCCCATGATGCTGCATTCGCCGATGAACATGATGGTTCTGCTTTTGGCCGCGGCCTTCGGAACCTTGTACACGCAGGTCGTTTCAATCCTGGTGATCCTGTTCGTCTACAGCGTTGCGGTCAATCCGATCGAGATGCAGGACCCGGGCGGTGCGTTCGCCATGCTGATCCTTGCGTGGTACACCGGCTGCGCGGTCGGTCTGGTCTTCATGGCGCTCAAGCCGTGGATGCCGCAGACCTCCACCATACTGAGCAATGTCTATCGCCGGATGAACATGATCTTCTCGGGCAAGATGTTCGTAGGCAATGCGCTGGGCGGATGGATGCTGGCCATGTTCGCCTGGAACCCGTTGTTTCACGTGATCGATCAGTGCCGCGGTTTCGTGTTTCGCAACTACTTTCCGCGCAACTCCAGCTGGGAATATGCGCTGTGGGTCGGTATCGCGCTGATGATGATCGGGTTGCTGGGAGAGTTCTTTACCCGCAAGCACATCTCAAAAAGCTGGGATGCGCGCCGTTAGGTTGCCACGCGCAGCGTCAGGTTGATCCGGCCCCCTTTGGGCAGCAGGCGCGAAGAGCCGAACCGGATCCGGTCGATGCCGTGATAGGCCAACCGGGCGGGACCGCCCATGACGACCACGTCGCCGGAGCTCAGCCAGACGGATTCGGTCTTACCGCCGCGGGTCGTGTTGCCGATCCGGAACAAGGCGTCATCGCCCAGCGAAACCGACAGGACCGGCCACGAGAAATCGGCCTCGTCCTTGTCTTGGTGCATCCCCATCTTTGCGCTTTCGCCGTAATAGTTGATCAGACAGCAATCGGGGTCTCGAGAGGTTCCGGCAAGGTCGCGCCAGATCGACAGGATCGGGTCCGGAATGGCCGGCCACGCCATGCCCTTGGGGTGCGCGTCCTGGTACCGGTATCCGGCCCCGTCCGACACCCAGCCCAACGTTCCGGCAGACGTCATGCGCACCGACATCTTGCGCCCCGAAGCGGTGCTGGGATGAAACAGCGGAGCGGCTTTCAGAATCGGCCGCAGAAGCTCGATGATCTGCCGCTGAGCGGCGCCGTCCAGATGGCCTTTTCGGATGTCGAACCCCCGTAAATTCAGGCGCGTCATGACAGAAACCTCATTCCTTTCGAAATCCTTGCCAAAAAAGGCCCAAGATTCCCGAAAACCTGCATTTCACAACGCTTGCAGGCCTCAGGCCTCGCCCTTATATACGCCGGGACGCGCGATGGTGTAGACCTGTCGCGCCCAGCAGATCGGGGCAGGGATGCCGTAACGGGTTCCGGCCTCGGGACATCGCCTTGAAAAGAAAGGGATCGAAAAATGGGAAAAGTAATCGGGATTGACCTCGGGACCACCAACTCGTGCGTAGCCATCATGGACGGCGCGCAGCCGAAGGTCATCGAAAACGCGGAAGGGGCGCGGACCACGCCCTCGATCGTCGCCTTCACCGAAGACGAGCGACTGGTCGGGCAGCCGGCGAAACGCCAGGCGGTCACCAACCCCGACAACACGATTTTTGGCGTCAAGCGCCTGATCGGGCGTCGTGTGGATGACGCAGAAGTCCAGAAGGACAAGAAAATGGTGCCCTACGCCATCGTCGATGGCGGCAACGGCGACGCTTGGGTCGAGGCCCGCGGGCAGAAATACTCTCCAAGCCAGATCTCGGCCTTCATCCTCGGCAAGATGAAAGAAACCGCTGAAAGCTATCTGGGTGAAGAAGTCACGCAGGCCGTGATCACCGTTCCGGCCTATTTCAACGACGCTCAGCGTCAGGCCACCAAGGACGCAGGCAAGATCGCCGGTCTGGAAGTGCTGCGGATCATCAACGAACCGACTGCCGCCGCGCTGGCCTATGGCCTGGACAAGCAGGACAGCCAGACCATCGCGGTCTATGACCTTGGCGGTGGTACCTTCGACGTGACCATTCTGGAAATCGACGACGGCCTGTTCGAGGTCAAATCGACCAATGGTGACACCTTCCTGGGTGGTGAAGACTTTGACATGCGCATCGTCAACTACCTGGCCGACGAGTTCAAAAAGGAACACGGCGTCGACCTGAGCCAGGACAAGATGGCGCTACAGCGTCTGAAAGAAGCCGCTGAGAAGGCCAAGATCGAGCTCAGCTCGACCACCCAGACCGAGATCAACCAGCCGTTCATCTCGATGGGCGCGAACGGTCAGCCGCTGCACATGGTCATGAAGCTGACCCGTGCCAAGCTGGAATCGCTGGTCGGCGACCTGATCAAGAAGTCGCTGAAGCCCTGCCAGGCCGCTTTGAAAGACGCCGGCATCTCGGCCAGCGACGTGGATGAGGTTGTTCTGGTCGGTGGTATGACCCGGATGCCGAAAGTCATCGAAGAGGTGACCAAGTTCTTTGGCAAGGAGCCGCACAAAGGTGTGAACCCGGACGAAGTTGTGGCCATGGGTGCTGCGATCCAGGCCGGTGTTCTGCAAGGCGACGTCAAGGACGTGGTTCTGCTGGACGTGACCCCGCTGTCACTGGGCATCGAAACTCTGGGCGGCGTGTTCACCCGCCTGATCGACCGCAACACCACGATCCCGACCAAGAAGTCCCAGGTCTTCTCGACCGCCGAGGACAACCAGAACGCCGTGACCATCCGGGTGTTCCAGGGTGAGCGTGAAATGGCTGCGGACAACAAGATCCTGGGCCAGTTCAACCTTGAAGACATCCCGCCGGCCCCGCGCGGCATGCCTCAGATCGAGGTGACCTTCGACATCGACGCCAACGGCATTGTTTCGGTTTCGGCCAAGGACAAAGGCACCGGCAAGGAACAGAAGATCACCATCCAGGCCTCGGGCGGACTGTCGGAAGAAGACATCGAGAAGATGGTCAAGGACGCCGAGGAAAACGCCGAAGCCGACCGCAAGCGCAAGGAGCTGGTCGAAGCCAAGAACCAGGCCGAAAGCCTGATCCACGCGACCGAGAAATCGATCGAGGAGCATGGCGACAAGGTCGATCCGTCGACCATCGAGGCCATCGAACTGGCGCTGGCGGCCCTCAAGGACGAGGTCGAGTCGGACAATGCCGACAAGATCAAGGCTGGCATCCAGAACGTGACCGAAGCGGCCATGAAACTGGGTGAGGCGATCTACAAGGCGCAGTCCGAAGAGGCCAGCGACGAACCGGCAGCCGCGGATGCGGGTCCCGGCGATGACGACATCGTCGATGCCGAGTTCGAAGACCTGGACGATGACAAGCGCAACTAACGGGTAACCGGGCCAATTCGGGCCGGTCCGGATACCGGGCCGGCCCGTTTACGTTGAGGCAGAAGGAAATACCGATGTCAAAACGCGACTATTACGAAGTGCTCGGCGTGTCCAAAGGTGCTTCGGCGGATGAGATCAAAAAGGCTTTTCGCCGGAAGGCGAAAGAGCTGCACCCCGATCGCAACAAGGACAACCCGGATGCCGAGGCCCTTTTCAAAGAGGCCAACGAGGCCTATGACGTTCTGCGCGACGCTGACAAAAAGGCCGCGTATGACCGGTTCGGCCATGCTGCGTTCGAGAATGGCATGGGCGGCGGCCAGCGTGGTGGCGGCTTTGGATCGGGCGATTTCTCCAGCGCGTTTTCCGATGTGTTCGATGACCTGTTCGGCGATTTCATGGGTGGACAGCGTGGCGGCGGCGGACGCCGGGCTGCTCGCGGTTCGGACCTTCGCTACAACCTGAGGGTTTCGCTGGAAGAGGCCTATTCCGGCCTGCAGAAAACCATCAACGTCCCGACAGCCGTGGCCTGTTCGTCCTGCGAGGGCACCGGCGCCGAGGGCGGAGTTGAACCAACCACCTGCCCGACCTGTTCCGGCATGGGCAAGGTACGCGCACAACAGGGCTTTTTCACTGTCGAGCGCAGCTGCCCGACCTGTGCTGGTCTGGGACAAATCATCAAGAACCCCTGCAAATCCTGCCATGGCTCGGGCCGGGTCGAGAAGGAACGCGCGCTGTCGGTCAACATTCCGGCGGGCGTCGAAACTGGCACCCGTATCCGTTTGGCGGGCGAGGGCGAGGCCGGAATGCGCGGCGGTCCTCCGGGCGATCTCTACATCTTTGTCGAGGTGACTCCGCACAAACTGTTCGAGCGGGACGGCCCGAACCTGTATTGCCGCGTGCCTGTCAGCATGGCGAAGGCGGCGCTGGGCGGCTCGATCGAAGTGCCCACCATCGACGGTGGCCGCGGCCGGGTGCAGATTCCGGCCGGCAGCCAGTCGGGCCGGCAGATGCGCCTGCGCGGCAAGGGTATGCCTGCGCTGCGGGGCGGCGGTATCGGTGACATGTTCATCGAGCTTGCGGTCGAGACTCCGGTCAACCTGACCGCGCGGCAAAAAGAGCTGCTGCAGGAGTTCGACGATCTGGGAGAGGACAACCACCCGGAATCGAAAAGCTTTTTCTCGTCCGTTAAATCCTTCTGGGAAAGGATGCAAAGCTGATCCCAGCGTTCCAGACCCCGAAAGGCCGGCGTATCATCGCCGGCTTTTTTGTTTTCTAAGTCCAGATTGGCCCGAAACTGCGCGGAATTGGCCCTTGATTCTCGGCCTCAGCCTTGAGAATGTCCGCGCCAACCGTTGGGGTGCCCCGGAACCGGGGCTGAGAGGCGCGAGCCAACCCATCGAACCTGATCCGGGCAATACCGGCGGAGGGAACGGTCTAAAACACTCAGACGTTTTCCATGCCCGCGTTGCCCCACATGCAAGAAGGGAGCGACATGGCGCATATCGCTTTGACCATCGCAGGATCCGACAGCGGCGGAGGGGCCGGTATTCAGGCCGATCTCAAAGCGATGTCGGCGCTGGGTGTGTTCGGTGCCAGTGTCATCACCGCGGTCACCGCCCAGAACACGCAGGCGGTCACCGCTGTGCATGGTATCCCGCTGGACGTGATCGCCGCGCAGATCGACGCGGTTCTGTCCGATCTGGACGTGCGCGCGGTCAAGATCGGCATGTTGGCCACGCCCGAGATCATCCAAACCGTCGCCGACGGCCTGTCCGGCTTTGCCGGGCCCATCGTGCTGGACCCGGTGATGATCGCCAAATCGGGCGATGCCCTGCTGGCGCGCGAGGCGGTGCAAACGTTGCGCGAGGTGCTGCTGCCCCGCGCCACCGTCCTGACCCCGAACCTGCCCGAGGCCGCCTGTCTGCTGGACCGGCTGGTCGCCGAAACGCCCGAGGAGATGGTCGCGCAGGGCCATGACCTGTGCACCCTGGGGGCTGGGGCCGTCCTGATGAAAGGCGGACACGGCAAGGGCGATACCTGCCATGATCTGCTGATCGATCAGAACGGCGTCATCGGTGAATTTACCGCGCCCCGTCAGGACACGCGCAACACCCACGGCACCGGATGCACCCTGTCCTCGGCCGTCGCGGCCGGTCTGGCCAAGGGGCTGTCTCTGGTCGATGCGGTGGCGCAGGCGCATGACTACCTGCAAGGCGCGATCACCCGCGCGGATGAGTTGCAGGTCGGCTCGGGCCACGGGCCGGTACATCACTTCCACCGGGTATGGCCGGCGTGACGGTCTGGTCGGTCATAGGTGCCGGCGTCGCCGGCTTGGCCGTGGCCTCGGAACTGGTGGCGCGGGGCGCGCAGGTACAGGTGTTCGATCCGGGCGGGCCGCCCGGTGCGCATGGGTGTTCCTGGTGGGCCGGCGGCATGCTGGCGCCGTGGTGCGAATATGAAAATGCCGAGGAACCGGTGCTGAGGCTGGGGCAGCAGGCGATCGACTGGTGGGCGGCCCGCACCCCGGTCGCGCGGCAGGGAACGCTGGTCGTGGCCAACACGCGCGACCTGCCCGACCTGCGCCGCTTTGCCCGCCGGACCGAGGGATTCACGCAGGTCGATCAAGCGAAAATCGCCAAATTAGAGCCTGATCTGCACGGGTTTTCCCAAGGCCTGTTCTTCGCCGACGAGGCCCATCTGGACCCTCGCCGGGCATTGCAGGACCTCTATCGCGGCCTGCAGGACAAAGGGGTCGAATTCCTCCGCAAGCTGGCCCCATCGCGGCTGGACAACGCCATCGATTGCCGGGGCTTGCACGCACGCGACATCCTGCACGACCTGCGCGGCGTGAAGGGGGAAATGCTGGTGATCCGCTGCCCCGACGTGACCCTGACCCGCCCCGTGCGGCTGCTGCATCCCCGGATGCCGCTCTATGTCGTGCCGCGGGGCGAGGGCATCCACATGTTGGGTGCAACGATGATCGAATCCGAGGACAGTAGTCGGATCACCGCGCGCTCGATGCTGGAACTGCTCAGCGCGGCCTATGCACTGAACCCCGCATTCGGCGAGGCCGAAGTACTGGAGATCGGCGTCGATCTGCGCCCGGCCTTTCCCGACAATCTGCCGCGCATCCGCCGGCTGGGCCGGACGATCTATGCCAATGGGCTGTATCGTCACGGCTATCTGCTGGCGCCGGCGCTGGCCAAGGGCGTGGCCGATCTGGCGCTCGAGAACACACATTCGGAGATGGTCGATGAAGATCGTGCTTAACGGCGAGTCGCGCGAGGTGCGCGCCGAAACCCTTGGCGAATTGCTGGCCGAATGCGGCTTTTCCGGCCGCGTCGCCACTGCGGTGAACGAGGAATTCGTGCCCTCCAGCCTGCGCATCGCGCACAAACTGGCCGAGGGCGACCGGGTCGAGGTCGTCGCACCGATGCAGGGGGGCTGAGGATGAAAAGGTTTTACGGCACCGAACTGCCCAACCCGCTGATGCTGGGCACCGCGCAATATCCCAGCCCGGCGATCCTGGAACAGGCGTTCCGGGCCAGCGGCGCGGGTGTCGCCACCGTCTCGCTGCGGCGCGAGGGCGCGGGCGGGGCGGGTCAGGCCTTCTGGTCGATGATCCGCGATCTGGGCGTGCTGATCCTTCCCAATACAGCCGGCTGTCACACCGTCAAAGAGGCCGTCACCACCGCCCACATGGCGCGCGAGGTGTTCGACACGCCGTGGATCAAGCTGGAACTGATCGGCCACACCGACAGCCTGCAACCCGACGTGTTCCAACTGGTCGAGGCCGCGCGCATTCTGACCGACGAGGGGTTCCAGGTGTTCCCCTACACCACCGAAGACCTGATCGTGGCCGAACGCCTGCTGGCCGCCGGGTGTCAGGTGCTGATGCCCTGGGGCGCGCCGATCGGGTCGGGGCGGGGCCTGAACAACGAATACGCCCTGCGCGCGATGCGGGCCGAGTTTCCCGACGTGCCGCTGGTGGTGGATGCGGGCATCGGCCTGCCCAGCCACGCCGCCCACGCAATGGAGCTGGGCTATGACGCGGTTCTGCTGAACACCGCCGTCGCCCGCGCGGGCGACCCGGTGGCGATGGCGCGGGCCATGGCGCTGGCGGTGCAGGCCGGGCAACTGGCGCATCAGGCCGACCCGATCGAGCCGCGCGACATGGCCGAACCCTCGACCCCCGTGATCGGAAAGGCCTTTCTGTCATGACGCTCGACCGTTTCTATCCGATCTTCGATCATAGCGACTGGCTGCGGTGGATGCTGCCCTTGGGCGTGAAGCTGGTGCAGCTGCGCATCAAGGATCAGCCCGACGCGGTGGTGCGCGCGGAAATCGCCACCGCGCAGGCCCTGTGCCGCGACCACGGCGCGGTGCTGGTGGTGAACGACTATTGGCAGGCCGCCATCGACGCGGGCTGCGACTGGATCCATCTGGGGCAGGAGGATCTGGACGACGCCGATCTGCCCGCCATCCGCAAGGCCGGGCTGAAGCTGGGTGTCTCCACCCATGACGATGACGAGCTTGAGCGCGTGCTTTCGATGGATCCGGACTATGTGGCGCTGGGGCCGGTCTATCCGACCATCCTGAAAAAGATGAAATGGCACCAACAGGGCCTTCCGCGCGTGACCGAGTGGAAACGGCGCGTGGGTGACATCCCTCTGGTCGGCATTGGCGGCATGAGCGTCGAGCGCGCGCCGGGCGTGTTTCAGGCCGGGGCCGACATCGTCTCGGTCGTGACCGACATCACCCTGAACGCCGACCCCGAAGGCAGGGTGCGCCAGTGGATCGAGGTCACGCGATGAGCCGCTATGCCCGCCAGATGATCCTGCCCGAGGTCGGGGCCGAGGGGCAGAACCGCCTTGCTCGCGCGCGGGTTCTGGTGGTGGGCGCCGGGGGTCTTGCCGCGCCCGCCCTGCCTCTGCTGGCCGGGGCCGGGGTGGGGCATCTGACCATCGTCGATCCCGATACGGTGGACCTGTCGAACCTGCACCGCCAGACGTTGTTTGCCGAGTCCGATTGCGGCCGCCCCAAGGCCGAAGCGGCCGCCGAACGCTGCCGGGCGCTGAATGGTGAGATCACCGTTGAAGCGCGAAAACAGGCTCTAACACCGGCAAATGCTGCTGATCTGGTGGCCGAGGTCGACCTGGTTCTGGACTGCGCCGACAGCTATGCGGCCAGCTATACGCTGTCGGATACCTGCCTGGCGCAGGGTAAACCGCTGATCAGCGCCTCGGTCCTGGGTCTGTCGGGTTATGTCGGCGGGTTCTGCGGCGGCGCGCCGTCTCTGCGCGCTGTATTCCCCGATGCGCCCGACAGCGGGGCCAGCTGCGCCACCGCCGGGGTGCTGGGTCCGGTCGTGGCGATGATCGGCGCGATGCAGGCGCAGATGGCGCTGGGCGTGATCCTGGGCCTCGATCCCTCGCCGCTGGGCCAGATGGTGCAGGTGGACGGGCGCAGTTGCACCAGCAGCGGCTTCCGCTTTGACACCGCGCCGGAACCGGACGGCCATTTCCCCTTTGTTGCCCCCTCGCAACTGACCCCGAACGACCTGGTTGTCGATCTGCGCAGCGTCGAGGAGGCGCCCAAGCCGATCCACCCCAACGCCCGCCGCCTGACGGTCGAGGCGCTGAAAGCAGACCCTAACAAAGGAAAATTGCTGGCCCTCTGCTGCGCCACCGGGCTGCGTGCCTGGCGTGCGGCCGAGGAATTGCACCCCCATTGGCGCGGCCCGATCGTTCTGGTCGCCGCCGCAACGTCGTGAAGCAAAAGGAAACGCAGACCATGAAGAAACTGATCACCGCCCTTGCCCTGCTGGCCGCCGCGCCCGCCTGGGCGCAGGACAAGATGACCGTCCTGCTGGATTGGTTCGTGAACCCCGACCACGGGCCGATCATCGTGGCGCAGGAAAACGGCTATTTCGCCGAACAGGGACTTGAGGTCGAAATCGTCCCGCCTGCCGATCCGTCGGCTCCGCCGCGCCTTGTGGCCGCTGGTCAAGCCGATCTGGCCGTGTCCTACCAGCCGCAGCTGCATCTGCAGATCCACGAGGGCCTGCCGCTGAAACGGGTCGGCACACTGGTCGCCACGCCGCTGAACTGCCTGCTGGTGCTGGAGGACGGCCCGATCAAGACGCTGGCCGACCTCAAGGGCAAGAAGATCGGCTTTTCGGTCGCCGGCGTTGAAGAGGCGATCCTGACCGCGATGCTGAACGCGCATGGCGTGTCGCTGGACGATATCGAGATGATCAACGTCAACTTCTCGCTGTCGCCGTCGCTGATGACGGGGCAGGTGGATGCCGTGATCGGCGCCTTCCGCAATTTCGAGCTGAACCAGATGGATATCGAAGGCGTTCCGGGCCGCTGCTTCTACATCGAGGAAGAAGGCGTGCCGCCCTATGACGAGCTGATCTATGTGGCCAACCCCGAAACGATGGACAAGGGCAAGATCGCCCGCTTCCTGGCCGCCACCGAGAAGGCCACGCAGTTCATCGTGAACAACCCCGAAAAGAGTTGGGAGATCTTCGCCGACACCTCGCCCGAGCTGCAGGACGAGCTGAACGCCCGCGCCTGGGTCGATACCCTGCCGCGTTTCGCGCTGCGCCCGGCGGGCTTTGATGCCGGCCGCTATGCCCGGTTCGAGGCCTTTCTGAAAGACTCCGGCATGATCGACAGCATCAACCCGGTCAGCGACATCACCATCGACGTGACCGCGCAATGAGCGACTATGGCAAAGCCTTCGCACTGATGCGCGATGCGGCGCAGGGGCCGTGGCGGGACTATACCTGCCACGCCTTTGTCGAGGGGCTGAAGGACGGCACCCTGCCGCGCGCGGCGTTTCTGCATTATTTGCGGCAGGATTACGTGTTCCTGATCCATTTCTCGCGCGCCTGGGCGCTGGCGGTGGTGAAATCGGAAACCCATGCCGAGATGCTGGCCGCGTCGCGCACGGTGAACGGGCTGATCAGCGAAGAGATGAAGTTGCATATCGGCATTTGCGAGGCCGCGGGCATCAGCCAGGACGAGTTGTTCGCCACGCCCGAACGCCCCGAGAACCTGGCCTATACCCGCTATGTGCTCGAGGCCGGCTACAGCGGTGATCTGTTGGATCTGCTGGCGGCGCTGGCGCCCTGCGTGATGGGATACGGGGAAATCGGCACACGGCTGGCGGCCGAGGCCGCCTCGGACACCTACCGCGATTGGATCGACGCCTATTCCAGCAGTGAATATCAGGAAGCCTGTCAGGCTGTGGGTGAACTGCTGGATTCGGCTCTAATAAGGCGACTTGGGGCGGATTTCCGTACCACACCGCGTTGGGATCGCCTGTGCCAGACCTTCCGCACCGCGACCGAGCTCGAGGTGAATTTCTGGCAGATGGGTCTGACCCCATGACCCCGCCCCCCGATCTGACCATCAGCGGACAGGCTAGTATCGACGGCGCGCCTCTGTTCGCGCCGCTGACCCTGTCGCTGAAGGCCGGGCAGTGGACCTGTCTGCTGGGCGGATCGGGGGTCGGCAAGACCACGGTTCTGCGCCTGATCGCCGGGTTGGCGACGGGGGCAGAGTTCACCGGCGAGATCCGCGCCAGCGACGGGCTGCCGGTGGCCGAGCGTGTGGCCTACATGGCGCAGGATGATCTGCTGCTGCCCTGGACCACGGTCGCGCAGAACGTGGCGCTGGGCGCGCGCCTGCGCGGCGAACGGGTCGATCAGGACCGCCGCGCCCGGTTGATCGAACGGATGCGGCTGCAGGATCACATGGCCAAGAAGCCCTCGGAACTGTCGGGTGGGCAGCGTCAGCGGGTGGCATTGGCCCGGACCCTGATGGAAGACAAGCCGATCATCCTGCTGGACGAGCCGTTCTCGGCGCTGGATGCGCGCACCCGTGCAGACATGCAGGACCTGGCCGCCGAAGCGTTGCAGGGTCGCACCGTGCTGCTGGTCACCCACGATCCGGCCGAGGCCGCGCGTCTTGGTCAGTCGATCATGGTGATGACGCGCCACGGCCTGACCCCATGCCAACCGCCCCATGCACCGGCCCCGCGGAAGGTGGACGATCTCGAGACGCTGGAAACGCAGGGGGCGCTGCTGAAACTGCTGCGCGAGGAGGTGGCATGAAGACGCTCTCGGCCCTTGCCGCGACGTTGTTTGCGCTGGCCATTTGGCAGGCGATCGTCACCCTGACCGGCCTGCCGAAGTTTATCCTGCCCGGCCCGGCATTGGTGGCCGAGACCTGGTGGCAGAACCGCTGGCTGATCGCCGAACACACCTGGATCACTGCAATCGAGGTGCTGATCGGTTTGGCCTGCGGCACCGTGCTGGGCGTCGTCACCGCGCTGCAGCTGGCCAATTCCCGCGCCGCGCGGGTGCTGGTGCAGCCGATGCTGGTGTTCACCCAGGCGCTGCCGGTCTTTGCGTTGGCACCGTTGCTGACCCTGTGGCTGGGCTATGGGCTGTGGTCCAAGGTCGCGATGGCGGTGCTGATCATCTATTTCCCCATCACCTCGTCGTTTTTCGACGGGCTGATGCGCACGCCGTCCGGCTATCTGGACTTGGCCCGCACCATGCAGGCCAGCCCGCGCAGCGTGTTGTGGCATATCCGCATCCCGGCGGCGCTACCCTCGCTGGCTTCGGGGATGCGGCTGGCGGCGGTCTATGCCCCGATCGGGGCGGTGATCGGCGAATGGGTCGGCTCGTCGCAGGGGCTGGGATACCTGATGCTGCTGGCCAATGGTCGCGCCAAGACCGACCTGATGTTCGCTGCGATGCTGACGCTGGGGGTGTTCTCGATCCTGCTGCATCTGGCCGTGCGCCGCGCCACGGCCCGCATGGCCGGTGAGGCGCGTTAACCATTCGGAAACCGATTCTGGGGCAATCATGGGCGCATGACCAAGGACGCTTTTGCCGAAGCCCCATCGCTGTTCGAAACTGACGAAGCGCCGGTGACGCCGCTGCCCACGGGTCGGCTGCCCTCGTATATCAAGGACCACCGCAAGCGCCTGCGTGAACGGTTCATGTCGGGCGGCGCCGGGGCGATGCCGGATTACGAGTTGCTGGAACTGGTCCTGTTCCGCTCGATCCCCCGGCAGGACGTGAAACCGCTGGCGCGGCTGCTGCTGGATACATTCGGCGATTTCAACCGGGTGCTGACCGCCCCTGTGGAACGCCTGCGTCAGATCAAGGGCGTGGGCGATACGGTCATCACCGACCTCAAGATCCTCGAGGCCTGCGCCCATCGCATGGCCCGCGCCCGGGTGATGCAGCGGCACGTGATTTCCAGCTGGGACGCGTTGCTGGATTATTGCCACACCACCATGGCGCATCGCGAGATCGAGCAGTTCCGCGTGTTCTTCCTGGACCGCAAGAACGTGCTCATCGCGGATGAGGAGCAGGCCAAGGGCACCGTCGATCACGTACCCGTCTACCCGCGCGAGGTCGCCAAACGCGCGCTGGAGTTGAACGCCTCGGCGCTGATCCTGGTGCACAATCACCCGTCGGGCGATCCGACCCCGTCGCAGTCGGATATCGACATGACCAACCGGATCAACGATGCCTGCGCCGCACTGGGGCTGACCTTGCACGACCACCTGATCATCGGCAAATCGACCGAGCTGAGCTTCCGCTCGGAAGGTTATCTCTGACCGCTAGCGCACCCAGACTTCGACACGACGGTTGGCCTTGCGGCCCCATTCCGTGTCGTCGCAGGCCATGGGCATGGCTTCACCGAAACCTTCGACGGCGATCTCGACGGTTTCGGGGACGGCGGTTTCGATCGCGGCAAGGATCGCGTTCCGCACTGTCTGTGCGCGCCGCAAGGCGATGCGGGCATTGGTTTCCGCAGCACCGTCTCCGTCACTGAAACCGACGAAGACCAGTTTGCGCCCGTCATACTGGCCCGATTCAAGCGCCTGCGCCATTTGCAGGATGTTCGATCGCGACTGCGCGTCTGGCCGCGACGATCCCGGCTCGAACCGGAAAGACACCGACAGGCGCGACAGCGGGCGCAGAGTTTCGATCATCCGTTGCAGTTCTTCCAGACCCACCTCGGACCCACCCGAGGTGATGGCGTTGGCCAACCGGTCGCCCTGAAGCCCAAGACGTACCAGTTCGTGGGACTGGTCGACGAAACCGGCTTGCCGGATGACCATCTGTGCCTCGGGGCTTTGGACATACGCCAGAAACTGGCGGGCGATCTTCGGGAGGCGCCGCTGTGGAAGATACAGGAACATCGGCAGGGTCAGCGGATAGTCCTCGGTCTTGATGGCGGCGCGCGTGGCGCGCAATGCGTGACCGCATCCGCCGGCCAGCGGCAGACTGCGCACGTTTTGCGGGTCAGCGTGGCTGACGATACCGAGTGCGAACGGATCGCGCGCAACCGCTGCTGCCAGTTCCGCGCTGCGGGTGTGGCGGATCACGTCCTCATGCGCCTGCACACCGGCTGGCTGCATCACCTGGTCTTGCACGGCCTGACCAACACCGGTTGTCACATCCGGTAGATGAACGGCGATGGGGGCATCCGGGCCACCGAGCTGTGCCCAGTTGGCGACCTCGCCATTTATGACCCGCGCCAGGTCCGAAACCGAGATCTGCTGGATCGGATTGTCCAATGAGACCACCGGCACCAGCGCGCCAAGAGCCACCACCCGCGACCGGCGCGGTCGGGACAGGTCGCCCAGACCGTTTTCCTGCGCCGCCGCGGCCTCCTGCGGGCGGATTTCGCGCATCGCCAAAGCGATGTCTGCCTGATCGGCGGTCAGATCGGCAAGACCGCGGTCGGTGTCCGAAACGCGCAGGAAAAACCGCGCCAAAGGTGCGGTCCGATCCGGCTGCGTCAGGGCAAAGACAAGCTGCGCAGGGTCTGTGCCTTCGCTTACCACGTTCAGGTTTTCTCGTTGCGCAAAGCCTTCGATCAACGCCGGAAGTAGGGATTCGGCCATCACCGATGCGCCAGAGAAGTGCACTTCGGCCACAAAGTCGATCAGGCTTGGGCAAGCCGGACCGTCGCAGGTAACGCCGGATCCATCCACCGTCAGTTCGCCGAACTGGGTGTCCACACGGTAGAACTCACCATCAAACCCCAACAGGTTCCCGGTGATCTCGACCTTGCCGTCATGCGAGGTCAGCGTGATGTCCTGAGCGAGGGCGCCTGAAGCGCCAGCCATCAACGACAACACCGTCATCGTCGCGTGAAGATACTTCATAAAGACCTGTTGACCTGCCTGCCGCTACTTTGCGGCGATTGTCAGGTCTTGGAACAGATTATTCAACACCAGAAAGTCCTGTCCGCTGTCGCAGGTCGGCAGGGTGACCGACAGCTCTCGCGACCGCAGTCCCTGATCGTCCAGCAACTCGAGCACTTGCAGATCCAGGTCCTGTCCACAATTCCGGGGAGTCACTTCGGCCTCGACGCTCAGGGCGACGGTGCCATTTGCGTCGGCCGCGTTGCGGGGGATCGAATAGATCTCGACATTGCGCGCGCCGGCCATGCCGAAGTGGACAACCTGCCCGGTGCCGGAACTGCTGGTGTTCGACCAGACATGCCCGGCTTCGCCATAGGATGCACCGAACTCCAACGCGTGCAGTTGCAATTCGGTGTCCCCCGTCCATTGCAGCGCAACCCGGTCATAGTCTGAAAAATCAGGAATGTGAGTGGTGGCGACAGTGCCGCGCTGGTTTTTGAACGAGATCAGGAAAATGGCATATTCCGACAGGGCGGGAATGGACAGGTCCAGACGACCGTCCTTGTCGGTTCGGGCGCTGAACGTCATGCCGCTGTGGTGCAGCTCGACGGTTTCATCGGGGTTGCAGGGGGCCTTCAGGGTCAAACGTGCTGTCGCGTTGGGGGCCGCCATTGCGCGGGCCCCGAGATCGCAGTTGACCTGCGCCTGAGGAACGGCAGGCTCAGCCCGTGGCGGAACCTTGGCCGAGGGTTCGGGGGCCGTGGACGCATTCGGCGTCGCCGAAGTTAGAACGATACCTTCCAACCCGGCAATCACGGTGCCTTCACCAGATGGCTGGATCATCGCCTGACGTGTTTCCTGCACGTCCGGCTGCGAGGCCGGTCCGTTCTGCATCAAGTAGCCGATGGCCAAGGCGCATGCGACCGTGCCACCCGTGGTCACATAGTTCCGTATTACAAACAAGACACCCTCCCCAGTTGAAGGAGCGAGTCGGAGAGTGCTTAACAATCGCGGCCAATATGTGGCCGCGACGCGGACTCATTATGTCGGGAATCTGACCGGATCAGGCAAGCCGACCATGGCAGTGCTTGAATTTCTTGCCGGACCCGCAGGGGCAGGGATCGTTGCGCGACGGATTACCCCAGGTTGACGGGTCGTCCTCGACAAAGCCGGGCCGCGCATCGCCCGAGGCCTGCGCCTCGGCCACCGCTTCGGCCTGTTCGGCGGCTTTCTTGATCTGGGCCTGCTGCGCCTGCATCTGTGCCAGCATCTCGCGCTGCTCTTCTTCGGTCAGCGGGCGGACGCGGGCCAGTTGCTGGGTAACCGTTTCGCGCAGGCTGTCGAGCATGTTCTCGAACAGCTGGAAGCTTTCGGTCTTGTATTCGTTCAGCGGATCGCGCTGGGCGTAGCCGCGGAAGCCCACGACCGAGCGCAGATGTTCCAGGGTCAGCAAGTGCTCGCGCCACTTGCTGTCGATGGTCTGCAGCAGCACCTGCTTTTCGATGTTGCGCATGTTCTCGGGGCCGAAGGCGGCGGCCTTCTGGGCCATCATCTCGTCGGTCGCCTTTATCAGGCGTTCGCGAACCACGTCGTCATCGACCCCATCCTCGGCCGCCCACTCCTGAACCGGAACATCGATGTTCAGCTTTTCTTTGAGGGCCGCGTGCAGCCCGTCGGTGTCCCACTGGTCGGCGTAGGTTTTGGGCGGCATGTACTGGTCGATCAGATCGTCGATGACCTGTTCGCGCATGTCCGAAACGATTTCGGACAGATCGTCGGTCGACATGATTTCGCGGCGCTGGCTGAAGATCACCTTGCGCTGATCGTTCATCACGTCGTCGAACTTGAGAACGTTCTTGCGCATGTCGAAGTTGCGGCCTTCGACCTTGGCCTGCGCGCGTTCGAGCGATTTGTTCACCCAAGGGTGGACGATCGCTTCGCCTTCTTTCATGCCCAGGGTGGTCAGAACCTTGTCCAGCCGTTCCGAGCCGAAGATGCGCATCAGGTCGTCTTCCAGGCTGAGGAAGAACACGGTGCGGCCCGGGTCGCCCTGACGGCCCGAGCGGCCGCGCAGCTGGTTGTCGATGCGGCGGCTTTCGTGGCGTTCCGAGGCCAGAACGAACAGACCGCCGGCCTCCAGCACCTTTTGCTTTTCTTCGGCATGACGCGCCTCTTCCCGGGCGCGCAGTTCGGCTGGGTCGGCCTCGGGGTTCTCGGCCAGCGCCTGCATGACGCTCATTTCAACGTTTCCGCCCAGCTGGATGTCGGTGCCGCGGCCGGCCATGTTGGTGGCGATGGTTACCGCGCCCAGACGCCCGGCCTCGGCCACGATCTGGGCCTCCTGCTCGTGCTGGCGGGCGTTCAGGACGTTGTGCTTGATGCCTTCCTTGGTCAGCATCTCGCTGAGCATCTCGGACTTCTCGATCGAGGTCGTGCCCACCAGAACCGGCTGGCCCTTGGCGTTGGCCTTCTTGATCTCTTCGATCATGGCCGCGTATTTCTCGGCCGCGGTGCGATAGACCTGATCATCCTCGTCGACACGGGCGATCGGCTTGTTGGTCGGCACTTCAACCACGCCCAGGCCATAGATTTCGGCGAATTCCTCGGCCTCGGTCAGGGCGGTACCGGTCATGCCGGCCAGCTTGTCATAGAGGCGGAAATAGTTCTGGAAAGTCACGCTGGCCAAAGTCACGTTTTCGGGCTGGATGGGCGCGCCTTCCTTTGCTTCGATCGCCTGATGCAGGCCTTCGGACAGACGGCGGCCCGGCATCATGCGCCCGGTGAATTCGTCGATCAGAACCACGTTGCCGTCGCGCACGATGTAGTCCTTGTCACGCTGGAACAGTTTGTGCGCGCGCAGGCCCTGGTTGACGTGGTGCACCACCGTGGTGCTTTCAGGGTCGTACAGCGACTGGCCCTCGGGCAGCAGGCCACTGGCGTGCAGCTGCTCTTCAAGGAACTCGTTGCCTTCATCGGTGAAGGTCACGCTGCGGGACTTCTCGTCGATCGTATAGTGATCGTCCTGCAGGGACGGGATCAGACCGTCAATGGCCGTGTACAGATCGGACCGGTCCTGAGATGGACCCGAGATGATCAGCGGCGTGCGCGCCTCGTCGATCAGAATCGAGTCGACCTCGTCCACGATCGCGAAATTGTGGTGCTTCTGGTAGACCTCGTTCAGATCCGCCTTCATGTTGTCGCGCAGATAGTCGAAGCCCAGCTCGTTGTTGGTGGCATAGGTGATGTCACAGGCATAGGCCGCTTTTTTCTCGGCATCGGGCTGGCCCGACCAGATCACGCCGGTGGTCATACCCAACGCGCCGAACACGTTGCTCATCCATTCGGCGTCACGCTTTGCCAGATATTCGTTGACCGTGACGACATGCACGCCCTTTCCGGTCAGTGCGTTCAGATAGGCGGGAAAGGTGGCGACCAGGGTCTTGCCTTCGCCGGTTTTCATCTCGGCGATATTGCCCTGATGCAGGAAGATGCCGCCCATGAGCTGCACGTCAAAGGCCCGCAGACCCAGCGCGCGCTTGGCGCCCTCACGAACGTTGGCGAAAGCCTCGGGCAGCAGGTCATCTAGGCTCTCGCCCTCGTTGGCCCGCTTGCGCAGCGCTTCGGTCTTGGCTTTCAGATCGTCATCCGAGAGTTTTTCGAACTCCGGCTCCAGCGCGTTGATCTTTTCGACCAGCGGGCGGGTTGCCTTGATCTTGCGGTCGTTCGGTGTTCCGAACACCTTTTTGGCAAGCGTACCGAGTCCCAGCATGTTCACTCCAGCGGATCTTTTCTTGTCTTGGTTGCGACAGGCTTGCCCACCTTGCGCGCAACCCATAGATAGCTGGGAGGAAAAGATGGTCCTGTCAAAGGCTGCAAGCGATGTAAGCGGCAGGTTCCAGAGTGTCAACGCCACGCCCTGTCGCGGCCAGAATATAGGATGAATTCATGCCCAAAGGTCTCACTTTTCTGCCATCGCTGGCTCTTGCGGCCATGATGGCCCTGCCTGTCGCCGCTGAAACCGAACCCTCTGCCGATACGGTTGTGGCGCGCGTCAACGGCGACGAGATCACTTTGGGTCACGTGATTGCCACTGCGGCTGGCCTGCCGCCGCAATATCAGCAGCTGGAAGACGAGGTCCTGTACCAGTTCATCGTCGAGCAGCTGATCCAGCAACAATTGCTCAGCCAGGAGCAGGACGAGCTGACCCGCCTGAACGCGCTGATGCTGACCAACGAAGAGCGCTCGCTTAAGGCGGTGCAGACGGTGAGCCAGATCACCGATGCCCAGGTGACGGACGACGCGATCCAGGCCGCCTATGACGCGCAGTTCGCGGACTTCCAGGGCGAGGACGAGTTCAACGCCAGCCACATCCTTGTCGCGACCGAGGACGAGGCCAAAGAGATCAAGGCGCAACTGGATGACGGCGCCGATTTTGCCGAGCTGGCCAAGGAGAAATCCACCGGCCCGTCCGGTCCCAATGGCGGTGCGCTGGGCTGGTTCGGCAAGGGCCAGATGGTGCCAGAATTCGAACAGGCCGTGATCGGGCTGGAAAAAGGTCAGGTCTCGGACCCGGTGCAGACACAGTTCGGGTGGCACGTCGTGATCCTGAACGACAAACGCAAATCCGAAGCGCCCGAGTTGGCGGCGGTGCGGGATGAACTGGCCCAGTCCGTTCGTCAGGAGGCCATTCAGGCCAAGATCGACGAGCTGACCCAGGCGGGCAGCGTCGAGCGCCCCGAGGTCGAGGGCCTGACCCCGGATGTGGTCCGCAAGCTGGACCTGGTTCAGGAGTAAACCCCAGTGGCCAAGATCACCAAGGTGTCTCCGCTGGCCCCTGCGGCCTTCCCTGATCTGCCGGTCATCGACGGTGTGCGGTTCGCCACCGTCGCCGCCGGGGTGCGGTATCAGGGCCGCACCGACGTGATGCTGGCGGTGCTCGATCCGGGTACCGCGGTGGCTGGTGTGTTCACCCGCTCGGCTACCCGTGCGGCGCCGGTGCTGGATTGCCAAGACAAGATCGGTGGGCCCAGCGACGGGCCGGCGGCGATCCTGGTGAACTCGGGCAACGCCAATGCCTTTACAGGGCAGTACGGGCAGGCATCGGTCGAGCAGATCACCGCAGCCGTGGCGCAGGCGACCGGTGTGGCGGAGAACCGCGTGTTCACCTCGTCCACCGGGGTGATCGGCGAGCCGCTGCCGCATGACCGGATCGTGGCCCGGCTGGACGAACTGACCGCCGGCCTGCGCGCCGACGCGTTGGAACAGGCCGCGCGGGCAATCATGACCACCGACACCTTCCCCAAAGGCGCTAGCGCGCAGGTCGAGATCGACGAAAAAACCGTCTCTATTGCGGGGATAGCCAAAGGGTCGGGCATGATCGCGCCCGACATGGCGACGATGCTGGTCTATATCTTCACCGATGCGAAGATCGACCAATCGGCGCTGCAACGGATGTTGGCCGAGCAGACCGACCGGACCTTCAACTGCATCACCGTGGACAGCGACACCTCGACTTCGGACAGCTTGCTGCTGTGCGCGACCGGCGCGTCGGGCGCGGATGCCACTGGCAATGCCGATTTCGCGCGGGCGCTGGAATCGGTGATGCTGGATCTGGCGCATCAGGTGGTGAAGGACGGCGAAGGCGCCACCAAATTCGTCGAGATCCGCGTGACTGGCGCCGCGTCGGACGCCGATGCCAAAGTCCACGGCATGGCCATCGCCAATTCACCGCTGGTCAAGACCGCCATCGCGGGCGAGGATCCGAACTGGGGCCGTGTCGTCATGGCGATCGGCAAATCCGGCGCGGCGGCCGATCGCGACACGCTCAGCATTTCCTTCGGCGATATCCTCGTGGCCGAAAAAGGCTGGGTCAGCCCGACCTATCGCGAGGAAGACGCCGCCGCCTACATGAAAGGCCAGGAACTGGTGGTCGCCGTCGATCTGGGGCTGGGCGAGGGCAAGGCCACCGTCTGGACCTGCGATCTGACCCACGGATACATCGAGATCAACGCGGATTACCGGTCGTGAAATCTGAGCAATTCCAGCAAAAGTGGAGCCCGGTTTTGTGTCCGGGATTGCGACCATGAAAACGGTTCTCGTCTCTGCCGTCGCCCTGATCGACGTGGATGGGCGGGTGCTGCTGGCGCAGCGCCCGGAGGGCAAGGCCATGGCTGGCTTGTGGGAATTTCCCGGCGGCAAGATCGAGCCGGGCGAAACCCCCGAGGCCGCCCTGATCCGCGAATTGCACGAGGAACTGGGCATCGACACCTGGGCCTCGTGCCTTGCACCGCTTACCTTTGCCAGCCACAGCTATGACGATTTCCATCTGCTGATGCCGCTGTTTGCCTGTCGCAAGTGGCAGGGCATCCCGCAGTCCAAAGAAGGTCAGGCGCTGAAATGGGTGCGGGCGAACGAGCTGCGCAACTATCCGATGCCGGCAGCGGATGTTCCACTGATCCCGATATTGCGGGATTGGTTGTAGGGCGCAAAGCCAGGGACGTTCGAGTTGATAGGTCTGGATGTCTTGTATGCGGACATTCTCGACCTTCGTTGCTCTCAGACCAACCGCGGCTCCCGAGGCGCACAATATATATGATTGGTTGTGAGCGCCAACACCCCTTCAGCCGAAAAGCGAGTGCGGCCTCCGCTCATAAAGACCGGTTACACCCGATTTCAGGACAGCGACTTGACGAGGAGAACCCAGTTTTCTGTTTCGGTCGCCCAGCCGTCTTTGACGCATGGGGCTTTGTCCAACTCAGAGTATCCCTTCCGCTCGTATTAACGTCTGGCTCCCACGTTTTCATCGGCAACAATAAGACTCATAGTGTTGTATCCTGCGTCGCGGGCTATCTCGTCGGCGACTTCAAGTAATTTTGAGCCAAGTCCCTCACCACGATTCTCTGGGTAGCACGCCAGAACATTGACATACCAGCTGTCCAACGCTTTGTTTTTCAGCTCCTGCAATGGACGGAACAATGCTGGGAAGTCATCTCCAATTTCTTCTGGTTCAGATCCGATCCCATGGCTTATCTGCAATGCTTATATGCAGCTTACTCCCAATCACCTGCAGACGAGCGCCATGTCTTGCTGTCTGCATCCCAAACGCTGGCTACGACGCAAGGGGTTGGGTTAATCCCACCACATTGCGAGCCATGCACATCGGCCAAAAGCACGCGGAACGGGCCAGTGTTCGCCATATCCCATCCCTGATTTAGAAGCGAAAACAAATGATCTTCGATCAGGAAGTGCGACATGCATCCGCCAGTTCCGCAGTAGAGAGATGCGGCGCTCGAACACGCGAAACCAAATTCATTCAAAACCCAGTCGCGTTGCAGATCTCCGTCGAGATCGACCCTCTCAACCGCACCCCAGTCTAAGTGAAACTGACCGTCGTTGAACTCCGCGCAGGCCTGTGCCGCCAGATCAACCTTCGCCTGCAAACCGGGCGGAAGTTGCGATACATCAGCCGCGACAGCTGGTGAGTTCCATACTAGACCAGAGACCAGCACAAACCTGGAAACTAAACCTTTCAATTGACGCACTATTTGGGAAGCTGTTTGGAAGGTGGCATCAATTGCACTGATCATATCTGTAGTCCCCGTATTCCAGCCAGTTTACCGAGCCTTCGCTAAAAATCAGAAACTCGGACCTGTCTTCCCCAAGCAGGGCGACGACAAATCCGGCGGGCGGCTCATAGTTTCCGAAGTAACTGTAGGCCGTCATGGCTCTGATCGACTCGCCGTTGACCGTTACTCGCGCGTCCCACTCCCCCTCTGGATTGTCCAGAATTACATATTCGATTTGGCGTTTTTTCGCTCCGCCACCACAATAGACGATGCCTTCGGGTGCTTCGTAGGATGTCCCTTGGCTAGCATCTGAGTCGCAGGCGGAACGAAGGGACCGAATTGCTGCGCTGGAACCCTTCAAGTCAAAGATTCCGTAGCTGACATCTTGATCAATCATCGACAGATTAACCGATGCATTGGCCGCAAGCTGGTCCAGTACAAAACCATAGTCCTCTTGACTATTGAAACTGACCTCGACGGGATAGTTGTCGACGATCTGCACGGCAGCGTTTTCTGCGCCAACCTGAAATGCCCCAACCTCGGTAGTGCCGTTCTTCAAAAAACGAATGGAAAGCCCTTGCTTCTCCACAATGTCCTGGCTGTCCTCATATCCAGCTGGAGCGAAGCGGATACGGTTACACTGAAGTTCCAGGGTCATGTTTCCGGTTTGATTAAATGCATTGGGATTAGGCCCGGAGTTGAACGACCACTCCGCTGATGCTGTGGTCGCTCCTGCCATCAGTAGCATTCCAATGGAAATGGTTTTGAAGCTCATTTTTTCTCTCCATTGAGTTACGGTTCGCACTGTCATTCAGCAGAAATTCCGGCCCGTTGCCCGGACAACCAGGTCAGGAAACAGGCTCGCCGTATTCGTTTGCGCCTTCTTCCGAAGGGCGCGTCAACCACCAGATCATCAGAATGGACAGAACCAATTGAAGAATTGAGACAACAACAATACCGGTCACGCCCAGGACGGCCGCAGGTCCTCGCAATGCACCGGGGTTTTCCGTCCCTTGCTCCAATACCGAAAAGAACGCCACCCCACCCAGCATAACAAAGAGCGTTGTAATGCTGAGCGCCATCGGCAGCAGCAAATACCAGCCAGGTCGTCCTGTATCATGCAGCCTTCGCCAACCGGCGGCCAACATAGGTATGAGAACAGCCAGTTGGAAAACAGAGGACAGGACCCGAGATCCCTGGCCTGTTTCGGGGTTGGTCCCGAATATGATCGTATCCAGCACAGCTAAAGCGGCACTCACGAGAACCACAAACAAGAAGAACCACCAGTATTCTGAGCGTATAGCCCGACCGGAGAACTGGAAGTATTTCGAGAAACACGTCTTAACGGCTTCACCAAATCCCATCTTTCAATCCCTTCATTGTTTTTGTGCGGCCTCAAATCGCTTCGCCGCTCAGGGGAACACACTCTTAGCTCCCAGTTACTTTTTTGTTTGAACGCAGAGGCCTATCGTACGAGAGCGTAGAGAAATTTACGCGCGAAAAAAATATTGATTTATTAAAAATTAGATTCAAACATGCGAATTCGACACAGCTTTATTTTACCTCCGTTGTTGTCGGCCCCGGCAATCAACTCGATATCGTTCCCCCGACCAATCCGTTGGCGACAAATCTTTGAGATAGGTAAGCACCGGATCGAGCTGTGCTCAATTGGCTGAGTAGAAGCGGACGCTTCAAAAAGGAGCATCCAATTTCACTAGATTCGATGGACCCTGATGGAGAAGAAAATGACCAAAAAGACAGTGATGATTGCAGGCACAACTTTGTTTGCATTGCTTGCGGCATGTGACGAAACGAGTATGTCTAGCGCGTCCGCCGAACTCACACCCGCTCAGCAGGCGTGTTTGCGAGATGTAGCCAAAACAACGAACAATTCGCAAGTCGTTGTGCTCTCATCCGCGTTTAGCGAAGCTGGAACACAAGTCACTGTCGGTGTTGGTGAGGACCGTGCTCCTTGGAATTGCATTGCTTACAGTGATGGCGCGACAGCTGGTATCGAGTTCCTGGGCGACGAAGGCGCACTGTAATCTGGTCGCTGTGTATCTCGAAAGTACCAGTCGTGATCAAATTTGAGTACCGGTAAGCTCAGACATTCAAACCTCGTAATAGGATTGGGTTTTAACATGCTCAATCATGCTAAGGTTGTAGAAAATGCCCGTAACCAACTCGGTTGTAATTGCGATCATTTGCACTTTTTTGGCTATTGTATCAGTCCCAAAATACAGCATGGCCCAAACTTGGGACATCGCATCCCAGCACTCTGTCAGTGGCGTAACGGTGTATGATACCGATGAGCTGTTAACGTTTGCCGGTCAGTTGGCCTTTGACCGGTCGGGGCGCATCACAGCGGCGGATGTCGCATCAACGATTACGCAGATCTACCGAGAAGACGGTTACTTCTTGGCTGAGGCCTGGCCTGGACCCGATGGGCAGAGCATAGTTGTGGATGAAGGACGCATTCAAACCATCGAAATTGAAGGGGTAGATACGCGCACGTTCCAAACCTTGGAAAAGATCTTTCGCCCACTCACCACCGCATACCCGATAACTCTCAAACAATTTGAGCGGGCAGTTATGCTCGCCGAGGACATACCCGACTTGGACGTGTCGACCGAACTTGATTACCCGGATCAGGCTGGTGCTCGGCTGAGAGTATTGGGAGAGCCACTGCGAAAACAAGCCGGTAGTGCGACACTCGACAACCCTCCGCGTGAGCTGGGAGAAGCGCTCAGCTTCTATGTCGTGCAAGAGTTTTATTCGACGCTGACTGTCGGGGATTTGCTGCGATTTGAGGGGTCTGGCAACTACAATTGGGACAAAGACGACGAACACTCTTTGTGGGGCGCTGTTACCTATCGCACGCCGCTAAACAGCGATGGTCTATACGGTGAGGTTTTCTACGGAAACATAAATGCAAAACGTGACCTCTCGGGGGAGTTTGCAAGAACAGATGTTGATGGCGAGAACTTCACCGTCGCGTTGGGCTACCCCGTGATCCGCGATGTGGCCCGTTATGGATATCTTCTGCTGGATTATCGCCTTTCCGAGGCGGACTCAGTCAGTGGCGGCGTGCCATTATCCAGTGACGCAGGTGTCGTCGG
The DNA here is from genome assembly GCF_025141855.1 of Ruegeria sp. B32. Taxonomy (NCBI): domain Bacteria; kingdom Pseudomonadati; phylum Pseudomonadota; class Alphaproteobacteria; order Rhodobacterales; family Roseobacteraceae; genus Ruegeria; species Ruegeria sp. B32. The sequence continues at coordinate 3,185,046 of NZ_CP081106.1, read as the reverse complement.
CCTAACGTATCTCTATGGGCAAAACTATCCAAAAGGGCAAACTCTGGAGGCTGGGTTAACTTTATCGTTTGGCAACAATAATACGACGGACGCGAATTTTGACGACGGCGACTCCTCGTTCTGGCATCTACGGGGCGGCATTGGATACGAAAGCCCGCTAACGAGCTTGTCGCCCAACACAGCTTGGCGCACTGAGATCTGGGGCCAGTTCACAACCGACCGGCTGCCCTCGGTAGAGGAGTACTTCCTTGGTGATCGTTATGCTTTGCGCGGATATCGTTTTGACGAGGTAGATGGTGATTCCGGGATCTCCGCGATTTTCGAAGTGTCTCATTCCTACTTCCCTAGGTCCCAGAGCATACATCGCTTAACACCCTTTGCTTTTTTCGACGTGGGGTACATCTCGAACAATGACCCTGCGAGTTTTGAAGTTGAAAGTGCTACACTGGCATCGACAGGTCTGGGTTTGGACATTGAGTTTAAGCAAAACCTATTCTTGTCCGGATATGTCGGTGTTCCTTTGAGGGACGGTCCTTTGACCGACTCTGGCGATCCTGGCGCGTATCTTGCTCTGACAACAAGTTGGTGAGGATGTTATGAAACGGAACCGCATTGCTTTACTTTCCGCAGCTTGTTTGATTGCTGGACTGGCCGCTACGCAGGTCTTTGCCCGCGGAAACCAATACGGTTGGTGCCGAGGTGTAGGGAACCCACACCAGTCCGGCCAAGGATGCGGGCAGACCGGTGGGCAAGGGCCAGGCAATCAAATTACCGGCCCAACGCAGCCGGTAGCAAATCAGTTGCCACCTCGGGGAACGCCGCAAACGCCGACGTCCGTTACAGTGCCGGTCCTTGCGCCGGGCGCGGTCCCGAACGCAATTCCCGGTCGGGTTCCTATCGCAACTCCGATAGCTGTGCCCGGTCAAGTTCCAACACCCGTCGTAGCGCCGACCCTAGCTCCTCCATTGGTGCCAAACCCGACGCCAAACCGGGTTCCGACAGCCGTTCCCAATCAGGTTCCGCCGTTGGCTACCGGACCGACTGCCGTGCCGCCGCAAGTTCCGACTGCGACTCCCAATCAAGTTCCGATAGCTGTCCCAGGCCAGGTTCCGCCTCAACCCAATGTGCCGCCCCTGGTGCCAACAGCAACACCCAACCAAATACCAGTCGCTGTTCCTGGCCAGGTTCCGCCTCAACCTAACGGTCAAACTGCTGTGCCACCGCTCGTCCCAACCGCGACTCCCAATCAGGTTCCCACAGCAGTTCCTGGTCAAGTTCCACAGTTGACACCAAAACCTACGGCAACTCATGTGGCCGTCCCAGGACATCCGAAACCACAAGGCGTCGTGACAGTTATGCGCCCAAAGCCAAGGCCGACAACCGGTACTGTCCAGCCGACTGGCACAACACAAGTGACCCACCATTTGACCCACCAAAGCAATTCAAAGAAACACGATCATGTCGCAGCAACACCTGGACGGCATGACCCGCACGACTTACCCAGGTTCCGCAACGCAGCGACCAAGGAAAACTGGGAATGCGTTGCCAGCGGATTTGGACAGCGCCGTTACGATGCAGGGCGCGGTGTGTTGCTGAACAACGGAGCGTTGCGGCACCTCGGAAACGTGGACGCTATGGCGCGGGATGTACCAGCACGGCATCCAAAACACTCTGGGTGCATTATTTCGGTTAAACGAAAACAGCGCTGAAAATTGTCTGGCAGCTATCGCTCGGACAATGAAGTTAATCGACCAATAGTTCGTCCAATATTGTCTGATTTGTTGGAGTTTGTATTGCCTTTATTCCCCTAGCACGAACGTTGGCTGACGTAGCACAACACTGCTCAGTACATAAGATAAGCCAACAATCTATAGTGCCGCACTTCCAATAGGGGTCTCCGGCTATCTGGGCCGGTCTGGTTGGGCGAGCAAAAGCATGAACTGCATCTTTGCAAAGTCAGATTTCTGCGCATTGCTGTCATTGGGGCATCGATCAGCATCGGTCAAAGTGGGCTCGGAGCCGCCGAACGCTTTGATTTCGGGAATGGGCGGTCCCGGATGGCGAACGGCCAGAGCCATCCGCCAAGTTTGATCAGAGATCGATTTTTTCAGCAATGCTCAGCGCATCTTCGAGCTCGACGCCAAGGTAGCGCACTGTACTGTCCACCTTGGTGTGGCCAAGCAGGAGTTGCACGGCACGCAGATTGCCGGTCTTGCGATAGATCTCCGACGCCTTGGTTCGACGCAGAGAATGGGTGCCGTATCCGCTCGGCTCCAGCCCGATCGCGGTCACCCAGTCGCGGAGCAACCTTCCGTATTGGCGCGTCGAAATGTGTGGTCGGTTGTGAAACCGGCTTGGAAACATGAATGCACAACGGATCATCTCAGGAGCGTTCACCCAAGCCGTCACGGAATCGCGCGTGTTTTCAGTGAGTTCGAACTGAACCGGCTGACCAGTTTTGCTCTGGACGATTGTCGCGCGCTCCCGAACACGCTCGCCACTCACAAGGTCTATCACTTTCAGCCGAACCAGATCACAGCCACGCATCTTGCTGTCGATAGCGACATTGAAGAGCGCCAGGTCGCGCAGATTGCCTGCCAGTTCCAATCGTGCGCGGATTGCCCAAACCTGTTTTGGCAGGAGCGGGCGTTTCTGGCCGATGATGCGGCCTTTGTTCCAGGCGCGGCGCTTGGGAGTGGTTGCGGGAAGTTGAATTCTAGGCATGGTTTAGCCTCCAACCCTCCCTCCAGGCCCAGACATCAACACCGTGCTGACGGGCGATTCTACCATCCTTTGTGAATGTCAGGTTTCAGGAAGCCGCAGGTCGGAGGAATGCCACATGAGCATTCGGCGGCTTCGAGCCCAAAGCGGACACGTTTGGCGGTTCAATCAAATACCGAGCTTGTTGACGATGAGATGAACCAATAGCGTAGCGAAGCAACAATCTCGGGGAAAAGATTTGGATAGAGAACCACTGGGTCCGCGTAACGCGATTTGGGAAGACGGAGAATGGATAAGTTGGCGCAGCATCAATAGTCATCTAGAGCGGCTCGAGTTGCAAGCTCGCTACCCAAACGCAGATGTCGACTTGGTGCCGGTTTTCGAAGAACTCTTGAATGTTGCTCAGCACTATCACATCACGACAGGAAAACATCTGAACATATATGGCGATATCGGTGAGCTATATGGCGCGATAATGTATGGGATCAAGCTCCATAAGGACTACGCCAAGGGTTCTGACGGACGCCTGGGAAACGACTTTGTTGAAGTGAAGACCATCACACCCTTTAAGAACACGCAATCTGTGACCGTTAGGCTCGACCGGCATTTCAGCAAACTCCTTGTGGTGAAAGTCGATGAGTGCTTTGAGGTTTCCGGTCTACTCGTCGAACGAAGTAAACTGCCAAAAGTTGGTGGGAAGGCGCTTCGTATTGACTGGGATGATCTTGTTCAGGTCGAGTGACGGGTTTGTCCGCAATCTGTGAATTCGCTTCCGGATAAATGCTGCGCCCGGTGGCCAACGACCGGTTTTCGAGCCGCACCGCAGCGCGAGAAATTATGTCGGTGCAGAAGAATTCGTGCCGCGTGCGCACGCAGCGAGAAAATCGAATTCACGGGGTGGGCTCGAAGCTGCCATTTATCACGCTCTGCATATACAACCGTTATCATATTCTCTTTAGCGTTTCGGCGTAGAAGCAGAATGCAAACCCACGCCGCTCTTTTTTGAAGCGTGCTATTTCGCAGTTTGTACAAGACTTACAAATCGGAAAATCACCCCGGCATCCCTGTAACAATTCGTAAGATTCCGGAAAACATCACGAAAAAGTTGACGCTGATCGTCCTCCTTGTCCTTAATCGGGGCAGCGGCGCGCGGGTCTGACCCGGCGACGTCGTTCCGGCCCAACCCGGGGCCGGATGGGGAGGAGAGATAGAATTGGCTCAGACGCAGTCGGGCGCCGAGGGGATGCACTCCCTTCCGGCGCTGCTACACCGCAATGCGACGCAGTTCGGGGATGCCCCGGCCTACCGCGAAAAGGAATTCGGGATCTGGCAGTGCTGGACCTGGGCGGAAACAGCCGCCGAGATTCGTGCGCTGGCTCTGGGTTTCCTGGAGCTTGGCGTTGAAAAGGGCGACCATATCGCCGTGATCGGGCGCAACCGCCCGGCGCACTACTGGTCGATGGTCGCGGCCCAGATGGTGGGCGCGGTGCCGGTGCCGCTGTATCAGGACTCGGTCGCAGAAGAGATGGCCTATGTGCTGGAACACTGCGGCGCGAAATACGTGGTTTGCGGCGACCAGGAGCAGGTCGACAAGGTCATCGAGATCCAGCAGGATCTGCACCAGGTCAAGCACATCCTGTACACCGACAAGCGCGGCATGCGGAAATACGACCACAGCCAGATGAACGCGCTGAGCGACATCATGGCCGAGGGGCGCGCCGGGCATCACCGGCTCGACGCCGAGTTGGACCGCCGCATCGCCGAAATCACCTATGACGACACCTGCGTGATGCTCTACACCTCGGGCACCACGGGCAAGCCCAAGGGCGTGGTTCTGTCGAACCGCAACGTGATCGAGAGCGCAAAGAACTCGGCCGAATTCGACCACCTGACCCGGAACGAGGATATCCTGTCCTATCTGCCGATGGCCTGGGTGGGCGATTTCATCTTTTCGGTCGGTCAGGCTTATTGGTGCGGGTTCTGCGTGAATTGCCCCGAAAGCGCTGACACGATGATGACCGACCTGCGTGAGATCGGTCCGACCTACTTTTTCGCTCCGCCGCGCGTTTTTGAAACCCAGCTGACCAACGTGATGATCCGGATGGAGGATGCCAGCCCGATGAAGCAGCGGATGTTCCGCTATTTCATGGATCACGCCAAGAAGGTCGGCGGGCGCATCCTGGACGGCCACCCGGTCGGATTCTTGGATCGCCTGAAATACGCGATCGGAAATGTTCTGGTTTACGGACCGCTCAAAGACACGCTGGGCTATGGCCGGTTCCGTGTCGGATACACCGCGGGCGAGGCGATCGGGCCCGAGATTTTCGATTTCTACCGTTCGCTGGGGATCAATCTGAAGCAGCTTTATGGTCAGACCGAGGCGACGGTGTTCATCACCGTACAGCCCGACGGCGAGGTGCGGGCTGACACCGTCGGTGTGCCTGCGCCCGACGTCGAACTGAAGATCGCGGAGAATGGCGAGATCTTCTATCGCTCGCCCGGCGTGTTCGTTGAATACTTCAAAAACCCCGAATCCACCGCCTCGACCAAGGACCCCGAGGGCTGGGTGGCCACGGGCGACGCGGGCTTCATCGAGGAAAGCAGCGGCCACCTGCGGATCATCGACCGCGCCAAGGACGTGGGCAAGATGGCCGACGGCTCGATGTTCGCGCCGAAATATGTCGAGAACAAGCTCAAGTTCTATCCCGACATCCTCGAAGCGGTGCTGTTCGGCAATGGCCGCGACCGCTGCGTGGCCTTCATCAACATCGACCTGACGGCGGTGGGCAACTGGGCCGAGCGCAACAACATCGCCTATGCCTCGTACCAGGAACTTGCGGGCCATCCGCGGGTACTGGAGACGATCCGCAGCCATGTGGAAGAGGTCAACAAGTCGGTTGCCGCCGACGAGATGCTTTCGGGTTGCCAGGTGCACCGGTTCGTAGTGCTGCACAAGGAACTGGACCCCGATGATGGCGAGATCACCCGCACCCGAAAAGTGCGCCGCAAGTTCGTCGAGGACAAATACGCCGACATCATCGCCGCGCTTTATGACGGGTCCGAGACGGTCTCGACCACGACCGAGGTGACCTATGAGGACGGGCGCAAGGGATCGATCAGCGCCACGCTGCAGATCGTCGACGTGCCGGTCGTGCCGGTGTCGCATCAGAAGGTGGCCGCGGAATGAGGCCGGTCGTGCGCCGCTCGGCCTGCGGCCATCGCCCCGCCCGCCGTCCCGTTCACCCGCAGTTTGAGGAGTAGACGATGCTGGATTCATCCGACGACGGATATGTCACCGAGGATGGCCGCAAGATCGGCGGCGTGGTGATGGAGATGAAAAACATCACCCTGCGATTCGGCGGCGTGGTGGCGATCAAGGACATCTCGTTCGACATCCGCCAGGGCGAGATCCGCGCGATCATCGGTCCGAACGGCGCGGGCAAGTCCTCGATGCTGAACGTGATTTCCGGCTTCTACATTCCGCAGGAAGGCGAGGTCTGGTTCCACGGGGCGAAACGCCCGCAGATGAAACCCTATGAAGTGGCCCGCCAGGGCATCGCCCGGACCTTTCAGAACATCGCCCTGTTCGAAGGTATGAGCGTTCTGGACAACGTGATGACCGGCCGCCTGAACTTCATGAAGACAAACATTCTGCAGCAGGCGATCTGGCGCGGCAAGGCCGAAGCGGAAGAGGTGGAAAACCGCGAGTCGGTCGAGAAGATCATTGACTTTCTGGAAATCCAGCACATCCGCAAGACGCCTGTGGCGCGGCTGCCCTATGGCCTGAAGAAACGCGTCGAACTGGCCCGCGCTCTGGCCGCCGAACCCAAGCTGCTGCTGCTGGACGAGCCGATGGCCGGCATGAACGTCGAGGAAAAAGAGGACATGAGCCGCTTTATCCTGGACGTGAACGACGAGTTCGGCACGACCATCGCCCTGATCGAGCATGACATGGGCGTGGTGATGGACCTGAGCGACCGCGTGGTCGTGATGGATTACGGCAAGAAGATCGGGGACGGCACGCCCGACGAGGTGCGCAACAACCAGGAAGTCATCGACGCCTATCTGGGGGTCAGCCATGACTGAGCACCGCACAGAATTGAGGGGAGGCGCAGATGCCTGATCAGTTGATTTTCGCGATGGAGGTCTTTCTGAACGGCCTCATGGCCGGGGTGCTGTATGCGTTGGTCGCGCTGGGCTTTGTGCTGATCTACAAGGCGTCGGGGATCTTCAATTATGCTCAGGGGGTTATGGCCCTGTTTGCGGCGATGACCCTGGTGGGGATCATGAACGGGCAAGTTCCGTTCTCGCATCTGATCAACGCGATCTTCGGCACGCATATTCACTACTTCGGCTGGAACGTGCCGGCGCTGCTGGCCATTCTGCTGACGATGGGCGTGATGGTCCTGCTTGCCTGGGCGGTGCAGCGCTTTGTCATGCGCCACCTTGTGGGGCAGGAGCCCATCATCCTGTTCATGGCCACCATCGGTCTGGCCTACTTCCTGGAAGGCGTGGCCGACCTGATGTGGGGATCCGAGATCAAGACGCTGGACGTGGGTCTTCCGCAGGGCATCAACCTGTGGATCGACGAGACCACCTACAACATCTTCGGCTACGGCTTCTTCATCGACAACCTGGACATCGTGGCGACGGTCATCGCGGCGCTTCTGGTGGCGGCACTGGTCGCGTTCAGCCAATACACCAAACAGGGCCGCGCAATGCGGGCCGTGGCCGACGACCACCAGGCCGCGCTGTCGGTCGGTATCTCGCTGAACTTCATCTGGATCATGGTCTGGTCGGTGGCCGGGTTCGTGGCGCTGGTCGCGGGCATCATGTGGGGCACCAAGTCGGGCGTTCAGTTCTCGCTGTCGTTGATCGCGCTCAAGGCGTTGCCGGTTCTGATGCTGGGTGGGTTCACCTCGATCCCCGGCGCCATCGTCGGCGGGCTGATCATCGGCGTGGGCGAGAAGCTGTTCGAGTTCGCCGTGGGCCCGCTGGTGGGTGGCGCGACCGAGAACTGGTTTGCCTATGTTCTGGCGCTGATCTTCCTTGTGTTCCGGCCGCAGGGCCTGTTCGGCGAGAAGATCATCGAGAGGGTGTAGGCCATGACCAAGCTGATCGCCATCATCAACGTGATCGCGTGGGCGGGGTTCTGGGCCTTTGGGTACATCGCCCTGACCTCGAACGATCTGACCGCCAATCAGCTGACCGTGGCCGCGCTATTGGCCTTTGCCGGGCTGGTGATGGGTGTTCTGGCCTACATGAAACTGGTGCGCGCCTCAGAGGCGAGCGGATATGCCAAACGGTCCAACCAACTGGACGCCGAAGCCCGCAACCGGGCGCAGGAACAATGGGGAAAGTAAGACATGTTCTATCGTGAGGCCGGAGACTTCAAGACCTCCTACAGGGACGACAACCAGACTTTCCCGATCAAGTTCGACCGGTATCGGTATTATGTGGTGCTGGTGGTGGCGTTCGGGATCATCCCGTTCATCATCAACGACTATTGGGCCAACGCGCTGCTGCTGCCCTTCCTGATCTATGCGATTGCGGCGATCGGCCTGAACATCCTTGTGGGGTATTGCGGGCAGGTTTCCCTGGGTACCGGGGGGTTCATGGCCGTGGGCGCCTATGCCTGCTACAAGCTGATGACCGCCTTTCCAGACGTGTCGATGTTCATCCATGTGATCCTGGCCGGCGGCATCACCGCCATCGTGGGCGTGCTGTTCGGCCTGCCCAGCCTGCGGATCAAGGGGTTCTACCTGGCGGTGGCGACGCTGGCGGCGCAGTTCTTCCTGGTGTGGCTGTTCAACCGGGTGCCGTGGTTCTACAACTATTCGGCCTCGGGGCAGATCAACGCGCCCGAGCGTGACGTATTTGGCATCATCATCACCGGCCCCAACGCGCCGGCCTGGGCGACCTACCTGTTCTGCCTGATCTTCCTGACCGCCTGTGCGATTATCGCCCGCAACCTGACCCGCGGCACCACCGGGCGCACCTGGATGGCAATCCGCGACATGGACATCGCCGCGGAAATCATCGGTGTGAACCCGCTGCGCGCCAAGCTCAGCGCCTTTGCCGTCAGCTCGTTCTTCGTGGGCGTGTCAGGCGCGCTATTCTTTGCCATCTACCTTGGCGCGGTCGAGGTGGGCGAGGTCTTCGGCATCCAGAAATCCTTCCTGGTGCTGTTCATGGTCATCATCGGCGGGCTGGGCTCGATCTTCGGTTCCTTTGCCGGCGCGGCTTTCCTGGTCCTGCTGCCTGTGGTGCTCAAGGTCGTGGGCGCGGACATGCTGGGCTGGCCCACCGACATCGTGGCGCATCTGCAGCTGGTGATCGTGGGCGGGCTGATCATCCTGTTCCTGATCCTAGAACCGCACGGTCTGGCGCAGCTGTGGCGCGTCGCCAAGGAGAAACTGAGACTCTGGCCTTTCCCGCACTAGGGACCGGCCCAATCAAGAAGGGGGCGCAAAGCCCGAACCAACATCGGACAAACCAAGGGAGGAGACACCCGATGAACAAGAAACTGGCAACCATGGCGCTGGGTGCGCTTATGGCCGCGGGGCCGGCAATGGCCGACCTCGTGTTCCCGTCGCTCAGCTACCGCACCGGGCCTTACGCCGCGGGCGGCATCCCCTTCGCGGATGGCTACGCGGACTATTTCACTCTGCTCAACGAGCGGGACGGCGGCATCGGTGGTGTTCCGGCCAAAGTCATCGAGTGCGAAACCGGCTACAACACCGAGAAGGGTGTGGAATGCTATGAATCGACCAAAGGCGAAGGTGCGCTTGTGTATCAGCCGCTGTCGACCGGCATCACCTATCAGCTGATCCCGAAAACCACCGCTGACGACATCCCGATGCACACCATGGGATATGGCCGCACCTCGGCCAAGAACGGCAAGGTGTTCAGCCACACGTTCAACTACCCGGCCAACTACTGGGACGGTGCCTCGGGTGCGATCAACTATCTGCTCGAGGAAAACGGCGGTGATCTGAGCGGCAAGAAGATCGCGCTGGTCTATCACAACTCGGCCTATGGCAAGGAGCCGATCCGCACGCTGGAAGAGCTGTCCAAGAAGCATGGCTTCGAGCTGGTGGCCCTGCCGGTTGATCACCCTGGCCAGGAGCAGAAATCGCAGTGGCTGCAGATCCGCCGCGATCGTCCCGATTATGTCCTGATGTGGGGCTGGGGCGTGATGAACCAGGTGGCCATCCAGGAAGCCGCGAACATCCGGTTCCCGATGGAGAACTTCATCGGTATCTGGTGGTCGGGCGCTGAACATGACGTGATGCCCGCCGGTGCGGCCGCGAATGGCTACAAGGCGCTGACCTTCCACAACGTCGGCTCGGACTATCCGCTGTATGACGACCTGCAGAAATACGTCATCGACGCGGGCAAGGCCGCCGGCGCCGGCGATCAGGTCGGTACGGTCCTGTACAACCGTGGTCTCTATGCTGCGATGCTGGCCGCCGAAGCCGCCAAGAAGGCACAGGAAATCTCGGGCAAGGCTGACATCACCTCGGGCGACATGCGCGACGGTATGGAAGCACTTGAGATGACCGAAGCGAAGATGGCCGAACTGGGCCTGCCGAACTTTGGTCCGACCTTCTCGGTCAGCTGTGAAAACCACGGCGGGGATGCCCTTGTGGGTGTGACCCAGTGGGATGCAGACAGCAAGACTTGGACTCTGATTTCGGAGTTCAAGGCTACCGATACGGACGTGATCGGCCCGCTGATCGAGGAAGACTCGAGCGCATACGCGGCTGAAAACAACATCGAACCGGGCTGCAACTAAGCGGCACGAACACCGGGGCGGCGGCTGACCGCCGTCCCGAACCGGACAAGCCCCGAATGGGGCAGGCATGAGGACACGCGCTGATGCTGGATGCGGCACAAACCACTGACGTGCAGGCGGAAACCCTGCTTGAGGTCAACAATATCGAGGTGATCTACAACCATGTGATCCTCGTGCTGAAAGGCGTCAGCCTGACCGTGCCCAAGGGCGGGATCACCGCGCTGCTGGGCGGCAACGGGGCCGGCAAGACGACGACGCTCAAGGCGGTGTCGAACCTGCTGCATTCCGAACGCGGCGAGGTCACCAAGGGCTCGATCAAGTATCGCGGCCAGAACGTGCACGAGAGCGATCCGGCCGATCTGGTGCAGAAGGGCGTCATCCAGGTGATGGAAGGCCGCCACTGTTTCGAACATCTGACCGTCGAGGAAAACCTGCTGACCGGGGCCTATACCCGCAAGGACGGCAAGGCCGCCATCCAGCAGGACCTCGAACTGGTCTACAACTATTTCCCCCGCTTGAAAGAGCGGCGTCGGTCACAGGCGGGCTATACCTCGGGCGGGGAACAGCAGATGGTCGCCATGGGCCGCGCGCTGATGAGCCGCCCGGAGACGATCCTGCTGGACGAGCCCTCGATGGGCCTCGCACCGCAGCTGGTCGAGGAGATCTTCACCATCGTGAAGGACCTGAACGAACAGGAAGGCGTGTCCTTCCTGCTGGCTGAACAGAACACCAACGTGGCGCTGCGCTTTGCCCATTACGGATATATCCTGGAATCGGGGCGCGTGGTGATGGACGGCCCTGCCGCCGAACTGCGCGAGAACCCGGACGTCAAGGAATTCTACCTCGGCATGTCCGACGAAGGCCGCAAGAGCTTCCGCGACGTGCGGTCCTATCGTCGCCGCAAGAGGTGGCTGTGAGCGGATGGAGGATCTGGCGATGACATTCTACGACGCTCTGGAAACCCGTTCGGCCGATCAGCGCGCCGCCGAGCACTCGGCCGGTCTGCGCGAACAGCTGGCGCGGGCGAAATCCGCGCCCGGTTTCGCGGCCCATTTCGCCGATGTCGATCTGGATGCGGTCCAGACCATCGCGGATCTGCCCGGGCTGCCGGTTCTGCGCAAGTCCGACCTGACCAAGGCGCAGGGACAGCACCCGCCCTTTGGTGGCTTTACCGTCAAACCTGCGCATGGCTTTGCCCATGTGTTCCAGTCGCCGGGGCCTATCTATGAGCCCGGCGGAGTCGATCACGACTGGTGGCGCATGGGCCGGTTCCTGCATGCGGCGGGCGTGGGGCAGGGCGATATCGTGCAGAACTGCTTTGGCTATCACCTGACACCCGCGGGCATGATCTTTGAAAACGGCGCGCGTGCCGTGGGCGCCGCCGTGCTGCCCGCGGGCACCGGCCAGACCGAACTTCAGGTCACCGCCGCCCGCGACGTGGGCTGCACTGCCTATGCCGGTACGCCCGATTACCTGAAGGTGATCCTGGACAAGGCCGACGAGATGGGCGTCGCTCTGAACTTCTCGAAGGCGGTCGTGGGCGGTGGGGCATTGTTCCCCAGCCTGCGCCAGGCCTATGCCGATCGGGGTATCTCCTGCCTGCAATGCTATGCCACGGCCGATCTGGGCAACATCGCCTATGAAAGCGCCGCGATGGAGGGCATGATCATCGACGAGCATGTCATCGTGGAAATCGTGACCCCCGGTACCGGAACACCGGTGGCGGAAGGCGAGGTCGGCGAGGTCGTGGTGACCTCCCTCAACCCCGACTACCCGCTGATCCGCTTTGCCACCGGTGATCTGTCGGCGGTGCTGCCCGGGCAGTCGCCCTGTGGCCGTACCAACCTGCGCATCAAGGGCTGGATGGGGCGTGCCGACCAGACCACCAAGATCAAGGGCATGTTCGTGCGCCCCGAACAGGTGGCCGCGCTGGTCGCCAAGCATGCCGAGATCGTCAAGGCCCGCGTCATCGCTGCCCGGCAGGGCGAGATGGACACAATGACCGTGCAGATCGAAAGCCCCGGCGGCGATGATGGCACCTATGCCAAGTCAGTGGTCGAGGTGCTCAAGCTGAAGGGCACGGTTCAGGTGGTGCCGCCCGGTTCGCTGCCCAAGGACGGGCTGGTGATCGAGGATCAGCGCGTCTACGACTGATCCGGCCCGGGGTTCTGCGGCCAAATGCGCCGCAGAATCCTGCGCCTGCCCACTGGCGTTTCCGAGTTTTTTGGTCGATTAAAGGGGAACCGCAACCTTTGCCGACCCGAGGCCATGGCCCAGATCGAATTCTCAGAACATGGATCGCGCAACCGTGGGGCCCTCGGCACCCGGTTCGTCGGGGCCTTGGCCTATCTGGTTGCGGCAGCCTGCCTGTTGCCGATGGTCGCCGTGGTGCTGGCGGCCGTCACCGGCGGCACTGACACGATCCGGCATCTGCTGGACACGGTCCTGCCTGGCTATGCGGCCACCACGCTGATCTTGGTCTCATTGGTTTCGGTGGGGACTTTCGCCATCGGGGTCGGGGCCGCGTGGCTGGTCACCATGACCCGTTTTCCCGGCGTACGCCTGTTCGAGGTGGCGCTGGTGCTGCCGCTGGCCTTTCCGGCCTATGTACTGGCCTATGCCTACACCTTCATCCTCGATCATCCCGGCATCGTTCAGACCACGCTGCGCCAGGTGACCGGCTGGGGCCCGCGTGACTATTGGTTCCCCGAGATCCGCTCGACCGAGGGCGCGGCGGTGATGCTGATCCTGGTGCTGTACCCCTATGTCTATCTGTTGGCGCGCGCCGCCTTTCTGCAGCAAAGTGCCACCGCCTTTCTGGCGGCGCGGGCGCTGGGCAGCAGCCCGTGGTCGGCCTTTTGGCGGGTCTCGCTGCCGATGGCACGGCCCGCGATTGCCGGCGGCGTGCTGCTGGCGGTGATGGAGACCATCGCCGATTTCGGCACGGTCGCCTATTTCGGTGTTCAGACCTTTGCCACCGGCATCTACACCAGCTGGTTTTCGATGGCCGACCGCGCGGCGGCAGCGCAGCTGGCGCTGTGCCTTCTGGCCTTTGCGCTGGTCATGGCCGTGACCGAGCGCACCCAGCGTGGCAAGGCCAAATACTACCAACCCGGCAAACGCCACGCAGCATTGCCCGCTGCACAGCTGAGCGGCTGGCAGGCTGTGGCGGCATGGGTTTTGTGCGCCATTCCGGTTTTGTTCGGCTTTCTGCTGCCGGTGATCGTGCTGACCCAGATGGGATTGGAGTCCGAGCAGAACCTGCTTTCGGCCCGCTATCTCGGGTTCATTCGGAACTCTCTGACGCTGGCAGGAACGGCAGCGGTGATCACCGTCTGCGCCGCGGTCTGCGTCGGTTTCTTCCAACGGCTGAGACCCGGGCGCGGTTCGGCCATGGCGGCTTATGTGGCGCGGTTGGGCTATGCTGTGCCAGGCGGAGTGATCGCGGTGGGGTTGATCGTGCCCTTTGCCGGGTTTGACAATGCGCTGGACGCCTGGATGCGGCAGACCTTCGGCGTGTCGACCGGGTTGCTGGTCACCGGCTCGATCTGGCTGTTGGTGGCGGCCTACATGGTGCGATTTTTGGCCGCCGCGCTGAGTGCCTATGAAAGCGGTCAGAGCACGGTACATGCCAACATGGATGCCGCTGCCCGCTCGCTGGGGCAGACGCCATTGGGCACGTTGCGGCGGGTGCATCTGCCGATCCTCACGCCCTCGCTGCTGACGGCGCTGCTGATCGTGTTCGTGGACGTGATGAAGGAACTGCCGGCCACGCTGATCATGCGGCCCTTCAACTTTGACACGCTCGCGGTTCAGGCCTATCGGCTGGCCTCGGACGAACGGTTGGAGGGCGCGGCCGTTCCGTCTCTGGTGATCCTGGCCGTGGGGCTGCTGCCGGTGATCCTGATCTGCCGCCAGGTCGGGCGCCGGCCCTGACGGGCGGTTCAAAAATACCACACCATGTCGTGACAGGCTTGATCTGATCGCATTTTCCGGCAAGGCTGAAGTCATGAACATGCAGCCTCCCAGCCGGAACCCTGCAAGTCCGGTCCAGATGCCGGTGGCCTTCAACCGGCAAGAGATGTCACAGATTCTCTCCGTCTATGGACGGATGGTCGCCGCCGGAGAATGGCGTGACTACGGAATATCAAATCTGCGCGACGTTGCCATATTCTCGATCTTCCGGCGTACCGCCGAGCACCCGATCTATCGTGTTGAAAAACACCCCCGGCTGCGTTCAAAGCAAGGGATGTATTCGGTGATGGGCATGGACGGGCGCATCCTGAAACGCGGGCACGACCTGCGCGCCGTTCTGCGGGTGCTGGAGCGCAAGCTGATCCGCTCGGTCGACCCGGATTAGAGCCGCTTGTGCGCCGTGACTGGCCCGTCGCACTGGGTCTCGATCCGGGCAATGGCCTGATCCATCGGTTCAAATACCACCGCCATGTGATGTGCATTGGCATGCAGCAGCATGTTGTCGCCGGACACCCAGGCCACATGGCCTTTCCAGAACAACAGATCGCCACGCTGCGCCGGGGTGCCGTCGGGCAGTGCCGTGCCAAGCTCCCGCTCCTGGTCGCCGCTGTCGCCGGGGCAGGCAACGCCGCAGGACAGCAGCCCGGCCTGAATCAGGCCTGAACAATCCAGTCCCCACCGGCTGTTGCCGCCCCACAGGTAGGGGGTTCCCAGAAACAGTTCGGCCACGGCCACCGGGTCGTTCAGCAGGGTTCCGACGGGTTTGACATGCACTGCGGGGATGAACCCAAGCTCGGTCTCGACAAAGCGGTCCTGCTGCGACAGCACCACGATCCGGCTGCCAAAGCCCAGGCTGACACGGTCGGGGCTTTTGATGTCGGGTTCGGAATAGGCGTGGGTCGCCGGGGCCCAGATCCAATGCGTGGCCGGGGCGTCAGGGCCCAACTGGTCCGCGCGCAGCCAGCCTTGATACCCATCCTTGTCGGAAGCCACCCGGCACCAGCCGCCGGATTGTTCGGTGACGTCCAGGCCGTCGCCATACAGCAGCTGACGGTCACGCGGGCCCTTCGGACTGCGCAACAGGTCCACGACGGGGCGGATGACGCGCGCGCGGTTCACAGGCCCAGCATCCCGGGCAGGGCGATCAGCAGGGCGCGCGGCCCTTGCCCCAACCCGCCCTTGCTGCGGCCGGGCTCTTTGGCCTTTTGCCAAGAGTAGATGTCGAAATGCATGTATCGGCTGTTTTCCACGAACCGCCGCAGGAACAACGCCGCGGTGATCGACCCCGCGAACCCGCCCGCCGGCGCGTTGTCGAGATCGGCGATGCCCGGCTCGATCAACGTCTCATAGGGCGTGTGGAACGGCATCCGCCAGACCGGGTCAGCCGCCTGAACGGCGGCCTGCGTCAGGGCCTGCGCGGCAGCATCGTCGTCGGTGTAGAACGGTGCCAGATCCGCCCCCACCGCCACCCGTGCCGCGCCGGTCAGCGTCGCCATCGAGACCACCAGATCCGGCGCGCCCTCATCCGCCAGCGCCAGCGCGTCGGCCAGAACCAGCCGCCCCTCGGCATCGGTGTTGTTGATCTCGACCGTCAGGTCCTTGCGTGAGGTCAGGATGTCGCCGGGCCGGAACGCATTGCCCGCCACCGCGTTTTCCACAGCCGGGATCAGCACCCGCAATTGCAGCGGCAGATCCAGCGCCATGATCATGCGCGCCAGTCCCAGCACGTTCGCCGCGCCGCCCATGTCCTTTTTCATCAACCCCATCGAGGCACCCGGCTTCAGGTTCAGTCCGCCGGTGTCAAAGCAGACGCCCTTGCCGACCAAGGTTAGCTTCGGACCGCTTGTGCCCCAGGTCATCTCGATCAGGCGCGGAGCCTGTTCAGCGGCCCGACCTACCGCGTGGATCATGGGAAAGTTCTGTTCCAACAAGGTGTCGCCAATGGTGACGGCACAACGAGCCCCGTACTCCTGCGCCAGCGTTTCAACGGCGTCTTGCAGGGCCTGAGGTCCCATGTCGGCCGTCGGAGTGTTGACCAGGTCACGGGTGAGAGCTTCGGCATTGGCCATGATCTCAACCCGCGGAGCATTCACACCGTCCGGCGCGACCAATCGGGCTTTTGCGCCGGACTGTTCGGCATATCGGTCGAAACTGTACCCGGTCAGCAACCAGCCCAGGGCTTCGATTTCGGCTCTGTCTGTCGGCAAACCGGACGCAATCCGGTAAGTGCCTTCGGGCAGAACCTCGGCGGCGGCGGCAAGCGGAAAGCGTACCCGAGCGCGCCGGGTGTCGGTTCCATAGCCTGCCAGCGCGAATTGCGGCGCGCCCGTCGGTCCGGGAACCAGCAGAACCTGCCCGATTGCGCCGGAGAATCCGTTCGCGGCCACCCAGGCCTGTGTTTCATCGGGCTGAGACTTCAACCATGGCTCGAGCCCGTCCTGCGCAAGAACATGCAGATCAATGGCAGGAGCATCGGAAGGTGCAAAGGACAGGGACATGGGCGCCTCGGACTGTTCTGGTGCCGCCTACACTAGCCGCCTGTTGTTCGCCCGCAACCCGTCATATCGAAAGATCCTGTTGATCCCATACAGCGGTCAGCGACCGCTCTCCCACCCGGATCAGTCGGCTGAGCGTGGCTCCGGTCGCCACCGCATCGCCGGCATCTACCGTCCGGGCCACGTCGCCGGCGACTCGGGCCAGCGCCGTCATGCCGACCTGTTCGGATATTGCGACCAGAGACTTGGCGCATTTGCGCAGCCCCGCCCAGTCACGTTGACGCCAGAGCCGTTCACAATTCGACAGGCGTACTGCCAGTTCCTCGACCGTTCGGCACAGAACGTCGACCGCGTTCGTGTCACCCAATTGCCGATACAGCCCGTTCAGCCGGTCCGGATCCAGCCGCACGGATTCCTTCTGTTCAAGCGTGACGATCTTGTCCACCTCATTCACCCCAATCTTTCTGCCCCCACGGCATCTGCGAACCTGTCACAAAAGACCTTTGCAATTCCTTTCGGCCAATCGGGATAATGTCTCGAATTTTGCTCGAACTTGCGTTAGATCGGCGGTCGAACTGCAAATTTGGGAAAACGCGATGCACCACGCCAAACCTCTGCCGAGCTATCTGGTCAAACGGTACCACGGTTGGAAAGCCACGTCCTATTCCGAAAACCAGGCCTGGTACCGCCGGCTGGCGACCGAGGGACAGCGTCCGCGTGCGATGGTGATTTCCTGCTGTGACAGCCGGGTCCATGTCACCTCGATTTTCGGGGCCGACCAGGGCGAGTTTTTTATCCACCGCAATATTGCCAACCTGGTGCCGCCCTACGAACCGGACGGCGAGCGCCACGGTACCAGTGCAACCATCGAATATGCGGTGACGGCATTGAAAGTGGCGCATCTGATCGTACTGGGACATTCGCAATGCGGCGGGGTGCAGGGCTGTATCGACATGTGCAAGGGCGAAGCGCCGCAACTGGAAGCCAAAGAGAGCTTTGTCGGACGCTGGATGGACATCCTCAAACCGAAATTCGATTTGGTCTCCGATGTCGAGGACCCCGCCGAACAGGCGCGCCAGTTCGAGCGTCAGGCGGTTGTCGCGTCGCTCGAAAACCTGATGACCTTCCCGTTCGTGGCCGAGGCCGTACAGAACGGCTCGATATCGTTGCACGGCTTGTGGACCGACATCGGCGAAGGCGGTCTGGAGTATTATGATCCGTCAGGAAAAAAATTCCTGCCGGTTTAGTCTTTAAATCGGAGAAACGCACCCTAATTGAACGCTAGTTCAATTAGGGTGCGGTGACTGTATGGAAAACCTGTTGTCTCTGGCGGCCGACAATCTGGTCTCGCCGATCATTCTCAGTTTTGTGCTTGGTCTGTCAGCGGCATTGGCCCGATCGGACCTGACCATTCCCGAGGCCATCGCCAAGGCGATGTCGATCTATCTGCTGTTTGCGATCGGCTTCAAGGGTGGTGTCAGTGTTGCCGCACACGGGATCGACGCCACGCTTGGCTTGTCCCTCATTGCAGGTGTCATTCTGTCCGCATTGCTGCCGCTGGTGGCGTTTGGCCTGTTGCGCGTGCTGACCAACCTGGACCATGTCAACGCCGGCGCGGTCGCAGCGCATTACGGCTCAATCTCGATTGTCACATTCGTGGCCGGTACGTCGGTTCTGGAAAGTCAGGGCCTGATGTACGAGGGCTACATGGTGGCTGTTGCCGCGGCGATGGAAGCGCCGGCGATCCTGTCCGCTCTGTGGCTGATCTCCCGCGGCGGCGGAGCCCGCCGGATGGACTCGGATCTCTGGCGCGAGATTGCCCTCAATGGTTCGATCGTTCTGCTTGTCGGGTCGTTTGCAATCGGCTGGATCACGGGCGAGGACGGTCTGGCCGAAATCAGCAGCTTCGTGGTCGCACCGTTCAAGGGGGTTCTGTGCCTGTTCCTGCTGGACATGGGTATCGTCGCCGGGCGCGGGTTGCGTGCCGGGCGCGGGCTGATCACGATGGGTCTGCTTGGGTTTGGCGTGCTGATGCCCCTGATCGGTGCTGGCGCCGGTCTGGTGGCCGCGCTCCTGTTGGGTCTGTCCACCGGTGGAGCGGTGTTGCTGATGGTGTTGGGCGCCTCCGCCTCGTACATCGCGGTTCCTGCGGCGATGCGCGTGGCCGTGCCCGAGGCGAACCCGTCCATCTATCTGACCCTGTCTTTGGGCGTCACATTCCCATTCAACCTGGCGCTGGGCCTGCCGATCTACGTCTCGGTCGCCCGGGCCGTTACCGGAGGATAAGACGATGCAGACACATGACGCCAAACGGGTCGAGATCACCATCGAAGCCATCGTGAAATCCCGTCTGACGGATGCTCTGGTCGATCAAGGTGTGACCGGGTTCACGATCCTGCCGGTGCTCGGCGGATCGGGACGATCGGGTGAATGGAGCCGATCGGGCCAGGTCAGCCGCGCCAGCGGGATGGTTCAGGTCATCTGCATCATTCGCCCCGATCGCTTGGACGGGCTGCTGAGCGCGATCCTTCCCGTGCTTGATCGCCATATCGGGGTTGTAAGCGTCACCGATTGCCAGGTTCTGCGGGCCGAGCGTTTCTGACCCCGATCTGTGCGACTATTCGTTCGCGGACATACAGCCGGAGCTTCTTGAGGTTGCCGAGATGCTGCACCAGCTCGAGGGCCGCCACAAGGTCGTCTGGCTGGATCGGATTCTCTGCGATTCCGACGGCATGTGCCGCGCCAGCGACGGCACGACGGCATACTATCGGGATGGTCGCCATCTCTCGAAAGAAGGTTCGCGCGAACTTGGGTGCCGCACCGGTGGATGGTTCCTGTTCGGGGACGAACCTGACGGGCCAGCCGACACTGGCGCTGTGGGTCCTGCTAATGACCGTCCCTGCAGCCAACTTCAACAGAACGCCGACCTGGCCCAGAGAGACTCGAACGGAGAGTGATTCCTCAGCCCTGCATTGGTCTGCCGCCTGCGCGCTGAACCATTGCAGCGCGAGGTCCGGGTTGTGTCGATAGTAAATTTTATTCGAATATCCAAATCCGTGATAGGCTGCCGTCATTTCCGGAACCAACCGAATGGAAATGACACACCTGGGAGGGATTTTATGACCAAGTCTTTCGCAATCGTTTCACAACGTCCCTTGTGGACATTGGCCTGTCTGGCCGCGCTGACCGCCACATCCGTGTCCGCGCAGGAATTCCAGACCGAGCAGGACAGCACGGACGTCGTATTGGCGCCTGATGATTTCTCTCCCTATGCGGGGCGGAACTTTCCCCAACGGCCGCTGTGGGGAGACTCGCATCTGCATACTTCGGTTTCGGTTGATGCCGGCACGATGACCCGGCTGACCCAGGAACAGGCGTTTCGCTTTGCCCGCGGCGAAGAGGTCACGACAACCCACGGCCTTCGGGCCAAGCTGTCCCGTCCGCTCGATTGGCTGGTCGTCTCGGACCATGCCGAGATGTATGGGCTGATGCCGCAGCTGCTGGCCGGAGACGCCGAGGTTCTGGCGACACCTCAGGGCAAGGCCTGGTACGAGGCGCTGACGGCGGGTGACAGCCAGCTTGCGTTTGACACGGCAATGGAGATCGTCGCCTCGTTGTCGGATGACGTCCCGCCCATCGACAACCCGAAGGCCATCAAGCATGCGTGGGAGGCGTACACGGCCCTCGCGGACAGCTTCAACGAGCCGGGAGTCTTTTCAGCCATCATCGGCTATGAATACACCACCGAGGGCGCCAACAACCTGCACCGGAACGTGCTGTTCCGCGATGGGCGCGACCGGGCCAACCAGACCCGCCCGTTCTCGCAATATGACAGCAAGAACCCCGAGGACCTGTGGGCCTTTCTGGCCGAATACGAGGAAAGGACAGGCGGCGAGGTCCTGGCCATCGCGCATAACGGCAACCTGTCGAACGGGCGGATGTTCTCTCTGAGCGCCTATGATGGATCCGCACTGACCCAGGAGATCGCAAGTCTGCGCGCCCGGTTCGAGCCGCTATACGAACCGACGCAGATCAAGGGCGACGGTGAGGCGCATCCGTTCCTCAGCCCCGATGACGAGTTCGCAGATTTCGACACATGGGACGCGGCCAATCTGAACGGAACCGAGTTGAAGCAACCCGAGATGCTGGCCGGTGAATACGCGCGCGAGGCGTTGAAGCGCGGGCTCAAGATCGAACAGGAGCTGGGTGTGAACCCGTTCAAGTTCGGGATGGTCGGCGCGACGGATTCGCATACCGGTATGGCAACGGCCCAGGAAGACAACTTTTTCGGCAAACATTCCGGGGTCGAGCCCGGCCCGAACCGTTGGGAACACCTGGTAATCGAAGCACCCGATCCAGAGCTGTCGATCTATGGCTGGAAACAGGCCGCTGGTGGACTGGGTGCGGTCTGGGCGACGGAAAACACCCGCGAGGCGATCTTTGACGCGATGCAACGTAGGGAGACCTACGCGACCACGGGGTCGCGTATGGGGGTTCGGTTTTTCGGCGGCTATGACTTCACCGATGAGGATGCGGCAAGCCGTGTTCCTGCGGATGCCGGCTACAAAAAAGGCGTACCGATGGGGGGCAACCTGCAGGCGTCTCCCGATGGGCGGGCTCCGAACTTTCTTGTTTTTGCATTGAAGGACCCGATTTCCGGCAACCTGGATCGCATCCAGATCGTCAAGGGCTGGGTCGATGCTGACGGGGCCTTGCAGGAGAAAGTCTACAACGTCGTCTGGGCCGGCGATCGCCAGCTGGACGAGAACGGCAAGCTGCCCGAAGTCGGCAACACCGTCGATGTCGAAAACGCCACGTGGACCAACACCATCGGAGCAAGTGAGTTGATCACCACGTGGCAGGATCCGGATTTCGATCCCAACCTGTCTGCGTTCTACTATGCCCGTGTGATTGAGATCCCGACCCCCCGCTGGACCGCCTACGAGGCCAAACGGTTCGGGATCGAGATGCCGGACTATGTTCCGATGATCACGACCGAACGGGCCTATACGTCGCCAATCTGGTACACCCCGGGATAAACGGTCGTTCCGTTGAGCGAAGCCCCGCCTCGCGCAGGCGGGGCGGTCTTGTTCATTCGGCTGGGTTGGGATTGCCGGCCACCGGCCTGCGGTTGTCCGCGTCTGTCGCTCCGAAACCGTGACGCAGCAGGATGAACACGAACAGGACCATGGTCAGAACAGCCAGAAGCGATCCGATCTGGGCAAGGGTTTCGCCCCTTTCGGTGATTGCCAGCACGATTCCGGGAACGAGCACCAGCACCGTTGCCACGGACAGCCCATAGTGGAGTTTCGCCAGACCGCTGCGCGCCGCCTCGGGGGTCAGAGCGTAGTAGAATCCGAACACTGCCAGCGCAACGAACCCGATCAGGTTCAGGTGGCCATGTGCCGGGGACAGCGTGTGATCATGGCTGGCGGACATCTGGATTCCCCACAACATGCCCAAAACGGCAAATATTGCTGCGGTGGTCAGAAAAAAGATGGGCAATCTGGTCATAACGGTCTCCTTTGAATATTCGATGAGCCGTACGGGGCGTGGAAAACTGGGTTTGCCGGAAAAGGTGTGTTCTGACGCGGGCATCCGAACCATGCTGCCCAACCCGGCCCGAACCGTCTGGCAGTGCGGCGTCGAGCACCGAAGGCCAGAAAAACATCGGCCTAGTCAGCGGTTCCAGAGCTGGTGGGATCGCGCGGTGTCGAACCCCGGTTCCTGCGACAGGTCAGGCTCTGTTTGGTCAATCATGGCTCGTTTCCCCTCGGCTGAGATTGAAACGAAGGCGCCTTCAATGGGCGGAAAAATACCAGCAGCTGTGAAATATGAAAAATTGATTATGTGAATAATAGATATTCACCTGGCGAATTTACTTTTGCTTGGGCAGAACCTGCGGTGATGCCTGGCGCGCCTTCCTTCTCGCATTGCCAAAAAATGAAAACCCCGCAGCCCATGCCGCGGAGTTTTAAGATTTCAGTCTGGTCCGGCTATCAGCCCTTCTTCAGGACCTCGCGGCCCAGCAGCTCGGCGATCTGAACCGCGTTCAGAGCCGCGCCTTTGCGCAGGTTGTCCGAGACACACCACAGGTTCAGGCCGTTTTCCACGGTCGAGTCCTGACGGATACGGCTGATGAAGGTGGCGAAATCGCCTACGCATTCAACCGGCGTGACATAGCCACCGGCCTCGCGCTTGTCGATCACCATCACGCCCGGAGCTTCGCGCAGGATGTCACGGGCCTCGTCCTCGTCCAGGAATTCCTCGAACTCGATGTTCACCGATTCCGAATGTCCGACAAAAACCGGCACCCGCACACAGGTCGCGGTGACCTTGATCGACGGGTCGACGATCTTCTTGGTCTCGACGACCATCTTCCACTCTTCCTTGGTCGAGCCGTCTTCCATGAAGACGTCGATATGCGGAATGACGTTGAAGGCGATCTGCTTCTGGAATTTCTTCGGGGCGACCTCGTTGATCGGGTTGTAGACGGCCTTGGTCTGATCCCACAGCTCGTCCATGCCTTCCTTGCCGGCGCCCGACACCGACTGATAGGTCGAGACCACGACGCGCTTGATCTTGGCGCGGTCATGCAGCGGCTTCAGCGCCACCACCATCTGCGCGGTCGAGCAGTTGGGGTTGGCGATGATGTTTTTGTTCTTGTAGTCGTGGATCGCCTGCGGGTTGCACTCGGGCACGATCAGCGGGATCTCGGGGTCGTAGCGATAGAGCGACGAGTTGTCGATCACCACGCAGCCGGCCGCTGCCGCTTTGGGGGCGTAATCCTTGGTCGCGGCGGACCCCACGGCGAACAGCGCCATGTCCCAGCCGGTGAAATCGAAAGTGTCCAGATCCTGGGTCTTGAGTGTCTTGTCGCCAAAGCTGACTTCGGTGCCCAGCGAACGACGGCTTGCCAGAACGGCAATTTCGTCCACGGGGAACTGGCGTTCAGCCAGGATGTTCAGCATTTCGCGGCCCACGTTACCCGTGGCGCCGACGACAACGACGCGATAGCCCATGTCTAGTCTCCTGAATTAAGGACGCGCGTTCATAGCCGCGTTGCAGAAAATAAAAAAGGGCCTTCGCGGCGGAATTGACCGAATGACGCAGTTTTGCGGCGACTCAGGCCTTCAGCAGCTGCTGATAGAGCGCAACAAGGGCCTGCGCCTCGCCGTTGATGTCGAAATTCCGTTCCACATGGGCGCGGGCGGCCCGGCCTGCGCGGGCCAGGGAATCACGGTCCGCCAGCATCTCGGCCGCGGCCGCGGCCAGCGCCGGAATGTCGCCCGGAGGCACCACCCGACCCAGCGTCGGGTCGGTCACGATCTCGGAGAATGCGCCCACATCGGTGGCCACCACCGGCACACCGCAGGCCATCGCTTCGAGGGGGGTCAGTCCGAACCCCTCCCAGCGTTGGGGGGCGATGAACAGATCCAGCACCTGGTACCATTGGGCAATCTTGTCCACGGTGACCTCGGGCTTGAACAGGATGCGGTCGGACAGGCCGGCTTGGGCCACCTTGTCCTTCAGTTCGGTCAGGAAAGCGCTGTGTTTCTCGGTCGCGCGGCCCATGACGATGCCATGTACGTCGGGGACCTGCCCGCACAGGTCGATCATCGCATCGACGAAGGCGTCGGTGCCTTTCTGGTGGCGGATGCGGCCATAGCAGCCCAGCAGCAGCCCGTCGGGCAGGCCCATTTGCGTCCGCAGCCCCGCCTTGTCGGCGGGTGGCGTGAAATCCTGCAGGTTGATGCCGTGCATGATCACCTGCGCGTCGCGCTCGAGGTATCCGGCCGTCTTGCGCGAGGTCGCCACCACCGCGTCCATCTTGCCGATCAGCCACTTGGTATAGCCCGTGTGCGCCCGCTGCGAGGCGCTGGTGAACAGCAGTTTCAGCCGCAGCCGCAGCAGGTCGCGCAGGATCAGGCCCAGCAGCATCTCGGTGTTGCGGCGGGCGTGCCAGACCCGCAGCGTCTTGCGCGACAGAAAGGGCAGGCGGCCCAGCGGGATGTGCGGGATGTCCGAAGGCAGACCCGGACCGGTGGCTGCGATGTCGATCCACTGTGCCTGCAACGGCACCAGCCGCGCGATCGTGGCGGTCACGCCGGACAGGCGGCGTTTGAGGTTTGGGGCAATAACAACGGGGTCGTTCACGGCGCGCGCTCCTGCGGGTCTCACTCCATGCTGTCACGGCTGAACAGGTAGATCACGCAGCCGATCGTCAGCGTGACGGCAAAGAAGGCGAATATCGCTGTGTAGGGTGCGGTTGGCCCCATGTCCACCGTCGCCGCATGGATGCGGCCGGTGGCGAACTGCGCCAGCCCCACGCCGCCGATCCCAAACAGGTTCAGCAGGGTCACGCCGCGCCCCACCAGATGCGCCGGGATGAAGGCGCGCCCATGCGCCATGATCACCGGGAAGGATGCCCCCAGAAACCCGATCAGCGCCATCAGTAGAACCGACAGCCAGACGGCCTCGGCGACCCACAGCCCCAGCAGCCCCAGCGCCAGCACCGCCAGCGCGTTGCCGCCGAAGATCACCCATTTTCGGGTGTTCAGCAGCCGGTCCAGCGGGCCATAGGCAAAAGTGCCCGCGATCATCGCGGCGCCCATGACCAGCGTGGCCTGCCCGATCTGGGTGGCGCTCAGCCCGAACACGTCCAGCAGATAGGGGCCGGCCCACAACCCCCGCAGCGCGGCCGAGGGTGCATAGGCCACCAGCATCAACGGCAAAATCGCCCACAGCGCAGGTTCGCGCAGCAGGTCCAGAACCGACCCTTTCTGCTCGGACACCACCCGCGCGGGGTCTTTGACCGTGACCCAGATGCCCACTGCCACGGCGCCTGAGATCGCGGCCAGCCCCGCCAGAGTCGCGCGCCAGCCCATCAACTCGACCGCCAGCGCCGTGGGGTACGAGGCCACGAGGTTGCCGACCGACCCCACGCCCAGCATAACAGCGGCCAGGGTAGCGAACTTCGCGGGCGGGTATTCGCGGGCAAAGATGAAATACGAGGCCATCAGAACCGGCGAACATCCGACCCCGATCAACGCCATCGCCACCGCCACATGCAGGGGCGTCGCGGCCAGCGCGAACACCGCGGCCCCACCCGCGCCGCCGATCAGTAGCAGAACCGCCGCCGTCTGCCGGGGGCCAACCCGGTCCAGCGCCCAGCCCACCGGGATCTGCATCGCCGCAAAGACCAGAAACCACAGACCCGAGGCCCAGGCCAGATCTTCGGGCGTGGCGCCGATGTCTCGCGCCAGATCGGCAGTCAGAACCGCAAGGAACGCGCGGAAGAACTGGCTGAGGACATAGGCCAGACACAAGATCACCAAACCTGCCTGCATGTCGGTCTCCTTGCCGTCCGCCTTGGTGGGATGCTTGGCACGTCCCGATGCCATGCACAAGCGCGTGTGATATGTTGCAGTATCGGGAAACGCCCCCGCACTACGCTATCATTGCGGCAAGCAAACGGGAGGGACAATGAAGACCGCCGATATCGGATTCTACGACCGCGTACCCATTACACGCGACTTTCTTGCCCTGTCGGATCCGGAACAATTCACCCCGGTCCCGGATGACTGGATCGTGGGCGTCGCGGATATCGTGGACTCGACCGGCGAAATCGCGCGTGGTCGCTACAAGACGGTGAACATGGTGGGCGCGGCGGTGATCTCAGGCATGATCAACGCGCTGAGCGGGCGGGTTTTTCCCTATGTTTTTGGTGGCGACGGCGCCGGATTTGCCATCCCGAAGGAGGAGGCCGACGTGGCGCGCGACACCTTGGCTGCGCTGCGCAGCTGGGCGAAAACCGAGTTCGGCATCGCGCTGCGTGCGGCTTTGGTGCCCGTGTCCGACCTGCGCGCGGAGGGGCTTGACTTGCGGGTGGCGCGCTATGCGCCGTCCTCGGGGGTGGATTACGCCATGTTCACCGGTGGCGGACTGGCTTGGGCCGAGGCGCAGATGAAAGCTGGCCGGTACGAGGTTCCGCCCGCCGGGTCCGACGCACAGCCCGACCTGACGGGACTGTCCTGCCGCTGGTCCAACAGCCCTGCGCGGCATGGGCAGATCGTTTCACTTGTCATCCAGCCCACTGCGCAGGCGACAGAACGCGATTTCGCTGATCTGGCGCAATCAGTTCTGTCCGCATCCGAGGCTCTGGAGCGCGCGGGCCATCCCGTGCCGGCCGCAGGACCGCCGATGAAATGGCCGCCACCGGGGCTGGCGCTCGATGCCCATGTCTCGCGCGCGGGGCGCAACCTGGCGGTACGCAAGGCCGCGCTGCTTGTGCAGAACTTGCTGATCTGGCTGCTGTTCAAATCGGGCAAGCGACTGGGCGACTTCGAGCCGGGCCACTACAAGAACATGGTCAGCCGAAATGCGGATTTCCGCAAATTTGATGACGGGTTAAAGATGACGCTGGATTGCGATGACGAGACCCTGTCGCGCATCGCCCGGACCCTTGAGGATGCGCGCGGACGCGGAAAAATCAGATATGGCATCCATTCCCAGCAAGAGGCGATGATGACCTGCTTCGTGCCCGCCGCCACGCGCGACGATCACGTACATTTCGTCGATGGTGCATCGGGCGGCTATGCGCAGGCCGCCGCCGCAATGCAGGGGTGAGCCGCCCTCAGGAACGCCATTTCGCGGCCAGCCCGCGGGCGGCCTGAGCCAGCAGCATGACGTCGATACCGACCGCCAGGAACTGCGCGCCCATGTCCCGATACGCTTGAACCGCTTCACCATTGGTGCCCAGAATACCCGGCGCCTTGCCTGCCGCCCGGATCCGCTTCAAAGCATCGGCGATGGCGGTGCGCACCTCCGGCACCGTGCTGTCGCCTTTGTAACCCATGTCGGTGGACAGATCGGCCGGGCCGATGAAAACGCCATCCACGCCCTCGACCTGAAGGATGTCGTCCAGCGCGGCCATGCCCGCAAGGTTTTCCACCTGAACCAGCAAACAGATTTCGGGGTCGGCCGTGGCCACGTAATCGGGGATGGTGCCGTACATTGTCGCCCGTGTTGCGGCGGCCCCGACACCCCGCACACCTTTGGGCGGGTACTGGCAGGCCCGAACCAGCTCGCGCGCCTGATCCGCGCTTTCGACCATCGGTACCAGAATGGTCTGGGCGCCGGCGTCCAGCACGGTCTTGATCATCCAGGTCTCGCCGATGGGCAGCCGCACCACCGGGTGCGAGGGGCTGTTGGCCAGCGCAATCAGCTGATCGCGGATCGAACGGATGTCATTCGGCGCATGTTCGCCATCGATCACCAGCCAGTCGAAACCGGCGGTTCCCATGATTTCCGCGGTGATGGCTTCGGCAAAGCTCATCCAGCAGCCGATCTGCATTTCGCCCTGTGTCAGAGCCTGTTTGAACGGGTTTTTGGGGGCGGGCATCAGCGATCCTCCTGCGGGGGTGTGGGCAAGGTTCGGGCGATTTCGGTGATCACGTCAAAGGCCATCCGGACGTCCTCCTCGGTGGTTTCGAACTGGCCAGCCTGAAAGCGGATGACGATGTCGCCATCGACTCGGGTCTGGGTCAGATAGATGCGCCCGTCATCGTTGATGGCGTTCACCAGCCGCAGATTCAGGTGGTCCAGATCCGCGGCTCCGGGTGGCTCATATCGGAAGGTCCACAGGGACCACATGGGCGGGGTGGCGATCCGGAAATCCGGCTCGGCCGCCAGCCGATCATGCAGGTCGCGCGACCAGTTGACGTGGTTGCGCAGCCGCGCGCGCAAGCCTTCCAGCCCGTAGGCGCGGATCACGAACCACAGTTTCAGCGCCCGGAACCGACGGCCCAGCGGCACCGACCATTCCGAGTAGTTGACGATCCCGTCCTTGCCGTGGGTTTTGAGGAATTCGGGGCTGATCGCCAGCGTCTGTACCAGATCGTCGGGGTCTTTCAGGAAATGCGCGCAGCAGTCGAACTGAACCCCCAGCCATTTGTGCGGGTTGAAAACGATGCTGTCGGCCTGGTCGATCCCCGGCCAATAGAGGCGGTATTCAGGGCAGATCATCGCCGACCCGGCCCAGGCTGCATCCACATGCGTGTACAGCCCATATTTATGCGCGACTTTCAGACACTCATCCACCGGATCGGTCGCGCCGGTCCCGGTACCGCCGACGCACATGATCACCCCCGCGGGGTGAAGTCCGGCGTCCAGATCGGCCCGGATCGCGGCCTCGAGCGCGGCGGGGTCCATCCCGCGCCAATCACCCTTGATCGGGACGCGCACCAGGTTGTCCTGCCCGATCCCGGCCACCCAGATGGCGCGGTCGATTGATGTGTGCACCTCGGACGAGCAATAGACGCGCAAGGGTGTCTGCCCAAACAGGCCCTGACGGTTGCCCTGCCAGTTCAGCGCCTTTTCCCGCATGGTCAGAACGGCGGCCAGCGTGGCCGACGAGGCTGAATCCTGGATCACCCCTGCAAAGCCTTCGGGCAGGTCCAGCGCCTGCCGCAGCCAGTCCATCATCCGGGTTTCCATCTCGGTCGCCGCGGGCGAGGTCTGCCACAGCATGCATTGCGGCGCGATCGCGCTGGCCAGAAACTCGGCCAGTACCGAGGGCGCCGAGGCGTTCGAGTTGAAATAGGCGAAGAAGCGCGGATGCTGCCAGTGGGTGATGCCCGGCATCACGATCCGTTCGAAGTCTTGAAAAATCCCTTCTATCGGTTCGCCTTGCTCCGGCGCCGTC
The DNA here is from genome assembly GCF_025141855.1 of Ruegeria sp. B32. Classification (NCBI taxonomy): domain Bacteria; kingdom Pseudomonadati; phylum Pseudomonadota; class Alphaproteobacteria; order Rhodobacterales; family Roseobacteraceae; genus Ruegeria; species Ruegeria sp. B32. The sequence continues at coordinate 3,155,351 of NZ_CP081106.1, read as the reverse complement.
GCGGGAAGCGCGTTCAGCACCTCGCCGGGCTCGGTCCGGGCGCGCACCGGGTGCTGGCCGACGGTTTGGTGATAATGCTGCGTCCACTCGGAAATGCGTTTGCCCCATTCCGAGAATTCATCCCATCTCATCTGCCTTGCCTTCCGCCTTCGCATCTTTCGCGGGCAAGTGATGGCGATGCAGGCGGGCAGGTCAATCAAATTCCGGACGACGAGGGCGCTGTGAGGTGGGACCGTGGCGGCCGGTCGGTCCAAATTCAGGCTCTAATAAGGAAAATCGCACCGGTGTGAGGATTGGAGAACCCCGCCGGAGAAACTAGGGGTCGACTCCGGCGGGGTGGCCAGACGGTGTCTGAAGTTATTTGCCTGGCCCGGGGCCGAAGAATCCCTGTGTTGAGGGGTTCCGGCCCTGAATCGGAGAATGTGAGGTGCCCAAATTGCACCCCGACAGCGCAGCCCAAGCACCCAGGGGGATGAGGCCAGAGCGGCGGTTCTCCGAAACCGTAATATTTCTTTGGTATTCGCGACGGAGGCACGCTGATGAACAAAGCTTGATTGGCTGGGCGCGCCGACCGTCTGAAAGATAATCTAGCGCACCTGACCGCGAAACCAAGTCGCAATAGGGGAACGCGGCCCGTGGGCCTGTTGCGCTGCCTTCGAATATCTGCCCGATATGTCCGTTCATGATGCGCGGCCTGTGCGGTTTTTCAAACAGGGCGGTCCCAAGTTTCCCTAAAATAAAGACGGATAGTCTGCGCGGATGAAACTGGTTTGCGCCCGGGTCCGCAGCCTTGGCAACTTCGCGCCGAAACGTACAGGCGGGCCGGCAATAATCGGCGTGTTTGCCGGGTTGAACGGCGGTGTGTCTCGTTTAGTCTGCGCGGCAATGTGAAGGAAAGGATGCAACATGGCCAAATCTCTGTTTTCCCTGCCGGATGTGGTGCAGATACCAGTAGTTGGAGAGGCCAACACCTATCCGGTGGGGCGCATCTTTTGCGTCGGACGGAACTATGCCGCCCATGCGGCTGAGATGGGAAACGAGGTCGACCGCGAGGCGCCGTTCTATTTCACCAAGTCTCCGCAGAACGCCATTCTGACCGGGCAGACCGTGCCTTACCCGCCGGGCACCGAGAATTATCACCACGAAATGGAACTAGCTCTGGCCATCGGTCGCCCGGTGTTTCAGGCGACGTCGCAGCAGGCTTGGGATGCCGTGTTCGGATATTGCTGCGCGCTGGACATGACCCGGCGCGACCTGCAGATCCGCGAGCGCAACAAGCAGCGCCCCTGGGATCTGGGCAAGGATGTGGAAAACGGCGCGGTGTTCGCGCCGCTGACCCGCGCCGCCGATTGGGCCCCGGCCGATGACACCCGCATCCATCTGAGCGTCAACGGTACGGTCCGGCAGGACGCCACCCTGTCCGAACTGATCTGGAAGATCGACGAGATCGTCATGCACCTGTCCCGGTTCTATCATCTGCGGCCCGGCGACCTGATCCTGACCGGAACGCCTGCCGGTGTCGGCCCGGTCGTCGCCGGCGATGTGCTGACCGGCGGCATCGACGGGTTGGACTCCATCCGCCTGACCCTCGGACCGGCGGAATAGTCCCTATGAAAGGGCTTTCAGCCGATCAAACAGGCGCGCGCAGCCAGTCTGCGGCAAAGGCGACCTGTTCCAGCCCGGCAAAACGGCGCACCCGGTCCAGCTCGGCTCCGAGCCGCCGGGTGCGGGCGTCCGACCACCGGACCCCACGCTCGGGCCAAAGGGCGCGGACCCGCAAGGTGCCTTCGTCGCGATGGGCCTTCATGTCGATCCGTCCGATCAGACGGTCTTTTTCGAGCAGCGGAAAGACGTAGTAGCCATAAGACCGCTTGGCCTCGGGCACGAAGACCTCGATCCGGTAGTGGAAGCCGAACAGGCGCTGGGCGCGGTTGCGGTCGCGCAGCATCGGGTCGAACGGGCTGAGCACACGGATACGCCCCGGCGCGGGGGCAGGGTCGGCAGCCTGGTCCGCCAAGCCGGGTCGCGCAAACACGCGGCGCATTCGACCATCAGCGCGTTCCACTTCGATTTCCTGCAAATCCCCCCGTGTCAGAGCCTGTTTGCACCACTCTTTCGCCTCGGCAGCGGTGACCGTGTCCCAAAACGCGGCCAGTTCGCCCGAGGTGGCAAAGCCCAGCCGGTCGAGCGCCGCGTGGCACAGCCAGTCCACCGTCGCCTGATGGTCGCACTCCATCACGCCGGGGCACAGATGGGTATCGATCACGCGCTCGGTCAGGTCGTATTGCTTTTGAAACCCTCGGCGCCCCACCACCGTCAGCGCGCCCGAGCGCCAAAGGTATTCCAGCGCCGTTTTCGAGGGGTGCCAATCCCACCAGCCGCCCGAGCCCTTTTTCTCATCCTGCCCCAAATCGGCCGAGCACACCGGGCCGTGGTCGCGGATGTGCCGCAGCACGGTTTCGAACTGCTGTTCGAACCCGTCGCGCCGCCAGTTGCGCCAGCGGGCCCGCAGCATCTCGGCGTCGCGCTGGAAGCGCAGGTGCCAATGCGGGTAGAACGCCATCGGGATCACGGCGGCGTCGTGGGTCCAGTGTTCGAACAGGCCGCGGTCGCGCTCGTACAGGCGTTTGAGGTCGTTCGGCCGATAGGACGGGCGGCGCGAGAACAGGATCATGTCATGGGCGCGCGCCACGGTGTTGATGCTGTCGAGCTGCACGAAACCCAGCCGGTGGATCAGATGCAGCAGATCGGGCCCTTTGGCCGGACCTGCGGGCTGTTCCGCCAGCGCATGACGATCCATGAACAACGCACGGGCGGTTCGGTTGTCGAGTTGTTGCAGCTTGCCCCGTTCAGCGCCGCTTGAGCGTGTCGCCATAGCTGATCTTGGGGGTCAAGGTTATGCGTGTTTCGATCTCGGTATTCGGGTCGGCCAGTTGGGCGGCGATGATCTCCGCGGCCTTGCGACCGATTTCAAGCCGGCAGGCGTCCATGGTGGCCAGCTTGCGCGGCAGACCCTGCAGCAGTTCGACGTTGTTGAATCCCGCAAGGCCGATCTGTCCGGGCACGTCGATACCCTGCTCAAGCAGGTACAGCAGCCCGCCCGCGCCGATCATGTCGTTGGAATAATACAGGAAATCCAACTCTGGGGAGCGTTCTAGCATGGCTTTGGTCATCTCGCGCCCCTTGGCCAGGGCCGAACCGCCGGAATAGAACTCTCGGTCCTCGATCTCGATCCCGTGCTTGCCTAAAACTTCGGTGAAGCCCTCGAACCGTTTGCGCGCGCGGTGGTCCAGCGGCATCTTGGTGCCCATGAAGCCGATATGCTGATACCCGGCCTTCAGGATTGCTTGCGCCATCTCGCGCCCGGCCCGGCGGTGCGAAATGCCCACCATCGCGTCCACAGGCTTGCCGTCCGTATCCATTATCTCGACCACCGGAATGCCCGCCGAATCCAGCATGGCCCGCGCGGCCTCGGTGTGTTCCAGCCCGGCGATGATAACGCCCGACGGACGCCACGAGAGCATCTCGTACAGGACCTTTTCCTCTTTTTCCGGCAGATAGTCGGTGACGCCGACCACGGGCTGCAGCTCGGTATCCTCAAGCACCTGGTTGATGCCGGTCAGCACCTCGGGGAAGACCATGTTCGACAGCGACGGGATGATCACAGCCACCAGGTTTACCCGGCTCGAGGCCAGTGCCCCAGCGATCTTGTTGGGCACGTATCCCAGCTCTTTCGCGGCGGCCAGAACCCGGGTGCGGGTCGCGTCCGACACATCGCCCCGATTGCGCAGGACCCGGCTGACCGTCATTTCCGACACACCGGACGCTTCTGAGACATCACGGAGGGTAAGCGGGCGTTTCGTTTCTGTTGTCACCGGGGATACCTGCATTGTTGTTTCCCCGATGCTAGCGCGAACAGGGCAATCTGTTCAACTGTTGTGCAAAGGTCATGACAAGTCGAAAAAACCCGGCTACAGAAGGCGCCGCGCGGCCCCGTGGCTCAACTGGATAGAGCAGCCCCCTCCTAAGGGGCAGGTTGCAGGTTCGAATCCTGCCGGGGTCGCCAGCAACTCAGCGCGAGTCGGGTTTAGGGTTCGGTTTCACAGCTCAACCGCGATGGCGCGCTTACTTCGTACATGCAGTCCTGGCGATCCTGTTTGCCGTGCATACACTTCTTTTGGTGCAGTCGCCCTGAGAGTTTCTGCCTCTCTCAAATCTGCATTCTGGTGCGGATTTGGACCAACCTCGGCTCGTCGTACACTTGGTATTCCCCGTGCATTGCGCGCCACCGCAGGTTTTCGGCTGCCATTTTCGGTAGGAATCGTATGAGCGCCACCCCTCTGGGCATGCTCCGCCCACGAACGCGCAAGCGGTCTTTCCCTTGATCGTGACTGTTTTTCCTCCCGCGCTATTGCACTCTGCTGCCGTTGGGGCCGCACTTCCGGGAAGTGGCGATACCAACACCAAACACAGACCAACCAAAGATAGTATCTCAAGAACACGCATTGCGTTCTCCTTGCTGCGCGACAGGCAAAACCAAGCTTACGTGACCGACGGACAATACCAAAGGGCCAATCCCACGGTACCCTCGAGACGATGTATCGCGGGGATCATCTGCTCTTTGAAGCACCGCAGCAATGGCCCGCGGACAGTCAGTATTCCGCGTTTGACAGCTTAGTCAGGCAATGGCTGATCGGTGCGCCTTTGGGCAGGGCACAATACCCGTCCGACCGCATGTCGGCCGACGGGGAAACACCTCCTCCGATCAAGATCACCAGGAACTCCTCAATCGGGGGCAACAGCGTATCGGCGTTCTCAATCGTCTCTTCGGTCGAGACTGTCCGGAATGCCTCAAACAGTGGAAGGGTGATTTCGCCTTCTACGCCGTCGGGATGTTCGTCCAGAAACTGGCGCGCGCCCCAGTCAGGGTCTGTGAAGAATCTTTGATAGTAGGTGCGGTCCAACCGATCCTTCTGGATTTCCAGACTTTCCGGGACAACGCCCCCGTCGCGGACGCCCTGATAGATTTCCATGATCTTGCCGTGGACCTCGGGCCATGCGCTGGCTTCGACGGTCGCGCTCAGCGCGATCACGGCCTTGTTTTTGCCCACGACCACAAAGTCCGAACGTGGATCGTAGGATGCACGCATGGACTGGCGGATAACCCGAAACATATCCGAGCCTTGATTGGCGCCGATGTAGTCAACAAGAAGGTTCGAGCCAAGCTGGTCCTGTGCGTTCGAAAACGCCTTTGCATTGGCAAGCAGGATCAACATTTCGGATGCGTCGGGGTCGGCGAGATGCACGATACCTTTGGGCAGGGCAAAGGGCGCCCCGTTCGCGCCGGTCCACCCTTCGGCCCATTTGCTCAGGGCGCGCCCCAGCCGGAACCGCGCGCCCGGCAGCGAATTGATCAATCGGACGGTGCGGCGCGTTACCTCTTCGTCCTTTGACCTGAGGACGACCTGATCTGGTCGTCCGAACTGAAAGTCGGTTTCAAGGGTTTCTTCGTCCGTGGCGGCAGGGTCGAATTCCAGAAAATTGGTAATCTCGTTCAACACATCCGACGGCTGTCTGGTTCTGGTCGAGATAACTGGGCGAGACGTCTCAAGCTCTCGTGCGTACCAGTTTGGTGTGTATCGGGGTTCGAGCAATACGTTCTCGAGGTGCACCAGGACTTCCGGGAAGACGTCGCTTGGCGCCGAGACGGTGAGCGTCAGGTTCTTGCCGCTTCTGCCGATTTTCTGTTCGACACCTTTCAGCTTCAGGAACGAACTGACTTCGTAGGATGAGCGGGTCGAGGTCCCACCTGTCACCACGCTCGCAATGGCGGCGGACATGGCGGCAGTGCGGTCCAGCGTCGGGTGGTCAATCGTCCAAACCAGGGTCAGCGCGGACGTGCCGTTCTCAAGCGGAGAGAGCTCGACCAGTTTCGTTTCGCCTGCAGTCGCAATCAGTTCCGCCTGTGCCCGCTCACCCGGCAGCAAGGTAAGCGCCGCAAAGAGAACTGCGAGAAGCCGGCCCTTGAAAACGCGCATGTCAGTCGGCTTTCTCTGCAAGAACGAAAGATGTCGCCGAGGGCTGCAAGATTTTTTCCGCAAAATCGATAACTTCCTGATCTGTGGTGTTGCTCAGCGTTTCGGCAAAGACCGACGGGCTGATGGGCGGGAATCCGTCGGCGGCGACGTTCTGCAGAAACCACAGAAAGGCCGAAGGACGGCGGGCCATGTTCTGGGACCAGACCACTTCTTTTTGACGGAGCTGATGAATTTCGTATTTGCTGATCGGCTCGTCCAGCAAGCCAGCCAAGGTTTCGGTCAGCAGATCCTTGGCTTCATCCACGCTGAAGCCGGGCATGAGTTGCAGGTCGATCACCAGTTCAACATCGGCATTCTTCGCAAAATACCAGTTGACGCCATGGTTGAGTATCCGCGTGTCCTCGTGGCGTAGAACCTTGGCGATCCGTTCGTTCAGGATCCCGCTTGCGATGAAGAACGCGCCTTGCATGTCGATGCTCGTGGAGCGGTCTTCGAATTCCACGAATTGTGCGAACAGCACGGTGTCGCGTTGCAACCGATCCGACTGCAGGCGCACGACGGACTGTTTCTCGGGATCCGGCTTTTGATCCAACCACGGTTTTTTCGGAGCGTCAGATGGTTCGGTATCGCCAAACACCCGCGCCACCAGTTCTTCGGCCCGGGCTGGTTCAATGTTTCCGGAGACAATCAACGTCACGTTGGACGGCACATAGTGTTCCTTGTGAAACTGATAGGCCTTCTCGAGGCTCAGCTTGGGCAGATCCTCGACGGTGTTGTCTGCCCGGCCGCGCAAGGTGCCGTAGAGGTTTTGAAGTGCCATTCGGCTGAGCCAGCGAAACGGATATTGCCGTTCACGCAGCAAGGTTTCCCGCTGGACGATAGCGACTTCGCTCTCCGCAAATTGCCTGGATACGGATGGCGTGTCCAGAACGGCCCGGGAAAGCCGCAACAACATCTCCGCCTCGGATGGCAGCCCGGAATTCGTGTAAACGGTCGCGACATTGTGCGTGGTGGCGTAGATGTCGCGTTCACGCGGTTTTCTGAGAATGGTGGCGTCGGCCGAGAACGCGGCGAGATGCTCGGTCAGATGGGCTGTGCCGGACGGGTCCGGGTCGTCATACGACCCCGAAAGAACAATCAACTGAACATCCACGCGGTCGAAGGTGTCCACTGGAACCACATATGCCGCGTGCAGCCCGCCCTTCTGGGCAAGCGGAATGATGCTCTGAGCCTGAGCGGATCCGGAAAAAACCAAAAAGACGATCGACAAGAAAAATACGGCGGCGCGCATCAAAAACCTTTGAACTATTTGATTTTCGCTTAAACGCCGGTCGGCCGACGCTCAACCAAAGGGGTAACGGTTGTGTCAATGCTTGCGGGGTGCGGGGTGTTTTTCAAGTCGTAAAAGGCATTGCAAACCGGGGTGTGCTTCTGGGGCTGCGGGCGGGGCTTGCTGGGGCGAACATCTGGATCATGTCAGACCAAGGTCTGTGGTGCGGTTTTCGATTGTGGGTCATAGTCAGGACCACGATGAGGACGAAAGTTGCTGAGCTGACGATTGGGAATTGGTCGTTGTCGCGAGTTTTTCTTGCGGCAAGCATCCTTGTGATGGGATCTGCAACCGCGATCGTCGGTGTATGGGTTTCAAATCGAATCCAGAATGCGGTCGTGCAGAACTCGGCCAATTCGGCGGCGCTGTATATGGAAAGCATCGTCTCACCTCTCAGCCAGGAACTGGCGTTGGGTGACCGCCTGTCCGAGCAGGCGAGGCGGGCGCTGGACGAGATATTCATGACCCAGCCGATGCGCGATCGTATCGTATCATACAAGTTCTGGAAGCAGGGTGGTGTGGTCGTACACGCCTCGGACACAAACATCATCGGTAACCGCTTCGAGCCGACGGGCGACCTTCAGCGTGCCTGGATCGGCGAAATCTCGGGCTCGTTCGAGGAACTGGATCACGATGAAAGCGCTGCCGAAGCGGCCTTGGGGATACCGCTGCTCGAGGTCTACAGCCCCATTCGTGAACTGTGGTCCGGTGAAATCATTGCCGTGGCCGAGTTCTATGAAAGGGCCGATCAATTGGAGATGGATCTGGCAAAAGCCAGGCGCACAAGCTGGATGGTGGTCGGTTCCGCCTTTCTGGCAAGCACGGTTGTTCTGTTTTGCATCGTTGCGATCGGGGACAACACCATCCGGCGGCAGGCGCGGCTATTGAAGAAACGGCTGGCGGAAAGCGAAAGGATGGCGGCGCAGAATGCGATGCTGCGGTCGCGGGTGGTCGAGGCCTCGGGTCGGTATGCCGCGCAGACGGACCGTTTTCTGAAGAAACTCGGCGCCGAACTTCATGACGGCCCGGCGCAGTACCTTTCACTTGCCGCCCTTCGGTTGGAGGCCGCGTTTTCGGACAGATCCCCAAAACCCAAGGAGGCCGAGGAAATCCAGCAGTCGCTGCAGAAGTCCTTGACCGAAATCCGCGCGCTGTCCCGGGGGCTGTCTGCGCCCGATATCGACAACCTGACCTTGATTGATGTCGTGAAAAGAGCGGTCGAGGACCACGCGGAGCACAGCCCGTTGCGGCCTGAAATCTCGTTTCATGGCGGTGACATGCCGAATTTGTCGGTGTCTGACAAACTGTGCGTTTTTCGTTTTCTTCAGGAGACACTGTCGAATACTGCGCGATATGCTCCGCAGTCCCGCTGCAGCGTCACCTGCCATGTTCGCGAAGATTGCATTGTCATTCAGGTCAAGGACGATGGACCCGGCTTTGATCCTTTGGACGGTACTGTTCTGCGCGATGATGGCGGCCAGGGGCTGCTGGGGCTGCGCGATCGGGTCGAGAGTATCGGCGGCAGGTTTCAGGTCTCGTCCAGTCCCGGCCAGGGCACCACCGTCGAAATGACCCTGTTTCCCAACAAAACGAGCTCACCATGACCAAGACACTTGTCATAGCAGATGATCATCCGATTTTCCGGGATGGGCTGCGGCGGACCTTGGATGAGGCAGAAGGGTTCGAAGTTCTCGCGGCCGGATCCAGCGCCGACGAAGCGGTTGCGCTTGTCGCACAGCACCAGCCCGACATCGCAATTCTCGATCTCTCGATGCCCGGCGGTGGGATCAACGCGACACGCAGGATCGCAGCAATGGAAAAACCGCCCTGCATCGCGATTCTGACGGTTTCGGAGAACAGCAGCGATGTTGCCGATGCACTCGAGGCCGGAGCGATTGGGTACATTGTCAAAGGCGTAACCGCGAGTGAACTGACCGCCTCCCTGCGCAGCATCGCCGCGGGGGAGGGGTTCGTTTCGCCGGGGCTGGCTTCGCGGGTACTGCTTCAGATCAACAACGACGCAAGCCCCGCGAACAGCAGCGATGTTCTGAATGATCTCACGCATCGCGAAGAGGAGATACTCAGGCGCGTGGCCAAGGGTTTGAGCAATCGCGAGATCGCCGTGGAGCTGGATCTTCAGGAAAAGACGGTGAAACACTATATGACGGCGATCCTGTCCAAGCTGCACGCGCGGAACCGGGTCGAGGCCGCACTTATCGCGCACGACGCGTGGGGCAAGAGAAACAAGCCCGCATAGCCTGTGAACGCCGAAACGGCCTCTCCGACCGAGAGACCGTCCGGGAAATTCGCGCTGTTCGTCAGTTCGCGACCGATTGCAGCCTCCGGATGTCTGCGGCCGTGGCTGTTCTTTCCACAACGGTCCGGTTGAAGGGGTCTTTCAGCTCGTAGCGCCCGAACTCGATCTCTTCTTTCCAGCCGTTGGCGTAGTTGACTTCGATGTTGTTGCCCTGACGTTCGATCTTTGTGGGGCGGCTTCCGGCCGTACCACCTTGCCCGGATGCGCTTACATTCTTGATCGAAATGCCGTTCGCCAGAGAACGAAGCCTCGAGATATCGGCTCCTGTGGCTGGCCGTTCCTCAACGGTCCGATTCTGAGCATTCTTTCTCTCGTATCTGCCGTTTTCGATTTCTTCCTTTGTTCCGTCCGCATAGCGAACTTCGATCCCGTTTGCAGTTGTCTCGACCTTGGTTATGCCGGCCGACCCGGTCGGGGTGCTTCCGGATTGCGACGATCCCTTTTTGCTGCCGCTGCGACTTGACCGATCGTCGTCATCGTCGTCGTCATCATCATCCCGATCATCATCGTCGTCGTCATCCCGATCGTCGTCATCATCCTCCCGATCGTCATCGTCATCATCCTCCCGATCGTCATCGTCATCATCGTCGTCCCGACCGCTGCCACTCTTGCCTTTGCCGCTTTTCGCAAACGCGTAAGCGGGCTCAAGCTGTAAGCCGCCCTCGGTGCTGAACTTGGGAGTGTATGGCGCCGCCGAAATCAACGTCGCCAGTGCCACAGTGCTGAGAAGTTGTCCCAGTTTCCGGTTCGCAATCATTTCAGCCTCCTTTGCTGTTCTACAAATGTCTGGTTGTCGTAGGGAGGCTAAAGCGGGTTGGACCAGTTCACATCGGGCTTAGGTCTGACGAATTTCCAACCAAAGGTCCGAAAGGTGAAGCGAAAAGGCCCAAGGTGCCAAGATCACGCCGCCAGACGAATCGCCAAGGCTCATAGGTTGCCGGGGGATGTAGGCGTCGGCTCAGTCTGTTGTGGCGTCGTTGGCCGGTACCGGAACAGCCTTGAGATATGCGGCAATCGCCAACCGGTCCTCATCGGACAGACGGGAAGTGTTCTCGATGACCTCGGCCATCTCTCCGCCGGCGCTGTCATAGTCCGGAGTGAAACCGGACTTCAGGTATTCGGAGATGTCGGCTTCGGACCAATCCAGGTGGTTGGTGGTCAGGCCGGGAATGCGCCCTTTTCCGCTGGGATTTGGCGCACCCGTCAGCCATTGATCCCGGCTCAAGCCGCCAAGGCCATCTCTGGGCGTGTGGCACTCGGCGCAATGGCCCAAGGCTTCGACCAGGTAGCGCCCGCGCTGCTGCTGCGCATCGAGATCACCGTCCACCACCCACCCTGGTTCAAGGTAGAGAAGCTTCCAGCCGCCCAAGCTTCGCCGGATGTTGAAGGGGAACCCGACCTCATGCGCGCTGCTTTCCTGCGAGGCGGCCGGCAGGGTGCCGAGGAATGCGTGCAGCGACACGACATCCTCCGGCGTCATGTTCGTATAGGTCGTGTAAGGGAAGGCCGGGTAATAGTGCTGCCCGGCCGGCCCGGTTCCGTAGATCAGGGCATCCGCCAGTTCCAGCGCCGACCATGACCCAATCCCGGTCTCTGGGTCGCTGGATATGTTTGGAGCTATGAAGGTGCCGAAATCCGTCTCGAACCGGCGTCCGCCCGCCAGCACCAGCTTTTCCTCACCCTTGGAGTTCGGCGCTGAATGGCACGAGGCGCATCCGGCCGCAAAGAACACGGTCTCGCCCCTGACAAGATCAGGGGCAATCCCGTCCAACTGGGCCGGATCGACGTGTTGCGGTCGGGTCAGAACCAGACCGGTCAGCCCGGCCACGACCGCGACGCCCGCGGCAATCGACAGAAGCCGCCGCACCGTCAGGGCCTTGTCAGTTCTTTGGGGCTCTGTATGCCTTGTGACATGCCGAACAGGCTCCACCCAATGGTCCCATCGCTGCTTTCAGCGCTTCGACATCTTGCCCGGCGGCGGCCTGCATCGCAACCGCGGCTTCAGCCATTGCCTGGCCCTTGGCGCTGACATCCGGGAAGTTCTCCCAGATCGCCGGAAGCGCTCGGGAAGATGGGTCGGAGACATTGTCGGACCCGGCTGGCCACATGGCCGACTGATCGATCTGCGTCACGGCAACCAGGTTGTTTGCCGCGCGCGTCGCGGCCTCGGCGTTGTATTCCACCTCGCCCTTGGCCATGCCGCCAAGCGTGCCCAGATTGAACGCATACAGCTGCATGACGGCCTTCCGCGCCTTGACGGCCGGGTTTTCGCTTTCCTGGGCTACGGCCGTGCCAATAACGGCCGCAGAAAACAAACTCGCCGCAAGGATTGAGAATTTCTTGATCATGGTATCTCTCCCACATGAATGTGCCGAATGGTAGCTTGATCGAAATTTCTTGTAATTGTTTATTTCTCTGCGTTTCTTGTTAACTTATGAACAATCAAAACTGGGACGACATCCGATATGCCCTCGCCGTAAGCCGGCACGGCTCGTTGAACGCAGCGGCCACAGCGCTGGGCGTGACCCATGCAACGGTGCTGCGCAGGGTGGCCGCGTTTGAACGACGTCATGGGTGCGTGATCTTTCAAAAGAACCCGTCGGGCTACAGCGCGCTGCCCGAGGCCCGGGCCATTCTTACGGCCATGGAAAATGTCGAGGATGCGGTGCTTTCGGTCGAACGGGCAATCGTGGGCGCGGACCGTTCGCCGACCGGGCGGGTTCGGATTGCCTCGACCGACAGTCTTTGCCAGCTTGTTCTGCCCGGGATACTGAACCGCATTTCTGCGCTTTATCCCGGTCTGGAGCTGAGTCTGCTGAGCGGGAACAATCACCATGACCTGTCGCGGCTGACCGCTGACATTGCCGTGCGTCCATCAATACGCCTGGGCGAAGACTTGGTGGGCGAGCGGGCTGGCGCGTTGGCCTTCGGGGTCTACGACGATGGGTCCGCCAACCGAAAATGGATGCGTTTGGACGGGGCGCTGAGCGGTTCGGTCCCGGCCAGATGGATGGCCGAACATGTGCGGGATGAAGACACGACCATCGGCGCGGACAGTTTCCTTGTGCTCCAGCAGATGGCTGCGACAGGTGTCGGCAAGGCATTTTTGCCGACGTTCATCGGTGATGCGGACCCGCTGTTGCGGCGGGCGCCGGACATCGATCCGAAAATCGAGGTTCCTCTGTGGGTTGCTACGCTTGAAGAGATTGCGCGCACACCGCGGTTTGCCGTCGTGCAGCGGGCCTTGGTGGAACACCTGCCCGAAGCACTGGGCCGGTAAGATCAAACCGAAACGGCCGCCCTGAGCTGCTGCTGACCAAGTTCGGATTTTGATCCTTTCAGGAATGGCGACCCGCGTTCCAGCACCAGAAAACTGTCGCCGAGAGAATACGCGAAATCAAAATACTGTTCGACCAGGACGATCGCCATCTCACCTTGATCGCGCAGCAGGCGGATGACTTCGCCGATCTGCTTGATGATGTTGGGCTGGATGCCCTCGGTTGGTTCATCCAGCAAAAGCAGCCTGGGTTTCGTGATCAAGGCCCGCGCAATTGCGAGCTGCTGCTGCTGACCGCCTGACAGATCACCACCGCGCCGCGACAGGAACTCTTTGAGAATCGGGAACAGTTCGAAGATGTAATCAGGTATCCTGTGTTCGCTGCGGGGCAGGCAGGCAAAACCGGTTTCCAGGTTCTCGCGGACCGTCAGAAACGGAAAGATTTCTCGTCCTTGCGGAACATAAGCCACACCTTTTCGAGCCAGCTCATAGGATGTGGCCTTGCCGATCTGCTCGCCGCCAAGCCGGTATTCACCGCCGCTGCGGGGGTGCGTTCCGGAGATGGCTTTCAACAGGCTGGTCTTGCCGACGCCGTTGGTGCCCATCACGCAGCTGACCTGACCCTGACGTGCGGTGATGTCGATCCCGCTCAGGATCTGGCTGCCACCGTAGTGCAGGGACAGGTCCGAGATTTCCAGAAGCTCAGCGGCCAAGATACACCTCAATCACTTTGTCATTATTGGTGACGTGGTCCAGCGACCCTTCGGCCAGAACTGACCCTTCGTGCAGCACCGTGACCTTGCAGTTCAGGCGGCGGACGAACTCCATGTCATGTTCAACCACCACCACGGCGCGGGTTTTGGCGGCCGCGACAAGAATGTCGGTCGTGTGCTCACGCTCGGCGGGGGTCATTCCGGCGGCCGGCTCATCAACCAGCAGCAACTGCGGATCCTGCGCCAGCAGCATGCCGATCTCAAGCCACTGCTTCTGCCCGTGGCTCAACTCACCCGCCTTGCGGTTCAAGGCATTCTGCAGTCCGATTTCCTCGGCCAGGTCGGCGACCTTCTGATGATCCGACTGTCCGGCCCGAAACCGCAGGACCGCCAGCGGGCCGCGTTTGTTCCTGAGGGCCAGCATCAGGTTCTCGCGAACGCTCTGGTCCTCGAAGACGGTGGGGCGCTGGAACTTTCGGCCGATGCCGGCCTGGGCAATCTGGCTTTCGCTCATCGACAGGAGCGACACGGATTTGTCGCCCCACAGAACATGGCCGTCATCCGGTTTGGTCTTGCCGGTAATGATGTCCATGAACGTCGTCTTGCCCGCCCCGTTCGGGCCGATGACCGCGCGCATTTCGGCTGGGCCAATCTGAAATGTCAGGTTGTTGATGGCTTTGAATCCGTCGAAGGTTACGGACACGCCGGAGACTTCAAGCAACGTACTCATTCGTCGGCCTCCTTTTCGCGCAACGACCCAAGATCCGGGCCCAGATCGGCGCCGTGGCGATCCGGGGCGCGCCGTTCGGCAAACCTGTCGATCAGACCGCCGATGCCCCGAGGCGCAAACAACGTGACCGCGACAAATGACAGCCCAAGCAGGATGGTCCACCAGTCGACCCATTGGATCGTGTAGAACCCCAGCGAGATGTCGGGGGCCTGACCACCCGTGAACCAGGTGGACAGCAGAGAAACGAATGCCGCGCCGATCACTGCTCCGTACAGACGGCCCCGTCCGCCGATCGCCACCCAGACAGCCAGGTAGATTGATGCAATGGGCGCGATCTCGGCTGGATTGATGATGCCGGCTTGGGGGTAATACAGGGCACCTGCGATGCCGCAGATCACGGCGGTGAAGGTGAAGATGAACAGCTTGTAGGCTTCGACCGAATACCCAAGGAACCGAACCCGGCTTTCGTCGTCCCGGATGGCGCGAATGACCGATCCGAACTTGCCGGACACCATCCAGGCGCAGACCAGATAGCCCAGCCCCAGCGCCAGGGCCGACGCCCAGAAGAACAGGATCGAAACCGTCGATTGCGGCACCGAATCCAGACCCGGCAGATTCTGCAGACCCGACAGGCCGTTGTTCCCGCGCAGCCCGCTGTCGTTCTGAAACAGGTACAGAGACAGCGCCAGCGTCATCGCCTGTGTCAGGATCGACAGGTAGACCCCGGTCACGCGGCTGCGGAAGGCCAGCCACCCGAACACAAGGGCCAGCAAGCCGGGCACCAGTACGACCGCAGCCAGTTGCAAGGGCAGCGAATGCGCAACAGCCCAGATCGGTGGGAACTCGGATGCGCCGACGACTCCGAAGATCTGGGTGGCGATGCCGTCGGAGACTTCCTGGGCCGTTGGTGGCAAGGCCGAGGACGCAAGGCTTTCGATCACGATGATCTCGGTCCGCGCATACATCAGCCACATGCCGATGGCGTATCCGCCGATACCGAAGAAGGCCATATGCCCCAGGGACAGGATGCCCGTGTAGCCCCACACCAGGTCCATCGCCAGGGCCGCAAGGCACAGGCAGAGGGTCTTGCCCAATGTCTTGACGAAGCTGGTGGATATCAGGCCGATCCCGAACCCTTCGCCCAACACTGTTATGGTCGCCGTGAACAGGGCCAGAATGATCAAGAAGATCGCGACCGAGGGATAGCGCAGCACAAATGGCTTTCGCATCGGGCCGGCTGTGGATATCATGTCAACCATATCACGCTTCCGCCGCCCGACCCTTGAGCGCGATGATGCCGCGCGGCCGGAATTGAATGAACAGGATGATAAACAGGATCATGTAGGTCTGCGCCGCCAGGGTATTGGACGGGTTGAACCATTCGATCCCCTTCTGCAGCGTGCCGACCATCGTGGCCCCCAGAAGCGTCCCCCAGATGTTGCCCACACCGCCCACGACCACTGTCATGAAGCTTTGCACGATATAGTCGGAACCCATCTCGGACGTGACCTTGGCGTAAAGTCCGATTGCCACGCCGGCAATGCCCGCGATGCCCGAGCCAAAGCCGAAGGTCAGCATGTTGATCCGGTCGGGATTGATACCCATCGAGGACGCCATGCGCGGGTTCTGCGTCACGGCGCGCACCTCAAGCCCCAGCCGGGTCCGGTTCATGACGATGAGGAAAAGCGCGAGGAACAGCAGCGCCAGAACAAAGATCGCGATGCGGATGTAACTGATGGAGACGATATCGTTCAGCACCATCGAACCGTCCAGCCAGGCCGGGGCGGTCAGGGGACGTGCCTGGGTTCCAAAGATGTTCTTGGCCAGTTGCTGCAGCGCGATGGAAACCCCGAAGGTCGCAAGCAGCGTCTCCAGCGGACGGTGATACAGCCAGCGAATGACCAGACGTTCCAGCAGAACACCGGCGCCGAAGGTCACCAGGAATGCGCAGGGAATGGCGACAATGATCGACAGGGTCAGGTCCGGAATGAACAGTTGAACCACATATCCGGTATAGGCGCCCATCATGATGAACTCGCCATGCGCCATGTTGATGACGCCCATGACGCCGAAAGTGATGGCAAGGCCGATGGCGGCAAGGAAATAGATCGAGGCGAGCGACAGCGCATCCAGAACCAGATCCGCCGTCTGGTTGAGAGCGACTTGCGTCTCGATATTGTCCAGCACGGCCTGCGCCGCCAGCGCCACCGGCAACGGCGCCGAGGTGTAGACTCGGTAGAACTTGTACTGTTGCACAGCCTCTGCGATGTCGTCCTGCGTCACTAGCGGAGCGGCGAGCCCCTGATCGGCCAGCAGCTGGTATGCCGCTTGTCGTGCCGCATCTTCGTCCAGACTTGCCACCTGTACGCCTGCGACCCTGTCACCGTCGATATTCGAAATCAGGGTCTCTTTAATGGTGCCGTCGTCTACCAGGGCCGGTGCCAACCCGTTTTCGACCAACAGGTCATAGGCCTGTTTCTGTGTCAGTTCGTCCGACCCGGCCTCGATGGTCACAGCGCCATCCGGAACCGTGTCGGACACCTTGATTTCAGATGCAACAAGGGGATTGAGCGTTGCGCGCACGTCAACGCCCAGATCGCCGGCGAAGCTGTCGATTGCAGCCAGCCTTGCGACCGCGTCATCATCAAACCGGATCGTCAACAGACGCTCGAGCCGGTCCTTGCGGGTCCGCAGATCCGCGTCCTGCTCTCCGGCAATGGCGCCGCGCAGGGCGGATAGGTGCGAGGGTTCCGCGTCCCGCTCGATCGCCGTCAGCGCTGCGCTTCGGTTCAGCGGGTCGGGGTCGTTCAATTGAAACTGCACCAGCGCCGAAGCGATCAACCCGCGAATGCCCGAGTTCGGCTTGAGTTGTTTGTAGTTATTCTTGTCGACGACACCGATCTCGGCCCCATCCGAGATATCGAAAACCCGCAAACCGCCATCGGCCTTGGACGCAAAAACGAAAAGGCCCGTATCCCGGTTGAACCACATGTCCTTGGCCTGCCACCGCTCCAGGACGGTTTGTGCCTCGGGCAATCCGCTCTGCGCCAGGGCGTCAATTGCCGGGCCGATCGTCTTGCGAGAGGATTTTTGAATGACCTCCGCATGGGCCTGCAAAAGCTTCTGGACCGGCGCGTCGGAGGATTGGGCTTGCAAAAGACCAGGGGCCACGAACAGCAGCAGGGCAAGCAAAGCCCGGCAAATCGAAAGCGTCATTTGGGGAGACCTCGGCATTGGGCCCCGGGGCACATGTGATGCGCCCCGAGGTATTCCGGTTCAGATCTTAGTAGTTCGATTTGATCTGTACGCAGCTTTTCGTTTCGGTGTTGTACATACCGCAACCCAGCTCTTTCCAATCCGAGATCAGAACCGCGGATTCGGGCAGGTAGTCCGTCCAGGCATCGCCCGGAACCTCTTCGGTCTGGCTGATGATGTCGAACTGACCGTCTTCCTGGATTTCGCCGATCAGAACCGGCTTGGCGAGGTGGTGGTTCGGCAGCATGACGGCCGTGCCGCCCGTCAGGTTCGGGAATTCCTGGCCGTACATGGCTGCGCGCACGGCATCGACATCCGTCGAGCCCGCCTCGGTCGCGGCGTTAACCCACATGTTGAAGCCGATGTAATGCGCTTCCATCGGATCGTTGGTCACCCGATCTTCGCCCATGCGGGCTTTCCAGGCGGCAACCCAGGCCTCGTTCGCTTCGCTCTCTGCCGACTGGAAGTAGTTCCACGCCGCCAGATGCCCGACAAGGTTGGTTGTGTCCAGACCGGCCAATTCTTCCTCGCCGACCGAGAAGGCAACTACTGGGATGTCATCCGCCGAGATACCTGCGGCGGCCAGTTCCTTGTAGAAGCCCACATTCGCGTCGCCGTTGATGGTCGAGATGACGCCGACTTTCTTGCCGTCCGCGCCCAGCGCAACGACATCCGCCACGATCTTGGACCAGTCGGAATGGCCAAAGGGGGTGTAGTTCACGAAGATGTCCTCTTCGGCGATGCCTTTCTGCTTCAGATAGCTTTCGAGGATGTTGTTCGTCGTGCGCGGATACACGTAGTCGGTGCCCAAAAGGGCGAATTTCTCGACCCCCAGTTCCTCAAGGAAGTAGTCCGTTGCGGGGATCGCCTGCTGGTTCGGTGCGGCACCGGTGTAGAAGACGTTCTTCGAGCTTTCTTCGCCTTCGTACTGAACCGGATAGAACAGCAAACCGTTGAGCTCTTCGATGACCGGCAACACGGATTTGCGGGAGACCGATGTCCAGTTGCCAAAGATCACGTCAACTTCGTGGACGGTCAGCAGTTCGCGCGCTTTCTCGGCAAACAGTGGCCAGTCCGAGGCGGGGTCGACAACTACGGCTTCCAGCTCGCAGCCCAGCAGGCCACCAGCTTCGTTCTGCTGTTCGACCAGCATCTCCATCGTGTCTTTCAGCGTGGTCTCGGAGATGGCCATCGTACCGGACAATGAGTGCAGAACGCCCACTTTGATCGGGCAATCGGCCAGTGCGGGCAGGGCGGTTGCGAACAATACAGCAGCAGTAGTGTTGAGTAGTTTGGAGTGCATCAGCGTTTCCTTTTGTGCGATGCGCAGCAGGCTTGTCCGGAACGCCGAAACATCCCATATACCCCCCACGCTTAATTGCGGTGTGCGAGGGCGTCATCAGGTTCCTAGGCCGGGCACCTTCGCACATTTTCCAAGCCGTCTTTCGGCGCACCACATTGCTAGGT
The DNA here is from genome assembly GCF_025141855.1 of Ruegeria sp. B32. Lineage (NCBI taxonomy): Bacteria > Pseudomonadati > Pseudomonadota > Alphaproteobacteria > Rhodobacterales > Roseobacteraceae > Ruegeria > Ruegeria sp. B32. The sequence continues at coordinate 3,136,224 of NZ_CP081106.1, read as the reverse complement.
CAGCTTTTGCCGAGGCTCAGAGTCCGGTGGTGCGAGTTTTTGGATTGATTCAGCGTGTTGCCCAAATTTGTGGCGGTGCCGCATGGTTCGCCCAAAAATGCGGCACTGCAGCGAGGGGTGGTCTCAGACGCCGCCCAGTATCAGCAGGCTGCACTGATCCAGAAGGTCGCTGGCCGTTTGCCGCGCGGCGCTGGCCGCCGTGATGTCCGAGCCAAAGGTCGCCGTATGGAGCAATCGCGCATGAGCGTGTTTTGAGTTCACCCGGTGGCTCAGGACCAGTTCGGCCTCCTCTGCCGTCACGGTCGCCTCAAGCAAGGACACGAAACCGCCGCGAAGCAACTCATAGTCCTGCGCCTTGGGGTCGTTCAGAAGCCAGGCATGCTCCATCTCGGCCGAAAAACGCCCGGCGCAGCCGGCAAACGATTTGACCATGTCGGTTTCAGCATGAAGCAATCCGATGGATGAGAAAGTGCATAGTGCTGAAACGAAAATAGTTTTCAAAGCGCCCATGTATTGATCATTGCAACCGAAAAAGCGCCCGTCAAGGCAGCGCTTTGTGAACTGGCCTGCCCATTTCCCGACAGGCTTCGGTCGCAACGGGTCATGACGGAACCGGTTCCGCGCGCTATTTGCGTCCTGGTCCTACCGGGGCGCATTGAACCCGGTTGAGGGCTGGCCGGACCAGACTAGCTATTGCCCAGATTTGGTTCGGAGAACGGTTTTGCAGATCGTTTGGTTCAAGCGGGATCTCAGGGTGCAGGACAATCGTGCCCTGGCTCATGCGGCACAGCGGGGGGCGCTGGTGCCGCTTTACGTGGTTGAACCCGATCTTTGGCGTCAACCCGACATGTCCGCTCGCCAATGGGCGTTCATCCGCGAAACCCTGGTCGAGCTGCGCAGTCAGCTTGCGGAATTGGGCCAGCCCCTGATCGTACGGACGGGCGAGATGCTGTCGGTCCTGGACGATCTTGCACAGAGTTTCGACCTCACGGCCCTGTGGTCGCATGAAGAAACGGGAAACGACTGGACCTTTCAGCGGGACAAACGCGTGGCGTCCTGGTGCCAAACCCGGGGCATTCCCTGGCACCAACCGCGCAATCACGGGGTTCGCCGCCGTCTGGCGTCGCGCGATGGCTGGGCCAAAGAGTGGGATCGCTTCATGAGCGAACCGATCACGCCCGCACCCATATTGCGGCCCATCCCGATGGACCCGGGTGGGATCCCGTCCAACAGGGAACTGGGGTTGCGCCCGGACCCATGTCCACGGCGCCAGTCGGGCGGCCACACGGCGGCGTCGGACCGGTTGACCACATTCCTGAGCACGCGCGGCCGGACCTATCGCAGCGCGATGTCCTCACCTCAGCTGGGGGAAAACGCGTGTTCGCGCCTGTCCCCGCATCTGGCATGGGGAACGCTGTCGATGCGCGAGGTGATGCAGGCCACATGGGCGCGGCAAAAAGCGTTGAGCCACACCTCCGACAAACAGTGGCGGGGGGCGATGTCCTCGTTCGAAGGTCGGCTGCATTGGCACTGTCATTTTATCCAGAAACTGGAGGATGACCCCCGGATCGAGTTCCAGAACGTGCATTGCGCCTATGACGGGATCCGCCCCTCGGCCCCGGATTCGCATCGGCTGGAGGCCTGGGCCAGCGGTGAGACCGGCCTGCCATTTGTTGACGCATGCATGCGGTACTTACGGGCTACGGGGTGGCTCAACTTTCGAATGCGCGCGATGGTGATGGCGACGGCCGGCTATCACCTGTGGCTTGACTGGCGCGCGCCCGGTGAGGTTCTCGCCCGCCTGTTCACCGATTACGAACCGGGCATCCACTGGAGCCAGGTGCAGATGCAGGCCGGCACCACGGGCATCAACGCGCTGAGGATCTACAACCCGGTGAAACAGGGCCATGATCAGGACCCGACCGGGACTTTTACCCGCCGTTGGTTGCCGGAACTGGCAGATATCCCGGATCGCCATCTGCAAGAGCCGTGGAAGGCCGAGAACGCAGGTGCCGTGCTGGGCAAACGCTACCCGATGCCCATCGTCGATCACGTCGCGGCGGCCCGGTTCGCCCGGGATCGGATCTGGGAGGTGCGGCGCGGGGAAGGATTCCGGGACGAGGCTGCGAAGGTCTTGGCCCGGCATGGCAGCCGCAAGGGGCGCTTGCGGAAAGGAAACAGCCGTGCGGTCACCCGCAACCCGGCGCAATTGTCATTGGATCTGGGGGACTAGATGCGGATGCGGAAAAAGTCGGATCTTCCGACGAAAACCTGCGCCACATGCGGGCGTCCTTTCACCTGGCGGCGAAAATGGGCCAAGGTCTGGGACGAGGTCCGCCACTGCTCGCAGCGTTGCCGCCGAGCCCGATCATCTTCGACCGGCCAACGCTAGAGGCTGTCGAGTATCTCGCGCGCGCTGTCGCGGTATTGGGCCTGTTTTTCGGGGTCCATACGGTCCCAGGTTCGGTAGGCATGGCCCAATCTGGGATTGCCACGCAGCTTGTCGGCGTTGCGTGCGAGGAAATCCCAATACAGTGGATTGAAAGGGCAGGCATTCGCACCGAACTTGCGTTTCACGTCATAGCGGCAATGCGAACAGTGATCCGACATCTTGTTGATGTAATTGCCGCTTGCTGCGTAGGGTTTTGATCCAAGCAATCCACCATCGGCGAATTGGCTCATTCCGATCACGTTGGGGGCCTCGACCCATTCATACGCATCGGCGTAAACCGCCAGGTACCACTCGTGGACTTCGTGCGGATCGACCCCGGCCAGCATCGCGAAATTGCCAGTCACCATCAGGCGCTGGATGTGGTGGGCATAGGCGTGGTCGCGCGTCTGCCCGATTGCGGCCGCCATGCAGGCCATTTCCGTTTTGGCCGTCCAGTAGAAGTCCGGCAGCGGGCGGGTTGCCCCGAAGTGATTGCGTTCCGTGTACCCGGGCATGTTCAGCCAATAGAGGCCCCGAACATATTCTCGCCAGCCGATGATCTGACGGATAAAGCCCTCGACCGCATTCAAAGGCGCGCGGCCTTCATAATAGGCACGCTCGACCTGCCGGCAGATCTCCATCGGCCCCAGCAGACCCGTGTTCAGGTAATGCGACAGGACCGAGTGATAGAGGAACGGTTCTGTCTGCAGCATTGCGTCCTGATGGTCCCCGAACAGAGGCAGAGCGTGTTCCACGAAATGGTCCAGCGCCTCGAGCGCGCCGGTGCGGGTCACCGCAAACCAGAACGGGCGCAGTTGTCCGAAGTTGTCGCCAAACCGGGATTCGACAAGGCTCAGAACCTCGGTGGTGATGTCATCCGGGTCGGATCGGGGCGGTTGGGGCATGAACAGATCGACAGTGGCGGGCTTGCGGTTTTCCGCGTCAAAGTTCCAGCGCCCGCCTTCGGGTTGGTCGCCGTTCATCAACAGCCCCGTTTTGCGCCGCATCTCGCGATAGAAATATTCCATCCGCAACTGCTTGCGTCCATCCGCCCAATTGCGGAACTCCTGATGCGTGGCGACAAACCGGTCATCTTCCAGCATATGTAGATCGGTTTGGCTCTGGTCCGCCCACTCCAGCAAGGCGGTTTGCAGCCGGTACTCGCCGGGCTCGGTCACCTGAAGGTTCGCAATAGACAGATCCGCGATTGCCCGCGCGATCTCGCCTGTGATGGAGCCGGTATTGTCAGGGTCATTCAGCCTGACATAACGAACCTGCCACCCCGCCGCACCGAGCTCATCTGCGAAATGGCGCATCGCCGAAAAGACAAACGCGATCTTCTTTTTGTGATGCGGAACATATTCCGCCTCGTCCGCGACTTCGGCCATCAACACCGTGTCGCGCGCCTTCTCCGCCTGGCTCAAGGCGCTTAAGCTTTGGCTCAGTTGGTCGCCCAGCACCAGGATGAGCCGGCTGGGGGAGCGTTCGTTTGTCTGCGTCATTTCCGTCGAGTTAGGGCCGCATTGGGGATGAGCAACCTAAACTTCTGGAAAGATTGAACGGCAGATAAATTGCGAAACCGAATCAACAGACGGGAAAACCGGCGGCGAAACACCGAAGTTTGCTCCAAGAAGCTATGGTGCCGCTGAAGGGACTCGAACCCCCGACCCCATCATTACGAATGACGTGCTCTACCAGCTGAGCTACAGCGGCCCATTCTTCGACGCGCACCCGCGCCCGTGGGGGCGCGGTATGCGGTGCGAAGGATCGTTTAAACCGTCCCACGGGCGTAGGCAAGACCGGTTGTTGACCCCAATGTGGGGTTTTCTTGGAGGGCGAATGGCCTTGTTCACCCGTCGTTCGACCCGAATGCCGCTCTGGCTGAGGGCAACCGACGATCCGGTCGGAATCAGGCGCGCTTTTCTCCGATTGATGCGATGCCCAGAACGGCAAGCACCTTGGCTTCGATCTGTTCGGCGTTCATGCCCGCGACCGCGTACATGTCGGCGGGGCTGGCCTGGTCGATGAAAATATCCGGCAGCACCATCGAGCGGTATTTCAGGCCGCGATCGAACACGCCCTCATCCGCCAGCAGCTGCGCCACGTGGCTGCCGAACCCGCCGATGGCGCCTTCCTCGATGGTGATCAGCGCTTCGTGGTTGGCGGCCAGGTCCAGGATCAGGTCGCGGTCCAGCGGCTTGGCGAACCTGGCGTCGGCGATGGTCGGGGTGATGCCGCGTGCGGTCAGCGATTCGGCGGCCTTCTGCACCTCGGCCAGGCGCGTGCCAAAGGACAGGAGCGCCACCCGCGCCCCCGACTGGATCAGGCGGCCCTTGCCGATTTCCAGAACCTGCCCGCGTTCGGGCAGATCGACGCCCACGCCTTCGCCCCGCGGATAGCGGAACGCGATGGGGCCGTCGTCGTGGGCGGCGGCTGTGGCGACCATGTGCACCAGCTCGGCCTCGTCGGCGGCGGCCATCACCACCATGCCCGGCAGGTTGGACAGGTAGGCGATGTCGAACGACCCGGCATGGGTCGCGCCATCGGCACCCACCAGCCCCGCGCGGTCGATGGCAAAGCGCACCGGCAGGCGCTGGATCGCCACGTCGTGCACCACCTGGTCATAGCCGCGCTGCAAAAACGTTGAATACATCGCGCAGAACGGTTTCAGCCCGCCCGCCGCCAGCGCGGCCGAGAAAGTGACCCCGTGCTGCTCGGCAATCGCTACGTCGAAACAGCGCGACGGGTAGCGTTCGGCGAACAGGTTCAGCCCGGTGCCGTCGGGCATCGCCGCGGTCACCGCCACGATCTTATCGTCGCGGCTGGCCTCGTCCACCAGGGTCCTGCCGAAGACCGAGGTATAGGACGGTGCGTTCGACGGCGCCTTCTGCTGCTTGCCGGTGACCACGTCGAACTTGGCGGTGGCATGGCCCTTGTCGCGGGCCTGCTCGGCCGGGGCATAGCCCTTGCCCTTTTTGGTCAGCGCGTGGATCAGGATCGGCCCGGTCGCCCGCGCTTTGACCGTGCGCAGCACCGGCAGCAATTGGTCCAGGTCATGCCCGTCGATCGGGCCGACATAGGAGAATCCCAGCTCTTCGAACAGCGTGCCGCCGACCGCCATGCCCTTGAGCATCTCCTTGGCGCGCTTGGCGCCTTCGCGGAACGGTTCGGGCAGCAGCGACACCGCCCCCTTGGCGGCGGCCTTCAGATCGTGGAACGGCTCTTCGGCATAGATGCGCGAGAGATAGTTCGACAGCGCACCCACGGGTGGGGCGATGCTCATCTCGTTGTCGTTCAGGATCACGATCAGGCGTTTTTTCAGGTGGCCGGCGTTGTTCATCGCCTCGAAGGCCATGCCGGCCGACATCGACCCGTCCCCGATCACCGCGATCGCGTCGCCCAGTCCCTCGGGCGTGACCCCGCCCAGGTCGCGGGCTACGGCAAAACCCAGCGCCGCGCTGATCGAGGTCGAACTGTGCGCCGCGCCGAACGGGTCATAGGGGCTTTCGCTGCGTTTGGTGAACCCGCTCAGGCCGCCCTTCTGGCGCAGGGTGCGGATTCGGTCGCGCCGCTCGGTCAGGATCTTGTGGGGATAGCACTGGTGGCCGACATCCCAGATGATCTTGTCGCGCGGCGTGTCGAACACCGCGTGCAGGGCCACGGTCAGCTCGACCACACCCAGCCCCGCGCCCAGATGCCCGCCGGTGACCGACACAGCCGAGATCGTCTCGGCCCGTAACTCGTTTGCCAACTGATGCAGCTGCGCGTCCGAAAACTGCTTGAGATCCGCCGGGCGGTTCACAAGGTCCAGAAGCGGGGTGTTCGGACGGTCTGACATGGCATCCCTTACGGTTCAGCTTTCACGCGCAATAACGAAGCGGGCGGCGTCCTTCAAGGTTTCGGCCCGTGCTCCGTACCCATCCAACGCGGCGCAGGCCTGATCAATCAGCTCGATCGCGCGGGCCTTGGCGGCGTCGAGGCCCAGCAGGGACACGAATGTCGCCTTGCCCGCCTGTGCATCCTTCTGCAACCGTTTGCCCGCCTTTTCGCTGTCACCTTCCACATCAAGGATGTCGTCGGCGATCTGAAAGGCAAGACCCAGCGCACGGGCATATTGGCGCAATGGGGTCGGATCAGCCTCCGACAGAACCGCACCGGCGCACGCCGACCATTCGATCAGCGCCCCGGTCTTGCCGGCTTGAAGATGCGTGATTTCCGGCAGGGTCAAAGGTTGTTCGGCAGTTTCGGCCGCGATGTCCAACGCCTGACCCAGAACCATGCCTTGCGCACCGCTGGCCTGGGCGAGGGTCAGCGCCAGTTCCGCCCGAACGTCTGAAGATCCGACCTCGGGCCGGGTGCAAAGCTCGAACGCCAGCGCCTGCAAAGCGTCGCCAGCCAGAACCGCGATGCCGTCGTTCCATTGCTTGTGCACGGTCGGACGACCGCGCCGCAGGTCATCATCGTCCATGCAGGGCAGATCATCATGCACCAGGCTGTAGGCGTGCAGCGCTTCGATCCCGGTCGCGGGCCAGATTGCGCAGGTCTCGTCCATTCCGTGCAGCCGGGCGCTTTCCAGCACCAGAAATCCGCGCAGCCGCTTGCCGCCCTGCGTGGCATAGGCCATCGCGCGGGTGACGTCGACATCGTCCAGCGCACCCAGAACCAGATCGAACTGCGCCTGGATCAGCGCAGCATCCTGCACCAGCCTTTCGGAAAACATTACAGGCCTTCGACAGGGGTCGTCCCGGTGGGCTGCCCATCGGCATCCAGCGTGATGGCGGCCACTTTCTCCTCGGCGCGCTTCAACTCGTCCTCGCAGCGTTTCTTCAGCTTGGCGCCGCGCTCGTACAGGGCGATCGACTGGTCCAGCGCCACGTCGCCGCGCTCCAGTTGGCCGACCACGGCCTCCAGCTCTTTCATCGCCTGTTCGAATGTCATCTCTTCAACGGGGGTCTCGGTCATCGGGCTGCCTTCATCAGTTCTTCAACATGGGCGCGTGTGGCCTTGGCCAATGCGTTCAGATCATACCCGCCTTCCAGAGTCGAGACGATACGGCCCCCACACAGCTCATCGGCGATCCGGCACAGCTGTTCGGTGATCCAGGCGAAGTCGTCGGTGGACCAATTCAGATTGGCCAGCGGATCGTCCTGATGTGCGTCGAATCCGGCCGAGATGATGATCAGCTCGGGCTGGAACGCGCGCAGCCGGGGAAAGGCCTGCGCCTCGTAGGCCGCGCGCATCTCGGCTCCGCCGGTGCCGGGGGTCAGCGGGATGTTTACGATGGTGTCATGCGCCCCGGTTTCATCCGGCCGTCCCGAACCCGGCCACAGTGGCATCTGCTGGCTGGTGATCACCAGCGCACGGGCCTCGTCCCACAGCAGATCCTGCGTGCCATTGCCGTGATGCACGTCGAAATCCACCACCGCGACCCGATCCAGCCCGTGATGATCCAGCGCATGTTTCGCCGCCAGAGCGGCATTGCCGAACAGGCAGAACCCCATGGCGGTTTCCCGTTCGGCATGATGGCCCGGCGGCCGAATGGCGCAGAACGCATTCGGCGCCTCACCGCCCAGCACCATGTCCACCGCCCGCACCACGGCCCCCGCCGCCCGATAGGCCGCATCGACCGAGCCGGGCGACATGAACGTATCCCCGTCGATCTGGCGGAACCCTTCGGTCGGGCGGCTGTCACGGATTTCGCGGATGTAACTCTCGGGATGAATCCGTAGCAGATCATCATCCGCCGCCAGCGGCGCGGTCACCCGCTGCAGGTCCAACGACTCCAGCGCATGCAGGATATGTTCCAGCCGGGCCACCCGCTCGGGGTGCCCCTCAGGGGTGACATGACCCAGACAGTCGGCATGCGTCAAAACAGCGGTCTTCATGAATATCCCCCAACTTCATCTGGCCAAAAATATCCTCGCCGAAGGCAAGAAAACGCCGGGCGGCGGCAAAATCAATCCGGCGCCAGCATATATCCCGCACCCCGCACCGTCTGCAGATAGCGCGGCTGCTTCGGGTCCTGCTCGATCTTGCGGCGCAGGCGCGTGATCTGCACGTCCACGGCGCGTTCCTGCGCCTGTCCCTTGTCGCGCCCCAGATCCTCGACCAGCTTCGACCGGCTGATCGGCTCGCCCGGTTGGGCCGAGAAGATCTTCATCAACTGGCTTTCGGTGGCGGTCAGCCGCACCGGCTCTTCGCCCTGCCACATCTCGCCGCGTTCGATGTCATAGCGGATCGGCCCCAGATGCAGGATCTTGGCAGCCGTATCCTGCACGGTGGTTTCCGGCATCCGCCTCAGGATCGCGTTGATCCGCAGCAGCAGTTCCTTGGGCTCGAACGGCTTGGCCAGGTAATCGTCTGCCCCGGCTTCCAACCCGGCGATCCGGTGCTCGGTCTCGCCACGTGCCGTCAGCAGCAGGATCGGCGTGTCGTGCGTCTCGCGCAGGGCCCGGGTCAGGCTGACGCCATCCTCGCCCGGCATCATCACATCCATCACGATCAGGTCGAAATCCAGCCCCGACAGGACCCGTCGCGCATGGGCGGCATCACGCGCCGCCGTCACCAGAAATCCGCTGCGCATCAAGAATTTCTTGAGGAGATCGCGGATGCGTTCATCGTCATCGACGATCAGAAGGTGGGCGTCCACATCGCTCATGAAGTTGAATCCCGCAGTTTCGTGTAAGCCCGACGCATATCAGCATCCATCATCGCTTCAAGAACTTTGCGGAATCCGGCAACCGCCTCGGGGCCGGCATCCTTGTAGGCCGCGCGCATCCGGGCACGCTGGGCGTCCGACAGCTGCGCTTCCAGCGCCTTGCCCTTTTCGGTCAGGTACAGGTGGCGTTCGCGCTTGTCGACGGTGCCGACCCGGCTCTCGACCAGGCCGTCGTCGATCAGCGTGCGCAGCACCCGGTTCAGCGATTGCTTGGTCACCCCCAGAATCGCCAGCAGGTTGTTCACCGTGGTGCCAGGCGCACGGTTGATGAAATGGATCGCCCGGTGATGCGCCCGGCCATAGGCCATTTCGCTTAGGATGCGGTCGGGGTCGGCGGTAAAGCCACGATAGGCGAAGAACATCGCCTCGATCCCCTGGCGAAGCTGTTCATCCGTCAGAAACAACAGGCTTTCTCCGCCAAAGACCGGGGCGGGGCGGATCTCGGACATATCGGGCCTCATTCGTTACACGCCCCGACTTTAAGTCAGCGTTATTGACATTCCAAGGGCGGACAGGTATCGAATCGCAGTTTTTGCGCAATTTTGTGTCCGGGTCGGACCTAAGTGGCGCAACAATCGGAAATGTGACCCGGGTCAGGAGGTTTCGGATGGCGGGATATGACGATCGTGACGGTGTCATCTGGATGGATGGCGAATTTGTGCCCTGGCGCGATGCCAAGGTGCATGTCCTGACCCATGCGATGCACTATGCCAGCTCGGTCTTCGAGGGCGAGCGCGCCTACAACGGCAAGGTCTTCAAAAGCCGCGAACATTCCGAGCGGTTGATCAAATCGGCCGAGGCGCTGGACATGCCGATGCCCTACACCGTCGATCAGATCGAGGCGGCCAAGGCCGAAACGCTTGAAAAAAGCGGCCTCAAGGACGCATATGTGCGCGCGCTGGTCTGGCGCGGTTCGGGCGAGGACATGGGCGTGGCCTCGGCGCGCAACCCGGTGCGCATGGCCATCGCGGTCTGGCCCTGGGGCGCCTATTACGGCGACGCCAAGATGCAGGGCGCCAAGCTGGACATCGCTGAATGGAAGCGGCCCAGCCCGGAAACCATCCCGGTCCATGCCAAGGCGGCGGGGCTGTACATGATCTGCACCATCTCCAAGCACAAGGCCGAGGCCAAGGGTTGTTCGGATGCCTTGTTCATGGATTACCGCGGCTATGTGGCCGAGGCGACCGGTGCCAACGTATTCTTCGTAAAGGATGGCGAAGTGCATACACCGCTGGCCGACTGCTTCCTGAACGGGATCACCCGACAGACGGTGATTCAGATCCTGAAAGACAAGGGCATCACCGTACACGAACGCCACATCCTGCCCGAGGAGATGGCCGATTTCGAACAGTGCTGGCTGACCGGCACCGCGGCCGAGGTCACGCCGGTGGGCCAGATCGGCGAGTATACCTTCGAGGTCGGCGACCTGACCCGCGAGATCGCCAACGATTACGAGCAGCTGGTCCGCAGCTGATCCGACATCCGCGCGGGCGGTGGCCAACCGGCCTTGCCGCCCGTCCGGACCTTGTTGCAGATCGTCCGCAGCGCTGGACGGTCGGGTGCGAATCCGTATCCTTGGCGCATGTTGGACCTGCTCAGCGATATCCTGACGCGCCTTTCCCTGAGGGGCACCCTGTATTTCCGGACCTCGTTCACGCCGCCCTTCGGCGTGCAGGTACCTGCATTCGAAAACGTCGCCCGGTTTCACTTCGTCCAGCGCGGAGAGCTGAAGGTGCATGTGTCCACCACCGGCGAGACCCTGCGGTTGCGGCAGGGGGATCTGATCCTGATCCCGCACGGGGCCGCACATGCGCTGCTGTGCAACGAGGTCCGGCCCGTGGATGCTCTGCCGCTGGAGCAGGTTCTGAACCGGGCCGGCTACAAAGGTGACGGTGTGCTGGTCTATGGCGGAGCCGAGCAGGACCGTGACACCCAACTGATCTGCGGGCATTTCTCGTTTGCCGGTCCGGCCGGGCGGCGCGGCACAGGGCATATGCTGATCGACCGTCTGCCGCCCTATATCCTGATCGAGAATTACGGCGAATCCGCCGGGGCCTGGATCGAGGCGACGCTGCGGATGATCGAATCCGAGGTTGCGGGTGCCCGGATCGGCGGGGACCTGATCGCGCTGAAACTGTCTGAGGTTCTGTTCGCCCAGGCGATCCGCGCCTATCTGGAACATCAAAGCCCCACCGATGCGGCCCTGTCGGGCTTCGCCGATCCACGTATATCACGCGCGCTGGGCGCCTTTCACCGCGACCCGGCCCGCGAGTGGAGCGTGGCATCGCTGGCGCGTGAAGCCGGCATGTCGCGCACGACCTTCGCACAGCTGTTCACCCAGAAGATGGGCGCCACGCCCATGCAATACCTGACCGACTGGCGTATGCAGATCGCCTGCCACGGACTGATCGAAAGCCGCTGGAACGTGGCCGACGCGGCGGCTCAGGTCGGCTATGCCTCCGAGGCGGCGTTTTCGCGGGTGTTCAAGAAGCAGATCGGCCTGTCTCCGGCGGCCTACAGGGCGATGCACTGATCCGGCAAACTGGCGGACGATCTGCAAGGTATTCCAAACGATCTGGGCTGCTACGTTCGGGCTGGCGAACATATCCTTGATCCGCCCTCAATCAAGGAAAGGAAACATCATGTCTCTGCGTTTCGTTACCCGCACCATTCATGCCTATCTGGACTACCCGGTTGCCCTGGCCCTGATGGGGCTGCCTTTTGCCTTGGGACTGGGCGCGTCGAACCCGATTGCGCTGTGGCTGTCGGTGGCCACCGGCGTGGCGGCTTTCGTGCTGACGGTGCTGACGGATCATCACCTGGGCGTCTGGCGCGTTCTGCCCTACAGGTTTCACCTGGCCGTCGATCTGCTGGTGGGGCTCACCTTCCTGTTCGCCCCCAGCCTGTTCGGCTTCACCGGTCTGGATGCGGTCTACTACTGGCTGAATGGCGCCGCCGTGGTGGCCGTAATCTCGCTCAGCGCGCCCGACCAGACAGCCACCGCCTGACCCCTTGCTCCGGCCATTTGGCCGGGGCGAATTTTGGTCTTGAAAAGTCCGACAGAAATTGTCAGTTTTAGCCCAACGCCAGATACCCCGGTATCAAGCCTTTGATTCCGAGACGGCCTGCACGCCAAGCCGTACACCCGCGAGGGCGCGCCACCGTCTCGGAAACGATTTCGGAAAGGCCACGCGATGCGCGACCCGATACTTGAACTTCTGTCCAGTTCAGACCTGCCCCTTGGCAGCGGGTGCTGCGCCGATGGCGACCTGGTGGCCTACCTGGACTGCAAATGCCAGGACGGACGCTGTGACCGGGCGGCCGGGGTTGCGGACGCCCGGATCGCCACTGTCCCGCAGAGCACGCCGGCGGCACCGGCAAGTGGTGCCGTCCCGCGTTGACCGATCAGAAATCGACGCCGCGCTGGGCCTTGATGCCGGCCTGAAACGGGTGCTTTTCCTCGGTCATTTCGGTGACCAGATCGGCATAGTCGCGCAGCGCCTGCGGCGCGTCGCGCCCGGTCAGGAACACGCTAGTCCGGTCCGAGCGGGCCTTCAGCCCCTCGATCACTGCGTCCACCGACAGGTATTCATAGCGCAGGGCGATGTTGATCTCGTCCAGCACCACAAGGTCATAGTCGCCGCTGGCCATCAGGTCGCGCGCCTTGTCGAAGGCGGCGGTGGCGGCGGTGATGTCGCGGTCGCGGTCCTGGGTGTCCCAGGTGAAGCCTTCGCCCATCGTGTGCCAGGTGACCAGATCGCGCTCTTCGAAGAACCGCCGCTCGCCAGTCTTCCATTTGCCCTTGATGAACTGCACCACGGCGACCTTCTGGCCCCAGCCCAATGCGCGGATCACCACGCCGAACGCGGCCGAGGATTTGCCCTTGCCCTTGCCGGTGTTGATCAGCACCAGCCCGCGGCCGGGATCCACGGCCTCGGACACTTTCTTGCGGTGCTGGGCCTGCACCTGTTGCATCTTCTGTTTGTGGTCCTGTGCGTCGCTCATGGCAAAACCTCGTTGATTGTCCGCGCCAACCTAGGCGATGGGCGCGAAAGGTAAAGTCAGGGTTTGTGATCGGTCAGCGACCGCGCCTTGCCGCGTTCCAGACCCAGCTGGTGTTCGCGCCAGATCACCACCGCATTGCCGGCGATCACCAGTGCCGCCCCCAGCAGGATCGCCAGGGTCGGCAGTTCGTCGAACCAGACATAGCCGATGAAGATCGCAAACAGCATCGACGTGTAGTCATAGGGCGCCAGCATCGAGGCCTGCCCGAACCGGTAGGACGAGGTCACCAGAATCTGCGCGACGCCGCCGATCAGCCCCATCGTAATCAGGATCAGCAGCTGGTTCAGGGTCGGCATGGTCCAGCCCCAGAACACGGTCAGCGCTGACAGCAGCGTGGCGGTCATCGAGAAATAGAAGACGATTGCGGCGGGGTGATCGACCTGAACCAGTTGCCGGATGTGGATCTGCACGAAGCCACGGGCCACGGTCGCGCCCAGCACGCACAGCGCGCCGATCGTGGCGCCAGTACCCAGATCGGCCGAGCCCAGCCGGGGCCAGATCATGATCAGCACGCCCAAGAGCCCGATCGCCACTGCGCCGATGCGGATCAGGCGGATGCGCTCGCCCAGCAGCAGCGCCGCCAGGATCAGGGTGAAGATCGGAGTGGCATAGCCGATCGCCGTAACCTCGGGCAGCGGCAGAAGGCTGAGCCCGGTGAAGGTCAGGCCCATGGCGGTGGTGCCCAGCACCCCGCGCCAGAAATGGCCCATGGGTTTCCTGACGACAAAGCCCTGCGCCAGTTCCCCGCGCGAGATCAGCCAAGCCACGATCACCGGCACCGCGAAAAGCGAACGGAAAAACACCATCTGGCCTGGCGGGAAATCCGCCGACAGCGCCTTGACCAGCGCCGACATCGCCGTGAACAGGAACAGCGCGCTGAGTTTCAGCGTCACGGCCAGCACGGGGCGATGAGAGGTCAGGGATTGGGCCATCGGCGCGACCCTGCGCCTTTGCGCGGCAAAGATCAACGGGTCGGATTGGGGCGCGTCCAGCTGTCGGGCAGGGGGCTACCAATCTCTTCGGCGAATTCGGTCAGAAACCGGATCATGCGCCGGACCCGTTGCTGCGCGATCTGCCGTCCGGCCTGGGTCAGCATGTCGTCGGGCAGGGCAAGCAACTTCACCTTCCAGTGGTCGATCGAATAGTGCAGATCGTCCAGCGGCCGGTGCGATGCGAACGGATCGGCCGGATCATAGAGCGTCCGCCCCAAAGCGCCGGACACCGAGAAATTCCGCGCGATCCCGATGGCGCCCAGCGCATCCAACCGGTCGGCATCGCGCAGGATTCGCGCCTCGGGCGTCTCGGGCGGGATGTTGGCGGAAAAACTGTGCGCCTCGATCGCGTGGCGGGTGGCGGCGATCTGGGCATCGCTCAGGCCCAGTTCTCGCAGAACAGGCTCGGACTCCTGGGCCGACCGGCGCGAGGCCAGGTGTCGGTCGGGGTCGTTCTTGGGCAGGTTGACCAGATCGTGCAGATAGCAGGCCGCCAGCAGCACGGTCCTGTCGGTTTGCGCATCGGCGATGGCGCGGGCATTGACCCAGACACGGTCCAGATGGGCCAGGTCATGGGCCGGGTCGGTGATCATCCGCTGCGCGACGACCGCGCGTAGGCGGTCGCGCAGCTCAGCCAATCCGTCCACGGTTCTCACCGATCTGGCCCCGATGCAGCAGCAGGTGGTCCAGGATCACGCAGGCCATCATCGCCTCGCCGACCGGCACGGCGCGGATGCCGACGCAGGGGTCGTGGCGGCCCTTGGTGATGATCTCGGTCTCTTCGCCCGATTTGGTGATGGTCTTGCGCGTGGTCAGGATCGATGAGGTCGGTTTGACTGCAAAACGCACCACGATGTCCTGCCCGGTCGAGATACCGCCCAGAATGCCGCCTGCATGGTTCGAGCTGTATTGCGGGCCGTTCTGGCCCATGAAAATTTCGTCGGCATTGGCCTCGCCGGTCAGTTCGGCGGCGGCCATGCCTTCGCCGATCTCGACGCCCTTGACCGCGTTGATCGACATCATCGCCGCGGCCAGATCGGTGTCGAGCTTGCCATAGACCGGCGCGCCGAGGCCCGCTGGAACGCCGCGCGCCACCACTTCGACCACCGCGCCGACCGAGTTGCCGGATTTGCGCAGATCGTCCAGATAGGCCGCCCAGTCCTCGGCGGCTTGTGCATCCGGGGTCCAGAACGGGTTCTGTTCGATCTGCGCCCAGTCAAAGTTGGCCCGGTCGATCCGGTGCGGGCCGATCTGGGTCATGTAGCCGGTGATCTGGACATTCGGCGCGATCTGTTTGATCGCCTCGCGCGCCAGCCCGCCCGCGGCCACCCGCGCCGCCGTTTCCCGGGCCGAGCTGCGCCCGCCGCCGCGATAGTCGCGGATGCCGTATTTCTGCCAATAGGTAATGTCGGCATGGCCGGGGCGGAACTTGTCCATGATGTCCCCGTAGTCCTTCGAGCGTTGATCGGTGTTCTCGATCATCAGCTGGACCGGGGTGCCGGTTGTCTGGCCCTCGAACACGCCTGACAGGATCTCCACCTGATCGGGCTCGCGCCGCTGGGTGGTGAACTTGTTCTGGCCCGGTTTGCGCTTGTCCAGCCAGTGCTGGATCATGCCCTCGTCGATCTGGACGCCGGGCGGGCAGCCATCCACCGTGGCGCCCAGCGCGGGGCCGTGGCTTTCACCCCAGGTGGTGACGCGGAAAAGGTGTCCAAAGCTGTTCATCGACATGGGGCGTGCTCCTTTGAGGGTCGTGATTAACGGCGAGAGCCTGCCGCCTCAAGCGGATTTGCGGTTGGGGCATCGCTGCCCCAACCCAGTGTGCTTAGGCAGCACGGGTCAGTGCGGCGCGGGTTTCGACGATTTTCAGCGCCGCCCGAGCTGCCTCGCGCCCCTTTTCCACGAAATGCGCGCGGTAGATGGCGTTGTGATGGTCGGTTTCCTGGTACTGGTGCGGCGTCAGCGACACCGACAGGACCGGCACGCCGGTTTCCAGCCCCGCGCGCATCAGCCCGTCAACCACGGCCTGCGCCACGAAATCGTGCCGGTAGATGCCGCCATCGACGACAAAAGCCGCGCAGGCCACGGCGGCATAGCGGCCCGTCCGGGCCAGGTCGCGGGCCAGCAGGGGCATTTCAAACGCGCCCGGCACGTCGAACACATCGACCTGATCGGCGGGGATCAACTCCAGAAAACCGTCCAGCGCGCGGTCGACGATATCGGCATGCCAGTTGGCTTTGACGAAAGCATAGCGGATGTGTGTCAACGTGATCTCCTTTCAGCTTGGTGGCCTGCTGGCGGGTGCGAAGGGTTTCGCGGCCAGCGCGGCATGACACGTCACCCAAGGCGATCACGGACAGACGCGCCCTTGGCGAGGCGCGCTGCTCGTTCTCTTTCATCCGGACTTTAACCGTCGGCTCTGGCCTCTCACCAGATCTGCTGACACTCTGTCGGTTGAATGACAGAGCCGCTCGCGGGCTGGCGGGTCTGGGCCCGCATACCGCCGGTGGGGAATTCCGCCCCGCCCTGAGAACGGCGCGACCTTGCCAAGCGTGCGCGCGATCTGCAAGACCTGTCTGCAGGAGGACGGTCATGCACCCCAACCCAGCCTTTCGCGCCGAGGACCGCGCGCGCCATGTGGAGTTTGCCCGCAGCCGGGGATTCGGCGTACTGGCGCTGTCGGTCGACGGCCCGCCATTGATCAGCCATGTGCCCTTTCTGCTGTCCGAGGATGGCGCGGTGGCCGAACTGCATCTGGTGCGTTCGAACCCGATCGTGCGGGCGCTGGCCAACCCGCAGGAGGCGCGGATCGCGGTTCAGGGGCCCGACGGCTATGTCTCGCCCGATTGGTACGGGGTCGCGGATCAGGTGCCCACATGGAACTATGTGGCGGTCCACCTGACAGGCCGGCTGGAATTGCAGCCCCAGGACCGGCTGCGCGATCTTCTGGATCGGCAATCGGCCTTTTTTGAGCAGCGGCTGCAACCCAAACCGCCCTGGCGCGCCGATAAGATGGACCCGGCGGCGCTGGAGCGGATGATGCGCATGATCGTGCCCTGCCGCATGCAGATCACCCAGATCGACGGCACCTGGAAACTGAACCAGAACAAGCCCGAGGCGGCGCGACTGGCCGCGGCCGAGAATGTCGAGCAGTCCGGGATCGGCACCGAGCTTGGTCAACTGGCCGCCCTGATGCGGGACAGTTGACCGGCGCCGGGTTGGGTTCAGTCGGTGAACGTGGCCAGATAGGCGGCGATATCCTCGGCACCTGTCTTCAGCTTGACGCTCATGTTCGGGCGGGCGGTCTCGTCCTTCAGGAAGTCCTGGATGAACCCGATCGGGTCGCGGGCGTAGGCGGCAATATTCTCTTGCGTCCAGACCAGGCCGTTTTCACCGGCGCGGATCATGTCATCGGTGAACATGCCGATGGGCAGCCGTTCACTGCCGTTCAGATAGTCGTTTTCGGTTCCGGCGGCCCTGCCGACCACACCATAGAGATTCGGGCCGGTGATGCCGCCTTTGATCAGAACCTCGCCATCCTTGATGATGGCGTGACAGGATGAGCAGCGGTTGTAGAGTTTCTCGCCGCGCGCGGCGTCGCCTTCGGCGGCGGCGTGGTGTGCGGCGGTGAACGCGAGCAGCAGAATGGAGTTTTTAAACAAAGTCATTTGGGTCCTCATTCAGGTCGGTCGCGCGCCCGCCGCCTTTGCTTGAAAAACCCCGGGGTCGCAACCGGGAAATTCATCGCAACGCAACCGAAAAAATAATTTCAGAATAGATGTTTACATGAGTTCTCTGGGCCCGAAGCCGCGCGGTCCGGTTGCTGTCATGTTTGCCTCGTGCCGGGTACCCGAGTGAACAGGTGCTCGGCCGGGCTAGGGGCGATAGCCGTGGCGAAGGGTCAGAGAATCACCTGCGAAGTGATTCGCGCCTTCGAACGGCGATTTTCGCAACATCCGAGGAAGTTCTTGAAAAATGACCCCTTCATTGTGACATGAATGCCCAGATGCGGCGTAGTGCGCGCCTATGACCGCTGGACGAACCGATTTCCGCCAGCTAGATACCCGCGATGAGACGCCGCTTTGATGCGGTGCTGATGCATGTTTGCCCGTAGCCGGGCGCTGGAATCGGAGAAAACCTCGTGTCCCACGCAGAAGACCACGAAGGCACCCGCAGAGATTTCCTCTACTACGCCGCCGGCGGCGCAGGTGTCGTTGCAACGGGAGCCGCCGTGTGGCCCCTGGTCAACCAAATGAACCCCTCGGCAGACGTTCAGGCGCTGTCCTCGATCCGCGTGGACGTCAGCGGCGTCGAGATCGGCACCCAGATCACGGTCAAGTGGCTGGGCAAGCCCGTCTTCATTCGTCGCCGTACCGAAGAAGAGATCAACTGGGGCCGCGAAGTGCCGCTGGAGGATCTGCCGGATCAGAACGACCGGAACGAAAACAAGCCGAACCTGCCCGCGACCGATGAAAACCGGACGCTGGACGAAGCCGGCGAATGGCTGGTGATGATGGGCGTCTGCACCCATCTGGGCTGCGTTCCTCTGGGCGACGGCGCTGGTGATTTTCACGGGTGGTTCTGCCCGTGCCACGGATCGCACTACGATACGGCGGGCCGTATCCGCAAAGGTCCCGCTCCGGAAAACCTGCATATCCCGGTCGCCGAGTTCCTCGACGAAACCACCATCAAGCTGGGTTAAGGAGACGCGCTCATGTCCGGTATCCCGCACGATCACTATGAACCGAAGACCAACGGCGAGAAGTGGCTGAACAGCCGTCTGCCCATCGTCGGCCTTCTATACGACACTTTGATGATCCCCACCCCGAAGAACCTGAACTGGATGTGGATCTGGGGCATCGTCCTGACCTTCTGCCTCGCGTTGCAGATCGTCACCGGCATCGTTCTGGTGATGCACTATACCCCGCATGTCGATCTGGCCTTTGCCAGCGTCGAGCACATCATGCGCAACGTAAACGGCGGCTACATGCTACGATACCTGCACATGAACGGCGCGTCGCTGTTCTTCGTGGCGGTCTATATCCACATCTTCCGCGGCCTTTTCTACGGATCGTACAAGGCGCCGCGCGAAGTGACCTGGATCATCGGCATGCTGATCTACCTGATGATGATGGGCACCGCCTTCATGGGCTATGTTCTGCCTTGGGGTCAGATGTCCTTCTGGGGCGCCACCGTGATCACCGGCCTGTTCGGCGCGATCCCCTTCGTGGGCGAAGCGATCCAGACCTGGCTGCTGGGCGGACCGGCCGTCGACAACGCGACGCTGAACCGCTTCTTCTCGCTGCACTATCTGCTGCCCTTCATCATCGCAGGGCTGGTCATCGTGCATATCTGGGCCTTCCACACCACCGGCAACAACAACCCCACGGGTGTTGAAGTTCGCCGCACGTCGAAAGCCGAGGCCGAGAAAGACACGCTGCCATTCTGGCCCTATTTCGTGATCAAGGACCTGTTCGCGCTGGCCGTCATCCTGGTCGTGTTCTGGGCAATCGTCGGCTTCATGCCGAACTACCTGGGCCACCCGGACAACTACATCGAAGCCAACCCGCTGGTCACGCCCGCGCACATCGTGCCCGAATGGTACTTCCTGCCGTTCTACGCGATCCTGCGTGCCTTCACTAGCGAAGTCTGGGTCGTGCAGTTCGCCAGCTTCATTACCGGTGGCATCATCGACGCCAAGTTCTTTGGTGTTCTGGCGATGTTCGGTGCAATCCTGGCAATGGCGCTGGCGCCGTGGCTGGACACTTCGACCGTGCGTTCGGGCAAGTACCGCCCGATGTTCAAATGGTGGTTCTACCTTCTGGTCATCGACTTCTTTGCCCTGATGTGGCTGGGTGCGATGCCGGCGGAAGAGCCCTATGCGACCTTCTCGCTGATCGCGTCCGCCTACTGGTTCGCCTATTTCTTCGTGATCCTGCCGATCCTGGGTGTCATCGAAAAGCCCGATGCCCAGCCGGAAACCATCGAAGAAGACTTCAACGCGCATTATGGCAAGGCTGACGCCGACGCCACGCCGGCCGAGTAAGAAGAGGGACCGGAAACCATGTTCAAGAAACTTGCAATCGGTGCCGCGTTTGCCATCGCCCTTGCTCCTGCTGCGGTATCCGCAGCCGGAGGCGGCGAGCAGCATATCGAGGACTTCGACTTCTCGTTCGAAGGGCCCTTTGGCGCTTACGATCAGAACCAGCTTCAGCGCGGCCTGCAGATCTATACCGAGGTTTGCGCGGCCTGCCATGGTCTGAAATATGTACCGCTGCGCGACCTCACGGCGCTGGGCTACTCGGAAGAAGAAGTCATCGCTTATGCCGCCGGCTCGTTCGAGGTGTTCGATCCCGAGCTGGACGATTTCCGCCCGGCCAGGCCGACCGATCACTTCCCGGCCAACGATGCCGTGGGCGCACCTGACCTGAGCCTGATGGCCAAGGCACGTGCAGGCTTCCACGGCCCCTACGGTCTGGGGATCAACCAGCTGGTCAAAGGCATGGGTGGCGCTGAATACATCGCCTCGCTGCTGGACGGCTATACCGGCAAGGAAAAAGAAGAGGCCGGCACGATCCTGTACGAAAACACCGCCTTCCCGGGCGGCTGGATTTCGATGGGCCCGCCGTTGTCTGACGAACAGGTCGAGTTTGCCGACGGACACGAAAACACCGTCGAGGCCATGTCCCAGGACGTCGCTGCGTTCCTGATGTGGGCCGCTGAACCAAAAATGATGGATCGCAAGGCCTCAGGCTTTGTCGGGGTTCTGTTCCTGACCATCATGTCGGTGCTTCTCTACCTGGTGAACAAGCGCCTGTGGGCGCCGGTCAAAGGCAAAAAGTCGGTCTGACCTGAAGGTCACCTGCAAAAGCAAGACAACCCCGCGCATGGCGCGGGGTTTTTTCTTTTTGGGGGTCGGAAGTTCGCCGAACCGGGCATCAGCGCGGGCTTATTCACAGCTTTTAAGCGGAATGCGCATGGCGCCGGCGGGGTCGGCTGCTCAGGTTTTCGACAGCGTCAGGCGGTCTGACGCAGGATCGAAACCGAGGAGACCCGACATGAAACTACCCATACTTGCAGCCGCGTTGCTTGTGGCCACTCCGGTTCTGGCTCTGGACCTGGTGCCGGATACGGAACTGGGCAAGACAGAGACCGAGGTGCGCACCGCCCTGACCGAGCTTGGCTATGACGTGCGCAAGATCGAAATGGAGGACGGTGAAATCGAGGCCTATGTCGTGAAAGACGGGCAGATGGCCGAGGTCTATGTGGACCCCGCGTCCGGCAAGATCCAAAATATCGAGGACAAGTGACCGGCAATGTCCGAGTCAATCCAGTACGAGAGCGGGCGCGAGGGCGCCCGCTCCATCCGGGTCTGGGACCCGCTGGTCCGCCTGATCCACTGGTCGGTGGTTCTGGGCATTCTGCTCAACGCCGCTGTGACCGACCCCGAGGGGCTGCTGCATGAATATGTCGGTTATGCCGTGCTCGGGCTGGTTCTGCTGCGCTTGGCCTGGGGCGTCCTTGGGCCGGCACCGGCCAGGTTCTCGGCATTTCCGTTCAGCCCGAATGCTGCGGTCCGACATGTGCGTGACACCGTCCGGGGCGACTGGTCGGTTCACCTGTCGCACAATCCTCTGGGCGCGCTGATGGTCTACAACATCTGGATGACGTTGGGCTTCATCTGCGCCACAGGCATCATGATGGGTACCGCGGCCTTCTTCGGGCTGAGCTGGGTCGAGGATGCGCACGAGCTGGCGTTCAACTGGCTGATGCTCAGCGTTCTTCTGCACGTGCTTGGCGTGCTTTTGGACCAACGTCGAACCGGTGTCGCTCTGGTCAAAGCCATGGTATCAGGAGACAAGAATATTCCTGATGGCTGGTCGACCAAATGATCAAATGGATCACCGAAAACCTGCGGTCCGGCGATGCGGATGCACGCCGGGCCGTTCTGATGGCGGCGATGATCGTGGTTCAGGGTCTATGCGCCGCATTCTACATGGGCGACGCCATTCTGGACCTCGATGGCAGCGAGCCCCTGGCACATCTCGTTTTGGAATCCCTGGTCGCGACCGTCCTTTGCCTTGGCGTCCTGTTCTTCATGCTCGAGCTGCACCGATTGCTGGCGCGAATGGACCAGGCAAAACAAGGACTGCGCGCGGCGCAGGGAGAAATGAGCGCCGTGATCGACACTTTCTTTACCCGCTGGGGCCTGACCAGCGCCGAGCGCGAAGTGGGCCTGTTGATCCTCAAAGGCGTCGACAATGAGAATATCGCCCGGATCCGAGGCCGTGCCGTGGGTACCGTACGCGCGCAGTCGGCTTCGATCTATGGAAAAGCCGGCGTGGACGGACGCGCCCAACTGATCAGTGTCTTCATGGAAGAGCTTCTGGCAAGCGACGGTCCGGCCTGAGAGACGTCAGGCCACCAACTGCTGATCGCGAACCCCGGTGATGGTGGCAGTCACGATCTGCCCTTCGGGTTGCGCGTTCGCAAATGTTACCTCGGTGAACTGCTCGGTCCGGCCCATGTGGGGATTTTCCATCAGTATGTGATGGGTCTTGCCCAGCTGGGCTTCCAGGTGTCTGGCTACCTGCGCGTCACCCGCCTCACGTAGCCTGGCGGCACGTTGCTTTGTCACCTTGCCGTTGACCTGCTGCGGAATGCGCGCCGCCGGCGTGCCTTCGCGCTTGGAATAGGGGAAGACGTGCAGCCAGGTCAGGTCGCAGTCGGTGACCAGTTTCAGCGAGTTCTCGAAATGGGCCTCGGTTTCCGTCGGAAAGCCCGCGATGATGTCGGCACCAAAGGTGATCTCGGGGCGCAGCCTGCGGGCCTCTTCGGTGAAGCGTATGGCGTCGTCGCGTAGGTGGCGGCGCTTCATCCGTTTCAGGATCAGGTCGTCACCATGCTGCAGCGACAGGTGCAGATGCGGCATCAGGCGCGGCTCGGTCGCGATGGCCTGCATCAGGTTCTCGTCCACCTCGATCGAATCGATCGAGCTGATGCGCAGGCGCGGCAGGTCGGGCACCAGTTTCAGGATGCGCATGACCAGATCGCCCAGCTTGGGGCTTGCGGGTAGGTCGGCGCCCCATGAGGTCAGGTCGACCCCGGTCAGCACGACCTCGTTGTAGCCCCGGTCCACCAGCCGCTTGATCTGGTCCACCACCACGCCCGCCGGGACGCTGCGCGAGTTGCCGCGGCCATAGGGGATGATGCAGAAGGTGCAGCGATGATCACAGCCGTTCTGGACCTGCACATAGGCGCGCGAGCGGGTGCCGAATCCGTCGATAAGGTGGCCGGCGGTTTCGGTGACCGACATGATGTCATCGACCTGAACCGTCTCGGTCTCGCCGATGAAATCGGCGGCCATGCCTTTCCAGGTTTCGGGGCGCATCTTTTCGGTGTTGCCGATCACCGCATCGACCTCGTCCATCTCGGCAAAGGTCTGGGGTTCGGTCTGGGCCGCGCAGCCGGTGACGATCAGCCGGGCGTTGGGGTTTTCGCGGCGCAGCTTGCGGATTTCCTGCCGGGCCTTGCGCACGGCTTCGGCGGTGACGGCGCAGGTGTTCACGATCACCGCATCCGTCAGCCCGGCCTGCTGCGACAGCTCTTTCATCGCCTCGGTCTCATAGGCGTTGAGCCGGCAGCCCAGCGTGGTGAATTTCGGCGGGTTCATCCCAGCGTCCTCAGGAAATCGGGCGTCAGCGTGCCCGAGAAGACTTGGCAGGTGGGGCCGGTCATCCAGACGCCGTCCTCGCGCCAGTCGATCCAGATGGTGCCGCCGTCCAACTCGATCCGCACCTTGCGCCCGGTCAGGCCGCGCCGCGCCGCGGCCACGGCCGTGGCGCAGGACGACGAGCCCGAGGCCAGCGTGATGCCCACGCCGCGTTCCCAGACGCGCATACGGATGTGATCCGGCCCGATGATCTGGGCGACCTGCACATTGGTGCGCTGGGGATAGAGCGGGTGATGCTCATAGCGGGCGCCGAACTCTGCCAGAGGAATCGCCTCGGCGTCTTCGACGAAGAAGGTGCAATGCGGGTTGCCCATGCCGGTAGCCACCGGTCCGCCTTCAATCGGCAGTTCCAGCGTATCCACCTCTTCGGCCAACGGAATATCGGCCCAGTCCAGCTGCGGGTGCCCCATGTTGACCGAGGTCAGCCCGTCGCCCGCGTCCCGCGCCTGCAGCGTGCCGTGGCTGGTGGTCAGCGTCAATTCGGACTTGCCGCTTTCCTGCATCAGGAACCGCGCTATGCAACGGGTGGCGTTGCCGCACGTGGCCGAGATCGACCCATCAGCATTGTAGAACACCAGATGTGCATCCGATTCGCCGTTTTCGATGACGGCCAGCTGATCGAATCCGACCCCAAACTGCCGGTGTCCGATCCCGCGCGCCAGCGCCGGCGTGATCTGCACCGGATGCGCGCGCGCGTCGACAATGACGAAGTCATTGCCAAGCCCGTGCATCTTCATGAAGGGCAAACCGGTGTCGGATCGTTTCTGCATGGCGGGCATATAGCCTTGCCGCAGACATGAATCCAGCCCGGCGCGAAGATTCCTGAAAAAAGGGGTTGACCCCCCGCCGCCTCAACCCTAATTAGGCCGCCTATCGGGACGCCGGGAACATAATGATTTCAGGCGGAACGCGGTGCGAAAAAGGGCTTGTACCCGGTCGGGAAAATGCCTTAGACAGCGCCACGGATCGCAACGATCCGATGAAAAGAGTGGGCCGTTAGCTCAGTTGGTAGAGCAACTGACTTTTAATCAGTGGGTCGCAGGTTCGAATCCTGCACGGCTCACCACTTTTTCCAAAGACTGACCAAGATGCCGCGCCGCGCGGTTACTTCTTTTCGAAGAACAGCACGACTTCGCCCAGCCGGATGCCAAAGCGCGAGACATAGGCGCGGTTCAGCAGTCGGTCGTCGTCCAGCAGCCACATCCAGTCGTCAAAATCGACACGCATCGTACCGTCCTTCACTGGCAGGTCGATGCGGTACTCCCAGTTGAACGTGTCACCACGCTCGGTTCCCGACGCCGTGCCCAGAACGCCGGGCGCGGTGCCGGTCCAAGTATCCTCGCCGGTTTTGGTCAGGGTCCAGATGCGCTGTTCGGTGGCGCCGTCGTCATAGACGAAGTCTTCGACCAAAGTCAGCGTCCGGCCGTCCCATGTTCCGTTGATGTCGACCGTGAACCGGCGGGGGATATTGCCCAGAACGTCCTGGAACTGCCCATAGGCCACGGTGTGGCCCTCAAAGAACTCTTCGAGGTTCAGCTGGCGGTCCGACAGGAAAGTGGTCGGGACTTTCGGTTTGAAGGCACAGGCCGCCGTCAGCAGCAGGCACGCGAAGGCCAGTCGTTTCATGAGCCGGGTCATTGCAGAGCCCTCGGGTCGGCCGTGCGGTCATGACCGTTTGCGCCGGGCACATGCGCGGTCTTTTCTGGCGGGGCGGGGCGCATCGTGGCGACCAGCTCGGCCACCTTCAGGCCGAACTTGCGCATCTCCGAGCGGTTCATGATCGCCCCGCTCTCGGTCAGGTACATCCAGTCGGTGACGTCCAGGGTGTGGCCTCCGGCGTCTTCGGGCAGAACGATGCGATAGGTCAGCTTGACCGTCGCGCCCGAGATCACGCCGCGGCCTTCGCCGACGATGTCGTCGGCGGTTGCGGTAAAGCTGTTGCCTGTGCCCATGGTCAGGTACCATTTGCGGGTCATCTGCTTGCCGTTCGAATAGGTGAAATACTCGGTCAGGGTGCCGGAATTGCCGTTCCATTCCCCGATCATCCGCGCCACAAAGCTGTTCGACATCTTGCCGGTCGGGCCATAAATGAGGCCTTCGGACAGGATTTCCCCGTTCAGATTGTCCTTCAGCGAGAAATCGGGGCCGGTTCCGGCATAGTCCGACGGCGATTGCGCACGAAAGCTGAGAAGGCGGGTTTTGACCGCGATCAGGGCCAATACGGCCAGTGCGGCAATCAGAAGGAATGTCATTTTGCGGGTACCTCTGTAGGCAGCGTCAGGACCATTCCGAACGCGCCGAGTTTCAGGATGCAGGGCAGCACGGCATAGGCCAGGTTGAGCGTTTCCAACGCCTGCGCCGAATTCGTCTGACCGGGCACGAAGCCGCTGCGTTCCAGCAGCGGAAGGGTGAAGAATGCGGCCAATGCCAGCCCCAGTTTGCCGGCGAAAGACCAGATGCCAAAGGCGGCCGAGGCATTCAGCCCCGCGCGTGTCAGCACCACCGAGAACATGGCCGGCAGAACCACCATGTCCGCCCCCAGCGCCGCCCCCGACGCCAGGCAGATAACCGCAAACCCGGCCAGGTTGCCGGGCGCCAGCATGGCCGCGCCGACAAAGCCCAGAATGGCCAGTGGCATCGCGATGATCAGAGTCTGTTTCGGGCCGATCCGGTTGCTGAGCCGCGCCCAGAGCGGCACGGTCGCCCCGGCGCTGAGGAAGAACAGGATCAGCAGCGGCCCGGCCTTGCCCGGCAATTGTAGCCGGTCCTCGACGAAGAACAGGAACAGAGTCGAGGTGATCGCAACCGGCAGGCTGTTGACCAGCGCCAGCGCCAGCAGACGCAGGGCCCCGGCCTGACCCAGCCCGTCGAAGGACAGGCCCTGCCCGGTGACGGGCGCGCGCCGCCAGATCGGCAATGTCAGCGCCATGGTGACCAGCGCCAGCGCGCCCAGAAACAGCCCGAAAGCCGGATAGCCCTGCGCGCCCGCGCCCAATGCCACGAACAGCGCCGGTGCGCTGGCGGCCAGAACCACGCCGGCCAGTTGCCCGCCCTCTCGAAAGGCGGCGAGGGTCATCAACTCGCGCGGGGTGGCCTGTTTCGCCAGCGTCGCGCTGCGGCCGTAAAGCAGGATCGTGCCCAGGCTGTAGGCGGAAAACAGCAGGATCAGGATCGCCACGAGGACGCCGACGCTCGCCCCCTGCGGCAGCGAAAACAACAGCGGAAAACCGACCGCCAGACCTCCGGCGGCCAAGACGGCAAAACCCATCTGCGCGCCGGGCCAGCGGTCAATGGCCCAGCCGATCAGCGGGTCTTGCACCAGATCCACCAGCCGGATCAGCAGCAGAACCGTGCCGATCACGCCCAGGCCGATCCCGAGGTTCACCGCCGCAAAGCGCGGCAAGTGGATGTAGAGCGGGATACCCGCCGCAGCAAGCATCAGCGCATAGAGGCTGACACGCGGATACAGCATCACTGACCCCGCAGCTGGCGCGTAAAGGCGGCGGACCGGGTGTTGTTGCCCAGAAAGATCGACATGAAACTGCGCTTGATCCCCGGATGGGACAGGGTGCAGGTCTTGCGCCCGTTGCGCCAGAACTCGATCGCGTCGGGGCCTTTGGTGACGGCCAGATAGCTGTCACCGGCGCCGACCGCCTGATAGCAGGTTTTCAACTGCGCCTCGATCGGGGCGCTGTTGCCCTGCCGGGCCATCTCGTCCAGCGTGGATTCGATCAGCGCCTTCTGCTTCAGCGATTTCCGATAGGTCAGCTTCAGCCCGAAATCCTGCGACCAGCTGAGCGGGCCGCCGCCTTTGGTGAACAGCTGCGCGTCGTAGATCGGCAGACCGAGGAACCGGAAGGTGGCAGTGCCACGCAGCTCGGCATCGGGCAGCAGGTTGGTGACGGGGGTGGCCGCAAGCCCGGCAGGGGCCAGCAGAACCAGGCTCAGGATCGCTGCGTTACGGGCTGGCCGTAACCGGGACAGCGACGCTTGGATCAGATATCGCATTTTCAGCTCCGATGGTTTGCGGATCGCCGGTCAACAGCCCGACCACGTGCATCGCGCTGGCGATTCCGTCTTCGTGGAACCCGTGCCGGTTGTAGGCGCCGGCGAACCAGGTCCGGTTGCGGCCCTGCATCTCGCGGATCTGGCCCTGCGCTTTCAGCGCGGCCTTGTCGAACACCGGATGGGCGAATTCCACCTCGTCATAGATTTTGTCTGGCGCGATGTCGGAAGACGGGTTCAGGGTGACGAACAACGGGTCGCTTTCAGGGATGTTCTGCAACCGGTTCATCCAATAGGTCACGCCCACGTTGCCCGCCTGCGAGCGGTAGGTCCAGCTGGACCAGCAGGCCCGGCGGCGCGGCATCTGGCTGGGGTCGCAGTGCAGAACCGCGCGGTTGGGCTGATAGCGGATCGCGCCCAGGGCCGCGGCCTCGTCGGCGGTGGCGTTCTGGCCCAGAATGGCCAGCGACTGGTCGGAATGGGTGGCCAGGATGATCTCGTCATACTGATCCGAGCGGCCCTGCGCCTGAACGGTCACGCCCAAGGCATCGCGTTCGACGTTAGAGACCGGCGCGCCCAGGCGGATGTCGCATCCCCGGCCGCGCAGAGCGGATTCGATACGGCGGACATATTCGATGCTGCCACCCTTTACGGTCCACCACTGGTGCTGGGCGCCGCGTTTGCTGGACAGCAAGGCGTGGTTGCGGAAGAACTGCACCAGCGAGCGCGCAGGGAACTGATCAACGAACTCCACCGGAGTGGACCAGATCGCGCCGCACATCGGCATCAGGTAATTGTTGCGGAACCAGTGGCCCAGCCGCATCTGGTCAACCAGCTCACCAATCGTGGTGTCATCATCCCGGGCAGCCTCGGGCGCTTCTTTGCCAAAGCGCAGGATGTCGGCGATCATCTTGTAGTAGGAGGGCCGCACGAGGTTGCGCTTCTGCGCGGTGATGGTGCGCAGATTGTTCAGGCCATATTCGATGCGACCATTGTCGATGGTGGCGCCAAAGCTCATCTCGCTTTTGATGACCGGCACGTCCAGTTCACCGAACAGCTTGGTCAGAAAGGGATATGTGGCATAGTTGAAGACTATGAACCCGGTATCAACCGGTTGATCACCATTGCGGCCGGCCATCACCGTGCGGGCATGTCCGCCCAGACGGGGTTCGGCCTCGTACAGGGTGACGTCGTGGCTCTCTGACAGGTAATAAGCCGCGGATAATCCTGAGATGCCTGCGCCTACAATTGCGATTTTTTTCCGTACGCCCCGGGTTTCGTCGAACATGCCATCCTCTTTATGCGACATTTTACAATAAGATACGCAGGGTAGGCCGGAGCGGATCAAATCCGGGCCATGTTTTTACCTGTTTCCCGCTGATCGGTGGGCTGTGCGTCAGGATTGCATCAATCGCGTTTGCTGGTGATCCGAGGTATGCCCTTCTGCGTAATGAAAGGTGTTATGATCGAGACAACCCAACCCAAGACCGCGGCTGTTCACGCTTCGGCACATGTGAACCGCGCGGTATGAGTAGTTTTGACGGAAAAATCTATTGGATCATCGGCGCCAGCGAAGGGCTGGGCCGGGCGCTGGCCGAGGCCTTGGGCGGTCAGGGCGCGCACCTTGTGCTGTCCGCGCGTAGTGCCGAGCGGCTGGAGCAGATCTGCGCCGCGCTGCCCAATGCCCGTGCGGTACCGCTGGACGTGACCGATCTGGCGCAGGTGCGCCGCGCCGTGGCCGAGATCGGCCAAGTTGACGGTCTGGTCTACAACGCCGGGGCCTATGAGCCGATGCGCGCGCAGGACTGGCAGACCGAAGCCGCGCTGGCCATCAGCGACGTGAACTATTCAGGCGCGCTGCGGGTTCTGGGGGAAACCGTGCCGGCCATGGTGAAGGCAGGGCGTGGCGACATTACCCTGATCGGGTCGCTGGCGGGCTATCACGGACTGCCTGCGGCGATCGGGTACGGGTCCAGCAAGGCGGCGCTGATCTCGTTGGCCGAAACGATGCGGCATGACGTGGCCGGAACCGGGGTGACGGTGCGCATCGTCAATCCGGGGTTCATCAAGACCCGGCTGACCGACAAGAACAGCTTCAAGATGCCGATGCTGATGGAGCCCGTAGACGCCGCGCAGCGCGTACTGCGCGCAATGGCGCACCGGCGCTTCCGGACCGACTTTCCGGCGCCGTTCTCGTGGGTCATCCGGCTGATCGATTACCTTCCGGATCTTCTGGTTTATCGCGGAAAATAGACTCTAACCAAAGCGTCCCTGACAGAACCAGCCCGCCGACATGGTGCCGCCATGGCCGTAGAACAGCCATAGCCGCTCGCCCTGTTCGGTCACCACCACCCAGTAATCGCGCACGCCGCTGCGCCAGTTGGGGTCGTCCAGCCACCATTCCGGGGCGATCCGTTCCGGGCCGGTGGCCTGCGCCAGGTGCCAGTCGCGCCCGCGCCAGCGGAAATTGGCGGGCACATCGGGGCGGTCGGGGGCCATCACCGGCTCGGGCCGCCAAATCAGCAGGGGGCGCGGGCGCGGCGGGGCGGGCCAGTCGCGCGCCGGTTCCGACCAGGCCGCCGCCAGCGTCTGGGCGGTTTTCTCGGGGATGTGCGAGGCCGCCGGGTGTTGCCGCGTGATCGCCTCGAGCCCCACACGCGCGCCCAGTTTGCCGATCAGATCGTCCAGCGCGGTGTTCCCCTCCAGCCGGTTGCGGACGGCGCGGCTGGCCTCCGCATGGCCGGTCAGGGTGCGGGCATGCACCGGCTCGGTCTGCACCGCCGCAAGGCGCAGCATGTCGATTCCATAGCCTGCGTCGATCTGGTCGATTTTCATCTCTAACAAAGGGCGAATGCGGTATTTGTCATGGCTCGGGCGGGCCAGCCCGATCTCGACGATCTCGGCCGCCTGATCGGTGCGATGCGCCTCGAGCCGCAGGGTCCGCGCCCCGCGCGCCTTTTCTTCCAGCCGCGCGCACAGGGTCGGCAGCATCCGGTCGATGGCGGCCATCACGTCCTCGGCCAGACCGATCGGGTTGGGTAGGGTCATTCGCACCGCAAAGTGATGCGGGGGGCGGGCGGGCGAGACCGGCTCGGGCGCGCTGCCCATCGCCTGATCCAACCGCAGCACCAGCCCGCGCCCGAACCGGCGGGCCAAACCGGCACGCGGCTGGCCCAGCAGGTCGCCGATCCGCCGCAGGCCCAGCCGGTTCAGCTGCGCCACGGTCTGGTCGTCCAGCCGCAGCGCCGCGATGGGCAGGGGGCTGAGTACGCCATAGGCCTGCCCCGGCGGCGCGATCCGGGCCCCGCCGCCCGCGGCCACCACCTGCGGCGCGGCGCCGCCCTTGGTCCAGTGCCGCCGCTTGCCGGCGCGGGCGCGGGTGGCGCGGGCCTCTTGGGAAATGGCGTCGCCATTGCGGTCGGACGTGGCCTCTTGCCCGGCATAGCGCGCCAGCGCCCAGGCCGCGCCCAGCGTGTCTGCGATGCCCATCTGCACGCTCAGCCCCATGTCGGCGCAGTCGGTCTCGATCACGTCCAGCAGCGCCTCTTCCCCGCCAAACAGGTGGGCGCAGCCCGACAGATCGACGATCAGGCTATCGGGGGCCTCTTCGGCGACCCAAGGGCTGAACTTGCCCGCCCAGCGGCGCAGCGCGGTCAGAAAAGCGGCCTCGGCCGGGGCGTTGCGGGGGCGGGTGACAAGGGCCGCGCACATGGCATGGGCATCGCGCACCGGCTGGCCCACGCGCAGACCGGCGGCCTGTGCATCAGTGTTCAGCGAGGTGATGACCTGCATGTTCGACTGTTCGGCCACCACCGCCAGCGGGCCTGTATGCAGGCCCCGCGCGGCGCGGATCATCCGTTCGGCCCCCAGACGGGGAAACCACAGCGAGAGTATTCGGCGTTTGGGCATCGGGCAGACATCAAAGTGTTCTCACTTTGTTCCTATCCGAGAATCATACCCCGAGTCGAGTCCGCCCTTATCCGCAGGTCAGCCGCTGAATGATCCCGGCTCCGTTCACATAGACGTTCAGCCGGTCGATGCGGTAATCCTGCGTGGCGATGTCATCAGGGCCCAGAACGCGGCTCCGTTCCGGCAGGCTGGCCTGAATGGTCGAGACCGGCTGCCCCACGGACTGGGCAAAGGGTTCGCCCTTGCAGAAGGCCAGATCCACCGGGGCGGCATCCACCTCGGCAGAGCCCGGTTCGGGCAGGTCGGTTTCGGCGCAGGCGGCCAGGACGATCAGGATCGGGATGAACCGGTACATTGGCGCTCCTCTTTTCGGCAATGTCGTTTCTGAAATATCAAAAGCTTACAGAGACTGCCATGAAAGCGCAGTTGAAAACACCCTGTATTTGACGCAGGGTCGGGTCAAACAAGACAGGGAGACAAGCAACATGCGAACCCGTGCCGCCGTCGCCGTTCAGGCGGGCAAGCCCTTGGAAGTGATGGACGTGAACCTCGAAGGCCCCAAGGCGGGCGAGGTTCTGGTCGAGATCAAGGCCACCGGCATCTGCCATACCGACGAATTCACCCTGTCGGGCGCCGACCCCGAGGGCCTGTTTCCGGCCATTCTGGGCCACGAGGGTGCCGGCGTCGTGGTCGAGGTCGGCCCCGGCGTGACCAGCCTGAAGCCGGGCGATCACGTGATCCCGCTCTACACTCCCGAATGTCGCGAGTGCGAATACTGCCTGCATCCCAAGACCAACCTGTGCCAGGCGATCCGCGAGACGCAGGGCAAGGGTTTGATGCCCGACGGCACCTCGCGGTTTTCGACGTTGGATGGGGATCCGATCCTGCATTACATGGGATGCTCGACTTTCTCGAACCACACGGTTCTGCCCGAGATTGCACTGGCCAAGGTGCGCGAGGACGCGCCGTTCGACAAGATCTGCTATATCGGCTGTGGCGTGACCACCGGCATTGGCGCGGTGATCAACACCGCCAAAGTCGAGATCGGCAGCCGTGCCATCGTGTTCGGCCTGGGCGGTATCGGCCTGAACGTGATTCAGGGCCTGCGTCTGGCCGGGGCCGATCAGATCGTCGGCGTCGACCTGAACCCCGCCAAGGTCGAGATGGCCGAAAAGTTTGGAATGACCGATTTCGTGAACCCGTCCGAGGTCGAGGGCGATCTTGTCCCCTATCTGGTGAACCTGACAAAGGGCGGAGCGGATTACACCTTTGACGCCACCGGCAACGTGCAGGTGATGCGCGCGGCGCTGGAATCGGCGCACAAGGGCTGGGGCGAATCGATCATCATCGGTGTGGCGCCTGCCGGGGCCGAGATCTCGACCCGTCCGTTCCAGCTGGTCACCGGCCGGTCGTGGCGCGGCACCGCCTTCGGCGGCGCGCGTGGGCGCACGGACGTACCCAAGATCGTCGACTGGTACATGGAAGGAAAGATCGAGATCGATCCGATGATCACTCACACCATGGGTCTGGACGATATCAACACCGGCTTCGACCTGATGCACAAGGGCGAAAGCATCCGGTCGGTGGTGGTTTACTGACAATCGGAAATTGCAAGGGCGGGGTTTAACCCGCCCTTTTTGTCTCTTATCTTCAGAGCATTGATAAATACCTGAATAGAGAGACTAAATTGACCACTGATGCAACGGAACGCCTGGCCGTTCTGATCGACGCCGAAAACGTACCGGCAAAGCATGTTGCCGAGATTTTCGAAGAAGTTGCCACATTGGGTGAGGCCGGTCTGCGCCGGATCTACGGTGACTTCTCGGGTGGCACGCCGCAGGGTTGGAGCGCCGAGAAACTAGCGGAATACGCCATCGTACCGCACCAGCAATTCGCCAATACCACCGGCAAGAACGCCGGGGATATCGCCCTAGTGATTGATGCCATGGATATACTGCATTCTGGCCGATTTGGCGGCATCGTGCTGGTGTCGTCAGACAGCGACTTTACGCGGTTGGCCAGCCGAATCCGTGAGCAAGGGTTGAGCGTGTTCGGGATCGGCGAACGCAAAACGCCCAAAGCCTTTGTCGCAGCTTGCAATCGGTTCATCTACATTGAGAATATCAAAAAGGAGGAGATGCAGGCGAACGAATCTCCGGAGAAATCCAAGAAGCCGTCTGCCAAACAAGAGCTGAACCATGCTTATCAGTTGATCCGGAATGTCGTCCTGAAATCGGATGACCCGGACGGGTGGGCTGCACTTAGCGGCGTTGGGAGTCAGCTCAGCAAGAACTATCCCGATTTCGACACACGTACCTATGGGTTCAAAAGGTTGAGCGATCTGGTGCGCGCGACAGGCAAGTTTGACGAGGCCAGTGCAAACGGGAGCCTTAAAATCAGGCCAAAAGATAGATAATACTTTATGCCGTTCCGCCGCGTTATGACCCCGGCCGTGCTGAGGCCCCGGTGTCAGAGCGCGGCGAGCGGACGCGCAAAACCGGCTTGTTCGGCGATACATTTGCCCGGCTTTCGCGCCAGACGACAAAGATGCCCGATGCGATGATGATTGCGGCCCCCACGGCCACCCATTTGTCGGGCTTTTCCCCAAAGAACACCGCGCCGAAGATCGTGGCCCAGATGATCTGGCTGTACTGGCTGGGTGCAACCACGCCGGCGGGCGCCGCGCGATAGGCCAGGATGATCAGGTGCTGGGCGATCACCGAGAACACGCCGACCAAGGCCATCATCGCCAGATGGATCAGCGAAGGCGGCTGATAGACCGCTGGTTGCGCAAGGCTCATGACCGCGATCGCCAGCAGCATCGGATACAGGATCAGCACGGCCGAGCGTTCCTCGTTTCCGATCTTGCGCACCAGCACGGATGCGAAGGCGCTGCAGAACGCGGCCGTCAGGGCGGCAAGGTGGCCGAGGGTGATCTCGGTCGCGCCGGGGCGCAGGACGATCAGCACTCCGATCAGGCCCACGCCCACTGCGGCCCAGCGTTGGGCGCGCACGACCTCGCCCAGTATCGGGATCGACAGGACGGTGACGATCAGCGGAAAGGAAAACAGCAGCGAATAGACTTCGGCCAGGGGCAGGACCGAAAAGGCGTAGAAGGCACAGGACATCGACGTGACCATCAGCCCCGAGCGTAGCATCACCAGCCACGGGTGATGCGGCCGAAAATTGCCAGCGGTCCGGTCCGCGAGGATCGTGACCGCCATCGGCACAAAGGAAAACAGCGTGGCAAAAAAGATGATCTGCAGCACGGAATAGGTGCCGCCCAGCGTCTTGATCAGCGCGTCATGGGTGGCAAAGACGGCAAACCCGAGAAAGGCAAAGCCAAGTCCCTGCAGGGTCGAGTTCTGTGTGCTCATCTGGCTGGTCCCGGGCGATTGGATGCTGTGGCAGGTGTCTGAGGCCTGATTAAACCCAATCGGCAGAGTCGGATAGTCCAAACTTTACCGCTAACATCCCTGCGGGGCCGGCCGTTCAGCGCAGGATCGGCGGAGCCCCGGCCGGTTGGCGGGCGGCCGCGACACCGGCCTGCATCCCCGCGCCGATGCGTCGGGCCAGCGCCACCCAGGGCGTGGCCGTTTCCGGGGGCAGGGTGCCGTGGGCGACCTCTTCGAACAGGTCCAGCCAATGGGCAAACATTTCGGGTTTCACGTCCGGACGCTCGATATGCACACGCTGCGGATTGCCGCTGTAGCCGCGCTCGTACAGGATGGCGTTGCGCCAGAAGGCGGCGATCCGGTCCTCATGCGCGGGCCAGTCGGTGACGTGGCGGTTGAAGATCGGGCCCAGCAGGGGGTCCTGCCGGACGCGGGCGTAGAATGCGGTGACCTGCGCCTGGATCTGGTCGGGCGTGGCGGGAAAACGCGGGGGCAGTACGGGCCGGGTCATGATCGGGGCTTTCGATTCAGGCTCTGTTCCGGGCAGATACCGCGTTTTTCGGCCCGGATGCAGGGGCGGAATTGTCGCGCTGCCCCGGCGTCAGCAGGTGCCGCAACAGGGCCACCGGGTGTGCCCGCAGGCTCAGGCGGGTGGCGACGTAATCCTCGACCACCTGCTCGCCCAGCGACATCTGCGGCAGATGGGCGGCGGGTTCGTCCAGCGCCTCGCCTTCCAGATCCTGCGCGAACAGGGGCAGGGGTTTGGCGGTGGCGATCGCCTTGGCCTGCCACAGCGCCTCGCGCCGGGTCAGGCCGCAGGCGGCAAAGGCATCGGCCTCGGCCAGACGCTCGATCACCGAGGGGCCAAGGCCCGCGCGGCGCCAGACGTCGTCAACCTGGTGGTAGCCGTTGCCGCGCGCGGCGGTCAGCCAACTGGCGTCCTCTTCGCTCAGGCCCTTGATCTGGCGAAAGCCCAGTCGCAGGGCCAGCCCGCCATGGCCGTCTGGCTCCATCACGTTGTCCCAGAAGCTGGCATTGATGCAGACCGGACGCACTTGCACGCCATGCTCGCGCGCATCGCGCACGATCTGGGCGGGGGCATAGAACCCCATTGGTTGCGAATTCAGCAGCGCGCAGGCAAAAATCCCCGGATGGTGGCACTTGATCCAGGCGCTGGCATAGACCAGCAGCGCAAAGCTGGCCGCATGGCTTTCGGGGAAGCCGTAGGAGCCGAACCCCTCGATCTGCGAGAAACAGCGCTCGGCAAATTCGGCGTCATAGCCGTTGCGCTGCATCCCGCGCAGGAACAGGGTGCGGAATTCGCTGACATTGCCGTGCTTCTTGAAGGTCGCCAGCGACCGCCGCAGCCGGTCGGCCTGTTCGGGGGTGAAGCCCGCGCCGACGATGGCGATCTGCATCGCCTGTTCCTGAAACAGCGGCACGCCCAGCGTCTTGCCTAGCACCTCGCCCAGCGCGTCCGAGGGGAAGCTGACCTCCTCCTCGCCGTTCCGACGCCGGATATAGGGATGCACCATGTCGCCCTGGATGGGGCCGGGGCGGATGATGGCGACCTCGATCACCAGATCATAGAAATTGCGCGGCCGCATCCGGGGCAGGAAGTTCATCTGAGCACGTGATTCCACCTGGAACACGCCCACCGAATCCGCGCGGCACAGCATGTCATAGACCGCCGGGTCCTCGGGCGGCAGGGTGGCGAGCGTGTAACTCGTCTGATGGTGCTGGGCGATCAGGTCGAAGGCCTTGCGGATGCAGGTCAGCATGCCAAGGCTGAGGACATCGACCTTGAGGATGCCCAGACTGTCGATGTCGTCCTTGTCCCAGCAGATGACCGTGCGGTCCTCCATCGTGGCGTTCTCGATGGGCACCAGCTCGTCCAGACGGCCCTCGGTGATGATGAACCCGCCCACATGCTGGGACAGGTGGCGGGGGAAGCCGTTGATCTGATGCACCAGTGTCAGAGTCTGTTTCAGGCGGCGGTCCTCGGGGTCGAGGCCGATTTCGCGCATCCGTTCCGCCTCGAGCCCTGCGGTCGAGAAGAACCCCCACAGTTGCGAGGACAGGGCGGAAATCGTGTCCTCGGTCAGGCCCATGGCGCGGCCCACCTCGCGGATGGCGCGCTTGCCGCGATAGTGGATCACCGTGGCGCACAGCCCCGCGCGGTGGCGGCCATAGCGTTCATAAATGTGCTGGATCACCTCTTCGCGGCGCTCATGTTCGAAATCGACGTCGATGTCGGGCGGCTCGTCCCGCGCCTCGGAGACGAAGCGTTCGAACACCATGGTGCCCATCTCGGGGCTGACCGAGGTGACGCCCAGGCAATAGCAGACCACCGAATTGGCGGCCGAGCCGCGCCCCTGACACAGGATCCCGCGGCCGCGGGCAAACTGCACGATGTCGCGGACGGTCAGGAAATAGGGTTCGTATTTCAGCTTGCCGATCAGGGTCAGCTCATGCGCCAGCATCGCCTTGACCTTTTCAGGGGCGCCGGCGGGATAGCGCCATTTTAACCCTTCATGCGCCAGCCGATGCAGGCGCTGGGTGGGGGTTTCGGTGCCGCTGACCTCGCTGGGGTATTCATAGCGCAGCTCGTCCAGCGAGAAGGTGAGTTCCTGGCTGAGCGCATACGCGCGGGCCACGGCGCCTTCGTGCCCCTTGAAGATGCGCAGCATCTCGGCCTCGGACCGCAGGCGCTGTTCGCCATTGGCCAGCGCGTGACGGCCCAGGTCGTCCACCTTGCGGCGCAGGCGGATCGCGGTCAGCACATCGGCCAGCCGGCGGCGCGAGCCGTGATGCATCATCGGCGCGGCGCTGGCGATGGTGGGCAGGCCCAGATGGCCTGATTCAGTCTCTAACAAATGAAAAAATGCTGCATCTGCACCGTCATAGCGAGGATGCATCAGCAGGTGCATGCGCCCGGCAAAGCGGCGCGTCAGCTGTTGCGCCTGTGTCCGCCATCCGCTCGCGCCGCCGGTCGGACGGCCCGCCTGTGGCCAGAGCAGCAGGTGGAGGCCGTCGGAAAACTCCAACAGGTCGGACAGGTGCAGGATGCAGTCGCCCTTGGCCGCGCGCAGCCGTCCGGTGGACAGGAGGCGGCACAGGCTGGCCCAGCCCTGCCGGTTGAGGGGCAGGGCGGTGACTGGCGGGGCATCGGCAAAGAGCAGCCGCGCCGCCGGGATCAGGCGCGGCACCGCATGCACCGGGAACGAGGGCGGTTTCGGGATGTGATCGGGGCAGGGCGGGCCGATGGGCGTGTTCTGCTCCTCCCACGCGCGGCGTTCACGGACCTTGCGGGCGATCTCGCGCGCCTGGGTGTGGGCGCGGACGATGCCCGCCACCGAGTTGTCATCGGCGATGGCGATGGCGGGCAGGCCCAGGGTGACGGCGCGCTCCATGTACTCCTCGGGGTGCGAGGCCCCGGTGAGGAAGGTGAAGTTCGACGTGATCGACAGCTCGGCATACATGGCGAGTCGTCATTATATTCTTGTTTTGTTCTTTTTCGAGTCCTTGTCTGCATTGTGCAGGAAACGAGTTGTCGATTCAGGTGCGGTGAAGGTTTGGTTCGAGTCCACAGCGGATATTGGGAAAACAGTATCCTATCCGAAAGCTGACGCTAATTTTCTGGGTCGCTCGAAGCTTTTCCAAGCTCAGCGAGGTCCTCCCAAACACCTTCAGGGATGGGCCACTCTGCCCACTCCATCGCTTGTTGAACATGTTGAGGCCAAGTTACTCCGCAAACCGTCGAAGTGATGTCGTCGTTTTTCAAAGAGTACTGCAACGCGACCGCCCCAACCGGGACATCGTAGTGCCCGCAAACCTCTTCAACGGCACGTATTGGAGCAAGTACTTCATCATCTGCAGGACGATAGGCGTAAAAGCGATGGATCTCGCTGCCTCGGGCAAGCGCACCTCCGGAAAAAGGTGCTGCGTTCAATATCGAAACGCCTCGTGATTTCGCGAGTTCTATCAGAGGTGCCGCGTTGTCGTTTACCAGCGTATGCCTGTTGTGTGTCAGGACCACGTCAAAATCCCAACCCTCTAAAATTGGCATCATCAAGTCGATACGTCCCGCCGCGATTCCGACCGCCTTTGCCAGACCTTCCTCCTTGATGCGGAACAACTCTTCAATCGCACCACCCGGTCCTTTGACCTCAGATAGGTCATTTGCGTATTCGACATCATGGACGTGAAGAATATCGACGCTGTCGACGCCTAGGGCTGTAAGGCTTTCCTCGAATGATCTACGTGCTTGAGAAGCATCAAAAGCACCAGTTTCCATGTTCCTATCTATCTTGGTGGAAAGCACCCGCCCGTCCGGCCAACCGCCAAGCTCACGAACGACTTTTCCTATACGCTCTTCACTTCGCCCCATGGCATAGCAACGGGATGTGTCCAAAAACGCATTTGGCTGCGAAAGAATTGCCCGAATTGTGTCAATCGCGCGGTCTTCCTCAACTTCATACCCATAGATTTCCGGAATACTTCCCAATCCTGTCGACCCAAACCCGATGCGGGAAACCCGTATCCCAGTCTTACCAATTTCGCGTAGTTCCGCCATGCCAACCTCCCAATTGGTTCCGGACATCCAAAGATGTTGCGCCAGTAGTTTATTGAAAACAAGTCAGGCTTGTCGCTGGAATTACTTTCCGGCCTCAACGCAATTGTTCAAGCCGCAAATTCACCAAGCTTTTTCGCGAATGATAGGTAAGTCCGCAACGCGGCCATACATGGGCGGCGCGAAAAACGGCCTTATGATGTTCGGAAATAACCTCATCTGCCCATGCCAAAGTGGCACGGGGTAAGGTCACAGCTTGACCCGGTGCAGGCCCCGGCGCGGCTGGTCCTGATCGTCGGCCGGGGCATCGTCGGAGCGTGAGGAGGTCAGGGCGAGGAAAACGTCCTCGAGGTCGGCCTCTTCGGTGCGTACGTCGCGGATGCGGATGCCGGCCTGACGGACCGCCTCGAGCACCTGCTCGGCGCTGGTTTCCGGGCTGCGGTAGTGCAGGGCCAGGCTGCCGTCGTCGCGCAGGCTGGCCTGAACGCCGGGGGCGGTGGGCAAGGCGGTCACGGCGGCCTCGGGGGTGATGACCATGGTTCGGCCGTCCATGCGGCCCAGCAGGTTGGCGGTGCTGTCCTGCGCCACCTTCTCGCCGTGGTTGATGATGGCGATCTCGTCGCACATCTCCTGCGCTTCTTCCAGATAGTGGGTCGTCAGGATGATGGTCATGCCCTGCTGGTTCAGCTTGCGCACATTGGCCCACAGCATCTGGCGCAGTTCGATGTCCACGCCGGCGGTGGGTTCGTCCAGCACCAGGATTTTCGGGTGGTGCACCAGCGCCTTGGCCAGCAGCAGCCGCCGCCGCATCCCGCCCGACAGCGTGCGGGCATAGGCCTCGGCCTTGTCGCTGAGGCCCACCATTTCGAGGATCTCGTCGCTGCGTCGTTGCGATTTGGGGACGCCATAGAGCCCGGCCTGCACCTCGAGCGCGCCGCGGGGGGTGAAGAACGGGTCGAGGTTCAACTCCTGCGGCATCACGCCGATGGCGGCGCGGGCCTGGCGCGGGTTGCGGTCCTGGTTAAAGCCCCAGATCGTCACCTGGCCGGCGGTCTTGATCACCAGCCCCGCCAGAATGTTGATCAGGGTCGATTTGCCCGCCCCGTTCGGCCCCAGCAGGCCGAAGACCGAGCCGCGCGGGATATCCAGATCGATGCCCTTCAGCGCGTGTTTCTCGGGCTGGCCCTTGCCGCCGCGATAGGTTTTGCGCAGGCCGCGAAGGCTGATCGCTGCATCGGTCATTGCTGGCTCTTGCCCCCGGTTTCCTGATCGCTCATAAACGCACCTAATGCATGCCCGCGAGGCCGACAACCAGTGAAGGATCGCACGCCGTGACAATCGAAGCTCCGGAAACCAAGATCGTCGAGACAAGCCGTGTCGCCTGTGATGGCGGCGAGGGCGCGCTGGGCCATCCGCGCGTCTGGTTGCAGATCCCCGAGGATCAGGGCTGGGTCGAGTGCCCCTATTGCGATTGCAAGTATGTTCTGAAGGACGCACAGCAACACTGATTGCCTGCCCAACCGCGGTCCGCCCAAATCTCGCCGCGATTTTCACCTAGTGCGTTGGTGTGACCAACGTGGGTGCGAATGATGACCGATATGACTGCTGCTGATACCGGCAATCCGGTTTTTGGATGGGCTGGCTTTTGCCTTGCGGCACTGGCCCTGTTCGCAGCCTTGTTCGTGTTCTGGGCAGGGCCGTTTGCGCCGCAGCAATCCTCCGGCGTGACGCTGGGCGAACTGGCCGCCGAGTTGGGAAAATCGACCCTGCGGGCCGCGGCGGGGATGGAGCAGCCCGCGCCGGTCGCGCCCACCCGCGATCTGGATGACTTTCTGCAGATCGGCGTCGCCATGCTGGGCGGGCTGGCGATCGTCGTCTCGGTCGTCGGCATCCTGCGGCACGAAAAACGCCGCCCGGCCATCGCCGGTGTGGTCATCGGAACGGGTGCGATCCTGTTCCAGTTTTTCGCGATGGCGTTTTTCGCGTTTCTCGGCGCGCTGGTCATCATGTCGCTGCTGAACAGTTTCTCGGATGTTTTCAGCGGCCTGTTTGGCGGCTAGGGCGCGTTCCTGACTGGTCACCCGGCTGCCCCTGTGGCAGAACCGTCCCTGACCGACAGGGAGAGCGCGCATGAGCAAATTCGGAAAAGGCTGCCATCTGCATCTGATCGACGGATCGGCCTTCATCTTTCGCGCCTATCACGCCCTTCCGCCGCTCACGCGGAAATCGGACGGGCTGCCGATTGGCGCCGTTTCGGGCTTTTGCAACATGCTGCAGCGGTACGTGGATGGCGACCACGGCCCTGACGCGCCGACCCATCTGGCAGTGATCTTCGACAAGGGCTCGCACACCTTCCGCAATGACATGTACGACCTCTACAAGGCCAACCGCGAGGCGATGCCCGAGGACCTGCGCCCGCAGATCCCGCTGACCCGGCAGGCGACCGAGGCCTTCAACATCGCCTGCAAAGAGCTGGAGGGGTACGAGGCCGACGACATCATCGCCACGCTGGCCTGCCAGGCGCGCCAGGCCGGGGGGCGGGTGACCATCGTCAGCTCGGACAAGGACCTGATGCAGCTGGTGGGCGACGGTGTCGAGATGCTGGATGCCATGAAGAACAAGCGCATCGACCGCGAGGGGGTGTTCGAGAAATTCGGCGTCTACCCCGAGCGCGTCGTCGATGTGCAGGCGCTGGCCGGTGACAGCGTGGACAACGTACCGGGCGCGCCGGGGATCGGGATCAAGACGGCGGCGCTGCTGATCAACGAGTTCGGCGATCTGGAGACGCTGCTGGACCGCGCCGAGGAGATCAAGCAACCCAAGCGCCGCGAAACCCTGATCGAGAAACGAGATCAGATCGAGTTGTCGAAGAGGCTGGTGCAGCTGGATTGCGAAACACCGCTGGACTTCACGCTGGATGATCTGGAGCTGCGCGATCCCGATCCGGACAAGCTGATGGAGTTTCTTGCCGAGATGGAGTTCCGCACTCTGACCAAGCGGATCGCCGACAAGCTGGGCGTCGAACCGCCGGTGATCGCGGATACTCCGGCGCCGGCGGCAGATGAGCCGCAGGCCGAGGACATTCCGTTCGATT
The DNA here is from genome assembly GCF_025141855.1 of Ruegeria sp. B32. Taxonomy (NCBI): domain Bacteria; kingdom Pseudomonadati; phylum Pseudomonadota; class Alphaproteobacteria; order Rhodobacterales; family Roseobacteraceae; genus Ruegeria; species Ruegeria sp. B32. The sequence continues at coordinate 3,093,309 of NZ_CP081106.1, read as the reverse complement.
CCAGCAAATACGAATGCGTGCGCGATGCGGCCGCGCTGCGGAAATGGATCGATCAGGCCTATGAGCGCGGCTGGCTGGCCGTGGACACCGAGACCACGGGCCTAAACGAAATGATCGCCGATCTGGTCGGCATCTCGCTGTGCATCGAGCCGGGCGAGGCCTGTTATATCCCGCTGACCCACCGCGACGGGGCCAGCGACGACCTGTTCGGCTCGGACGCGCTGGCCGAGGGGCAGATGCCGCTGGATGAGGCGCTGCAGATGCTCAAGCCGGTGCTCGAGGATCCGTCGATCCTGAAGATCGGGCAGAACATGAAATACGACGCCAAGATCTTTGCGCGCTACGGCGTGGATGTGGCCCCGATCGACGACACGATGCTGATGTCCTATGCCATGCATGCGGGCGAGCATGGGCACGGCATGGACACCCTGTCCGAACGCTATCTGGGCCACACGCCGATCCCGATCAAACCGCTGCTGGGCTCGGGCAAATCGGCGATCACCTTCGACAAGGTGCCGATCGACGAGGCGACCGCCTATGCCGCCGAGGATGCCGACATCACCCTGCGCCTGTGGAAGCTGTTCAAGCCGCAGTTGCACCGGGCTCAGGTGACCACCGTCTATGAAACGCTTGAACGCCCTCTGGTGCCGGTTCTGGCCGAGATGGAGATGCATGGCATCAAGGTCGATCGCGATGTGCTGAGCCGCATGTCGAACGCCTTTGCCCAGAAAATGGCCGGGTTAGAGGCTGAAATCCACGAGCTGGCCGGAGAAACCTTCAACGTCGGCTCGCCCGCGCAGTTGGGCGAGATACTGTTCGACAAGATGGGTCTTGAGGGCGGCAAGAAGGGCAAGACCGGAAAGTATTCGACCGGCGCCGACGTGCTGGAAGATCTTGCGACCGAGCATGAGCTGCCGCGCCGGGTGCTGGACTGGCGGCAGCTGTCCAAGCTGAAATCGACCTATACCGACGCGCTGCAGACCCATATCAACCCCGATACGGGCCGGGTGCATACGTCTTATGCCATCACCGGGGCGAACACGGGGCGTCTGGCCTCGACCGACCCCAACCTGCAGAACATCCCAGTGCGCACCGAGGAGGGCCGCCGCATTCGCGAGGCCTTCATCGCCGAGCCGGGCAACGTGCTGGTGTCGCTCGACTATTCACAGATCGAGCTGCGTATCCTGGCGCATATCGCCGATATTCCGGCCTTGAAACAGGCCTTTGCCGATGGGCTGGACATTCACGCCATGACCGCTTCGGAAATGTTCGATGTGCCGCTGGACGAGATGACGCCCGAGATCCGCCGCAAGGCCAAGGCGATCAATTTCGGCGTGATCTACGGCATTTCGGGCTTTGGCCTTGCGCGCAACCTGCGCATTCCGCGGGCCGAGGCGCAGGGCTTCATCGACCGCTATTTCGAGCGCTTCCCCGGCATCCGGCGCTATATGGACGACACCATCGCCTTTGCCAAAGAGCATGGCTATGTGCGGACCCTGTTCGGGCGCAGGATCCACACGACAGAGATCAACGCCAAGGGTCCGCATGCGGGGTTCGCGCGCCGGGCGGCGATCAACGCGCCGATCCAGGGCACGGCGGCGGACGTGATCCGGCGGGCGATGGTGCGGATGCCCGAGGCGATCGACGGGCTGCCGGCCAAGATGCTGCTGCAGGTGCATGACGAACTGCTGTTCGAAGTGGCCGAGGACGCGGTGGAAAAGACCATCGAGATTGCGCGCGACGTGATGGAGAACGCGCCCGATCCGGCGGTGAAGCTGGACGTGAAACTGACGGTGGATGCGGGCAAAGGCGCCAACTGGGCCGAGGCGCATTAGGCAAGCGCCGTGCCGCTCATCAGGCCCTGTGGGCCATCTTCGCGGCAGGTCAGGCCTCGGGCCTGACCATCAACGCGACCAGCCGCCGGGTCAGCGGGGCCATGACCAAAACCACCGCAAACGCCACCGGCCAGCTGATGCTCCACGCGCCCATCCAGCTGGCAAAGGTCTCGGGGCCCAGCCCGATCTCTTTGACCGTTGCGATGCAGGTCACGATGCAGGACATCAGCCCCGACAGGATCAATCCGAACAGGACGGGGGCAAAGCGGGCGGGGATCATACGGCTGTTTCTCTGCTGAATCGCCACTTCGTATGCGATATTCAAGATGTGATTTCCAGTGCGCAGGCGCACAGGACTATCGCATCCAGTGCAGAGAGGCTTCGGTGCGCCGGGTCGAGGGCGTGTATTCGGCGCTGACCCAACCGTCATAGCCGCTGTCGTCGATTGCTGCGAACAGGGCGGGGAAATCGGTCTCGTCGCGGCCGGGTTCCGACCGGTCGGGGGCCGATCCGATCTGAACATGTACGATCCGGTCGCGGAATCTGTCCCAGATGGCCTGTGCATCGCCATGGATCATCCGGGCATGAAAGCTGTCGAATTGCAGGCCCACATTCGGACGGTCGATCCGGTCCAGGCACGCGGCGGCCAGATCATAGTCGTTGAGGAAGTATCCGGGCTGCGAGACCGGGTTCAGCGGTTCGATCGTGAACCGTTGATGCGGCGCAAAATCCGCAGCCCATTGCAGATTTCGCACAAAACAGTCCCGTGCGTCCGCCCCCGAGGCATAGCCCGCCATCACGTGGATCAAACCGGGCTTCAGCGCCTCGGCATAGCGCAGGACGCGGCGGATGTCGGACTGGAACCGCCCCTGGCCCCCCGGAACGGCCGCATAACCCGGCTGGCCGCCGGTATAGTTGGGCGGCGGCGCGTTGATCAGCACAAGGTCCAGACCGTTGGTCATCAATGCGCGACGGGTTTCCTTGGCCGCCAGGTCATAGGGAAACAGGATCTCGACTGCCTTGAACCCGGCATCCGCGGCCGCCTTGAATCGGTCGAGATAGGGCAGCTCGGCAAAGAGCAGCGAGATATTGGCGGCAAATCGGGGCATTGTCCTCTCGGTCCGATGGCGTGCTGACCTTAGTCGCGGGCGGCGCGCAGAGAAAGGGTTTGAAAACGACAATATGTCGAAAATCGGCCAGACCGTCGCGGGCCGAATGTGAAGGGTCGGGGTATTGCAGCGAATCATTTTCGTGGCGCTGCACCAACAAAAGGATTGAAACCGATGGCGATGAGTCCGGACCCCGTTCGCGGGCCTAGTTTCGCTGTGCCCGGTGCGCGGCAATCCGCCTTGTCCGGAAACGGGTTGGCGGTGGCGTCGATGCTGGCCTGGGCGGCCGGATTCCCGGCGGCCGAAATCCTGCTGCAGACCTGGCCGCCGGTTGCCTTGCTGGCTGCGCGGCTGATGCTGGCGGTGGCCGTGATGATCCCGATCTGGCTGTGGATCGATGGCGCAGATGCGGTGCTGCGGGCGCGCTGGGCCCATGCGATGAGAGTGGGCGGGTTTGGACTTGGCTTGGGCATGTTCCTGATCATCCTGGCGCAGAAACTGACCGATCCCGTAACCGTTGCCATCATCGCCTCCTGCGCGCCTTTGATTGCGACACTGCTCGAGCTGGCTGCGGGAACGCGCAGATTGCGGTGGAACTTCGCGCTGGGGGTTGCCGTTTCGATCATAGGCGGCCTGATCGCAACCAGCGCGGTGGCGCCGGCCCAGCTGGGACTGGGGGCGCTTTGCGCAATCGCCTCGACCGCGCTGTTCTGCTGGGCCAGCATGGCGACCGCGCGGGACTTCCCGGACCTCAGCCAAACCGGACGTACCACGATCACGCTGATCGGCGGCACGTTCATGGCCGGCGCGCTGTTCTATCTGTCGAGCGTCCTCGGGTTCGAAGTCTGGCCATCGTCGCCGATCGACCCGCAGCAGGCAGGAATGCTGGCGATCTACGCCGTGATCTCTCTCGGCCTCAGCCAGGTCCTGTTCATCGCTTCGATCGGCCGGCTGGGTGTTGCTCTGGCGTCATTCCACATCAATGTGGCCCCGTTCTACGTGATGCTCATCATGGTGGTTCTGGGTTCGGAGTGGAACTGGACCCGGGCGCTGGGCGCCGGAGTCGTGGCGCTGGCGGTTGTCCTTGCGCAAGACCGTCCCGCAAGACGGGTTGCCTATGGCGTTTCCTCGGCGCGACCCAAGACAAAGAACTGCCCGCCGGACCAGACCCCGACCTGCCCGGCGCGTTCCGTCGCAATGTCCACAAGGCGGTAGAAACTCTTGCGGTCGATCCGCGCCTCGAGGTTTGATCGCACCAATATATAGGGTCTGGGTTCGTTTGTTTCCGGGTCGGTGGCCACCCGTATCGGGTGATCCGGACCCGCCGACACCGTATCGCCGACATGGGCGGTAAAGGTCAGAACCTGATCCTCGTCCGCGCCGGTCCGGTCGAAATCGACCGCCACAAACGGCGCGTCTTCGACCCTGATGCCGACCTTCTCGACCGGGGTGACCAGAAAATAGGCGTCCCCTTCTTTCTTAAGAATTGAGGAAAAAAGCTTCACAAGCTCGAACCGGGTGATGGGCGACCCTAGGTAATACCAGGTGCCATCGCGCGCGATGCGCATGTCCAGATCGCCGCAGAACGGAGGATTCCAGCTGTCGACAGGGGGCAGACCCCGCGGTTTGGCCGCCTTGACCGAGGCCGCCAGACCCTCAGGGGACGGTTTCACAGGATTTTGTCCGCTCATTGTTTTTGCCATTTCCTCTCAGCGCGATACACTTCAACCATAATAAGTCCACGGAAGGGAAAGTCATGACCGAACCTGCCGACCTCGTCTCCGAGATCGAAGCGCTGGAAGAGAAACTGCAACAGGCCAAATCCTCGATCACCCGCCGCTTCATCGGGCAGGAGAGGGTCGTCGACCTGACGCTGACGGCGCTGCTGTGTGGCGGTCATGCCCTGCTGATCGGGCTGCCGGGCCTGGGCAAAACGCGGCTGGTCGAAACCCTGTCGACGGTCATGGGCCTTCATGGCAACCGCATCCAGTTCACCCCTGACCTGATGCCAGCCGACATTCTGGGGTCTGAGGTTCTGGACACCGCCGAGGATGGCAGCCGCCATTTCCGTTTCATTCCCGGCCCGATTTTCTGTGAACTCTTGATGGCCGACGAGATCAACCGCGCCAGCCCGCGCACCCAGTCGGCGCTGCTGCAGGCGATGCAGGAACGCACGGTGACCGTCGCGGGCGAGGATCGCGCGCTGGGCGTGCCGTTCCATGTGCTTGCCACCCAGAACCCGATCGAACAGGAGGGCACCTATCCGCTGCCCGAGGCCCAGTTGGACCGTTTCCTGGTGCAGATCGACGTGAACTATCCCGACCGTCAGACCGAGCGTGACATCCTGCTGGCCACCACCGGCGTGGCCGAGGAAGAGGCGCACCAGATCTTCACAAAGGAAGAATTGCTGGCCGCGCAGGTTCTGCTGCGCCGGATGCCGGTGGGCGAGTCGGTGGTCGAACTGATCCTCGATCTGGTGCGCGCGTTCCGCCCCGAAGAACCCGGCGTGTCCGAGCGCGTGTCCGAGACCGTCGCCTGGGGCCCGGGTCCGCGCGCGGCGCAGGCACTGATGATGACGGTGCGGGCGCGGGCGATGCTGCAGGGCCGGCTGGCCCCCAATGCAGAGGACGTGCTGGACATGGCGCGCCCGGTGCTCAGCCACCGGATGGCGCTGAACTTCGCCGCGCGGGCGCGCGGTGACAGCCTGCCCGACCTGATCGAAACCACCGCGGCCGGGCTTGTCCGGGCTGAGGCGGCGGCGTGAACGCGGCCCGCACCCTTCGCGAAAGATCCGAGGCCGAGGCGTCCCGGCTGCCGCCGCTGCTGGCGCGGGCCGAACACCTGGCCGGAACCGTGCTGCTGGGCGATCACGGCCGGCGGCGTTCGGGGTTGGGCGATGATTTCTGGCAATATCGACCGGCCCAGATCGGCGACAGCCGGCGGATGATCGACCATCGGCGCTCGGCCCGCGGCGATCAGCAATATGTGCGCGAACGCGAATGGCAGATCGCGCAGTCGATCATGCTGTGGGTCGATCAGGGCGCCTCGATGCGCTTTGCGTCCGATAAATCCCTGCCCACGAAGGCCGACCGGGCGCGTTTGCTGGGGCTGGCCACGGCGATCCTGCTGGTGCGCGGGGGCGAGCGTGTGGGCCTGACCGGCACCACCCTGCCGCCCCGGCGCGGCAATGCCCAGATCATCCGGCTGGCGCAGGCCTTGTCCGAAGATACCGAGGCCGATTATGCCCCGCCCGAGCACCGCGCCATGATTCCCCATGCCCGCGCCGTGTTCATCTCTGACTTCCTCGGCCCGCTGGACGAGGTCGAACTGGCCCTGACCAAGGCTGCCGACCGCGGCGTGCGCGGTGTGCTACTGCAGGTCCTGGACCCGGGTGAGGAGAGCTTCCCCTATCGCGGGCGCACCATCTTCGAAAGCGTCGGCGGGACGGTCCGGCACGAGACGCTGAAGGCGGGCGACCTGCGCGAGCGGTATCTGGCGCGGCTGGCGCGGCGAAAGGATGACCTGACCCGCCTGTGCCGCGTCACCGGCTGGCAGCTGGGCCTGCACCATACGAGCGACAGCGCGCAGGCGGCCCTGTTGTGGCTCTATCGTGCGCTGGACGGAGGGGCGCGATGACGGTTCTGGCGGGCATCGGCTTTACCGCGCCATGGGTGTTGCTGGGTCTGCTGACCCTGCCGATCCTGTGGCTGATCCTGCGCGCCGTGCCGCCCGCGCCGATCCGCCGACTGTTCCCGGCGGTGACGCTGTTGTTGGGCCTGAAGGACGACGAGAGCGTATCCGACCGCACCCCGTGGTGGCTGTTGCTGCTGCGGATGCTGGCGGCGGCGGCGATCATCATCGGTCTGGCCGGCCCGGTGCTGAACCCGTCGCGCGACCAAACCGGATCGGGGCCATTGCTGCTGGTGCTGGATGCCAGCTGGGCCGGGGCCACGCGCTGGCCCGCCACGCTGGATCAGATCGACGCGCAACTGACCGAAGCCGGACGGGCCGGGCGCCCGGTCTCGATCCTGCGACTGACCGAGCCGGAACCGCCCGTCTTCCAGGCCGCCGAAGCCTGGCGCAACCGCCTGCCCGGACTGGTTCCGCAGCCGTGGCAGCCGGACGCGGCGCAGATCGAACAGGCCCTGGCCGACCTGTCGGCGGTCGAGGGCGGTTTCGATACGCACTGGTTCACGGACAAGCTGGACTATCCGGGCCGTGAAACCCTGCTGTCTGCGCTGCAGGCGCGGGGCGGGGTCACGGTCTATCGCGCGGCGGCGCCGATCCTGGCGCTGCTGCCGGCCACCTATCAGGACGGGGCGATCCGACTGACCGCGGTGCGCGCCACACCGGGTCCGGCGCAGACCGTCACCATCAATGCGCAGGGGCGCGACCCGGCGGGCGTGATGCGCCTGCTGCAATCGGTCGAGGTCAGCTTCGAGAGCGGCGCGACCCAGGGACAGGCCGATCTGGCCTTGCCATCCGAACTGCGCGCCCGCATCACGCGGTTCGAACTGCAGGGCCAGCGGTCGGCCGGGGCGGTGTCGCTGACCGATGACAGCCTGCGCCGGCGCGAGGTCGCCCTGATCGCGGGAACCGTCAATCGCGAGGGGCTGGAGCTGCTGTCGCCGCTGCACTACCTGACACAGGTGCTGATCCCCACCGCCGATTTCGTCGAGGGCGGGCTGGCCGAGGTTCTGCCCGCCAACCCGGATGTGATCGTGCTGGCCGATGTGGCCAAGCTGACCCCCGCCGAACAGGCCGGATTGGTCGAATGGGTCGAGCAGGGCGGGCTGTTGCTGCGCTTTGCCGGTCCGCACATGGCGGCCAGCGATCTGGGCCGCGATGCCGAAGACGCCCTTTTGCCGGTGCGGCTGCGCAGCGGTGGCCGCTCGGTCGGCGGCGCGATGAGCTGGGGCGAGGCCAAGGGGCTGGCGCCCTTCCAGGAGGGCTCGCCCTTTTACGGGTTGCGCATCCCCGACGATGTGACCGTCAGCACCCAGGTGATGGCGCAGCCCGACCCGAACCTGGCCGACCGGGTGATCGCCGCGCTGTCGGATGGCACCCCGCTGGTGACGCGCAAGCCACTGGGCCTGGGTCAGGTGGTGCTGTTCCACGTCACCGCCGATGCCGAATGGTCGACTCTGCCGCTGTCGGGCCTGTTCGTCGAAATGCTGGACCGGCTGGCCGTGGCCTCGGCCGCCAAGACGCGGCAGGTCGAACAGCTGCAAGGCACCACGTGGGAGCCGATTCAGGTGATGGACGGGTTCGGAACCTTGTCTGATGCGGGCAATCTGGCCGGTGTCGATGGCCCTGCGCTGATATCCGGCGCCCTTGGCCCCGACTTGCGCCCGGGTCTGTATGAAAGCGGCAAGCAGAAACTGGCCCTGAACGTGCTCACCGAGGACAGCACGCTGCGCCCGATAAGTTGGCCTGCGGATGTGCCGATCAAGGGGCAGGAGGTCAGCGCCGAAACTCCGATCGGGGGTCTGCTGCTGAGCCTGGCCCTGATCCTGCTGGCGGTTGACGTCGTGGCCTCGCTGGCGCTGTCGGGGCGTCTGGGGCTGGCGCGGGCGGCGGCGGTGGCGCTGAGCGCGGTTCTGATCGCACCGCAGGCGCAGGCGCAGACGCCCGACGAGACGGAGTTCGCTCTGCAGGCAACCAAGGAATTGGTGCTGGCACATGTACTGACCGGCAATGCCCAGATTGACGACGTCGCCCATGCCGGGCTGCGCGGCCTGTCGCAAACCCTGTTTTATCGCACGTCCGTCGAACCGGCCGAGCCCATGGGCGTGGACCTCGAACGTGACGAACTGGCTTTCTTCCCGCTGCTCTACTGGCCGATCACCCCGGATCAGCCCCAGCCTTCGGCCGAGGCTTATGCCAAGCTGAACGCCTATCTGCGGTCCGGCGGGATGATCCTGTTTGACACGCGGGACGCCAACATCGCCGGATTCGGCGCCTCCAGCCCCAATGGCCGCAAGCTGCAGCAACTGGCTGCTCCGCTCAATATCCCTGCGTTGGAGCCTGTTCCGCGCGATCACGTCCTGACCCGCGCGTTCTACCTGTTGCAGGATTTCCCCGGCCGCTTTGCCGGAACCGAGGTCTGGGTCGAGGCCGCGCCCCTGGACGCCGAACTGATCGAAGGCATGCCCTTCCGCAACCTCAACGACAACGTCACCCCGGTGGTGATCGGTGGCAACGACTGGGCCGGGGCCTGGGCAATCGACCGGAACGGGCAGGCGCTGCTGCCGGTCGGGCGCGGCTATGCCGGAGAACGCCAACGCGAGCTGGCCAACCGGTTCGGCGTCAACCTGGTCATGCACGTGCTGACCGGGAACTACAAATCCGATCAGGTGCACGTGCCTGCTCTGCTTGACAGGTTGGGCCAATGACCGGTTCCGTCATCTTTGACCCGCTGATCCCGTGGCCTGTGCTGGTGGTCATCGGTTCGATCGCTTTGGCCGCGACGGTTCTGGCGCTGTGGCGCGGGCTGTCAGGTTGGGCGTTGCGCGGACTGGCCGCGCTGGTGCTGTTGGCAGCCTTGTCCGGCCCGGTCTACCAGATCGAGGACCGCGCCCCGCTGACCGACATCGTGTTGATGATCGAGGATGAAAGCGCCAGCCAGACCCTGTCGGACCGCGCCGAACAGACCGCGCAGACCGCCGAGGCCCTGGCCGCCGAGATCGAGGCCCGCGACAACACCGAACTGCGTCGTATCACCGTGGGCGACGGCGACGGAGACGAAGGTACCCAGGTGATGGCGGCGCTGAATGCCGCGCTGGCCGAGGAACCGCGCGCCCGGATCGCCGGAATACTGGTCTTGTCGGACGGAATTGTGCATGACGTCGATCAGGCCCCCGACCTGCCAGCGCCGATGCACCTGTTGCAGACCGGTCGCGCGCAGGACTGGGACCGCCGCCTGATCGTGCGCAACGCGCCGGCCTTTGCCATCATCGACGAGCCCGTCACTCTGACCTTGCGGGTCGAGGACAGTGGCGCGGTGCCCGCCGGTCCGGCGTCCGCCCCGCTCGAGATTGCGGTGGACGGGGGCGAGCCGCAGCAGTTCAGCATCCCGATCGGTGTGGATGTCGAGCTGCCGGTGACGCTGCCCCATGGCGGGCGCAACGTCATCCAGTTCACCGTTCCGCAGGCCGATGGCGAACTGACCGACCGCAACAACACCGCCTTGATCCAGATGAACGGTGTGCGCGACCGGCTTCGGGTTCTGTTGGTCTCGGGCGAGCCGCATCCGGGCGGACGAACCTGGCGCAATCTACTGAAATCCGACAGCTCGGTCGATCTGGTGCATTTCACCATCTTGCGCCCGCCCGAGAAACAGGACGGGGTTCCGGTGGACGAACTGTCGCTGATCGCATTCCCCACGCGCGAGTTGTTTCTGGAGAAGATCAACGATTTCGACCTGATCATCTTTGACCGCTACAAGCGGCGCGGCATCCTGCCCGCGATCTATCTGGACAACGTGACCAACTACATCAATGACGGCGGTGCGGTGCTGATTGCGGCCGGGCCTGACTTTGCCACCGCCGACAGCATCTTCCGCTCGCCCCTGTCTGCGATCCTGCCGGCGCAACCCTCGGCCCGGGTCATCGAAGAACGCTACGTGCCCACGGTGACAGACCTGGGCCAGCGTCATCCGGTGACCGCCGATCTGGGTGAGACGGGCGACTGGGGCGCATGGCTGCGGCAGATCGACGTGAAACAGCGCTCGGGTGAATTGTTGATGACCGGCGTCGACGACCGTCCGCTGCTGGTGCTGGACCGTGTGGGGGAAGGGCGCGTGGCGTTGCTGGCCTCGGACCACGCCTGGCTGTGGAGCCGTGGCTACGAGGGCGGTGGCCCGCAGTTGGAATTGCTGCGCCGCCTTGCCCACTGGATGATGAAAGAGCCCGAGCTTGAAGAAGAAGCGCTGTGGGCCGAGGCCAACGGGCAGTCAATGCGCATCATCCGCCAGACCCTGAACGAAGAGGTGGGCCCCGTCACGGTCACCCGACCCAATGGCGACACGCTTGAAGTGCCCTTGCGCGAATTGTCCCCCGGTCGGTTCGAGGCGCAGTATTTCGGCCCTGAAATTGGGCTTTATCGCCTGCAGGAAGGTGAGCTGTCCTCGGTCATCGGCCTTGGCCCTGCGGCGCCGCGGGAATTCGAACGCACCATCGCAACAGCCGAGATCCTCGCGCCGGCCATGGCGGCCATGCGTGGCGGCGCGATCCGTGTCGAGGACGGGCTGCCGGCAATCCGCAACGTGCGCGCCGGGCGTCCTGCGGCCGGGCGTGGCTGGATCGGTCTGACCCCGCGCGAGGCATATGAAACCCGTGACGTGACCCAGGCCGGACTGTTGCCTCCCTGGCTGGTGCTGCTGCTGGCGGGTGGCTTCCTGCTGGCGGGCTGGCTGCGCGAAGGACGGCGCTGACCGGCCTTTGGTCTTAAACAGATTTTCACGGTCTGCGGGAATGCTGATCCCGAACCGACCGGGAAGATGACCATGAGTCTTGCAGAAAAACTGGCACAGGAACGGCGGGCGCGTCTGGCCGCCGAACGCTTGCTTGCACTCAAGCAGAGTGAACTGTCCGAGGCCAATCGCAAGCTGGGCGAATATGCGATGGCCCTGACCAAACGTATCGGCGAGACCGAGGCCGAGGTCGAATCCGTGCGTGGCGAGAATGAAAAGGTCAAATCGGACCTGACCGTTGCAAATGCCAAGATCGAAGTGGCCGAACGCCGCCTCTGGCACTCGATCCAAACGATCCAGGACGGTTTCGCCTTCTTCGACGGCAGTGATCGGTTGATCAGCGCAAATACGGCCTATCTGAGCGTGTTCGAAGGACTGGACGAGGTCGCGCCCGGGATTTCATACCCCCGCATTCTTGATCTGCTGACCACAGAGGGCATCATCGATATCGGGTCGGAACCGGCCGAGGCGTGGAAAACCCGCATGATGCGCCGCTGGACCCGGATCAACCCGCCGCCCGAAGTGATCCAGCTGTGGAATGGGCAATATATCAAGCTGATCGACCAGCGCGGCCAGGGTGGCGATGTGGTCAGTCTGGCCCTGAACATCACGGCCTCGGTCCAGCATGAGGCGCAACTGCAGGCCGCGCGCGAAAAGGCCGAGGCCGCCAACCGGGCCAAGTCGGCTTTCCTTGCCAATATGAGCCATGAGATCCGGACCCCGATGAACGGCATCGTCGGGATGACCGACCTGCTGTCGGAAACCCCTCTGAATGAGGAGCAGAGGCTTTATGTCGAGACGATCCGCAATTCGGGGGACGCGCTGCTGGTCATCATCAATGACGTTCTGGACTATTCCAAGATCGAAGCGGACAAGCTTGTGCTGCATCCCGAGGATTTCGATCTTGAGCGTTGCATCCTCGAAGTTGCGATGCTGCTGCAGCCCACGGTGCGCGACAAGGGGCTGACCTTGCTGGTCGACTATGACCTGTTCCTGCCGACGCTGTTCGTGGGCGATCCAGGCCGGGTGCGTCAGGTGCTGACCAATCTGGTGGGCAACGCGGTCAAATTCACCGCCCATGGCCATGTTCTGATCCGGGTCACCGGAGTACCGCATGCCGATCAGAAGACCTGCGACATCCATATTGCGATCGAAGACACCGGAATCGGCATCGAAGCGGACAAGATCGGGCACATCTTTGGCGAGTTCAATCAGGTTGAAAACGAAAAGACCCGCGCCTTTGACGGCACTGGCCTTGGTCTGGCCATCACCAAACGCCTGATTACCTTGATGGGTGGCTCGATCTGGGTCGAGAGCGAGGCCGGCAAGGGATCGTGCTTTGGGTTCCGCATCACGCTGCCCACCGCCGAAGGCCCTCAACCGGCTCCGCCTGCCTTGGCGGACAGGCTGAAACATGTCCTCGTGGTCGAGGATTTGGCGGTCAATCGGGCCATTCTGAACAAGCAGCTGCGGCGTTTGGGGGCCGAGGTGACGGTTTGCGCCACAGGCACCGAAGCGCTGAGGGCGGTGGAAGCGTCGATCGACCTGATCCTTTGCGATCACGATCTGCCTGACATGGACGGGCTGGATTTGGCGGAAACTCTGCGCAAGCGAGGCTGGTCCGACGTTCCGATCGTGCTGATGTCCGCAAACCCGGCCATCGTGCACGCCGATCCGAACCATCGGCTGATACAAGGGGTGGTTCAGAAACCGATCCCACGGGCCGAGCTGTTCTCACGGCTTCAGGCGCTGGGCGCCGCTGTGTTGCCTGCGCCTGTTTCCCCGCCCTGCCGCGCGGAGCCGGCCCAATCGTCCGGCGGAAACACGAAGCTGCGCAAGATGCGGGTTCTGGCCGCCGAGGACAATCGCACCAACCAGTTGATCCTGAGCAAGATGACCAAGGATCTGAACATAGACCTCAAGCTGGTGGCCAACGGGCTTGAGGCTGTTGAAGCCTTTTCGGAATTCGCGCCGGACCTGATCCTCATGGACATCTCGATGCCCAAGATGGACGGAAAGCAGGCCACGGGTGAGATCCGTAGACGCGAAATCGGCACAGGGCAGCATGTGCCGATCGTGGCGCTGACCGCTCATGCCTTGGCGGGTGACGAGCACAGCATCCTAGCGGCCGGGCTGGATCACTACCTGACGAAACCGCTTCAGAAGAAGCTGATTTGCGAGATGATCCAGTCCAACTGCCCGACGGATGCGCAACCCGTCATTGTCGCGCCGGCCGGTGCGGTCTAGGCTGTCGCTATGTCACAGGAACGAGGTTTTCGCCCCCGCGCTTTGGGTGAAATAGCAATACGCTGCGCCGACATGGCAGCGATGGTCGATTTCTATGAAAACGTCATCGGTCTGACCCGCCTGCATGGCGGTCATGACAGCGCCATCACATTCTTTCGGATTGCGGAAGGGTTCGAAGGACACACACAAGTTCTGGCGCTGTTTCACCATGGGGCAGCGCCGCGGCCGGGTTTGCACCCCACCGGTGCCGACAAACCCATGACCGGGGTGCAATCGTCGCTGCACCATATCGCCTTGTCTCTTCCCTTTGCGGAACAGAAGGCCGTCATGCGCTGGTATGATCAAATCGGCCAGCCCTATCGCGTGGAACGGTTCGGCTGGATCGGTTGGCGCGGCGTGTTTACCACGGACCCCGAGGGCAACACGGTCGAGCTGGTTGCGTATGATGCCTCGATGCTGGATCAGGCCTGATAGGGGCGCACGAATACCGGTTTGTCCGGTTCCGACAAATCAGACCGATACACATAGCCGCCGGTGTCGAAATCCCGCAGGCCCGCAGGGTCGGTCAGCCGGTGCTGGATGATGTACCGCGCCATCGAGCCGCGAGCCTTCTTGGCAAAAAAGCTGACGATCTTGGGTGCGCCGCCCTTGTCCTCCATGAAGACCTGGGTGATGACCCGCAGTTTCAGCGCCTTGGGGGCCACCGCGCCAAAATACTCCTGGCTGGCGCAGTTCACCAGCGTGTCGGTGCCGATCTCGTCGGCCTGCGCGTTCAGGGCCTTGCTCAGTTGGTCGCGCCAGTAGTCGTAAAGGTTCGTGCCGCGCCGGGTCTTCAGCCGGCTGCCCATTTCCAGCCGATAGGGCTGGATGGCATCCAGCGGGCGCAGCAGGCCGTAAAGCCCCGACAGGATGCGCAGATGATCCTGCGCCCAGGCCAGTTCATCGGCGTCCAGCGAGGCGGCCTCGAGCCCCTGATAGGTGTCGCCGGCAAAGGCCAACGCGGCCGGACGGGTGGTTTCGGGCTGTGGTGCCTCGGCGAAGGCGCGGAACCGGTCGCGGTTCAGCCGGGCCAAATCGTCGCTGAGGCTCATCAGCTTTTTCAGGTCCCCCAGCGTCAGGTTGCGCGCGGTTTTCGCCAGCCGGATCGCGTCGTCCTGAAAATCGGGCCGGGTCGGTGCCACGTCCCGCTCTGCCCAGTCCAGCCGTTTGGCCGGAGAGATCACCACCAGCATGTCTGCCCCCGTGTTCGTGCCTGCCCGTCGATACCTAGCCCGCCGCGCGCAGCACGTCCAGAAAGGCGGCAGCGAAACGTTCGGCGCGGCGGTCGCCCAGCACCTGTTCCAGAGTGCGCGCGTCGTCCGGGCGCATCTGCGCCACCTTGGCCAGTTGCGCGGCTGAGCAGCTCAATGGTTTGTCGATCCCGTCCGGGCCTCGTGCCAGCTGTGCCTGCACCTCGAGCAGACGGTCGTAGATATTTCCCTGTTCACGCCCGGCCAGCTTGCGGCGCGCCGGGTGGATCGCCTGCGCCTCGCCCGCGATCACCTCAAGGAAGGTGTCGCCGTATCGGTCCAGCTTTTTCGCGCCGACACCGCCGATCCGGGCCATCTCGTCCAATGTCATGGGGCGTTTTTCCGCCATCTCGATCAGCGTGCGGTCGGGGAAGATGACATAGGCGGGCACGCGAGCGGCCTCGGCCAGCGCGCGGCGCTTGGCCTTGAGCGCCGACAGCAGGGGCGCGTCTTCTTCCGAGACCATCATCTTGACCGCGGGCCGGCGGGTGGCCTTGCGCAGCGTGTCCTTGCGCAGGGTGATCTGCGCCTCGCCCTTCAGGATCGGCTTGGCGGCCTCGGTCATGCGCAGGGCGCCGTGGCGTTCGGGGTCGGGGCGCACCAGGTCGTGGCCCATCATCTGCCGAAAGATCGCCTGCCATTGCGGGCGCGACCAGTCCTTGCCGATGCCATAGGTGGGCAGCGCGTCATGCCGGCGCGCGCGGATCTTGTCGGTATCATTGCCCAGAAGGATGTCGATCAGGTGGCCCGAGCCGAACCATTCCTCGGTGCGCAGGATCGCCGACAGGGCCATGCGCACTGGGGTGGTGCCGTCGAACAGCTCAGGCGGGCTGTCGCACAGATCGCATTTGCCGCAGGGCTGGGCCTCTTCCCCGAAATAGCCCAGCAGGGTTTGGCGGCGGCAGTGCAGCGCTTCGGCCAGCCCCAGCAGCGCGTTCAGGCGGGCATGGTCGGCGGCGCGGCGTTCGGGCGGGGCGAGCCCCTCGTCGATCTGGCTGCGGCGCAGGCGGATGTCGTCGGGGCCGAACAGGGTCAGGGTTTCGGCCGGGCCGCCGTCGCGGCCGGCGCGGCCGATTTCCTGGTAATAGGCCTCGATCGATTTTGGCAGGTCCGCATGGGCGACCCAGCGGATGTCGGGTTTGTCGATACCCATGCCAAAGGCCACGGTGGCCACCACGATCAGCCCGTCCTCGCGCGCGAAACGGGTTTCGACGATGCGGCGGTCCTCGGCCTCCATCCCGCCGTGATAGTGGCAGGCGCTGTGGCCCTGTTCGCGCAAGGCTTGCGCCAGCACTTCGGTCTTGTTGCGGGTGCCGCAATAGACGATGCCCGACTGGCCCCGGCGGGCGTCGGCGAAATCCAGGATCTGCTTGCGCGGGCTGTCCTTGGCGGCAAAGGCCAGGTGGATGTTCGGGCGGTCGAAGCCACGCAGGAACTTGCGCGGGGGCGTGCCGTCGAACAGTTTCTCGACGATTTCGTCCTGGGTTTCCCCATCCGCCGTGGCGGTGAAGGCGGCCAGTGGCACGTTCAGCGCGCGCCGCAGCTCTCCGATCCGCAGATAGTCGGGGCGGAAATCATGGCCCCACTGGCTGACGCAATGGGCCTCGTCCACGGCGATCAGGCTGACATTGATCCGTCGCAGCATCCCCAGCGCCGAGCCCGCCGCCAGCCGTTCGGGCGCCATGTAGAGCAGTTTCAGCCGCCCGGCCTCGAGCGCCTCCCACACGGCATCGGTTTCCTCGGGCGTGTTGCCCGAGGTCAGCGCACCAGCCTCGACCCCGGCCTCTTGCAGCCCCCGCACCTGGTCGCGCATCAGCGCGATCAGCGGCGAGATCACAACGGTGACGCCGTCGCGCAGCAGGGCAGGCAGTTGAAAACACAGAGATTTGCCGCCCCCGGTGGGCATGATGGCCAGCACGTTCTCGCCGGCGGTCACGGCATCGACGATCTCTTCCTGCCCGGGGCGGAAGTCATCGAATCCAAAGACATCTCGCAGCAGAGGCGCGGCGTCGAACATGTGCGGGGGTGCCCTGTTTCAAGATTTGACTGCTCTTGAACGGACAATCACACAGTCGGAATCGGGGAACAAGAGGTCAGTAGAAATAGACCGCGTTGTTGATGAGGATGATCCGCAGCGCATAGACCCCGATCAGCACCACCAGAGGCGTCAGGTCCAGACCGCCCATGTTGGGCAGAATGCGGCGGATCGGGCCGTAGATCGGTTCGAGCAGGCGGTTCAGGCCGTACCAGATCTGGGCTACCAGCTGTTGATGCAGGTTCAGGACCTGGAAGTTGATCAGCCAGCTCATGATCACATGGGCCAGGATGATGAACCAGACGATGTCCAGGATCAGCAGCAGGATTTGGATCAGCGACAGCATGAGCACCTCGTTTTCCGTACGGCCTGAGACCTAAGTGCCCAAGCGGCAATAGGCAAGCCCGCAGTCACAGAACGCTTGCGAAATGGCCCAAAGGCCCGTCTTATGAAATCAAAAGCAGGCAAGGGGCAGAGATGGCAGAGATTTCCAAGCGCAGGCGCATCTGGGGCTGGTGGTTTTTCGACTGGGCCAGCCAGCCGTATCACACCCTGTTGGTGACCTTTGTCTTTGGCCCGTATTTCGCCGGTGTTGCGGCTGAATATTACGCAACCGCCGGGATGGATGCCGAAGCTGCCGCCGCGCAGGCGCAGACGGTCTGGGCCAACTGCCTGACGATCACCGGTCTGATCATCGCTTTCGGCGCGCCGCTGCTGGGGGCGATGGCCGATGTCTCGGGGCGGCGCATCCCGTGGATCTTTGCCTTTTCGGTGATGTATGCCGTGGGCTCCGCGGCGCTGTGGTTCACGCTGCCGGACGGGTCGAACATGTGGCTGATGCTGTCGGCCTTCGGTCTGGGCTTCGTGGGGGCCGAATACGCGCTGATCTTCATCAACTCGCAACTGCCCGATCTGGGGGACGACGATGAGGTGGGCGAGATCTCGGGCTCGGGCTTTGCCTTCGGCTATTTCGGCGGGCTGATTTCCTTGGCGATCATGCTGGCGCTGTTCGTCGAGCAGCCCAACGGGAAGACGCTGATCGGGATGGAGCCGCTGTTCGGGCTGGACGCCGGCGCGCGGGAAGGCACGCGTTTCGTGGGGCCGTTCACCGCCGGGTGGTTCATCCTGTTCATGGTCCCGTATTTCCTGTGGGTTCGCGACGATCCTGCCGCCGACAAGAAAGGCAGCGTATCCGAGGCGCTACGCCTGCTGGGCAAATCCGTGGCCGCCTTGCGGTACCGGGTCAGCCTTGCCAGCTATCTGGGGTCATCGATGTTCTACCGGGACGCGCTGAACGGGCTGTACAGTTTCGGCGGCGTCTATGCGCGGCTGGTGCTGGAATGGGACCTGATCAAGATCGGCGTCTTCGGCATCATCAGCGTGCTGGCTTCGGCAGTCTTCGCCTGGATCGGCGGAAAGCTGGACCGGAAATTCGGCCCCAAGCCGGTGATCCTGACCGCGATCTGGGTTCTGATCCTGGTCTGCACCACCATCGTGTCGATGGACCGGACGCAGATCTTCGGCATCGCCCTGCCACAAGGCTCGGGCCTGCCGGACATGGTGTTCTTTGGCTGCGGCATCCTGATCGGCGGGATGGGGGGCATTCTGCAATCGGCCAGCCGGTCGTTGATGGTGCGCCACACCGATCCGGCCGCCCCGGTCGAGAGCTTTGGCCTCTATGGTCTGTCGGGCCGCGCCACCGCTTTTGCGGCGCCTTTGCTGATCGGAATTGCAACAACCGCGACCGGCAGCGCGCGGTTGGGGGTGTCTCCGATCGTCGGGTTGTTTATTCTGGGATTGTTCCTAATGCGCTGGGTCAAACCGGAAGGGGATCAGAGCAGATGATTTTATTACGTTTTTTGGTGTTTTTGGCAGGAATTGCGCTGGCCGGGGCGGCAGGGGCCCAACCGCTGGCCAAGCAGTTGTTCGGGGCTCAGAAGGACAGTTCGCAACAAAAACCGGCCGCTTTCGGCAGTTATTCGCGCGGATGCGCGGCCGGATCGGTGCAACTGCCCGAGACCGGACCCACCTGGCAGGCGATGCGTCTGTCGCGCAACCGCAACTGGGGCCATCCGCAAGCCATCGACTTCGTGCAGGACCTCAGCCGTTTTGCGGCAAAGCAACCGGGGTGGAACGGGCTTTACATCGGGGATATCAGCCAGCCGCGCGGCGGGCCGATGACTTCGGGCCACCGCAGCCACCAGCTTGGCCTGGACATCGACATCTGGATGCTGCCCGGTGACAACATGCGCCTGTCGCGCAAGGCCCGCGAGAACATCTCGTCGATCTCTCTGCGGCGCTCGAACGGGGCCTATGTGAACGGCAACTGGACGAAACAGCACCACGCCATCCTGCGCGAGGCGGCCAAGGACAAACGCGTGGCCCGCATCTTCGTGTTTCCGGGCGCCAAGGTGCAGATGTGCAAGGAAGAAAAAGGCAACCGCGCCTATCTGCGTAAGATCCGGCCCTGGTGGGGGCATCATTATCACTTCCACGTCCGGCTGAACTGCCCGCGCGGCTCGCGCGGGTGCGTCAATCAGGATCCGCCACCCAAGGGTGACGGCTGCGCCGAGGCCGAACAGTGGGTGCGCAACATCCTGAACCCGCCGCCGCCCGACCCCAACGCGCCGCCTCCGAAGAAACGGCGTGAGTATGTTCTGGCGGATCTGCCCCAGCAATGCGCCGCCGTCTTGCAGTCCAACTGATCGCCAGCCTGTTTCTGGCCGGCTCCGCCTGGGCGGTCGAAGTCAAATCGACCGAATATCTGGGCAGCTTTGCATGGCGCGCCGGCCATGACTGGTTCGGCGGGTTTTCCGCCATCCATGTCTCGGATGACGGGCAGCGCGCATGGGTGCTGAGCGACCGCTCCACCCTGGCATCGGTCCGCATCGAGCGGGATGGCGATGAGATTGTCGGCATCCGTATTGTTGGCCACTGGCCGGTTCTGTCCAGCCGGGGACGGATCATGCCCGGCAGCTCGGGTGACTCCGAGGGGCTGGCGCTGGCGCCGGATGGCAGCTTCTACATTTCGTTCGAAGGCGTGCATCGCGTGGCCCGTTATGCCGCGCCCGGTGCCCATGCTCAGGTGCTGCCGCGCCCCAAGGCCTTTGACGGGCTCGACCAGAATGGTTCGTTCGAGGGGCTGGCCATCGACGCGCAGGGTCGCCTGTACACGCTGCCCGAGAAAAGCCGCACGGCAAATGGCGACATTCCGGTCTATCGCTGGAACGGGCGCGCCTGGTCCACGCCCTTCGTCCTGGCGCAGCGGGACGGTTTTCTGCCCGTAGCGGCCGATTTCGGCCCGGACGGGCGGTTCTACGTACTGGAACGCGCGGTCTCGCTGACCGGGTTCCGGTCGCGTCTGCGTCGGTGGCAGATCGCGGGTGATACACCTGCGGCCGAGGAAATCCTGTTCCAGGCCGGAACCGGAACCCATGACAATCTCGAGGGGCTGTCGGTCTGGCGCGACGGGCAGGGGCGGTTGCGGGTCACGATGATCTCGGACGACAACTTTCTGGCCCTGCAGCGTACCGAACTGGTCGAGTATCTGCTGCCGGATTGACACGGGCCGATCCCGGGTCTAGAAGCGCGGCTTGCCTTGGGACGGTCCCTTGGCCAAGTCGCCGCTACCTTGTCAAAACGGGCATCAGAACATGCAACGCAACTTTATCCCCGGCATTCTTGCCATGGCCGCCATCGTCGTGGCCTCGAACATCCTGGTTCAGTTCCTGATCTTTGATGGGCTGTTGACCTGGGGTGCCTTCACCTACCCGCTGGCCTTTCTGGTCACCGACATCATGAACCGCGTCTATGGCGTGGGCCCGGCCCGCAAGGTCGTGTTTGCCGGCTTCGTCACCGGCGTGATCTGCTCGCTGATCGGCAGCCAGATCATGCTGCAGGGCGACGGCTTCACCTACGCCGCCGTGCCGTTGCGCATCGCCGTGGCTTCGGGAACCGCGTTCCTGATAGCGCAGCTGACCGATGTCACCGTGTTCAACGCCATGCGCGAAGGCCGCTGGTGGCGCGCGCCGCTGGTATCCACACTGGTCGGATCGGCGCTGGATACCGCGATCTTCTTCACCATCGCCTTCTCGGCCTCGGTGACCTTCTTCGGCGCCGATGCGGATGCGGCCATCAACTGGGCGTGGGAGCCCGTGCCCTTCATGCTGTCGGGCCCCGAGGCGCCTCTGTGGGTGACGCTGGCATTTGCAGACTGGCTGGTGAAGCTGTCGCTGGCTTTGGTCGCGCTTATCCCCTTCAAGGTGATCGTCGCGCGCCTGACCGCACAGCCCGCGTAAAAAACGCTTTGAGAATGGCACAAGTTGTGTCACCATCCTTTTCAACCGCAACAGATAGAAAAGGAGGTGATCCAGTGTCGAGAAAGAGATTGGAGAGAGGTGTCGGAACAACCGGGGGGACCGCCTGCTAGGGCAGCCCTTGGCGGAGCGCGCGCTCCGGCTGGTCGATTGATCTAACCGGCCCGACCTCCTGAACTTTCGAAGGGCCGTCCCGCCGGGGCGGCCCTTTCTGTTTCCGGGTGGCGCCTGTAAGGTCGCGCCCATGTTGCGCATCACCGACGATATCACCCTGCACGATTGGGAAATGACCGAGAGCTTCATCCGCGCTTCGGGGCCCGGCGGGCAGAACGTGAACAAGGTCTCGACCGCGGTCGAGCTGCGCTTCGAGGCGGCGCGCTCGCCCTCGCTGCCCGATCCGGTCAAGGCGCGGCTGAAACGGCTGGCCGGGCGGCGCTGGACCAAGGATGGTGCAATCATCATCCAATGCGACGAAACCCGCAGCCAGGCCCGCAACCGCGAGATCGCCCGCGCCCGTCTGGCCGAGCTGATCGGCAAGGCGCTGGTCAAACCCAAGCGGCGGATCGCGACGAAACCCACCTATGGATCGGTCAAGCGCCGGTTGGCGGCGAAAAAGGCCCGGTCCGACGTCAAGGCGCTGCGCGGCAAGGTGGCGGAAGATTGATCTGGCATCTTTCCCTGCCGTTGCTAGTCTGACCGCGACAGGCGGCAGGGAGGCAAAGCCATGAGGCTGGAGGGAAAAACCGCAATCGTGACCGGCGGCGCATCCGGGTTCGGGGCCGGGATCGTGCAGAAATTCCTGTCCGAGGGCGCACGGGTGATGATCGCCGACATCAACGGGGATGCCGCGCGTCACATGGCGGCAACGCTGGACCCTCTGGCCGACCACTGCCAGGTGGATGTCGCCGACGGCGACTCGGTCCAGGCGATGGCGGATGCGGCGCTGGACCTCTACGGCCAGCTGGACATTCTGGTGAACAATGCCGGTGTGACCCACCTGCCGACGCCGCTGGAGGAGGTCAGCGAAGAAGATTTCGACCGCGTCTATCGCGTGAACATGAAGTCGGTCTTTCTGACCGCGCGGGCGCTGGTGCCGCATATGAAATCGCACGGGTCGGGGGTGATCCTGAACGTCGCCTCGACCGCCGGATTGTCGCCGCGCCCAAATCTGAACTGGTACAACGCCTCCAAGGGTTGGATGATCACCGCGACCAAGACGATGGCGGTCGAGCTGGCCCCGTCCGGTGTGCGCGTGAACGCCATCTGCCCGGTGGCGGGGGAAACGCCCCTGCTGAAATCCTTCATGGGCGAGGACACGCCCGAAATTCGCGCCAAGTTCCTGTCGACCATCCCGTTGGGCCGGTTCTCGACCCCGCAGGACATGGGCAACGCCGCCTGTTTCCTGTGCTCGGACGAGGCCAGCATGATCACCGGCACCGCGCTCGAGGTGGACGGGGGCCGCTGCATCTGAGCCAGTCCTTCATCTGGCCATTAATACCCCGTCGAAGGCAGCGCGCGCCTGCCCGCTTTCCCGCAGTAAAGGACAAACCCAAATGACCCCCGGACCCAGAAACCTGATCACCGACGTGCCCGGCCTGCTGGTGGGCAATGCACAGGACGCGGCCCTGAAATCAGGTGTCACCGTCCTGACCGGAGATCAGCCCCTGCGGGCCTCGGTTCATGTGATGGGGGGCGCCCCCGGCACGCGTGAGACCGATCTGCTGGCGGCCGACAAGACCGTCGACCGGGTGGATGCGATCGTGCTTTCGGGGGGCTCGGCCTTCGGGCTGGATGCCTGTTCGGGCGTGATGGATGCGCTGCATGCACAGGGTCGCGGGTTTCAGGTGGGGCCGGCTGTGGTGCCGATCGTACCCGGGGCGATTCTGTTCGACCTGCTGAACGGCGGCGACAAGGCGTGGGGTGAAAACCCGTACCGCGCCTTGGGCCGGGCCGCATTTGACGCCGCGGCGGAGACGTTCGATCTGGGCAGCGCCGGGGCCGGAACCGGCGCGCTGACGGCCATGTGCAAGGGCGGGCTGGGCTCTGCCTCGGCGGCGTTGCCTGGCGGCGTGACCGTGGGTGCGCTGGTTGCGGCCAACCCGCTGGGCAGCGTCACCACTCCGGGCGACCGGCATTTCTGGGCCGCCCCGTTCGAGATCGGGGCCGAGTTTGGCGGGCTGGGGCCGGATGCGGCGTCCGGTCTGGGGGACCCCGCGCCCAGCCGCAAGGCCCGGGCGATGGGCCATCCCCCGCCCGACAAGGCCAACACGACCATCGCCATCGTCGCCACCGATGCCGCCCTGACCAAACCGCAATGCCAGCGCATGGCGGTGGCCGCCCATGACGGGATAGCCCGCGCCATCCTGCCCGCCCACACGCCGGGCGATGGCGACCTGGTGTTCGGCGTCAGCACGGGACGGATCCCTTCGGCCGAGGCCGATCTGGCCTTGCTGGGCCACGCCGCCGCCCTGTGCCTGGCCCGCGCCATCGCACGCGCGGTATTCCATGCGAAACCGGCGCCGGGCGACCTGTTGCCGTGCTGGTCAGATCTGCAAAATACGCCTTGAAAATATACCTTTTTGGCTGCGTCAGGTCGCCGCCGCGCGTCAAATTGCGCATTGACTCTGCGCGCGTTTGATACTGGTTAAAGGGCAGCCAATTCATATCGGAGCAACGCCAATGAAACGTATCATCGCGACTGCCATCGTCGGCCTGCTGGCTGTGCCGGCCCTGGCCGAAGGCGACGCCGAAGCCGGTGCCAAGACCTTCAACAAGTGCAAGTCTTGCCACATGATCGCAACGCCCGACGGCGAAGCGATCGTCAAAGGCGGCAAGACCGGGCCGAACCTGTACGGTATCGCGGGCCGTACCGCCGGCACCGAGGAAGGCTTCAAATATGGTGACAGCCTGGTTGCGGCCGGTGAAAAAGGACTGGTCTGGGACGAGGAAAGCTTCGTCGCCTATGTTCAGGACCCCAAGGCGTTCCTGAAAGACTACCTGGGTGAAACCTCGGCCAAGTCGAAGATGACCTTCAAGCTGAAGAAGGGTGGCGAGGACGTCTTTGCCTATCTGCAGAGCGTTTCGGCCGAATAAGCCGCACTTGCCAAAAAATCGGAACAAGTACAAAAGGCCGCAGCCCTGCGGCCTTTCGTGCGCTTGATTGCAACGTCGATCATCGCCAGTTTTGTCGCAGACCAAAAAAACACTGCGCCCAATCCGCCAGCGCATCGCGCCCGGTCGCCGATGCCGCCAGACCGACGCAGTCACATCAGGAGAGGACAGATGGGAATCATGATCCCGGCTTGGGTTCATGGCGAGCTGACACCCGTGGACAAGCTGGAAGCCCACGAAAAAGGGCTCAAGCACAAGGCGGTCTCGGTCTTCGTCGTGCGGGGCACCGAGATTCTGATGCAGCGCCGCGCGCTGGGCAAGTATCACACGCCCGGCCTGTGGGCGAACACCTGTTGCACCCATCCCGACTGGGACGAAAACTCCTCGGACTGCGCCGTGCGCCGCCTGCGCGAGGAGTTGGGCATTACCGGGCTGTATCCGGAATACCGGCACCGGCTGGAATATCATGCGGATGTCGGCAACGGGATGGTCGAGAACGAGGTCGTGGACGTGTTCTTGGCGCATGTGCGCGGGCCGCTGAAGATCGAGCCCAACCCCGATGAGGTGATGGAGATCCGCTGGATCGACTACCACGATCTGCTGGCCGAAGTGCGCCGTCACCCCGAACGGTTCACCCCGTGGCTGAAGATCTATCTGCACAATCACGCAGACACGATCTTTGGCCCCGACCTGATCATCTCGGCCAAATCCTGACGCGCCCATCTTGCAAGGGCTGACGAAGCCGCATACATCACGGCGTCATGGCCAAGCAGAAGACAGACCCCAACTACAAGGTGATCGCCGAAAACCGGCGGGCCCGCTTCGATTACGCGATCGAAGAGGATATCGAGTGCGGCATCGTGCTGGAAGGGTCCGAGGTCAAGTCTCTGCGCGCGGGCGGGGCGAACATCGCCGAAAGCTATGCCTCGGTCGAGGATGGCGAACTGTGGCTGATCAACAGCTACATCGCGCCCTACGAGCAGGCCAAGGCGTTCAAGCACGAAGAGCGCCGCCGGCGCAAGCTACTGGTGTCCCGCAAAGAGCTGTCGAACCTGTGGAACGCCACGCAGCGCAAGGGCATGACGCTGGTGCCGCTGGTGCTGTATTTCAACCACAAGGGCCGGGCCAAGCTGAAGATCGGGATCGCCAAGGGCAAGAAGATCCACGACAAGCGCGAAACCCAGGCCAAGCGCGACTGGTCGCGCCAGAAACAGCGCCTGCTGAAGGATCACAGCTGACCCGGGCTGCGCCGCGGGTCAGAGTGGATCAGAACGCCATGGTGGCCTGCACCGCCCGTTTCCAGCGCGCATAGGCCGCTTCGCGGTCAGCCTCGGGCAGGATCGGTTCGAACCGCTGGTCCAGCGCCCAGGTGTCGGCAAATCCGGCCTGATCGGGGTAGACCCCGGCCTTCATCCCCGCCAGCCAGGCTGCGCCCAGCGCCGTGGTTTCCTGCATCACCGGCCGGTCGACCGGCGCGCCCAGAATGTCCGACAGGCCCTGCATCGCCCAGTCGGAAGCGCTCATCCCGCCATCGACCCGCAGAATCACGTCCGCGTCGGCGCCCCAATCGCCCTGCATCGCGTGCCACAGGTCGCGGGTCTGGAAGGCGATGCTTTCCAGCGTGGCCCGTGCGATCTCGGCCCGGCCCGAGTTGCGGGTCAGGCCGAACATGGCGCCGCGGCAGTCGGGCTTCCAATAGGGCGCGCCCAGCCCGGTGAAGGCGGGCACCAGCACCACATGCTGGTTGGGGTCGGACTGCGCGGCCAGTTCGCCGCTTTGCGGGGCCGAGTCGATGATCTGCAGCGCGTCGCGCAGCCACTGCACCGCCGCGCCCGCGATGAAGATCGAGCCTTCCAGCGCATAGGTCCGCTGACCGTCCAGCTGATAGGCGATGGTGGTCAGCAGGCGGTTTTTCGACTCCACCGGCTGCGTGCCGGTGTTCAGCAGCGCGAAACAGCCGGTGCCATAGGTGGATTTCATCATGCCCGGCTGGAAACAGGCCTGCCCGATCGTGGCGGCCTGCTGGTCACCGGCCACGCCCAGAATCGGGATCGCCCCGCCGAACAGGCTGGTCTGGCCGAAATCGGCCGCGCAGTCGCGCACCTCGGGCAGCATCGACAGCGGCACGTCCAGAAGATCGCAGATCTCGGCGCTCCAGTTGCCTTTGTGGATGTCGAACAGCAGGGTGCGCGCGGCGTTGGTGGCGTCGGTGGCGTGGACCTGGCCCTCGGTCAGGCGCCAGATCAGGAAGCTGTCGATGGTGCCAAACAGCAGCTCGCCCGCCTCGGCCCGGTCGCGCGCGCCGGGTACGGTGTCCAGTATCCATTTGACCTTGGTGCCCGAGAAATATGGGTCGAGCAGCAGGCCGGTCTGGGCGGTCACGTCATCCTCGCAGCCCGCGTCGCGGAACCGCTGGCAGATTTCGGCGGTGCGGCGGTCCTGCCAGACGATGGCGTTGTGGATGGCCTTGCCGGTCGTCTTGTCCCAGACCACGGTGGTTTCACGCTGGTTGGTGATGCCGATCCCGGCGATCTGGTCGGCCGTGACGCCCACCTCGTCCATCACCTGCCGGCAGACGTTCATGACGCTGTCCCAGATTTCCTCGGGGTCGTGCTCGACCCAGCCTTCCTGCGGGAAATACTGGGTGAATTCCCGCTGTGCGGTGCCTACGCGCTGCATCTGCGCGTCGAACAGGATCGCGCGCGAGGACGTGGTGCCCTGATCGATTGCCAGAATATAGGTCATGCCCGTGCTCCCCCAGGTCGTCATTTTCAGGGGACCTTAGGCGATTGGTCGGGGCCGTTCCAGACCCCAGTTTCAGGCCACAGGCACGTCGATATTGTCGATCAGCCGCACGCCTTCCAGCCAGGCGGTGGCGAACAGGCGCGCGGGGCGGGTGGCAGCGGTCAGCGGCGCAAGCGTTTCGGTGCAGCGCAGGTCGAAATATTCCACCTCGGAAAAGCCCGCCGCCAGCAGCGTGTCGCGGGCCGGCCCCACCAGATCCGCGAATGCGGCGCCCTGCGCCAGTTGTCCGGCCATGTCCTGCATCACCGCATGCATCCGCGCCCCGGTCGCCAGCCCCTGGTCCGACAGGCGCAGATTGCGCGAGGACATCGCCAGCCCCGAGGGCTCGCGCACGGTGGGGCAGCCGATCACCTCGATCGGGATGTCCAGATCGCGGGCCATGCGCTGCACGACCATCAACTGCTGATAGTCCTTTTCCCCGAAATAGGCCCTGTCTGCCTGCGTCTGCAGGAACAGTTTTGCCACGACGGTTGCCACGCCGTCGAAATGTCCGGGGCGGAATTCGCCCTCCATTACGTCGGTCAGGCTGGCGACGGACACGGTGGTGACGAACCCGTCCGGATAGATCTGGTCCGGGTCGGGGACATAGATCGCATCGACCCCCAGCGGCGCCAGCTTGGCCGCGTCGTCCTGCTCGGTGCGCGGGTACTTGGCCAGATCCTCGGGGTTGTTGAACTGCTTGGGATTGACGAAGATCGTCACGATCACCCGGTCGCAATCGGCCCGCGCCGCCTGTGCCAGCGACAGGTGCCCCTGATGCAGCGCGCCCATGGTGGGCACCACGCCGACGGTCTGGCCCGCCCGGCGCCAGGCCCGGGTCTTGGCGCGCAGCTCCGAAAGGGTGCGCAGGATGGGCGCGGTCATGCCTTGCCCCCCTTGGCAGGGGCCTGATCGGCAAACACATGTTCGGCCGCGGGGAAGGTGCGGGCGCGCACCTCGGCGGCGTATTCGGCGATGGCGGCCTCGGCCAGCGGGCCCAGATCGGCATAGCGTTTGACGAATTTCGGTTTGAAGGCCGTGAAAAAGCCCAACATGTCGTCAACCACCAGGATCTGACCGTCACAGCCGGCCGAGGCTCCAATGCCGATGGTGGGGATGGGCAGCTCGGCGGTGATCCGGTCGGCCAGACCCAGCGGAACCTTCTCGAGCACGACCGAAAACGCCCCGGCCTCGGCCACGGCGCGGGCGTCGGCCAGCACCGTCTCGGCCTGTTCGTCGCGGCCCTGCACCTTATAGCCGCCCAGCGTGTTGATCGATTGCGGCGTCAGACCCACATGCGCCATCACCGGGATGCCGCGCTTGACCAGAAAGCGGATCGTCTCGGCCATCTCGTCCCCGCCTTCCAGCTTGACCGCGCCGGCGCCGGTCTCGGCCATCAGCCGGGCCGCGTTGCGGAAGGCCTGCTCGGGGCTTTCTTCATAGCTGGCAAAGGGCATGTCGATGACCATCATCGCCGTCTCGAGCCCGCGGGCGACGGCCTGACCGTGCAGGATCATCATCTCCATCGTCACGCCCAGGGTCGAGCTCAGCCCGTGCAGCACCATGCCCACGCTGTCGCCCACCAGGACGAAGTCGCAATGGGGGTCCATCAGCCGGGCCATCGGCGTGGTATAGGCAGTCAGGCTGACCAGCGGATCGCCCCCTTTGCGGGCGCGGATATCCTCGGCATTCGGGGCTGTCTTGCGGGCGGTGGCGCTCATGCTCGCTCCTCGCGGGGTTCATGTTGCAGCGCGGCATAGCAGATCGGCAGGGGCCAGAGAAACCCCGGTTGCGCGAACATTTCCTTGAATGACCCAAGGTTTGCAGGGACATTATTACCGTCAGGGCCGCGTCATCCGCCGCCCGTCCGCACATTCTGGGAGGGAATTTACATGACCAAGCCGTTCTTTCGCACCTTTGCCGGCGCCATGGCGCTGGGCGTGGGGCTGCTCGCCTCGCAGGCCATGGCCCGGTCGGACATCACCATCGCCATGCAGCTGGAGCCACCGCATCTGGACCCGACCAGCGCTGCCGCACAAGCTATCGATTCGGTCGTCTACACCAACGTGTTCGAAGGGCTGACCCGGTTCATGGGCGATGGCTCGGTTGTGCCCGGGCTGGCCGAAAGCTGGGAGATCTCCGAGGACGGAAAAGTCTATACCTTCACGCTGCACGATGGCGTCACATTCCATGATGGCACCACGATGGATGCCGAGGACGTGAAGTTCAGCCTCGACCGCGCCACCGCCGAGGACAGCGCCAATGCGCAGAAGGCCCTGTTCGCCGGGATCGAAAGCGTCGAGGTCGTGGACCCGCTGACCGTCAGAATCACTCTGGCGGAACCCAACGGCAATTTCCTGTTCAACCTGGCCTGGGGCGACGCGGTGATCGTGGCGCCCGAAAGCATCGAGGGCATCAAGACCAACCCGGTGGGCACCGGCGCCTACAAGTTCGCCGAATGGGTCCAGGGCGACCGCATAACCTTGAAGCGCAACCCCGATTACTGGGGTGACCAACCCGCGTTGGAGCAGGCCACGTTCAAGTTCATCTCGGACCCCACCGCCGCCTTTGCCGCGATGATGGCCGAGGACGTGGACGTGTTCGACAATTTCCCCGCCCCCGAGAGCCTGCCGCAGTTCGAGGCCGACCCACGGTTCCAAGTGCTTGTCGGCTCGACCGAGGGCGAGACCATTCTGGCGACCAACAACAAGAAGCCGCCCTTCGACGACGTTCGGGTACGGCAGGCGCTGGCCCACGCGATCGACCGTCAGGCCATCATCGACGGCGCGATGTTCGGCTACGGCACGCCGATCGGCACGCATTTCGCACCACACAACCCGGCCTATGTCGATCTGACCGGCCTGTCGGCGCATGACCCGGACAAGGCCCGCGCCCTGCTGGCCGAGGCCGGGTTCGCGGACGGGTTCGAAACCACGCTGCACCTGCCGCCGCCCTCCTACGCCCGCCGCGGGGGCGAGATCGTGGCCGCGCAGCTGGCCGAGGTCGGGATCAAGGCCGAGATCATCAACGTGGAATGGGCGCAGTGGCTGGAAACCGTGTTCAAGGGCAAGGATTTCGCCCTGACCATCGTCAGCCATACCGAGCCGATGGATATCGGCATCTATGCCCGGCCGGATTACTACTTCCAATATGACAACCCGGACTTCCAGGCCCTGATGGCGACGCTGAACGCCACCACCGACCCCGATGAACGCACCCGCCTTATGGGTGAGGCGCAGCGCATGATCGCCGAGGATTACGTCAACGCCTATCTGTTCCAACTTGCCAAGCTGGGCGTGGCCAAGGCCGGGGTTCAGGGCCTGTGGGAAAACGCGCCCACGGCGGCCATCGACCTGACCGCGATCAGCTGGGCGGAATGAGCCTTACGGGTCCGCCCGGCGGGCCTGTTTCCCCATATTAGGGTCTGTTTCAGATG
This sequence comes from Ruegeria sp. B32, assembly GCF_025141855.1. Lineage (NCBI taxonomy): Bacteria > Pseudomonadati > Pseudomonadota > Alphaproteobacteria > Rhodobacterales > Roseobacteraceae > Ruegeria > Ruegeria sp. B32. Next base: position 3,062,674 of record NZ_CP081106.1, on the reverse strand, counting down.
ACACGTTGCCTGGTTTCGGTGTTTTTCTTCATGGTCGCCCTGACCCTGTCGGGGCCTTTGGGTGCGCAAGGGTTGTTTCAGGATGGCCACAGCGCGCTGTTGGGCACCCCGGAGAACCCGGTCGAGGTCGGCGTCGGCATCAAGATCGACCAGATCACCTCGGTCGATCAGAAGGCCGAGAACTATGGCGCCGTGGTCGTGCTGCGGTTTGAATGGAGCGATCCGGCCTTGGCGTTCGATCCGGATGAACTGGGCCGCGATTTCCGCGTATTCGATCCGCCGGCCTTCGTGCGCCATGCGGCCGCACTGGATGCGGTGGTTCCGGCCTTCGTCATCCACAACCAGCAATCCAACCGCTGGGTGCACGAATCCGCGGCCGCGCTACGCCATGATGGGCATGTGACCTTTGTCGAGAAATCCTCGCTGACGCTGCAGGCGCCGCATTTCAACTTCCTCAGGTTCCCCTTCGACACGCAGGAGTTCCATTTCGAGGTCGTCTCCGTCTTTCCGTCCGACTTCGTGCATTACTACGCGCTGGACCAGTTTTCGGGGCTGGGCGACACGCTGGGCGAGGAGGAGTGGATTCTGGGCAACGCCCGTATGCTGGCCTCGACCACGACCGGCCTGTCGGGCAACGAAAGCGATCAGGTGTCGCTGGTCTTTCAGGGCAAGCGCCACCTGACCTACTATGTCATCCGGGTGTTCCTGCCCATGCTGGTGCTGGTTCTGGTCGGCTGGGCGCTGTTCTTTCTGGACGAATACCGCAAGCGGATCGACATCGCCGGGGCCAACCTACTGGTCTTTGTCGCCTTCAACTGGGCAATCTCGGCCGATCTGCCCAAGCTGGGCTATCTGACCTTTCTGGATTTCATCCTGCAATGCATGTTCCTGATGACCGGGGCGCTGGTGGTGTTCAACGTGATGCTGCGGCGGCTCAAGGTCTCGGGGCGCGAGGACACGGCGCGCAAGCTGGACAACTACGCGATCAAGTGGATCTATCCGCTGGGCTATGCCGCGATCGTGGGCTACGCGGTCTGGGCGTTTCTGATGCAGTCCTGACGCGCTGTGCCGCTGGACCGGCGGCCAATCCCGGCCTAACGTGGCGGCAATGCTCCGATATGCGCTCAAACGTCTGATTTCGCTGGCACTCAGCCTGGCCGTCGCTTCGGTGGTCATCTTCGCGGTGATCGAGGTGGCGCCCGGGGATCCGGCCTCGTTCATGCTGGGGGTGAACGCCCAGCCCGAAACGCTGGCCGCCCTGCGCGCCGAGCTGGGCTTGGACGTGTCACGGCCGCAGCGCTACCTGAACTGGGTCAGCGGCATGCTGGCCGGAGATTTCGGCACCTCGTACACCTATCGCACGCCGGTGGCGCAGATGGTGGCCGACCGGCTGTGGGTGTCGCTGCCGCTGGCGCTCTATGCGCTGACACTGTCGACGTTGATCGCCTTTCCGGTCGGTATCTTCGCCGCCGCGCGCCGGGGAAAACCGGGCGATCTGGCGGTGATGGGGGCCACGCAGCTGGGCATCGCGGTGCCGAATTTCTGGTTCGCGATGATGCTGGTGCTGATCTTCGCCATCAATCTGCGCTGGTTCAACGCGGGCGGGTTCGCGGGGTGGGACAACGGCCTGTGGACCGGGCTGCACTCGTTGACCCTGCCGGCGATCGCGCTGGCCCTGCCACAAGCGGCGATCCTGGCGCGGGTCATGCGTTCGGCACTGCTGGACATTCTGGGTGAGGATTTCATGCGCACCGCCCGCGCCAAGGGCCTGTCGCGCCGTCAGGCGCTGTGGCGGCACGGGGTGCGCAACGCGCTGATCCCGGTGTTGACCATCATCGGGCTGCAGTTTTCCTTCCTGCTGGCCGGATCGATCATCATAGAGCAGGTCTTCTATCTGCCCGGGTTGGGGCGGCTGGTGTTCCAGGCGATCTCGGCGCGGGACCTGATCGTGGTGGAGTCGGTTGTAATGCTGCTGGTCTTTGCGGTCATCACGGTGAACTTCCTGGTCGATCTGGCCTATGCCGCGGTCGACCCCCGGTTGCGGAGCCGCACATGAGCCGGTCTCTGATCCTGGGGGCGGCGCTGTCCTCGGTGGTGGTGTTGATGGCGCTGCTGTCCTTCGTCTGGACACCCTATGACCACGCCGCCCTGAACATCCCCGACAAGCTGCAGCCGCCCAACGCGCAGCACTGGTTCGGTACCGATCATTTCGGGCGAGACATGTTCTCGATGATCATGGTGGGCGCGCGTACCTCGATCGCGGTGGCGTTGGTGGCGGTGGGCATCGGCATGGGGTTCGGCGTGCCGCTGGGTCTGACGGCCGCGGCGCGCAAGGGGTCGTGGCTGGATGAGCTGATCATGCGCGGCAACGATCTGGTGTTTGCCTTCCCCTCGCTGGTCATCGCGATCCTGATCACCGCCGTCTTCGGCCCCGGTGCGGTGAACGCGATCATCGCCGTCGGCATCTTCAACATCCCCGTCTTCGCCCGCATCACCCGCGGCGCGGCCCTGTCCCTGTGGGAGCGCGAGTTCATCCTGGCCGCCCGCGTGGCGGGCAAGGGCGCGGCGCGGATCTCGGCCGAGCACATCCTGCCCAACGTCGCCAATCTGCTGATCGTGCAGGGCACCATCCAGTTCAGCCTTGGTATTCTGGCCGAAGCGGGGCTGTCCTATGTCGGCCTCGGTGCGCAGCCACCCACGCCCAGCTGGGGCCGGATGCTGGCGGATGCGCAGACGATGGTCAGTTTTGCCCCGCATTTGGCTCTGATTCCGGGGCTGGCGATCTTCGTGACGGTGCTGGGGCTGAACCTGCTGGGCGACGGGCTGCGCGATTGGCTGGACCCCCGCATCCGGGTGGCCCGCGCATGAGCCTGCTGGAAATCCATAACCTGTCGCTGTCGATCCACGGGGTCCCTGTTCTGGACCAGGTCAGCCTGTCCATCGACCCCGGGCAGATCGTGGCCGTCACCGGTGAGAGCGGCTCGGGCAAGTCGATGTCGGCACTGGCGGTGATGCAGTTGCTGCCCGCAGGGGCCGTGGCCAGCGGCTCGGTCCGCCTTGACGGGCACGAGGTTCTCAACAGCCCCGAGGACGAGATGTGCCGCCTGCGCGGCGCGGCCGTCGGGATGGTGTTTCAGGAGCCGATGACGGCCCTCAATCCGGTGAAGACCATCGGTGATCAGGTGATGGAGACCATCCTGATCCACAAGGCCATGCCCCCCGACGCCGCCCGCGCGCGCGCGCAAGAGGTTCTGACCCGTGTCGGCCTGCCGCCCGACCGCTTTCCCCTGTCGCGCTATCCGCACGAACTGTCGGGCGGGCAGCGGCAGCGGGTGGTGATCGCCATGGCCATCGCCCTGCGCCCCCGGCTGCTGATCGCGGACGAGCCGACAACTGCGCTGGACGTAACCACGCAGGCGCAGATCCTCGATCTGCTGCGGGGGCTGGTCACCGAATACGGCATGGGCCTGCTAATGATCACCCACGATCTGGCGGTGGTGGCCGACATGGCCGACCGGATCGTGGTGATGCAGAAGGGGCGGGTGGTCGAAACCGGGGCCACCGACCACCTGCTGCGCCAAATGCAGCATCCCTATACGCGGATGCTGTTTCAGGCCTCGGGCCACCGGGTCGTATTGCCTGCGCCGCCTGCGCCTGCGCCGCTGCTCGAGGTCCGCAACGTGGTGCGCGACTATCGCCTGCCGCGCACGCGGTTGTTTGAGAAGCCCGGCCATCACCGGGCCGTGGATCACGTCAGTTTCACGCTGAACCGGGGCGAGCGCCTTGGACTTGTGGGCGAGTCCGGCTGCGGAAAATCGACCCTGACACGGGCTGTTTTGGGGCTTGAGGAGGTTCAGGGCGGGCAGATCCTGCTGGGCGGCCTGCCAGTGTTCACCGGTCGCAAACCCAATCTGGCCGTGCGCCGCAAGATGCAGGTGGTGTTCCAGGACCCGTTCGGCAGCTTCAACCCCCGCCACCGTGTCGCCCGCCTGATCACCGAGCCTTTTCACCTGCTGGGAACGCCGCCCACCGGGTCCGAACGGCAGCATCGGATCGCCGAGATGCTGACCGCCGTAGGCCTCTCGCCGGACGATGCGGGGAAATACATCCACGAATTCTCGGGCGGGCAGCGCCAGCGCATCGCCATCGCCCGCGCCCTGATCATCCGGCCCGAGCTGATCCTGTTCGACGAGGCCGTCTCGGCACTCGACGTGTCCGTGCGGGCGCAGGTCCTCGACCTGTTGGCCGAGCTGTGCGCGGCCTATGACCTGACCTACCTGTTCATCAGCCATGACCTGAGCGTGGTGCGCACCATCACCGACCGGGTAATGGTGATGCAGTCCGGCCGGATAGTCGAGCAGGGCAAGACCGAGCGCGTGTTCGCGGACCCGCAGCACCCTTATACGCAAACCTTGATCCAAGCCGTGCCGAAATTGCCCGAGATCGGGCAAGGCGCGGCAAGAAACCCGTTAGTTAGAGCCTAATTTGGAGGCGGATATGCTAAATCCCATCTGGTTTGATCCCACCCTGTGCCTGATCGGCGGCGATTGGGTCGCAACCGACGGCACGCTTGATCTGACCAACCCGTCCGACGGCACGCCGCTGTGCCGGATTGCGCGCGGTGAGGCGCCGCAGATCGATGCCGCCGTGCAGGCCGCGCAGGCGGCGCTGGACGGCGACTGGGGCCGGATGACCGCGCTGGAGCGGGGCCGCATCCTGACCCGGCTGGGGCAGTTGGTGCAGGACCGGACCGAAGAGCTTGCGTTGCTCGAAGCTTTGGATGTGGGCAAACCGCTCACCCAGGCGCGCGCCGATGCGCTGGCGCTGGCGCGGTATTGCGAATTCTACGGCGGTGCGGCGGACAAGGTGATGGGCCAGACTATCCCCTATCTGGACGGCTACACGGTCTACACCCTGCGCGAGCCGCACGGTGTGACCGGCCATATCGTGCCGTGGAACTACCCGATGCAGATCATCGGCCGCTCGGTCGGGGCGGCGCTGGCCATGGGCAATGCTTGCGTGCTGAAACCGGCGGAAGAGGCCTGTCTGACCGCGCTGGCCTTTGCCCATCTGGCAACCGAGGCCGGCCTGCCGCCGGGGGCGCTGAACGTGGTGCCCGGCATCGGGGCTGAGGCGGGCGCGGCCCTGTCGGCGCATCCGGGTGTGCATCATATCTCGTTCACCGGGTCCGTGGCGACGGGCGCGCTGGTGCAACAGGCGGCCGGGGCCAACGTGGTGCCGGTGACGCTGGAACTGGGCGGGAAATCTCCGCAACTGGTGTTCGATGATGCCGATCTGGAGGCCGCGTTGCCGTTTCTGGTGAGTGCGGGCATCCAGAACGCGGGTCAGACCTGCTCGGCCGGGTCGCGTGTTCTGGTGCAGCGCGGAGTCTATGCCGAGGTCAAGGCGCGCATGGCCGCCGCCTATGCCGATCTGACCGTCGGCCCCGCGACCGAGGATCTGCGCGTCGGACCGCTGATCTCGGACCGGCAGAAGCAGATCGTGACCGGCTTTCTGGCGCGGGGGGCCGATCTTGAGATCGCAGCACAAGGCCGGATCGTGGATCACGCGCCGCCGGGCGGGGCCTATGTGCGCCCGACGCTATTTGGTGACGTGCCGCCCGATCATCCGCTGGCGCAGAAGGAAATCTTTGGCCCGGTCCAGGTTCTGATCCCCTTCGACACCGAGGAACAGGCCGTTCAAATCGCCAACGGCACCGATTACGGGCTGGTGGCCGGGATCTGGACGCGGGACGGCGCGCGGCAGATGCGGCTGGCCAAACGGCTGCGCGCGGGGCAGGTGTTCATCAACAATTACGGCGCGGGCGGCGGGGTTGAGCTGCCGTTCGGCGGGGTCGGAAAATCGGGCCATGGCCGCGAAAAGGGGTTCGAGGCGCTGTACGGGTTTTCCCAGTTGAAAACCGTGGCCGCCCATCACGGCTGAGCCGTGCTAGACGATCACTTCGATCGCTTCTTGGTCCCCTACGCCAAAGACGCGCTTGTAGCGCTCGATTTCGTCTTTCGGCCCCATCGCCTTTTCGGGGTTGTCCGACAGTTTCACCGTCGGCCGCCCATTGGCCGAGACCGCCTTGCACACCAGCGAGAACGGCGCCAGCGCATCCCCCGGCACCAGACCGCGGAAATCGTTGGTCAGCAAAGTGCCCCACCCGAACGAGACCTTCACCCGGCCCGCGAATTGGCCATGCAATTCGCGGATCTTGTCCACGTCGAGCCCGTCCGAGAAAATGATCCGCTTCTGGCTGGCATCCTCGCCGCGCGATTTCCACCAGTCGATGGCGATCTCGGCGCCCTTGGCCGGATCGCCGCTGTCGATGCGGATGCCAGTCCAGCCGGCCAGCCAGTCGGGCGCGCGGTCCAGAAACCCCTTGGTGCCATAGGTGTCGGGCAGGATGATCCGCAGGTTGCCGTCATGTTCGTCATGCCAGTCGCTCAGCACGTCATAGGGCGCGCGGGCCAGTTCCTCGTCGGTTTCGGCCAGCGCTGAATAGACCATCGGCAGTTCATGCGCATTGGTGCCGATCGCCTCGACCTCGCGCCGCATGGCGATCAGGCAGTTCGACGTGCCGGTAAACGCCGGGCCCAGCCCCTCGATCATCGCCTGCACGCACCAATCCTGCCACAAAAAGGAGTGCCGCCGCCGGGTGCCGAAATCGGCGATCCCCAAACCGGGAATGCCGCGCAGCGTTTCGATCTTTTCCCAGACACGGGTCATGGCGCGGGCATAGAGAACCTGAAGCTCGAACCGGCGCATGTCGTTCAGAACCGCACGCGAGCGCAGCTCCATCAGCACCGCCAGCGCCGGGATCTCCCACAGCATGACCTCGTGCCATTTCCCTTCGAATGTCAGCTCGTACTGATCGCCGCGGCGCTCCAGGTAATAGGGCGGCAGGCGCAGATTCTCGAACCATTCCATGAAATCGGGGCGGAACATCTGGCGTTTGCCGTAGAAAGTGTTGCCCCGCAGCCAGGTGCTTTCACCCCGGCTGAGGCTGAGTGAACGGATGTGGTCCAGCTGTTCGCGCAGCTCGCCCTCGTCGATCAGCTTGGCCAGCGGGACGTGATTCGAGCGGTTGATCAAGGAAAACTCGACCGTTGTTTGAGGTCGGTTTCGAAACACTGACTGGCACATCAGCAGTTTGTAGAAGTCTGTGTCGATCAAAGACCGGACAATCGGGTCGATCTTCCATTTGTGATTGTAGACACGGGTCGCGATGTCGACCATGGGGAACTCCTGCCATTTCCGTTGTTAGATCAATCAGGGCGGTGAATGGCAAGAGTCGCGGATTTGGTAACAATGCCTAGGACAGGCCATAATGCGGGCATAATGTCTGTTCTTTTCGCGGTCTAGTTAGACGGTGGGATGGTACGAGAAGGTAGTAGTTGGCTGAATGGTTCTGGCTTACGACTTTGATATTGTAACGATTGCGAAAGATGGGGGTGATTGCGGTTCGGCGACTGCGGCAGACTCGAAAACCGCAACCGTCTACGCGCGGTTTCGCGACGTAAAGACGGCCGATGCTCTTAGGGGAGCGTCACCGCAGCTGCGCCAGATGTTCGTGGATGCCGGGTTCATTCTGGACAGCCACGGCAATAGTGATGCACGTGGTTTCTATCCGGCCGAAGACGCCGAGGCCCGCGAAAAAGTCTTGCGTCGGCTGTTTGCAAATATTCGGGCAACGGGATTGCGCGGCCAGTATTGCGGTGAATTCTATCTGCACGGCTTTCTGCGCCATGTCCGCAGCGCGCAACCCAGTGTCGATATCAAACGCCGCGATCCGGTGCGCCGCCCGCAACCGGCCACACCCGCGCCCGCAAAACCTGACCGAAGAACCGTGCCGGGGCGCATTGGCTTCGCCCTTGGCCTTGCGGTTATCGTGTTCGTCCTGCTGAAATACCTGGCTGCGGCCGGAGCGACGCCCTGAACCGCTAGGCCAGCGTAACACCCGCGTCGCGCATGGCCTGTTCCGCCGCTGCGAGCGATCCATCCAGATCGATTGCGCGGCAAACGTCGGTTCTGACGGTCACGTCAAAGCCCAGCCGGGCCGCATCCACCGCCGAATAATGCACGCAGAAATCGGTCGCCAGGCCCACCAGCGTCAGCCGGTCGATCCCGCGCGTGCGCAGATAGCCTTCCAGCCCGGTGGGCGTGGTGTGGTCGTTTTCGAAGAAGCCGGAATAGCTGTCGATCGCGCTACGGAAGCCCTTGCGCAGGATCAGGTCGGCATCGGTACGCAGGTCGGGGTGGAATTCGGCGCCGGGTGTGCCCTGCACGCAATGGTCGGGCCACAGGACCTGCGGGCCATAGGGCATCTCGACCAGATCATAAGGCGCCTTGCCCGGATGGGAGGACGCGAACGAGGAATGACCCGCCGGGTGCCAGTCCTGCGTCAGGATCACCGCATCGAAATCGGGAATCATGGCATTGATCGGGGCGACGATCTTATCCCCGTTGGGAACTGCCAGCGCGCCGCCGGGGCAGAAATCGTTCTGGACATCGATCACGATCAGGGCATGGGTCATGGCGGCCTCCTTTGCGCGTCCTATCGGTAGGGGGGCGGGCGGTGGTCGTCAATGCGGTCTCTTGCGTTGCGGGGGGGCGCGCATTAGATCGCGGCCATGTACACGATCGCCGCACTGTATCACTTCACCCGTTTTGCCGACCCGGACGCCCTGCGCGCGCCGCTGCTGGAGCTGTGCCGCGCGCAGTCGGTCAAGGGCACGCTGCTGCTGGCGCATGAGGGCATCAACGGCACCATCGCCGGCCCACGCGCCGGGATCGACGCGGCTCTGGCGCATATTCGGGCGCTGCCGGGCTGCGCCGATCTGGAATGGAAAGAGGCCACCGCCAGCCAGCCGCCTTTTGGAAAGATGAAGGTGCGCCTGAAGAAAGAGATCGTGACCATGGGCCAGCCGGATGTCGATCCGCGCGCCCGCACCGGCCACTATGTCGAGCCTCAGGACTGGAACGATCTGATCCGTTCGGATGATGTGGTGGTGATCGATACGCGCAATGATTATGAGGTGTCGATCGGTACGTTCGACGGCGCAATCGACCCTAAAACGGCCAGTTTCCGCGATTTTCCTACCTGGTGGGAGCATAACAAGGACCGGTTCCACAACAAGCGCGTCGCCATGTTCTGCACAGGCGGCATCCGCTGCGAGAAATCCACCAACTATCTGCTGGGGCAGGGGGTCGAGGATGTCTATCACCTGAAGGGCGGCATCCTGCGCTATCTCGAGGAGGTCCCGCCCGAGGACAGCACCTGGAAGGGCGAGTGCTTCGTGTTCGACAATCGCGTTTCCGTAGGGCACGGGTTGGCCGAGGGACCGCACCAGCTGTGTCATGGCTGCCGCCGCCCGATCCTGCCCCAGGACATGGAGCGCCCCGAATACGAGCACGGCGTGTCCTGCCACCAATGCATCCACGAGACGTCCGAGGCCGACAAGGCCCGGTTCCGCGAACGGCAGAAACAGATCGCGCTGGCGCGGGCGCGCGGCGAAGAGCATATCGGCGGCCAATAGCTTCGAATCCCGCAAAAAAGCTTGCGATGATGCGCCCGGCGTTAAAAAATGGCCGGTACCCGTGCTTGGGGAGGGGGACGATGGCGCATGATCCAACCACATTGCAGGATTGGAAGCCCACGCTGATCGCAGCGATGGGCCTTGTCATGCTCAGTGCGCTGGCTTGGTACATCCTTTCACACCTGACCGAATCCGCCGCCGGCGACACGATCGGAGCCGCAGCCACCATCGGGCTGGCGATTTGGCTGTTCTCGCAAACCTGGTACTACATTGCGCTTGTGCGCTCGCCCAAGCGGCAGTTGCTGCTGATGGGGATTTCCTTCATTCAGGTCGTGCCGTTTCTGTTCGCTGCAGTCTACGGGTCATACGGGTACTACGATCTGTGCGTTGAAGGCGCCCGCGGTCCGGCGGATGTCCTGTACTTCTCGTATGTTACCTTCACGACGGTTGGTTTTGGTGACTTGCGGCCGGTTGGCGTGTGCCGCGCGCTTGCCGTGGCTGAGGCGATTACCGGCTATATTCTACTGGGCCTGTTCGTGGCAGCGGCCGTAGGGCTGTATGGTCGGTCGCATCGCCATCGCCATGACAAAGACGCCTGAGCCCGCCGGCCACATTTCTTCACTTGTTCCGCTCAATCCATTGCGACATCGCACGTTTGTCGCGGAAGCACTCGCTGGGGATCGGGCGGCGTTTGGTGCGCGAGATCCGCTCGGCAAAGGCCACCTGTTTGCCCGTCGGGTAGTCGGCAAAGGGGGAGGGATCGTGCGGCTTGTGCGCCGAGATCCAATCGGACATGGATCGCCGATCGCGCTGCGCCTCAACCGGGATCTCCAGCGCGGACTGCTGGGCGATCGCGCGCGCATAGCGCATCTGACGGTCCGTGACGGGCAGAATGTGGTAGTCGTTGGTCGGCCCCATCGGGGCGGTATTGCGCAAAGACTGTTCCATCTGGTGATCCTCCGATCATGCAGAACAGAAATGGAACATTAACCATTTTTTTCAAGAGTGCCCCTTTTTTTGTTGGCAAGAATTCGCCCAAAGCAGTGCTTTATTGACTGATCAATCAATAATCATTACCTGCGGATGAAACCGACCGGCACCGGTTCCCCGGGGCCAGAGTAAAAAAGGATCCGCGATGAAAGTTCAGCCCAAGGCCAGCCACTTTATTGATGGCGAATATGTCGAAGACACCGCAGGCACCCCGATCGACGTGATCTATCCAGCTACGGGCGAGGTCATCGCCCGCTTGCATTCGGCGACGCCGCAGATCATCGAACAGGCTCTAACGAGCGCAAAGCGCGCGCAAAAGGCCTGGGCGGCGATGACCGGGACCGAGCGCGGCCGCGTCCTGCGCCGCGCCGCCGACATCATGCGCGAGCGCAACCGCGAGCTGTCGATCCTGGAAACCCATGACACCGGCAAGCCGTTGCAGGAAACGCTGGTGGCCGATGCGACCTCGGGCGCGGATGCGTTGGAATATTTCGGCGGGCTGGCCGGGTCCCTGACCGGTGAGCACATCCCGCTGGGTGGCGGCGATTTCGTTTATACCATCCGCGAGGCGCTGGGCGTCTGCGTCGGCATCGGCGCGTGGAACTACCCCACCCAGATCGCCTGCTGGAAGGGCGCCCCGGCGCTGGCCTGCGGCAATGCGATGGTTTTCAAACCCTCGGAAACCACGCCCCTGTCGGCATTGAAAGTGGCGGAGATCCTGATCGAGGCCGGCTCGCCCAAGGGCATCTACAACGTGGTTCAGGGCTATGGCGATGTGGGCGCCGCGCTGGTCACCGACCCGCGCGTGGCCAAGGTGTCGCTGACCGGCTCGGTACCCACGGGCCGCAAGGTCTATGCTGCCGCGGCCGAGGGCATGAAACACGTCACGATGGAACTGGGCGGCAAGTCGCCCCTGATCGTGTTCGACGATGCCGACATCGAAAACGCCGTCTCGGGCGCGATCCTGGGCAATTTCTACTCATCCGGTCAGGTCTGTTCCAACGGTACGCGCGTCTTCGTGCAGAAGGGTATCAAAGAGGCCTTCCTGAGCCGTCTGACCGAACGCCTTGCCAATGTGAAGATCGGCGACCCGATGGATGAGGCCGTGAACTTCGGCCCGATGGTCAGCGAAAACCAGATGAACATCGTTCTGGGCTATATCGAGAAGGGCAAGGCCGAGGGCGCGCGGCTGGTCCATGGCGGCGCGCGGCTGGATCGCCGGGGCTTCTACATTCAGCCCACGGTCTTTGCCGATGTGACCGACGACATGACCATCGCCCGCGAGGAAATCTTCGGCCCCGTCATGTCGGTTCTGGATTTCGAAACCGAAGACGAGGTGATGGCCCGCGTCAACGCCACCGAGTTCGGCCTGGCCGCCGGCGTGTTCACCAACGACCTGACCCGCGCCCATCGCGTGGTGGCCGGGTTCGAGGCGGGCACCTGCTACATCAACACCTACAACCTGGCCCCGGTCGAAGCCCCGTTCGGCGGGTCGAAAATGTCAGGCGTCGGGCGCGAGAATTCGAAGCTGGCGATCAACCACTATTCGGAAATGAAAACCGTCTATGTCTCGATGAACGACGTCGAGGCACCCTACTAGACGATCCCGAACCGGGATTCCGGCCCAACTTGCCCTGTTCCCGACATTTGGGGTCGGGAACAGAGCATACGGTGTCCGCACACTGTGGCTGACTTCTGAGGCAGAGGGGTGACGCGCCCTCACCAGTCAGGAGAAAAGCCCGATGAGAACCCATGCACAGGCCGTCGTGATCGGAGGGGGCCTTGTCGGTTGTTCGATCCTCTACCACCTTGCCAAGCTGGGCTGGACCGACGTGATCCTGCTCGAGCGGGACGAACTGACCAGCGGGTCCACCTGGCACGCTGCGGCCAACATCCACGGGCTGCACGACAACAACAACGTCACCCGCATCCAGCACTACACGATGAACCTCTACAAGCAGCTGGAGCAGGAAACCGGGCAGGGCTGCGGCGTGTTCCAGCCGGGATCGCTGTATCTCGCCCAAACCGAAGCGCGCGAGCACCAGCTGCGCCTGCAAGAGGCCAAGGCGCGGTTCTATGGCCTGAATTTCCATGAGATCAGCCGCGAACAGGCGAGGGAGCTGCACCCGCTGGCGCAGTTCGATGACATCCGTTGCATCATGTATGAACCCGACGGCGGCAACGTAGACCCATCGGGCGTGACCCATGCCTATGCCGCAGGAGCGCGCGCGCTGGGGGCCGAGATTCAGCGGTTTTGCCCCGTAACAGGGACTGAGCCGCAGCCCGACGGCTCGTGGATCGTGCGCACGGAAAAGGGCGACATCCACACGCAATGGGTGGTCAACGCCGCCGGGCTGTGGGGGCGCGAGGTGGCCGCAATGGCCGGGCTGGACCTGCCGCTGCAACCGACCGAGCACCAGTATTTCGTAACCGAAGCAATTGACGAGGTCGCCGCCCTTGGCCGCCGCCTGCCCTCGATCGCCGACCGCGACGGCGAGTATTACTTCCGGCAGGAGGGCAACGGCCTGCTGATCGGCGCCTACGAGAAGGACATGCGGTTCTGGGCCGAGGATGGCACGCCGCTGGATTTCGCCCATGACCTGTTTCCCGACGACTTGGACCGGATCATGGAAAACGTGATCCGCGCGACCGAGCGTGTGCCGGTGGCCGCGACCGCAGGTGTGAAACGGGTGATCAACGGCCCGATGATCTGGTCGCCGGATTCCAACGCCATCTGGGGGCCGGTGCCCGAGTTGCGCAACTATTTCTGCTGCACCGGCATCATCCCCGGCTTTTCGCAATCGGGCGGGCTGGGCCTCCTGGCCGCGCAATGGATGATCGAGGGCGAGCCGCAATACGACATGTTCGCCTGGGATCTGGCGCGGTTCGGCGACTGGGCCGGCAAGAACTTCACCAAGGCGCGGGTCGCCGACCAATATTCCCACCGCTTCGCCATCCATTTCCCGAACGAAGAGCGCAGCGCTGGTCGGCCGGCTCGCGTGCGCCCTGCCTATGAGATGCAGAAACAGTTGGGCGCGGTCTTCGGCCTCAACTGCGGCTGGGAACACCCGCTGTGGTTCGCCGACCGGCCCGGAACGGTCGAAACCACCGGCTTCACCCGCCAGAACTGGTTCGAACCTGTGGGGCAAGAGGCCCGGATGCTGCGCGAGAGCGTGGGCGTGATCGACATCTCGAACTTTGCCAACTACGTCGTCAAGGGGCCGGGCGCGCATGACTGGCTCGACCGGCTGGTGGCCAACCGGGTGCCGACCGAGGTGGGGCGGTCTTGCCTGACCCCGCTGATTTCCGTGCGCGGTGGCGTGGCGGGGGATTTCACCATCACCAAGGTGGCCCAAGACGAATACATGATGATCGGCTCGGGTATGGCCGAACGCTATCACCAGCGGTTCTTCAACATGGTGGACCTGCCCGAGGGCACCACCTTCGAGGTCGCCACCAACCGCATCGCGGGCTTCAACATCGCCGGCCCGAAATCGCGAGAGGCCTTGCAACGGCTGACCAATGCCGACCTGTCGAACGCGGCGTTCCCCTTCATGCGCTCGGCCACGACCGAGGTTGCCGGGGTCACCTGCCTTGCCATCCGCGTCAGCTTCACCGGCGATCTGGGGTGGGAGCTGCACTGCGCCGAAGAGGACCAGATCAGACTCTATACCGCGCTTCTGGACGCTGCCCGCGCCTGCGGTGGAGGGCCGGTCGGCGGCCGTGCTCTGGGCGCGTTGCGGATCGAAAAAGGCTATGGCTCATGGGGGCGCGAGTATTCGCAGGAGTACTGGCCGCACGAGGTCGGTCTGGATGGGTTGATCAAGCCAGACAAGGATTTCCTGCACAAGGCGGCTTGGCTGGCGATCAAAGACAATCCCGCGCGCGAGGTGCTGTCGATTTTCGAGGTCGATGTCCCCCACGATGCCGATGCCAGCGGGGGCGAGCCGATCTTCACCCCAGATGGTACGCCCGTCGGGCGCGTCACCTCGGGCGCTTATGGCTATACGGTCGGCAAGTCGCTGGCCATCGGATACGCCAACCCAGCCGTGGCCCAGCCGGGTGACGAGGTGCATATCTTCATCCTGGGCAAACCGCACAGGGCTCGGATCCTGCATGCGCCTGCGTTCGACCCCGAAGGCCTGCGCCTGCGAGACCAGAAACCGGCGATGGAGGGTGCCAAGTGACCGAAACCTTCGCCCGCGTCGCCGAGTTTGTTCTGAACCGCCCGGCGGACCAGATGCCCGACAGCGCGCGCGAAGCGGCGGCCCTGATGCTGCTGGATACTTTGGGCATCGTGATCGCCTCGACCCCGATGGAGGCCGGCGTGATCGCCCGCGACACTGCCGCATTGCTGTACGGATCGACCGATCCTGCATTCTCGGCGCGGATGCTGTGCGACGGGCGCCGGGTCAGCCTGGCGGGCGCGGCCTACGCGGCCGCCACGCAGACCGACAATCTCGACGGGCACGACGGTTACAACCCGACCAAAGGGCATATCGGCGTGGTGGTCGTGCCCGCGCTGTGCGCATTGGCCGAGCACTGCCCTGATCTTTCCGGACCCGATGCGCTGGCCGCCGTCATCACCGGCTACGAAATTGCGGGCCGCGCAGGTATCGTGCTGCATGCCACCGTCAGTGACTATCACACCTCGGGGGCCTGGAACGCACTGGGCGTGGTTGCAATGGCGGCCCGCTTGCGGGGCCATTCACCGGACCAGTTGCGCCAAGGCCTTGGCATTGCCGAATATCACGGCCCCCGCAGCCAGATGATGCGCGAGATTGCCAACCCGACCATGCTGCATGACGGGTCGGGCTGGGGCGCGCTGGTGGGCATGTCGGCGGCAATTCTGGCCGAGCGCGGCTTTACCGGCGCCCCCGCCATCACCATCGAGGAGGACCGCGCCGCACCCTATTGGCAGGACCTCGGAACGTTTTGGCAGATGGAACATCAATATGTGAAACCCTATCCGATCTGCCGCTGGGCCCATGCCGCCATCGACGGGCTGCGCACGGTCATGACAAGGCACGCTCTGACCCATGACCAGATCGCCCGCGTCGAGATCCACAGTTTTCACGAAGCGGTTCAACTGTATTCGGGGATGCCCGAGACGACTTCGCAGGCGCAATACTCGCTGCCATTTGCCGTCTCGACTTTTGCGGTACACGGGCGGATCGGGGTCGAGCACATCAGCGGCGATGGATTGTCCGATCCAATGGTCGCCGATTTCCTGAGTCGCATCACCGTATCCGAGTCGGACCGCCATAATTCCCGCTTTCCCGCCGGGCGCTGGGCCGACGTTCAGGTCACGACGCATGACGGTCGCGTTTTCCGCTCGGGCGACATCCATGCCCGGGGAGGGCCTGAGTCTCCGATGTCGCGACAGGACGTCATCGACAAGTTTGTCGAGTTTTCTTCTCCGGAAATCGGAGGGTCTGCTGCCAAGAATCTGAGAAGCGCGGTTTTGAACCTTACCGATCCAGGCACCCGGTTTAGTGACATGGTGCAGCCTCTCTACCGGTCGGCCAAGTCGTCAGCCTGACCGGACCAGCCTTGCAACTGCAGAGGATAGGTCGACAGCGTTTCATATCGTGCGCCGTCCGGCCGAAGTGTCGAAAAGTTGAGGTTGAACTGGGTCACCACCATGGTGTCTTGGGGAACTGGGGTATGCAAAAAGGCCTTGTTTAGAGACGATTCAATACCCCGAACTATGGTGATATGCGGTCGAAAGCGGCGGCGTTGCAGCGTCAGCCCGGCCCGCCTAATGCACTGCAGGACGCTTTCATGCAGGTGCAGGAGTTCAGGATCGGGCTCCACCACCATGTGCAGGGAGTTTCCGAAACTGCCCAGCCCGGACAGTCTGATGGAAAAGGCCGGGCGCTTCAGCGCTTCGAGGTGATCATTCAATTCGATCAAGGCGTTTCGGGTCTGGTCGCCCAGGAAAGCCAGCGTCAGATGAAGGTTTTCAGCAGGCAAACTTCGACCGCAATGTACTGCGCGCGCGACGTCGGCGCATATCTGGGCGATTTCGGAAGATACGGGAATGGCGACAAAACATCGAATGAGCGCTTCGGACATCCGTTGCCCCTGATCTGGATAAGGTTGAATTTGCCGGGCAGTCTGGCGGTGCTTGCTCTTTCAGACAAGCGCATGCTCTCAATGCGAGGCGCACAAGCCGGCTGTTCGTCGCGCGGATCCTGACTATTCCAATTCAGTTGTCACGTTCAGCAATTCGGCTATCTTCTGCCGCGTGTCGGCGCTGGCCTCAAGCAGCTGTTCAGCGTCTGAAATTGGCTTGTCCGGTTCTCGCTGCACTGGCGCACGCAGTGCCGAGCTCAGATCTATGACCTGCCCCAGCGCTGTGTCCTTCGCCCCAACTTTTTCCAAGTTGAACCCCGCCCACCATGACAGGCGCGCGGCGGTATCCTCATCCCCTATGTTTCGCCAAGCCTCAACGGCGGCCGCGTAATTGCCCATATCGGTCAGGGCTTGTGCCCGCACCCTTTCAGCGTCATCGGAGGGATCCTCGGCCAATTCGCGAAGGGCCAGATCCGGTCGGTTTTCCAGCAGCGCGGCCCGCGCCCGAAGGATGGCGCGTTCGCGCCTGCGTGTCCCATCCGAACCTGCACCAGTCAAGTCTCGGGCTTGCTTGGCAAAGCCGAGGTCCGCAAAACGCTTGGCCAGTAACAGCGAAGTCTCGATCGAAATAGACTCTAAATCATGTGTTTTCAGGGTACTTGTATACAGCAGAAAGGTCAGGTCATCCGCGCGCTCTGCTGCCAGATGCAAAATACGATTGCGCGTGCCGGTCCAGGTCTCGTCTCCGCGATGGGCATCAAGGATATTGAAGGCCGCAGAAAACTCGCTGCCAAGGGCAAGCGCCAGGGCGTGACCGCGGGCCATGACCGGGCCCAATTCAGAATTGCGCAGTTCGATCGCGTAGCCCGAGATCAGATCGATTTGGCGTCGCGAAACGGCCCCACCCTCTGCCCACTTCTTTTCAACGAGCCGGGCCAGGGCAAGCGGGGCTTCCAAATCCGAGCTTGGGTTGTCGATGACGTCGTTCAACAAATTGTCGCGGGTGTCCGCATCTCCCTCAGCGGCAGCAACAGTTGCCTGCGCGAGTGTCACCTCGGGGTGTTGCAGAGTTTGGACGCGATCCACCGAACGAAGTACCCGCCGGGCGGCTTCAAGCTGGCCGGAGGTGACGAATATCTCGGCCAGCCGGGGGCCGAGGATCCGGCGTAGATGCTCAGGAAGCCTCAGGTACGCCTGTTCCATCCGTTCCTGCTGCGCATCTTCCTGCAACTGGCCATCCGCCATCGCGGCCCACATGGCAACCGCGCCGTCGCAGCGTTGCAACCCACGCAGTTGGTTAGGCTCTGATACAGGCTGATCATCAATTATTTGCGCGACCGCTCGAACCCATTCCTGTTCCGGCGATGCATCTTCGATCAACTGCAGAACCTGTATGGCCTCTGAACCGAAACCCCAGTGTGCCAACAGCTTTGCGAGCTTGAGCGCGATGGATCTGTCGACCCTGTCGAACTCCAGGAACAAGCCCGCTCGCAGCTCAGCCACCTGATGCGCAAAAGGCCGACCGTCAGACCAGGTGTCGAACCCCAATTCGGCATCCGAAATACAGGCTGGCAGCAACTCCAGAGGTTGCAGAGGTGGCTCTCCCAGTTTGCCCAACTCGTCAAGGATCGAGCTTACCTGGATATGAGCAGGCAGATCCTGCGCGATGTCCGGAAGCGCTTCCGGCACCGAGGCACGCGGACCCGGAGGTGTGACGTTCAGGTCGACAAGCCCGCGATCCGAGCCTTGCAACAGACGGGTCGAAAGGCGCTGCTGCAGGCCATCGCGATCCAGTTGCGGAAGTGGGGCAACGATTTCAATTGATGGCGCTTCGGCCTGTGGACGACGCTTGGAAGTCTGTTCTGGGATCACAATCGATGGAATGTCCAGACTTGGCGGAGGCAAGGCTTTTTGCGCCGCTATGTCCACAACGATCATCGTATCCTTGTACAAAAAAGCGGTCGCGGCGCAGTCACAGCCGAAGTCCAGCTCAAGCGGCGCGCCGGAATCGGCCTGCGATATCGCCTCAAGCCGGCCTGCGGACAATCGTGCAAAGACCGATCCGGTCTTAAATTCCACGTCGTCCAATTCGACCGCCAGGCGCGCGCCGTTTTTCCGGTGGGCGAGGCTCCAGTTGGTGCCCGCAGGAACGCTGAGAACAAGCCGCGTGAAACCGTCATGTTCGCCGGACCGCACCGGAACGTCCTTCGCCAGCACACCAGTTGCCAATGCGTTCAGGCCAAGGGTCAGGAGCAAAATCCGGATCATGCTGCCGCCTGCTTGATCTCTTTCAAGGCTTCTTCCAATTCGGTGAAGCCGGGGCGATTGTGGGTCGGCGTGTTCTGGCGACCAACCTCGATACACATTGCAGGGTTGTGATTGTGCAGGTTGGCAACCAGAACTTCCCGGATCAGTTGATAGAAGTGATTGTCTTCCTCCACGACCGCTTTCAGCTTTCCGGCGAAGGGGCCGACCAGCCCGTAGGCCAGAAAGACGCCCAAGAAAGTCCCGACAAGGGCACCTCCGATCAACTTGCCCAAGACCTCAGGCGGTTGGTCGATCGAGCCCATGGTCTTGATCACGCCGAGAACCGCCGCGACGATCCCCAGTGCCGGCAACCCGTCCGCCACGGTTTGCAAGGCGTGGCTGGAATGCATGGCGTGGTGGAAATTGGCATCCATCCGCTTTTCCAGAACCTCTTCAACCTGATGGGGATCGTCATAGTTCATCGCCGCCGACCGCATGGTGTCGCAAATCAGGTCCACCGCCTCTTTGTCCGCCTGTATCTTGGGGAAGGCTGCAAAAATGGCTGAGTTTTCATGGTCTTCGATGTGCTGCTCGAGCTCGACCGGATTTGAACGGGCAAGCCGGATTAGCGAGAACAGAAGGCACAGCAGATCGCGGTAGTCTTCGGGCTTCCACTTCGGGCCTTTGAAAACCTTGCCCAGATCCTTGATCGTGTGTTTGACCGCCGACAGGTCATTGCTGATCAGAAAGGCGCCGATGGCGGCCCCGCCGATCATCATCATCTCGAACGGCAGAGATTTGAGGATGATCGCCATCTTGCCGCCGGCGGCGAGGTAGCCGCCGAACACCATTACGAAAATAAAGACGATTCCAAGAATTCCGATCATGTGGTCTCTCCGGCAGAGCGGTCTTTGTGGGTGGGGCTCATGGCGGCTACTCAGTGGGGGCGTTGGCGTTGCGTCCGGCCATTACGACACTGATGGTATAGGCGGCCTCGGGGCTGAGACCGGCCATCACACCCGCAGCAGCCTCAGGCGGCATACGCGACAGGAAACCGGCCGCAAAAACCGGATCCATCGTTTCGAACAGCGCCGCGGCGTCCTTGGGCTTCATGTTCTGATAGACATCGGTCAGACGGGCAAGGTCGGTTTCAGCCGCCTTGTCCGCCACGGCCAATGTCTCGCGCAGCGATGCCTCGGCCTCTTGCAAATCAGAGAGGCGCGTCGCAATGGCCTCGTTTGCAATCTCCAGGGCACGCTCCCTGTCGCGCAGCGCGCTCTCACGCTGTTTGACGGCTGCTTCCCGACGCAGCAATTCGGTCAGCAAGGCTTGCATGTCCGGTTTTTCGTCCGAGCCGGCGCTGTGTGCAGAGACTTCCGAGGGGTCAGGCCCCCTTGCCAAAGCCGGCCCAGCCTCAAGCCCCAGCCGTATGATGGCGGAACTGATCATCAAGGCTGAAATGAGGGTCAGAACGCCACCACGTGGTCGACGCTGGGCAGGTTGCAGGCTGAGCATCAGGATCGGGCCTCGCTACCTTGCGCCTTGTGCCTGAAGAACAATACGCCTTTGGGAACCGGGCCCGGATCCTCTGCGGAGTCGTTGGTGGATTTGACCTTGGCTTCCGGCTTGGATGGCTTTGGTTCCACAGCCGCAGGCTCGGCGGGTTGCTCGGGTGCTTGAGGCCCGGATTCCGCTTTCAGCGAGTCCGGTTCCGCCTCGAGAGGTGACGGCTTTTTGGTTTCGGCCGAGGAATTTGCAGGCTCCTTAACCTTGGGTTTGTCCTCGGGGATCACGTCGTGCATCGACGCCATGATCAACTCAAGCCGCTGTGCGACTGACTCGGCGCGCTCGGTCAGATCCTGCAGTTTGTGTCCGGACTGGTCAGATGCAGCACGCGCGGCATCCAGGGATTTTTTCAGTTCTTCCGCCTGTGCGGACAGCACGGAAACCGCGCCACCGACGCCCCGCTCCAGGTCCGTGAACCGCCTGAGGCGTCGGGCCAGAACAAAACAGTACAATCCGGCCCCCAAGGCGCCGGCGACCAGCAGAATGTCCGAGATCAGTTCCAATTTCGCCTCCTAGTTCAATACGAATTCCGTGACCAGAACGTCACGTACCCGACCTTCGCCAACGACGATGCCGATGCGCCGCAGCAGGTGCCCGCGGATGCGAACCAGAGCCAGCGAGTCTTCGAGGTCGGACAGGTTGATGGCCCGGAGATAGCCGTTCATCACGTCCATGATGCGGGGAATCATCTTTTCCACCTCGGCCTCGTGACCGGCGGCCACCTCAAGTTGAGCGTGGAATTTCAGATGGCGCGAATCGCCGGAATTCACGGACACGATCACGGGCGGCAGGTCGACGAACCCGACATCCGGCAACGCATCGATCGCATGTCCGGCGTCCGCGTTTTCCGCTGTGTTTCCCTCGGCCTCGGGTGCTTTGCCCAAAAGCCCGGACGCGGTCACATAGTACCCTCCCGCAGCACCCAGAAGCGCCAGAACCGCGCCAATCATCAGTCCCTTTTTACCCGACTTCTTCGGGCCTTCTGCCTCATCCACGGTCGCGTCTGTCATGGCGTCCTCATTCTTGCGTTCGGCACCCGTCATAACCCCGCAGGGACTAACCGATTGTTAAGGGCAATCGTTCAAACAGGGCACGAGCCGCACAGAATGTCGGCGAGTCGGAGGTGAGCGTGCAGCAGATCGGAACTGTCTGGGCAAGTTTGGGCAGGCGCAAACAAATCATCGTGGCGGGGGCGGCTGTCGTCGTGTTCCTGAGTGTCCTGGCGATTTCGCGGTTGGTGACATCTCCGTCCATGACACTCCTCTATGCGGGGCTGGAAAGCGGGGCGGCGGGGGATATCGTCCGCGCCCTGGATCAACGCGGTGTCACCTACGAGATTCGTGGCGGCTCAATCTATGTTCCGGGCTCGCAACGCGACGAGTTGCGCATGACCCTGGCAAGCGAGGGTCTGCCTGCAAATGGCAACCGGGGTTATGAACTGCTGGATACGCTGAGTGGGTTCGGTACGACCTCGCAGATGTTCGACGCTGCCTATCGGCGCGCCAAGGAGGGTGAACTGGCGCGAACCATCGTCAGCAGCCCTCATGTAGGGCAGGCGCGGGTTCACATTGCCAGCGGGTCCACAAGCCCGTTCCAGCCCAGCGTTTCGCCAACCGCTTCGGTCTATCTGGTGCCATCCGGGGCCAAGATCACGGTTGAGCAGGCCAAGGCGATCCGATTTCTGGTGGCCTCCGCCGTGACCGGCCTCGCGCCCGAGGATGTTGCGGTGATCGATTCCAACGGTGCGGTGATCGGCCCGCAAGAGACGGCGGTTGCCGCCGACACTGCCGATGACAAGGCCAAGGTCCTGCGCGACCGCGTCCTGCGGCTGGTCGAGGCACGCGTCGGACCCGGCAATGCGGTGGTCGAAGTCAGCGTCGACACGGTCACCGAGACCGAATCCATAAGAGAGCGGCGGTTCGACCCCAAGGGCCGTGTCGCAATCAGCACCGATGTCGAGGAACGGTCGGATACCTCCCGCAATCAGTCGTCTGATGTAACAGTTGCTTCCAACCTGCCGGACGGGGACGGCAATGGCAGCGATGAATCGAATTCTTCAGCCACGCAAACCCGCGAGCGGATCAACTATGAGGTTTCAGAGACCGAGCTTGAAGTTCTGCGGGTGCCGGGGGCCATCAAACGCCTGACGGTTGCCGTGCTGGTCAACGGAACCCGAACAACGGACGCCACCGGTGCCGAGGTTTTTATGCCGATGGCACAGCCGGAACTGGACGCTCTGGAAGAGCTTGTCGCCTCGGCCGTGGGCTTCAATGCGGATCGCGGGGATGTCATCACGCTGAAATCCCTGGAACTGCCCAATGTCGAACCGCAAGGAACATTGGCGACCGCTTCGGTCTGGCAAAGCATCCATCTGGATACGATGTCGCTGATACAGATGGCAGTGTTGGCCATCGTATCGCTGGTCATGGGGCTGTTCGTGATCCGGCCGATCCTGACCGGTTCTGCCGCAGTGCCAGCCTTGCCGCCTGCCGCAGCCTCCGCCGGGGGCGGCGCGCCATATCTTGTCGGTGAAATCTCAGATGCTGATGGACAGGAATTCAGCGCTCTCACCGGCCAGGGCGAAAACGGAGGCTCTGTGCCTGCGATTGGGTCCACGGCAAGCGAAGATGCGGTCGGCCGTCTGCGCGCCCTGATCGGGGACAAACAGGAAGAAACGGTCGAAATTCTGCGGAGCTGGCTGGAAGAAAAAAAGGAGAAGGTGTGATGTCGATCGCCCACCTGCTCGAGGATTTCACGACTCAGGCCGACGGCGCGAACCTGCGATTGCTGGACGAAGAAGCTTTGGAGGAAGAGAGGCTCGCCGCTTTCGAACGCGGATATGGTGCCGGGTGGGAGGATGCGTTGCAGGCCCAAACCCAAGGTCGTGCTGCGCTGACCGAGGATATGCGGGCAGCCTTCTCCGACATGTCCTTCACCTACCAGGAAGCTCTGACCCGGATGACCTTGTCGCTTGAACCGATGTTCAGTGCTCTGGTTCAGACCGTCCTTCCGCACGCCTTGGATCGGGGGCTTGCCGCGCGCGTGATCGAGCAGTTAAGCGAAATGGCCAAGGCGCAGGTTGCACAACCGATCCTTCTGTTGGTTCCACCCGGTGTTGAAGGGGATGTCGAGGCAATGTTGCCCGCCGACATAACGCCCCTCCCCAAGGTCGTCGCGGACCCCGGGTTGCTGCCGGGTCAGGCGCGGTTGCAGGTCGGCACCGCCCGGTCCGAGGTTGATTGCACCGCGCTGCTGGACGCGATCGCCGCCGCTTTCGACGCATATGTTTTTGAGGCAAAAGAGGCTTTGTCAAATGAGTGACGCACCTGCATCCAAACCTGAAAGACCCAACCCGTTCGAAGCCGTTCCCATAGAGGTGACGGTTTCCGTCGGTCGGGCGCGCCCCCTGATACGCGACCTGTTGAGCATGGGTGAGAACGCCGTTCTGACCTTGGACAAACGGGTCGAAGATCCGGTGGA
This sequence comes from Ruegeria sp. B32, assembly GCF_025141855.1. NCBI lineage: Bacteria > Pseudomonadati > Pseudomonadota > Alphaproteobacteria > Rhodobacterales > Roseobacteraceae > Ruegeria > Ruegeria sp. B32. Next base: position 3,038,771 of record NZ_CP081106.1, on the reverse strand, counting down.
TCTGTATGTCGGCGACCAATTGGTCGCCCGTGGTCTGCTCGAGGAAATGGAGGGGGACAATGCCGGTCAATTGGCGGTGCGTCTGACCGAGATTTCGGATTTCCAGAACGGACTTGGATGATGCGCCGGGCGGCTTGGTGTGCATTGGCGATCCTTGTGCTGACACCAGCACTGGCATCGGCACAGGAACTGTCGCTGTCATTGGGCGACGGCGGATCCATATCGGCGCGAACCATTCAGTTAATCCTGCTGATCACGGTGCTCAGCCTGGCACCCGGCCTTGCGATCATGGTGACCTGTTTCCCCTTTCTGGTCACGGTACTGGCCATTCTGCGGCAGGGGATCGGATTGCAACAGTCCCCGCCCAACATGCTGATCGTCAGCCTGGCGCTGTTTCTGACCTACTTCATCATGGAGCCGGTTTTTACCCACGCTTGGGACACCGGGATCCGACCGATGGTCGAAGAAACACTTACGGTAGAGCCTGCATTGGAACGTGCCATGGTGCCGTTCCGCGAGTTCATGGTGGCGCGGCTGGATGGCGACACGTTTCGGGCCATGGCGGCCTTGCGCCCCGACACCGCGTCGATGGAGCTGTCGCCGGAGGCGCCTCTTTCGGTTCTCATGCCGTCCTTCATGCTGTCCGAGGTTGCCCGCGCGTTCCAGATCGGATTCCTGATATTTCTACCGTTTCTGATCATCGATCTTGTAGTGGCCGCGGTACTCATGTCGATGGGGATGATGATGGTGCCGCCCGCCACGGTTTCGCTGCCGTTCAAACTGGCGTTTTTCGTGATTGCAGATGGGTGGTCCCTGATCGCAAGTGCCTTGGTGCGAAGCTATTCCTAGCCTGCGTGTGAACGGTCTCAGCGCCGGATTTGCAGCCGCGCCCGCAGACCCTGATCACCCGCTTCAAAGCGCAGCGAGCCACCATGCTGTTCTGCCACGGTTGCAACGATTGTCAGGCCCAGCCCGAACCCGTCGGACGACCCGATGTTCGAACCGCGCCGGAACGGGGCCATCAGCGCCTCGATATCCGAAACGGACAAGTTGGTTCCCTTGTCTTCGACGACAATCGTGGCGGTTTCCGCGTCGGTTTCCAGTTCAACCGTTGCGTGGCGCCCATATTTCAGCGCGTTGTCGATCAGGTTCGTCAACGCCCGTTTCAATGAGATCGGTCGCGCCATGACAAGGATGCGGCGGGTTTCCGGAAGCGAGCCATGCCCGCGCCGCGACATGAAGAGCGACGCCGCGCCCTCCACCTCGACCGGGGCGACCTGTTTCAGGGTCACAGGCAGATCCATGTCCTGATAGTCGGCAACCAGCGACTCGACCAGTGAGGTGAGAGAGATCTGGCGCGGGTCCTCGATGCTCAGTTCCGAGCGGGTGTAGGTCAACACGCTTTCGATCATGCCGGTCATCTGGTCGACATCGGACTCCAGCTTCTCTCGCAACTCGGCGTCCGGTATCAGCGCCGCGCGCAGACGCACGCGGGCCGCTGGTGTCCCAAGGTCGTGGCTGACGCCGGACAGGACCGTAGCACGCTTTTCCAGCTGTGCGCGTTCGTCCTCAAGATGCGTGTTTACCGCCGATACGATGTCGCGCAGTTCGGCCGGCCCGGACATGTCGTAGCTGTCCGGACCCCCGCTGCGCCGGCGGTCACGCAGCGACTGGGAGAACCGCGAAAAGCTGTCTGTCACATTGCCGACTGATGTCAGAATGATCGCAAGTGCCACGACGGCCAGAAAGATCGCAGGCAGGCGCAGGTCGGTCGGGGCCGCATCGCACCCCCAGACCTGCGTACCGTCGATCTTCTGCCAAGCGCCCTGTCCGAACCGGGCCACCAGAATGGGTTCGCTGCAATAGGTGGCCAGCAGGCGTGTCAGGTTGCCCATCTTCTGCGGCCCGGTCTGGTCGTTGCCTGACACGATGTCGGATACCGGATAGACCAGCCGGTCGGACAAGACCGCAAGCGTCAGGTTCCGCCCGCTGAGCGGCGCGGAGCTGTCGGTCAGAATGGACAGGTTGGTCAGAAACCGGCGTCCTGCAAGGTCGGGCAACTGCTCGAATTCACCCGCATCGGCCAGACTTGCGGCCTCGGGCGGCAGTGGCGTGATCAATACGTCGGGATGCGAGGCGCGACCGGTGCGCAGATCTTCGTAGACCGAGAACCCGGCAACATAGGCCCGGGTCAGATAGGCGTCCCAGTTGCGAACGGATGAAAACCACAATCCTGCCGCCAGCAGCCCGGCAGCAAACGCACCCAGGCTCCAGGCCCAGCCCAGATCCCGCAGGCGCAGGGTCATGCCTCCTGTTCCACGGTGACCTCGCAGGCGAAGACATAGCCGACACCGCGGGCCGTGCGCAGCATCTGCGGATCTTTGGGGTTGGCCTCGATTTTGGAGCGCAGCCGCCCCACCAGAACGTCGATGGCCCGACCCTGCGCTTCGGGCTTGTCACCGGTGCCGGTCACGTCCAGCGCGGCGGCGATCTCGTCGCGGGTCAGCGGAATGTGCGGGTTGGCCAGCAGCACCTTGAGCAACGCGGTTTCGCGCTGCGACAGCGACACCTGGTACCCGTCCGGGGCATGCACCTCGTCGCGTTTGCCGTCATAGACCCATCCGCCAAAGCGGAACGTGCGGATCCGCCGGCGATAGGCCAGCGATGGCGTGCGCCGCGCGCGCTGCATCACCGCGCGCACACGCGCCAGCAGCAGTTGCGGGTTGAACGGCTTGGCGATGTAGTCGTCGGCGCCCACCTCGTACCCGGCCATGCGCTGATGATCGGCAGACAGGGCCGACACGAAGATGATCGGCACGTCCTGCTCGCGGCGCAGCCGGGCGCAGATCTCGACCCCGTTCTCGTCACCCAGCATCACGTCCAGAAGGATCAGGTCGATGCGGCCTGACTTCAGGTGTGCCTGCACCTCGCGCTCGGTGGCTGCTGGCAGGGCAATGAACCCGTTCTGGTGAAAGAACTGGGTCAACATCGACCGGATTTCCGGATCGTCATCCACAACCAGCAGACGTGGAATGCTCACGCTGTTCCTCCCCGATTTCCCCCTCGACGCTGCCCTCAATTGTAACGGACTGCAACAGATTCAAGGTCAACGTAACACGCTGTAACAAAAGGCGGGAAAATTTGCAGCCCGCGCCGGATACATGGGAATTTGCCATTGCCAGACGGCAAGCGGCTGCCGGTAATGTCCCGCATCGCTGCCCCGCGGCAGCAAACAAGGATCTGGGAGGATACCAAACATGAAACGTTTCGCACTCGCCACGGCGTCGTCGCTGGCCGTTCTGGCTGGCACGTCGGTGATGGCCGAACCGCAGGCCGAAGTTCTTCACTGGTGGACGTCGGGCGGCGAGGCCAAGTCGGTCGCCGTTCTGCAGGAAGAGTTCGCGGCCAATGGCGGCACCTGGACGGATATGCCCGTTGCAGGCGGCGGCGGAGACGCGGCGATGACCGCGCTGCGCGCCCGCGTTCTGGCCGGCAACGCGCCGACCGCCGTTCAGCTGAAAGGCCCGGCGATCCAAGAATGGTACGAAGAGGGTGTTCTGGCGGACATCTCGAACGTTGCCGAGGCCGAGGGCTGGGCCGAAGTCCTGCCCGCCTCGATCGCGGCGCATATGCAATGCGAAGGCACCTGGTGTGCCGCACCGGTCAACGTGCACCGTATCGACTGGATCTGGGCAAATGCCGACATCCTGGCCGCCAATGACATCGAGATGCCGACCACCTGGGACGAGTTTAACGCCGCTGCCGAGAAGCTGCAGGCCGCAGGCATCATCCCGCTGGCCCATGGTGGTCAGGCCTGGCAAGACGCAACCGTCTTCGAAGCAGTTGCGCTGGGCATCGGCGGACCCGAGTTCTTCAAGAAGGCCTTTGTCGATCTGGACCCCGAGACTCTGACCTCGGACACGATGGTTCAGATTTTTGACCAGATGCGCACCCTGCGCGGGTTCGTTGATGAGAACTTCTCGGGCCGCGACTGGAACCTGGCCACCGCCATGGTCATGAACGGTGAGGCCGCCTTCCAGATCATGGGTGACTGGGCCAAGGGTGAATTCCTGGCCGCGGGCAAAGTCCCGGGCGAAGACTTCCTGTGTGGCTCGACCCCCGGTGACGGATACCTGTACAACGTCGACAGCTTTGCCATGTTCGACGTGGACGGCGACGACAAGCGCGCCGGTCAGGAACTGCTGGCCAAGCTGATCGTCGCGCCCAAGTTCCAGGAAGTGTTCAACCTGAACAAGGGTTCGATCCCGGCGCGGACCGACGTGGCGCTGGACAAGTTCGACATCTGCGCCAAGATCTCGGCCGAAGACATGGGCGCTTCGTCCGCCAATGGCTCGCTGCTGCCGTCCTACGCGCATGGCATGGCGCTGCGCGGTGCGCAGGCTGGTGCGATCACCGACGTCGTGACCGCGCATTTCAACTCGGATATGTCCTCGGCTGACGCGGTTCAGCAACTGGCGGACGCGGTGGCAAACAGCTACTGATCCAACACGCTCTGCCCCCTATACTGCGGGGCAGAGCATCTTTCCCCGGAGGAAAAAATGTCCGAATGGCTGGAAAACCACCTTCCAAAGGTGGTGCTGGCACCGTCGTTCATCGCCGTATTGATCTTTGTCTACGGATTTATCGGATGGACCGCCTGGGTGTCGCTGACCCGATCGAAACTGCTGCCGAAATACGAGATCAAGGGCTTCATCCAATATGACCGCCTGTTTGACTCGCCCCGCTGGGACACGGCGATCAACAACCTTTACGTCTTTGGCGCGCTGTTCATCGTGATCGCGATGGTGCTGGGCCTGCTGCTGGCGATCCTGCTGGATCAGAAGATCCGCGTCGAAGGCGCGATCCGTACGATCTACCTGTACCCGATGGCGCTGTCGATGATCGTGACCGGCACCGCGTGGAAGTGGATCCTGAACCCGGGTCTGGGTATCGAGGCCATGGTCCAGGGCTGGGGCTTTCCGAATTTCAAGTTCGACTGGCTGGTGAACCCGGACTACGCGATCTACACGATCGTCATCGCCGCGATCTGGCAGAGTTCGGGTTTTGTCATGGCTCTGTTCCTGGCCGGACTGCGCTCGGTGGATGGCGAGATCATCAAGGCCGCGCAGGTCGATGGCATCCCCACCTGGCGGATCTATACGGCAATCATCATTCCGTCGATGGCTCCGATCTTCCTGTCGGCCTTCATCGTGTTGGCACACCTTGCGATCAAGAGCTTTGACCTTGTCATCGCCCTGACAGGCGGCGGTCCGGGTTACGCAACCGATTTGCCCGCAACATACATGTACGCGATGGCGTTTTCGCGCGGCGATATCGGCCAGGCGGCGGCGTCCGCGATGATCATGATGCTGGTCGTCTTTGCCATCGTGGTTCCTTACCTCTACTCAGAACTGAGGGCGAAAAATGACTGATCTGTCGATGCCCCAAACCCGAACCCGCAGCCAGAGTGCCACGGGCAAGATTGCCTTGCGTTGGTTGCTGTATGTCCTGCTTGGTCTTTTTGCGCTCTACTACCTGATGCCGCTTTTCGTGATGTTGACCACATCGCTCAAAAGCCTCGAGGAAATTCGCACGGGATCGCTGATCTCGCTGCCGCGCGAGGTCAGTCTGGATGCCTGGAAAACCGCCTGGTCAGGCGCCTGCACCGGTATCCAGTGCGAAGGCCTGCGGCCCTATTTCTGGAACTCGGTCCTGATTGCGGTCCCTGCCGTGGCAATCTCGACCCTTCTGGGGGCGTTGAACGGATTTGTCGTCGCGCAATGGCGTTTCAAAGGGGCCAACATCATCTTTTCTCTGATGCTGTTCGGTTGTTTCATCCCGTTCCAAGTGGTCCTGCTGCCGATGGCGCGTCTGCTGGGCATGATGGGGATCGCCGGAACCATTCCGGGCCTGATCTTCGTCCACGTGATCTATGGGCTTGGCTTCACAACGCTGTTCTTCCGCAACTACTACGTCACCATCCCGACCGAGCTGACCAAGGCGGCGCGAGTGGATGGTGCCGGGTTCTTTCGGATCTTCTGGTCGATCTTCCTGCCGCTGTCGCTGCCCATCATCGTGGTGACCGTGATCTGGCAGTTCACCCAGATCTGGAACGATTTCCTGTTCGGCGTTTCGTTCAGCCAGGCGGGCACGCAGCCCGTGACCGTGGCGCTCAACAACATCGTCAACTCAACCACCGGCGTCAAAGAGTACAACGTCGACATGGCCGCCGCGATCATCGCGGGGCTGCCGACGCTGCTCGTCTATGTCGTTGCCGGTAAGTATTTCATCCGCGGCCTGACCGCCGGTTCCGTGAAGGGATAACCCATGGCTCCCATCCTCGATATCCAAAACCTGTACAAGAATTACGGCGCAACCGAGATTCTGAAGGACATCAACATCTCGATCGAACCGGGCGACTTCCTGGTGCTGGTCGGCCCTTCCGGCTGTGGCAAGTCGACCCTGCTGAACTGCATCGCCGGGCTCGAGCCGATCTCGGGCGGGACGCTGTCGATTGGCGGCAAGGACATGACTCATGTCAGCCCCAAAGACCGCGACATCGCGATGGTGTTCCAGTCCTACGCCCTGTACCCGACCATGTCGGTGGCCAAGAACATCACCTTTGGCATGAAGGTGCGCGGGGTCGATCAGGCAACTCAGGACGCCAAGCTGAAAGAGGTCGCCTCGCTTCTGCAGATCGAGCCGTTGCTGAACCGCCGCCCCAGCCAATTGTCGGGTGGTCAGCGACAGCGTGTGGCAATGGGCCGGGCTCTGGTGCGTGACCCCAAGCTGTTCCTGTTCGACGAACCGCTGTCAAACCTGGACGCCAAGCTGCGGGTCGAGATGCGGACCGAGATCAAGAAGCTGCATCAGACGCTGGATGCCTCGATCGTCTATGTGACCCATGATCAGATCGAAGCGATGACCCTGGCCACCAAGATCGTGGTGCTGAAGGGCGGTGTGGTGCAGCAGATCGGCACTCCGGCCGAGATATACAATCGCCCCGCCAACCTGTTCGTGGCCGATTTCATGGGCTCGCCGGCGATGAACCTGATCCCGGCGCGGGTCCAGCGCAACGGGACCGGCACGCAGGTCGCCATTGCGCGGGATGGGGCTGACCCGATCGTGCTGACGGATACGCGCGATCTGGACCTGCCCGAAGAGGTGATCCTGGGCCTGCGCCCCGAGGATATCGCTGAATCCGGGTTCCGCGCTGGTGCCGGTGTGCAAGAGGCCGCCTGCCTGGTCGATATGGTGGAACCGGCCGGTGCCGATACCTACGTCGTGTCGGAACTGGGCGGCAAACAGGTCACTGCGCGCCTGCATGCCGAGACCAGCGCCAGGGCCGGTCAGATGCTGAACCTGGCCTTTGACATGAGCAAAGTGTCCTATTTTGCGAAAGCGACAGGCGAACGCCTGAACTGAGCCACGAAAAACGCCGCGCGGGGATCCTGCGCGGCGTCATCACTACTCTGACCGTTTGGTTCAGCCGGTCTTTTTCAGGTCATTGATCAGCTGATCCAGGTTGCCTTTGCGCGCATCCAGCATGGCGCCGATCTCGGTCCGCTCTGTCAGCAGCAGGTTCACCCCTTCGATGAACATGTTGTAGAACTTGTCGCGACCCGACTTGTCCGACACCAGGAAGGTCACTTCGAACGGTGCTTCGCCGCGCAGCTTGACGCTGCTGCGAACCTCGTAACCGGCCTTGATCTTGCGGGCATTCTTGACGGTGACCTCACCCCCGATGAATTCGCGGAAGCGTCGACCGTATTTGCGCGAGATATACCCCTGGAAAGCCTTGGTGAATTCGCGCATCTGCGCATTGCTGGCGCTGCGCGCATCGGCGCCCAGCGCATAGCGTGCCATGATCGGAACGTCGGCATATTGCACGAAGATCTTTTCGAAATCGCGCAGCATGGCGCTTTCGGATTTGCCCGACTCGATCACGCGCGTGATGTCGGCAACGACGCTGTTGACCAGTTGTGTCGCGCTGGCCTCGGTCAACGCCAGGGTCTGCTGCGGAAGGCCAGCCACGGCCAGCCCGGCCAGGGCGGTGGCGGCAAAGGTACGGCGGTTCATGGCGTTATTCAGCATAGGGGTCCTCATATGGGTCCTCGTAAGGGTCAAGGTATGGGTCCCTGACCGGGTCGGTGCCGGTATCGGCGTAGGGATCGGAATACAGACCCAGATAGGCATCCTCATCGTCCCTTGCCAGTTCGAACCGGCGGTTTTGCAAATAGATCAGGCGGGCCTGAGCGTAACTGTCTGCGCTTTCGTACAGAATCGAGTCGACCGTGTCCGAGAATCTGCCCCGATCGCCCATCCGCCGTACCACCTCGGCATAGACGCCCAGGTTGTCGGCCGGTCGCGTCGGCGAGAAGTTGATCGGGTTCGAGAACAGGTTGACCACAACGCCGACCGCATCCCGGGTCGTCGAGGGGCCGTAGAACGGCAGTTCGACATAAGCCCCTTCGCCGAAGCCCCAGACATGAAGCGTTTCGCCGAAATCGGTATCAACCGGCGGCAGGTTCAACTCATCCGCCGGTTTGGACAGACCGAACCCGCCCACGGTCGAGTTGATCACGAACCGCAGCAGTGCGTTGCCCGACTGTTTCAGATTGCCCTGCAGCAGATAGTCGACGGCCTGTCCGGGCAACGAGATGTTTTCAGCGAAGTTGTTGAAGCTGGTGACCATCGGGTCGGGTACGATTTTCACATAGCCTTTCGAGGCCGGGCGGAACAGGAACCGGTCGACGCCCAGATTGAACTTGTGAATGCCGCGATTTGCGTTTTCGTAGGGGTCGAAGACCTCGCCGCGGGCCGCTGCGTCCTGGGGTTGCGACGCGCAGGCCGACAGAACCGCGAACAGCGACACTGCGACGATGTGCTTGAAACGGATCCGGTTGGACACGGTCTTGGTTACTCCCGATCGTCCGGATGTAATCCAGCCGGACACTCAATCAATACGTTTTCTCGTTGGCACAACGGACCAATTCAACGGCACATAGTCGTTTCGCACTCGAAAGGAAACTCCTAGCGTTTAACCCGCGCGCCGGACCCGGGTAAAGTGGCCTGCATTCAACACATCCGCATGAGTGGAGACCTGCCCAAATCGCGGGCAAATGCGAAATTGCCGGTTTCCGGCTTTCCGTGGGCGGTGTTCCCGGTTAGCGTCCGCCCGAGTCACATGAAGTTGAGGACAATCACATGAGCATCGCAGCCAAACTGGAATCCCTGGGCGTGACCCTGCCGGACGCCCCCGCACCGGCAGCCAATTACGTGCCGTTCGTGCGGGTGGGCAACATCGTCTATGTGTCGGGCCAGATCTCGAAGGACGATGCGTTGATAACCGGCAAGCTGGGCGCCGATTTGGATGTGGCCGCCGGTGCGGCGGCGGCCCGGGTCTGTGCCATCAACCTGTTGGCCCAGGTCAAAGCGGCCTGCGGCGGGGACATCGACAAGCTGGTGCGGGTGATCAAGCTGACCGGCTTCGTGAACTCGACCGCCGATTTCACCGACCAGCCGCAGGTGATCAACGGTGCGTCCGACTTCCTGGTCGAGGCGCTGGGCGATGCCGGCCGCCATTCGCGCTCGGCCGTCAGCGCCGCGTCGCTGCCGTTGGGCGTGGCCGTCGAGATCGAAGGGATTTTCGAGATCCAATGACACCGTCTCTGCCTCGTGTGTTCATGGGCGCGCCGATCGCGCATCGGGCGTTGCATGACATTCGCCAGAACCGCCCGGAAAACAGCCGGGCGGCCATCCGGGCCGCCATTGCTGCGGGCTACGGGATCGAGATTGACCTGCAGTTGACGTCGGACGGCCATGCCATGGTGTTTCACGACTATGATCTGACGCGCCTGACCGGGCGGCCGGGCGCCATTCAGCAGATCACCCGGGCCGAGGCCGCGGACCTTCCGCTGCTGCACGGGGACGAGGGTATCCCTTCGCTTGAGGAAGTTCTGCAACTGGTGGCCGGCCGCGTGCCGCTGCTGATCGAGTTCAAGGATCAGCACGGTGCGATGGGGCCTGTGGACGGGCGGCTGGAGCAAGACGCGGTCGCGCTGCTCAAGTCCTATGACGGCCCGGTCGCGCTGATGTCATTCAACCCCAACTCGGTGGCCGAGCTGGCCCGGCTTGCGCCGGAGATGCCGCGTGGGTTGACGACCTGTTCCTACAAGCCCGAAGTCGAGCATCTGCCGGCCGAGGTCTGCGACCACCTGCGCGAGATCCCCGATTTCGACCGGGTTGGCGCCAGCTTCATCAGCCACGAGGTGCAGGACCTGTCCCGCCCCCGCGTGGCCGAGTTGAAGGCGCAAGGCGTGCCGATCCTGTGCTGGACGGTGCGCTCGGCCGAACAGGAGGCCGAGGCGCGCAAGGTGGCCGACAACGTGACCTTCGAGAACTATCTGGCCGCCATTCCGGGTTGAACCCGGCTGCCGGCGTCACAGATAGTTCAGGGGACGCAGGAGGGCACATGGACCAGTCACAGATCGAGATACGGGTTCTGTCGGCGCTGGATCAGATCCCGGCGGCCGAATGGGACAGTTGCGCCTGCCCCGAGGCCGCCGACGGCACCCGCCCGCTGGACCCGTTCACCACGCATCGGTTCCTGCGCGCGCTGGAAGACAGCGGCTCGGTCGGGCGGGGCACCGGCTGGCAGCCGCAATACCTGACCGCCTATCTGGACGGCCTGTTGATCGGGGCCGCGCCGATGTATGCCAAGTCGCACAGCCAGGGCGAATATATCTTCGATCACAGCTGGGCCCATGCCTATGAAAACGCGGGCGGGCGGTATTACCCGAAATTGCAGATCGCGGTGCCCTTCACCCCGGCCACCGGGCGGCGGTTTCTGACACGGCCCGGCTATGACGGGATCGCCATGTCGGCGCTGGTGCAGGGGGCGGTGCAACTGGCCGCCGACAACCGCCTGTCGTCGCTGCACGTCACCTTCTGCACCCAGGACGAGGCGCTGGCCGGGCAGCAGATGGGCCTGCTGGCGCGCGACTCGCAGCAGTTTCACTGGCTGAACGACGGCTATACCGACTTCGACGATTTCCTCGCCGCACTGTCCTCGCGCAAGCGCAAGAACATCCGCAAGGAACGGGCGCAGGCCAATGCCTTTGGCGGCGAGATCCGCACCCTGAGTGGTGCCGATCTTCGTCCCGAACACTGGGACGCGTTCTGGGAATTCTATCAGGACACCGGCGCGCGCAAGTGGGGCTCGCCCTATCTGACGCGGCAATTTTTTGACATCGTTCACGAAACCATGGCCGATGACGTGGCGCTGGTGCTGGCCGAGCGGGGCGGATACCCGATCGCGGGGGCGCTGAACTTCATCGGGCGCAAGACCTTGTTCGGGCGCTATTGGGGCTGCAACGAACATCACCCCTGCCTGCATTTCGAACTGTGCTACTATAGGGCGATCGACTTTGCCATCGCGCATGGTCTTGACCGCGTCGAAGCCGGCGCGCAGGGAGAACACAAGCTGGCGCGGGGTTATCTGCCCACGCGCACGCACAGCCTGCACTGGATCGCCGATCCCGGCTTTGCGGACGCCGTCGCGCGGTATCTCGAGGCCGAGGCCCGCGCGGTGGGGGAAGAGATCGAAATTCTGACGGATTACGGCCCGTTCAGAAAAGCCAACCCGGAGGAACAGCAATGAGCGAACTTCTGTCGACCGAGACCCGTGGCCCGCTGCTGGATCCGCTGTTCAAGAACGGCTGGACCATGGTCAAGGATCGAGACGCGATCACCAAGACCTTTATCTTCGACGATTTTGTCGATGCCTTCGGCTGGATGACCAAAGTGTCGATCTTTGCGGAAAAATGGAACCATCATCCCGAATGGTCCAACGTCTACCGCACGGTCGAGGTGGTGCTGACCACTCATGACGTGGGCGGCCTGTCGTCTCAGGACGCCAAGCTTGCGCGCAAGATGGACAGCCTGCTTTAGCCGCGGTCGCCCCGCGACCCCATGCCCCCAGCCAACATCGCTACCTCGCCCAGACGACGGAACTCGGCCGGGGTCACGGTACCGTCGCTCACGTCGATGTCGCGCGGGATTCCGGCGGTGCGATTGCCCATCATCCGTACGCTACGCGCCGCCGGATTGATGTCCAGACAGCGCGTCTGATAGCAGGTCAGACCTGCCGTATTGATCTGAATGTGCGCTTGCCCGTCCGGCCCGGTCACGACCGGCGCCTGCGGGACGTCGCACGCTGCCAGCAGAACGACCGCGCCAAGCCAATAAAATACTCTCATGCCTGCGCTCCTGTTGGTCACAGGGTCAGCCGTGCCGGGGCGCCGGGCCTCAATCCAACTGACCGTTCCGGTCTTTGTCCGCAGACAGGAAATCGTCATTCATCTGCGAGTCATACTCTGACCGAGAGATAGAGTTGTCGCGATTGCGGTCAATCTTCTGGAACATCTTGATATCCATGAACGGCTTGGCCTCGTCCAGACCGAGCGTGCCATTCTTGTCATCGTCCATTTCCTGATAGGCGTAATCCGAAAAGGCATCGAATTCGTCGCGCGACAGGAAACCGTCGTTGTTGGCGTCGATCGCGTTCAATTCGCGCTCATTCAGTTCGGCCACGCTGTCTGCGGCGGCAGGTGCTGCCATCATCAGGGCCGTCATCAATAGAACCGAGTGTTTCATCCTGGCGCTCCTCAGCATGCGAATCTCTGGCCTTCGACCCCGCCGGCCACGGCGCCGGCTGCGGTCAGAATATCCTTGCCCGACCCACCGCCGAACTGGTTGCCGATGGCGCCGCCGATCAACGCGCCGCCCAGGGTGCCGCCAAGACAGGCGATTTCGTGCTGGCGCGCAGCCTGTTGCTGCGGTGTTGGCGCAGGCCCGCACGCGGTCAACAGTCCCGCGCCACCCAAAGTAATGACTGCTAGAATTCTTTTCATGAATGAGCTCCCGGTTCCCATGCAGGAACACTGGCACAATCCGCGGGTGCGGGCCAAGTTAATTGGCCTTCATCCAACGTGATCTGTGGCATGGCCCCGGTGCGCACCGGGGCCGTCCTGTCAGATGACTTCGAGCAAGCCTTCGCCAGCCGAAATCTCGCAGGCGCCGGGGCTTTCCTCCAGGTTCAGCGCCACGACCTTGCCGTCTTCGACCAGCATCGCATAGCGCTTGGAGCGCGCGATCAGGCCGGCTGGCGGGGCGTCGAAATCCATGCCGATCGCCTTGGTGAATTCCGAGGCCGGATCGGCCAGCATGGTCAGTCCGGCCGCAGTTGCGCCCGTGGCCTCGCCCCAGGCCTTCATCACGAAGGGGTCGTTGACCGACACGCAGATGATCTCGTCCACGCCTTTGGCCGCAAACTGGTCCTTGGTGCGCATGAAGCTGGGCACATGGGCCGAGTGGCAGGTGGGGGTGAACGCGCCGGGCACGGCAAAGATCACCACCTTGCGGCCCTTGACCTTGCTGGAGACCCGCACCTCTTCCGGTCCGTCAGCGCCCATCTGGATCAGGGTTGCTTCGGGCAGGGTGTCGCCGGTTGAAATCATCTTCATGCTCCTGTCGATTGAAATTGCAAACTCGCTCCTTGCCGCAATATAGGTGGGCGGGTGGCACAAGCCACGGGAAATTGACAGGGGGCGGACCAGATGAGCCATATCGTCGTGATCGGAGCCGGGCAGGCGGGGTCATCACTGGTGGCCGGGCTGCGCAAAGGCGGGTTTGACGGGGCGATCACCCTGATCGGGGCGGAACCCGTGCTGCCCTATCAGCGCCCGCCGCTGTCCAAGGCGTATCTGCTGGGCGAGATGGAGCTTGAACGGCTCTACCTGCGCCCCGAAAGTTTCTATGCCGAGAACGATATCACCCTGCGTCTGGGCCAGCAGGTGGGCGCGATCGACCCGGCGGCCAAGACCGTGACCATAAGCGGTGAGGTGATATCCTACGACCAGCTTGCCCTGACCACCGGCTCGCATCCGCGCCGCCTGCCTGCCGCGATCGGCGGAGACCTGGCGGCCGTGCATGTGGTGCGCACGCTGGCCGATGTGGACACGATGGCCCCCGCCGTCACCCAAGGCGCGCGGGCGCTGATCGTGGGCGGCGGTTATATCGGGCTCGAGGCCGCGGCGGTCTGCGCCAAACGCGGCGTGCAGGTGACGCTGGTCGAGATGGCTGACCGCATCCTGCAGCGTGTCGCGGCCCCCGAGACCAGCGACTATTTCCGCGCACTGCACAGCGCGCATGGCGTGGACATCCGCGAAGGCGTAGGGCTGGACCGGATCACCGGCGAGAATGGCAAGGTCACCGGCGCGGTGCTGGGCGACGGGACCGAACTCGAGGTCGATTTCGTGGTGGTCGGCGTGGGCATCGCTCCGGCCACCGAACTGGCCGAAGCGGCCGGGCTTGCGATCGAAAACGGTATCAAAACCGATGTGCAGGGCCGCACCTCTGCCGCCGATATCTGGGCGGCGGGCGATTGCGCCTCGTTCCCCTACAAGGGCCGGCGAATCCGTCTGGAAAGCGTGCCCAACGCCATCGACCAGGCCGAGGTGGTGGCGCAGAACATGCTGGGCGCGGGCAAGGATTACGTGGCCACGCCCTGGTTCTGGTCGGACCAGTATGACGTGAAGCTGCAGATCGCCGGGCTGAACATGGGTTATGACCACGTCGTAACCCGTCCGGGCGAGGGAGCGACCACCTCGTTCTGGTATTACCAGGGCGATCAGCTGCTGGCCGTGGATGCGATGAACGACCCGCGCGCCTATATGGTCGGCAAGCGCCTGATCGACGCAGGGAAAACCGCGGATCCGGCGGTGGTGGCCGACCCCGCAGCGGATCTGAAACCGCTGCTCAAGGCGTGAGGATCATCGCCGGAGACTTCCGGGGCCGGGCGCTGGCCTCGGTCGGCAAGGGGGATGCAGGCGCGCATCTGCGCCCCACCACCGACCGGGTGCGCGAAAGCCTGTTCAATGTGCTGAACCACCTGATCGATTTCGACGGGCTGCGGGTGCTGGACCTGTTCGCCGGCACCGGCGCGCTGGGGCTCGAGGCGCTGTCACGCCGCGCGGCGCATGTCACCTTCGTCGATGACGGGCGGGTGGCGCAGGGGCTGATCCGCAAGAATATAGACCTGACCCGCAGCGCCGACCGCACCGCCCTGATCCGCCGCGACGCGACGCGGCTGGGCGATAATCCCGAAGCGCCGTTCGACCTGATCTTTCTCGACCCGCCCTATGGCAAGGGAATGGGGCAAAAGGCGCTGGTGGCGGCACTCAAGGGCGGCTGGCTGGCCGATGACACGCTGGTGGTCTGGGAAGAGAACGCCCCGATGGCCCCGCCCGAAGGCTTTACGCTGCACGATGCGCGCAAATACGGCGACACCCATATCTCTCTGATGTGGCGGGACGGAACGCATGCATGATCTGGTAATCTTTGATTGCGACGGTGTCTTGGTCGACAGTGAAACGATCTCCAATCAAGTGATGGTCGACAACCTGGCCGGGTATGGGCTGCACCTGTCGCTGCAGGACTGCATGTCGATGTTCGTGGGCGGCACCATGTCGGGCGTCCGGGACTCGGCTCGCAAGATGGGCGCTGACCTGCCCGATGACTGGACCGAGCAGATCTATGCGCAGATCTATGATGTGCTGCGCGCCGGTGTTCCCGTGATTCCGGGAATCCCCGAGTTGCTGCGCCATCTGGACGAACAGCGCATTCCATTCTGTGTGGCCTCGAACGGGCGGCGCGAGAAGATGCAGATCACCTTGGGCCAGAACGGGCTGTGGGACAGGTTCCAGGGCGCGATCTTCTCGGCCCATGAGGTCGGCAGCGCCAAGCCCGAGCCGGGGTTGTTCCAGACCGCGGCCCGACATTTCGGTGCGAAGTCGCCCGTCGTCATCGAGGACAGTGCGAACGGTGTGACCGCCGCGATCCGGGCCCAGATGAGGTGCCTTGCCTATGCGCCGCATGATGACGGCGCGCGCCTGGCCGGGCTCGGGGCTGAAGTCATCCGTGACATGAAGGACGTGCCGCGGCTTTTGGGTCATTGACCGGCCTGTGCTAGACTGCGGTCATGGATCGCGCACTCTCACGCCCGCTCTGGCCCGCCCGGTTCGAGGCGCAGGCCTCCTCAGGACCCGAGCCACAGCCTCGGCCCGCACCCGTGTTCATTCAGGACGCGGTGACGCCTTGGGGCCCGGACACCCTACTGCTGAAGCTTCTGCGCGATCAGGCCGCCGATCAGGAGGAGTAGGTCGGGTGGAACTTGCCGCCCGGTGACAGGGTAAAGATCTCGACCCCGTCCGCTGTCACACCCACCGAATGCTCGAACTGCGCCGACAGCGACTTGTCGCGGGTCACGGCGGTCCAGTCATCGGCCAGCGTCTTGGTCTCGGGGCGGCCCAGATTCACCATCGGCTCGATGGTGAAGAACATGCCTTCTTCCAGAACCGCGCCGGTGCCCGGGCGGCCATAGTGCAGCACGTTGGGCGGCGCGTGGAACACGCGGCCAAGCCCGTGCCCGCAGAAATCGCGCACGACGCTCATGCGGTGGGCTTCGACGTAAGACTGGATCGCGTGGCCAATGTCACCGAAGGTGTTGCCCGGCTTGACCATCTCAATGCCTTTGAACAGGGCGTCGTGGGTCACCTGGATCAGCCGCTCGGCCTTGCGCGGCAGCTTTCCGGCCACGTACATGCGCGACGTGTCGCCGAACCAGCCGTCTACGATCACGGTCACGTCGATATTCAGGATGTCGCCATCCTTGAGCTTCTTGTCCCCGGGAATCCCGTGGCAGACCACGTGGTTCACGCTGATGCAGCTGGCGTGCTGATAGCCTTTGTAACCGATAGTGGCCGATTTCGCGCCGGCGTCCTCGACCATCTGGGTGATGATCCGGTCGATCTCGCCCGTGGTCTGGCCGGGAAAGACATGCTCGGCAATATCATCGAGGATGCGCGCCGCCAGAGCCCCTGACGCGTGCATGCCGGCAAGGTCAGTCTGTTCGTAGATGCGGATACCGTCCTTCGTCAGACGGCCACGATGCTCTTTCATTCGTGCGGGGCTCCAAAAAATTCTGCGCAGCATCCCTTCTACGCTGCTTGTGCAGAAAGTACCAGAGGGCGCAGGGTCGCGGGTGCCTGCCCTGATCTGAATTTGGATGCGGGGGGCGAAACGTCAAGGGACGTTGCCGCGTTTTGCGCGGGTGGTCCGGCCCGGCGTCAAAAGGCCTCGACCGATGCCCGGATTTGGGGCCAAATGAATCTACAGAGACTCATTTGGTCGGGAAGAGAGGAGCCGGATGAATGTTGCGGAAACGGGAACTGATATCGAATGGAAACCCAATGGAGGCGGTCGTCGGTTTCAGTCGCGCCGTTCGGGTGGGGGATTTCATCGCGGTCGGGGGGACTGCCCCGGTCGATGCGCAAGGCAAGACAGTCGGGGTCGGGGACGTCTATCTGCAGACCAAGCAATGCTTTGAGATCATCAAGGATGCGCTGGAGCGTGCCGGATCGGGTTTGCAGGACATCGTCCGAACCCGCGTGATCCTGACCGATATCGACAATTGGAAGCAGGCGATCGAGGCCCGCAAGCTGTACTGTCTGGACGCGCGACCCGTGGACACGATCATGGCGATCAACCGGTTCGTAAATCCCGAATGGTTGGTTGAAATCGAGGTCGACGCCGTCGTCCCCGATTGAATCGCCATGCGGCGGAAATCGACCGGCCTTCAGTCGCTGGAAATCGTCGCCTGCGGCTGAACCCAGACGCCATCCGGTGAAATGCGCGTACCACAGACCAAGTGTTCAACCCCATTGGCCTGGGCAGTCGAAAACGCTGCCGCATAGGCCGGGTCGATATCGGCGGCCAATGCGAAATTGCGGCAATCTGTGCGCTGAACCAGGTAGAGCAGGATGGCCCGGTGCCCTTGCGCGGCCATTTCGGCCAGCTCCCCCAGATGTTTGGTGCCCCGAGCGGTGACGCTGTCGGGGAATTCGGCCAGCCCCGGTTCGCGCGACAGGGTCACGCTTTTGACCTCGACATAGGCGTCGGGCAGCCCGGGTTGCGAAAGCAAAAAGTCGATGCGGCTGTTTTGGCCGTATCTGACCTCGGGCCTCACGGTTTCATAGGCGGCGAATGCTGGGATTTCCCGGGCTTCGAGCGCTGCCCGCAGCGCCCGGTTGGGCACCGAAGTATCGACCCCGGTGAAATGGCCGTTTTCATGATCGACCAGCCGCCAGCCGAATTTGAGCTTTTTCTTCGGGTCTTCATTAGGCTCAAGCCAGATCTTTTCGCCCGGTTCGGCCAGACCCATCATCGAACCCGGATTGGCGCAATGGGCCGTCACCTCGCGCCCGTCCTCAAGCCTGCAGTCGGCCAGAAAGCGTTTATAGCGGCGGATCAGGCGGGCGGGCACAAGAGGGGTTTGAAAGCGCATGGTTCCGGGCCTATACCTGCCGCAAAGGTCGATCAAGAGGAGAGCGTGCCATGCCCAACCCAACCGCTGCAATGCTGGTGATCGGGGATGAAATCCTGTCCGGCCGAACCCGCGACGCCAACATGCATTATCTGGCGCAGGAGCTGACCAAACACGGCATCGATCTGAAAGAGGTCCGCATCGTCAGCGACGAGGCACCGGCGATCGAGGCCGCCGTCACGGCGCTGTCGCAGGGCTATGACCATGTGTTCACCAGCGGGGGCATCGGCCCCACCCATGACGACATCACCGCCGATTGCATCGCCCGCGCGTTCGGGGCGCAAATCGATGTGCGAGACGATGCCCGCGCCCTGCTGCAGGCGCACTACGACCAATCGGGGCTGGAGCTGAACGAAGCGCGCCTGCGCATGGCGCGCATCCCTGACGGGGCAACGCTGATCGACAACCCGGTTTCCACCGCGCCAGGGTTCACACTAGGTAATGTCCATGTGATGGCCGGCGTCCCATTGGTCTTCCAGGCGATGGTGGCCAGTGTGCTGCCCACCCTGACCGGAGGAAAACCGTTGTTGTCTCAGACCTTGCGGGTCAACCGGGGAGAAGGTGACATCGCTGCGACCCTGGCCGCCGTGGCAGAGGAATTTGGCGACGTGTCGATCGGGTGTTACCCGTTCCAGATCAACGGCGTCTTCGGGGCCAACGTGGTTGTTCGGGGCACTGACGGGTCGCGTATCGATGCGGTCACGACGCGACTGGCCAAGGAGCTTGGCCTTTGACGGTAGACTGGGCGGCAGTTGTCGATGGCACATGGCCCGCCGCGCGGTACATGCAGTTGGGTCCGTTCCTGCTGCGCGAAGGGCAGGGGGGCGGCTCGCGCGTGTCGGCGGCCAGCCGTATCGGCCCGGTCACCCCGCCGGATATCGACGCGGCCGAGGCGGCCATGCAGGAGATGGGCCAAAAGCGCATCTTCTGCCTGCGCCCCCACGACGCGGACCTGGACGAAATCCTGGCGCAACGCGGATACGAGGTTCTGGATCCGGTCAACATCTATGCCTGCCCGGTCTCACAGCTGACGGACCAGCCGGTCCCGCCGGTCACGGTGTTCTGCCTGTGGGAGCCCTTGGCGATCATGCGCGAAATCTGGGCCCAAGGTGGCATCGGCCCCGAACGCCTGGCGGTGATGGAGCGCGCCCCCGGCCCCAAGACCGGACTGTTGCTGCGTCACCGCGATCAGCCGGCGGGCACCGGTTTCGTGGCCATCCACGACGGCATCGCCATGCTGCATGCGCTCGAGATCGTGCCGGCGCACCGCCGACAGGGGCTGGGCCGCTGGGGGATGCGCGCCGCGGCCTTTTGGGCGCTGGACAATGGCGCGCATACCCTTAGCGTGATCTGCACCAAGGCCAATACCGGCGCCAACGCGCTCTACCACTCTCTCGGGATGGAACGCGTCGGAGAGTATCACTATCGCCAGCTGGTCTGAGAGGAGACAGACGTGACCGATCGAGACATGCCCACCGCGCTTGACCTGCCAATGGTGGATCCGCTGCCGCCCGAGACTCAGAAGTACTTCGATATCTGCGTCGAGAAGCTGGGCATGGTCCCCAACGTGCTGAAGGCAAATGCCTTTGACATCGACAAGCTGAACGCGTTCACGGGCATGTATAATGACCTGATGCTGGCGGACAGCGGGCTCAGCAAGCTGGAACGTGAGATGATCGCGGTCGTGGTCTCGTCGATCAACCGGTGCTTCTATTGCCTGGTGGCCCATGGTGCCGCCGTGCGTCAGCTGTCAGGTGATCCCAAGCTGGGTGAAATGCTGGTGATGAACTACCGAGTGGCGCCTCTGGACGACCGCCAACGCGCGATGCTTGATTTCGCCGCCAAGATGACCATAGCCAGCGCCGAGATCGAGGAACCGGACCGCCAGCGCCTGCGCGATGCGGGGTTCACCGACCGCGACATCTGGGACATCGCAAACGTCGCTGGCTTCTTCAACATGTCCAACCGGGTCGCCAGTGCCACGGCGATGGTGCCCAATGACGAGTATCACGCGCAGTTTCGATGATCCGATTTGCTGTCCTTCTTTTCTGTCTGATCGCGGGTCCTGTGGCGGCGCAGGACCTGTCGCTGCCGGCGAGTGCGCGACAAATCAGCCAGCGCGTCAGCCCGTTGGACAGCTACCAATTGCCGACCGGCCCGTTTGCAGACAACGCCGTTCCCGCGCGCACGGTCGAAGGCCGGATCGAGCGCACCACATGGCGGCTGCAGGCCGGTTCCAGCACGACGCTGCAGATCCTCAACCCGCTGCGGGATCAGCTCAAGGCGCAGGGTTTCGAGATCGCTTTTGAATGTGAGGCCCGCACTTGCGGCGGGTTCGACTTCCGCTTTGGAACCGAGGTGGTGCCGACGCCCGACATGTATGTCGCAATCAATGATTATCGATTTCTGTCAGCCACTCGTGGAGCCGAAGCCCTGACCTTGCTGATCAGCCGAAACCAGCCCGACGGGTATGTGCAGATGATCCGCGTCACTCCGAAGGGTCAGACCCCACCGCCGCTGGTGGTCGAGGAAACGGTGATTGGCAGCGACGGGCTGGTTGCCAGCCTGGTGCGGGATGGTCACGTGATACTCGGCGATCTCAGCTTTGAGACGGGCGAGGTCGCCTTGGGGGCCGGGCCGTTCGAGTCGCTGCGCCTGCTGGCCGGCTACCTGGCCGAGACCCCCGGCGCGCGGCTTGCGCTGGTTGGGCACACCGACGACACCGGCGACCTGCAGGCCAATATCGAAGTCAGCACACGCCGCGCCCAGGCTGTCCGTGCGCGGTTGATCGAGGCACATGGAGTGGCAGAGGACCGCGTGCAGGCACAGGGTGTCGGCTACCTCGCCCCGATCGTTTCGAACGCCACCCCGGAAGGGCGCGAACAGAACCGCCGGGTCGAGGCTGTTCTGCTGTTGAACTGACCAAGAAAAAAAGCCCGCGCAATTTGCGCGGGCCGGTCAGTCTTCACTGGGAGGTCTTACCAATCCATCGGACCTTTTTCGGCAAAGGACTCGACAAGGAAATCAATGAACGCCCGCACCTTGGGCTGGGTGAACCGGCCCGGCGGGTACACCGCATAGACACCCTGAACCTCGTCCGGCAGCGATGGCATCGCGTCGACCACCTGGCCGGATTTCAGCGCGTCCGCGTAGAGATAGCTGGGCAGATAAGCTATTCCGAGGCCCGAGATAGCCGCATTCAACAGGGATTGACCGTCGTTCACGCTCAGCCAACCCGCCGTGCGCACCTGCCTCTTTTCGCCTGAGGGCGCGGTCAACTTCCAGACGTTGCCCGAGGACTGGCTGGAGTAATGCAGCAGCTTGTGTTCGTTGAGGTCATCGATCTTTGCCGGGCGCCCGAACTTCTCGATATAGCTGGGGGCCGCAACCATGCGTTTGACCGTTTCGGTCAGCTTGCGGGCGCGCAGGGTGCTGTCTTCCAGCTCGCCGATGCGCACGGCCACGTCGAACCCTTCGGAAATCAGTTCGACATAGCGATTGTTCAAGACCATGTTCACGGTGATGTCGGGATAGGCCGCCAGGAAACCCGACAGCACGGGCGACAGGTGGTTCACCCCGAAATCAGTGGCCACACTGATGCGCAGCAGACCTGAAGGCGCCGATTGCATCGACGTCACCAGCGCGTCGGCTTCGCCTGCATCATTCAGCACACGGCGTGCGCGGTCGTAATAGGCCAGCCCGATCTCGGTCGGCGACACGCGGCGCGTCGTGCGGTTCAGCAAACGCGCGCCCAAGCGGGCCTCCAAGCTCGACACGTGCTTCGACACGGCTGATTTGGAAATGCCCATCTTTTTGGCCGCGTCGGTGAAACCACCTTGGTCCACCACGTTGGCGAAGGCCTCCATTTCTGTCAGTCGGTCCATTCTCGTTCCCCAGGTCGTCTGTTCGTTGACCGACCATCGCCTCCAATCTGGGCGGAAACTGGGCAGACATGGGATAATATCAGGGTTTTGAATCGGATCGTTTGCGCTTCGGAAACGCGGAAACAGTGGTTTCCCGCCTGCATCCGCCCCCTGTTTGCGTGTTCTTTTCTGGTAATTTCTCGCAACGTGCTAAAGTCAGAATGGCATTTTTGTGACCAGGGAGGAGATCATGAAAGCCATTCTAGCAACCGTTTTTTGCCTGCTTGCCCCCTTGGCCTGGGCCGGAGGGGAGACACCTTCGAACCCCGACGCTGAGGTCTATTTCGTCAACCTGTCGGACGGCGACACGGTAACGTCGCCGGTGACGGTGGTCTTTGGCCTCCGCGGTATGGGCGTTGCGCCAGCCGGGACCGAAAAGGAAAACACCGGCCATCACCATTTGCTGATCGACCGTCCCCCATTGGGTCAGGGTGAGGACGGGGCCGATGAACTGGCCTACGGACTGCCGGCTGATGACAACCACCTGCACTTTGGCGGTGGTCAGACTGAAGTCACGTTGGAGCTTGCCCCCGGGACGCACACGTTGCAACTGGTCCTGGGCGATGCGGATCATGTGCCTCACGCGACGCCGATCGTCTCCGAGGTGATAACGATCACCGTGGAGTAACCCGTACCGACCAACCGCAGCGCCGGGACCAAACCGCCGACAGCGGCGGGACGGTTTCGGTTTGTTTACATGTGCTTGCCTCGCCTATACACGATCCCGATCGGGATCGGAGCCATGGTATTTGAATGAACGTTGGTTTTGGGGTCGACCGGAATTTTCTATATCCCGCATTGCTGTCAGCCGATTTTCAGAGTTCAAGACGAAATACCCGAAAATCACGCTGCTGCCGTTGTTTCTGCCAGACTTCTTTTCGGGCCGGTGTCTGTTCATTGACGCCGACACTCTTGTGCTGGGCGATGTCTGCGAGTTGCAGGAACTCGACATGAATGGCCACGGGATCGGGGCCTGTATCGACATGGGATTGGTCACATTGGGTGAGGGCCGCTTTCTGCGCCCATCCCTGCAGAGTGTTCTGAGGCCGGGGCACGAACACCAAAAGTCGGTGACGCGCGTTTTGCGCAGCATCCGGTTGGGCTTTCTGCCCGGCGAGAACTACTTCAACGCGGGCATCCTTCTGATGGATTGCGAAGCGATCCGGAATTCACCCGCAGGCAAGGAGCTGGGCGATTTCGACAAGCTGATCCCGCATATCCACGACCTGCCCGAGCAGGATCGGATGAACCAGATTTTTGCGGGTCAGTGGCTCAGACTTCCTCAGCAATGGAACACGCGGCCGCAGATTTGGTACGACGCTCACAGTCCGAAATTCCGGCATACCTCTGCCGAATTTCGAGACCAACTGAAACAGGCAAGCCAGAACCCGAAGATGTGGCACTATATCGGAGGCAAGAAGCCCTGGAGCGCGAAGCCGGCGTCACAGATTCTGCTGCGCCGCGCCTTTCGAGATTACCAGGAATACCTGGCACTGTTCGAGGACGAGACAGGTCTGACTTTTTCCGTTTAAGGCGGGGAATTGGCTCAACTCTCAAAAAAGCCACCCGGGCATCGTTCGGGTGGCTTTCTTTAGTCTGGGTGTTCTCGCCTTGGGGCAGTGGACGGAACGGGCCTTCCCTACAGAGCGGCGGCCAGCCGCGTGCCCTGGTTGATCGCCCGCTTGGCGTCCAGTTCCGCGGCCACATCCGCGCCGCCGATCACATGCGGGGTGATCCCGCGTTCGATCAGCGCATCGGCCAGCGACCGCTCGGGCACCTGTCCGGCGCACAGAACGATCGTGTCCGCCTTGATGACGGTCGGGTCCGCGCGCTCTTCTCCGAATGAGACATGCAGCCCCTCGTCGTCGATGCGCTCGTAGTTCACGCCGCCCACGAAGTTCACATCCTTCATCTTCAGCGTCGCGCGGTGGATCCAGCCGGTCGTCTTGCCCAGCCCCTTGCCATGCGCCTGCTTCTTGCGTTGAAGCAGCGTGACCTGCCGCTTGGGCGCCTCGGGCTGCGGGCCTTCGGGCGCCAGGCCCGAGCGGTGTTGTTCAGGGTCGGCGACGCCCCATTCCTTCATCCACAAGGGCAGGTCTGTGGTGGGTGAATGGCCCTCCTCCAGCAGGTATTCCGACACGTCGAACCCGATGCCGCCCGCGCCGATCACGGCCACCGATTTGCCCACCGGGGCCTTGTCGCGCAGCACGTCGATATAGTTCACGACATTGTCGCGGTCCTCGCCGGGGATCTGCGGGTCGCGCGGGTTGACGCCGGTGGCGATCACCACCTCGTCGAACCCGGTCAGATCGTCGGCGCCGACCTCGCGGCCCAGTTCCACCTCGACGCCAAGGCTGTCGAGCATGGTGCGATACCAGTCCACCAAGCCCCAGAACTCTTCCTTGCCCGGCACCTGCTTGGCCATGTTCAGCTGGCCGCCAATCTCGTCGGCCTTGTCGAACACGGTCACGTCATGGCCGCGATCCGCCGCCGTCATCGCCGTGGACAGGCCCGCCGGACCCGCGCCCACGATGGCCACGCGCTTGAGCGCGGTGGCCTTTTCGATCACCAGCTCGGTCTCGTGGCAGGCGCGCGGGTTCACCAGGCAGGAGGTCAGCTTGCCGCTGAACGTGTGATCCAGACAGGCCTGGTTGCAGGCGATGCAGGGCGCGATCTTGGCCGACTCGCCAGCCATCGCCTTGGCCACGAAATCCGCATCCGCCAGCATCGGCCGCGCCAGCGAGACCATGTCGGCGCAGCCCTCGGCCAGCACCTGCTCGGCCACTTCCGGCGTGTTGATCCGGTTCGAGGTGATGACCGGAATCCCCACCTTGCCTATCAGCTTCTTCGTCACCCAGGCAAAGGCCGCGCGCGGCACCGAGGTGGCGATGGTCGGAATCCGCGCCTCGTGCCAGCCGATGCCGGTGTTGATGATCGTCGCCCCGGCCTTCTCGACCGCTTGCGCCAGTTGCACCACCTCTTCATGGGTCGAGCCATTGGGCACCAGGTCGATCATCGACAGCCGGTAGATGATGATGAAATCACTGCCCACCGCCTCGCGCGTTCGGCGCACCACTTCCAGAGGCAGGCGCATCCGGTTCTCATAGGACCCGCCCCAGCGGTCGGTGCGCTTGTTGGTGTGGGTCACCAGGAACTGATTCAGGAAATACCCCTCGGACCCCATGATCTCGACCCCGTCATAGCCGGCCTTCTGCGCCAGCACGGCGGCGTTGACGATGTCGCCGATCTGCTTCTCGATGCCTTCCTCGTCCAGCTCGTTGGGCGGGAAGGGCGAGATCGGCGACTTCACCGGGCTGGGCGCCACGCATTTCGGGCCATAGGCGTAACGGCCCGCATGCAGGATCTGCATTGCGATCTTGCCGCCCGCCTGATGCACCCGGTCGGTGACGACCGAGTGGTTCGCCACGTCCTTGTCGCTGGCCATCATCGCAGCGCCGGGCAAAACCGAGCCTTCGAGGTTCGGCCCGATGCCGCCCGTCACCATCAGCGCCACGCCGCCACGTGCGCGCGAGGCATAGAACTCGGCCACCCGGTTCCAGTCGCCGGTTTCTTCCAGCCCGGTATGCATCGAGCCCATCAGGACCCGGTTCTTCAACGTGGTAAAGCCCAGATCCAGCGGGGCCAGCAGGTTCGGGTACGCAGTCATCTTGAAACTCTCCCTCAATTCGGGCCCGACAATCGCGCCGCACCGCGCCGGTGTCACGCGAAACCTGACGTCACCCCCTTTGCCGCCGCTTTGCCAGTTGCTACAGCTTGGCCAACCACATTACGAGGCCCGCCCATGACCCCAGAACAGATCGCCAAACTGCCCTATCGCCCCTGCGTCGGCCTGATGCTGATGAACGATCAGGGTCAGATTTTCGTCGGCCAGCGCAATGACCGGTTCGAGGACGCCTGGCAGATGCCCCAAGGTGGCGTGGACGAAGGCGAGACCCCGCGCGCGGCGGCGCTACGCGAGTTGCAGGAGGAAATCGGCGTCACCCCCGACCTCGTGGAAATCGTGGCCGAGACCGACGACTGGCTGCCCTACGACCTGCCGCATGACATCGTACCCAAGATCTGGAAGGGCCGCTTCCGGGGGCAAGAGCAGAAATGGTTCCTGTTGCGGTTCCTGGGGGAAGACGACCAGATCAATATTCAGACAGACCACCCTGAATTCACCCGCTGGAAATGGCAGGACCCCAACCACCTGATCGCCGAGATCGTGCCATTCAAACGCGAAGTCTACGAGCGGGCGATGGAGGCTTTCAGGGGGTATTTGGGGTGAACTAGAACTCGATCAAGCGGGTTCCGTTCCGGGTTGCGGACAAGTTGCCTAGTCCATGGAACTCTGTTATGGATTTCGCGAACCTGTGCTAGCCCTTGTTCATGGCAAAGACCTCAACACAAACCGGACCGGCTATTCCCTATGCGCTTGCGGTTGCAGGCGTTCTTTTCGCGTCGATCTGCTTTGGGCTGGTACCCTATTTCAGCAGAGGGCTGACGCAGCAGGGTGTCGCGCCCTATGCCGTCGCATTCTACCGCTACATCGTCGCGGCAATTCTGCTGCTGCCCGTTCTCGTCATGCACCGCAAAGCTTGGCGCGAGATTTGTTGGGGCCTTTCGGCAGGAGCCGTGATGGGACTTGGGTGGATTGGATACGTGACGGCTTTGGAGGCCTTGCCCGCATCAACCGTGGGCGTGCTCTACATGACCTATCCGGTTTTTACATTGGTCATTGCCTGGGCGCTTTTCTCCGATGCACCCACGCGGCGCGCCTTGCTCGCTTCTGGCCTTATCGTTCTGGCGGCAATCACTGCTGGTGCTCCCGCATCCGTGTCCCCACAACACATACCAACTCTATTGGCGGCACTGGCGGCCCCGTTCGGCTTTGGTTTCGGTATTTGTGTTTTGGTCCACAGGCTGTCCCGAATCGCGCCGCTTGCGCGCATAGCCTCGGTTTCCCTGGGATCGGTTCTTGGGCTCTTGCCGCTGATTCTGAGTGCCGATGTGCAACAGCTGCTCCCGGAGAGGCAATCCGACTGGATCTTGATTGTCGGAATTGGCCTGGTCACGGCGCTTGTGCCGCAGCTCATCTACACCATTTGCTCGCCCTTGATCGGCGCCTCTCAAACCGCGGTCGTTGGAAGCGTAGAATTGCCCACGATGTTCGTGGTCGGATTTGTTGCTTTTGGCGAAGCAATCACGGCGCCCCAAGCCATAGCCTGCGCTTTGGTTCTTGGTGCGATTGCAATCACCAGAAGCCGAACGACACGCACCTTGACCACTGTGATCGCAAATGAACCGAGCAAGTAGGTCCTACCTCAAACCAACCCCTCTTCCTGCAACAACTCCAGCGCGTGGGTATCCGGCCGCGGGCCGATATGGCTGATCACTTCTCGGGCGCAGGCGTTCCCGATTCTGGCGCATTTTCCGGACCGCGCGCATCGACTGCGCACACTTGCCGCACTTGACCCGGTGCAAAAATCGGCGCAAATCTGGCGCGTTTTCCGGGCCGCGCAGCAGTAGCGGCCTTTTGGGGATGGTGAATTTCATGCGCCAGCCAAAGATTCTGACGACGCTCAAAACCTATGACATGGCTCAGTTTACGGCGGATCTGATCGCCGGGATTTCGGTTGCCATGGTGGCCCTGCCGCTGAGCCTGGCGATCGCCATCGCCTCGGGCGCGGACCCGGCGCAGGGGTTGGTCACGGCCATCGTCGCGGGGTTCGTCATTTCGGCGCTGGGGGGCAGCCGGGTCCAGATCGGAGGCCCGACCGGCGCCTTCATCGTGGTGGTGTTCGGCGTGATTGCCGAACACGGATATGACGGGTTGGTCATGGCCACCTTCATGGCAGGGTTCATCCTGCTGATCGCGGGTTATTTCCGGGCCGGGCGATTGATCTCATTCGTGCCCGAGGCCGTTGTCAACGGCTTTACCATCGGCATCGCCGTCATCATCGCCACCAGCCAGATCAAGGATTTCTTCGGCCTGTCGATTCAAAATCTGCCCGCCGAATTTCTTGAGAAAGTACCCGCGCTATGGGGCGCGCGCGACACGCTGAACCTGGCGGCCACGGGAACCGCCCTGCTGGCGGCCGTTCTGATCGTTGCCCTGCGCCGGATCGCGCCGCGTTTTCCGGGGCTGATCATCGCGGTCGGCGTTGCCTCGGCGCTGGTCGCGCTGATGGGGCTGGGGGTCGACACGATCCATTCGCGGTTCGGTGATCTGCCCTCGACCCTGCCTGCGCCCCAGCTGCCCGACCTGTCGCTGTCGCGCTTTGTCGAGCTGTTCCCTTCGGCGGTCGTGATCGCCTTTCTGGCCGGAGTGGAATCGCTGCTGTCGGCCATGGTCGCCGACCGGATGATCGGCGGGCAGCACAGGCCCAACGCGGAATTGACGGCCCAGGGCGCGGCCAACATCGCCTCGGCCCTGTTCGGAGGGCTGCCGGCCACCGGGGCAATCGCGCGCACGGCGACGAACATCAAGGCGGGCGGCAAGACGCCGGTTGCGGGCATCATCCACGCGCTGACGATCCTGCTGATCATGCTGGTTGCGGCCCCGGCGGCGGGCTATCTGGCCATGCCGGCATTGGCCGCGCTGCTGATGATCACCGCCTGGAACATGAGTGAGCCGCACAAATGGGGTGAATATGCCCGCGCGCGCCCCAGCGATCGGGCGCTGCTGGTTCTGACCATGCTGCTGACCGTCTTCATCGACCTGACCGTGGCCATCGGTGTCGGCGTGGCCATCGGGCTTGCCCTGCGGCTTAGCCGGCGCGAGTCGGTCCAGACGGACTGGACCCCGCCAGATCGGTGAGGAACTCACGCGCCCTCAACTGAACAGGTTGAACTGGCTGGCGTACACCGGCGCTATATGGCCGGTTGCTGAATTTTGGTGTGCAAAGCACAGCGAACCTGTGCGTGGTGCCGGAGAACACCCAAACTACGCCCAAGCTCATCCGCTGGATTCGGCGGGACCCCGACGGCTTGATTGCCGAGATCCTGCCCTTTAGGCGGTAGCCTTTGAGCGGGTGCCCCCGCTCAAACCAACCCTTCGTCCCGCAGCAGTTCCAGCATGTTCGCCTCGGGGCGCGGGCCGATATGGCTGATTACTTCTCTTGCGCAGACGTTGCCGATGCGGGCGCAGGTCTCCATGTCGCGGCCCGTCGCAATGCCGAACAGGAATCCGGCGGCGAACTGGTCGCCCGCGCCGGTGGCGTCCACCGGCACAACCTTCTCGACCGGCACGTCGATGCGAATGCCGTCATGCAGAACCGTCACCCCGTCGCCCGAGCGGGTGCAGACCACCAGCGGGCAGATCGCAGCCGTGCGCCGCAGCGCCTCTTCCAGGTCGTCGGTCTCGAACAGCGATTTGATCTCGGCCTCGTTGCCGATCACGAAATCCAGCTCGTGTTCGATCAGCAGCAGGAAATCGGTGCGGTGACGCTCGACGCAGAACGGGTCGGAGATGGCGATGCCGGTCTTGCCGCCGCCGTTGCGACAGTCGCGCGCGGCCTCCAGGAAGGCGGTCTTGCCCTTCTCCTTGTCGAACAGATACCCCTCGAGGAACATGATCTGGCTGTTGCCCGCCACCTCGGCCGGCACGTCGGCCGAGGACAGTTCCGAGGAAATCCCCAGATAGGTGTTCATCGACCGTTCGCCATCGGGCGACACGAAGATCATCGAGCGCGAGGTCGGCAGTTCGCCCCCCGGCACGGGCGGGTTTACGAAATCCACGCCGTCCTCGTTCATCGCATCGGCATAGAACCGGCCCAGCGCATCATCATGCACCCGCCCGATGAAGGCCGCGTCCAGACCCAGCGCTCCTGCGCCCGCGATGGTGTTGGCCACCGACCCGCCCGGCGTCTGCACCCGGTTTTCCATGGCCGCATACAGCACCTCGCCGCGTTCCCGTTCGATCAGCTGCATGATGCCCTTCTCGATCCCCATCATCTCGAGAAAGCTGTCGTCGGCCTGAGAGATGACGTCCACAACGGCGTTGCCGATGCCGGTCAGGTGATAGGTTTTCATAGGGTCTTGTCCTCGAATTGGCACAGGTCGCGGATCAGGCAGGTGCCGCATTGCGGCTTGCGCGCCTTGCAGTGGTACCGGCCGTGCAGGATCAGCCAGTGATGGGCGTGAAGCTGAAAGTCCACGGGAATATTGTCTTCGATGGCGCGTTCCACGGCATCCACATCCTTGCCGGTGCAGATACCCGTGCGGTTGCCGACGCGAAAGATATGGGTGTCCACCGCCTGCGCCGGGTATCGCCACCACATGTTCAGCACCACGTTCGCGGTCTTGCGCCCGACGCCCGGCAGCGACTGCAGTGCGGCGCGCGAGTTGGGCACCTCGCCGCCGTAGTCCTCGACCAGGATGCGCGACATCTTGATGACGTTCTTGGCCTTCTGGCGGAACAGGCCGATGGTCTTGATGTGCTCGATCAGCCCCTCTTCGCCGAGGTCGAGCATCTTCTGCGGTGTGTCCGCGATCTTGAACAGCGCGCGGGTGGCCTTGTTGACGCCCGCATCGGTCGCCTGCGCTGACAGCGCCACGGCGACGACCAGCGTGTACACGTTCACGTGCTCAAGCTCGCCCCTGGGTTCGGGGTCGGCCTGCTGGAACCGGGTAAAGATCTCGCGGATCGTGTGATAATCAAGCTGCTTTGCCATCCGGGCCTTAATGCCGCCCGCGGTGCCGGGTGACAAGCCCAAAGCCCGCTGCACCGCCAATGCGCAAGTTTCGGGTCGCACGGTCGGGCCCAGCGCGGCTAGGATGGGGCAAGCCACAGCAAGGTGAATGCCATGAACGTCCAGACATCCGAATCCGGTTACCACTACAACGTGATGCGGCGCGCGATCGATCTGATCGACCAAGGCGGCGAGTCGCTGTCGCTGGAAGAACTGGCCCGCCAGATGGACATGAGCCCCGCCCATTTCCAGCGCCTGTTCTCGCGCTGGACGGGCGTGTCGCCGAAACGCTACCAGCAATATTTGACGCTCGGCCATGCCAAGGCGCTGCTGCGCGAGCGGTTCACCACGCTGGAGACCGCGCACAGCGTCGGTCTGTCCGGCAGCGGCCGCCTGCACGACCTGTTCCTGAAATGGGAGGCGATGAGCCCCGGCGAATATGCCCGCAAGGGGGCCGGGCTGACCATCTATTGGGGCTGGTTCGAAAGCCCCTTTGGCCCGGCGCTGGTGATGGGCACGGCCAAGGGCATCTGCGGCATGGCCTTTGCCGCCGAGACCGGCGAAGAGGCCGCGATGCAGGACATGCTGTCGCGCTGGCCCCTGGCGGAATACGTCGAGGATCCGATGCGCCTGCGCCCGTGGGTCCTGTCGGCATATGGCGCGGCCAGCGACCGGCTGGAGCCTACGCCGCTGTACCTGATCGGCTCACCCTTGCAGATCAAGGTGTGGGAGGCGCTGATGCAGATCCCCTCGGGCCAGGTGACGACCTATTCCCAGATCGCGCAGGCCGTGGGCACGCCGCAGGCGGTGCGGGCAGTGGGCACGGCGGTGGGCCGCAACCCGGTCAGCTGGCTGATCCCCTGCCACCGCGCGCTGCGCAAATCGGGGGGGCTGGGCGGCTATCACTGGGGGTTGCCCGTCAAACGCGCCATGCTGGCCTATGAGGCGGCGCAGGCCGATGCCTGATTGACTAAGGCCCGTGCGCCTGTCACAAGGCGCGCAGGTTCGGGTATCCTGCCGCTCGCGGCCCTTTGGCTTTGGTGAAACCCGGTTCAAACCACATCTGTTGCCCTTTCCCGGCGCGCGGATGGCAAGGCGAGCCCCGTCCAATACTCGCGCCCGTTTTTGGAAACGAGGCAAGAAATGACACAGATCCGAAACATCGCCCCCGTGGGCGAGCTGAAAGTGCAGGCCAAACGCCTGCGCGAGAAACTGCGTGGCGCAGGCGTGGCCCTGAGCCATGCGCAATCGCTTGAGATGATCGCCCATCAGCACGGCGCGCGCGACTGGAACACGTTGCACGCGATGGCCGGAAACCGGCTGCACCTGAAGGTCGGAGACCGCGTGCAGGGCACCTATCTGGGCCAGCCCTTCACAGGGGAAATCCGCGGCCTGACGATGCTGGGCGACGGTGCGCAGCGGCGGATCACCCTGCAGTTCGACACCCCGGTCGACGTGGTGACCTTTGACAGCTTCTCGGCCTTTCGCCAGCGCGTCAGCGGTCAGATAGGCTGGGACGGTCGGTCAGCCCGCCATACGACGAACGGCGAACCGCAGCTGGTGGTACGCCCGGCCTGACGAAAACGGGGCAAGGTGCCTGCCCGCGCCTTGCCCCGCATTTTGAACGTTCCTGTGCCGGGGTTATTCCGGGGTCCAGCCGCTGACGGCCTTGACCTCCAAAAAGTCCTCCAGCCCCCAGACACCGCCTTCGCGCCCGTTGCCGGACTGTTTCATGCCGCCAAAGGGCGACCCGGCGGCGCGCGACTGGCCGTTCATCTCGACCATGCCCGAGCGCAGTTTGCGCGCCATGCGGTTGGCGCGGGCGCCGTCCTGCGTCTGGACATAGTTGGTCAGGCCATAGGGCGTGTCATTGGCGATCTCGATGGCCTCTTCCTCGGTATCGAAGGGGATCATCGTCAGGACCGGGCCAAAGATCTCCTCGCGCGCGATGGTCATCTGGTTGTTGGCGTCGGCAAACACGGTGGGGCGCACGAAATAGCCTTTGTTGAACCCTTCGGGCCGACCGGGGCCGCCGGCGACCAGGCGCGCACCCTCGTCGATGCCTTTCTGGATCAGGGCCTGGATCTTGGTCCATTGCAGCTCGTTCACGACGGGGCCGATATGGCGGCCTTCCAGCATCGCCGGGCCCACGGTGACCTTGCCCGCCACCTCGGCCGCGGTTTCCACCGCTTGGTCATAGATCGGGCGCTGTACCAGCATCCGGCTGGGCGCGTTGCAGCTCTGGCCGGTGTTGTTCATCATGTGCAGCACGCCGCGCTTGACCGCCTTGTCATCGGCATCGGCAAAGATCACGTTGGCGCCCTTGCCGCCCAGTTCCAGATGCACCTTCTTCAGCGTGTCGGCGGCGTTCTTGGAAATCGCCGTGCCCGCACGGGTCGAGCCGGTGAAGCTGACCATGTCGACGTCCGGATGCCCCGACAGTTGCGAACCCACGCCCACGCCGTCGCCGTTCACCAGGTTGAAGACACCCGGCGGGAAGCCCGCCTCGTGCATCATCTCGGCAAAGATCATCGCGTTCAGCGGGCTTTGCTCGGACGGTTTCAGAACCATGGTGCAGCCCGCGATCGCCGCCGCGCCCACCTTGAGCGTGATCTGATTCATCGGCCAGTTCCACGGGGTGATCAGCGCGGCGACGCCGACTGCCTCGTAGATGATCCGGTCATTGGGGGCATGATCGCCCAGGGGGCGCTCGAACTGGAAACTCTTGGCTGCTCGAATGAAATTCTTCAGGTGCCAGATCCCGGCGCCCACCTGCTGGGTGCGCGACATGTCGATCGGCGCGCCCATCTCCATCGACATTGCCTGCGCGAGGTCTTCGGCGCGGGTGGGGTAGATCTCGATCAGCTTTTCCACCAGCGCGATGCGCTCTTCGACCGGCGTGGCCATCCAGCCCGGCAGCGCCGTCTTGGCCGCCGCCACGGCCGCGTCGGTATCGGCCTGACCGCCCAGAGAAATCACCGTGCAGGACTCCTCGGTCGAGGGGTCGATCACATGGAAATCATTGGCTTGGCTGGGGGCGACCCACTGGCCGTTGATGTAAAAGTCGCGTTTCTCGATCATGGCGTGTCCTCTTGATCCGCATTCATTCGACCGCGCGGTCGGTTTTCCCGGGCACTCTGTCACTGCGGCCCCCTTGGGGCAAGGCAATTCTGGAAATTTGATCAAATTATTGATCGCACGTTTTTTGCCCCTGTGCCACATCAATGGTTTAACCTGAGGGCAAAGTGATTAGGTTTGCACCAACCGACTCGGGTTTTCACAGGAAAGGAGATGCATCATGGGTTTGCGCATCAACGATACCGTCCCCAATTTCACCGCTGAAACGGACCAGGGCACCATCCAGTTCCACGACTGGATCGGCGACAGCTGGGCGATCCTCTTCTCGCACCCCAAGGATTTCACTCCGGTCTGCACCACCGAGTTTTCGGCCGTGGCGCAGTTGAACGACGAATGGGCCAAGCGCAACACCAAGGTGATCGGTGTTTCGGTCGATGGGGTCGAGGACCATAAGAAGTGGAAGAAAGACATCGAGGCCTATGGCAAGGCCAACCCCGGCTTTCCGATCATCGCCGATGACGGACTGGCAGTCTCCAAGGCCTTCGACATGCTGCCCGCCGAGGCATATCTGCCCGACGGCCGAACCCCGGCGGACAGCGCCACGGTGCGCTCGGTCTTCATCATCGGGCCGGACAAGCAGCTGAAACTGTCGATGACCTATCCGATGACCGTGGGCCGGAATTTCGCCGAGATTCTGCGCGCGCTGGACGGGTTGCAGATGAGCGCCAAGGGCGTGGCCACTCCGGCCAACTGGGTGCCCGGCGAAGACGTGATCATCCCGCCGTCGGTTTCGAATGACGAAGCCAAGGAGAAGTTCGGCGAGTTCGAGACGATCTTCCCCTATCTGCGCAAGACCAAGGCGCCGAGCTGACATCAAAAGGGGCGGGGCACATCATGTCCCGCCCCGTACCGCATTGAACGTCCTCAGGCCTCAAGCGCCTCAAGCACTTTCCTTGCAACCGCAGCGGACGACGCCGGGTTCTGCCCGGTAATCAGTTTGCCGTCCTGCACGGCGTGAGGTTGGAACGGGTCCACCTTGCTGAACTGCGCACCCCGGTCCTTCATCGTATCCTCGACCAGCAAGGGCACGATTTCGGTCAGGCCGACGGCGTCTTCTTCTTCATTCGTGAAGCCGGTAACGGTTCGACCCTTGACCAAGGGCGACCCGTCCGCGGCCTTGGCGTTCGCCAGAACGATCGGGGCGTGACACACGGCGCT
Organism: Ruegeria sp. B32; assembly: GCF_025141855.1. Taxonomy (NCBI): domain Bacteria; kingdom Pseudomonadati; phylum Pseudomonadota; class Alphaproteobacteria; order Rhodobacterales; family Roseobacteraceae; genus Ruegeria; species Ruegeria sp. B32. The sequence continues at coordinate 3,003,414 of NZ_CP081106.1, read as the reverse complement.
GACCGGTTTCCCCGCTGACCAGAACGTCTCGATCAGATCAATCGATTTCTCATCCGACACAAGGTCCCACAGCGGCCCGTGCCCACCGGGATAGAAGATCGCGTCATAGCCGTGGGCGTTCACCTCGGACAGTTTGACCGTGTTGGCCAATGCCGCCATCGCTTCGGGGTCGGCCTCGAACCGGCGGGTGTCGTCGGTCTGGCTGTCGGGTGCGCTGCTTTTGGGGTCCAGCGGCGGCTGGTCACCTTTGGGCGAGGCCATTGTCAATTCGGCCCCGGCATCCTTGAACACGTAATACGGAGCGGCCAGCTCCTCGAGCCAGAACCCGGTCTTTTCTCCGGTGTCGCCCAGCTGGTCATGCGATGTCAGGACGACCAGAATTTTCTTTGCAGTCGAAGCCATGTGTTTTCTCCTAGTTCGGCCGGTTCACCCGGCCCGTGTCTTGTGTGACGGGATATATGGCTGTTGCCGCTTGTTGATTAGTGCCGGATTTGGCAAAGCATTATTGCTGACAGGTAATAATGAGGCTGCGAGATGGCGCTGTGGGACGGGCTGGAAGAATTCCTGATGGTGGTTGAGACGGGGGGCTTCACCGCCGCGGCCCGGCGGCTTGGGGTTTCGGCCAGCCATGTCTCGCGTCAGGTCGCCCGGCTTGAGGATCGTTTGGGCGTCAAGCTTTTGGCGCGTTCGACTCGCGTGGTGCGCCTGACCGACGCCGGACGCGACTATCACGCGCGTGTGGCCGGGCTTGTGGCGGGTCTGGAAGAAGCGAACCAGTCGGCGGCAGGGGATCGGGCCCAGATCGCAGGGCGCATTCGCGTTTCGGCCGCCGGGCCGTTTGCTGAACAGTTCGTGGCGCCCGCTTTGGCGCGGTTCGCAAGCCTGCACCCCAAGCTCTCGGTCACCATCGACTTCAATTCGCGCCTTCTGAACCTGACCGAGGAAGGCTTCGACTTTGCCATCCGCTATGGCACGCTGACCGAAAGCGGGCTGATCGCGCGGCGGTTGGCCACCCGACGGATGGTCTGCGTGGCCGCGCGCGGCTATCTCGACCGGCACGGAAGGCCGACCCATCCGGCCGACCTGCGGCATCATCAGTGCCTGATCACCAACAATGACCGGTGGGTATTCCGCGACCCCGGCTCGGGCGACCCGATCGAGGTTCGGGTGCATGGCCGGTGGCAGGCCAACAACCCGCACGCCGTTCTTTCTGCCGCGCGGCAAGGTCTGGGGGTCATGTACGCGCCCGAGATTTTTCTGGGCGCGAAGCGCCCCCCTGAGCTGGAGCCGATACTGCAGGGGTACGAAGATCCAAGCCGCGCGAGTTGGATCGTCTATCCTGAACGGCGTCATCTGCCGCTGCGGGTGCGCCGGGCGATGGATTTCTTGGTCGAGGAACTGGGCGATGCGGTGCCCGACTAGGCGGGGCGCTGCGGATGCAGGTGCAGTTGCGCGCGATAGGCGGCGCGCTTGAACTCGCGGGTCAGCTTATCGGTCAACGGCGGTTTCGTCTGGATCGTCGAGCCGCCGATTTCACCGGCCACTTCCTGGTTGCCGCTGCCCAACAGCGCGTGGACGGGCTGGCCCGTGATCCAGTGCATCTGCAGGAACGTGTCCACCGGGCGGTCAATGCGGTCGGTGGCCGCCAGCAGACGTTCCGCCGCCTTCCGGCCCACCACCTGGCAGACGCATTGCAGTCCGATGACCTTGGGCAGGATCAGACGAAGGCCGTCATGCTCAGCGAGGGTCTGGGCTGCGGTTTCGCGCTGCTTGACCGGGATGCGGATATAGTGGTCAGGGGTCGCGATCGGGCGCAACAGATCCAGTGCAGCGTTCATCCGATCGGGATCGACGCGCAGGTCATCCTCGGCGGTGATCGCCAGATCGATCCCCTCGTCGACCATCTTGCGCCAGATCCGGCGGTGGCTTTCGAAGACGCCGATCTCGGCCGGGCGCAGGGTGAACGGGTAGCGTGGGCGATGCAGGTTGCCCAGGTGCAGCGTGACCCCAGCAATCTGCGCCGGATCGCGCCCGTTGACCGCTTCGATCAGTTCGGCATTGGGCAGGTCGGCGCAGAGCTGCTCGGCATTGGGTCGGCGCGCGGTGCTGGAGGACATATGGATGACGAAGGATCGCATGGTGTCGTGCATAGAACAGGGGCGCCGCCCGGGAAAGGCCTCGGTAAAACAAAAAAGACCCCGGCCGGAACCGGGGTCTTGGATCAAGCAAGGGGCAGGGCGGATTATTCCGCGCCTTCCTCTTTCTTTTCTTTCTTCTCGGGCACGATCTCTTCGCCGGTTTCCTGATCGACGCATTTCATCGACAGGCGGACCTTGCCGCGATCGTCGAAGCCCAGAAGTTTGACCTTCACTTCCTGGCCTTCCTTCAGAACGTCCGAAGGGTGGTTAAGGCGACGGTTTTCGATCTGAGACACGTGGACCAGACCGTCACGCTTGCCGAAGAAGTTCACGAAGGCGCCGAAATCGACGATCTTCACGACCTTGCCGGTATAGATCTGACCTTCTTCCGGCTCAGCCACGATCGAGTGGATCATCTCGTAGGCTTTCTTGATCGACTCACCATCGGGCGATGCGATCTTGATGATGCCGTCATCGTTGATGTCGACCTTGGCGCCGCTGGTTTCCACGATCTCGCGGATCACCTTGCCGCCCGAGCCGATCACTTCGCGGATCTTGTCGGTCGGGATCTGCATGGTCTCGATGCGCGGTGCGTGGATCGAGAACTCGGCGGTCTCGCTCAGCGCCTTGCTCATCTCGTTCAGGATGTGCAGACGGCCGTCCTTGGCCTGAGCCAGGGCTTTTTCCATGATCTCGGGCGTGATGCCCGCGACCTTGATGTCCATCTGCAGCGAGGTGATGCCGTTTTCGGTACCCGCAACCTTGAAGTCCATGTCGCCCAGGTGGTCTTCGTCACCCAGGATGTCGGTCAGAACGGCATAGTCGCCGTCGTCTTCCAGTATCAGACCCATGGCCACACCGGCCACCGGAGCCTTGAGCGGAACGCCCGCATCCATCATCGACAGCGAACCGCCGCAGACCGATGCCATCGAGGACGAGCCGTTCGACTCGGTGATCTCGGACACCACGCGGATGGTGTAGGGGAAATCGGTCGGAGCCGGCAGAACCGCCTGCAGGGCGCGCCATGCCAGTTTGCCGTGGCCGATTTCGCGGCGACCGGGCGAACCAACGCGGCCCACTTCGCCGACCGAGTAGGGCGGGAAGTTGTAGTGCAGCAGGAAGTTCGATTTGAAGTTGCCGTGCAGCGCGTCGATGAACTGCTCGTCGTCACCAGTGCCCAGCGTCGTCACGGCAAGCGCCTGGGTTTCACCTCGGGTGAACAGGGCCGAACCATGGGTCCGCGGCAGCAGGCCGGTTTCGGCCACGATCGGGCGCACGTCGGTGGTCGAACGACCGTCGATCCGCTTGCCGCCCTTCACCACGTCGCCGCGCAGGATGCTGGCTTCGAGCTTTTTCATCGCCGAACCCAGGTTCGAGTCCTCAAGCTGCTCTTCGGTCAGAGCGGCCTTGATGGCCTCGCGCGCGGCAGCGACGGCTGCGGTGCGCTCTTGCTTGTCGGTGATTGCGAATGCGGCACGCATCTGCTCTTCACCGGCAGCTTTCACGGCAGCGTACAGCTCCGAGTAGTCGGGGGCTTCGAAGGCAAAGGGCTCTTTCGCGGCGTCTTCGGCCAGCGAGATGATCAGGTCGATCACCGGCTGGATCTGTTCGTGCGCGAAGGTCACGGCGCCCAGCATCTCGGCTTCGGTCAGCTCGTAGGCTTCCGACTCCACCATCATCACGGCGTCTTTGGTGCCGGCCACAACCAGATCCAGACGCTGTTCAGGGTTCAGGCGCAGGTCCTGCATGTCGTCGACGGTCGGGTTCAGGACGTACTCGCCATCCACGAAACCAACGCGGGCACCGGCGATCGGGCCGCGGAAGGGCGCGCCCGAGATGGTCAGGGCCGCCGATGCGGCGATCATCGCCACGATGTCGGGGTCGTTGACCAGGTCATGGCTCAGCACGGTGCACATCACCAGAACTTCGTTCTTGAACCCGTCAACGAACAGCGGACGGATCGGACGGTCGATCAGGCGCGCGGTCAGCGTCTCTTTCTCGGTCGGACGGGCCTCGCGCTTGAAGAAGCCACCCGGCACCTTGCCGGCGGCATAGTATTTTTCCTGATAGTGCACGGTCAGCGGGAAAAAGTCCTGACCGGGCTTCTGTTCCCGGGCAAAGGTCACGTTGGCCATGACGCTGGTTTCGCCCAGCGTGGCAATCACGCTGCCGTCAGCCTGACGGGCAACCTTGCCGGTTTCCAGTGTGAGCGTTTCCTCGCCCCACTGCATCGATTTCTTCGTTACATCAAACATATGCGTATCCTAGATGGGAGCACTCCCGCCCCTGCGGGTCTCCCGTTTTGCGTGGCGGCCCCATTGCCGCCGACCCCAATTTATCTTCCATTCGAGTGCCGGGGTCAGGGCACAACGTCTCAGATACCGCGCGCATACATGAGATTGCGTCGGATTGAAAGGGATAAGGCCGCAGAAGGCACACGGTCCTGCATCTGCCGTGGTTCGCCTTTGCGTCAGCCGACACCGCGAACGTTCCGATGCGTAAGCCCGCATAGCATCTGGCGTGCACCCGCTCGCAAACAGGACCATCGCTCGTCATCGAGGATATGCAGATCGGAAATCGGCGCGGCAGAGGCTGGAGAGAAACTCCGGGCTGCGACGGTGGTAGGAAAGCCGCGAAACTAATGCGACCCCATCCTCTCGACCTCGGTCAGGCCATCGCTGGCCATGCGCAGACATATTCCCGTAGGCGAATGCATTTTGTGAAAAAGTGATTGCAGTGTAGCCTCTTACCACGGAACCCGCGGTCCAGACGACGAAAAGGCGCCAAGGGGGTAAGACTACTCACTGTCGTCCGACGGCCGAATACCTTGGCGTTTGCAATTCGCGCGAACGAAAGGGACGGCCACATGTCTCAGACCAAGAAAATGCTGGATCCGGATCCGCGGATCTATGATTTCGAAACGGAATACGAGCTGGGGCAGGACAATGTTCGCCCATTCGGGCTGGATATTCACAACCCGGTTTTTCTTATCTCAAGCATCCTGATCTTTGCCTTCGTGCTGATCGCTCTCGCCAATCAAGAGGCCGCAGCAACGTTCTTCGGTTGGCTGCGGCCGTGGCTGACCAGCACCTTCGACTGGTTCCTCGTCCTGTCCGTGGATGCAATCACGCTGTTCTGCCTGGCCTTGATCGTTCTGCCGGTGGGCAAGGTGCGCATCGGCGGCAAAGACGCCAAGCCCGACTACTCCTACGCCGGCTGGATTGCGATGATGTTCGCGGCCGGGATCGGCATCGGATTGCTGTTTTTCGGCGTGTTAGAGCCGGTCTACTACAATTTCGCCGAGGATGGCGGCGCCCGTCCTTTGGGCATCGACATCGCGGTGCCGGGCAATGAATACATTGGTGTTGTCGGTACCATCCACCACTGGGGGCTGGAGGGCTGGGCGGTCTACGCCGCCGTGGGCCTGAGCCTCGCGATCTTCAGCTACAATCTCGGCCTGCCGCTGACCCTGCGCTCGGCCTTCTACCCGTTGCTGGGCGAGCGTGTCTGGGGCTGGTGGGGCCATGCGATCGACACGCTGGCGGTGTTTGCCACCCTGTTCGGCCTGACCACATCGCTGGGGCTGGGCGCGCAACAGGTTGCCGCCGGTCTCTACGAGGTGTTCGGCATCGAACCCAGCCCAACCGTCGTCGTCTTGCTGATCATCGGTATCACGATGATCGCGCTGGGCTCGGTGCTGATGGGCATGGACGCGGGCGTGAAGCGGCTCAGCGAGATCAACATGATCATGGCCGTGGGCCTGTTCCTGTTCGTGATCGCAGTGACCGGGATCGGCACGGCGATCTCGCGCTATTTCAGCGTGATGACCGATTACGTCAGGCTGCTGCCGGCTTTGTCGAACCCGTTCGGGCGCGAAGACACCAGCTTCTTCCACGGTTGGACAACCTTCTACTGGGCCTGGTGGATCGCGTGGTCGCCTTTCGTGGGCATGTTCATCGCCCGCATCTCCAAGGGGCGCACGGTGCGTGAATTCGTGATCTGTGCGCTGCTGGCGCCGACAGCGGTCTGCGCGCTGTGGATGTCCACCTTTGGTGGCGCGGCCATCGACATGCTGAACGTCGGCGGTGCCGAGGGCGTCAAGGCTACGGTGATCGACAGCTATGCCCCCGAAGGCGCGCTGTTCGGCTTCCTGAAAGAGCTTCCGCTCTACGGCATCGTGGCTCCGATCGCGCTGATTTTGATCGTGGTCTTCTTTGTCACCTCGTCCGACTCGGGGTCGCTGGTGATCGATACGATCACCGCCGGCGGCAAGATGGACGCCCCGGTGGTGCAGCGTGTGTTCTGGTGCACGCTGGAAGGCTTGGTCGCAATCGCGCTGCTGCTGGGTGGCGGGCTTGCCGCGCTGCAAGGGGCGGCGGTGTCAACCGGCATCCCGTTCACGCTTGTGGTGCTGATCATGTGCTACTGCCTGTGGCTGGCGCTGAAGTCTGAACGCGCCAAGATCTGAACCGACTTCATCGACCAATGAACGCCCGCCAAATGGCGGGCGTTCTTTCGGTTAAACCGGGCCCAGTCATAGTTCCGAAGGTTTGACCCGGGTCGGAAGTCTCTATTCAGGATCTCGCAACAAAGCCTTCGCAAATTGAATGAACATTGCGATGAACACGCCGACCCCGACGAAAATGTAGATCACGGTGAAGACCTTGCCGATCTTGGTCGCCGGGGACAGATCGCCGAACCCGACCGTCGACAATGTGGTCGCGCTGAAATACAGCGCGTCCACCCAATGCCAGCCCTCTATGCTGCTGTAGAACAACGTGCCAGACAGAAGAATAAGAATACATAGCAGCAAACCGCCCCGAAAATGCGGATCATCCCACGATCGGACGATCGCCTTGAGCAGACGGTAGGCATTGAGGATCAGAGCTATCATTCTATACGCCTTTGAGCTGTTTCGAGGGTACGTTCAGGATGCATGTTTTTGAGTGAAATTCCGCGTGTACAAATCGGATTATTTGCTAAGATGGCGATGTTTGACAGGAGATACTTCATGCGTATTCATCTTTTGGTGGCGCTGCTTGCCGCCACCTCAGTTTCCGCGCAGCAAGACCCGGCTCAGACCCTGATCACCAATGTGCATGTATTTGATGGCGTCAACGACGGGCGCATCGAAAACGCGAATGTTCTGATCGAGGGCAACCTGATTGCGGCTGTGTCGACAGACCCGATCTCGGCCGAAGGAGCAACGGTGATCGACGGCGGTGGACGCACCCTGATCCCGGGTCTGATCGATGTACACTGGCACACGACATATGCGTATACCCCAGCAACCGTCTTGATCTTCAATCAAGGCGATATGTCGGAAGTGGCCATTCGTTCGATGACAGGGGCAAAGGAAACCCTGATGCGCGGCTTCACAACAGTGCGCGATCCCGGCGGCAATCCATTTGCAATCAAGAGACTGATCGATTCCGGCGAATACCCCGGGCACCGCATTCTGCCTTCGGGGCCGTTCATGAGCCAAACATCGGGTCATGCCGATTTCCACAGTTTGTTGGAAAACCCAAGAAACTCGACTTCCGAGTTGAGTTATTGGGAAAAGAACATGATGGCGATGGTGGCCGATGGGGTCCCCGAGGTTCGCAAAAGGACCCGCGAGATTCTCAAGTACGGTGCCTCCCAAGTCAAAATAACCACGGGCGGTGGCGTATCCTCACAGTATGATCCGCTGGATGTGAGCGAATACTCTGTTGATGAGATCGAAGCGGTCGTCGAAGAAGCTGCGAACTTCAATACTTACGTACTGGCCCATGTAATGACGGACCGCGGGATTCGCACCTCAGTCGAAGCCGGCGTCATGAGCATCGAGCATGGTTTCTTCGCGTCTCGTGAAACGCTTGAGCTCATGAAAGAAAAAGGGGCATGGCTAAGCCCCCAGACCATGAAAGAAGAGGACATGGTCTGGGACAGCCCGGTCAGCGCGGCAAAATACAAGCAGGTCACAGATGCCGTTGCGAACCTGTACCCGATGGCCAAAGAGGTGGGGGTGAACCTGGCCTTTGGGACCGACCAGCTTCTGGACGCCTCCAAGGCGTATCAACAAAGCCTTTATCTGGTGCGATTGGGCGAATGGTTCACCCCGTATGAAGTGTTGAAAATCGCCACTTCTGAAAACGCCCGGTTGCTGGAACTGAGCGGCCCCCGGCACCCGTATCAAGACGGCCCGCTGGGGGTCATCAAAGAGGGTGCCTATGCCGACCTGATCCTCGTCGACGGCAATCCGCTTGAAAACCTTGAGTTGGTTGGGAATCCGGGCGAGTACTTCGACCTGATCATGAAAGACGGTGTGGTCTACAAGAACACGCTGGACTGAACATCACTCTCCTCTGACAAAAAACGCCCGCCAAATGGCGGGCGTCTCGAACTTGAAAGCGGTGTATTCCGCGCTTAGCGGCGGATGCCCAGCTTTTTGATCAGGTCCTGGTAGCGCGCTTCTTCCTTGCCCTTCAGGTAATCCAGCAGCTTGCGGCGCTGGGCGACCATCTTCAGCAGACCACGGCGGCCGTGGTTGTCTTTCTTGTGGGTCTTGAAGTGCTCGGTCAGGGTGTTGATGCGCGAGGTCAGAATAGCAACCTGGACTTCCGGCGAACCGGTGTCGCCGTCCTTGGTCGCGAATTCTTTCATGACGCGTGCTTTTTCTTCAGCAGTGATCGACATCGGGGTCTCCTTCGAAGGTTAGAGTTGATGGCGCAGGCCGGGATGTCGTCCAGCGCAGGCCCATGGAGAAAACCGCACCGATTCCAATGCGGATGGGCGCGTATAGGCGCAATCGGAATAAATGGCAAAGGGATTCTGCGTGTCTCAGCCCATGGGGCTGGTCAGGGTTGGGTCCAGACCCGGAGTCAGTTGGATGTCCTCGGGCCCAAGACCTTGGGCGCCGAACAGATAGGCCACCTCACGCCCGTTGACCAGAACGCGCGTCAGATCAGCGTTGTCCGCATCCTGTTCGATCCCGATATCGGGCGTGTCAGGGCCGTTCCATTCGATCAGCAGCTTGTCTTCTCCGGGGGTGAAATCCACGACGCTGACTTCCTTACCTGTGGCCGTTCTGTCGATGGCGATCTGGTCCGCTCCCTGACCACCGGTGACGACATCTCCGGCACCTGCCAGGATCGTGTCGTCCCCCGCGCCGCCGTTCAGAAAATCGCTGGCGGGCGTGTCGCCATCGTCCCGACCGGTCAGAGTGTCGTCGCCATCACCGCCGAACAGCGTGTCTGCCCCTGCGCCGCCGGCGAGCATGTCTTCGCCGTCGCCGCCTTGCAGCGCGTCTTCGCCCTCAGCACCGGCAAGGTCATCGTTGCCCTGACCGCCGTACAGATCGTCATCGCCTTCGCCACCAACCAACTGGTCGTCGCCAGCATGGCCGTACAATATGTCGTCACCGGCATTCCCCGAGAGGTCATCGTGACCGTTGCCACCGTGCAGAATATCATCGCCAGTGTTTCCGTTTAGCGTGTCATCCCCGTCCGCGCCGAACAACGTATCATCTCCGGCGCCACCATCGATAATGTCATCGCCATCATAGCCGTTGATCTGATCGTTGCCCTCGGCCCCGCTCAGATTGTCCACACCCGGTCCGCCAGCGATGACCAGGTTTCCGTCCACGTCCGAGAGTATGGTTCCGTGGGACGCACCCTCGGCCTCGGCCGGGTCTTCGAAAGAATCGTCAATCTCAAGCAGATTTCCTTCGGGAATGTCTTCGACGGCATCTTCTTCGATGACATCGTCGTCGTCCTCGTCCTCATCCCCCGAGAATACGTCGCTGATCGCGTATGCTGCGCCGCCCATTGCGGCCAGGCCGAACAATCCGAGCAGAAACATGGGAACCCTCCGAAAGCGTGCCGCCCCGAGTGTGAAATATCCCATGCCGCCAAAGGGTTGGTCAAAGCCAACCTGAGTCTGTGGTTAACCCTTTGTCACCGGTCCCACGGTTCGGGTTGCTGGGTATACGCGATGTAGAGCGGATGCTTGGGGTGGCCTGCCTTGCTGAGCCCCAGGTGGAACAGCGGCTGGCCGGTGCCGCGCAGCAGGCGCTCGACGGCCGGGCCGCGATCCAGATGCGCGCCATGGGTGCCCCAGGCGGCGATCACCTGATCGGCCCAGTCCACGCCGGCCAGGATGGCGGCGTCGTTCTCGGGCCCTACCGGATCGGCCGCCGCGCGCATCTTGCGCGGGTCGGTGTCGCGCCAGGCAAAGATGTTGGTCACCTGGAACGCCCCGAACCCCAAGGCCCGCGCGCGCCGCTCGCAACGCTCGACGGTCGGGTCATTCTGCACCTCGGTCGCGGTCGAAGGATTCAGCATCACGAACAGCGCCCGGCGCCCGGCCGGATCCCAGATGCGGGTCAGGCTGTAGCGATAGCGTTCGCAGTCGGAATAGACGGCTGTCGAGGGCGCGTCGCCCTTGGTGTGGGACCGGGTGATCATGCGCCTTCGCTTAGCACGGGACCTAGCCGGCGAACACCCGGCTGGGGTGCAGTTCACCGGATTTGTAGACCCCCACCGCCACGGCCTTGCCGTCGAACGAGGCCCAGGCCTCGTCGCCGTATTCCACGTCGCTGGCCAGAACCATGCCGGGGTTGCCGTTGCGCAGGCGGGTGGCGCCTTCGGGTGTGCATTTCAACTCGGGCAGGTCGGCCAGCCCTTCTTCCAGCGGGCGCAGGTAGTCATCCAGCGCCGGGGTTTTCGCCATCGCGTCGATCTGCTCGATGCTCAGGCCGTCCTCCGACTCGAATGGGCCGGACCAGATCCGGCGCAGCTCCTTGACGTGGCCATGGCAACCCAGCACCTCACCCAGATCGCGGGCGATCGAGCGGACATAGCCACCCTTGCCGCAGGTCATTTCCAGCACGACATAGTCGGGATCGGGACGATCGACCAGCACCAGTTCCTCGACCCACAGGGGTCGGGCGGCCAGTTCCACATCCTCGCCGTCGCGGGCCAGCTTATAGGCGCGCTGGCCGTCGATCTTGACCGCCGAGAACTTGGGCGGCACCTGCATGGTCTCGCCCACGAAGGGCAGCAGGGCCTGCTTGATCTCGTCATCGGTGGGGCGCAGGTCGCTTTCCGCGATCACTTCGCCCTCGGCATCGTCGGTATTGGTGGCCTGACCCAGCCGCACGGTAAAGGTATAGGCCTTGAGCGCATCGGTGATGTAGGGAACGGTCTTGGTGGCCTCGCCCAAAGCGACGGCCAGAACGCCGGTGGCTTCGGGGTCGAGCGTGCCGGCATGGCCCGCCTTTTTGGCGTCCAGCGCCCAGCGGACCTTGTTGACCACGGCGGTCGAGGTCATGCCTGCCGGCTTGTCGACCACCAGCCAACCGGAAATGTCACGACCCTTGCGTTTGCGTCCCATGATGCACCTTGCCGTCTGCTAAGGCGCGCGACCTAGCGGATCGGTCCGGCGCTGTCAATTTGCCGGGATGTCCTCGACCACGCCGACGATCGGCCCCAGCGAGAATCCCACGTCCGATCGGTTCGCCGCCCGATCATACATGCGCGAGATGTTGCCGTCGAAAAATAGCGCGTTGGGCGTGTTCAGAACGTCGCGGAACAGGCGGCCGAACTCGTGGAAGGTGACGTAATCTTCGGAAATCACGAATACCGCACGGCTGCCATCGGCGCTGGTGCCCACCCCGTTGCGCACATAGCGCGAGGTCGAATCCTTTAGAAACCGCGGATGCAATTCGCCGTCGATCACCAGCATCGGGCCGGATTGGGTGGCAAAGCGGCAGTCGGGCTTGCGATCTAGATAGTCCAGCGTCTCGAACACGTCGGCACGGCCTTCGCGGATGCAGAACACCCCGTTGGGCAGCAGGCCGAAATTGCCGGGTCCGGCGTTGGGAATCACGCGCATGAGTTCCTGCCCGTCTTCGACATAGTGGCCCACGGGCGAGCGGTCCTCGTGATACATGCCGGCATTCATCGCAAAGCTCAGGCGTTGGCCCGCATCGGCCAGTTCCTCGTTCACCGACGAGAAGTGGCCCAGCACTTGGCCCGCTTCGTCATACAGGAACAGGCGCAGGTCCTCGGTGGTGGCGTCGACCTCGCACACGGTATAGCGCCGGTCTTCGTGTGCCACGCGCTCGCAGGTCACCGCACCGGCCTGTCCGGCCCAGAGCAATGCGATCAAAGCGGCGGTCCTGCGGATCACTCGTCCAGGTCCCGGCGCACGGCGTCCTGTTCGAACATCCGGCGTGTGTCGTCCATGCGGTCGAACGTTTCGTCCAGCCGGAAGCGCAGGTCGGGGGCGAATTTCAGGCCGACCTTCTTGCCGACCATGCGGCGCAGCTCGCCCTTGTTGCGGGCCAGCAGCTCGATCACGGTGTCCTGCCCCTTGCCGCCCAGCGGCAGCACATAGGCGGTGGCGATCTTGAGGTCGGGCGAGGTACGCACTTCGCCCACGGTGATCGACAGGCGGTTCAGGTCGGGGTCGTGCACGTCGCCGCGCGCCAGCACCTCGGACAGGGTGCGGCGGATCAGTTCGCCGACGCGAAGCTGCCGTTGCGAGGGGCCGGGGCCGTCGTGGAATTTGTTCTTAGCCATGTCCCCGATCTAAGCGCAAAGCGGGCCTTTGCCAAGCGGCCCTGAACCGGGTAGGAGGCTTTGAGCCGAATTTCAGAAGAAGGACCAGCGCAATGACGCATATTCCGGGAATCGTCGTGACCGGGGCTTCGGGCCGGATGGGGCAGATGCTCATCAAGACCATCACCGACAGCGATAAGGCGCGGCTGGTCGGCGCGGTCGAACGCACGGGCCATGACTGGATCGGCCAGGACGTAGGCACCGCGATGGGCGGCCAGCCGCTGGGCGTGATCGTCACCGACGATCCGCTCGAGGCCTTTGCCCAGGCCCAGGCGGTGATCGACTTCACCGCGCCCGAGGCGACGCTGGAGTTCGCCGCGCTGGCGGCGCAGGCGCGCTGCGTGCATGTGATCGGCACCACCGGCATGAGCGACGAACAGATCGCCGCGCTGGAACCCGCCGCGCGCCATGCGGTGATCGTGCGGGCCGGAAACATGAGCCTGGGCGTGAACCTGCTGGTGCAGCTGACCAAGAAGGTCGCCGCCGCGCTGGACGAGGATTTCGACATCGAGGTGATCGAGGCGCATCACCATCACAAGGTCGATGCGCCCTCGGGCACGGCGCTGATGCTGGGCGAGGCCGCGGCCGAGGGGCGGGGCGTGCAACTGGCCGATGTCGCCGACCGGGGCCGCGACGGGATCACCGGCGCCCGGCAGCGGGGCCATATCGGCTTTCACGCCATCCGCGGTGGCGACATCGTCGGCGAACATGACGTGCTGTTCGCCGCACCGGGCGAACGAATCGTGCTGCGCCACGTGGCGACCGACCGGGCGATCTTTGCCCGAGGCGCGCTGAAGGCTGCGCTGTGGGGGCAGGGCAAGGCCCCCGGCCAATATGACATGGTGGATGTGCTGGGGCTTTAACCCTCGCCCAGATGCCGGTCGACCATGCGCTGAACCATCGGCGCGAAATGGTCGAAGCCGGGGGTGTCCATGTCGGGCCGTTTGCCGGCCTCGTCCAGATACCGGACCTGGATGATCTCTTTCAGGTTCGGGTTGGCCTCGAATGCGGCGACTTCCTCGGCGCTCATCGGGCCGCCCTGCAGGTCCAGCGTATGGACCGAGGCCGCCGACAGACGGTTGAAATATTCGGGTCTGGTTGCACACAGGTACCGTTTGGCTGCGACGTGATAGCGGCAGCAGTCGGTGATGACCGACGGAAAGAACCGCTCCAGCACCTCGGCGCCGGCGTCCTCGTGGTGGCGATCCTCGGTGTCGTCGGGGTGGTAGGTGCCGAATTCCGAGGTGAAATGCCCGATATCGTGCAGCAGGGCGCCCACGATGATCTCTTCGGGCATGCCGTTCTGCTCGGCGATGGTGGCGCCCTGCAGCATGTGCTGGGCCATGGTGACCGGCTCGCTCAGGTACTCCTCGCCTCCGCGCCGGTCGAAGATATCGGCGATGAAGGCCACGATGTTGTCGCGGGTCAGGGTCTGGAAATCGGGTTTCATTCCGCCGCCTCCGGTTGCGCCATCCGCATCGCGGCCAGAGTCGACAGCAGCCCGTCCTTGTCGGCATAGCATCCCTGCAGCCAGCGCGACCCGGCACCCGAATAGCCCAGCCGCGCGTGCAGGACGCGGGTGTTGTCGACGATGAAGCTTTCGCCCGGTTCCAGCTTGAACGCAACGCCCATGGCCGGGTCGTCGATGATCTCGCCCAAACGGCGGTAGGCGGCATAATAGGCCTCCATCCGGTCGAAGGGTACATCCAAGAACGGGGCCGAGGACCGGTTGTTGAAGCGGATGCCGATCAATTCGCCATCGGGCGACAGCTCGATCATCGGGCGGCGCGCGCGCAGGCAGACCCCGTCCGAACCGCGGTATTCGAACCGCGCGGGATAGCCGGCCAGCAGGGCAAAGCCCTCGGGGTTTTCGTCGCGCAGGCGCTGGGCCGCGCGAAAGCCGTCGACCACGATCGACTCCCCGCCCTCGGCGCTGTTCTCCAGGCAATAGAGGATCTGCAGCGTGGGCACCGGGTCGCGATAGGGGTTGTCGGTATGCGCCTGCAGGCCAAGGCCGGTATAGGCCAGATTGGTCGGGTTCACCTCGGTCCGCACCTCGAAATAGGGGCCATAATTGGTCTCGCGCACATAGCCGAACAGATCGGCGACCTTCATCAGCGAACCGGGCGCGGTCGGGCCGCCGGTCAGCTTGGCAAAGCCGTATTCGGCGACCGCCGCCAGCCAGTCGCGCTTGGCGGCGGGGTTTTCATGCACCTGCGTCCAGTCGCCGGCCGGGGCCGCGAACCCGCCGTCCCAGGTGGTTATGCCGGGCGACAGCCAGCCCATCGGGCGGGTCTGGTCCCGATCATAGACATGCGCGGCCAGCCAGTGTGCGGGGAAGGTGACGGTCTTGTCTTCGGGGGCGAAGGTCACCTGCAGGTCACCGCCCGCTACCTCGGCCGCCTGAATCGCGATCCCCGCCGGAATGTCGCCGATCGTGATCAGGCGCTGGCCGTTGCCGGGGTCGCGCGTCTGCGGGTCCAGCGCATTGTCGCGCAGCCAGATGGCGTGGAAACGGGCGCGGGTGCCGTCTTCGAATTCAACCGAAACGACCGCCGGGTCATGGGTGGCTTGGCGCAGCATGGGGCTCTCCTGTTCAGCGCGGGCTTTGATTGAGGAGATACGCGGGATATGGCATTACGACAATTAAGGCTTGTTTCCACTGAGGGTTGGAAAATCTAATGAGCAAGAAAAAGGTCGGCCTGCCCCCGCTGGACTGGCTGCGCGTGTTCGAGGCGGCCGGGCGGCTGGGCGGATTTTCGGCTGCGGCGCGCGAGTTCGGCCTGACCCAGGCGGCGGTCAGCCAACGCATCGCCAATCTGGAATCCTGGCTGGGCCGGTCCCTGTTCGTGCGCGAGGCGCGTGGCGTGTCGCTGACGGTCGAGGGCGAAAGCTATCTGCCGCTGGTGCAGGACAGTCTGCGGGCGTTGGAACGCAACACCGAGGATCTGTTCGGCACCGCCCCGCGCGCGTTGCGGGTGGCCGGGCTGTCTTCGCATATCCAGGCACTCGTGCTGCCCAGCCTGGGGGCCTTTCGCGCCCTGCGGCCCGAGGTGCAGGTCACCACGGATTCGGTGGCGCGGCGGTCCTCGCTGGAGGACGAGCGGACCTGGCTTCAGATCCGCTATGGGCGCGGCAGCTGGCCGGGGCGCGCCGCCGACCTGATCGCGCCCGAGGTTCTGACCCCGATGGCGGCACCGGGCGTCAGCTGGGGCGCGCCGGTGATCGACCTACGCGGCGAACGGCCCGGCTGGCAGGACTGGATGCAGAAGACGGTCGACACGGATCTGCCACGCACCGGTCTGAGCTTTGATTCGATGGAACACGCCCTTGGCGCGGCGCGGCAGGGGCTGGGGGTCGCCTTGGGGTCGGTCGCTCTGGCCTCGGCAGATCTGGCCTCGGGCCGTCTGATCCGGCTGGGGCGTCCCGATTTGAAAACCCGCGACGGATACTGGCTGACCTGGCCGCGGGACCGGGCGCAGTCGAAAAAGCAGCAGGCCCTGATCGGCGATTTCCTGCAGGCCCTGCGCGCGGCGGTCTGAGCGGTCAGAAATCGATCGCGATGCCCTTCTTCTCCCAATCGCCATAGCGCGCGGGATCGAGGCCGTCGCGTCCGCCCAGCTCCTTGGGCAGGGGTTTGGCCTCGGCTTCAGCCTTGCGCCGGCGCTCTTCGGCCTCGGCCAGGGCGCGCTGGGCGGCGGGCGGCAGGTCTGTGCGGTCGTCGCTCATGACATCGGGTTCCTTTCCGTGCATGGCCTTGATATACGCCCTCGTCCGCTGATGGCAATGCGGGCGAAAACCTTGCAAAGGCGGTTTCATGACCAACACCCCGACTGCGGCGCGGCGCAGCGCCATCTATCTGCTGGATCAGATCCTGGGCGAGGGGCGCTTGCTGTCCGAATGCCTGGCGGCCGGGGCGCTGGATCGCCTAGCGCCCGAAGACCGCGCCCGGGCGCAGCGGCTGGCGCTGGAGACCCTGCGCGGGCTTGAGCGCGCCGACCGCCTGCTGGAGGAGCATCTGCGGCGCACACCGGCGCTGACCGTCCAAAACGCGCTGCGTCTGGGAACGGTCGAACTGTGCCAGGGCGAGGCTGCGCATGGCGTCGTGAACGCTATGGTCGAGATCGTCGGCCGCTCGCGCAAGCACGGGCGGCTCAAGGGGCTGGTCAACGCGGTTCTGCGCAAGATCGCCGCCGAAGGCCCCGAGGCCTGGCCGAAGATGCGGGTGCCGCGCCTGCCGGACTGGCTGCGCGAACCGCTGATCGCGGCCTGGGGCGCGGATGCGGTCAAGGGCATGGAGCAGGCCCATTTCGCCGGCGCGCCGCTGGACCTGACGCCAAAACCCGGCGCAACGATCCCCATGGGCACCGAACTGCCGACCGGCTCGGTGCGGGTTGCTGACGCGGGGCAGGTCTCGGCCCTGCCGGGCTATGCGGCCGGAGACTGGTGGGTGCAGGATGCCGCCGCCGCCTTGCCAGCGCGGATTCTGACGCCCCGTCCGGGCGAGCGGGTTCTGGATATGTGCGCCGCGCCCGGCGGCAAGACGCTGCAACTGGCGGCGGCGGGGGGCGAGGTCACCGCGCTGGACATTTCCGAGGCCCGGCTGGCGCGGGTGCGGGAAAACCTCGAACGGACCGGGCTGTCGGCCCGGGTGGTCGCCGGCGACGCGCTGGACCATCAGGGCCAGTACGACGCGATCCTGCTGGACGCGCCCTGTTCGGCGACCGGCACCATCCGGCGGCACCCGGATCTGCCCTTTGCCAAGGACGGCTCCGAGTTCGGCGGCCTGATCGCGTTGCAGGCCCGGATGCTGGCCCATGCCTGGACCCTGCTGAAACCCGGCGGGCGGCTGGTCTATTGCACCTGCTCGCTGCTGCCCGACGAAGGCGAAGTGCAGATCGAAGAGGCTTTGCCGCAACATCCCGACATGCAGGTGGACCGCGCCGCGCTGCAGGTGCCCGGCGTTCAGCCCGACTGGCTGACCGAGGAGGGCGGGTTACGCCTGCGTCCCGATTTTTGGCCTGATCTGGGCGGCATGGATGGGTTCTACATCGCCTGCCTGAACAAATCGGCCTGACCGGTCGCTTTTCGATGACTTGACGAACCGGCCCGGCTATCGTTGGTTCAAACGCCAGCAGAGCGGCAGGGGCAGAGCAACACACGTCATGTCGAATTCGGACACCATGGCCAACCGATGGGTGCGGTTTCAGAACCGTCTCTACGCGCGCCTCAGCCAGCGCCGGAAACCCGTCAGCGGCTTTGTCGGTCAGCCCGAGCCGCGCACCGTCGGTTCATTTGCGCGCGGGCGGCAACTGGTGGCGGGAAATCTCTTGTTTGCCGGTTACCTTGTCGAAGCCCCGGACACGGGCTTGTGGGAGGTCGTGGCCCCCAACGCCGCATTCGATGCTGAACGCCACGGGTTTTCCTGGCTGGACGATCTGGCCGCGGTGGGTGATGCCGCGGCACGGGAAAAGGCGCAACGCTGGGTCTGGGGCTGGATCGAGACCCACGGCAAGGGGCAGGGTCCGGGCTGGGCTCCGGACCTGACTGGACGCCGCCTGATCCGCTGGATCAATCACGCGCTGTTCCTGCTGCGCGGTATGGACGAGGCCCACAGCCGCCTGTTTTTCCGGTCTCTGTCACAGCAGACCTGGTTCCTGTCCAAACGCTGGCACGCGGCGACACCGGGGCTGCCGCGGTTCGAGGCGCTGGCCGGCCTGGTTCAGGCCGGTTTGGCGCTGGAGGGGATGGAAGACATCTCGGACCCGGCCGTTCGGGCTTTGGCGCGGGAATGCGAGGCCCAGATCGACGCGCAGGGGGGCATTCCCACGCGGAATCCGGAGGAATTGCTCGAGGTCTTTACCCTGCTGGCCTGGACTTCCGCTGCGCTCAGCGAAGTGGGGCGCGGTACGCCCGCTGCTCAGACGGCAGCAATCAAACGGATTGCCCCCACCCTGCGCAGCCTGCGTCATGCAGACGGCGGGCTGGCCCGGTTTCACGGCGGTGGCCGCGGCGTAGAAGGCCGGTTGGAACAGGCGCTGGCCCAAAGCGGGGTCAAACCGAAACCCGTCAAAGGCCTGACCATGGGCTATGCCCGTCTGGCCGCCGCCCGCACCACGGTGATCATCGACGCAGCACCCCCGGCCAAAGGGGCGGCCTCGTGTATGGCGCACGCTTCGACATTGGCTTTCGAACTGACCTCGGGGCGACGGCCATTGATCGTCAATTGCGGTTCTGGCGAAAGCTTCGGGTTGGAGTGGCGCCGGGCCGGGCGGGCCACGCCGTCGCACTCGACCCTATGCCTGGATGGATACTCCAGCGCCCGGTTGGCTGCTCCGGCCAAGGGAACCGCGAACGAAGCAATGGTGGACGCCCCGAGCGAGGTTCCGGTGGAGTTCGAGGATTCGTTCGAAGGCGCGCGCGTGATGGCGGGCCATGATGGATACGCCAAGGTGTTCGGACTTACCCATGCCCGTACGATCGAGCTGCGCTTTGACGGGCGCGAGGTGACCGGTGAAGACATCCTTCTGACGGCCACCGACAAGGCAAAACGCCAGTTTGACCGGGCCGTTGACGCATCCAAGCTGTCAGGGATCGGTTTTGACATCCGGTTTCACCTTCATCCGGATGTGGACGCCGCGCTGGATCTGGGGGGATCTGCGGTGTCGATGGCGCTCAAAAGCGGCGAGATCTGGGTTTTTCGCCATGACGGCGTCGGAAAATTGTCGCTTGAGCCAAGCGTTTACCTGGAAAAAGGCCGTCTGAAGCCCCGCGCGACAAAACAGATCGTTCTATCCGGCCGCGCAATCGAGTATGCGACGCGCATCCGGTGGACGCTGAGCAAGGCGCAGGATACAGCCTATGCCGTGCGCGACGTGCACCGGGACGAGCCCGATTTCGACTGAGCCAAAAGGATCTTTGGACCCATGACCGACCTTCACCCCGTGCGCCGCGCGTTGCTTTCCGTTTCCGACAAGACCGGATTGATCGATCTGGGCAAGGCCCTGGCCGACCGCGGGGTCGAGCTGCTGTCGACCGGCGGCACCGCCAGGGCGCTGCGTGATGCGGGGCTTGCGGTCAAGGATGTCAGCGAGGTCACGGGTTTCCCCGAGATGATGGATGGCCGGGTCAAGACGCTGCACCCGATGGTGCATGGTGGCCTGCTGGCGCTGCGCGACAATGACGCCCATGTGGCGGCGATGCAGGAGCATGGCATCGGCCCGATCGACCTGCTGGTGGTCAACCTCTACCCGTTCGAGGAAACGGTGGCCAAGGGCGCGGGCTATGACGAATGCATCGAAAACATCGACATCGGCGGCCCCGCGATGATCCGCGCCGCGGCCAAGAACCACACCTTCGTCAACGTGGTGGTCGATGTCGAGGATTACTCGGCCCTGCTGGATCAGCTCGAGGAAAACTACGGCAAGACGTCGCTGGGCTTCCGCCAGTGGCTGGCGCAGAAAGCCTATGCCCGCACCGGAGCCTATGACGCGGCCGTGTCCAGCTGGCTGGCCGACGCGCTGCAGATCGACACCCCCAAGCGCCGCGTGTTCGCCGGCGAACTGAAACAGCCCCTGCGGTATGGCGAGAACAGCCACCAGCAGGCGGCGTTCTACGTCGATGGCTCGGGCCGCCCCGGGGTCGCCACAGCCGTTCAGCATCAGGGCAAAGAGCTGAGCTACAACAACATCAACGACACCGACGCCGCCTTTGAACTGGTGGCCGAGTTCGACCCGCGCGACAGCGCCGCCTGCGCCATCATCAAACATGCCAACCCTTGCGGCGTTGCAACGGGCGCCACGTTGCTCGAGGCATACAAGGCGGCGTTCGACTGCGACCGGACCTCGGCCTTTGGCGGGATTGTGGCGCTGAACCGGCCGCTGGACGCGGAAACCGCGCGCGAAATCACCGGCATCTTCACCGAGGTCGTGATCGCCCCCGGCGCCACCGACGAGGCCAAGGCGATCTTTGCCGCCAAAAAGAACCTGCGCCTGCTGACCACCGAAGCGCTGCCCGACGTGCGCGCCGGCGGCAAGACCGTGCGCCAGGTGGCCGGCGGGCTGCTGGTGCAGGACAAGGACAACGGGCATATCGAGATGGATGACCTCAAGGTCGTGACCAAGCTGGCCCCCACGCCCGAGCAGATGCGCGATCTGCTGTTTGCCTGGAAAGTGGCCAAGCACGTCAAGTCGAACGCCATCGTCTACGTCAAGAACGAGGCCACGGTGGGCGTCGGCGCCGGCCAGATGAGCCGGGTGGATTCCGCCCTGATCGCCGCCAAGAAGGCCGAGCGTATGGCTGAAAGTCTGGGCCTGCCCGAACGGCTGACTATCGGCTCGGCCGTGGCCTCGGACGCGTTCTTTCCCTTCCCCGACGGGCTGATGGAGGCCGCCGCCGCAGGCGCGACCTGCGTGATCCAGCCGGGCGGGTCGATGCGCGATGACGAGGTGATCGCCGCCGCCGACGAAGCCGGTCTGGCCATGGTGTTCACCGGCATGCGGCACTTCCGTCACTGATGCGGGTCCGGGTTCTGCTCTGGGCCGGGCTGGCCGCATTTGTGATCGACCAGCTCAGCAAGTACCTGGTGGTCCACGTGTTGCGCGTGGCCGACCGGCCCGGCGGCATCGACGTATTGCCGCCGCTGCTGACCTTTCGGTACGGCGAGAACCGCGGCATCAATTTCGGCCTGTTTCAGGGCAATTCCGAAGCCGCGCGCTGGTTTCTCATCGCTATTTCGCTGGCCATCAGCATCGGCGTTTTCGTCTGGCTCTGGCGCACGGCCGCATCGCGGCGGATGCTGGTTTTCGGCGGGTTGCTGATCGGCGGAGCGTTGGGGAACGTGGTTGACCGGGTGTTGTATGGATACGTTCTGGATTTCCTGAACATGTCCTGCTGTGGCATCAACAACCCGTTCGTCTTCAACCTCGCCGACGTGTTCATTTTCGCGGGTGCCCTCGGGTTGGTGCTGTTCGAAGGCAAAAAGCCCTCGTGACGCGCCGGATGTTATGCGATAAAAGCGCCTGAAACAGGCTGGAGACCAAGATGCGGATGCCGCGCGCCATTATTGCTCTGACACTTGCTGCGGTCGCAGGATGTTCCGATATCGGCCTGCGCCATCTCGAAGCGCCAGGGCCCGGGCCGGACGAGTTTTCGGTCATGCCGGTCAAGCCACTGACCCAGCCCAAAGATTATGCGTTCCTGCCTGCGCCGACGCCGGGTGGCGCGAACCTGACCGACCCAAACCCGAATGCCGATGCCGTGGCTGCGTTGGGTGGCAATCCCGGGGCGCTGAACCCCGGCACCGGTATTCCGTCGTCGGACGGGGCGCTGGTGACGGCTTCCAGCCGCTATGGCGTTTCCCCCAACACCCGCCAGGTTCTGGCGCAGGAAGATGCGGATTTCCGCAAGCGTCAAAGCCGCTGGACGCGGTTGCGCCTGTTCAAGGTGGACCGCTATTCGCAGGTCTACAAGCGCAATTCCATCGATCCCCAGGTGCAGACCGAAGCTTTGCGCAGACAGGGCGTGGAAACACCCTCGTCGCCGCCGGATGAATAATTCTTAACTTTCCGTCATCGCTCTTGAACCCGTTCGGCGTCACCGTAGTTTGAACACCGTAACGAAACGGAGGATGCCCCATGGCTCGGGCCTTGGCGTTTTGCGCCGCTTTGATGACCGCAACCCCGGTTTTGGCCGAAACCGGGCACGAGGCCGTCACCACCTTTACCCTGGACAACGGCATGGATGTCGTCGTGGTCGAAGATCACCGCGCGCCCGTGGTTCAGCATATGGTCTGGTATCGGGCCGGATCGGCGGATGAGCCGATCGGGTCGTCAGGTGTGGCGCATTTCCTCGAGCATCTTCTGTTCAAGGCCACCGATACGATGGAGGCGGGCGAGCTTTCGGCCACCGTTGCGGCCAATGGCGGCAACGACAACGCCTTCACCTCGTATGACTACACGGCCTATTTCCAGCGCGTCGCGGCCGACCGGCTGGAGTTGATGATGAAGATGGAGGCCGACCGGATGCGCAACATCCGGCTGACCGAGAGCGACATCGCCACCGAGCGCGACGTGATCTTGGAGGAACGCAACCAGCGTACCGAGAACAACCCCCGCGCCCTGTTCGGCGAACAGATGAGCGCGGCGCAGTATCTCAACCACCGCTACGGCGTTCCGGTGATCGGCTGGAAGCACGAGATGGAGACATTGGACATGGAGGACGCCCTGTCCTTCTACCAGACCTATTACGCGCCCAACAATGCGATCCTCGTGGTGACCGGCGATGTGGACCCGGACGAGGTCAAAGCCTTGGCCGACACCTATTATGGCGTGATCCCCGCCAACCCGGACCTGCCTGAACGGGTCCGATCGCAGGAACCGCCTCAGACCGCCGAGCGGCGTCTGACCTTCAAGGATGCGCGGGTGTCGCAACCATATGTTCAGCGCAGCTACCTCGCGCCCGAGCGTGATGCCGGTGCGCAGGAGAAGGCTGCGGCGTTGTTCCTGCTGGCCGAACTGCTGGGCGGCAGCACCACGTCCTACCTGAACGAGAAACTGCAGCTTGAACAGCAGTTGGCTGTTTATGCCGGGGCGTTTTATCGTGGGGTGTCGCTGGATGACACGACCTTTGACCTGATCGTTGTTCCAGCTGAAGGCGTGTCGCTGCAAGAGGCCGAGGATGCGATGGATCAGGCGGTGGCCGATTTCATCGCCGAAGGCGTCAACCCGGAGGATCTGGACCGGATCAAGATGCAGCTGCGCGCCGCACAGGTCTATGCCCGAGACAATGTCGATGGAATCGGCAACCGCTATGGTCGGGCGCTGACCAGCGGCCTGACGGTCGAGGACGTGCAGGCCTGGCCCGACATCTTGCAGGCCGTCACCGGCGAAGAAATCATCGCCGCCGCGCGCGAGGTGCTTCAGCCCGAAGCGTCTGTCACCGGCTGGCTGATGCGTGATGACGAGGTGACCCAATGATCCGTTTCCTTGCCCCCTTGATCGCCCTGCTGATCGCGCTGCCTGCCTGGGCCGAGATCAAGATTCAGGAGGTCACCTCGCCCGGCGGTATCCGAGCCTGGCTGGTCGAGGATCACTCGATCCCGTTCACTGCGCTGGAACTGCGGTTCCGCGGGGGCACGTCACTGGACGATCCCGACAAACGCGGCGCGGTCTATCTGATGAGCGGCCTTCTCGAAGAAGGCGCGGGCGACATGGATTCCCGCACCTATGCGCGGGCGCTGGAATCCCTGGCGGCGTCGATCGGATACAGGGCCACGGATGACAGTGTTGCGATCTCGGCCCAGTTCCTGACTGAAAACCGGGACGACGCCGTTGAGCTGCTGCGCACCACCATCCAGCAACCGCGCTTTGACCAGGACGCGATCGACCGGGTTCGGGCGCAGGTCCTGTCCGGGCTGCGCTCGGAACAGACCGACCCCAATGACATCGCGGGTGAGGCATTCGCCAAAATGGCCTATGGCGATCATCCTTATGGATCCAACGGCAAAGGCTCGATCGACAGCGTATCGGCCCTGACCCGGGACGACATCATCGACGCATACAAAGGCGTCTTCGCCAAGGACCGTCTGTATGTGGGCGCAGTGGGCGACATCACACCCGAAGAGTTGGGTGCATTGCTGGACAATCTGCTGTCGGACCTGCCCGAGACGGGCAAACCGATTCCCGGGAATGCAGAGGTGACGATCCCCGGTGGCGTCACGGTGGTCGAGTTCGACACGCCGCAATCAGTGGCGCTGTTCGGCCAGAAGGGCATCGACCGCGACGATCCGGATTTCTTTGCAGCCTACATCCTGAACCACATCCTCGGCGGCGGCGGCTTTGAAAGCCGCCTGATGCAGGAAGTGCGCGAAAAACGCGGCCTGACCTATGGCGTCGGGACCTATCTGGTGCCCAAGGATCTGGCCTCGGTCTATCTTGGGTCGGTATCCTCGGCCAATGACCGGATCGGGCAGGCTATCGAGGTAATTCGCGACGAATGGCGGCGCGCGGCGACCGAAGGTGTAACCCAGAAAGAGCTGGATGACGCCAAGACCTATCTGACCGGCGCCTATCCGTTGCGCTTTGACGGCAATTCCCAGATCGTGGGCATCATGGTGGGCATGCAGATGGAAGATCTGCCGATCGACTACATCGCGACGCGAAACGACAAGGTCAACGCGGTGACACTGGACGAGGTGAACCGCGTCGCGGCCGAGCTGCTGGACCCGGACGGGCTGCATTTCGTGGTTGTGGGCAAACCCGAGGGGCTTGAGACCACGAACTGACGCGAAGGGCCGGCAGTCAGCAGGCCTTTTGCCGAACTCCCGACGAGCGGTCATTCAGCGCCGCTCGCCCCGGGTCCCTTGAACCGGAAGCGTCCGCTACGTGTGGATCGTCCGCGTATCCGCCACCTGTTCCGTAAAACCGGTACGGTATTCACGGTCATGCGCGTCCGCCGGCGGGCTTGTTTCACTTGATGGACAGATGTCATCATGAAGCGGAACCATTTTTCGCGGGTAAGGAAGGATCCTTGATGCCCTATCAGTTCTGGCATTCGAAGTTGACCGACCCTCCCATCCACGTCCCGGCGATTGGACTGCAGTTGTTTGTCCGGATACCGCACGACACCACCGACGAGAATATCTCGGTCATAGAGACAATAAATGAACCGGGGTTTGGCCCGCCCCTGCACCGTCACCCGCAAACTGAGATCTTTCGCGTTTTGGACGGGCGGTATCTCTATGAGTGCGATGGAAAGCGCTTTGTTGCAGAAACGGGCGACGTCGTCACGATCCCCGGTGGCGCCGCGCACGCATTTCGCAATCTTTCCGACTGGCCAGCGCGGCAACTGGTCATGATACTGCCCTCCTTCGACACGGTCGCCTTTTTCAACGGGCTGGGAGACATCATGGCAGACGGAGTTCCCGACCGGGAGGTGCTGAACGCATTCTCCGAGAAATGGCAGATCGAGTTTCTGGGGCCGCCCCTGCAGCTTTGACGTCAGTCCAATTTGCCTCGGGCGCCAAAGTTGGCGGCTGAGTCATGCATTCACCGGGTTTTCGCGTTTCTTTTCCGGCCAGAACTCATCCACGACCACGTAGGCTATGATGACGAACAGGGCCGCGCTTGCGACTTGCAGAACGCGAGTGATGCTTTTGACATCGGCCTCGTCCGAAAACGGTGAAATCGACCCGCCGTAGACAATCAGGACCGTCGTCAGGGCCGATCCGGCGGCGGCGGCCAGCGGGATCTGGGATTTGCCGAGCGCGCCCAGCGTCACACAGGCGAAAAAGCACAGCAGGATCGGCGTGAGAATGACCGGCGCGATTACGTTGACTTCGTAGCAGATGATGGACGCAGCTGCGCCGAGCAGGTTTGCCGTCAGCATCGCCTTGGCCACGGCTTTGCCGGCGGCAGGCATCGCAGCGAGCTGCTGGCTGAGAAGAGCCACAAAGAACAGAACCAGCAGGGCAGACGCCCCAGACACAAAAAATGCCAGGGCGAAAGGAACCGTGACAAGAGACATTCTGACGATGCGCCGATGCTTGTCAAAGTCAGCGGCGGATGCGGCTTTGCCCTGCGTGGCGTTCTGGGGGGCGGCCGGAATAAGCGTGAACATCAACGTCGATACGAAACCGGCAAACAACAGGTTCAGCGGGATCCAGAATACAAGCACCAGCGCCAGATCCGGAGATTGCAGAACGAGGTTGGGGATCATCAGCGCCCCCATCAGGGCGATGACGCCCGGCAGGACACCGGCGCCTGACACGGACCATATGAAGGACAGGATTATCCCGATCGCCACCAGTATCAGAAACACGACCGGATAGGGCGCGAAAACCGATGAGAGCAGGAAAGAAACGAACATCAACGCAATCGAGAAAACGAACAGTTTCGCAAACGCGGCCAGGGGCAACGCGGTAGGTGCCTGAAGGAAGAGCGCGGTGAACACCGCGCCAACAACCGCCAATGGCCACCCAAGGAAAAGCCCCAGAGAAAAGACGCCGGTCACACCCAGTGCAAGTCTGTAAACGGCGTTTCTGTCCTCAGTACGCATAAGAAAAGATCGAAACCAAACGAATGTATGTCCGACCGACCGCGTTCAGTATCCCGTTGTCGCTGAGGTACATGATGACATCCGCCTGACCGTTCAACTGAAACCTCAGGTCGTCTTCCGCGCTTCCGGCCTCGTAGCCCGGCAGTATGATGCGCACGGGAAACCGTTCAGGTTCACGCAGAAAGCCTTTGGTGCTCGGCGGGCTTGCCAATTGTCCGGGTGTGTCGCCGCCACTCAGCGAGACCGCCGCGCTGAAGCTTTCGATTTTGCCCGGGATGATCTGACCGGGGTGCATATCCAGCACGACATCCACCGGAGACCCGACGGTGGCGCGCCCCAGATTGTTCTCGGTGAAATACGCCTCGATCCACACGTCCGTCGCATCAAGAAACGTCAGCAGATCCTGGCCGGACCGGGCGTATGTGCCGGGTGCAATCAACAAGTTGGATATGACGCCCGTAGCCGGCGCGCGCAGTTCGGTCCATTCCAGATTGAGCTCGGCATCGGCCAAAGCCGCCAAGGCACGTTGGATTTTGGGATTCTCATTCCCTTCGTCCCCAAGCCTTTGCTTGGCCTTCTCCAGATCTGCTTTGGCGTTTTCATAGTTCGCCTCGGACTCGGCCAGCTGGCCTCGGGCATCGTCGGCTTTCGAGATGGCAATCAGCCCTTTCTTCTCGAGCGCGAAGACCCGCTCCGTCTGAATGCGCATCGTATCCAGATCGCTCTGCGCGCGGGCCAACTTGGCTTGCGCCGCACTTACCTCGGCTGAGGATGCGCCGACCTCCTGAGTGGCCGCCTCAAGGTCGGCCTGGGCTCGGTCGCGATCAATCTCGTAGGGTCTCGGGTCGATCCGAACCAGCAGATCGCCGGCCGAGACGACCTGCCCGTTTTCTACCAATACCTCGATCACGGTTCCCGTGACCTGCGGAACGATTTGGGTCGCCACGGCCTTTACCCGTGCGTTCCCGGTGAACGGCGTCTTGCGGTCGGCAACCAGATACCAGATGAGGAAGATGAGAATGACGGCCAGTGTCGTCCAGATCGTCTTCCTCATTTTGCGGCTCCCTCGGCGGTGTCATCGGTCGCTGGTGAGGCGTCGATCCAGACCTTGAACAACTCGTAGAAGACGGCGAACAAGACCGGACCCATGAAGATGCCGATCAGGCCATAGGCCATCATCCCGCCCAGCACCCCGATGAGGATCACGAGCATCGGGGTCTCCAGGCCTTTTGAAATGAAAACCGGCCGCAGGAAGCTGTCCATTATGCTGACGGGAATGGCCAGAACGGTGAAGATCAGCGCCGCACCGCCGGACATGGAACTCCATGCATAGATGACCAGCGGCAGAAGAACGAGGCCGGGGCCGATCTGGATGATCGAGAGGATCAGGCAGATGAACGCCAGCGTCGCGGCCGAGGATATCCCGAACAGCGCCAACAGGACCCAGACAACGACGGCCTGAATGGCGGCAACCCCGATTACTCCCTTGGTGACGTTCCGGATCGTGGCCCCAGCCAGAGTGACGAATTCGCCGCCGCGTGGCGCAAAGACGCGGTTGGCAAAGCGCTGAAGGCCCTGCACCAGATCCGGTCCGGGGCTGAACAGGGCGCCCATGATCAACACCGACAGCGCAAGGCCGAGAAGCCCGATTCCGATCCCCAGGACTTTGCCAAAGAGCGATTTGGTGATCTCGAGGATTTGCGGGCCGTATTTTGCAAGCGCACCATCCAAGTTCCGTTCGAACATGCCCCAGGCATCGGCAAGCTTGGCGCCGACCAGAGGCAGATCCTTCAGGCCTTCCGGCGCCGGCGGTATCTTCAATTCGCCCTTGTCAGCCTGCTCGGCGAACTCGGACCCCAGTTCCGCAGCCCCTGACACCGCCGTTGCGACCGGCCCCAATGTGAGAACCAGACCCAGCAGAACCAGGATCGTCGTTGCCAGCTTCTTCCGTCCTCCCAGCTTGGACTGAAGCCAATCGAAGGCCGGATAAAGCGCAACGCAAAGGATTGTGGCCCAGATGACCACGCTTGCAAGCGGGGCGACCATGACCAAGGCGCTGTATAAGAACAGCCCGAGAAACAGCAACCTTATCGCAAGGTCGACAATCTTTGCGTCCTGAGTCTTTTCCATTCCATCCCCCTGGTATGTTTTTCCATATGTTACACTCAAAAAAGCAAATATGTATATTTTTTGAGCATTTAGGGGATGCCCGGCAGTGCGGTGGTTGACTCAGCCCCCAATTTGCAAGCGGATCGTGGGGCGCAAAGCACGCGGCTGCTCACCTTGCCAGAGCCTATTTTTACGAGGTCTCATCCTCTTGGGACAGGATCGTGTCGGCCACGGTCGTGGCGGCGGTGACAAAGATACCCAGACCCACGATTATGTACGCCATCGTAAAGATCTTGCCCGCAGCGGTTTCAGGAGAAAAGTCGCCAAAACCCACGGTCGAGATCGTCACTACGGAAAAATAGACGGAGTCCAACCAGCTCCACCCCTCGACAAAATGGTAGAACACGGACGCCCAAAGGATCATTCCGACGGTGAAGGCGAGTATGCCTTTCACTCTGCCGTCCTTGAAAGCGACACCTATCCCACGCGTTATTCTGGTTAGTGAATTCATCATGCCCTCATTCGCAAAAGAATTCACGTATAGCAGTAATTGGATGATTGTGTGAATCCAAAGGGTGAGTTGGCCCGGGCAACGGTGATCTCGTGGCCTCGGAAGGCGCGCGAAACATGTATTCCATTAACATGATGGATAAATGCTCTAGGGTAATCACATGCTGAATCGGGACGCTGAGGGATAACGTGCGAATAATTGTCAAAGGTGTCTTGATCTGTTGCGCGGTCGCGCTTGTGGTTTTTTCCGCGGCGTGGTTGTTTCTGTCGTCCGCTTTGTTTTCGTCGGTGCGGACCAGTTTCGTTGAGAACCTGATCTCAAAAAAGCTGGGTCAGCCGGTCTTGATTGAGGATGAGGTGCGTTTGGGCCTTGGCCGTCAGTTGCAGGTATCAGCAGCTGGACTGGTTCTGCCCGCGACGCCCAAGACCGAGGCGGATCTGGCAGCGATTGATCAGATCGAGTTCGACGTATCTGCACGGGACCTGTGGAACAGCAAGCTGTCGGTGAGCAATCTTTCAGTGTCGGGGGTTCATCTGAACTTGATCAAAGACGAAGAAGGCGTGACCAACTGGCAGTCCTTTTCGCGCGCCGGGGTCGAAACCGACAAGACTGCGGAACGCCCGACCCAACCTTTGGCCGGTATCCTGACGGATCGCACAATCGACCTCAAGGATGTCACCGTACTCTATCAGAACGACCTGAACGGCATTGGACTGGACTTGCAGCTTCCAGAACTGGTTTTGCAGCGCGATGCCGAAACCGATGTTGCCTCGGCGGTCGGAACGGGGTCGCTCAACGGTCAGAGTTTTGACTTGAAGGGCACGTTCCCGCCCCAGGACCCGTTCCAAGTGGCATGGAACTTTGATCAGATTTCGGTCGAAGCCCAACAGATTCCTGTGGAGACCGGCCTTCAGGTCAAGGCGACCCTCGAGGTCGATCAGTTGGGTCAACTGCTCGATGTCTTGAAACTCAACCGCGTGTTGGAGGGTTCGGGCAATGTTGGTGCAACATTCAAACTGGCAGACGGCGTCGCACGGGTTGATGACCTGTCTGTTCTGGCCGAGCTGGATGGTGGCCAAAGCCTTTCCGTCACCGGACAAATCGGGAAATTGGGCAATCCGGAAGATGTTTCTCTGACGACCCGCATTCGCCTGTATCCTGAGGATGCCGAGCCGGCTCCGGCTGCCTCGCGGTATGACCTCAAGCTTATTGCTGTGGATATGGTCATCGACAGTGTCCCGGGACAGGTCCCGCAACGGCAGATGGTCATCAAGACGAACGGTTTCACGCTGGACACCTCTGGTGAGGGCCCGCCGCCGATCAAATTCTCCGAGCTTGCCAGAACGCCCGAAGGCGCCCTGAGCGTGGGCAACATCAATTTGAGGATCGGAAACCCCGCCGATCCGTTTATCATTCTGACCGGTTCGGTCGAGGATGCGTTGCAGTTGCAGGGCGTATCCGCCGAGGGTTTGATTGATATTCCGGCAAGCAGTCTGATCTCGCCCGAACTTCTGGGCCCCGATGACCAGCTGGGCAGGTTTTCGGGAAACTTTCATTTGAACGGAAACATCGAACAACTTGCTTTGACCAATCTGGATGGTCAGACAAGCGAAACCGAGGTCTGGAACCTGGAGGTGCACGGGTCCGTAGAAAATGTCCTCAAGTTCGAGAATCTGGATCTGGCAATCGACGTGGATGTTCCGTCGGGCGCAGATCTTCTGAAGGCCTTGTCGCTGGAGCCGGTGGACACCGG
The DNA here is from genome assembly GCF_025141855.1 of Ruegeria sp. B32. Taxonomy (NCBI): domain Bacteria; kingdom Pseudomonadati; phylum Pseudomonadota; class Alphaproteobacteria; order Rhodobacterales; family Roseobacteraceae; genus Ruegeria; species Ruegeria sp. B32. Next base: position 2,972,244 of record NZ_CP081106.1, on the reverse strand, counting down.
TCGGGCCCATCTTGAAATCGACCTGGTAAGTGAAGGCACCGATTGGAATGCCAACGCCAATGTCGAGGTTTCCGAGTCGGTCTTGAAAATCGCGGCGGATCTTGATGACGCAACAAGCGATCCCGTGCTGCAGGGGTCGATCGAGAGCGATCTGATAAAAATCGATCAAATCCGGACCATCGTTCAGGCGGCCGCCCAACTGCGCAAGATAGGTGGTTCACCGCCGGAGCAGGAAGATGCCGAGCAAGGCGACGGTGACACAGGTCCGTTGAGGGATGTGACCCTCAAACCCATCGGGCGGGCCATTTTGCTGTCGGGTGTGAATGTAGATGTCGACATAGACCTGCGTCACATTGAGGGTGCCAAGGGCATCAGCAGCCTGCAGAGCGAACTGACTCTGGACGAAAACGAGCTACGGGCCGGACCTCTGAAGTTTGAATACGGAGGTGGTCATTTCGACGTCAGCGGGCAAATGGATCTTTCGAATGAGGCGCATCTGCTGACCCTGACCGGAAAGGCGGGCGGATGGCAGTTGGATGACCTTCTGCAAAACCTGAACTTCAAGAAAGGCGCCAGCGGCACGGTGTACGCAGATTTCTCGGTTACGGGGGGCACGGATACCGTCAAGCAATTCGTCGGCAGCATGAGTGGCAATGCCACGGTTTCAATTCGCGACGGTTCGATCGAAACCCAGCTTCTGGATCTAGCCGGGCTGGGTATTCTTCCGTGGGTATTTACCAAAGAAAAACAGAAAGTGGCGCCAATCGTGTGCCTGCGCGCTCCGATCAGCATTTCCAACGGAAAAATTGAGACGAAACAGACGACGCTGGAAACAGATCATGTTCAGGTCGTTGTCTTTGGCGCTGTCGACCTGACGGACAAGGTGTTGGACCTGAACATCCAGCCAAGAAAGATTGGCGAGCCACTTGCGCGCAGCCCGTGGCCAGTGACCCTGAGGGGCGCGCTCGCTGAGCCCAAGGTCAAAGTCAAGGATGGTCCGAAAAGGCTGAAGCGGTCGGATGGTGCAGACCAGATGCCGGCACAAAGAAAGCTCTGCATCCCGGATATCCTGCAGTTGCAGTAGGGGCGGTTTGCCAAGCGGCCACGGCCCTGCCTGTGTTCGGCAAGGCCGGCCAAGCCTTTCGGACGCGGATCACCCCTTTTTCATGCTGCGCAGCATCTGCCCCATCATCTGGCCGAACTGACCCGAGCCGCGCTGATACAGCGCCCCGTCCACGGCCAGAACCGTACCGCTGACATAGCTGGCCATGTCCGAGGCCAGGAACAGACAGGCGTTGGCCACGTCCTGAGGCGTGCCCCAGCGGCCCAGCGGCACGTCTCGGCGCAGCTGCTCGCCCGCGTCGGGGGTGGGGGCCAGACGCTTGGCGCCCTCGGTGCCCTCGATGAAACCCGGCACCACCGAGTTCACCCGGATGCCTTCCACGCCCCATTCCATCGACAGGGTGCGGGTGATCTGATCGACACCCGCCTTGGCCGCGCAGACATGGGCCTGGCCCTCGTAGGGCAGGTAAGATTGCGGGGCCGAAATGTTGATGATGTTGCCGCCGGGCCGTTTCAGATAGGGATAGGCGCCTTTCAGCACATGCACAGTACCCATCAGGTCGATCTCGACCACGGTGCGGAAGGCGTTGACCGACATCTCCGCCATCAGCGCCGGGAAGTTGCCCGCCGCCCCCGAAACCAGCACGTCGAAATCACCGAGCGCCGCGTGGAACTGTTCCAGCCCCGCGGCGACCGCCTCGGCATCACGCACGTCGAAGGCCGCGCCGATGGTCTCGGCCGCGCCGGCTGCCTTCAGCGCGGCGATGGTGTCGTCCACCTTCTCCTGCGAGCGGCTGGCCACGGCCAGTTTGGCGCCCGAGGCCGCGAAGGCCTCGGCGATGCCCCGATTGATACCGCTGGTCCCGCCGATGACGATGACCGTCTTTCCTGCAAAGTCCATGTAGAGCCTCCCGCTTTGGAAGGGGCCCTACTCGCCGTAGGGCACCCAGATGTTCTTGATCTCGGTCGCAGCCTGCAGGAAGCGGCGGGTGTGGTCCATGCCCCAATCGATTGCCGTCGCGTTATTGACCCAGGTCCGTTTCAGGTTCCCGGCCGAGACGACCTCGATCTGCGCTGACAGGTCCGACGACGAGAAGGACCAGACCGCATCCACGTTCAGATGCGAGGCCAGCGGTTTGGCCAGTTCCTCATGACTGCCGGTCAGGATGTTGACCACGCCTGCGGGCACGTCCGAGGTGTCCAGTACCTGATAGAAATCGGTCGCCGCCAGCGGATAGGGCTCGGACGCCACCAGAACCACCCGGTTGCCCATCGCGATCGCCGGGGCCATGGCCGAGACCAGACCCAGCAGCGGCGCTTCGTCAGCGCAAAGCGCGCCGATCACGCCCACCGGTTCCTTCATCGCAATCGCCACGCCCCGGATCGGAACGCCATGCACCTGGCCGTCGTACTTGTCGGCCCAGGCGGCTGCAGTGAACAGGCGCTGGATCGCGGCGTCGACCTCTTTCGTACCGTCCTTGCGGCCGGTCATCGCGTCGATGCGATGCGCGAACTCGTCGGCGCGGGCCGAGAGGTTCTCACCGATGTAATACAGGATCTGCGCGCGCAGATGGCCGGTTGTTTTCGACCAGCCCGCCGCGCCTGCCGCGGCCTCGACCGCGTTGCGCACGTCCTTGCGGTTGGCCAGACCCACATGGCCCAACAGCCCCGCCTTGCCCCAGACCGCGCGGGAATAGCCGCCATCCGGCCGGGCCTGCTTGCCGCCGACATAGAGCTTGGCGGTACGGTCGATTGGGTCAACCGGGCCGCCTTCGCCCACGACGGGTTCGATTTTCGCCAGCGGCTTGGTCTTGCCCTTGGGCTTGGTATAGGCACTCAGCCCTTCCCAGCCACCTTCGCGGCCAAAACCGCTTTCGCGCACGCCGCCAAAGCCCACGGCCGCGTCGAACAGGTTGGTGGCATTGACCCAGACCACGCCCGCGACCAGCTTGGGCGCGATGTCCAGCGCAAGGTTGACGTTCTCGGTCCAGACCGTGGCCGCCAGTCCGTAGCGGGTGTTGTTGGCCAGCTCGACCGCCTCGGCCGGGGTACGGAAGGTCGACGAGACCAGAACCGGGCCGAATATCTCCTCCTGCATCAGCGGGTCCGAGGTCTCGAGTCCGGTGATCAGCGTCGGCGGGTAGTAGCAGCCATTCGATGGCAACTCACAGGCGGGCTGGTAAACCTGGCCTACCGCGTTGCCCTCGACCATCGAGGTGATGGTCTGCAGCTGCACCGGGTCCACCACGGCGCCCACGTCGATGCATTTGTCCAGCGGGTTGCCGATGCGCAGCGTGTCCATGCGGGCGCGCAGCTTGGCATAGAACCGCTCGGCGATGCCCTCCTGCACCAGCAGGCGCGAGCCCGCGCAGCAGACCTGGCCCTGGTTGAACCAGATCGCATCGACCAGACCTTCGATGGCACTGTCGACATCGGCGTCGTCAAAGACGATATAGGGCGACTTGCCGCCCAGCTCGAGCGTGAGGGCCTTGCCCGACCCGGCGGTGGCCTCGCGGATGCGGCGCCCCACGATCGTCGAGCCGGTAAAGGCGATCTTGTCCACGTCTGCCTTCACGATCATCTCGCCCACCGCGCCGTCGCCGGTGACGATGTTGACCACGCCTTTGGGCAGACCGGCCTGCATGCAGATATCGGCGAACAGCAGCGCCGTCAGCGATGTGTATTCGGCGGGCTTCAGAACCACCGTGTTGCCCATGGCCAGCGCCGGGGCCACCTTCCACGCCAGCATCAGCAGCGGGAAGTTCCACGGGATGATCTGGCCGCAGACCCCCAGCGCCTGTGCGTCGGGCAGCTCGGTTTCCATCAGCTGGGCCATACCCGCGTGATAGTAGAAATGCCGCTGCACCAGAGGAATGTCGATGTCGCGCGATTCACGGATCGGCTTGCCGTTGTCGAGCGTCTCCAGCACCGCGAACAGGCGGGCGTGTTTCTGGATCAGCCGCGCGATGGCATAGAGGTAGCGGGCGCGGGCCGGGCCGCCCAGCTTTTCCCATTTGGGTTGCGCCTTGCGGGCGGCAGCGACGGCGGCATCCACATCGGCCTGCGTGGCCTGGGTCAGCTTGGCCAGAACCTCGCCCGTGGCCGGGTTGCGGCTTTCAAATCCTTTGCCGGGCTTGGTAAAGGCGCCGTCGATGAAATGGCCGAACTTGTCGCCCTGATCGACCAGCCATGCCAGGGCCTCGGCGGCACTTTCCGGGGCGGGTCCGTATTCCATGGTCTCGAAAATCTCTTTGACTGTCATTGTTCCTGTCCTCAGCCCATCGGGTGCCGGTAACCGGCCGAGTATGCCCCGGTGACGAAATGTTCCAACTGCCGCTCGATATCGCCCAGCAGGGACGACGCGCCGAACCGGAACAGGTCGGGCTGCAGCCAGCGGTCGCCCAGCTCGTCCTTGATCAGCGACAGGTAGACCAGCGCATCCTTGGCCTTGGAAATCCCGCCGGCGGGCTTGTAGCCCACACGATAGCCGGTGCGGTCATAGTAGTCACGGATCGCGCGGATCATGACCAGCGACACGGGCAGGGTGGCGTTGACGCTTTCCTTGCCGGTCGAGGTTTTGATGAAATCGGCCCCCGCCATCATGCAGATAAGCGAGGCACGCGCCACGTTGCGCAGGCTGCCCAGCTCGCCGGTGGCGAGGATGGCCTTTACATGCGCCTCGCCGCAGGCTGCGCGGAACGCCTTCATCTCGTCATACAGCGCCTGCCAGTTGTCCTGCAGCACATGGCGGCGCGAGATCACGATGTCGATCTCCTCGGCCCCGGCCTTCACGCTCTCCTCAATCTCGGCCACGCGCAGGTGAAAGGGCGACAGGCCCGCCGGAAAGCCCGTGGACACGGCTGCGACCGGAATGCCGGTGCCTGTCAGCGCATCCACCGCGGTTTCGATCATGTCGTGATAGACGCAGACCGCGCCGGTGGTAATCGGCGGCATGTCAAGCGCCCTCAGCAGGGCGGGTGACACGGGCTGGCGGGCCTTGGCGCACAGGCGGCGCACGCGGCCCTCGGTGTCATCGCCCGACAGGGTGGTCAGGTCGATCATGGTGATCGCCTTCAGCAGCCAGGCGGCCTGATGCTCTTTCTTGACCGACCGGCGTCCGGGCAGGGTCGCGGCGCGGCGCTCGATGGCCGAGGTGTTGGCCTGCACGGCGCGCACCCAGTCGAGGTCCAGACCCATGCCGGGGTTTCGGGGCTCGGTCACTTGCGGCAGATGCGCGGTGCGCACGGGGCTTTCTGAGCTCTGCGTATCCATTGTCACGTCCTTTGGGAGGTTTGCGCCAAAATCGCACGGGAAACGGCCAAAGGAAAGGCAAACTGGACGCCTTTGGCCACTTTTTTGACCAAATGGACAAATCCGGCTTTTTCTTGCGAGTAATTCGCAACACGGTTGACTTAGTTGCGAATGGTTCGCATATTCATTCTCAACTGGTACTCGGAACGAGGTCACATATGATTCGCCGCAGTTTTCTTTTTGCCCTTGCTCTTGGTGCCGCGCTGCCCTTGGCGGCGTGGGCCGAGGCGCCGCTGAAGGTCGTGGCGACGACCGGAATGATTGCGGACGCCGTGCAGCAGGTCGGCGGTGATCAGGTCGAAGTCAAAGGGCTGATGGGTCCCGGAGTCGACCCGCACGGCTATCGCCAGACCCGCAGCGATATCGTTGCCGCGACAAGGGCCGACCTGGTCTTGTGGCACGGCTTGTATCTTGAGGCGCAGATGGAAGACTTCTTCCACGACCTCGGGCGCAAACGCAAAGTCGTTGCCGTGGCGGATGCCATCGACAAGTCTAAACTGCGTGCACATGCCGACTATGCCGACAAATACGATCCGCATGTGTGGATGAGCCCGGTCTTGTGGAAAGACGTCGTGGTCGAGGTGCAAAAGGCGCTGACCGACGTGCGGCCGGACTCCGCCGCTTATTTCGCCGCCAACGCCCAGCGTTTTCTGGCTGAAATCGACCAGTTGGACGCTTATGGGAAAAAGGTGCTGACCCAGGTGCCCGAAGACAACCGGGTGCTGGTCACCGCCCATGACGCCTTTGCCTATTTCGGCGAGGAATTCGGGTTCGAAGTGTTGGGGATACAGGGTATCTCGACCCAGTCCGAGGCGGGGCTGAACCGGATCGGAGAATTGGTCAACACTTTGGTCGCGCGCAACCTGACCGCCGTCTTCGTTGAAAGCTCGGTCTCGGATCGGTCGATGCGGGCGTTGATCGAGGGTGCGGCGGCGAAGGGTCATACCGTCTCGGTCGGGGGTGAGTTGTATTCGGACGCCATGGGCGAGCCGGGCACCTACGAGGGCACCTATATCGGGATGCTGGATCACAACATCACGGTCATTGCACGGGGCCTGGGTGCGGATGTGCCCGAACGCGGCATGTCCGGCAAGCTGTCGGCGGGGTTCTGACCATGTTGGAGCTTGCGGCTGGCAAATCGTCATCAAGCGGGGACCTGACGGTGCAGGACAGCCCGCTTGTGATCCGGGGGATGACGGTATCCTACGGTCAGAAACCGGCCATTTTCTCGGTAGACATGACGGTGCAACCCGGGGCCATGACGGCCATCATCGGACCGAACGGCGCTGGCAAATCGACGCTGCTCAAGGCGGCGCTGGGTATCGTCAAGCCGCTGTCGGGCCAGGTGCTGGTGTTCGGCAAGGCGTTAGACCGGCAGCGGGCCCGTATCGCCTATGTTCCGCAGCGCGCCAGCGTCGATTGGGATTTCCCGACGCGGGTCATCGACGTGGTCCTGATGGGCCTGTCGCGGGAACTGGGCTTGCTGGGCCGGGTCCGGATGCGACACATGGCCCACGCGATGGAGTGCCTGCATCGGGTCGGGATGCATGAGTTTGCGGATCGCCAGATCGGCCAGCTTTCGGGTGGTCAGCAGCAACGGGTGTTTCTGGCGCGCGCACTTGCTCAGGATGCCGATCTGTACCTGCTGGATGAACCGTTTGCCGGGGTCGATGCCGCCACCGAAAAAGCCATCATCTCGGTCCTCAAATCCCTAAAGGAAGCCGGCAAGACGGTGGTCGTGGTCCACCATGACCTTGCTACGGTCACGGATTATTTCGACCACGTGTTCCTGATCAATACCCGCAAGGTCGCCGAGGGCCCGGTGGAGCAGGCCTTTACCGCCGAGACTCTTCAGGCCGCCTACGGGGGGCGGCTTGCCACCGCCCAGATCAACCAGATCTCGGGCACTGCGGGCTGACACATGCTGTGGGACGCACTGACCCTGCAATTGGGGTACAACGCCACCTTGGTTGCCATCGGCGCCACGCTGCTTGGGTTTTCGGCTGGCGTGACAGGCACCTTCCTGTTTCTGCGCAAGCGGGCGCTGGTCAGTGACGCCATCAGCCACGCGACCCTTCCGGGCGTCTGCATCGCCTTCATGGTGCTGGTGGCGCTGGGCGGAACCGGGCGAAACCTGATCGGACTGCTGTCCGGCTCCGCGATTTCGGCCGCCGTGGGCCTTTTGTGCATGAACTGGCTGATCCGCCGCACCCGTCTGGCCGAGGACGCGGCGATCGGGGCGGTCCTGTCGGTATTCTTCGGCTTTGGTATCGTTCTGCTGACAGTCATCCAGACCATGGGGGTGGGCCGACAGGCCGGGCTTGAGGGGTTCTTGCTGGGCTCGACGGCCGGTATGCTGTGGTCCGACGCTCTGATCATCGCGATCGGCGGCGCTGCAACGCTGCTGCTCGTCATGATCATCCGCCGCCCCATGATGATGGTGGCGTTCGATTCCGAATACGCGGCCGCCTTGGGGCTGCCAGTGCATCGCATCGACCTTGCGATGATGGGGCTTGTCATGGCGGTCACGGTTGTCGGGCTGAAGATCGTCGGATTGATCCTGATCGTGGCTTTGCTGATCATACCCGCCGTCACGGCGCGGTTCTGGTCGGACCGGTCCGACCATGTGGTGCTGTTGTCTGGGGTCATCGGCGGGTTGTCGGGCTATCTGGGTGCGGCGGTGTCCGCCTCAGCGCCCAACTTGCCGACCGGACCGATCATCGTCCTGTTCAGCTTTGGCTTCTTTGTTGTATCTCTGTTTCTTGCTCCGGTGCGCGGCGTGTTGGCCGCGATCGTGCGGCATCTGCGGTTCCAGCGGCGGGTTCACATCCGTCAGGGGTTGCTGGCGCTTGCGCAAGGCCAGAACATCTATGAGTCCTACACTTTGCGCCTGCTGCGTCGGGCTGGACTGGCCCGGCCCGACGGGGTGGCTACGGATGCGGGCAGAGCGCAGGCGGCCAAGGCGCTGCGCGACGAGAAACGCTGGGAAATCGTACGCGCCGACAATGCGCACGAGGCAGCCGCTGCCCTGTATGACGGGTTACGCGACATCGAAACCGTTCTGACCCGGGACCAGATCGACGACATTGACCGCCGCATCGGCGGACCACGGGAGGTTCGCCCATGAGCGGTGAAGAGTTTGTTCCCCTGTCCTTGACGCCGCTGCTGATCGGAACCTTTGCAGCCATCGCCTGCGCATTGCCCGGAAACTTCCTTGTACTCCGCAAACAGGCACTGATCGGCGACGCAATCAGTCATGTGGTTCTGCCCGGAATCGTCGTGGCCTTTCTCGTCACCGGCGCGATCTCGACCTGGCCGATGATGCTGGGCGCCGCCGGCGCGGCGGTTGTCGCCGTTGTGCTGATCGAGACCATCCGGAGGTTGGGCCAGATAGAACCGGGCGCCGCAATGGGCGTCGTATTCACCACTATGTTTGCTGGAGGGGTGCTGCTGTTGGAACAGACCGACACCTCGAGCGTTCATCTGGATGTCGAGCACGCACTCTATGGCAGCCTGGAAAGCCTGATCTGGCTCGACGCGACCGGCTGGTCCTCGCTGCTGGATCCGGTTGCGCTGGCCGGCCTGCCGCCCGAGCTTGCTCGGATCGCCCTGACCCTGGTGGGTGTCAGCCTGTTCGTCTGGCTGTTCTGGCGGCCGCTCAAGATCTCGACATTCGACGAAGGCTTTGCCCGGACGATCGGAATTCGAACCGGGGCGCTGGGAATGGCGCTGGTGATTGCGGCGGCGATTGCGGCCGTAGCCGCGTTTGATGCCGTCGGCTCGATCATCGTGATCGCAATGTTCATCTGCCCGCCGGCCGCCGCCCGGATGATGACCGACCGGCTTGAGACCCAGATTGCCTGGAGTGTTGTCTTCGCCATCCTGTCCGCCGTGTCCGGCTATATTCTTGCTGGGTATGGCCCGCTGTGGTTGGGCGGATCGGACGCCGTCAGTGCGGCCGGGATGATCGCCACAATGTCCGGCCTGATTCTGGCTGTCGCGGCCGTGTTTGGCCCCTGCCGGATGCGCGCTGCGGCGCCGGGTCCGGGCTGACCCGGCGTGTTCCCGCCACCCGCTCCGGTCGGTGATCGGCCAAACTTTGCCCACCAAACGGGGCAAGCGAACCTTAAGCAGATTTGTCCAACGCACCATGTTAGACACCGCGCCATTACACAGTTAATGACCACCACTCACCACGGATCGTCCGGGCAATCGTGAAACTTTTGGCAACCAATTCGGGTTGCGCATCTCGATTGGCCGGGCGATCCGACCCCCTATACCAAAGCAGCGTAAACCGGTGGCAGAATCGTGTGCGATTGTGCTAGGTCTAGCGGTATGGCGCAGGCAAACCCCAATATCAGCGAAAATCGCCCAGTAATCCGGCAACTCGACGAGGCCGCGATCAACCGCATCGCGGCCGGTGAAGTGGTCGAACGCCCCGCTTCCGCCGTCAAGGAACTGGTGGAAAACGCGATCGACGCAGGCGCGACCCGGATCGCCATCGACATCGCCGACGGCGGCAAAACCTTGATTCGCGTCACCGACGACGGGTGCGGCATCGCGCCCGAGGATCTGCCGCTGGCCCTGTCGCGCCACGCGACCTCCAAGATCGACGGGTCGGACCTGCTCAACATCCACACCTTCGGGTTCCGGGGCGAGGCGCTGCCCTCGCTTGGCGCGGTGGGGCGTCTGACCATCACCAGCCGCGCGCCGGGGACCGAGGCGGCCCAGATCCGCGTGGCTGGCGGCAAGATGGAGCCGGTGAAGCCCGCCGCCCTGCGCGCCGGCACCGTGGTCGAGCTGCGCGACCTGTTCTATGCCACGCCCGCGCGACTGAAATTCATGCGCACCGACCGGGCCGAGGCGCAGGCGATCTCGGACAAGGTCAAGCGGCTGGCCATGGCGGAACCCTCCATCACCTTCACCCTGCGCGATGTCTCGGGCGGGGGCGAGGGGCGCGTGGTGTTCCGCGCCGACCGTGAGAATGGAGACCTGTTCGACGCGCTGCACGCCCGGCTGGCCCGCATTCTGGGGCGCGAGTTTGCCGAGAATGCCTTGCAGATCGACGCCACCCGCGAGGGGATCCGGCTGTATGGCTATGCCGCGCTGCCGACCTATTCGCGCGGCGCGGCGGTGGCGCAATTCCTGTTCGTCAACGGCCGACCGGTGCGCGACAAGATGCTGACCGGGGCGCTGCGGGCGGCCTATTTCGATTTCCTTAGTCGTGACCGGCACCCGGCGGCGGCGCTGTTCATCGACTGCGAGCCCACCTTGGTGGATGTGAACGTGCACCCCGCGAAATCCGAGGTGCGGTTTCGCGATCCCGGCGTGGCGCGCGGGCTGATCGTCTCGAGCCTGCGGCACGCGCTGGCCGAGGCGGGGCACCGCGCCTCGACCACCGTGGCCAACGCAACGCTGGGTGCGATGCGGCCCGAGCCGGCCCCCGCGATACCCGCGCGGGTCTATCAGATGGACCGGCCCTTGCCCGCGGCGCGGGCCGTGGCCTATCAAGCGCAGGCGCCCGGCTTTGCCGATCTGGCCAATGCCTACAGCGGCAGCGTGGTCGAGCCCGTGGCCGAAGCCGAGCAGCCCGACCAGACCCCGCCCGAGCACCTACCCCTGGGGGCCGCGCGCGGGCAGGTGCATGAAAACTACATCATCGCCCAGACCGCCGACGGCATGGTGATCGTGGACCAGCACGCCGCGCATGAACGGCTGGTCTATGAGAAACTCAAGACACAGATGGCCGAGAACGGCGTGGCCGCGCAGGCGCTGCTGATCCCCGAGATCGTCGAACTGTCCGAGGGCGACTGCGCCCGCCTGCTCGCGGTGGCCGACGACCTGTCGCGCCTGGGCCTGACCATCGAGCCCTTCGGCGGCGGCGCGGTGGCGGTGCGCGAGACCCCGGCCATTTTGGGCGAGGTCAACGCGCGGGCGATGATCCTGGACATTCTGGACGAGCTGGCCGATCAGGGCGAAAGCCAGACGGTGCAGGCGCGGATCGAGGCGATCCTCAGCCGGGTGGCCTGTCATGGCTCGGTCCGCTCGGGCCGCCGGATGCGCGCCGAAGAGATGAACGCCCTGCTGCGCGAGATGGAGGCGACGCCCCATTCCGGCCAGTGCAACCACGGGCGGCCGACATATGTGGAACTGAAGCTGAGCGATATCGAACGGTTGTTCGGCCGCAGTTGATCCGGCCGCCGGTCGGCGGTAGAAAAGAAGAAACAAAACAAGAACGCGCAGGTTGAGATGATCGAGATTGCAGGCACCCCATATTCTTTGGAAGATCCCATGGTGATGGCCGCCCTGATCGGGGCGGGGGTGGTTCTGCTGATCCTCGTTCTGCTGTTTCTGGCCCTGCGCGCGGCCAACCGCTCGGCCCGGATGGCCGAGCCACTGGCGCAGCAGCTGGCCTATCTGGGCCAGCATGTGCAGCAGTTGGGGCAGGGGCAGGAGCAATTGCGCGGCGGGTTGCAGCATGTCTCGGACACGCAGGCCAATGCGCAGGTGCAGGTGATCCAGACGGTCGAGGCGCGGCTGTCGGCGGTGCAGCAGCACATGAACGACCGGCTGGCCGACAACGCCATGAAATCCGCCCGCGCGCTGGCCGAGATGCAGGAGCGGATGAAGGAAACCCTGCATGGGTCTTCGAAACAGACCGCGACCTCGCTGACCCAGTTGCAGGAACGGCTGGCCGCCATCGACAAGGCGCAGGACAACATCACCAAACTGTCGGGCGACGTGCTGTCGCTGCAGGACATCCTGTCGAACAAGCAGACCCGCGGCGCCTTCGGCGAGATCCAGTTGAACGACATCGTGTCCAAGGCGCTGCCCTCGGACAGCTATGTGCTGCAGGCGACCCTGTCGAACGGCAGACGCGCCGACTGCCTGATCCGCCTGCCCAACCCGCCGGGGCCCATCGTGATCGACAGCAAGTTCCCGCTGGAGGCCTATGAGGCGCTGGTGGGCGCGGGCAATGACATGGAGTTGAAGGCGGCGGTGCAGATGTTCCGCAGCACGGTGCGCAAGCACATCACCGACATCTCGACCAAGTACATCCTGGACGGTGAAACCGCCGACGGGGCGCTGATGTTCCTGCCCTCCGAGGCGGTCTATGCCGAACTGCACGCCAAGTTCCCCGAACTGGTGCAGGAGAGTTTCTCGAAACGGGTCTGGATCGTCTCGCCGACCACCTGCATGGCCACGTTGAATACGATGCGGGCGATCCTCAAGGACGCGAGGATGCGCGAACAGGCGGGCGCGATCCGCAAGGAACTGGGCCTGCTGCACAAGGATGTCGAGCGTCTGGGCGACCGGGTGGCCAATCTCGACCGGCATTTCGGGCAGGCGGCCAAGGATATCTCGGAAATCAAGATCAGCGCCGAAAAGGCCGGCAGGCGCGCGCAGCGGCTGGACAATTTCGATTTCGAGGAACTGGCCCCCGAAGACCGCGCCAACGTGGTGCCGCTGGGCAAGTCCGAGGGCTGAGGCCTACTGGATCGACAGGTCCAGATTGTAGCCGACGGTCTTGCCGGTATCGCGGTCGTTGCCCATCAGGTAGACGCGGATGGTATAGTCTCCGTCCTCGGGCAGGGTGATGCGGGCTGTGTTGCCGTTGACTGAGCCATTGTAGATCGCAACCCCGTCGCTGCCCGGCGGCAGGATGTTGAAATAGACTACGCCGCTGCCGTTGGTATCGCTGACCTGAAGCTCGGCAAACAATTCCTGCCTGCCTTTTGCACCCAGCACGTAGTCGAAATATTCATCACCCGTAATGGTGCCGTTGACCATCGTCCCGAAGTTTCCGGGCTGGAATCTCACCTCGGCTGTCCTTTGGGCCAAGGCGGGCAAGGCCACAACGGCAATGAACAGGGCTGCCAGAGCTTGTTTCAACATTCTGCATATCCTCCCGGTGATTCCCGGCTCCAAGCCTAGCACAACCGAGGGACGGTTCAGATTCGCAGGAAGGGCTGCACCAAACGTGGGATCAGGCTGTTGAACTTCAGCGGAGCGTCGGTCACCGCCAGGCAGATGCAATCCTCGGACATGTCGGCCACGGGCGTGTGTTCCAGATCCTCGTCTGCGATCTCGACATCGCCGCGGGCGAAATGATCCACCTCGTCGGAAAACGCGCCTTGCAGAACCATGGTCAGTTCCATGCCCTTGTGGCCGTGGTCCGGTACCGCCGCACCGGCCGGGATGAACAACAAACGCGCCGTAGCATCGCGCGAGGTTGGCAGAATGGCCTGCTTGACGCCCATGCCAATCGGCTTCCAGCGAATGCTGTGCACATCGCCGCCGACGTAATCCTGCAACGGTGCCGGCAGCACGTCGCATTTCGCGCGCGCGGGCTTGGGGGTCGGAGCACCCTGCGCGATCAGAGCCATTGTCGATGACAGGGCATCCGCGGACAAAGGTGCGGCTTCGACCTGGTCCTCAAGCATGTGTCCGCCCACCGCGTCATAACTCTCAGCGCGGGCGCGACAATGGTCGCACAGGGACAGGTGGGTCGCGACCATCAGGTCGAACGCTTCGGGCAGTGTGCCCGAGGCGTAGGCCATCAGCAGGTCGTCCGTCAGGTGATGTTTGATCTCTTTGCTCATCTCTATCATCTCAGTTCATCGCGTGGCGCAAGCGGTCCAGCGCCAGCCTAATTCTCGATTTGATGGTGCCCAACGGAAGCCCGGTCTGCGAAGCGATCTCGCGATGGCTCAGGTCACCAAAATACGCCTTCTCGATCAGTTCCCGCTGTGCCTCGGGCAATTGCAGCAGGGCCGTTTTCAGTTGCGCCGTTTCCTGTTGCAGCGCGATTACGTCTTCCTGTTCGGGTTCCGCTTCGGGACCCCATGTCAGTTCTTCCGGTTCAGGACGCCGCTGTTTGCGAATGGCGTCGATGCGTTTGTTCCGCGCGATAGTAAAGACCCATGTAGCCACGGTAGCCCGTGACGGATCAAACAGATGCGCCTTGTGCCACAAGGTGGCCATGACTTCCTGCGCGCACTCCTCGGCCAACGTCGCGTCCGAACCCGACCGGATCAGGAACGCTTTGACCCGAGGGGCAAAGTGTTGGAACAGCTCGGCAAACGCCGCCTGATCCTGCGACTGCCGGATGCGTTGGACGTGGGACACCCACTCGCATCTTGCCGCGCCATTATTCTTCGTGCAGTTCACCGACGATCCCTTGGTTCGTTTCGTGCCGCGCCCAGCCGGCCGCGCCGCCGGGGCGGTCGCGACATCGTCCGGAACAACGGTGTCCATCTCGGTAAACATAACTGTATTACGGTGCCGCACCCAAGTCGGATCACGCCTGCCCGAGATTTTTGATCCGGTCGCGCGTTTTTTTCGTATCATGATCATGGATGTTCGCTGAAAAACGCAGCCGATCCAGAATGTTGACCGCTAGAAAAGATCAGTCCGACCATGCCAGAAATCGACTTCGTTCCGGCCCATACCTTTCACGGAAGGAAAGGTGCCATCGAGAACGCCTTTCGCTACTCGGTCGACTACATCCTGCTGGATCCCGAACAGGCGGCGGAAACGCCCGCATTGTTTTCGGTAGATAGACCCAACCTCACCGGCTGGCGGACCCGCGATCATGGAGGTGTGCCTGGCGATGGTCGGGGTGCCCCGTGGCTCCGCGACAGTCTGCGGGCGATGCAAATCCCCCAACCCGCGCAGGTTCTGTTGCTGACCCAACCCCGGGTGCTGGGCCACGTATTCAACCCGGTCAGTTTCTGGTTTTGCCTGAATGACGCAGGCGCACTGTTTGCCGTGGTGGCCGAGGTCACCAACACTCATGGAACGCGGCACAGCTATGTCTGCCACAAGCCGGGGTTTGACGTGATCGCTCCTTCTGACCGGATTTGCGCGACCAAGGTCATGCATGTCTCGCCCTTTCAAAAGATCGAGGGCACCTACACTTTCCGGTTCGACCTGCGCCCGGATCGGGTCGGGGTTTGGATCGACTACGGCCGCGACGGGGGCGGTTTGATTGCTACGCTCACGGGCGTCCGGCAACCTCTCACCAATGGCGCGATCCTTCGTTCGCTGCTGCGACGCCCGTTTGGTGCGCGGCGGGCGGTTGCATTGATCCACTGGCAGGCGCTGAAACTGTGGATCAAGAAGGCCACTTTCCGACCGTTCCGCACCGCACCGGTGCCATCTCACCCCGTCTCGCGCCCGCACGAGTGACGATCTGCAGTTTGCGCAAGATCAAGGACGCAGGCGCGATGCAATGGTTGAGATGGACTTCAATTGCGGACAGAGGAGTTGAAACCAATGCTGGAAATCTCGCCAACCAAAGTCGCCCAGGTCGCCATGATGGGCCGCGAGCTGGATCGCGCCGAGGGCGAGCTGCGGGCTTTTATCGATCGCATGGACGAGGACGAGCAAGCCGAGTTGGTCGCGATCATGTGGATTGGACGTGAAAGCTTTTTCCCGGACGACCTCAGCGAGGCGATCGCTACGGCCAAGGCCGAGGCCTCGACGCCATGTGCCGATTACCTCATCGGCACGCCGCATCTGTCGGATCACCTTGAGAACGGGTTGGACGCGCTGGGCATCTCGGCCGAAGATGTCGAGAACGACCTGATGTAGACTTGGTCGCCCGCACGGTGTTTCTGCGCTATGCTCCGGGGCAGAGGGCGCCGTGTATTGCACAGCGCCCGGTCCACAGCAGGGGCGCCAGATGCCGCGTATGTTGAAGACGATATTGGTGTTGGCCCTTATGTCCGTTCCGGCGTGGCCGCAGCGTCCGGCGCTGGCCTGCACCGTTTGTCTGGCACTTCCCGAAAACTCTCTGGCCGACCGGTTGTTGTCTGCTTCGGTCATCGTTCTGGCCGCGCCCGCGCCCGACGACCCGTTCCGCTATGCACCCGTCGGGTTGCTGAAAGGCAGTTGGGACGAGGTTGCGGACCTCCCCCAGATACCGTTTCTGGTGGACAGCAGCACGCGGAATGCCCTGCGCGCCGATCCTGACCGGGTGGTCTTGATGATCTATGGCCCAGGCCGCCGGGACAAGGCCGGGCGCGCCTTTGATCAGTCCTGGACCAAGGGGTTTCTGATGACGCCGCAGCGGGCCGATTTTATTGCCGAGGTACAGGCGCAAGGCCAAGGCTGGCGGTTGGACGGATCCCGATCCGCCGAGCGCGCCGCGTTTTTCGCGGCCTATCTGAGTTCCGGTGACCGCTTGTTGCGGAACACCGCTCTCATCGAACTCCACCGGGCACCCTATGCGGCTGTGCGCGGCCTGCGCGACGCTGCTGCAACCCCGGATCTTTTGCGCGATTTGCGGAGCCTGAATCGCGTAGCCTATGCCCCGGCAACGATCCGGCTGCTGGGCCTGCAATCTGATCCGGCCGCGGCAGAGGCGGTGCGCACGGTCTATCCAAAGGCGGTCGCCACCGGAGGGTTCAACCTGCGCGAATGGGCGCTTGCCGGTATCGAAATCGACGGCGACCAAGCCCTGAATACGATCCAGGAGGCTCTGACCGCCAGCCCGCTTTCTCCAAAGGATCGCCAGGCGATCATCGCGGCGCTGATCGACGGCGGCGATGCGATGCCGGAACACCGCGGGAAGATCCTGGATATCTTTGTCGGTGAGATAGCGCGCGACCAAAGCACGGCCGGGCAGATCGCCCTGGCCACGCGCGATTGGGGGGATGATACGCTTGCCCCTGCGCTGCGGGCGCTTCTGGCTGACCCGCAGATCGACCCCGCCACCGCCTTCGCCATCCGAGTGGCCCTGCCATCCGGTCAGTGACCCCGCCAACCCTGACGTAAGGTTAACAAAGCTTAATCCGTTGGTCCGGAACCGTTAACGCGGCGTCCTTTTATCTGATGACAGTACTGCAATGCAGTTCGGATTTCAGGAGGACAAACCAATGGCAACCGCACAAACCACACAGTCGAACCACAGCCTGTTTCATGACCTTTTTGCAAAATACGCCGAGGCCAAGACCGAACGGTTTCGGAAGCAGATCTTTGCGAAGACGGTCCGTGACCTCGAACGCCTGAGCGACCAGCAGCTGCACGATATCGGCATCACCCGCTCAGACATCCCCCAAACGGCCTATCAGAGCGTCTATCAGCGCGCCGCGTTTACGCAGTAACCAGGGCCGCGCCCCAACAGGACACCGGCCAAACTGGGAGGAAACAGCCGATGCTCGACACAATGCAACCGACTCAACAACCCTGCCCATCCGCCAGCGCGCTGCTACTGTTCGATCGCGCCATGCGCATCCGGGCGGTCAAGGATGACATCGTACGCGCAGCGCAACATCTGAGTGGTCTGGATGACCGGCAGCTGTCCGAGCTTGGCATTAACCGCAGCGATCTTGAGGAAACGATCGAGCGCTACATCTGAACCACAGGCGCTGATCGATCGGTCGGTCACAATACCAGAAAAAGCCATTCCGGTGCGTCCGGAATGGCTTTTTGGTTGGTTCAGGCCAGGTGGTCGACCACCTGCAGGTGCTGTGCCAGCTTGTCGATCTCGGCCATCCAGGCCTGAACCAGTTTCGGATCGCTGGGCGCGGCATGGACACCGGCGGGAATGGCGCGGTCCTGCACCGCCTCGACCGCCAGCGAAACCGGGATCGACACCAGACGCGCCATCGCGCTGCCGCGCGCGTCGCCCCAGGCGTCCATCACGTAGGTCTTGTGCCAGACGGCCTTGCCATCCTTCTCGGCCTTCAGCCCGACACAGAGCACGACGCGGTCGGGCTCGCCCTCTTCATAGGCGTTCTCGGTCCAGAACTGGTCGGACATTTCCTTGAGCCTGGCATCGCCGTCTGGGCTTTCCAGCGTTTCGATCTCGCGGAACACGTCCGACCAGGCATCCGACCAGCCGTTCAGCCGCAGGGTGCCGCGGACGAACTCCTTGACCGGCCAGTGCTCCTCGAAATGGTACTGCTGCATGAAGGGGATCGAGTCGCGGTTCGGATAGACCTCGAAGCTTTCGGGCGTGGGAAGCGGCGCGACGTAGGTGCTGATCGCGTCCCAGGGCCGGGCCACGTCCAGCGGGGCATAGTCGCGGATCGACCGCGAGGGCGAACGCAGCGCCTTGAGCACACCCAAGGGCGACCAGCTGAACTTGTAGCGGAACGGGTTGGGGTTCTTGGGGATGCCGCCGCAATAGGAAATGAAGCTGAGGTGGTTTTCCGGGTCGAAGGCGTCGGACGCGCGGTAATCTTCCACCAGCGCATGGGCCATCAGGTGGTCGATGCCCGGGTCCAGCCCGACTTCGTTGACCAGCGCGACGCCGGCCTCGCGGGCTTTGTCGTTCAGCGCACGCATCTCGGGCGCGATGTAGGAGGACGAGACGAAATGCGCGCCTTTCGCGATCGCCAGTTCCGCCAGCGGCACGTGCCAGTCGCCCGGCAGCATCGAGACGATCACGTCGCCCTTTTCCAGCACCGCGCCCAAGGCGTCGATGTCGAAGGCCCGGATGTCGTCGGTCAGATCGCCGACCTCGGCGCGGGCCTTGTCGACGGTCCGGTTCCAGACGGTGACCTTGTGGCCGGCCTCGATCAGGCGGCGCAGGCCGGGGATGGCCGACAGGCCGGTGCCACACCAGTGAATCGTCATGGCTCAGATCCTTTCGATATGGGATTTGAAGGTGTCCTCGGCCCGCGCCCAAACGCCCGAGGTCAGGTCTGTCAGGGTCAGCAACGAGGGCAGAAGTTGCGCGGCGTAGTCTTCCGAGCTTTCGACCGGCAGCATTGAGGGCAGGTTGTCGATGGCCATCACGTCCAGCACCGGGTCGGTGGCCACGCGCAGGGCGGGTTCTTCCCAGGTTGTGGCGCGGTCATAGACCGGCACCGGGTTGTAGTCGCTGTCGGGGTCGCAGGCCACGTCGCCGATAGCGGTCAGCTTGCGCGGGGCATTCAGCGCCTCCCGCGGGACGAAGACCGGGGTGCCGGGGCGCGCGAAGATGCAGTTGAGGAAGATGTCGTTTTCGAGGATCTCCGGGAACGGCCCGCCATCGGCGGTTTCGGCCATGTCCCACTTGGTCACGTCGACCCCCATCGCCTCGCACAGGTCGGACGCGCCGGTGCCGACCCTTCCCAGCGCGCCGATGACGATGGCGCGGGGGCGGGGCGCTCCGGTGGCGTTCAGCTCGGCCAGCAACTCGGCGTTCAGTGCGTCCTTGCCGGGATAGACGCCGACGGGGCCGCAAATCTCGCCGCGCTGCTGCGCCGCCCAAGTCTTGAGCGTCACCGCCGCGCCCGCGTAGCCCGCCCAATAGCCGAAGGCCGCGACCCGCCGCCCGTTTTCATCGACCAGGTATTCCAGATCATACAGCGTGCCGCCGCCGACCTTGAAGCGCTCCAGCAGCTTGCGGCCCGAATGCTGGCCCTTGAAAGCATGACCGAACATGATGTGGCGATGCGGCAGGGGCGTACCGTCCTCGGGCAGCTCCTTGAGGCCGAAGATGACCGCATCCAGCGGCGCCTCCGGCCACGAGTTCTCCGGCGCGATTTCGCAGCCCGCCGCGCTGTAGCCGTCGATCGGGATGGCCCGGACATGGCTTTCCTCGACCGTCACGCGAATGCCGGCGGCGATCAGTTGTGCCGCACCCTCGGGCGTCAGGCCCACCCGTTCCTCGTTCGGGCGTTGTTCAGCCCGGACCCAGAGATGTGTCATGCGATGTCCTTTTGTCAGAGCATTCCGGCGGCCCGTACCGCCTGAACCGAGGGTCGGGCCTCCATCGCCGCGCGGAAGGCCTGGATCTTGGGAAAGGCCGTGACATCGACCCCGTCACCTTCCAACCAGCTGCAAACCACGTAGAGATAGGCGTCGGCCAGCGAGAATGCCTCGCCCAAAACAAACGGACCGCGCAGCCCGTTTGACGAGATGTAAGCGCAGGACTCGGTCATCGTCTGGGCCACCTTGCCCTTCATGTCCTGCCAGCTGGACTCCTGATCCGCCCAGCGGTGACCGCGCATCTTGTGCGCATGGTTCACATGCATGGTCGAGGCCAGGTAATGCATCACCTCGCGCATCCGCGCGGCCAAGACCGGATCGTCCGGAACAAGCCCGGCCTTGGGGGCCTTGGTTGCGATGTATTCAAGCAGAGCGCCGGTTTCCGTCAGAATGCCACCATCGACCACCAGAGCGGGAACGCGACCCTTGGGATTGATCTGCTTGTAGGCTGCCGTCGTCTGCTCGCCCGCTGCGAAGTCGAGCCTGATCGCCTCATAGTCCAGACCGGCTTCCTCAAGCGCGATGACGACGGCGATCGAGATAGTGCGGGGTGCGTAGTAGATCTGCATCTGGGACCTCCGATCCGGTTACAGGTGGGTCTGGGCGAAATGCCGGTCCGGCGCTTCCAGATGCGGAACCGCGTTGAACAGAACCGGGCTCAGGTCCGCTCCGATCGGGTGCAGACGATGCAATGAGGTGTTCATGATGGCAAGGGCCACGCGCGCCATCGCCGGGATGTCCAGCCCCATCGCCTGCCGCACCACCATCGAGATCAACCCGCCCGAGGTCACCACGAT
The DNA here is from genome assembly GCF_025141855.1 of Ruegeria sp. B32. Classification (NCBI taxonomy): domain Bacteria; kingdom Pseudomonadati; phylum Pseudomonadota; class Alphaproteobacteria; order Rhodobacterales; family Roseobacteraceae; genus Ruegeria; species Ruegeria sp. B32. Next base: position 2,951,368 of record NZ_CP081106.1, on the reverse strand, counting down.
GGCCGGCCCGTCGCCGTCATGGATTTCACGCAGAGCGTCCGAGACGCGGGTCTCGAACTGCTCGAAGGTTTCGGGCGCGTTCCGAATGTCGCCGTTGGCCCAGGCCTTGAAGGTCAGCGGCAGGTGCTGAACGAAACCTTCGCGGTCCGTCGGGATCGTCACGCCGTGCTGTTCCTCGAACAGTTGCGCAAGGGTGAAATACTCGATTTCATTCAGACGTGCATCGCGGACGGGTTCCGGCAGACCCATGCTTGCCGCCGTTTCCACATGCCGGGTCAGGGTGCCGCAAAACACCCGTGGATAATGGGCTTTGGTCTCGCGCAGATGGGCCCCAAGCCAGCGCGCCTGCTGATGCCCAAGCTCGCTGAGCTTGTCATAACTGTGTTCGTCCCGTGCGGTGGTGTTGGCCTGCCCGTGGCGTACCAATGTGATGTATGACATGTCGGTCCCTCTTGGCCCGAAGTCTTAGGGCAGCTTGCACGCAGGGGCCAGAGGTGTTCGGCCGGTTGCCGTCAAAAAACCGGGACAGGCTGCAACCGGGCTTGCGGGCGGACGGCCCGGCGATAGAGTTGCGGCAAGCGACAAGAAAGGACAGCGCAATGGCCGTGAATGCGCAGAGGTTTCTGGATGATCTGCACAAGCTGCGGGAATTCGGAGCTGCGGGGGTTGGTAAAGGCGTCGTGCGCCCGGCATATTCAGACGCGGACATTGCGGCGCGGCGATGGCTGGCCGAACGGTTTCAGGAGGCCGGGCTGCAACCGCATTTTGATCCGGTCGGAAACCTGTTCGGTCTGGCATCCGCGCCGTCGCTTTTGATGGGGTCACATTCAGACAGCCAGCCCGAGGGCGGTTGGCTGGATGGCGCGCTGGGCGTAATCGCGGCGTTGGAGCTGGCTCGCTCCAGCCAGCGCCCGATCTCGGTGGTCAGCTTTCAGGATGAGGAGGGCCGGTTCGGCGTCACGACCGGATCAGCCATCTGGTCCGGCAAGTTGCCCCTTGCGCAGGCCGACGACCTGACCGACCACACGGGCATACGGTTCGGTGATGCGCGCGCTCGGATGAAAAGTCTGATGCAGGATTTTGTGAACCCCGCCCAATTCACCGGGTTCATCGAAATGCATATCGAGCAGGGTCCGATTCTGGATGCCAACGCCGAGGCCATCGGTGTGGTCTCGGACATCGTGGGCATTCGCGACATGGTCATCGAGTTTTCCGGCCAGCAGAACCACGCCGGCACGACGCCGATGCACTTGCGCCGAGACGCGTTCCAGGCTCTCTCGATCTTCAACGGCCTGATCAACGATCGGTTCCGCAACGTGGTGACCCCGCAGACGGTCTGGACGATCGGTCATGTTGAGCTGTCCCCGAATGCCTCGTCGATCGTTCCTGGCCGGGTCCGTTTCTCGATGCAGTGGCGCGATCAGGACACGGATCGTCTGGCCCGAATGGAAAGCATTATTCGTACGACCGCCCAAGAGGTCAGTGAATCCATCGGGGGCGAAGCGCAGTTCGGGCCAATGCTGGGCATCGAACCGGTTGAAATGGATCCAACCCTCCGGCGGTCGCTGGAACACGGAGCCCAGATCGTCGCGCCCGGCAACTGGCGGGTCATGCCATCCGGGGCCTTGCACGATGCGTCGAACGTGGCAGCCCTGATGCCGGTCGGAATGCTGTTCGTTCCATCCATTAACGGTATCAGTCATGACTTCGCGGAGGATACCGCCGAGGCCGATCTGGTGACGGGGCTGAAGGCCTTGGAGGCGGCACTTGCCGATCGCTGAGGTAAGTGGCCGCCGACCGCGAATACTGCAATTTCAGCTGTTGCGTAACGGAAAAAAGTTTCCTATACGACACAAAGCTGCAGCATGCAGATGTATACTCCTTGTCCATGAGCGATTTAGGCTGTGATGAATACCTGCGATCTGAAGTCGGACGGAGCACCGCCAGCCGTGAAGTTGCCGGTACAGGAAAATGCATGTCGACCAGCCAGAATTCCACTGACTCGATCCGGAAAGGCTGCCGTGGCATGGTATTCCCAGCCATGTGCTTTTGGATCCGGTCCATCGCGCCACTTTTGCCAAAAGAAAGAACACTGACATGCCTGGAATGAAGCGCACGCCGTTGTATGACCTTCATGTTGAGTTGGGAGGCAAGCTGGTTGATTTTGCGGGCTGGGAGATGCCCGTTCAGTATCCTTTGGGAATCATGGGCGAGCACAAGCAATGCCGCGAGAAGGCGGCGCTGTTCGATGTGAGCCACATGGGCCAGGTGATCCTTCGGGGAGAGAATGTGGGCGAGAAGCTCGAGGCGCTGTGCCCGCAGGCTTTTGCGACATTGCCCGAGGGCAAGGCGCGCTATGGGTTCTTCACCAACGAGGACGGCGGGATTATGGACGATCTGATCGTGTCGAACGCGGGCGATCATTTCTTCGTGGTGGTGAACGCGGCGCTGCGCGATCAGGACATTCCGCACATGCGCGCGCACCTGGACGGGGTCGAGGTGACCGAGATCTTCGACCGCGCGCTGGTGGCGGTTCAGGGCCCTAAAGCCGAGGACGTGGTGGGCGCGCTGTGCCCGGCGGCGCGCGATCTGAAGTTTATGGAAACCACCGTGGCCCCGATCGACGGAGTCGAATGCCGGATCTCGCGACTTGGTTACACGGGCGAGGACGGCTATGAGATCTCGATCCCCGAGGACAAGGCGATCGAGGTCACCCGCGCCCTGTTGGCGCATGAGGATTGCGAACCGGCGGGCCTGGGCGCGCGCGACAGCCTGCGGCTGGAGGCGGGTCTGTGCCTGTATGGCAATGACATCGACCAGAGCACTTCGCCGATCGAGGCCAACCTGGCCTGGGCGATCCAGAAGCGGCGCAAGGAAGAGGGCGGCTTTCCCGGCGCGGATCGCATCCAGCGCGAACTGGCCGAAGGCCCGGCACGCAAGCTGGTGGGGATCAAGCCCGATGGCCGCGCCCCGGCGCGACAGGGGGTCGAGGTGCAGGATCTTCAGGGCAACACGATCGGTCAGATCACCTCGGGCGGATTCGGGCCAACGGTCGGCGGCCCGGTTGCGATGGGTTACGTCGCCGCCGGCCACACCGAGCCGGGCGAACAGGTGAATCTGATCATCCGGGGCAAGGCGCAGCCGGCGCAGATCGTGGCGCTGCCCTTCGTCAAACAGAATTACAAGCGTTGAAGTCAGGAGAGAGACAGCATGGCAACCTATTATTCCGAAGAACATGAATGGCTGACGGTCGAGGGCGACACGGCCACGCTGGGAATCACCAAGCATGCGGCCGAGCAGCTGGGCGAGGTGGTGTTCGTCGAGCAGCAGGACGTGGGTGAAGAGTTTGCGAAGGACGGCGAGATCGGGGTGATCGAATCCGTCAAGGCGGCCTCCGAGATTTATGCCCCGGTCGATGGCGAGATCCTCGAGGTGAACGAGACGCTGGCCGACAACCCGGGCGCTTTGAACGAGGATCCCGAGGGCGAGGCGTGGATCTACAAGATCAAGATCACCGATGCCGCGCAGTTGGAAGATCTGATGGACGAGGCCGGCTACAAGGCGTTCATCGGCTAAACCCACGGAGTCCCGGCCTGGGGCTCCATCGTTTTGACTTGTGCCGCCGAATTTGGGCTCCGCCCGTTCGGGCCGGAAACTGTCCACCGGACAGTTTCCGGGACGGCCCTTACTCCCCGCCGGAGGCTTCCTCAGTCTCCGCCGGGCCTGACCTATCCATGGGAGCGCTGCAATGGCCTTCAAACTGACCGACTACGAAGCCTATGACTTTGCCAACCGTCGCCACATCGGTCCCAGCCCGACCGAGATGCGCGACATGCTCAAGGTGATCGGCTTCAAGACGCTGGACGATCTGATCGACGCCACCGTCCCCCCCGCGATCCGGCAGAAAGAGCCGCTGGACTGGGGCCCGGCGATGACGGAACGCGACGCGCTCTATCACATGAAAAAAGTGGCGGGAAAGAACAAGGTTCTGACCTCGCTGATCGGTCAGGGCTATTACGGCACCACCACCCCGGCGCCGATCCTGCGCAACATTCTGGAAAACCCGGCCTGGTACACCGCCTATACGCCTTATCAGCCCGAGATCAGCCAAGGCCGGCTCGAGGCGCTGCTGAACTTCCAGACCATGGTCAGCGACCTGACCGGGCTGGACGTGGCCAACGCCTCGCTGCTGGACGAGGCGACCGCAGCGGCCGAGGCGATGGCGATGGCCAAGCGCGGTGGCCGGTCCAAGGCCAACAACGCGGCCTTCTTCGTGGACCGCAACTGCCACCCGCAAACCATCGCGGTGATCAAAACCCGGGCCGAACCCCTGGGCATCGACGTCAAGGTCGCCGACCCTGACGAGCTGGATGCGGGCGCCGTGTTCGGCGCGATCTTCCAGTATCCCGGCACCTATGGCCATGTGCGCGACTTCACCAAGGAAATCGCGGCGCTGCATGAACACAACGCCATCGCCATCGTGGCCGCCGACATCCTGTCGCTGGCGCTGCTGAAATCCCCGGGCGAGATGGGGGCCGATATTGCCGTGGGCTCGACCCAGCGCTTCGGCGTGCCGATGGGCTATGGCGGACCGCACGCCGCCTACATGGCCACCACCGACAAGCTGAAACGGGCGATGCCGGGCCGGATCATCGGCGTCAGCATCGACAGCCGCGGCAACAAAGCGTATCGCCTCGCGCTGCAAACCCGCGAGCAACATATTCGCCGCGAGAAAGCGAACTCGAATGTCTGTACTGCGCAGGCGCTGCTGGCGGTGATTGCCTCGATGTATGCGGTCTATCACGGCCCCGATGGCATCAAAGCCATCGCGCAATCGGTACATCGCAAGACCTCGCGCCTGGCCGCCGGTCTGGAAGAGGCGGGCTTTGCCGTCGAACCCGAGGTGTTCTTCGACACCATCACCGTTGAGGTCGGCCATCTGCAGAAGACCGTCATGGAAGCCGCCGTGGCCCGGGGTGTCAACCTGCGCAAGGTCGGCGATACACGCGTGGGCATCAGCCTGGACGAACAGACCCGGCCCGAGACCATCGAGGCTGTCTGGGGGGCCTTTGGCATCGACAAGACAGACGACAGCTCGAACAAGCAGTACCGCCTGCCGGACTACGCGCTGCGCGAGACGCCGTATCTGACCCACGAGATCTTCCACAAGAACCGGGCCGAGGCCGAGATGACCCGCTACATGCGCCGTCTGGCCGACCGCGACCTGGCGCTGGACCGGGCGATGATCCCGCTGGGCAGCTGCACCATGAAGCTGAACGCGACGATCGAGATGATCCCGGTCACCTGGCCCGAGTTCGCCAACATGCACCCCTTCGTGCCGGAAGATCAGGCGCAGGGCTATCACGAGATGATCGCCGACCTGAACGACAAGCTGTGCCAGATCACCGGCTATGACGCGATCAGCCAGCAGCCCAACTCGGGCGCGCAGGGCGAATATGCGGGCCTGCTGACGATCCGCAACTATCACATCGCCAACGGGCAGGGGCATCGCAATGTCTGCCTGATCCCGACCTCGGCGCATGGCACCAACCCGGCCTCGGCGCAGATGGTCGGCTGGCAGGTGGTGCCGGTGAAGGCGGACGCGAAGGGCAACATCGATCTGACCGACTTCCGCGAGAAGGCCGAGAAGCACTCGGACAACCTGGCCGGCTGCATGATCACTTACCCCTCGACCCATGGCGTGTTCGAGGAAACGGTGCAGGAGGTCTGCCGGATCACCCATGACCACGGCGGTCAGGTCTATATCGACGGGGCCAACATGAACGCCATGGTGGGCCTGTCGCGCCCCGGCGACATCGGCGGCGACGTCAGCCACCTGAACCTGCACAAGACCTTCTGCATCCCGCATGGCGGCGGAGGCCCCGGCATGGGCCCGATCGGCGTCAAGGCGCATCTGGCCGAGCACCTGCCGGGCCACCCGGAATATGGCACCGCCGTGGGTCCGGTTTCGGCTGCACCCTTCGGCTCGCCCTCGATCCTGCCGGTCAGCTGGGCCTATGTGCTGCTGATGGGCGGCGCGGGCCTGACCCAGGCGACCAAGGTGGCGATCCTGAACGCCAACTACATCGCCGCGCGCCTGCAGGAGGCCTATCCGATCCTCTACACCTCCGAGACCGGCCGGGTGGCGCATGAATGCATCCTTGACACCCGCCCGCTGGCCGAGGCCGGCAACATTACCGTCGACGACGTGGCCAAGCGGCTGATCGACAGCGGCTTCCACGCGCCGACCATGTCATGGCCGGTGGCCGGCACGCTGATGGTCGAGCCGACGGAATCCGAGCCCAAGGACGAGCTGGACCGCTTTTGCGACGCCATGCTGTCGATCCGCGCCGAGGCGCAGGATGTCATCGACGGCAGGATCGACCCCGAGAACAACCCGCTGAAGAACGCCCCCCACACGGTGCGCGACCTGGTGGGCGAGTGGGACCGACCCTACACCCGCGAACAGGCCTGCTTCCCGCCGGGTTCCATGGGCGTCGACAAATACTGGTCGCCCGTCAACCGCGTCGACAACGCGTACGGAGACCGGAACCTCGTATGCACATGCCCGCCGATGGACGCATACGAAGAAGCCGCCGAATAAAAACACTGAAACCCCCGCCCGATCCGGCGGGGGTTTTTCTCAGGGCTTGAAGCCCGCGGGCACGCCAAAGGGCGGCGTCTCCACGCTGGTCCCGGTCAGGGCGTGCAGGAACGCCACCAGCTGCGCGATTTCGCCGTCGCTCAGGTCAACTGGCGTGATGTCGAGCTTGGCGCGTTGGCGCGCCATCTCGAACCGGTCCTGCCAGACGATGAAATCGGCCTGTTCCAGCCACGGCACCTTGGGCAGCGCGGCAAGATTGGGCGTCCAGCGTGACAGGCTGGTTGCCGGGTCCAGGTGGTGGCGGATGATCCCTTCGAGGTCGGGAAAGGCGCCGTTGTGGCCGTAGGGTGCGGTCAGCGCCACGTTGCGCAGCATGGGCGTGCGGAACCGGTAGGCGTCCTCCAGCCGGTCGCTTTCGCCCATGCGGCCCACGTCGCGGGCATAGGCGTCCCATTGCCGGGTGCGGCCAGGGCCGAATGGCGGCAGGGCCAGTGCGTGGAATTTCTGATCCGACAGCAGCGGCCCCGAATGGCAGGTGGCGCACCGCGCCTTGCCGTAGAACAGCCGCATCCCGGCCTTCTGATCGGGGGTCAGGGCGGTCTCGTGCCCGGCGAGGTACTGGTCGAACGGGCTGTCGGTGCTGCGCCATTCGATGGCCATGAAAGCGGCCAGAGCGTTGGCGACATGGGTGATGGTGATGTCCTCGGTGCTGTCCACGTCGTCAAAGGCGGCCACCATCGCCGGGCCGTATTTCGGGTCGGTCCGCACCCGTTTGGCGATGATCGGCCAGCCCTTGTCGATCCGGTCATGCACGGCGCCGGTGACCTCGTTCTCGGCCACGTTCCCGGCCATTTCGAACTGAGCGGTCAGCGGAAACAGCGCCTGCGCGGCCAGCAGCGAGTTCAGCCCTTCTGGCAGCCATTCCTGCGCGGGCGAGTTGAACCCGTTGCCATAGACGTCCGACAGGCTGAGCCGCCCGTCATGGAACATCGTGTGGATGTCGTGCGCGCCCAGGTTCCACAGGCCCGGCGCGTTGCGCGGGATGCGCTTGCGGATGCGGTCCGTCCCGGTGCCGGGCGTGCGGTCGGGGCCTAGACCCTGGCCGCCCTCGCCGATGCCCAGCGACAGGCCGTCGGAGGTGCCGAAATCGGGGTGGTGGCAATGGGCGCAGGTGATGTTGCGGTTGCCCGACAGGATCGGGTCATAAAATAGCTGGTGACCGATCGCGGCCTGTTCCCTATCAAAGAACAGAAAGTCGTCATCGGTCAGGGGCGAGGGCAGGTCCTGCGCCCAGGCCGCCCCGCAAAACAGGAGACCCGCCGCACCATGCGCCAGCTTGTGCTTGCCCTTTGTCTTGCCGCCTCGCCCGTCTGGGCCGAACTGGAACAGGCCCGCGATCTGATGGAGGCGGGCGAGTTTGCCGCCGCGCGCGAACAGCTTCTGCCCGCGGCCCGGTCGGGCAACGCCGAGGCCGAGGAGCTGATCGGCGTGATGTACGGCCTTGGTCTTGGGGTCGAGCAGGACTATGAGCGCGCGTTCGAATGGTATCTGCGCGCCTCGATGAAGGGGCATCCGGGCGCGCAATCGGGTGTCGGGTGGTATTACGAGCTGGGTCTGGGCCTGCCTGCGCCCGATCTGGTGCGGGCCTACATGTGGTACACGCTCAGCGCCATCGGCGGCGACCCCGATGCGGCGATCAGCCTTGAAGAGGTGGTCAAGAAGATGACGCCCGAACAGATCGAAAAGGCCCATGTGCTGGTCAATGACTACAAGGGGTGGATGTACCCCTTTCGGTAAAGGCGGGCCGGGATGACGCGACACCCCGGCCCGAACCGTATCAGTTCAGGTCGGCGGCGCGTTCCGCGTTGATCTCGGCTTCGGCCTCGGCCACGGCCGCGGTCAGAGCGCCATAGATCTCGTCCCCGCGCGCGACGTTCTGCTGGAACCAGTCATAGACCGGGGTCGCGGCCTGCTTGAACGCCTCTTTTTCCTCGGGGGTCGGCACGTACAGGTCGCCGCCACCGGCCACGAAATCCTCGTAGGCCTGGATCGACTTGCGCTTGGGCGAGGCAAAGGTGGCCTGCTGCAGCGCATAGAACCCATCGACGACGACACGGCGCAGATCTTCGGGCATTTCCTGGAACTTGGCGTTGTTCATCCACCACAGAGCGCCCATATAGGCGTGCCCGTCCAGCGTGACGTATTGAAGGCCGGCATCGGGGAATTTCATGCCCATGATGTCGGTGATACCGTTCTTCGAGCCGTCGACCACGCCGGTCTGGAAGCTTGTGAACAGTTCCGGCCACGGGATCGGGGTGGGCGAGGCGCCCAGGGCCTTGACCAGTTCCTGCGGCAGGTCTGCGACCACGGTGCGGATCTTCAGCCCGTCCATGTCGGACGGCTGGGTCACGCGGCGCTTGGTGTTGGCGAAGTTGCGCCAGCCGCCGGTGTTGCCGATGGTCATCAGACGGATCGCGCCGCCCGAATCTTCCAGCGCCATTTCGCGCATCTTGCGGGTGAAATCACCCGACAGGACCCGCTCGGCGATGCGGTCGTCGGCCATCAGATAGGGCAGGTCCAGAACCTGTACGTAAGGGAAGATGCCCGAGGCCCCGCCCGAGGTCGAGATGTAGATGTCGATGGTGCCGTCGGCCACGCCCTGCAGGCATTCGGCCCCGTTCGAGCACAGCTGCGTGCCGATGAACAGCTCGACCTCGATCGCGCCGTTCGAGGCGTTCTCGACGAAGTTCTTGAACACGACCAGGCCGTCATAGTCCTCGTCGTTTTCGTTCGAGTTGGCGGTGGCGCGCAGCGTATAGTCGGCCGCCGAGGCCGCCAGCGCCGAGGCCGCCACCAGCGACGTGGCCAGTGCTGCGGTTTTGAAGAATGTTCTGAGCATGCGTTTCCTCCCTGTGGTACTCAGTCTAGTTTGCAAATCCCGTCAGTCTCGGGATCGTCATGGATATTGCGGGGACATAAGTGATCAGGAAGATCACCGCGATTTCGACGGCCAGGAACGGCAGGATCGCCTTGGCGATGGTTTCCACCCGTTCGCGTGACACGGCGGCGGCCACGAACAGCACCAGCCCCATGGGCGGCGTGGCCAGGCCAACGGTCAGGTTGACGCTCATGATGATGGCGAAGTGGATCGGGTCGACCCCCAGGCTGGTGAAGATCGGGCCCAGGATCGGCCCCAGGATGATGATCGCCGGGCCTGCATCCAGGAACATGCCCACGACGAACAGCAGCAGGTTGATCAGGAACAGCAGAATCAGCGGGTTTTCGGACAGTCCGAGGATCAGCGCGGCCAGCTGCTCGGGCGCATGGCTGAGGCTGACCACGGTCTTGAACGCCATCGCCGCCCCCACCAGCAGCAGCACCACGGCCGAGGTCATGCCCGCGTTGCTGAGAACGTCGGGCACCTCTTTCAAGGTCAGCGTGCGCAGCACGAAAAACCCGATGATGAAGGCATAACCGACGGCGACGGCGGCGGCCTCGGTCGGGGTGAAGATGCCGCCCAGAATGCCGCCCAGAATGATTACCGGCGTCATCAGCGGGAAAAAGGCCTTGAGGCTGGCCTGACCGCGCTCGGGCCAGGTGTATTTGCGGCTGGCCACCGGGAAATCATACCGGTTGGCCATGACCTTGATCATCAGCATCAGACCGATGCCCACCATGACACCCGGCACGATGCCCGCCAGGAACAGGGCCGCGACGCTTTCGCCCATGACATAGGCATAGATGATCATGATCCCCGAGGGCGGGATGATCGGCCCGATGACCGAGCTGGCGGCGGTGATCGCGGCGGCGAACTTGCGGGTATAGCCCTGCTTCTCCATCGCCGGGATCAGCATCGAGCCCAGCGCCGAGGTATCGGCCACCGCCGAGCCCGACAGCCCCGCGAAGAGGATCGAGCTGAGCACGTTCACATGCGCCAGCCCGCCGCGCAGATGGCCCATCAGTGCCTGGCTGAACTCGACCAGCCGGATGGTGATGCCGCCGCGGTTCATCAGCTCTCCGGCCAGCATGAAGAAGGGGATGGCCATCAGCGGAAAGCTGTCCATCCCGTTGTAGACGTTGCGATACAGCAAGGTGATGTCGTTGGTCTGGCCGTTCAGCCACAGCAGCAGGCCGGGTGCGGCCAGCAGCGCGAAAAAGACCGGCAGGCCGATCAGCAGAAACACCAGAAAGACGGGCAGGAACCAGACCAGCATCTATTCGGCCCCCACGGCGGCTTCGGGGATCTCGGGCAGCAGGTCACCGCCGCCCAGCATGGTGATGATCGACCGCAGGATCAGTTCGATGTTGACCGACAGCAGCAGGATCACGCCCACCAGCAGGGAGGCCATCATCCAGCTGCGCGGGATCCGGTACCATTCATCAAAGCCCAGCGAGGTGGGCAGGTACAGCGCTGCGGTGGCGAAACGCCCGCCGAACCCCGTGACCTCGGACCAGCCGATGCGCACGGCGACCACCAGAACCGTCAGGCTGAGCAGCAGCAGAAACAGGTTCAGCAACTGGCCGGGTACGCGCGGCAGAAAGCGGACCAGCATGTCGATGGCCACGAACCCGCCGCGCCGGAATGCGGTGGGTGCCATCAGGCCCGTCATCCACAACATGCAGAACCGCGCGGCCTCGTCAGGCCAGGGCAGGGCGTTGCCCAGAACGTATCGGAAGAACACCTGAATCAGGATCGCGATCACCATGAAGGCGATCGCAACGACACCGACCGCGCGGCCCAGACGCAGCGCGGTTTCGTTCACGAATGCAATCGGCGCAAGCACCGACGTCAATCCGCCCATGCGGATCCTCCCTGTTCAGGCCGCGGGTTTTGCCCGCGACCGTGTCCCGCGCTTATTGGTGCGCGAATTGGCCGAGCTTGCCGGCGTAAAAGGTCAGCGCGTCTCCGTCCGCCATGCTGGCCCGCAAGACCTTGCCCACCACGATAACGTGATCGCCCGCATCGTGATACGCATGTTGTTCACATTCGAACCGCGCCAGGCATCCGCGCAGCAGCGGCGTTCCGTTTTCGCATCGGTCGTGGTCGATGTCGCGTAGGGCAAAGGCGTCTTTCGAGCAGCCAAAGCACAGCTCGGCCTGGTCGGCCGACAGAACATGAACACTGAAATGACGCGCCTTGTGAAAATAGGGGAACCGGCGCGAGTTCCGGTCGCCAGCCCACATCACCAGAGGCGGGTCCAGCGACAGCGAGGAAAAGCTGTTGGCCGTGATGCAGACCGGCCCGTCGGGGCTGTCGCAGGTCACGACGGTGACGCCGGTGGCGAACCGGCCGAAGGCGTCCCGCAGGGTACGGGTGTCGTCCTTGTGCGGAATGAAGGTGCGCGCCATGTCGTTCGAAAATGCGTTCATCATGGTACCTCATGCCCCAGCGCCGCCTCGTAGAGGCGGAACCAGGCTTCACGATCCAGATTGACTTCCAAGGCGTCCGAAATGCGCTTGATGCGGTCCAGGCTGTTGGTGCCCAGAACCGGCAGGATGCCGGCCGGATGGGCCAGCAGGAAGGCCACGGCCACCGCGGCACGGTCGACGCCGAACTGCGCGCCGATCTCGTCCGCGAAGACGCCCACCGGAGGATTGCCCGCCATCAGCGCCCCGCCGCCCAGCGGCGACCACGCCATCACCGGGTGTCCGTGCTGCTGGTGAAAGGCCAGATCGCCATTGGTGAATGGGGCGATCGCGCCCAGAGAAATCTCGATCTGGTTGGTCACCAGCGGGGTCTTCATGGCCGATTGCAGCAGCTGCCAGTCCCAGGGGCGGAAATTCGACACGCCCACCGCGCGGACCTTGCCGCTGGCCACCACCTCGTCCAGCGCAGCGCCGGTTTCATGGTGGTCCATGAACGGGTCGGGGCGGTGGATCAGCAGCAGGTCGATATGGTCGATCGCCATTTCCCGCAGCGAGGTGTCGACCGATTTCAGGATATGCGCGCGCGAGGTGTCATAGTATTTCACCTTGGCATCCGCATAGCGCCCGCAGGGGGCGACGATGTCGCATTTGGTGACGATCTCCATCCGGTCGCGCAGGCCGGGATTGGCGCGGAGGGCGTTGCCCAGAATCGCCTCGGCGCCATAGTCGCCATAGATGTCGGCCTGATCGAAGCTGGTGATGCCCTGATCCAGACAGGCGTGGATTTTGGCCGCCACATGCGCGGCCGAGGTGTCGCTGTCATCGCCCAGCCGCCACATGCCATAGACAAGGCGGCTCAGTTCCAGGGTGTCGGAAAGCTTGATACGTTGCATCAACGACGAACTCCGTTGCCCAGCGGCGTCGCCGGGGTGTCAGCAGGAACCCTTCCATAGGCTTCGGGAAGGGAACAGGTTTTCAGATGCGACATCACGCGGGTGCCGAAATGGCGGGCCTCGTCCATATGCGGATAGCCCGAGAAGATGAAGGCGCGGATGCCCATCTTCTGATACTCTTCGATCTTCGACAGCACCTGGTCGGTCGACCCCACCAGCGCCGCGCCGCAGCCTGACCGCGCCCGGCCGACGCCCGTCCACAGGCCCGGCTCGACATAGCCGTATTTGTCGGCCAGCTCGCGGTTCCTGGCCTGATGCGAAACACCGAGCGAGGTGGCGTCCAGCGCCCGTTCGCGGATTGCGCGGCCGTATTCGTCATCCAGTTTCGACACGATATAGTCGGCATATTCCTTGGCCTCGGCCTCGGTGTCGCGCACGATCATGTGCACCCGCAGGCCATAGTCCAGCGTGCGTCCGTATTCGTCGGCCACCGCGTGTACGGCCTTCATCCGCTCGGCCAGCTGGTCTTTGGTTTCGGGCCACATCAGATAGACGTCGCAATGTTGCCCGCACAGCTTCAGTGCATCGGGCGAATAGCCCCCGAAATACAGCAGCGGCCCGCCGGTCTGATAGGGTTTGGCCGGATCGGTCGTCAGGCCCGAGAAATTGTAGACCTGACCCTGGTAATTGATCTCATCCTGCGTCCAGGCCTGTTTCAGAATCTCGACCACCTCGCGCGAGCGCTGGTAGCGATAGCTGCTTTCGGCCTTTTCCCCAGGAAAATCCGACGAGATGATGTTGACCGTCAGCCGCCCCTTCAGCATGTGATCCAGCGTCGCGATGGTGCGTGCCAGCATGATCGGCTGCATCTCGCCGCAGCGCACGGCGGCCAGCAGGTTGATCTTTTCTGTGATCGGCGCGCAGCCGGCCACGAAACTCAGCGTGTCCTGCCCCACCTGATACGAGGACGGGCACAGGATGTTGCGAAAGCCCTGCGCCTCGGCCTCTTTCACGATGCCCGAGCAATGTTCCCAGCTGGAGCGCAGATCGCCGTCGGGCACGCCGAGAAACTGATAATCGTCCGAGCACAGCGCCGCGAACCACGAAACCTCGGCCGCATCCAGATCGGGGGATGTGATGGGGACGATCGTCATCTGATTCTCTCTCCTGCCGGGCTCAACTTTTCTCTTGCGTAGCAACCACATTGATGTAGATCAATAGTGTATCAATTTTTTCTGCGACCAAGTGAAGCGCCCGCGTGCCCCCATCCACCAGAAACCCCAACGCCCTGCCGATCTATGTGCAGATCGCCGAGCTGCTGATCCGCGACATCGCCGCCGGCCGGCTGATCGACGGCGAGCGTCTGCCGCCCGAGCGGGACATGGCGGCGCAGTTGAACGTCTCGGTCGGGACGCTGCGAAAATCGCTCGCCGAGCTGGAAAAAAAGGGGATGCTCGAGCGGATCCAGGGCTCGGGCAACTATGTGCGCGAGACCGGGACCCAGAACAGCGTTTATGCCATGTTCCGGCTGGAACTGCCCGAGGGCGGCGGCCTGCCGCGCGCCGACATCCTGTCGGTCGATCACCTGGACAAGCCCGCCGACCTGCCCGATTTCGGCACCTCGCGGCGCGGGTCGCGCGTGCGGCGGATGCGCTATCTGAATGACACAATCATCGCGGTCGAGGAGATCTGGCTGGACGAATCAGCCGGTCTGATCGATCGGCGGCTGCTGTCGGACTCGCTCTATCGCTATTACCAGCAGCAGCTTGGGTTCTGGATCACCCGCGCCGAGGATCGGGTTTCGGTCGGTCGGCTGCCCGACTGGACCCCCGCGCACTTCACCCGGCCGGCGGGCGAGACCGTCGGTTACATCGAGCGGTTCAGCTGGTCGGAACGGCCTGAACCCGTAGAGTTTTCGAAAACCTGGTTCGACCCGGACCGGGCAACTTACGTCCAACGACTGAAATGACGAGGAAACGCGCATGACCCGGACCATCAATTACGGGCTGATCGGATGTGGCATGATGGGGCAGGAACACCAGCACAACATCGCCCTGCTGGAGGGCACGCAAGTGGCCGCCATTTTCGAGCCCGACCCCGAGATGGCGCGCGCCGCGCAGGCGATTGCGCCGGGGGCCAGAATGGTGGCTTCGGTGCAGGATCTGCTGGCGGTCGAGGAGTTGGACTGCCTGGTCATCGCCAGCCCCAACCATCTGCATGTGGATCAGATCGCCCAGATCGCCGAAACGCGTCCCTTGCCGCTGTTGGTGGAAAAGCCGCTGTTCACCAACCCCGGCGATGCGGCCCGTCTGGCCGAGATCGAGCGCAGCTATCCCTGTCCGATCTGGGTGGCGATGGAATATCGCTACATGCCGCCCATCGCCGCCCTGATCACCGAGGCGCAGGACACCAGCGGCGGCGTCAAGATGCTGAGCATCCGCGAACACCGCTTTCCGTTCCTGGAAAAGGTCGGCAACTGGAACCGATTCAACCGCAACACGGGCGGTACCTTCGTCGAGAAATGCTGTCATTTTTTCGACCTGATGCGCCTGATCCTGCAATCCGATCCTGTACGCGTCAGCGCCAGCGGCGGGCAGGCCGTGAACCATCTAGATGAAACCTATGACGGCGAGACGCCCGACATCCTCGACCACGGCTATGTCATCGTCGATTTCGCCTCGGGCGCGCGGGCGATGCTGGAGCTGTGCATGTTCGCCGAGGGCGCGCGGTATCAGGAGGAAATCTCGGTCGTCGGCCCCAAGGCCAAGATCGAGGCGCTGGTCCCCGGGCCGGGCCGGTTCTGGCCCGAACATCTGGGCGAGCCGCCGGTGCCGCAGCTGATCGTCAGCCCGCGCGATCCCAAGGGCCCGATCACCCGCGACATTCCCGTCGATCCGCGTCTGCTGGCGGCGGGCGACCACAACGGCTCGACCTTCTATCAGCACCAGGGCTTTCTGGCACTGGTGCGCGGTGAGCGCGACGCCCCGGAGGTCAGCCTGACCGACGGCATGTGGGCCGTGCGCATGGGGCTGGCGGCGCAACAATCGCTGGCCACGGGCGAAACCGTCCGGCTGGATCGCTGAGGTCTTTCTGCGGGTGCAAAATGCGCCGATCGGAAACCTGTGTTCCGATTTGGCGTCACCGCCCGTGTCGTTTTTGATATTCAAAGCGTCTTTTCCGCTTGCCCGCCCAACCGCGGCCCCCTAGGTCTGGCCGCGGGACACCCCTCCCCAACGAGGGGCGTATATCTGGAAGGGTAACACCAATGACCATCGAACGACCGGCAACGCGGCCGGCCAATCCGCGTTTTTCCTCGGGCCCCTGCGCCAAACCCCCCACATTCGAGCTGAACAAGCTGGCCGATGCCGCGCTGGGCCGATCGCACCGCGCCGCCGTCGGCAAGGACAAGCTGAAGGCCGCCATCGAAGGCACGCGCGAGCTGCTGGGCATTCCGGCTGACTATCGCATCGGCATCGTTCCGGCCTCGGATACCGGCGCGGTGGAAATGGCGCTGTGGTCGCTGCTGGGCGAACGCAAGGTCGAGATGTTGGCCTGGGAAAGCTTTGGCGCGGGTTGGGTCACCGACGTGGTCAAACAGCTGAAGATCGACGCCGAGGTGAAAACCGCCGATTACGGGCAGATCGTCGATCTGGCGTCCATCGATTTCAACAATGACGTGGTCTTTACCTGGAACGGGACCACTTCGGGTGTACGGGTTCCGAATGGCGACTGGATCACCGATGACCGCGCCGGCCTGACCATCTGCGACGCCACCAGCGCCGCTTTTGCGATGGACCTGCCCTGGGACAAGCTGGATGTCACCACCTTCAGCTGGCAAAAGGTTCTGGGTGGCGAGGCCGCACATGGCTTGCTGATCCTCAGCCCCCGCGCGGTCGAACGGCTGGAAAGCTATACCCCCGCGTGGCCGCTGCCGAAGATCTTCCGTCTGACCAAGGGCGGCAAGCTGATCGAGGGCATCTTCCAGGGTGCCACCATCAACACGCCGTCGATGCTGGCGGTCGAGGATTACCTGTTCGCGCTGGACTGGGCGCGCTCGGTCGGCGGGCTGCAGGGCCTGATCGCCCGCGCCGATGCCAATGCGCAGGCGATCTTTGACTTCTGCGACCAGAACGACTGGATCGACAACCTGGCCGAGGACCCGGCCACCCGGTCGAACACCAGCGTTTGCCTGAAGTTCACCGATCCGCGCATTCGCGACGGCGCAAGCTTTGCCAAGGCGGTCGCCAAGCGGCTGGAGGCCGAGAACGTGGCGCTGGACATCGGCGCGTATCGCGATGCGCCGGCCGGGCTGCGCATCTGGTGCGGCGGCACGGTCGAGACGTCCGACATCCGGGCGATGCTGCCCTGGCTGAAATGGGCGTTCGAAGCCGAGATCGCCGCACAGGCCGAAGCCGCCTGACCCTTTTCCCCGACAAGATCCGGGCCGCGTCCGGCCCGGAGCCATCATCCCATTCAAGGACCACGCACATGGCCCCCAAAGTACTCGTATCCGACAAGCTCAGCGAAACCGCGGTTCAGATCTTCCGCGACCGCGGCATCGACGTGGATTTCATGCCCGACGTGGGCAAGGACAAGGAAAAGCTGGCCGAGATCATCGGCAACTATGACGGCCTGGCCATCCGCTCGGCCACCAAGGTCACCGAGAAGATCCTGGAAAAGGCCGACAAGCTGAAGGTGATCGGCCGCGCCGGCATCGGCACCGACAATATCGACAAGGACGCGGCCTCGAAAAAGGGCGTGATCGTGATGAACACGCCGTTCGGCAACATGATCACAACCGCCGAGCACGCCATCGCGATGATGTTCGCCGTGGCGCGCCAGATCCCCGAGGCCAATGCCAGCACCCATGCAGGCAAGTGGGAAAAGTCCAAATTCATGGGGGTCGAGCTGACCAACAAGACGCTGGGCGTGATCGGCGCCGGCAATATCGGCGGCATCGTCTGCGACCGGGCGCAGGGCCTCAAGATGAAGGTCATCGCCTATGACCCCTATCTGGGCCAGGAGAAGGCCGACAAGATGGGCGTGGAAAAGGTCGAGTTGGACGAGCTGCTGGCGCGGGCCGATTTTATCACCCTGCACGTGCCGCTGACGGACCAGACCCGCAACATCCTCAGCCGCGAGAACCTGGCCAAGACCAAGAAGGGCGTGCGCATCATCAACTGCGCCCGCGGCGGTCTGGTCGACGAAGAGGCGCTGGCCGAACTGATCAAATCCGGCCATGTCGCCGGCGCGGGGTTCGACGTGTTCAGCGAGGAACCGGCCAAGGAAAACCCGCTGTTCGGCCTGCCCAACGTGGTCTGCACCCCGCATCTGGGCGCGGCGACCACCGAAGCGCAGGAAAACGTGGCGCTGCAGGTGGCCGAGCAGATCTCGAACTATCTGCTGACCGGCGCGGTGGAAAATGCGCTGAACATGCCCAGCGTAACCGCCGAAGAGGCCAAGGTCATGGGACCGTGGATCAAGCTGGCCGGCCATCTGGGCAGCTTCATCGGCCAGATGACCGACGAGCCGATCAAGGCGATCAACATCCTGTATGACGGCGTGGCGGCGCAGATGAACCTGGCCGCGCTGAACTGCGCGGTGGTGGCGGGGATCATGAAACGCTCGAACCCTGAGGTGAATATGGTCTCGGCTCCGGTCGTGGCCAAAGAGCGCGGCGTCAAGATCTCGACCACCAACCAGGACAAGTCGGGCGCCTTCGAGGGCTATATCAAGGTGACCGTGGTGACCGACAAGCGCGAACGCTCGATCGGGGGCACCGTGTTCAGCGACGGCAAGCCGCGCTTCATCCAGATCAAGGGCATCAACATCGATGCCGAAGTCGGTGCGCACATGCTGTACACCACCAACGAGGACGTGCCGGGCATCATCGGCACCCTGGGCAAGACCATGGGCGAGCATGGCGTGAACATCGCCAACTTTACCCTGGGCCGCGCCCAGGCGGGGGGCGAGGCGATCGCGCTGCTGTATGTTGACGAGCCGGTTCCGGCAGAAGCCCGCGCCAAGCTGGCCGAAACCGGGCTGTTCACCCAGATCAAGCCGCTGGAGTTCGACGTGGTTTGATCCGGCAAGACCCGGATGAAAGCGATTGACGCCTGCACCCGCCCGGTGCAGGCGTTGTCGTTGCAAAGGCCCGCAAATCCAACCCCGCCTGGAACGGAGACATGGACATGACCGCGCCCACCTACGCCATCGGTGATCTGCACGGCCAGACGGCCGAGTTCGACCGCGCCCTGTCCCTGATCGAACAGGATGGCGGGCGCGATGCGCGGATCGTGTTTCTGGGCGACTACGTCGATCGCGGCCCCGACAGCAAGGGCCTGCTGGACCGGCTGATTGCCGGGCGCGACGCCGGGCGGAACTGGGTCACGCTGCTGGGCAACCATGACCGGATGTTCGCGTGGTTCCTGCAGGATGAGCCGCGCCATGATCCGCATCTTCTGGTCGGCTACCACTGGCTGCACGAGCGGCTGGGCGGCACCGAAACCCTGCGCAGCTATGGCGTCGAGTTCGAAGACCGCACCCGGCTGCAGGATGTGCATCGCGCGGCCGTTGCGGCAGTGCCGGTCGCGCACAGGGCTTTTCTGCGCGACCTGGTGCGGATGCATCAGACCCCCGAGATTGCCTTTGTCCACGCCGGCATCCGGCCGGGCGTGCCGCTGGGCGCGCAGGCCGAGGACGATCTGGTCTGGATCCGTCAGAGTTTTCACGCCTGCGAAACCCCGCACCCCAAGCTGATCGTGCATGGCCACACGGTGGTGGACCGCCCCACCCATTACGGGAACCGCATCAACCTGGACAGCGGCGCGGGCTATGGCCGCCAAACCGGGGTTGCCGTGTTCGAGGGGCGCGACTGCTGGCTGCTGACCGAAGCCGGACGCGTGCCGCTGCGCCCCTGATCAGCCGCCCGCGAACATGTTCTTGTAGGCCTCGCGGAGGGCGTTTTTCTGCACCTTGCCCATCGTATTGCGCGGCAGTTCGTCCAGCAGGATAAGCCTGCGGGGATGTTTGAAACGGGCAAGGCTTCGGCTCACCGCCTCCATGATCGTGTCCAGATCCGGTGCCGCGCCGGCCTCGGGCACCAGGATGCCCAGCACGGTTTCCCCGAAATCCGGGTGCTGCACGCCGATCACCGCGCTTTCCAGCACGCCGGGCTGGTCATCCAGAACCAGCTCGATTTCCTTGGGATAGATGTTGTAGCCGCCCGATATGATCAGGTCTTTGCCGCGGCCGACGATATGCACATAGCCATCCGCGTCGATGCGGCCCAGATCACCGGTGATGAAGAACCCGTCCTCGCGCAGCTCGGCGGCGGTTTTCTCGGGCATCTGCCAATAACCCTTGAACACGTTCGGGCCGCGCACTTCGATCATGCCGATCTCGCCCTGCGGCAGCGGATCGCCCGTTTCAGGGTCGGTGATCTTCAACTCGACCCCCGGCAGCGGAAAGCCCACCGTTCCGGCCCGACGCTCGCCGTCATAGGGGTTCGAGGTGTTCATGTTGGTTTCGGTCATGCCATAGCGTTCCAGGATGCGGTGGCCGGTGCGTTGCTCGAACCGCGTGTGGGTTTCGGCCAGCAGCGGCGCCGAACCGGATATGAACAGCCGCATGTGCCGGGTCAGATCCCCGGTAAACCGGTCGTCGTCCAAGAGACGAGTATAGAAGGTCGGCACACCCATCATCGAGGTGGCCTTGGGCATCAGGCGCAAGATGTCGTCCAGATCGAAGCCCGGTAGAAAGATCATCGATCCACCGGCCGACAGCATGACATTGGTGGCCACGAACAGGCCATGAGTGTGAAAGATCGGCAGCGCGTGCAGCAACACGTCATCCGCGGTGAAGCGCCACTCCCGTACCAGCGTTTCGGCGTTCGACAGCAGATTCGCCTGCGTCAGCATGGCACCCTTGGACCGTCCGGTGGTGCCCGATGTGTAAAGGAAAGCTGCGAGGTCATCCTCGGTCCTGTGCGCGGGTTCGAAGGCTGGCAACATCCCAAGTGCGCGCCGCATCAGGCTGCCGGAACCGTCCGCGTTCAGAGTTTCGAGCATCGCATTCTGCGCTTGGGCAATCGGCTCGATATCGACCTGTGATTTGGCATCCGCGACAACCATCCGAGCACCGCTGTTTTCGATGAAATACCGCAGCTCGTCTGTCGTGTAGGCGGTGTTCAGCGGCAGAAAGATCAGCCCGGCCTGAACGCAGGCTGCGTAAAGCGCCAGCGCCTCGGGCGATTTCGCGACCTGCACCGCAACGCGGTCATCCGGTTCCAGCCCGCAGGCCGTCAAAGCGTTGGCGATCCGGGCCGCCATGTCCAGGAATTCGGCATGTGAGAGAACGCGTCCGTCCGGCAGATGCAGGAACGGCGTTGTCTTGCCCGCGTGAATGCCGAAAAGTCGATCGTATAGCGGGTTGCTCATCCCGTTCTCCGTGTTGCCGTTGCTCGGTCAAGGCGAACCTGTACCGGAATCGGGCCGCGGTAAAGGCCCGGACTGCCTCAGAACCGGGTGGTCATCCGGTAGCCGGCCGCGAAATACATCTTGGCGAAGGTAACCGGGCTGCCTTGCAACCAGGTGATACGTTCCGCGGTAAAGACCGGCTCGCCAACCGTTACGTCCAGAAACCCGGCCAGTTCGGCGTCGGCGCGGCTTGCCAGAAAAGACAGCTCGACATTGGTGAAGGGGACCGTCTGAATCAGCCATTCATTGGGTCCCAGCGTCGAGAAATCAGCCTGTTCGACAGCCGGGACGCTGGCCGTAACGATCCAGCGATCCTCGAACTGAAACGGGGTGTTGTCCGAAAAATGCATGCACCGCACATGCATCACCCGCCGATCCGATCCCAGCGCCAGCCGCGCGGCCAGCCATTCGGGCGCCTGTTCGGCTTGGGCCGAGACAAGTGCATAGCGGTAGGTGCCGCCCAGAGCCTCGACCTCTTCCCGGACCAGCGGGATGGTGAACCGGGCCTGTCTCTGCGGCGCGCTCAGCACCCGGGTACCGGCCTTGCGGCGGCGTTCCAGAAATCCTTCCTCGGCCAGTTCGCGCAGCGCCCGATTGACCGTTGTACGCGTGCAGGAAAATTCGACCGCAAGGTCCTGCTCGTTGGGCAGCAGCATGTCCGGCAGCCACTGGCCCGAGCGGATGCGGTCAAGCACAGTCTGCTTGATTTCCTTGTAGCCGGTCGTGTCAGCGGTCTGGGTCATCTTGATCTCAACTCAGTTCTTTGTCGGGTCAGACGTCGGTCAACAGGTCTGCAATCGCGGCTTTGTAGTCTCTGATTATCGTCTCGCGCGCAATATGCCTGCCATCCCGCACCATATGACGGCCTGCCGACCACAGATCCGTTACCAGACCATCGGGTGCGGCAAAGCACAAGCCGTCCAGAAGTTGATGATCCGCCAGCGCGCAAAGCGTTGGGTGCGACCGGTCAACTGCCACCAGGTCGGCCAGTTTGCCGACCGCGATCTCTCCGGCATTGCGGCCCAGAGCCTGCGCCCCGCCTTGTGCCGCGCCGGTGTACAACGCATGTCCCACGGAACCGTTGGCTGCCGCCAGAACCGCGCGGGATCGGTCGCGAAGGCGCTGGGAGTATTCCAGACTGCGCAACTCCTCTGGCAGAGAAATCCGCACGTTAGAGTCTGATCCGACCCCGAACCGTCCTTGAGTTTCAAGGTAGGGCACTCCGTTGAAGATCCCGTCGCCCAGGTTGGCTTCTGTGATCGGACACAGGCCGGCCACGGCCCCCGAACGCGCCAGAGCGCGTGTTTCGGCGTCGTCCATCTGGGTAGCATGGATCAGACACCAGCGTGAATCGACCTGGGCGTTGTCCAGAAGCCAGGCGACCGGGCGTTGGCCCAAAGCGGATTGCACGTCCTCGACCTCTTTCACCTGTTCGGCGATATGGATGTGAACCGGACCCTCCGGAACTTGCGCCAGCAGCAGGGCCAAGTCCTTGGGTGAGGTGGCGCGCAAGGAATGCGGCGCGATGCCGACCACCGTGTCCGCGGCAAGATCTGCGGCAGCCGACCGGCACTCGTGATACAGGTCCGTGAACCGGTCCACGTCATTGCCGAACCGCAACTGGCCGCCAGACAGGGGCTCTTGCCGGACGCCGCCGTAGGAATAGAGAACCGGCAAATGGGTCAGACCGATTCCCGTCCGCAAAGCTGCTGCGAAGATACGCTGGCTCAGCTCGGAAAGCTGGTCGTAGGGCGCGCCGCCGGGCTGGTGATGCACATAGTGGAATTCCCCGACCGCGGCATATCCGGCCTCCTGCATCTCAAGGAACACCAGCGCAGCGATGGCCTCCATCTGCTCGGGCGTCAACCTGTCCAGAAAGCGGTACATCAGATTTCGCCAGGACCAGAAGCTTTCCCGCCCGGCTGCGCGAAACTCGGTCATACCTGCCATGGCGCGCTGAAACGCGTGGCTGTGCAGGTTCGACAAGGCTGGCAGCAGGGCATCAACGCTGGTGTCGGCCGACTGCGGACCCGCGCCGATCTCCAATCCGGTGATGACGCCATTCGCAGTTTCGACCCTCAGGTCCGAAACCCAGTCAGAGCCTAACAAGGCGGTTTTGGCATGGATCGGCATCAGTGCTTCTTTTTGTGTAGACTTTAATTTTTTACACGTATACGAAAAATTGAAACCCGAGGGGAGTCCAAAAGAATCGCGATGACCAGAAATTCGGTGATTTGTTGTCGGCGGATCGCAACCATGGCGGATGGGGTTGCGTCCTATGGCTTGGTCGAAGACGCGGCGATTGCTGTTTCGTCGGGCCGGATCAAATGGATCGGGCCGCACCGAGATCTGCCGCCGGATCACGCCGACTGGCCGATCGTCGATTTTGCAGATCGGTTGATCACTCCGGGCCTGATCGATCCGCACACGCATGCGATTTTCGGGGGTAACCGGGCGGTTGAGTTCGAAATGCGGCTGAACGGGGCAACCTACGAAGAGATTGCGCGCGCCAGCGGGGGAATTCTGTCGACGGTCACAGCCACACGCGCCGCCAGTATTCAGGACCTGATCCAAGAGGCGCTGCCTCGCATAGACGCGCTGTTGGCCGAGGGTGTGACCTGCATTGAAATCAAGTCCGGCTATGGACTGGATCAGGACACCGAGCTGCGCATGTTGCGCGGGGCCCGGGAAATTGCAAAGCAGCGCCCGGTGCGGGTTCGGACCAGCTTTCTGGGGGCACATGCAGTGCCGCCCGAATTCACCGGGCGTGCAGACGCCTATATCGACACGGTCTGCATCCCGACCCTGCGTGCGGCCCATGCCGAGGGGCTGGTCGACGCGGTCGACGGGTTCTGCGAGGGAATCGCGTTCGATACGACTCAGATCGCGCGGGTGTTCGTCGCAGCGCGTGATTTGGGGCTGCCGGTCAAACTGCATGCCGAGCAATTGTCGAACCTGGGCGGGGCCCGGCTGGCTGCGTCCTACGGCGCCCTGTCAGCCGATCATGTCGAATATGTGGATGCCGCCGGAGTGGCGGCCATGGCCGAGGCTGGAACGACTGCGGTTCTGCTGCCCGGGGCATTCTACACGTTGCGGGAAACGCAGGCTCCGCCGATCGACCTGTTCCGCAAGGCCGGGGTGCCGATGGCCCTGGCCACCGATTGCAACCCGGGGTCCTCGCCGCTGACGTCGCTGCTGCTGACGATGAACATGGGCTGCACCCTGTTTGGCATGACCCCGGCCGAGGCGTTGGCTGGGGTCACCCGCAATGCCGCCCGCGCGCTTGGGCTGAGTGATGCCGGCACGATAGCGCCGGGGCAGCGGGCGGATCTGGCCGTGTGGGACGTCTCTCACCCGGCCGAGCTGGCCTATCGGATCGGGTTCAACCCGCTGCACGCGCGCATTTTCGGAGGGGAGGCATGAGCGCTCTGACCTTGGTTCCGGGGCTGGTCTCGCTGGCCCAACTGGCGGATATCTACTGGAACGAAACGCCGGTGGTTCTGGATAATTGCTGTCGCCCGGCTGTCGAGGCCGCCGCCGCCCGCATCGCCGAGGCCGCCGCCGGGGACCAGCCCGTCTATGGCGTGAATACCGGTTTCGGCAAGCTGGCAAGCCTCAAGATCGCGGCCAAGGACACCTCGGCGCTGCAGCGCAACCTGATCCTCAGCCATTGCTGCGGGGTTGGCTCGGCGGTGCCGCGGCGGTTGGCGCGCCTGATGATGGCGCTCAAGCTGTTGTCCTTCGGGCGCGGCGCATCCGGTGTGCGGTGGGCGCTGGTAGATCTGCTGCAGCAGATGCTGGCCCGTGGCGTGACCCCGGTGATCCCGGCGCAGGGCTCGGTGGGGGCCTCGGGTGATCTGGCGCCGCTGGCCCACATGACGGCGGTGGTCATCGGCGAAGGCGAAGCCGAGCTGGACGGTACGGTCATGCCGGGCGCCCAAGCCTTGAAAAAAGCCGGGTTAGAGCCTGTTCAGCTGGGGCCGAAAGAGGGCCTGGCCTTCATCAACGGCACCCAGTTCTCGACGGCCTACGCCTTGGCGGGCCTGTTCGAAGGCTGGCGCGCGGCGCAGAACGCGCTCGTCGTTTCGGCCGTATCGACCGATGCCATCATGGGCTCCACCGCGCCGCTGCAACCCGAGATCCATGCCCTGCGCGGTCATCGCGGCCAGATCGAGGCCGCCAGCGCCATGCGGGCCGTGTTGCAGGGGTCGGAAATACGCGAAAGCCATCGCGAGGGCGACAGCCGCGTGCAGGATCCGTATTGCATTCGCTGCCAGCCGCAGGTCACCGGTGCCGCGATGGACGTGATCCGGCAGGCTGCCGCCACCCTGCAGACCGAGGCCAACGCGGCCACTGACAACCCGCTGGTGCTGTCCGATCCCGACATGATCGTTTCGGGCGGCAATTTTCACGCCGAACCGGTGGGATTTGCCGCCGACATGATCGCGCTGGCCCTGTCCGAGATCGGGGCCATCGCGCAACGCCGGATCGCGCTGATGGTGGATCCGACGCTCAGCTTCGATCTGCCGCCATTCCTGACCCCCGATCCGGGTCTGAATTCCGGCTTCATGATCGCCGAGGTCACGACCGCCGCACTGATGAGCGAAAACAAGCATCTGGCCAACCCCTGCGTCACCGACAGCACGCCCACCTCGGCCAACCAGGAGGATCACGTCTCGATGGCGGCCCACGGGGCGCGGCGTCTGACGCGCATGGTGGAAAACCTGAACCACATTCTGGGGATCGAACTGCTCTGCGCCGCCCAGGGCGTCGAGTTCCGCGCCCCGCTGGTCACCAGCGCGCCCTTGCAGCGGGTGATTGCGCGGCTGCGCGCCGATATCCCGCCTTTGGCGGAGGACCGATACCTGGCCCCGGAACTGGAGCAGGCCAAGGATCTTGTGGCCAGCGGCGCGATGCTGGAGGCGCTGGGCGTACCGCTGCCGGAGGTGACGGCATGACCGTGGTCGAGGTGCAGCGGGGGCAGGGCCCGATCGTGCTGGGCCAACCGCATGGCGGAACCTTCGTGCCCGAGGAGATCCATGCGCGCCTGAACCAGACCGGCCGGGCGTTGGCGGACACGGATTGGCACATAAATAGGCTCTATAAAGGGCTATTGGGCGATGCGACGGTGGTTCAGTCCCGCGTGCACCGCTATGTGATCGACGCCAATCGTGACCCTGCAGGTCAGTCGCTCTATCCGGGGCAGAACACGACGACCCTGGTGCCTCTGACCGATTTCGACGGGCGCCCCATATGGCTGGAAGGTCAGGAGCCGTCGGAAGATGAAATCGAGGAGAGGCGCGAAAAGTTCCACGCCCCCTACCACGCCGCGTTGCAGGAAGAATTGGAGCGGGTGCGGGTCAGGCATGGCGTGGTGATCTTGTTCGACTGCCATTCGATCCGGTCGCGGATCCCCTTCCTGTTCGACGGAGAACTGCCGGTGTTCAACACAGGCACCAATGACGGAACCACCTGCGCCCCCGAGGTCGCGCAGGCGGTGGACGCCGTGGCCCGGGCGTCGGGCTGTACCGCGGTGCTGAACGGCCGGTTCAAGGGCGGCTGGACCACCCGGAACTATGGCCGTCCGGACAAGGGCATACATGCGATCCAGATGGAGATCGCCCAATGCGCCTATATGGACGAGACCTCGCCCTGGACCTGGCGCGCGGACCGGGCCGAACGCCTGCGCCCGCACCTGAAAGAGATGCTTGACCGCCTGCGTGCCCTGGCCCTGTCTGGCGCGCTGGCCGAAAAAGGAGCCCCGAAATGAGTGACCCGCGCAAAAACACCCGTGACGTCTTTCCGCCGACCGGGCCGGACCTGAATGCCAAAAGCTGGCTGACCGAGGCCCCGTTGCGGATGCTGATGAACAACCTGCACCCCGACGTTGCTGAAAACCCGCACGAATTGGTGGTCTATGGCGGTATCGGCCGCGCGGCCCGAACCTGGAAGGATTTCGACACTATCGTTGCCAGTTTGAAGGATCTCGAGTCCGACGAGACCCTGATCGTGCAGTCCGGCAAGCCGGTGGCGATCATCCGCACGCACAAGGACGCGCCGCGGGTGCTGATCGCCAATTCCAACCTCGTGCCGCATTGGGCGACCTGGGACCATTTCAACGAATTGGATAAGAAGGGCCTGATGATGTACGGCCAGATGACGGCCGGGTCGTGGATCTATATCGGTACGCAGGGCATCGTTCAGGGCACCTATGAAACCTTCGCCGAGGCCGGGCGCCAGCACTATGGCGGCGACCTGACCGGCCGATGGATCCTGACCGGGGGGCTGGGCGGCATGGGCGGAGCACAGCCCCTCGCGGCAGTCTTCGCCGGGGCCTGCTGTCTGGCGGTGGAATGCAACCCCGACAGCATCGATTTCCGCCTGCGCACCAAATACCTGGATGAAAAGGCCGAAACTCTGGACGAGGCGCTCGCCATGATCGACCGCTGGACCAAGGCGGGCGAGGCGAAGTCCGTGGGTCTGCTGGGCAATGCGGCCGAGATCTTTCCCGAGATTTACGCCCGGATGCAGGCCGGCGGGATGCGCCCCGACATTGTAACCGACCAGACCAGCGCGCATGACCCGATCAACGGGTATCTGCCCTTGGGCTGGACCCTGGCCCAGTGGCGCGAAAAGCGGGAAACAGACCCTAAAGCTGTGGAAAAGGCCGCACGCGCCTCGATGAAGCAGCATGTCGCGGCGATGGTCGATTTCTGGAACGCGGGCGTGCCGACGCTGGATTATGGCAACAACATCCGTCAGGTGGCGCAGGACGAGGGGCTTGAGAACGCCTTTGCCTTTCCCGGTTTCGTCCCGGCCTATATCCGCCCGCTGTTCTGCCGTGGCATCGGCCCGTTCCGCTGGTGCGCGCTGTCGGGTGACCCCGAGGACATCTACAAGACTGATGCCAAGATGAAGGAGCTGTTCCCCGAGAACGAGCATCTGCATCGCTGGCTGGACATGGCCCGTGTCCGGATCGCGTTTCAGGGTCTGCCCGCGCGGATCTGCTGGATCGGGCTGGGCGACCGGCACCGCGCGGGTCTGGCCTTCAACGAGATGGTCGCGAACGGAGAGCTGAAGGCCCCGGTGGTGATCGGACGCGACCACCTCGACAGCGGTTCGGTTGCCAGTCCCAACCGCGAGACCGAGGCGATGCTGGACGGGTCCGACGCCGTGTCGGACTGGCCGCTGCTGAACGCGCTGATCAACACCGCCAGCGGCGCGACCTGGGTGTCGCTGCATCACGGCGGCGGAGTCGGCATGGGCTTCAGCCAGCATGCGGGCGTGGTGATCTGCGCCGACGGCACCGAGGACGCCGCGCGGCGGCTCGAGCGGGTGTTGTGGAA
Source organism: Ruegeria sp. B32 (assembly GCF_025141855.1). Lineage (NCBI taxonomy): Bacteria > Pseudomonadati > Pseudomonadota > Alphaproteobacteria > Rhodobacterales > Roseobacteraceae > Ruegeria > Ruegeria sp. B32. The sequence goes on along the minus strand of NZ_CP081106.1, from coordinate 2,922,681 downwards.
CGACCCGGCCTCTGGCGTGTGGCGCCATGCGGATGCGGGGTATGACATCGCCAAGGACTGCGCCCGCGAACACGGCCTGCGCCTGCCGGGCATTCTGGGCTAGCGGCGTGGAATTGGCCTCTGGCGGAAATGCTGCGCCTGCGATATGCGCAGGGCAGGCTGCCGGAGGATCAAGATGTACGTTGCCACTCTGTTGACCAACCCCAAGACGCCGTCGCTGGACGGGGCGCTGATCGACTCGTTGCGCAATGCCTGGGGCGGGGGCGACATCCAGTGGCTGAGCCCCGACGAAGCGGCCGAATTTGCCCTGCCGGCGGTTCCGGCCAACCGCTGGGATGTCTGGGCCGATTTACAGAAGCTGGGCGTCGATCTGGTCGTGCAGCCGGCCGAGGGCCGCCGCAAGAAGATGCTGCTGGCCGATATGGACAGCACGATGATCCAGCAGGAATGCATCGACGAACTGGCTGACGAGGCCGGGGTGGGCGAGCGGGTCAAGGACATCACCGCCCGCGCCATGAATGGCGAGTTGGATTTCGAAGGCGCGCTGACCGAGCGGGTGGGCCTGCTGAAGGGGCTGGACGTGTCGGTGATCGACCGGGTGTTGAACCAGCGCATCACCCTTATGCCGGGCGGCCGCGAACTGGTTGCGACGATGCGGGCCAATGGCGGCTATGCCGCGCTGGTCTCGGGCGGGTTCACCGCGTTCACGGCCCGCGTGGCCGAGCTGCTGGGCTTTGACGAGAATCGCGCCAACACGTTGCTGGCGGCGGACGGCAAGCTGACCGGTGACGTGCAGCGCCCGATCCTGGGCCGTCAGGCCAAGGTCGAGGCGCTGGAGCAGATCTCGGCCCGGCTGGGCATTTCCGAGGCCGAGGTGATTGCCGTGGGCGACGGTGCGAACGATTTGGGCATGCTGGACCGCGCCGGGACGGGGGTGGCCCTGCACGCCAAACCCTCGGTCGCCGGGCAATGCGACGTGCGCATCAACCATGGCGACCTGACCGCGCTGCTGTATCTGCAGGGATATGCCCGATCGGATTTTGCGCAGGGCTGATCCGACGATTTCAGGTTTCCATTGCTTAACATTCATGTTAATTAATGGGCATGAACACGCTGCTCGATGCCTTTTCGGCCCTGTCCGACCCGACCCGATTCACGATCGTTGAACAACTGATGGATCAGGGCGAACTGCCCGCAGGCGACCTTGCCCAAGGCAAGGGGATGTCCGGCGCGGCCATATCCCGGCACCTGAAGGTGCTGCGGCAGGCCGGGCTGGTGAACCAGCGCGTGAACGGCACCCAGCGCATCTATTCGATCCGCCCCGAAGGTCTGCGGGCGATTGCCGAATGGACCATCTCCAAACGCCAGTTCTGGGAGGCCAGTCTGGACCGCCTGGGCGACATTCTGCAGGAGGAAAGCTCATGGCCGACCTGAAGCTGGTGCGCGACTTTCCGGTCAGCGCCGAAACCCTGTTCGCCTGGATCAGCGACGGAACCAGATTGTTGCAGTGGTGGGGGCCCGAAGGGGTCGAGGTGCCGGAGCACGATCTGGATTTCTCGCGCCTAGGTCCGTGGTATTCGGTCATGGTCAATCGCGAGGGGCAGCGTTTCAAGGTGTCCGGGCATGTGACCCATGTGGACCCACCGAACTCGGTCGGGTTCACCTGGGGCTGGCATGACGACCAGGACCAGCGCGGCGCCGAGAGCCATGTGAAGCTGGCGGTCGAGCCGACCGACACCGGAGCGCGCCTGATCCTGGATCACCGCGATCTGGGCGATGACGACGTCTCGGCCAATCATGAAAGCGGCTGGACTTCGTCGCTGCGCAAGCTAGAAGCCCGGCTTGCCAACCCCGTCTGACCAAAAGGGAGACCAGAAAATGCCTCAGTACCTGTTTGTCTATCACGGCGGCACCACGCCGACCGACCCGGCCGAGATCGAAGCCACCATGGCCGCCTGGGGCGCGTGGTTCCAGAACATGGGGCCGGCGCTGGAAATCCCCGGCAACCCGGTGGGCCAGTCCCATACCGTCAGCGCCGATGGCGTGGCCGGCAATGGCGGGCCGAACCCGGCCTCGGGCTTTACAGTGGTTAAGGCCGACAGCGTCGAAGCCGCCACCGAGATGGCCAAGGGCTGCCCCATGGTGGTCAACGGCTCGGGCTCGGTCGAGGTGGCCGAGATCCACGAGATCGAGATGTGACCCTCAGCCGGGGAAACCCGGCGCGGGGCGGATCACGCCGCATTCCAGCCCGCGGCGGCTGTATTGCGTGGCGTTCATGAATTTGCGCGTGGCCGGGTGATCGGCCTCGAGCACGCCGAGGCTGACGAGAATGGCGGCGATGGCACACTCGCTGGCGCGGGTGGCGCCATCGGTGATCTTCAGCGCCACGCCCATCTTCTTTTCCGGGATGATCGCGACGAACACGGCCTCGGCCCCGGTCTTGATCGCGGCACGGCCTTTCATCGCGCGCATCAGTTCGGTGCAGGCACGGGTTTCGCCGGCCACCAGCTCGGGGTGGGCGACCATCGCCCGGGTCAATTGCAGGGCCGCGTCGCTGGCCCGATCCGACCGGTCGCCGGCCGAGGCAAACCACGCCATCGACCGCGCCAGCCCCACCAGAGAAGTGGCGAAATTGGGCGCCGAGCAGCCGTCGATACCATAGCACGGGCTGTCCTCGCCCGTGGTCTCTTCGAAGGCCGACAGGCAGGCCTGCTGCACGGGGTGGTCGATCTCGATATATTCCGGGCCTGCACCCATGTGCCGGGCCAGGGTCAGGAACCCGCAATGCTTGCCCGAGCAGTTGTTGTGGATCTGGCAGGGCGTGTCGTCGGCCAGGATCAGGCCGTCGCGCGCGGCCATGTCGGCCGGCTCCTGCGGGCCGCAGCGCAGATCGGGCTCGGACAGGCCCAGGTGATCCAGCCAGGCGGTCACGCGCTCGGTATGGATCGCCGCGCCGTTGTGCGAGGCGCAGGCCAGCGCCAGATGCTCGGAGCCCAGCCCGTATTTGGCCGCCGCGCCCGAGGTGATCAGCGGCAGCGCCTGGATCATCTTGGCTGACGACCGCGGATAGATCACCGCGTTCGGATCGCCCCAGCTGCGCACGATCTGGCCGCTGTCGTCGCAGATCACCGCATGGCCCAGATGAAGGCTCTCCAACAGCGGTCCGCGCCACAGTTCGGTCATCGGTACTGGCTGCGTCATGTCGTCCCTCCGGAATGTGCGCAAAATTCTGCCAATCGCCCTTTCGCCTGTGGCGAAACCTGCGTTAGTGTGTGTATGTCGGCAATCATCCGGATGCGCAACTGCAACAGACGGACCGTCAGGGTTCGCGGCCTTCCGGGATGGAGTTGAGGTGTGGGTCGAGCCAGGAGGCTGAACGAATGAAAACAATGCTCGCCCGCGTATGCGCGGGCCTTTGTGTGGCAGGGATGGCCACGACAGCGATCGCCCAGCAGGCGACCAGTACGAACCGTGTGTCCGCTCAGACTGATTGGAGCGTGTTCGTCGAAGACGATCCGACCGAGTGCTGGAGCGTATCCGCCCCCAAGGAGACCGTGAATACCCGCGGTGGCCGTGTGGTATCGGTGCGTCGCAGCGACATTTTGCTGTTCGTGTTCTATCGCCCCAACGCCGAGGTCAAAGGTCAGGTGACATTCACCGGAGGCTACCCATTCGCCCCCGGGTCCACGGTGAATCTGGAAATCGACGGGTCCGAGTTCGAACTGTTCACCGAGGGCGAGTGGGCGTGGCCCGCCAGCGCCGCGGATGATGCCAAGATCGTCACGGCGATGAAGCGCGGGACCGAGGCCGTGTTGACCGCACGGTCCGAACGCGGCACCCAGACCAAGGACACGTTCTCGTTGCTGGGCTTTACCGCAGCCATCGAAGACGCCGAGAAGCGCTGCACCAAATAACTGCCCAACCCGTCCAGATCTCATGCCCCGCCAAAATGGCGGGGTTTTGCGTTTTTGCGCATCCGTTTACGCAACGTCGGCACCAAAACTTGATCCGCATCAAGGCTGACGGATTCGATTTCTGAACCAATCGGTTCAGACAACAAAGAAGGAGTCCAGACATGTCGATCAAACCCCTTATTGCGGTTCTGATTGTTGCAGCGGCAACTCTGAGCGCGTGCGAGAAATCCACCGAAACCTATCCGGTCACGGGCGAGCAATGCGGCCCGAATGATCCGGTCAAGACACTGGATGCCGAGGACTGCTACATCCCGCCAGCCGGGGTGTGATCGCTCGCTGCACCTAAAACGTGCCCAAGCCTGACCACTGTGCTAAGCTCTGTCTGAAACCATGGGTAGACAGGCGAGGAGACGGACATGCGTTGGGTTTGGGCAGCAATTCTTCTTCCGGTATCGGCATTTGCAGACCCGGCGCTGGAATGTACCGATGCCGGATCTCAGGTCGAGATCGGGACATGCGTCGGTCGGGCCGAGACCAATGTCGAGGCCGCTTTGGTCGCGGCGTTTGGGTTCGCAGTCGATGCGGCGAAGGAACTGGACGAAGTGACGGGTCGGGCTGTTGCTTTGCCAGCGCTTGAAACTTCTCAAGAGGCCTGGAAGACTTATCGCGATGCGCAGTGCGAAGCAGTTGGCGCGTCTTTTGGTGGTGGATCCGGAACGGGCATTGCGATCACCTCGTGCCGGGTCGAGTTGGGGCGGGCCCGTGTCACCGAACTGTTGCGGTTCCTCGACTGACGTCCGGACAGGTTCTCACGAATCCTTTTGATCTTTGCCGGCGTTCCTATATAGAGGCGCATCCCAAGCCAGAACGCCCGAGAACCGCCATGTCCGCCAAAGCGCCGATCACCCAGGATGTCATGACCATTCCCCGCAAATTGCCCGAGGGAACGATCAACCTTGTCGGTCTGACCCGCGACCGGCTGCGCGAGGTTCTGATCGAACATGGAACGCCTGAAAAGCAGGCCAAAATGCGGGTGAACCAGATCTGGCAGTGGATCTATCAATGGGGCGTGCGCGACTTTGACCAGATGACCAATCTGGCCAAGGCCTATCGCGCGCAGCTGGCCGAGAATTTCGTGATCGAAATCCCGGAGGTGGTTACCCGCCAGGTCTCGGAGGATGGTACTCGCAAGTACCTGGTGCGCATTGCCGGAGGGCACGAGGTCGAGGTCGTCTACATCCCCGAAGAGGATCGCGGCACGCTGTGCATCTCCTCGCAGGTGGGCTGCACGCTGACCTGTTCGTTCTGCCACACCGGAACGCAGAAGCTGGTGCGCAACCTGACTGCGGCCGAGATCATCGGTCAGGTGATGATGGCGCGTGACGATCTGGACGAATGGCCGACCCCGGGCGCGCCCAAGAACGAGACGCGCCTGCTGTCCAACATCGTGCTGATGGGCATGGGCGAGCCGCTCTACAATTTCGAAAACGTCCGCGACGCGATGAAGATCGCGATGGATCCCGAGGGCATTTCCCTGTCGCGTCGGCGCATCACCCTGTCGACCTCGGGCGTGGTACCCGAAATCGCACGCACGGCGGAAGAGATCGGCTGCCTGCTGGCGATCTCGTTCCACGCCACCACGGACGAGGTGCGCGACGTTCTGGTCCCGATCAACAAGCGTTGGAACATCGAGGAACTGCTGCAGGCGCTGGCCAGCTATCCCAACGCGTCGAATTCGGAGCGGATCACCTTTGAATACGTGATGCTGGACGGCGTGAACGACAGCGACGAGGACGCACATCGCCTGATCGACCACATCAAGCGCCATAACATTCCGGCCAAGATCAACCTGATCCCGTTCAACGAATGGCCCGGTGCGCCCTACAAGCGCAGCTCGAACAACCGGATCCGGGCCTTTGCCAACATCATCTATCAGGCCGGGTACGCCTCGCCCATCCGCAAGACGCGGGGCGAGGACATCATGGCCGCCTGCGGTCAGTTGAAATCGGCCACCGAGCGCGCCCGCAAGTCGCGCCGCCAGATCGAGGCCGAGGCCGGGCTGAAAGGTTGATCCGATGCCCGCGGGTTCGCGGGCAAATGGTCTGTAATTCTACGGCTGAATTTGGTAGTCTTGAGGCATGAGAGGTGCGCGGTTGCGCGCACGTAAAATCTGCGCACAAGACGGTGAGTTGGACAGTCCGGTTCTGGTGCGTTTCGTCCAGTCCGCTCAAATTTGTCGGGGAAATCTGCGGAATTCAGGCAAGCCTGGAACAGGGTGGGCCAATACATGAACGCACTGACGAACCTGTCCACGATCTGCATGACCGCCGTATTGGTTGCATCGGGCGCAGCCATTGCATGGGCGCAATCCAACGAGACCGAGGCGCATCTGGCGATCGAGAACCCGGCGGACCTGAGCAAAGAGGACGCGCAGCAGCACTATCGCGCCCTCAGGAAACAGATGGATCGCGGCTATGCCACCGCGCATCTGGATCAACTGATGAACTATCAGAACTGGCCGTTGTTCAACGACGCGCCGTACCTGTCGGCCACGCATGGGCAGCGCTACGTCAACAGCTATGCCAACCGGATGGCCCACAATTACGGCACCTTGCAACCGGGGGAAAAGCTGCCCGTGGGCTCGGTTCTGGCCAAGGACAGCATGACCGTCACGGATGAGGGCCGGGTGCATCCCGGCGCCCTGTTCGTGATGGAGAAACTGCCCGAAGGCACCAGCCCCGACACCGCCGACTGGCGCTATGTCATGGTGATGCCCGACGGATCGCTGTTCGGTGACACGATGGGGGATCGCGCGGGGGCGGTTGCCTATTGCCATGACTGCCACGAAGCGGTGGCTGACCGCGACTATACGTTCTTCGTGCCCGAGGATTACCGCGTCGGCAACTGATCGCGGGCCGCGTCGCCGGGCAGTTTCAGGGCGGCGGCCTCGCGCCGGCTGAGCTGTTCCCCCTGCTTGCGTTTTGACAGAACCTCGCGCGCCAGGGCGTATTTGTCATCCTGCCAGAAGATCAGGCAGCCGTTGCACCCCTTGCCGCAGCAACCCTCGGTGCCCACGCGGTTGGTCTTGAACCGGCGCGCGGTGCCGTCCTGTCCGATCTTCTCCACCAGCTCGTCCCGGCGGCGGGCGTAGGCGGCGGGATTGTCGCGCCCCGAGGTTTCCAGGCCCTGCACCAGCTTGTCAAAGCGGATGCGGCTCCAGTGTTCGTCGGTCAGGGCGCGCTCCTTGCGCAGCACCGAATATACCGGGAAACGGGCGCGCAGGTCGTCGGGGTCTTCGTGATCGAACAGGGAAAACGGCAGGCGGATCACGGTTTTCGTGCTGCCATGCACCACGTCCAGCTTGGCGCCGTCGCTGACGCGTTCAAATTCGTAGACGCGCAGCAGGACCGTCTCGCGCGAGATGGGCGAGACGAAATCCAGCACGTCGCCGGGTTCAAGCTTGTTCTTCACTTCGACCAGGAAGGCATCCTCGGTCACGTCGGTCACCAGTCCGGCATATTCCCATTGGGCGATGGTCGCGGTGTGTTCGTAATCATGCGCGTAATTTGTGAGCCGCCCCTCGTGAAAGGCCAGCGTGTAGCCGCGGTTTCCCACGGTCTCCAACTCGCGCATATACGGCTTCGGGTCCCAGTTCTCGGGGTCGGCATAGTAGTCGTCGATCGCCATGCGATAGGCGCGCGCGACGATGGCGGCATAATATTCCGACTTGCCGCGCCCCTCCACCTTGAGGCTGTCGACGCCGATCTTCAGATATTCGTCCAGCTTGGGCATGATGCACAGATCGCGCGAGTTGAGGATGTACGAGCCGCGATCATCCTCTTCGATCGGCATCAGTTCACCCGGGCGGCAGCCTTCTTCCAGCAGGAATTCGAACAGGTCGGCGTTTTCCTCGGTGATCCGCAGTTCCTGATGGGTGCCGTCCTTCAGCCGCAGCTTCAGCGCATAGTTCCAGCGGCAGGAATTGGCGCAGTTGCCCTGGTTGGCGCCACGTTCCGCCATGAAGTTCGACAGCAGGCAGCGGCCCGAATAGGTCATGCACATGGCGCCGTGCACGAAAGCCTCGAGCCGGATGTCGGGGCATTTCTCGCGGATTTCCACCAGTTCGGGGTACGAGACCTCGCGCGCCAGCACTACCAGTTCGGCCCCCTGATCCTGCCAGAACTTCACCGACAGCCACGAACAGATATTGGCCTGGGTCGAGATATGCAGCGGCAGTTCGGGCGCGCGGTCGCGCACATACTGGAACACGCCGGGGTCCGCGATGATCAACCCGTCGGGCCGTACCTTGCGCACGGTGTCGATGTATTCATCCAGCTTGGGGATGTCCTTGTTGTGCGAAAACAAGTTCAGCGTCAGATAGGCGCGCCGGCCATGCGCGTGGCAGAACTCGACCCCTTCGATCACCTCGCCCAGCGAAAACTCGGACTTGGTGCGCAGGGACATGTCGGGCGTGCCCAGATACACCGCATCCGCCCCGTACAGGATGGCCAGTTTCAGCTTGCGCAGATTGCCTGCAGGCATCAGCAATTCCGACTTGGTCCGTGTCATCGCATCACCCGGTTCCGACTCGATGGCGCCTTCTAAGGCAAAACCACCGAGTCCAGAAGGGCAAACCTGCCTTGCAGACAGGTCCTAGCCGCGGCGGAACCGCGCTGTTCCGATCCGTTCGACCAGCTGGCTGCGGACCGGGTCGGGTTGGGCGTCGATGGCGCGCAGCACCTCGCGCAGTTCTGCCCGCAGGCCGTGCATCTGGTCGATCAGCGACAGCACCATCGACAGGGCGTCGGGCTCCATCTCGTACTGGTCATCCAACTCGCAAGCCAGTTGCAGGCGCGCCATGTCCAGCCGCTCGTAGACCAGCCCCTGGTCGGACTGGCGCGGGATCACGATCCGGGCGGACAGGAACCGGGACAACCGCTCTGATGTCAGGTTCTGGACGGCTTCGATCAGTTCGGCTTCGGTCAGAGAACGGGTCATGCCGGCATTCCTTTCCGCGGGTCATAGCTGTGCGACTTGCGCCAGTTCTGCATGAACTGCTTCAGTTCGTCGTCGATCTTGTCGGGCATCACCACGCTCAGCTCGATCAGCTGGTCGCCCCGTTTGTCCGAGCCGCGTTTCCTGACGCCTTTGCCGCGCAGGCGCAGGGTCTTGCCGCTGCTTGTGCCCTCGGGCACGGTCACGTTCACGCGGCCGTCGATCGTGGGCGCGGGGACCTTGCCGCCCAGAACGGCCTCGTCGATGGTGATCGGCAGGGTGATGCGGATGTCGTCGCTCTCGCGCTTGAACACCGGGTGTTCGGCCACGCGGATCGTGACCAGCGCGTCGCCCGGCGGCCCCTCGCCATAGCCCGGCGCGCCCTTGCCACGCAGGCGGATGGTCTGGCCGTCGGTGATGCCGGCGGGGATCTTCACCTCGATCCGGTCGCCATTGGGCAGGGTCAGCTTTTGCGTGGCACCGAAAACCGCGTCCAGGAAGCTGATCTGCAGGCTGTAGTTCACGTTGTGACCGGGCGCATGAAACTCGCGCGCACGCCCCCCGCTGAAGCCACCGTTGCCACGGTTGCCGAAGAACTGGGCGAAGATGTCCGACATGTCGTCGTCCTCGACCCCGCCGCCCGCGCGATAAGGGTTGCCTGCGGTTTCGGCATATTCGCGGTAATATTGCTGCTGCGGGCGCTCCTGGCCCGAGGCGTCGATCTCGCCCCGGTCGAATTTTGCCCGGGTTTCGGGGTCCTTCAGCAGGTCATAGGCTGCGGCGGCGGCCTTGAACTTGGCCTCGGCCTTGGCGTCCCCGGGCTTTAGGTCCGGGTGGCAGTCCTTGGCGATGCGCCGGTAGGCTTTCTTGATTTCGGCGGCACTGGCGTCTTTCGAGACGCCCAACACCGAATATGGATTGTCGCTCATAGATCTCTCGTTTCTGATGGGTTGCGCCAGTGGATGTTGTTGGCAGTTAACCTTTCAGATTGTGTCGTGTCATGGAATTTCAACAGGACCGAATACCGAGAAGATTGAATTTTCTCGAAAAATTCCGGCATCATGATAATATCCGCATGTTTCGAACTGTTGCGGATGGAGTCAAACGCATGTCACGCAGAATCAAGTCGGCCCTGGCCCTGTTGGCGGGCAATGCCATCGGTCTGTTGTTGGCCAGCCTGTTGCTGACCGGCTTTTCGATCAAGCCGGTGTCCTTCATCGTGGTGGTGATCGTGTTCACCCTGGTTCAGGTCGTGGCCGAGCCATTGATCCTGAAGATCGGGGAAAAGAACGTGCCGGCGCTGAAGGGCGGCATCGCGCTGGTGGTCACCTTCGTGGGCCTGTTGATCACTGATCTGGTCGCCGCAGGGCTGACCGTGGGCGGTATCTCGAACCTGCTGGCGGCGACGCTGCTGGTGTGGCTCGGCGCCCTGATCGCCGGGGTTCTGCTGCCGATCTACGTCTTCACCGAACTGCGCGAGCCCAAGAAATAAGGCTCAGGCCAGCGCATTTAGGCTGTCGTTCAGAGCCTGCCACAGCTCGTCCACTGGTTCACACCCGACCGACAGGCGCACGAAACCGGGATCGACCTGATCGCCCCAGCGCGCGCGCCGCTCGGCCGAGCTGTGCACGCCACCGAAGGACGTGGCCGGGCGCAACAGCGGGCAGCCATTGATGAACCGTTCGGCCTGGTCTTCCAAGGCCAGCGTGATCGTCAGCAGAAAACCGAACCGTGCGGTCTGTTCGCGGGCCAGATCGTGCGATGGGTCCGTCGGCAGGCCGGGATAGCGGATCTGCGTGACCGCCGGATGATCGGCCAGCCGTTCGGCCAGAACCTGCGCCGAGCTGCACATGCGGTCGAACCGAACGTCCAGCGTCTCCAGCCCGCGATGCAGCAGCCAGGCTTCGTGCGGGCCTGGGATCGCGCCCGAGACGCGACGCCATTCCTCGATCCGTTCCATGATCTGGGCATCGCGGCTGGCCACATGGCCCATCAGCAGATCGGAATGCCCGCCCATCGCCTTGGTGTCCGAGGCGACGACGATGTCGATGCCCAGGTCCAGCGGGCGCTGTCCCAGCGGGGTCAGCGTCGTGTTGTCGGCGATGGTGATGCCTCCCGCGGCGCGCACGTCGCGGGCCACCTGCGCCAGGTCGATCATGTCGAGCCCGGGGTTGGAGGGGCTTTCGACGAAGACCACGTCGAACCCGTCGAACCCGCCCTGCGCAAATGCGGTCGTTGGGCGCTCTTCGACCGACACGCCCAGCGGGGCGAGGAACCGGTCGGCCAGCAGGCGGGTGACATAATACCCGTCCGACGGGATCAGGATGCGCGACCCCGCGCGCACGGTCGCGAATAACGCCGCCGAAATTGCACCCATGCCGGACGGAAAAATCAGGCAGGGTGCGTCTTCGAGATGCGCCAGCACATGCTCGACCTGTGTCCAGGTCGGGTTGTCCACGCGGCCATAGGTCGGGTGACCGTCCGGCGCGCCGGGCAGGTGGAACATGCTGCTTTGGGTCAGCGGCAAGGCCACCGGTTCGCCTTTGCTCAGGGCATTGCCGCGCAGATGCAGCATCTCACCTGTCTTGGGGGTGCGCGCCATCGCTCAGCGCCCCGGAATGTCGTCGCGCGGCGGGGCGGGTTCCCAGCGCTCGATGATGTCGACCGCCTCCTGCGCGGTATCGACAAAGCGGAACAGGTCCAGATCCTCTTCGGAAATGGTCCCGGCATCGGCCAGCGCTTCCCAATTGATCACCCGCTCCCAGAACTCGCGCCCGAACAGCAGGAACGGCACGCGCTCCATCCGGCCGGTCTGGATCAGGGTGAGGGACTCGAACAACTCATCCATCGTGCCGAACCCGCCGGGGAAGATGGTGATCGCACGGGCGCGCATCAGGAAATGCATCTTGCGTATGGCGAAATAGTGGAAATTGAAGCTCAGCTCAGGGGTGACATAGGCATTGGGCGCCTGCTCGTGCGGCAGCACGATGTTCAGCCCGATCGAGCAGCCACCGGCATCCTTGGCGCCGCGATTTCCGGCCTCCATCACGCCGGGGCCACCGCCGGTGACAATGACGTTCTCGCGGCACCCGCTTTGCTTGGATTTCTCGGTCATCAGCCGGGCGAATTCGCGCGCCTCGTCATAGTATTGCGACAGACCGGCCAGCGTGGCCGTCCGGGCGCTGTCCTTTTTGGCCGGTTCCGGGATTCGCGCGCCACCGAACATCACGATGGTCGACGTGATCTGGCGTTCGGCCATGATCATTTCGGGCTTCAGCAGTTCCAGTTGCAGACGCACGGGCCGCAGTTCCTCGCGGCACAGGAAATCGTCATCGGCAAAGGCCAGCCGGTACGAGGGCGAGCGTGTCTGCGGCGTGTCGGGGACTTCGCTTGCGGTCGAGCGGTCGGTATGCGCATCGCGGAAAGGGCTGAGGCGGTCTTCTCTCATTGCTGGGGGTTCCCTGCTTGCGTGTTTTTCAAACAGCTATAGGGTTCGCGGGCAGAGTGCCAGTCACGGAAAGACGAGAATGGATTGGAAGACTGAAATTTCGGCCGCAGCCGAACGCATCAATGGTCACGCGCAGGTGACACCGGTCATGACAAGCGACGCGCTGGGACTGGCGCAGCCGGTCGAGATGAAGCTGGAGCATTTCCAGCACACCGGCAGTTTTAAGGCGCGCGGCGCCTTCAATACCCTGCTGAGCACGGATGTGCCCGCGGCCGGAGTGGTGGCGGCGTCGGGCGGGAATCACGGTGCGGCTGCGGCCTATGCCGCGCGGGCGCTGGGCCATCCGGCCAAGATCTTCGTGCCCGAGATGGCCGGTCCGTCCAAAATCGCCCTGATCGAACGGATCGGCGCCGATCTGAGCGTCGTGCCGGGTGAATATGCCAATGCCCTGTCGATGGCGCGTGAACACGAGGCCCGCACGGGCGCGATGCAGATCCATGCCTATGACGCGCCGGCAACCGTGGCCGGGCAGGGCACCTGTTTCGCCGAATGGGACAGCCAGGGCCTGCAGGCCGATACCGTATTGGTGGCGGTGGGCGGCGGTGGGCTGATCGCGGGCGCGCTGGCCTGGTTTCAGGGCGCGCGCAAGGTCGTTGCGGTCGAGCCGGAAACCTCATGTGCCTTGAACGCGGCGTTGCAGGCCGGAACGCCCGTGGATGTGTCAGTTTCCGGCATAGCCGCCAACGCGCTGGGCGCGCGGCGGATCGGCGACATCTGTTTGGGGCTGGCGCAGGGGATGGCGTCGGTGCTGGTCAGCGATGACGCCATCGCCGAAGCGCAGCAGCGCCTGTGGCAGGCGCACCGCATTCTGGTCGAGCCGGCGGGGGCGACGGCCCTGGCGGCTCTGACCTCGGGCGTCTACACGCCGGAACCGGGCGAACGGGTCGCGGTTCTGGTCTGCGGGGGCAATATCGCACCTGACCCTCTGACCGTCTGAATTTGCGCCTTGAGGGCCGGGCCTTGGGATTATAGATAAAATTCCATGACCGCCACGATTGCAGATTCCATCTATGACCGGCTCAGCCAGCGCATCATCACGGGCGAGCTGCCTGCGGGTGAGAAACTGCGGCAGGACCACATCGCGCGGGCGTTCGACACCAGCCATGTCCCGGTGCGCGAGGCGCTGTTGCGGCTCCAGGCGCATGGTCTGGCTCACAGCGAACCACGGCGCGGCATGCGCGTCACCGCGTTGGACCCGGCCGAGGTGCGCGAGGTAATCGAGATGCGCGTGGCCCTGGAATCGCTGGCCTTGCAACATGCGATCCAGAATTTGACACCAGCGGATCTCAAGGCGGCCGACAAGGCCCGCATCGCCTGCGACGAGGCGCAGGACATGCCCACATGGGAAACCCGAAACCGCGCCTTTCATCGGGCGATCCTGACACCCTGCGCGCGGCCGCGCCTGTTGCATACGATCGACGATCTGCATATCGCCAGCGCCCGCCATCTATTCGCCCATTGGCGTCACCGCTGGGTCCAGCGGAAAGACACCGACCACGCCGCCATCGTGCAGGCGATGAAGCGCCGCGATACCGCCACGGCCACAGCGATTCTGGTGCGCCATATCCGCCGCGCCAGCTGAGACCGACGGGTTTTGGCACCGGGTGGCCGCAAATGGCCCCGCCAACGTCGCATTGCGCATTGGCCCCGGCTTTCATATAGGCAACACCAACCAAACGAGAGTCAGCACGGAGTTACCCCATGTCCAACGCCCAACTGGAAAACGCCATCGAGGCCGCATGGGAGGCCCGCGATACGATCACGCCCGCCACCACCGGCGAACAGCGCGAAGCGATTGAGGACACGCTGAGCGCGCTAGACAGCGGCGCTCTGCGAGTCGCGGAGAAGCAGGCCGATGGCAGCTGGCATGTGAACCAGTGGGCCAAGAAGGCGGTCCTGCTGGGCTTTCGCATCAAAGACATGGAAATCCAGTCCGGCGGCCCGCAGGACGGCGGCTGGTGGGACAAGGTCGACAGCAAGTTCGCCGGCTGGGGTGAAAACCAGTGGCGCGCGGCCGGTTTCCGTGCGGTGCCCAACTGCGTGGTGCGCAAGTCGGCCTATATCGCGCCGGGCGTGGTGCTGATGCCGTCTTTCGTGAACCTCGGCGCCTATGTGGACGAAGGCACCATGGTCGATACCTGGGCCACTGTCGGGTCCTGCGCGCAGATCGGCAAGAACGTGCACCTGTCGGGCGGCGTCGGCATCGGCGGCGTGCTGGAACCCATGCAGGCTGGTCCGACCATCATCGAAGACAACTGCTTCATCGGTGCCCGCTCCGAGGTGGTCGAGGGCTGCATCATCCGGGAAGGCTCGGTTCTGGGTATGGGCGTCTACATCGGCCAGTCCACCAAGATCGTCGACCGCGAGTCGGGCGAGGTCTTCTATGGCGAGGTGCCGCCTTATTCGGTGGTGGTCTCCGGTTCGATGCCGTCGAAGAACGGGATCAACCTGTACTGCGCGGTGATCGTGAAGCGGGTGGATGAAAAGACCCGCTCGAAGACCGGGATCAACGAGCTGCTGCGCGATTGATCGCAGACATCATTCAAAGTTCCAAAGGTCGCGGCTCTGGTCCGCGGCCTTTTTCGTTGGGCAGTGTCCGACCTATCCCGCCTCGTAGTCGGCGAGATCCTCGGGCGCGTGCAGCAGGGTGCTTTCGTATTTCGGCAAGTCATCGCGCAGATCCAGCCAGGGCAGCTTGCTTTGAAAATTGACGTGAAAGGTTGGCGCAAAGTCCGAAGGGTCTTCCAGCGAGGCCGCGTACAGGTGCATCCCGCCCTCATAGTGGTCGGCCTCGAACCCCATCGGGGAGCCACAGGTTGCGCAGAAATGCCGCTGGACGCCTTTCGAACTGGCGTAAGTACGCGGTGTTGCACCGGTCCATCGGAAATTGCGCAAGGGTACGCCCAACCACGCGACCACGGGCGCGGCGCAATTGCGGCGGCAATCGTCACAATGGCAATAGCAGCTCCAGGTCTCGGCGCCCTCAAACTCCCAGCGGGTTTCACCGCACAGGCAGCGGCCGCGTTTGGTCATGATGTCCTCCGTCGTTTTTAGGGACCAGTCTGACCGGATGGTGGGCCTGAGCGCGTCAAAAAACGACACGGCATCCGGGAACCGCGTCCAGCTGCCATGCTTGACCATCGACCGGCCCCCGGCTAAGGCCCACGGCATGGAAAAGCAAAAGAAACCCTCGCGCCAGCAGGTCTATACTCTGTTGGTTCAGATTGGCCGCAAGGATGGCGACGGCCTGCCCGAAGGCGCCACCGGCGCGGCGCTTATGTGCTATGCCAGCGGAGTGGACGAGGCCGAGGCCGTGCGCGAAACCGTGGCCATTCTCAAGCAGGCCGATACGGCTCCACTGGACGTAACCGGCTATGGCACCCTGGCCGAGCGCGAGGCGCAGGGGCACGAGATCGACCCCGACGAACGCGCTCTGATGCAGAGGGCGCTTGAGGAAAACGCGGTTATTGTTGCGCAGATGACGCCCTTCTTCGGCGACAAGCCCGAAAGCGCCTAGCGGCGCGTGCCGAACCACTTGCGATAGATCTGGTCATAGGTGCCATCTTCCCGGAGGCCCAGAAGCGCCTGGTTCACATCCTCGACCAGAGGTGACCCGGTCGGGAAGACGATACCGTAATTCTCGCGCAGGAAGACGCCGCCGGTCATTGCCGCAATCTTGCGGCCTTCATGTGCGGCGAAATACGACAGGATCGGCGCGTCGAACACGACGGCATCCAGGTCCCCATCCTTGAACGCGGTCAACATGCTGTCCAGGTCTTCGTACCCGGTGAATTCGACCTCGCGCCGGTTCAGAAAACTGGCGGCGGTCGAACCCGAGATCGTCCCGACCTGCTTGCCGTACAGATCATTGACCGAGTTGATGTTGCTGGTGATCGCATCCACCGTCATGACCGAGGTGATCCTTGCGGTGAAAACCGACACGATGAACAGCGAGGATACGACCAGGATCACACCCAGAATTCGCCCGAATGGGGTCCGGGGCATCCGCTCTTCAAATCCGCCATTGACCACCAGGTTCAACGCCCACCAGAAGGATGGGAACCAGGCCTCGTTCAGGTCGCGGTCGAAATAGGGTTGGGATCGGCGTTCGAACCCCCACATCAGCATGCCGCCACCCAGCAGGATGGCAAAGGCCAGCCCGATGGCGATGAACAGCTCGCGTGACAGAAGCGCCTGCATCAAGGACGGGCTGCGCGCCGCGTCTGATGGTACCATGATCTGAAGGCCGGCTTCGAAAATCGGCTGGCTGAAATCCATTCGGGCTTCACGGCCTGCGGTGATCGAAATATTCGCGATCGCCATGTCGGCTTCGCGGTTTTCGACCGCCGACAGCATGTCCCCGAACGCATCGACACGAACGACCGTGTATTCCCAATCCAGTTCTTCAGCCAGCGCGGCCAGCAGGTCCATTGAGAAGCCGGTGTCCTCGCCCTCATCCACATACGAGAACGGAGGACGCTCCACCGTCGTGACCGTCAGAGTTTCGGCTTGGCTGTGTTGTGCAAAGACCGCGAAGGTCAGGCAGATCAATGCGAAAAGGGCGCGCGTCATAGCTGGTTCACCTGTTTCGCGGCGCTCTAGCGCAATTTGCCATGGCGCGGCAAGGTCGTCGCGAGGTCATCGACCGGGATTTCTTTTTGCCGTTTTTTCGGGCTGGGCGACCGGAAAACCGCCGATCGGGGTTGGCATTGCGGCCAATTCGTTGAATCTGTGCGTGAACCCACATCCTGCCGACCCTGCGAGGCCCCTGAATGTCCGACCCTGTCCAGTTGACCGCAGACCTGATCCGTTGCCCCTCGGTCACACCCGAGGAGGGCGGGGCGCTGGTTCTGCTGGAAGATATCCTGTCGCGGGCCGGTTTCACCTGCACGCGGGTCGATCGCGGCGGCGTCTGCAACCTGTTCGCCCGGTGGGGCGACAAGGGGCATGCGCGCAGTTTTGGGTTCAACGGCCATACCGATGTGGTGCCGGTGGGCGACGAGGCCGCATGGACCCGCCCGCCGTTCGGCGCGGAAATCCATGACGGCGTTCTGTATGGCAGGGGCGCCACCGACATGAAATCGGGGGTGGCGGCCTTTGTCGCGGCCGCGGTGGATTTCGTGCGCGACACCCCGCCCGACGGGGCGATCATCCTGACCATCACGGGGGACGAGGAAGGCGACGCGGTTGACGGCACCACCGCGCTGCTGGACTACATGCAGGCGCAGGACGAGCGGATGTCGGTCTGTCTGGTGGGCGAGCCGACCTGCCCAAACGAGATGGGCGAGATGATGAAGATCGGCCGCCGCGGGTCGATGACCGCGTGGTTCGAGGTGACGGGCGTGCAGGGTCATTCGGCCTATCCGCATCGCGCCAGGAACCCGCTGCCCGCGCTGGCGCGCCTGATGGACCGGCTGGCCAGTCACGAACTGGATCGGGGGACGGATCATTTCGGCGCCTCGACCCTGGCCGTGGTCACGATGGACACCGGCAACGCGGCCACCAACGTCATTCCGGCCCAATGCCGTGGGGCGGTGAACATCCGGTTCAACGACTTGCATTCGGGCGCCAGCCTCAGCGACTGGCTGAAGGCGCAGGCGGCGGACGTGGCGGCAGAGTTCGGCGTGCAGATCGATACGCGGATCAAGGTCTCGGGCGAAAGCTTTCTGACCCCTCCGGGGCCGCTGTCGGATCTGGTCGCGCGCGCGGTCGAGGCCGAGACCGGCCGTCGGCCCGAGCTGTCGACCACCGGGGGCACCTCGGACGCGCGGTTCATCAAGGACCACTGCCCCGTGGTCGAGTTCGGCCTGGTCGGACGCACCATGCATCAGGTGGACGAATCCGTCCCGGTCGAGCAAATCCGCCAGCTCAAAGCGATCTACGCCCGGATCCTGGCCGACTATTTCGCCTGAGCGATTGATGCGCCCGGCCACTTTTTGGTCATGACGCGGTCGTATCGGCGTGCTAGGCGGAAAACATGAAACGCATACCGACCAAGCAGGAGATCCTCGACTGGATCTCGGCGAACCCCACGCTCACCTCGAAACGCGACATTGCCAAGGCCTTTGGCATCAAGGGCGCGGACCGGATCGACCTGAAACGGATTCTCAAAGAGCTTGAGGCCGAGGGGCATCTTGAAAAGCGCAAGCGCAGCTATCGCGACCCGGACCGCCTGCCGCCGGTCAGCGTGCTGCAGGTCAAGGCGCCGAACGCCGACGGCGACCTGTTCGCGCGGCCGCTGGAATGGCATGGCGAAGGGGTCGAGCCGATCGTGCTGATCATTTCCCGCGCCAGCGACCCGGCGCTGGGCGAGGGTGACCGGATCTTGGCCCGGCTGACCCAGGTGCATGAAGAAGACCACAATTACGAGGCCCGCCTGATCCGCCGCATCGGCGCCAATCCGCGCCGGGTCGTGGGCATTTTCCGCAAGGGCGCCGAGGGCGGTCGAATCGTGCCCATCGACAAGGCCGGATCGACCGAATGGCTGGTTGCCGAAGGCGCGGCGCTGGGCGCCAAGGATGGCGAATTGGTCGAGGCCGAGCAGGCGGGGCCGAAAAACCGCATGGGGCTGCCGCGTGCGCGTATCGTGGAACGGCTGGGCGATCCGTCCGCGCCCAAGGCGGTGTCGCTGATCTCGATTCACCAGCACGGCATCCCGGATGATTTTCCCGATGACGTGATCGCCGAGGCCGACCGGGCCAAGCCCGTCGGGCTGAAAGGGCGCGAGGATCTGCGGGACATCCCTCTGCTGACGATCGACCCTTCGGACGCGCGCGACCATGACGACGCTTGCTATGCCCATGCCGATGATGATCCGAAAAACCCGGGCGGTCACGTGATTTGGGTCGCCATTGCCGATGTGGCGGCCTATGTGCGCCCCGGCAGTGCGCTGGACCGCGAGGCGCGAAGAAGGGGCAACTCGACCTATTTCCCCGACCGCGTCGTGCCGATGCTGCCCGACCGTCTGTCGGGCGATCTTTGTTCGCTGCACGAAGGCGTGCCGCGCGCCTGTATCGCGGTGCGGATGCGGATCGATGCAAACGGCAACAAGATCGACCACCGCTTTGTGCGCGGGCTGATGCGCTCGGCCGCGTCTCTGCATTATGCCGAGGTGCAGGCGGCCATCGACGGCACCCCCAATGACCGGACCGGCCCGCTGCTGGAGAGCGTTCTGAAGCCGCTCTATGCCGCCTATGGCGCGCTGAAGACGGCGCGCAACGAACGCCAGCCGCTGGACCTGGACCTGCCGGAACGCAAGATCGTGCTGAACGACAAGGGCGAGGTCGAAAGCGTGGCCTTCCGCGAGCGGCTGGACGCGCACCGGCTGATCGAGGAATTCATGATCCTGGCCAATGTGGCCGCGGCCGAGACGCTGATCGCCAAGCGCAGCCCTCTGTTGTTCCGGGTGCACGAGGAACCCGCGCCCGAAAAGCTGGAAAGCCTGCGTGAGACGGCACAGGCCGCCGGGCTGAATCTGGCCAAAGGGCAGGTGCTGCAGACCCGTCACCTGAACGCGCTGTTGAATGCCGCCGCCGGCACCGAGGATGCTGAGCTGATCAATCTCAGCACCTTGCGGTCGATGGCGCAGGCCTATTACAGCCCCGAGAACTTTGGCCATTTCGGGCTGGCGCTGCGCAACTATGCGCATTTCACCTCGCCCATCCGCCGCTACGCCGACCTGATCGTGCACCGGGCGCTGATCTCGGCCCATGGCTGGGGCAAGGACGGGCTGACCGCCGACGAGATCGAGCGGCTGGAGGAGATTGCTACCCACATCTCGGACACCGAGCGCCGCTCGATGATGGCCGAGCGCGACACGACTGACCGCTATCTGGCGGCCTATCTGAGCGAGCGCGTCGGCAACGAGTTCACCGGCCGCATCAGCGGCATCGCCCGGTTCGGGGCCTTCGTCAAACTGGACGAAACCGGGGCCGACGGGCTGGTGCCGGTGCGGTCGCTGGGGCGCGAGTTCTTTCACTTCGACGCCGAGGCCGGCACCCTGATGGGGGCCGATACCGGCCTGACCATCGCCATTGGCCAGCGTGTCACAGTGCGCCTGACCGAGGCCACACCGGTGACCGGCGGGCTGGAGTTGGAGCTGCTGTCGATCGAAGATCAGGCCATGCCGCGCGGCGGCGGACGTGGGCGGCCCGGCCGTCCGACACGGCGCAAGGCGGTCAGCACCAAGCGCAAGAAGGACAAGATCAAACGCAAGGTCGAGCGCAAACGCCGTCAGCGGTGATAGGTCAACGCCCGGGCGATCAGCCATCCATGCCGGACGGGGTCGATCTGTTCGATCCCGTCGAACAGGATGGCGCGATTGCCGTCAATCCTGTCAGCGTCGGGAAAGGCCGAGGTAAACTCACCGATAAGCCGGGTCTGGCAGTGGACAAACAGGGCAAACCGGGAGGAGGTGTGTCTACCCAGCCTGATGGTTGTCCCCTTGGGACTCAGATAGGCCGGTTGACCCCATCGCAGAGCCTCGGTCACCGAAACCGCCGGCTGAAGTTCCTGCGCGGTGGCGAAGACCAGATCGCGCAGACCCAGAGCGCCGCTTCTGGTGTCCGCGGCGAATGCCTCGTAGGCAGACGCCACGTTGGGGTCATCGAAAGGCCTCATGGCAAGGGGATCGCCTGTTCCATCCGGTCAACATAACTGTTCAGCAGCGTATCCTGTTTGATGCGCCGGGTCAGCCGGGTATCGGCCGGAGTGGCCCGCATCGCAGCCAGCATCGGGCCGACGCTGAGGTCGGCCGAAGTGGGGTGATCGCCCAAAAGATACTGGGCCTGCCACAGATAGGCTGAGATCGCCTCGAGGTCGCGTTCGACCCGCGCCATCCGTTCAGCTTCTGAGAAGCGCCCGATCCCTTGCGACCGAAGGCCTTTCAAGACCGATTTCCGGACCGAGTTCGAGATCGGGCGTCGGACGATTCGGGGAATCTCATAGAAGAAAGTGTCGCGCAGAACTGGCCAAACCTCGTCGTTGGCCCAGCGGTCCATGACAATCTGGAAGTACAAATGTTCCTCGGCCATGCGGATCAACGCACGGGACTGGCCCTTTTGCACATCGCTCAGGCCACGGTCGAATTCGGCGCCCTGCGCTTCCAACCAGTCGCGAATCTGGTCGCTGTCCGGCACCAGACGTTCGGGTGTGCGCAAAACCGGCAACTTGCTGTGCGGCATCTGACGCGGATCGACCATGTCCGAGCGGCGCCAATGCAGCCCGGCCAGCTGCAGCATATAGGCGGTTTTGACGCAAAAGGGGCTGGCGCTGAAAAGTCCGAAGGCGGAAGGGTAGGTAAGAAGGGTCAACATAATAGGCTCCGAAATTGGGGTGCCGCCGGTCTAACGCGGGCTAATGACAGTTTCTGTCATTAGGTTTAGATTGAATGACATCATGTCCCGCACCGCCCGACTGTTCCAATTGATGCAGGCCTTGCGGTCTGGCCCGTCGCCCAAGACCTCGGCGCAGTTGGCGCAGGATCTGGGGGTTTCTGCACGCACCGTGCATCGCGACATCGACGCTCTGCGTGGCCTCGGTGCAGTCATTGATGGCGAGGCCGGGTTCGGGTTCACCCTGATCGAAGACGCGACACTGCCGCCGCTGGGATTCACCGATGACGAGTTGGAGGCGCTGGTTCTTGGCCTACGCGAGGTGCAACTGATCGGAGACCCGGCTCTGTCGGACGCCGCCGGTGCGGCGCTGCGCAAACTGCAGGGCCGGCTGCCACACCGCCAATCCCACCGCCTGAGCCACGCAGTGCTGACCGCCACCCGGTTCGACCGTCCTGCCGCACCCAGCATCGAAGTTGCCGACCTGCGGCAGGCGACGTGGGACGAGCGTGTGGTCGAGTTCGACTATACCGATGCGAAAGGTGGCGACACCCAGCGCCGCGTGAGCCCACTGAGCATCGTGTACATGGATCATGCCAGCGTACTGCTCAGCTGGTGCCATCTGAGGCGGGATTTTCGCGTGTTTCGGTTGGACCGGATGCGCGCGATGTCCGTCACCCAGGACAGTTTCCGCCCCAACCGCGTGCCTTTGCTGCGAGAGGCGCTGGCCAAGATCCGGGCCGAGCGCGAAGCAAAAAATCAAGAGAGACAGTCCTGAGCGCTTTGTGATTTGCGCAATCTGGGGTACCCTGTCTGCGAGCAGTAATCAGGAAAACCTGAATCATGAAATATGTGTGTGGCTTTGTGGCCGCCGCATTTTGGGCATCCATCTTGCAGGCGGAGACTTCGAATACAACCAAACGACCACAGATCAGACCGGCGCTGGATTCGATCCAGTTGGCGTCGGCCGATCTGACGGTTTCGATCCGGCCGGTGCCAAGGCCGACCACCGGCATGCACCGGGTGGTCGTCGAAGGCAACGCCAGCTTCGAGACTTGGTTGAACGCCTTCCGGCACCGGGCAGTTGCGGCAGGTATCCGGCCGCAGGTCCTGGACCGGTCATTGTCAGGCCTGACCTACGACAACGACGCCATCAAGCGCGATCGCAGTCAGGCCGAGTTCTCGAAACCGATCTGGGAGTATCTGGATTCGGCCGTGTCAGACCTGCGCATCGCAAATGGGCGCAAGGCGCTGGTGCGGTACAAGGATACGCTGGACCGGATCGAAGCCCGGTACGGGGTCGAAAAAGAGGTGGTGGTCGCGGTCTGGGGGCTGGAAACATCCTACGGCACGTATCGGGGCAGCAGCCAGACAATTCGGTCGCTTGCAACGCTGGCCCATGACGGGCGGCGTGCGCAGTTCTTCGAAACGCAGTTGCTGGCGGCATTGCAAATCGTGCAGGCCGGCGACATCACCTCGGACCGAATGACGGGCAGTTGGGCGGGTGCCATGGGGCACACGCAATTCATGCCGACCTCATACCTGGAGCATGCGGTTGACTTCGACGGCGACGGACGCCGCGACATCTGGTCGGACGATCCTACGGATGCGCTTGCGTCCGCTGCCGCCTACCTTGCCAAGTTCGGGTGGACCAAAGGTCAGCCCTGGGCGGTCGAGGTGCGTTTGCCCAAAGGGTTCGACTATGCCAGCGCCAGTCGGGACGTTAGTCTGCTGCCCTCGGAATGGGCCGCACGCGGCGTCCGCGCTGCAAACGGCGGTGGCATCGCAGATTTTGGACCCGCCTCGATCCTGCTGCCGGCCGGCAGCGGTGGCGTGGCCTTGATGATCTTTGACAATTTCAGCGTGATTGAGCGCTACAACGGCGCCGATGCCTATGTGATCGGCATCGGTCACCTGTCGGACCGGCTGGCCGGTCAGGGTCCGTTCCGCGCAAGCTGGCCGCGCGGTGACCGGGTGCTGAGTTTTACCGAACGCAAGGAATTGCAGCTGCGCCTGACCCTGGCCGGGTTCGACACGCAGGCCATCGACGGGCGGATCGGTCCGAACACCATCAATGCGCTGCGGGCCTATCAGATGGCGCGTGGTCTTTTGCCGGATGGGTACGCAACCGTGCAATTGCTGGAACGGATGCGGTGAACGAAATAGGGCGGCCCTACCGGACCGCCCTTTTTTGATATTTCGCTGAACTCACGAGGCCGCTTTCATCAAGCCTTGGGCGATGATCTCGGCCTGCGCCTCGTCCAGCGACTTGTAAATGCGCACGAACATCTCGTCGATATCTGCCGGGGTCAGGACCAGCGGCGGCGAGATGATCATCCGGTCGCCCACATGGCGCATGATCAGGTTGTTGGTAAAGCAGCGATCGCGGCAGATGTACCCGACAGTACCCGGATCGGAGGCGAACTTGGCCCGGCTGGCCTTGTCCGGCGTCAGCGCGATCGAGGCCATCATGCCCACGATCTTGGCCTCGCCGACCAGCGGGTGATCGACCAGCGCCTCCCATTTCTGTTTCAGATAGGGGGCCGCGACATCGCGCACATGCTCGACGATCTTTTCTTCTTCCAGAATGCGCAGGTTTTCCAGCGCGACGGCCGCCGCGACGGGGTGGCCCGAATAGGTATAGCCGTGGTTGAACTCGGTCCCGCCGATCACCTCGGCGATCTCGTCATTGACGATCGAGCCGCCGATGGGCGCATAGCCCGAGCTGAGCCCCTTGGCGATGGTCATGATATGCGGGCGGATGTTCATGGTCTGCGAGCCGAACCAGTTTCCGGTGCGGCCAAAGCCGCAGATCACCTCGTCGGCGATCAGCAGGATGTCATACTTGTCGCAGATGCGCTGGATTTCCGGCCAGTAGGTGTCGGGCGCGACGATCACGCCGCCCGCACCCTGGACCGGCTCGGCGATGAAGGCGGCAACGCGGTCTTCGCCCAATTCCAGGATGGCCTCTTCCAGCTCGCGTGCGCGGGCCAGACCGAACTCTTCGGGCGTCATGTCGCCGCCCTCGGCCCACCAGTTGGGCTGGTTGATGTGGTGGATGTTCGGGATCGGGATGCCGCCCTGCGCGTGCATACCGGCCATGCCGCCCAGCGAGGCCGACCCCACACTCGACCCGTGATAGGCGTTGTGGCGGCTGATGATGATGTTCTTGTTCGGATGGCCCTTTTCCGCCCAATAGGTGCGGACCAGACGGATGTTGGTGTCATTGGCCTCGGACCCGCCGGCGGCGAAGAAGACATGGTTCAGGTCACCCGGCGCCAGCTCGGCCAGTTTCGCCGCCAGCGCGATCGCCGGGACATGGGTCGTTTTGAAGAAGGTGTTGTAGTAGGGCAGTTCGCGCATCTGGCGCGCCGCCACTTCGGCCAGTTCGTCGCGGCCATAGCCGACGTTCACGCACCACAGGCCGGCCATGGCATCCAGGATCTCTTCGCCCTCGCTGTCGGTCAGATAGACGCCCTTGGCTCGGGTGATGACGCGCGCGCCTTCCTTGCCCAGTGCGCCGTTGGCCGAAAACGGGTGAAGGTGATGCGCCGCATCCAGGGCCTGCAATTCGGCGGTCGGCATGTGGTTGGTGATGGTCGACATCGGTCTCTACTCCTGCAACAGCGGTTGCCGTCACAATATGATCAAATTTTTTTCTGTCAATCGAATCGCGCTGACCTATTCGGTCGCCAGCGCCTCGGCCATCAGTTCCATGCCCTGTTCGATATCCTGGGTCGTTGCTTTTGCGACTTTTTCAGCGTCGCTGGCGCGCAAGGCATCGATGATGTCCTTGTGCCGGTCTGGAAGGCTCTGGGTGCCGAAGCGCCCACAGACGACGCGCAAGGACGGCCCGAATCGCAGCCACAGGCGCTCGGCCAAATCCTTTAGAATAGGCGCGCCGGCATGGTCATAGAGTTTTTCGTGGAATGCATGGTTCAGGCGAAGATAGCCGCCAACGTCCCCGTCGGCGATCGTGCGATCCAGCTGTTCGTCGATCTTTTCAAGCTGGTCGATATCCGCCGTGGTCATGTTGACTGCTGCGCGCCGGGAAAGCTCTGATTCTACGGCATTTCTGGCGAAAATCATCTGTTCGACATCTGTTGCGGTCAGAAGGGGGACGCTGACCCGCCGGTTACCCTGAAAGATCAGCGCACCGTCCGAGATCAGGCGCCGGATAGCCTCGCGCACCGGGGTCATGCCCACGCCCAGCGAATCGGTCAAGCCTTGGATCGTGACCGGTTGCCCCGGCACCAGATCGCCGAACATGATCTGCGACTTCAGTGTCTGGTACACCTGTTCATGTGCTGGTCGTTTTTCGGTCTGGGTCACTGCAGCAGATGCCTTATTTTTGATCAAATCCAATTGGTTCACCCCGATCCCAATGCTCCCGGCTTGTCAGGTTTCTTGCCCCGTGAAACCATACGACGTATCGAGGGAAAACGCAAAACTTGATCAAATCCAAAAAAACGGGAAAATGCCCGTACACTTGCAGGGAGAAGAAAATGAAAATCAAAACGCTGACGATGACGGCAATTGTCGCATTGGGGACGTCGGCCGCTGTTGCGGAAGAGGTGCGCGTATACAACTGGTCGGACTACATCGACGAGGAGTTGCTGAGCAAATTCCAGGAAGAGACGGGTCTGACCCTGATCTACGACGTGTTCGACAGCAACGAGGTTCTGGAAACCAAGATGCTGGCCGGAGGATCCGGTTACGATGTGGTGGTGCCGTCGGGCACCTTCCTTCAGCGCCAGATCCAGGCTGGAGCCTTCCAGAAACTGGACATGTCCAAGCTGCCCAATGCAGTTAACCTCTGGGATGTGATCCAGGAACGTACGGCCGGATATGACCCGGACAACGCCTATTCGATCAACTACATGTGGGGCACCACGGGGCTGGGCGTGAATGTCGACAAGGTCAAGGAAGTGCTGGGCGACGATGCGCCCTTGAACAGCATGGACCTGGTGCTGAAGCCCGAGAACATGGAAAAGCTGGCCTCATGCGGCGTCCATTTCCTGGACGCGCCGTCCGAGATCATTCCCATGGTACTCCAGTACATTGGCGAAGATCCGGACAGCCATGACACCGACGTGATCGCCAAGACCGAAGAGGTGCTGACGGGCGTGCGTCCCTACATTCAGAAGTTCCACAGCTCGGAATACATCAATGCACTGGCCAATGGGGACATCTGCGTGGCCGTGGGCTGGTCGGGCGACATTCTGCAGGCCCGCGATCGGGCGGATGAGGCCGACAACGGTGTGACCATCGAATACCATCCGTTTGCCGAAGGCTCGCTGATGTGGTTCGACCAGATGGCCATTCCGGTGGATGCACCCAACCCGGACGGCGCGCATAAATTCCTGAACTTCATCCTGGATGCCAACAACATGGCGGCGGCGTCGAACTACGTCTACTACGCCAACGGCAACAAGGCGTCGCAGGAGTTTCTGGAAGAAGACGTGATCGGCGATCCGGCGATCTACCCGGATGATGCCACGATGCAGAACCTCTACATCACCACGCCTTACCCGGCCAAAACGCAGCGGGTCGTGACCCGCCTGTGGACCAAGATCAAATCGGGCACCTGATCCGAAATGATTGCGCAAGGCAGAATGGTTCTGCCTTGCGCACAACCTGTACAGGCTGACTTACGGGGGCCGATTTGAACTCTACCGTCTTTGCGCCGTGGGAAGATCCGCAGGCGAAACCCTTGATCCAGTTCAAAAATGTGACCAAGCGATTCGGGGACTTTACTGCCATCGACAATCTGTCGCTGGACATCTTCGAGCGGGAATTCTTTGCTTTGCTGGGGCCGTCGGGTTGCGGCAAGACGACGATGATGCGGATGCTGGCGGGGTTCGAGAAACCCACCGAAGGCCACATCATGCTGAGTGGTCAGGACATCGACCCGGTTCCGCCGAACAAGCGGGCGGTCAACATGATGTTCCAGTCCTACGCGCTGTTTCCCCATCTGAATGTCTGGGACAACATCGCCTTTGGCCTGCGCCGGGACAACATGCCCAAGCATGATCTGGAAGACCGGGTCGAGGAGATGCTGCGCCTGACCCGTCTTGAGAAATTTGCCCGCCGCAAACCGCACCAGATTTCCGGTGGCCAGCGTCAGCGCGTGGCACTGGCCCGGTCGCTGGCCAAGGCGCCCAAACTGCTGCTGCTGGACGAACCGCTGGGCGCGCTGGACAAGAAGCTGCGCCAGGACACCCAGTTCGAGCTGATGGACATTCAGGAAAAGACCGGCACCACCTTCGTGATCGTGACCCACGACCAGGAAGAGGCGATGACGGTGGCCAGCCGCGTTGCCGTGATGGATCAGGGCAAGCTGATGCAGGTCGCCACGCCCGACCGCATTTATGAAAACCCCAATTCCGTCTATGTCGCCGATTTCATCGGGGACGTGAACATCATCGAAGGTCGTGCAACCGCAGCCGGTGAGGGCACGTACAGTATCGAATGGGCCGAGGGCCAGCCGCCTCTGACCGCCACGTCCGCGGCAAGCTTCGGAAACGGGCAGGCCTGTCACCTGGCCATCCGGCCGGAAAAGGTAACGATCTCGGCCGAGCGTCCTGCCGATGCCGTCAACGCCGTGCAGGGCAAGGTGCATGACATTGCCTATCTGGGCAACTTGTCGACCTACCATGTCGAATTGCCAAACGGGACGATCATCAAGGCGCAGACGGCCAATACCCGCCGCATCTCGCGCCGGTCCTTCACATGGGAAGACCCTGTCTGGCTGTCCTGGACAGCCACGGCGGCGGTTCTGCTGGCAGACTGATGCGCCGCGCGGTCCTGATCGCCATCCCCTATGTCTGGCTTCTGGCCCTGTTCCTGGTGCCGTTCTTCATCGTGTTGAAGATCTCGCTGTCGGACATCGCGCTTGCGATCCCGCCCTACACCCCGACCCTTGATCTGTCGCAGGGCTGGGCTGGGATCAAGGAATTCTTCAGCCAGCTGGATTTCGAGAATTTCGTCTGGCTGACCGAGGACGACCTGTACTGGAAAGCCTACTTGTCCAGCGTCAAGATCGCGCTGATCGCGACCGCGCTGACCCTGCTGGTGGGCTATCCCATCGCCTATGGCATGGCCCGCGCGCCCGAGGAATGGCGCCCGACGCTGATGATGCTGGTGATCCTGCCGTTCTGGACCTCGTTCCTGATCCGCGTCTATGCGTGGATGGGGATCCTGTCGAACGAAGGCTACCTGAACCAGTTCCTGCTGTGGACGGGCATCATCTCGACCCCGCTGACCATTCTGAATACGCAGACGGCCGTCTATATCGGTATCGTCTACACCTATCTGCCCTTCATGATCCTGCCGATTTATGCCGCGCTGGACCGGCTGGACGGCTCGCTGATCGAGGCGGCCGAGGATCTGGGCTGTTCGCGCACGCAGGCCTTCTGGCTGGTGACCATCCCGCTGTCGCGCCCGGGCATCATTGCGGGATGCTTCCTGGTGATGATTCCGGTGATCGGTGAATTCGTGATCCCCTCGCTGCTGGGCGGGTCAGGCACACTGATGATCGGCAAGGTCTTGTGGGAGGAGTTCTTCTCGAACCGCGACTGGCCGGTGGCCAGCGCCGTGGCGGTGATCCTGCTGCTGATCCTGGTGATCCCGATCGTGCTGTTCCAGCGCAACCAGCAGAAACAGGCGGAGGCAGAGCAATGAACAGGCTGAGCTGGTTCAACACGGTCTCGCTGACGCTGGGCTTTGCGTTTCTGTACATCCCGATGGTGATCCTGATCATCTTCAGCTTCAACGAAAGCAAGCTGGTCACGGTCTGGGCCGGGTTCTCGACCAAATGGTATGGCGAGCTGATGCAGAACCAGGCGTTTCTGGATGCGGCTTGGGTCACCGTTCGCGTCGCCGTGTTCTCGTCGACGCTGGCGACCATTCTGGGCACCATGGCCGCCTATGTCATGGTGCGGGGCGGGCGGTTCTTTGGCCGCACGCTGTTCTCCGGCATGATCTACGCGCCGCTGGTGATGCCCGAGGTGATCACCGGCCTGTCGCTGCTGCTGCTGTTCATCGGGATCGGGCTGGACCGGGGAATCCTGACCATCGTGCTGGCGCATACGACCTTTTCGATGTGCTACGTGTCGGTCGTGGTGTCCTCGCGGTTGGTGACGTTCGATCAGTCGCTGGAAGAGGCGGCGCTGGATCTGGGCTGCTCGCCGGCACAGGCCTTCAGGTTGGTGACGCTCCCCATCATCGCGCCGGCGGTGATCTCGGGGTGGCTGCTGGCCTTCACCCTGTCGCTGGATGATCTGGTGATCGCGTCCTTCACGTCCGGCCCCTCGGCCACGACCCTGCCGATCAAGATCTTCTCGGCCGTACGACTGGGGGTCAGCCCGGAAATCAACGCGCTGTCGACCATCATGATCGCCGTGGTCACCGTCGGTGTGATCACCGCGTCGCTGGTGTCGAAACGCGCGATGGTCCGGCAGCGGCAAGAGGAACAAGCCGCCGCGCGCACCGAATGAAGCGGATCTTTCCGGCCTATACCTATGGCCCCGGCCCCCGTGAGGGGTGTTGGTGGGATGAAACCACTACGGCGCCTGACTGGCCCGTTCATTCGGGTGATTTGTCGACCGACGTTGCGATTGTCGGCGGCGGGTTCACCGGATTGTCTGCGGCCCTGCACCTCGCCGAACGCGGTGTTTCTGTCGCCGTGTTCGAAGCCGAAACTCCGGCCTGGGGCGCTTCGGGGCGCAATGGTGGGTTTTGCTGCCAAGGAGGGTCCAAGCTTGGTTCGGCGACACTTGCGCGGCGCTATGGGATTTCGGCGGCACAGGATTACGCGCAGGCCGAAACCGACGCGGTCGCCTTGGTTGCGGATCTTTTGCAGCGCTTTCGGATCGACGCAGACGTTCACTCCGAAGGAGAGACGCAGCTTGCGCACAGCCCGCGCGCGATAGAGCGGCTGCGGCGTCGCGCGGAAAGCGGTGGGGTTCTGCATGAGCCGTCGGATTTGGAACGCCTCGGTATGGGGGGCCGTTTCTTTGGCGGATATACCGATCCAGTCGGCTTTGGGCTGAACCCGCAGAAATACCTGTTCGGGTTGGCCCGGGCCGCGCAGGCGCAAGGTGCCGCAGTATTCTCGAAAAGCCCGGTTCAGGACATCAGAAAAGCCGGGTCCGGGCACAAGATGACCACCCCCGCGGGCCGTATCCAGGCCAAGACGGTGTTGATCTGCACCAACGGTTATTCCAGCGACGATCTGCCCGACTGGTTGGACGCCCGTTACATGCCCGCCCAGTCTACGGTCATGGTGACACGTCCGCTGACCGAAGCTGAATTGCAGGAACAGGGTTGGACTTCGCGCCAGATGGCGTACGACACGCGCAACCTGCTGCACTATTTCCGTCTGATGCCGGACAACCGGTTCCTTTTCGGAATGCGAGGAGGCCTAATGTCCTCGCCGCGCGCCGAAGCTGCGATCCGTCGCAAAGTACGCAGTGACTTTGATCGCATGTTCCCGGGTTGGGCCGAGGTTGAGGCAACTCATATGTGGTCAGGTATGGTTTGCCTGACCCGTGACCTGCTGCCCTTTGTCGGGGAGGTTCCGGGCCACCCGGGCTTGTTTGCCGGTCTGGCCTATCACGGGAACGGCGTGGCGATGGGCAGCTATTGCGGGCGGGCATTGGCCCGCTTGGTTTTGGGTGAGCCCGCGAATATTCCGGACGTCATCGCCAAACCGCCGTCAAAGTTCCCATTCGGGCGCTGGCGGCGACTGCTGATGCCACCGGCTTATGCGGCCATGGCCCTTGCCGATTTGTGATACGGCTCACAGTCAGAGGGCCGCAACCTCAAGGTCAAAGCCGGCCCTATAGGCTGGCGCACCATTCTCGGCCCGCCACAGGCAGTAGGCGGCCATACGCCAATTGTACCAGGGCTTCAGCTCGAGGTATCGGCGCACCGTCTGCGGGCTGTCATAGGCCGACAGAAACGCAGCCTCTTCCTCGGGGCTCAGCGGCTTGCCACGATAGAGGTGCTGCATTGCGGGTGACAGGAACAGGGCAAGATCCTCGCATGGGTCACCCATCGCCGGGCATTGCCAGTCGATCAGTGTCAGCCCCGCAGGGGAGACGAGGATGTTGCCGGCCACCGGGTCGCCATGGATCAGGCATACTCGGGGGGTCGGCGGCACCTGGACACTGGGTTTGCGTTCGGCCAGAACGGCGCTGAGTTCCGAGCGGCAACCCTTCAAGATACGGGTGCCGTGATGATCGAGATCAACGCTTCCATTGCATCCCTTAGGGACCTCAAGCACGATTTCTCGGGCGTGCAGATCATGCAGCAGTTGCGCCACCTGCGCGGTTCCTTCTCGCCACGGAGTGCCAGCCGCATGGTCATAGAAAACCCAGCGATCCGAGCCAAAGCTGCCCGAGGCGCGAAGCCGCGGAACAAACCCCGTCGCAGCAAGTGCGTGCAGACAGGCTGCTTCGAGTTGGGCGTCGTTGCGAAACAGCGGGTTTTGAAGGGAAGACCGATAGACCTTCAAAACCCGGTCCGGCTCGGCGTCCAGTACCTTCCACACCTGGTTCGTGCGTCCGCCATACAGCGTCTCGAACTGGGCGTCTTTTGCGATCAACCCGCTTTCGGCAAGTTGGTCTGCAAGGCCGGGTGGAGGAGCGGTTGGAACGGACAGTTGAGACACCGAAGCGTTGCGAATCTGGACCGCCAATCCTTGGCCCGCAGCGCCCCTGAGTTCAAGCGCCGGTACGAACGGCAACGATGTCGGTTGCCGGAATCACGACGCCGCTGTCCAAGGTCAACATGACGACACCGGCCCCGACTTGTGCTTCGACGACGCGGCTGTAGGTGGCCGCAGGCCGCGCCGAGAGCAGTTCATCCCCCAAATAGCTTTCCAGCGTTGCGGAATAGGTGCCGTTGGGCATCGGAATGCCCGATGCATCCACTCCAGCCCAAAGAAACTCGGTCTCGGATACCGGAACAGAGACCCGGTCGATTTCGGTTCCGTCAGAATCCTTGATGACCAGTACAGACGCATCCGCGCCCAGGTCGGGCTGAGTGAATATGGTCTGTGGCTGGCCAGCAAACCGGAAGGAGGCTGCCCCCTGAACATCGACCCCAATCCAGTTTGACAGCTCATCCAGATTGACGCTGCTCAGGGCGGCGGTGAGGTTTGCCAGAAGGTCGTTGGTCTGCACCTGCTGCTCGACCATCGAAAACTGGGCGAGTTGCGACGCATATTCCGACGAATCCAGTGGCTCCAGCGGGTCCTGGTTGCGCGCCTGCGCCGTCAACATCATGAGAAACGTCTCAAAGTCCGAGGTCAGCCCTGTCGCTGTCGAAGTTCCCGTTGGCTGCGCTGTTGAGGGTGTTTGTGTCGCGGATGCCGCAGTGGTGATCATGGTTCAAAGCCTCAGGTCCAACGCCCGGTCCACCTGGGTTGGGCGGGTCCGAGCGGGTGTTTCGGTTGCAGGGTCAAGGTCCCCTGCGGTGATGAATGTGCTTCGTTCAGTTGGCTCAGCGTCCTGTTCTGGGTTCGCCGAGGTGCCCAGATCAAAGGAAAGATCGCCCAGCCCCATCTCTTTGAACTCGGCTGAAAGGATCGAAATATGCCGGCGCATGAGATCCATGGTTTCGGGCCGGTCAGCGACGATCATCATGTGCAACCCGTCTTCGCGCCCGGTCACCTTGATCGAAACTTTGCCCAGCTCTTCCGGAGTCAGTGCGATTTCCACGCTTCCGCTTCCCGGCTTTGCGACGATGGTGGCCGCCATTTGCCCGGCGACCGCCCGAGCAATTTCTGCCCGGCCCGAGAGCGGGGCGCTGTTGGTCGGGCCTGTATCCCTTTGCGCTGGGGTCGTACCCAAGTCCTGCGTTGGCATCCGGTCGCGCAGACTGTCCTCTGGCATCCGGTCCTTCAGTGCTGCGCGTTCCGATGTACCAACGATCTGCGCCCGGATGATGGATTCCGTTCTTTGGCCCGCAGGTTTGGCCGGCCGTTGATCCACCCCCCACGATCCGGTGGCCTGCTCGTCGCGCCTGGCTTCTTTACCGGTTGCAGTGCGCAATTCGTCCTTTCGGTTCTGCAGCCCTCCACTCACTCCAGGTTCGGTGGCGTTCAACTGCTCTTTTGCGGCTGACGCAGGTTGGGGCGCTGTGCTCGCGGCACGCTCGGGCGCTTCGGCTCCCTTGCCCGTGTCGCCCGCGAGCGATCGGCGATCGGGATCAGAGGTTACTGCGCGCATGGCCGCGGCGGCAGTTGACTGGCGTCCCTCCGCCGGAGGGCTGGCCTCGAGAGTGGCGTGCGCCGTCGCCTCGCGCTTTGGAAGTTCACCGGGCGTTGCCGCGGACAGAGGCGTGTCTTTCTGTCGGGCGTCCTGTTGTGATCCCTGCAAATCCAGCGGTTCAGCCAAATCGGGTTCGGCTTGCGGGACGTCAGGGTCGGTGTTTTCATCGCCATCCACGATTTCCGGACCCGCGCGGCTGTCCGGATGAGGTTTCGCCTCGGCCTCTAGGTTCGGCATCTCATCTTCGGCCATGAGTTCCGCGAAATCAGAGTCGCCTTTTGTTTGGGGCTCGGACTTTGCGGCCCAATTCGGCTTTCCGCCGGAAATCACATTGGTCATCATGGTCAGGGCGTTGGGCATTTTGCTCCGGCTCCGGTTGTTTGGCCCAAACCTGCCCTCAAGGTAGTTACGTTTATTTTAACCGCTCTTCGCTTTGATCGACAAAGATCGAAACAATTTTCGGAGAGGGCGATGGAAATCCCAAACCTCGCGCCGGTACCACGCAGCAATATGACCGAACAAAGACTCAAGGCCGCAGCGGTCGAGCTTGAGGCAACTTTTCTAGCCGAAATGCTGAAAGCCGCAGGCTTGGACAAGGCGCGGCAGGCTTTCGGAGGTGGCGCGGGCGAAGACCAGTTCTCGTCTTTCCTGCTGCAGGAGCAGGCCAGGCAATTGGCCCGATCCGGCGGGATCGGACTGTCTGAAACCCTTTTCAATGCAATGATGGAGAAGACCCATGCCGACTGAGCACAAGCAGGGACTGATCAACGCTCTCGAGGAGGTTCTTGATCTCGAGCGCAGGGCTTTGGTCGAGGGGGACCTGGATCGACTGGGCCAGATGATGCCGCAGAAGGAAAAGCTGATCGGCGCAATCAACGAGATGCAGGTGCACGACAGTGACGACTTGATTCGGCTGCACAAGAAGGTCGAGCGCAATCAGGGCCTGCTGAACAGCGCGGCCGAAGGGATTCGGGCGGTCATGAACCGGATGGCTGAACTCAGAAAAATCCGGCAGGAATTCACGACCTATGACGCGTCCGGGCAACGCAATGGTTTCGCCGTCCGTCAGGATCCCAAGCTGGAAAAACGTGCTTAACGGCCGGTTTGATTCAAATCCGTCCTTTTCCGTCGGACCGCCTTAGCACTCCGTTAGGAGGTCAGGCCCAATAGTGGTCCCGCACCTCGAAAGAAGGTGGCGCGAGCACCGACCGGTAGCTCGCACAGGTCAGAACGACAACACGTCCGCCAATGATGGTCGGGCGTCACTGGGCGAAGAAGGCCCGAATGGAAAAGGATGAAAAACATGTCCAGCATTCTGACAAACAACGGCGCGATGGTGGCGCTGCAGACCCTGAAATCGGTCAACAAGAACCTTGCAGCAACCCAGAACGCGATTTCGACGGGTAAAGATGTCGCTACCGCCAAGGACAACTCGGCCGTATGGGCGATTTCCAAGGTGATGGAATCCGACGTCAACGGTTTCAACGCGATCAAGGATAGCCTGGCATTGGGTGAATCGACTGTCGCCGTGGCGCGGAACGCTTCGGAAACCGTGACCGACCTGCTGACCCAGATGAAGAACAAGATCGTCGCCGCACAGGAGGACAACGTCGACCGCGGCAAGATCAATGATGACGTAACCGCCCTGCGGGACCAGATCGCATCGGTTGTCGGTGCCGCACAGTTCAACGGCCTCAATCTTTTGGACGGGTCAGCGGGCACCGCATCGATCCTGTCGTCGCTGGATCGCGACAGTGCGGGCAACGTGACCTCGTCGTCGATATCTGTGGCCAGCCAGGACCTGTCGACCGGTGGATATGCCAGCAAGGGTGTTCTGGCCGGCTCGGACAACGCGACCACTGACAATGACGCCGCCGGGTTCACAATGGACAAGTCGGGCGGGTCCGGTGATATCGTGATCGATAGTTCGACCGACAACTTCGCCGTCGGTGACAAAGTGTCGATCACGATCGGGGACAAAGTTGCTTCGTACACCGTACAGGCCAGCGATCTGGACCCTTCGGGAACCTATGACTCTGCCTACACAGATGCCATCGTGGCAGTGGGGCTGAAGAACCAGATCGACGCGCTTGGGATCACCGGTGTTGCGATCGATTATGACTCCAGCGCGCCGGGTACGCTGTCCTTCGTGACCGGGACCGCAACCGCTGGTGCTGACGCAGATCGCGACGTAACCGTTTCGGCCCAGTTCACCAATGCCGGTTCTGGCGGTCTTGGTGCGCTGTCGTCGATTGACGTTTCGACCAGTGCCGGCGCTGCCGCAGCACTGGGCACGATCGAAACCTTGATCGACACGGCGATTGACGCGTCGGCCGCATTCGGTTCGGCGCAAGGGCGGATCGAGACCCAGAAGGAGTTCATCTCGAACCTGACTGACTCATTCAAATCCGGCATCGGCTCGCTGGTGGACGCC
Organism: Ruegeria sp. B32; assembly: GCF_025141855.1. Classification (NCBI taxonomy): domain Bacteria; kingdom Pseudomonadati; phylum Pseudomonadota; class Alphaproteobacteria; order Rhodobacterales; family Roseobacteraceae; genus Ruegeria; species Ruegeria sp. B32. The sequence goes on along the minus strand of NZ_CP081106.1, from coordinate 2,886,220 downwards.
GATATGGAAGAGACCTCGGCCCGTCTGCAGGCCCTGCAGGTCCAGCAGCAATTGGCGACACAATCGCTGTCGATCGCCAACCAGGCGCCGCAGTCGATCCTGTCGCTGTTCCGCTAACGCGGAAACTTGGTCGGGGCGTGACCAACGCGCCCCGGCTGTGACTGCAAATACGACGGCCTTTTGAAAGGAATTCAAGTGACCCTGCAAACGCTTGCCCAACGGGCATATGCTCAGTCCGCCGCTCCGACGCGAACCCCGCGTGATACCGAATATGAGGCGATTTCAAAGATCACGCATCGGCTCAAGGCAGCGGCCGCGCGCAAAGCCTCGGATTTCGCGGGCTTTGTTCAGGCCCTGCATGAAAACCGCCGCTTGTGGTCCGTTCTGGCCAACGGCGTCGTGGATTCGGACAATGCACTGCCGAATGAGCTGCGCGCGCGGATCTTCTATCTGGCCGAGTTCACCGAGCAGCACACGGGCCAGGTTCTGGCCAGCAAGGCTGGGGTCGAGCCGCTGCTTGAAATCAATCTGGCGGTTTTGCGCGGGCTGCGTCAGCGGGGGACCGCGTAATGGGCGGGCTGGTTCTGAAGCTGGCGCCGAAAGAGCGGGTTTTGATCAATGGCGTAGTGATTGAGAACGGCGATCGGCGGACCCGCTTTTCAATCATGACGCCCGAGGCAAATGTCCTTCGGTTGCGCGACGCGATACATCCCGACGAAGTGACAACCCCGGTCCGGCGCGTGTGTTACGCGGCCCAGCTGGTCCTGTCCGGAGATCTGGAAGCCGGAGACGCAAAACAACAGCTGCTGCGACGGATCGAGGAACTGAGCCAGGTCTTCACGGATGTCGACAGTCGCCGGGTCCTGGCACAGGCGACCGAAGCCCTGGTGGCCGAGCAGTACTACAAATGCCTGAAGGCGCTTCGATCGTTGCTGCCGCGCGAAGAGCGTCTGATGGCCTATCGGCAATGACATTCCTGCCGGTCATTCCAACTGGGGGTATCGTGGGGTGGCGTTTTTTGCAGCGCACCTATGACGCCCAGTTGCAGGCCTTTTCCACCTCGGCGGTCAATGACCGGGACACGCAGTATTTTGTGGAAAACATCCGAAACGTCCGATCGGCAGAAGATCTGGTCTCTGACCGGCGACTGCTGCAGGTCGCGTTGGGCGCGTTCGGATTGGAAGGTGACCTGGACAATCGGTACTTCATTCAAAAGGTCTTGTCAGACGGTACGAGTTCGGATGACGCCCTTGCGAACCGGCTTGCTGACAGCAGATATCGGGAGTTTTCCGAAGCATTCGGCTTGGGTCCGGGCGAAGTTCGGAAAACCGCACTGATCACTGACATGGACAAGATCGCTCAGAAGAATGTCGTCGCCGGGTTCGAAAGCTCGGTCGGAGAAACCGACGACTCGATGCGGATCGCACTTTTTGCCCAGCACGCTTTGAAAGACCTTGCCGGGCAGTCCGGAAGCGAGACCAAGAAGTGGTACGATCTGATGAGCCTGCCGCCGTTGCGCAGCATGATGGAAACAGCGTTGGGCCTGCCGTCAAGCTTTGGCCAGCTGGATATCGACAAGCAGCTGGACGTATTTCGGGACAAGCTGAGCAGAGTGACCGGTTCGCCGAACCTTTCGCAGTTCGTCGATGCCGATGCAATTGCCGAACTGACGGATACTTATCTCGCCCGAACTCAGATCGCACAGATGCAGAGTTCGATTTCTCCCGCGCAAACTGCGTTGATTTTGCTGGGCGCCGCAAGTTGAACCGTTCGGGCTAAGGTCAGTACCTCGCGCCAGGATCAGAAAGCGCACCAGTGCCGTGCGCAGCTATGAATGGCTATTTGGGATCGGGGGGGCAAGGGTGCCGGATGCTCAGGCATCCAGAACCGTGTCAGCGGATGTCTGCAAGGCAAAAGACATCACCGGATGCGAAACGTTGTGCAAGTCGACCGGCCCCAATGGAACGGCCCGGGAACAGGCCGGCTCGATATCTTCGGAAACGACGATCCGATGGCCATTGAGCTTGCCGAACTCGCCCAACCGCGCCGCGACATTGGCTGCATGTCCGATCACCGTGAAATCAAGCCGCTCGCGCGAACCGACATTTCCGTACGTAACACGCCCGAACGATACGCCGATCGAGCAATCGCATTGCCGGTTCTTGTCGGAGCGACGCAGCTCGGCCAATTTCTCGACGATTTCAACGGCACTGCGCTGAGCGTCTGACCGTGCCTTGCCGGGGTCCTCACCTGCCGGGAAAACCGCAAGAACGGCGTCGCCGATGAATTTTAGAACCTCACCGTCGTTGTCGTGGACGATGCCGGACACCGTTTCGAAGAATTCGTTCAACAGGTTGATGTATTCCGTGCGGCCCAGATCCTCTTCCAGGCTGGTCGAGTTGCGCAGGTCACAGAACATGATGGCCGCGTCGATGTCATCGCCGTCGCCGCGACGAATGTCGCCGCCCAAAACGCGGGCCCCGGTTCGTTTGCCCACATAGGTCTCGAGAAGGGCCTGAGAATTCTCGCGCTGCATGAACACCTCATAGTAGCGGGCGATGACGGCCGAGCACTCAAAGACAAGCCCCAGGTTTTCCGTGGTAAAGCCGTTGGGGTGGTCGCAGGTCAACGTCAGGACATTGATACGCCCGTCGGAAAACGGCAGAGGCATTGCCACGTAATCGGTGCCCCCCTTGGCGCGCAGGTCCTCCATGATGGGGAAACTGTTGTGGGGGTTGTCTACGTTCAGCCGTTGCCGAACGCCGCCCAATCCGTTCGAGACATGCCGCAAGGGGCTGTTGATGAACGCGGGGTGGTCGTGAATCTCGTAGGTTGGAATATTGGTCGAAATCTCCTCGGCACCCTTTTCCCAGATGTAGTGCTTGCCTGCGATCAGGGGATGCAGCGACCAGACAAGGATGCTGAGACGTTGAATGGCGATGCCGTGTTCCAGCATTTTTTCGGCCAGGGTCTTGGTGAAATCTTCCGGTGTTGAGATCGACCCCGCGCCACGCATCAACCAATCGATCAACGGGCCGCTGATGTTGCCGTCTCGCGGTTGGCGCAATTGATTGTCGCCCAGATCGATATGAGTGTAGGCCGCCGGCATGAAGCCGATGTGACCTTGGATGGCCTTGCTTTCAGGCAGAGAATCCTCGTAGGCCCAAACCGAGTTTGCCAACCGTTCGTCGCCGATCAGGACATCGTGATAGGTTGCCGTGCCCTTGAACGGGCAGAAGGTCTGCAACTCGGTCTCGCCGCTCAGATCAACGCGCACGTCTTCGCGCGGAACATAAATCGCAGGCGGCAGCCGGGTTTCATACATGACCTTGGCATTCGTGCTTTCAGCCAGAAGGATGTCATCGCGGTAGATGGCAACCCTGCCGTCAAGCGTTTCGATCGAAATTCCGTAGCCGTTCGTATTCCGTGTGGCGTGGACATTCATCGGCCGTCTCCCTTGCCCGGGTCCCTAGAGGATGGGCTTTTGCAGCCCGATTTCCAAGGGGCGCAACACAGAATTTACCGATCGCGATCCACGGCCGAGGTGGTCAGACCATCTGGATCACGTCTTTTTCGATCGCCAGCATATAGCCCTTTTTGGCGATGTTTTTGACCAACAGCTCGCTGACCATCTGATTGCCCAGCGCGTCCCGCAGCCGTTTGATGCGCGTGGCCCCGGCAGCTTCGTCACAGTCCGATATGTCTCGGCCAGAGATCATGGCTTCGATCTGAACCCCCGACAGCACTTCGTCGTCAAGGCGGGACTCGGCCAAGACGGCCAGTGTTTCCATCGCTGCGGGCGTCAGCTTGAAATCCATGTTGTTCAGGTAGACGGTGTTCTCTTCGCGACTGATCAGCAGCGACGTGACCTGGATTCCCGTGCGCTCGATCTGGGCCATTCGACGGTTCAACGTCACCAGCATCACCAGAAACACCAAGGCGGCCAACAGCATGGCCGTGGCAAAGATCAGCAGCACGAAGATCACCATCCGGTAGCTGGCCAGCGTGTCGGCAAATGCGGTTCCGGATTGCGCGAGGATCTCCAGCAATCGGATTTCAGCCTGGGTGGTCAGATCGCTTTCGACGAACAGCCGCTCGACCCGTGCGTTGAAAGCATTGGCATCGGGCAGGGTCCAGAACAAGAAGGCGGCGGCCGTGATCAGGATCACGACGATTGCGGCGATGCCTGCTCCGACCAGCCGGGTGCCAGACCGCCGAGCCTCAGAAACGGAGATAGAATTTTCCGGCATTGGCCTTCCTTTGATCCAACCCTTCCGGTCCGAAAACGCTGATCACGTTGAGCAACGTCCACCCCGAGGATTTCAGCCTTTTGGCCACCTCTTGCTTGGCTTGCCCCTTTTTGCAGGCGGACACCTGCATCACGCCATAGTGCAGGCGCAGCGGGTTGTCCTGTTTGGCCTTGTAATCGGCATAGCATTCGGCCGCCGAAACGGTGGTGCTCAGCGATATCAACGTCGCAACGACCAGGAAAGAGAGGATCTGTTTCATAGGCTGCATCCTGCGCATGGCTTGGCACGATATTCAATATCTCAAAGGGTTTGCGGCGATGATATCGGATAACACTGGGCCGTTATTGCTTGTCTGTCGGCGGGTGGCCGAAAGCTGTTGCATCAGTTTCGCGGTCAGCCAGTGGCGCCGCGTCCAGCTTTGAAAGGACACTTGTCATGCACCGGAAGTTCATCGCCCTCGTCGTCGCCACCGCAGTCGCCATCACCGGCGTTTCCGCATCCCAGGCCAAGGCGGCCGACGCCCATGATATTCTGGGCGGGTTGGCGGCCATTGCCATCATCGGTGCGGCCGTCAATCACTATAACAAGGAAAAGCGCAAAGAGCGTGTCACCCGGCAGAACAACTATGTCTACCAGCCGCAAAACGTTCGGCCCGATCATATCCGCCCGCTGCCCCGGCGCGTCGCCCGCTACGACCTGCCGCAACGTTGCCTGAAGACCTACAACGGCTATTCGAAGAAACGTCCTTTGCTGGGGCTGAATTGCCTCGAGAAACACTACAAACATGCCAATAGCCTGCCACAACAGTGCAAAGTGGGGTTCTGGGACGGCAAGAAGGTGAAGCGGGCCTACGAACCCGCCTGCCTGCGCCAGAAAGGATACCGCGTGGTTTACCAGTAGTCGGTTTCGAGCAGGAGCAGCGCCGCAGAAGCGCTGTACGGGAAGGGGGCGGCCTGGGTCGCCTCCTTCTTTTTTGTTGCGGTTCGGACCAAAAAGCGGTTTGCCGAGGGGATGACGACTCCGACGTTTGAATTGGAACAGGCGCTGATTGCGCAGGGCTACCCCCGAATAGCCGGTGTAGACGAGGTGGGCCGCGGCCCGTTGGCCGGTCCGGTCGTTGCGGCCGCGGTCATTCTGAATCCGCAAGACATCCCCGACGGTTTGAATGACTCCAAGAAGCTGACGGCGCGAAGGCGGCGCACCCTTGACGAAGATCTGCGCGCCCGGGCCGAGTTTGCCATTGCCGAGGCGTCGGTTGAGGAAATTGATGACCTCAATATCTTGTATGCCTCTCATCTGGCGATGGAGCGCGCCGTCGCCGCCCTGCATCCTGCGCCGGACTACCTGTTGATCGACGGCAATCTGATCCCCAAAGGGCTGACCTTGCCGGCGCAGGCTGTGGTCAAGGGGGATGCGAAGTCAGTCTCGATTGCGGCGGCGTCGATCCTTGCAAAGAATTGGCGCGATCAACTGATGGTGGATTTGGCGCAACAGCATCCGGGCTACGGCTGGGAAACCAATGCGGGCTATCCGTCCAAACAACACCGCGAGGCGCTGCAAAATCTTGGGGTAACCCCACACCATAGACGTTCGTTCAAGCCCGTCCACAATATCTTGTATCAAGAGTAAATCGTAACCCCCTGATTCAAAAAAGAATTTGACGCCGAATCCGGTTTGACTCATCCTAGTCTCAACCAAATGAGCGCAAAAGCGCCGTGGAACTTGAGGCAGAGACATGACAACCACCAAGACAAAGGGCGCATCCGCGCTCCCTTTAAACACGATTATATCTGGCGACTGCATCGAGGTGATGAACAGTCTGCCCGAGGCGTCGGTCGACCTGATTTTTGCGGATCCGCCGTATAATTTGCAACTGAAAGGACAGTTGCATCGCCCGGACAACAGCCAGGTGGATGCGGTCGATGATCATTGGGACCAGTTCTCGAGCTTTGCCGCCTATGACCAGTTTACCCGCGAGTGGCTGAAGGCCGCGCATCGCCTGCTCAAGCCCAATGGGGCGATCTGGGTGATCGGCTCGTATCATAACATCTTCCGCGTGGGCTCGGCCCTGCAGGATGCGGGCTATTGGATTTTGAACGACGTGATCTGGCGCAAATCGAACCCGATGCCGAATTTCCGCGGCAAGCGGTTCACCAACGCGCATGAGACGATGATCTGGGCCAGCAAGCGGGAAGGGGCGAAATACACCTTCAACTATGAGGCGCTGAAGGCCTTGAATGAAGGCGTGCAGATGCGCAGCGACTGGGTGCTGCCGATCTGCACGGGCCACGAGCGCCTGAAAGATGAAAACGGGGACAAGGCGCACCCGACGCAGAAGCCTGAGTCTTTGTTGCACAGGGTTCTGGTTGGTTCGACCAATCCGGGCGACGTGGTGCTTGATCCGTTCTTCGGCACCGGCACCACCGGCGCGGTGGCCAAGATGCTGGGGCGCGAGTTCATCGGGATCGAGCGCGAGGACAGCTATCGCAAGGTGGCCGAAAAGCGCATCGCCAAGGTGCGCAAGTTCGACCGTGACGCGCTCGAGGTCAGCGCGAGCAAGCGCGCCGAACCGCGCGTGCCCTTCGGCCAGCTGGTCGAACGCGGCATGTTGCGCCCGGGCGAAGAGCTGTATTCGATGAACCGGCGTCACAAGGCCAAGGTGCGGGCCGACGGCACGCTGGTGGGCGACAACATCAAGGGCTCGATCCATCAGGTGGGCGCGCATCTGGAAAACGCGCCGTCCTGCAATGGCTGGACATACTGGTGCTTCAAGCGCGACGGAAAAACCGTTCCGATCGACGTGCTGCGCCAGCAGATCCGGGCCGAACTGCACAACTGATTCCACCAATACCGCCGGTGCCTGTGGCCTGACACATGGTACCAAGCCTTGCCCCGCCGAACCCGGCGGGGTCTTTTGTTTTTGGCCCCGTGATGTTTGGATGGTTCGACCCCATATCCCGCTACATAGCGAGGGAGCATCAGAAATGTCTGATACCACGGCCAGCCAATCCCGGATTCAGCGGTTTTTCGTGACCACGCCGGACAAATTCAATTTGGACAACAAATACACCGAAGCCGCGCTGGAACGGCACAAGCGCGAAGGGCTGGAACTGGCCGTCCGCGCCCGCTGGATCGCCATGGCGTTGACCGGTGTCCTGCTGGTGTTTCTGAATCCGAACTGGGATGTGATGTGGTATCATTTCATCCTGCTGCTACTCTGCGGCAACGGCTGGTTGATCCGGCGCGCTGGCCGTGTGGGCCAATCCCGGATCGAGCTTCTGCTGATTTTCGCCGATCTGCTGATCATGACGCTGGGCATGGTCGTTCCCAACCCGTTCAGCGACGATGTGCGCCCGCTGGCGATGCAGTACCGGTTCGACAATTTCCAGTATTTCTTCATCATCCTGGCCGCAGGTACGCTGGCCTATTCCTGGCGCACGGTGATCGCCATGGGCAGCTGGACGGCCCTGATGTGGACGGCGGGCTGGATCGTCGCCTGGTGGGTGGCCACGCCCATCTCTGGCCTCAGCGAAAAGGTTGCCACCGCGTTGCAGGGCTATCCGGCCGTGGCCGAACTGTTGGACCCCAACAGCTTCATGGTTCCGATGCGCGTGCAAGAGGTGATCGTGTTCATGATGGTCGCGGTTACGCTGGGCGTGTCGATGCGGCGGCTCAATCGCCTGTTGATCTCAAATGCTGGACTGGAGCGGGAACGCGCCAACCTGTCGCGATACTTCTCGCCCAACGTGGTCGAGGAGCTGAGCCAGAACGACGAACCGCTCAAGCAGGTGCGCAAGGAAAACATCGCGGTTCTGTTCATCGACATCGTGGGCTTCACGAAATTCGCTGCCGGCCGCGACCCGTATGAGGTGATCGAGGTGCTGCGGGGCTTCCATGCGCGAATGGAGGCCGAGGTGTTCCATCACCACGGAACCTTGGACAAGTATCTGGGCGACGGGCTGATGGCCACGTTCGGCACGCCGGTTCCAACTCCGCTGGACGCGGTCAACGCCCTGTCCTGCGCGCGGTCAATGGCTGACATCATCGACCGTTGGAATCTGGAACGCCGACGGGCAGGCGAGCAGGAGATTCAGGTTGGCATCGGTGTTCACTACGGTCCGGTCGTTCTGGGCGACATCGGGGCCAACCGGCTGGAATTCGCGGTGATCGGAGACGCGGTCAATCTGGCTGCCAAGCTTGAAGCAATGACGCGAAAGATGGGTGCGCGGATTGTCATCAGCGACGCGCTGCGCGAAAAGGCCCTAAGCGAAGCGTCGACGGCTGCCGATCTGATGAACGGGTTCCAGCGCCACGATGCACAGGCGGTTGGCGGCGTCGAGCGGCCGGTCGATATCTGGGCGCTGCGTTGACCGCTCTCAGGACCGTGGCATCGGAAGCATTGCCTTGTTGTACGGCTTCCAGTCCGTGATCTCGGGGTAGTACTGTCGCCGCCAAGCCCGCACCCGCGGGTTCATCACACGCCGCCACAGCGGCGGGACCATCGCCGCGATCGTCATCACCGGATAGCCATAGGGCAGTTGCGGGGCCGCTTCGGCAGGGTGGTTCTGCAGCAGCGGAAACCGCCGGTTGGGCTTGTAATGGTGGTCCGAGTGGCGTTGCAGATTGATCAGCAGCCAGTTCGAGGCCTTGTGCGCGGCGTTCCACGAATGGCGCGGCCGGACGTGCTCGTATTTGCCGTCGCCCAGGTATTTGCGCGTCAGGCCGTAATGTTCGACATAGTTGACCAGCTCCAGCTGCCAGATCGCGGTGCCCGCCTGAACCAGGAACAGCCCCAGCCCCGCCCATCCGCCGAGCAGCAGCGCCAGCGCCAGCATCAACCCCTGCAGCGCCCAGTACCGCCAGAACGGGTTCGACCGGTCCGTCCAGTTCAGCCCTTTGCGCGCCAGCTTGGCCTTCTCGGCCTGGAACGCGGACACCAGGCACTGGCGCAGGACGCGCGGATAGAAGCGGTGGAACCCCTCGTTGTAGCGCGCGGTCACCGGGTCGCGGGGCGTGCCGACATAGCGGTGGTGCACCAGCAGGTGTTCGGACCGGAAATGCGAATACAGAACCATCGCCAGCAGGATGTCGCCCAGCCACCGCTCCAGCCGGCCCTTCTGGTGCATCAGTTCGTGGCTGTAGTTGATGCCGATCGTGCCCGAGATCACGCCCATCCCGAAGAACAGCCCGATCTTTTCCAGTGATGACAGATGATCGGCGCGGGTGGCGTAGCAGATCAGGCCATAGAGCGTGAAAAACTGGACCGGAACCCAGGCCTTGGTCAGCAGGACGTACCAGCGCAGCGCGTCCTCGGGCGTTTCGGGGTCGGCGTTTTCAAGGTTCAGCCCGGTCAGGCCGTCCAGCGCCGCAAACAACCACCAGGTGGACAGCGGCACCAGCAGCACCCACCAGCCACCGGCGAAAGCAGTGAACCACAGGATCGGGATCAATATGAACGAAACCCAGAAAGGAAGGGCTGATTGCCAGCGCGACAGGGTATCAGTCGAGATCATGGTCAGGCTCCGAAACTCTGCCGTCAGGATAATCCTGCCCGATCCATTTTCCCAGATGCAGAACTGCCGCGCCACAGATCATGCGCCTTGCGCATCACGGTCGGAAGAGCGCCGGGGCGAAAGGCATGTATGGGCGTCACGACCAAGCCCACGGGGTCCACCTCTGCGGGAACGGCGGCGGTCCAGACGCGCAGGGTCAGGTGGAAATGGGTAAAGGTATGGCGCACCTCGGCGGGCAGCAGGGTCCAATCGGCCGGAAAGGGCGGCGCTTCGGCCGCGTCCTCGGCCCAGTCCGAGCCCGGAAAGCCCAGCATCCCGCCCAACAACCCGGTTTCTGGGCGGCGTTCCAGCAGGATTGCGCCATCGGCGCGCTGCGCGATGTAGACGTGGCCAAGCCGGGTGGGCTTCGGTGCCTTGGGCGTCTTGCGTGGCAGGTCGGCCTGTGTTCCGGCAACGCGGGCCTCGCACGGGTCTCGCAGGGGGCAGATGCCACAGGCCGGAGACTTCGGCGTACAATTCGTGGCCCCCAGATCCATCACCGCCTGAGCATAGTCGCCGGGGCGGTCGTCCGGGGTCAGCGCGGCGGCCTTCGCCTTCAGCAGAGGTTTCGATTTCGGCAACGGGTCGTGGATGTCATACAGCCGGGCCATGACCCGCTCGACATTTCCGTCCAGCACGGTTTCCGGCCGGTCAAAGGCGATGGCCGCGATGGCGGCGGCAGTGTAGGGGCCGATGCCGGGCAGCTTCAGCAGCGCATCATGGCTGTCAGGAAAGCGCCCGTCGTGCTGGTCCACCACCGCGCGGGCGCATTTCAGCAGGTTGCGGGCGCGGGCGTAATAGCCCAGCCCGGCCCATTCCGCCATCACCTGGTCATCGGGTGCGGCGGCCAGCGCCCGGACATCCGGCCAACGCGAGGTGAACCGCAGGAAATAATCCCGCACGGCGGCCACCGTGGTCTGCTGCAACATCACCTCGGATAGCCACACGCGATAGGGGTCGGGTTGCACGCCCGCGGCCCTGTCGGCGGGGCTGACCCGCCACGGCAGGTCGCGGGCATGTCGGTCGTACCAGGCAAGCAGGCTGCGGCTCAGGTCGAAAGTGGCGGTGTCACGCAAGTTTTATCCATTTCTCTGTCGGGTTTCGCTGGCGCCCGGATGCACGCCCATTACAATAGCGGCGCAAGAGTTGGAAACCAGATGCAACCAAGACGGTCCACCACCCGCGGGTTCAAACGCACCGCGTCCTTGCTGAGCGATCGGATCCGCAAAGCCGGTGAAAGTCGCGGCTTTGCCGTGTCGCGCCTGTTGACCCATTGGGCCGATATCGTGGGCCCCGACATCGCCGCCATCGCCCGACCGGTCAAGGTGGGCTATGGAAAGGGTGGGTTCGGCGCCACATTGACCGTGCTGACCACCGGACCGCAGGCCCCGATGCTCGAGATGCAGAAGGACCGTCTGCGCGACAAAGTGAATGCCGTCTATGGCTACAGTGCCATCAGCCGCATCCGCATCACCCAGACCGCTCCCACAGGATTTGCCGAGGGGCAGGCCAGTTTCGAGCATCGGCCGAAACAGGCGAAACCCACCATCGCGCCGGAAGTCGTTGCCGAGGCAGACAAAGTGACGCGCGAGGTTCACGACCAAGACTTGCGTGCTGCCCTTGAACGACTGGGCCGGAACGTTCTATCCAAACAAAAACGCTGAGAAAGGGCTGAGTATGAGCCGTATTGCAACCGTAATCTGCGCGGCCGTGGCGCTGGCCGCAGGCGGCTATTGGCTGACCCAATCGCCAAGCACCGTGCCTGTGCCACAACTGGTCGGCAGCGCCGAAGCGCAAAACGCCGATCTGGACACCTCGACCATCGTCGAGATGGTGCAGGGGGCCGAGGATGCGCCGGTCGAAATCATCGAATACGCGTCCTATACCTGCCCGCACTGCGCGAATTTCCATCAGGGGCCATACAAGCAGCTCAAGAAGGATTACATCGACACAGGCAAGGTCAAGTTCATCTACCGCGAGGTCTTTTTCGACCGCTACGGCATCTGGGCGTCGATGGTGGCGCGCTGTGGTGGCCCCGAAAAGTTCTTTGGCATCACCGACCTGATCTATCAGGGCCAGTCCGAATGGACCCGCGCCGGCGGCCCGGCCGAGATCGTGGAAGAACTGCGCAAGATCGGCCGTCTGGCCGGGCTGAGCAACGATCAGCTGGAAGCCTGCCTGCAGGACGGCACCAAGGCGCAGACCCTCGTCGCCTGGTATCAGAAAAACGCCGAGAAAGACGGGATCCAGGCCACCCCGTCCTTTGTCGTCAACGGCAAGAAGGTCGACAACCAGTCCTATGACGAGTTCAAGGCTCTGATCGAAAAGGAACTGGGCAACTGATGACCGGGCCTCTGGCCGGTCTGAAGGTTGTCGAACTGGCGCGCATTCTGGCTGGCCCCTGGGCCGGCCAGACCTTTGCCGATCTGGGCGCCGAGGTCATCAAGGTGGAATCCCCGGCCGGCGACGACACCCGCGCCTGGGGTCCGCCCTTCGTGACCCGCGATCAGGATGTCTCGGCGGCCTATTACCATTCGACCAATCGCGGCAAGGCGTCGGTGATCGCCGATTTCTCGACCCCCGAAGGGCAGCAGAAGGTGCGCGCGCTGGTCGCTGACGCCGACGTGGTGATCGAGAATTTCAAGGTCGGCGGGCTGAAGAAATACGGGCTGGACTATGACAGCCTCAGCCAGTTGAACCCGCGCCTCGTCTTTTGCTCGATCACCGGGTTCGGGCAGACCGGGCCTTATGCGCACCGGGCCGGGTATGATTTCATCATCCAGGGCATGTCGGGTCTGATGTCCGTGACCGGAGAGCCCGACGGCCAGCCGCAGAAGGCAGGCGTGGCGATCACCGACGTGTTCACCGGCATTTATGCGGTGGCCGGGGTTCTGGCCGCCCTGCACCAGCGCCAGCGCACCGGGCGCGGGCAGCATGTGGACATGGCCTTGCTGGACGTGGCCGTGGCGGTCACGGCAAACCAGGCGCTGAACTATCTGACGACCGGTCAGGTGCCGCAGCGCATGGGCAACGCGCATGTGAACCTGGCGCCCTACCAGGTGTTCGACTGTGCCGACGGACACATCATCATCGCCACCGGCAATGACCGGCAGTATCAGCGCCTGTGCCAGGTGTTGAACCTGCCTGACATGGCCGAGGCGCCCGAATACCTGCACAACAAGGACCGGTTGGCCAATCGCCGCACCCTGATTGCACGGCTGAACGGGGCCACGGCAACCTGGGCCAAAGCCGACCTGCTGGCGGCCTGCGAGGCGCAAGGCATCCCCGCCGGGCCGATCAACACGCTGGACGAGGTCATGGCCGATCCGCAGGTGATCGCGCGCGGCATGCAGATCGACCTGGACGGGGTGCCGGGGATTCGCGCGCCATTCGTCTTTTCGGATGCCGATCTGAACCTTTCGCGCCCCGCCCCGAAACTGGGCGAAGACGACTAGGGCGGCGGCGCGGCCGTCAGCAACCGCTGACGCACGTTGTCGGCCTGATCCACCTGCAGGCGCACCGGTAGGGTGATGACCTTGCTGCGGAAGGCGGGCGGCAGGCGAACGGCGTCTTTTTCGGTGGTGACCATTTGCGCTCCCAGCAGCCGCGCCTCGTTTTCCAGCCGGGTCATCAGGGCCGGCGTCAGCGGCTGGTGATCGTCCAGCGCCTCGGCCCGCAGCAGCCGCGCGCCCTGTTGGCGCAAGGTCTGAAAGAACTTCTCGGGGTGGCCGATACCGGCAAAGGCCAGAACCGGAGTTTCGCTCCAGTCCATCCCGGTTTGCAGCGCCGTGACCTGACCGGTGGCGTGCTGAACGCCTAGCTTGTCGCCCCATAGCTGCGCGAACCGCTCCTGCGCGGCCAAGTCACCCAGCGACAATACCAGGTCGGCCCTTTGCAACCCGACATCGACCGGCTCGCGCAGCGGTCCGGCCGGCAGACACAAGCCGTTGCCAAAGCCGCGGGCCGCATCCACAACGACGATCGAGAATGTCTTGGCCACCGAGGGGTTCTGGAACCCGTCGTCCAGCACGATCACGGTAGCGCCGTTCTCGACGGCGGCGCGGGCGCCGGCGGCACGGTCCTTGGCGACCCAGACCTCGGCGAAGGCCGCCAGCAACAATGGCTCGTCTCCGACCTGCGCCGCCGTTTGTCGGACCGGGTCGACCCGAACCGGCCCCTCAAGCGATCCGCCATGGCCGCGGGTGACCACATGCGGCGTGTGATACGCGTCACGCAACTGTTCCAGAACCCATATTGCCGTCGGCGTTTTTCCAGTGCCGCCAGCATTCAGGTTGCCGACGCAGATCACGGGTACACCCGGATCAACCCCGGGCCCCGACGCCACCCGCCGCGCCGTTGCCCGCGCATAGACGCGGCCAAGCGGCGCCAGCAGCCTTGCGCGCAGGCCGGGGTGATCCGGCGCGTTGTTCCAGAATTCAGGCGCCCTCATGTTCCGCTCCGTGCTGGTCCAGATGTTCCTGTACCATGTCGATCAGAGTATCCACCTGGGGCGCGCTCTCGGTCACCAGTTGCCAACCGGCAAGGGCCATGTTCGCGGCCAGGTCCGGGGCCAGCAATTCAACGACAGTGTCGCCCAGTTCGGTGGCGGTGCGAATCTCTCGAGCGGCTCCTACACCATCAAGCGCGTCATACAGGGCCTTGTGGCCGCTCACGTCTGGTCCATGGATCAGGGCCGAGCCCAGGGCTGCGGCCGCGATCGGGTCATGCCCGCCTATTCCCGACTCGAGCGTGCTGCCCATGAACGTCACCGGAGAGACGCGATACCACAGGCCAAGGGCCTCGGGGTCCGACGCAAGGATGACCTGGGTCATGTCTTCGATCATGTCCCCATCTTCCCAGTTGGCACAGCGCAGGTCCATCGTTTCCAGCCTTTTGCGCAGGGGCGCCGCCTCGGACATGTCCGCGACGTGCAGGATCAGGGCCAGCCTCGGCAGCGTCCGCATGGCCTGCCGATGTGCGCTGAGAACCGAGATGAATTCCTTGGCGTCAACCCACGCCGCCAGCCAGACCGGCCGCCCTGCCAACGCATGGTTCGTCTCGATCAGTTCGTCCTCGGGCCAGGGGCGAAGGGTGGGGCTGATACTGAGCGGCGGAAATAGTGCCACCTTCGATGCCGGGACGCCCAGACGTCGGATTTGCCGGGCTGCATCCTCGGACGTGACGTGGATCGCACGGAAGCAGTCAAAGGTATAGCGATTGATGTCCGGCAGCCATTTCCCGACAAAGGCAACACGAACGTCGTTCTCGCCCTCAAGCAGGACCATGGGTATACCGCGTTCGGCCGCGCGGGTGATCACGTTGGGCATCAGGCCGCCGCCGACCCACAGCCCCATGTCGGGCTGCCAGTGCTCCAGGAATCCACGCGCCGCGCCGGTTTTTTCGTCAGGCAGCGGAACCAATTCCATGTCGCAGCCTGCCCAGCGTGTCAGGTCAGCGTCAGGCGGGACGGTCAACAGAATCGACAACCCTGGCCGGGACTGCTGCAGCCGCTTGCAAAAGTCGTTCACCGCGCGCAGGCGCTGAGCGTTGGCAACATGAATCCAAAGCAACTCACCCGCGGGGCGAGGCGGTGTGTTGTGTCCGGGGGGCTTGGGTACACCCCAGGAAAACGCGCGATAGGCCGCCAGGCTGAGGGATCGCGGTTTGCTCATGCCCGATGCCCTTGAATTGGCTGATCCAGACGTCCCATCAGCACCTTATGCAATTCGGACCCGGCTCCAACGACACCGTTCAGCCGTGGGTTGGGGTTGTTGAACCGCAACGGGCGCCCGGTACGGTCTGTACAGGTGCCGCCTGCTTCGCGCAGGATCAGGTCCCCGGCCGCGATGTCCCATTCCCAGCTTGGGCGCAAGGTCAGCATCCCGTCGAACCTGCCCTGTGCGACCAGCGCCATACGGTAGGCCAGCGACGGGCGATAGGCCCGACGGAAGATCGGCGCGACGCCCTCCTGCCAATGATCCGGTTTCAGGTTCGGCTTTGCGGCCAGAACCTCGGCTTCGGCCTCCGAGGCCGCCGCGGTCACCCGGATCGGCTGACCGTTCAGGGTTGCCCCCTGTCCCCGCGCGGCAGCAAACAGCATGTCGCGCATCGGCAGGTAGATCACGCCGGCGATGACTTGTCCGCGATCGGCGATCGCCAAGGAATGCGCCCAGGTGCGCGACCCTTCGGCAAAGCTGCGGGTGCCGTCGATCGGGTCGATGATGAACACTCGGTCACGGGTCAACCGGTCCTGATTGTCCTCGGTCTCCTCGCTCAGCCAGCCATATCCGGGCCGCGCGCTGGGCAGGCGTTGTTCCAGCATCGCGTTGACGGCCAGATCAGCCTCGGTCACCGGCCCGGCGCCCTTGGGTTTGTCCCAGCTCTGCATCTCGCGGCCTGCATAGGCGACGGCAATCCGGCCGGCCTCACGTGCGGCGTCGATCAGCAGGGACAGGTCAGTTTCCGGCAAGTGTCATCCCTTCGATCAGAAGCGAGGGCACAACCCGGGACAGATAGGTACGCGCGTCATTGGCCGGGATGATCCGCATCAGCATGTCCCGCAGGTTTCCGGCAATGGTGCATTCGTTGACCGGGTGCGAGATCTCGCCGTTTTCGACCCAGAAACCCGACGCACCGCGTGAGTAATCGCCGGTATTGGGGTTGATGGTGGAACCGATCATCGAAGTCACCAGCAATCCCGTTCCCATGTCACGAAGCAGGTCGTCGCGGCTGGATTCACCCTGGGTCAGGCTCAGGTTCCAGTTGCTGGGAGATGGAGGACCGGACACGCCACGGGCGGCGTTCCCGGTGGAATTCATGCCCAGTTTGCGCGCGCTTGAAAGATCCAGTGTCCATCCGGTCAGCACGCCGTTTTCGACGATCATCCGGCGCGCGGTCGGCAATCCTTCGGCATCAAACGGGCGCGATCCTGCAATTCTGGGGCGATGGGGGTCTTCGATCAGCGACAGATGTGCAGGCAGCACCTGCTGGCCCAGGCTGTCCTTGAGCCAGGAGGCGCCGCGGGCCACCGCCGCGCCGTTGCTGGCCGCCAGAAGATGCCCGATCAATGAGGACGAAATCCGCTCGTCGAACAATACCGGGAAACGCCCTGTTTCCGGCTTTCGGGCACCCACTCGCTGCACGGCACGCTCGCCCGCGATCCGGCCGATCTCGTAGGGGCTGCGCAGGTCGGACTGAAAGCTGCGGCTGTCTCCGTCATAGTCGCGTTCCATCCCGGTGCCTTCGCCCGAGATCGCCACGCATGAAACCGAGCGGCTGCTGCGCGCATAGCCACCGGAAAATCCATTTGTCGCGGACAGATGAACCCGGTGGGTGCCATAGGATGCCGCCGCATCAGACACCTGGGTAACGCCTTCCACCGCCAGGGCCGCAGCCTCGGCGGTCAGCGCGTCCTGCATCAGAGCGTCTGCTGAAGGTTCGGGCGTGGGGTCAAAAAGCTCCAAGGAGTCGACGGAAAAACCGCTGGCCAGTTGTTCCGGATCTGCCAAGCCAGCGAACGGATCCTCGGGCGCTTCGCGTGCCATGGCCACGGCCCGTTCGGCCATGGCGGCAAGCGTTTCGGGACGACTGTCCGAGCCTGACACGATGGCCTGCTGCTTGCCGATGAAAACACGCAACCCCACGTCGGTGCTTTCGGCGCGTTCGGCGTGCTCCAAAGCGCCGCCACGCACCTCGACCGAGACCGAGGATCCGTCGATCACGATCGTGTCGGCCGCTTCGGCTCCGGCCTTGCGGGCGAGGTCCAGCATTTCGTGGCTGATTGCTTCGGGTGATCGGGTCATGGTTCCTCCAATTGATTGTATTGGACCTAGCCTTGGTCAACCCGCCTCGCAAGCCCTGTGATCGTTTGCAATTCTCTTCAACTTGTTGAAGCATCCTTTTCGTGGAAGAGCTGGTTGTTGTTCGCACAACCTGCTCATGCGAAGGAACAAGCACTGCCATAAACGAAATATCGGAGTGCCAGTCACAGACAGGAGAAAGATGCAGAAACACCTTACGCTACGCGGTGTCCAGATTCCCGACGACCCTCAAATCATAACCCCCCAAGTTAAACGCTCGATACTCGCTGGAAGATACGAGAGGGACGAGGTTGGGGGGTTGCCGAAGTTCATGCAGGCTGACGACCGCGTTGTTGAGCTTGGTGCGGGTATAGGTTTTATTTCGACCTTTCTGTATACGCAGCTTGGGGTGTCAAAGTTAACCTGTATAGAAGCAAATCCTTCGCTCTGCGAGTTCATCGGCCGTGTTCACAGAGCCAATGACGCAACCGGTTTGAACGTACTAAACGCGGTGGCGGTAGGGGCCAGTGAAGTTGCGGGAAAATCAAGGTTCTACTTGCGGGAACCATTCTGGTCGTCGTCACTTGATCCAGAGCCTGAGTACAAAAAGTCAATAGAAGTGGACAGGATTCCTTTATCCGATGTGCTAAGGGAGACCAGAGCAAATGTTTTGATTGTCGATATTGAAGGGGGCGAAAGAACTCTATTCAATGACATAGATTTGGTAGGTATCCAAAAAATCTACCTAGAAGTGCACACTCGGAAGATCGGGTTGCGCGGCATTCAGTCTTGTTTCGATTCCTTGTCCGCATTGGGGTTCGCATACGATCAAAGAGTTAGCTGCGGCGGGTCAGTTCTATTCCGCCGCGTTCGAAAACAATAACGTGCAACTGTAGTATACGTGTGAGGCCGCCTTTTGGCGGCCTCATTGTGGAAATATTTGTTACTTGATCCGCTGACCATTGGCCAAAATCTGGCCGTCCTTGGTGAACTCGATCTTGGAGTTCAGCGTGTCGGGCTGGTCGCCGGGAACAGCCATCATCCCCATCATCATGCGCGCGCCCATGGCGTCGTTCTCGGACATGAACCCCATTCCGATCAGCTTGTCGATCAGGGCGTTGGCACCCACCAACTGGAGGTTTGCCTCACCCGCCGGCGCCGGAACGCCACCGAACTCTTCGGTGTTCGAGTTGTCGAAGGTGAAATCACCGGTGCCCGTCAGCTTGGCACCGACCATCGAGACCAGCAGTTCATTGATTTTGAGCGAATGCAGTTCGGCCGGAATCTCGTCCGAGCCTTCCAATGCTTCGGCAACTTCCGGGTCCAGGAAGTTCAGGAGAATCTTTGCGGTGCCCGTTGCATCCAGCGCGATCGTGGCTGGATCGCGTGGCAACGCGCCTGCGGGGTCGAACATGCTCCACAGAATGTCGGACATGGTGAAGTCTGTCAGGTTCATCGCAAAGCCGAACGGCTCAACCTCTTCGGATGCCTGGATGGGTGCCTCGAGTTTCAGACCGGCCTTCGCCATTGCAATCTCGATGGGAAACGGCAGGTCTGCCGTGGTTACTTCGAGCTTTGCATTGTTCTGTTCGACGTCATACGCCAGACGCTCGGCGTCGATACTGGCACCGAAGCGGCCACCGTCCGAACTGCTGGCCATCGAGAAAGCCTCGCCCTCGCTGGTGCCTGCGATGCTGGTTTGGCCGGCGCCGTAGGTGAAGATCCCGTCAAAGGCAAAACCAGCCTCATATGCGCCTTCCACGTCCGCCAGGCTGAAGCCTTCGGGGATTACGTTCTTGCCTTCAAACTCCAACTGGTCGAGCTTGCCGTTGATGCGTGCATCTTCGCCCGTTTCCGGGTCTTGGAAATTCAGGTCATAGGTCAGGTTTGCCGCGGTGAAATTCTGGTCGACCTTGCGGCCCTCTCCGATCTGCATTCGGGATGCACCGGCCAGGTTGATCATCTCAAAACCCAGATCCAGCGCGTCGTCGGGCATCGCTTCGCCATCGACCATGATGTTGTCGAGCGCCAGCGCCAGCTTGCTGGCAGAGTAGTCATAGGTCATGTCGTCGGGCGACCCCGAAACCAGCATTTTCAACCCGGTCTGCGAGTACAGGATATCCACCGAGAATTCTTCCTCCTCGGCCTGGCCGGATACCGTCATGGGGAAGCTTTCGGGGAATTCGATGCTGACCGTTCCGTCGCCGTTTTCCGTCAGGGTCATTTCCGGAACGACCATGTCGAACGAGCCTTCTCCCTCGGGAAGGTCCATCTTCATGGTCATGTTCGTGATGGTGGTGACGTCGCCAGAGGTGTTCTGCTCGCCGGTGATGGTGTACCCCATGCTGCCCATGTAGGCCTGCCAATCCGACCAGACATCGTTGGCGGACAGATCGGCAAAAGCGCCTTGGGTTGCAACGGCATAAGCCAGCGCGGCACCGCAGCTGCGGCGGAATAAAACGGACATAAGGGAACCCTTCTCGGTAAAAATTGCGCGCATGGTCGTGGTTGTCGCGGCTGCCGTCAAGGGGCAAGGGCTGGACGATTTCCCCGTTTGCGCGGTACCACTTTACCCGATTTCAATCCAAAAGGATTACAGGATGCACATGAAGGGCAAAACAGTACTGATCACCGGAGCCAGCCGCGGCATCGGCGCCGAAGCAGGGCGCGTATTTGCCGCAGCCGGCGCCAATGTCGCGCTGGTAGCGCGCAGCCATGATCAGATCGATGCATTGGCCGCGGCACTGGGTGAGAACGCCATCGCGCTGTCCTGCGACGTCAGCGATTTTGCGCAGGTGGAACAAGCGGTTGCGGATTGCGCCGACCGCTTTGGCCGCATGGACGTGCTGATCGGCAATGCGGGTGTGATCGATCCAATCTTTCACCTGTCAAATGCCGATCCAGCAGCCTGGAGCAAGGCCATCGATATCAACCTCAAAGGTGTGTTCCACGGGATGCGCGCGGTTCTGCCGCTGATGCGGGCGGCGGGCGGCGGGACGGTCCTGACCGTTTCCTCCGGAGCCGCCTCCAACCCGGTCGAGGCCTGGAGCCACTACTGCGCGTCCAAGGCCGGGGCGAAAATGCTGACCGAATGTCTTCACCTGGAAGAGGCGCATCACGGCATACGTGCCATGGGTCTGTCCCCGGGCACGGTGGCGACCGACATGCAGCGGGTCATCAAGGCCAGCGGCATCAACCCGGTCAGCCAGTTGGACTGGGACGATCACATCCCGGCCGACTGGCCGGCGCGGGCGCTGCTGTGGATGTGCTCGGAAGATGCGGACGAGTTTCTGGGAACCGAGATTTCGCTGCGCCGTGATGACATTCGCCAGAGGATCGGCCTGACGTGATCGACCTGACCCAGCAGGACGGTCTGTGGACGGTCACGATCAACAACCCCGGCAAGGCCAATGCCCTGACCGGGGCCATGTTGTCGGACCTGCTGCAGATCGCGGAAGCGGCCCAAGAGGCGCGCGCCCTGATCCTGACCGGAGCGGGCAAGGTGTTCAGTGCCGGCGCCGATCTGGACGAGGCGCGGGCAGGCCTTGCGACCTCGGACCTGTGGGAGCGTTTGTCCGGAGCCATCGCGGCGCTGCCCTGCCTGACCGTCGCTGCGTTGAACGGCACCATGGCGGGCGGGGCCAACGGTATGGCCTTGGCCTGTGACCTGCGCATCGCGGTGCCCACGGCCAAGGTCTTCTACCCGGTCATGCGGTTGGGGTTCCTGCCGCAGCCATCGGACGTGAAACGCATGCGGGCGCTGATCGGCCCCGCCCGGACCAAGTTGATCCTGATGGCAGGCCAGAAGGTCACTGCGGACGAAGCGCTTGCCTTTGGCCTGGTGGACCGGGTGGTCGCTCCGGAAGATCTGATGCAGACCGCGCGGGACCTGGTTGCCGACAGCCTGGCCGCTGATCCGCAGACGGCGGCCGGTATCGCCGGGATGTGCGGATGAGGATCGCTGCCCTTCGCCTGCGTGTGGCTGATCCCGCACGGCTGGCCGATTTTTACAGGGAAAACCTCGGCATGGTCGTCCGTGCCGAGGGAGATGCGCGGCGAGTAGGCTATCCGGGGCCCAGCGCCGACCTTCTGCTGTTGCCCGGAGGCGGCGGATACGCCCACGACCGGGGTCAGAGATACTGGAAGATCGGCATCACCTTGCCAGATCTCGACCAAGCGGCGGAATGGCTTCGGCGCGCTGGCATCAACGTCAGCCCTCCGGCCCAGTTTCGAGATATCGGTTACATGTGCCACCTCTCGGACCCCGAAGGCTTCTCGATCGAGCTTCTTCAGCATGATTTTGAGGGGAAGCGGCCCAAAAAGCAGCGGGATGAGAACCCGTTCGGACAGGCCGCCGTGGGCCAAATCACTCTGCGGACCGGCGACATTTCGGCAGAGGATGCGTTTTGCAGGGATTTGGGCCTGCGCCTGCTTTCCATGCAGGACGTGGCCTCGCACGGGTTTGATCTGCATTTCTATGCCTTCACGACCGAGGTGCCGCCGGACCCTGATCTCTGGGCGGTCGCAAATCGCGAATGGCTGTGGAAACGTCCCTATACCACTCTGGAATATCAGCATATTCCCGATGCGCGGATCGTTCCCGCGCCAGACTTTCTGGGCATCGAGGTCGAGGGCCTGGCTGCAACGGAAACAGACCCGATGGGTGACCCGTTCCTGCCAGCCTGATCAACGGCCGCGGCGTCGGCCCGGGACTTTGGATTGAAATCCAGGCGGACGTTTGCGTACCCAGTCCAGAAATCGGTTCAGCCGGGGATGCGTGCGCAGGCTTTCGACAGTGTTGAAGTCTCGCGCAAGCTCGGCTTCGGTCAGGGTGGCGTGCACCTCCTTGTGGCAGATCTTGTGCAGCAGAACCGTGGGACCGCCCTTGCCACCTTTGAGTTTTGGGATCAGATGGTGCAGGCTGCCGGTCCCGTTCGGGATCGGGCGGTTGCAGAGCGGGCAGATCGGATCGCTGTTCGTCATCACCGGAACACAGTCGCGGCTGAACGCAAGTGAGGCAAGAGGGCAGATATGGCACAGGCAGTGGTGATCGGGGCAGGCCCCGCCGGGCTGATGGCCGCCGAAGAACTTGCCGGGGCCGGGCACAATGTGCTGGTTGCCGAGGCCAAACCCTCGGTGGCCCGCAAATTCCTGATGGCGGGGAAGTCCGGTCTGAACCTGACAAAGGACGAGCCGTTTGACCGCCTGATTTCGGCCTACGGCGATGCGGCGGACTGGTTGCACCCAATGATTGCCGCCTTCGATGCGCAGAGCGTGCAAAGCTGGGCGCGGGACTTGGGTCAAGATCTGTTCACGGGGTCCACAGGGCGGGTATTTCCCAAATCAAAAAAAGCTTCGCCATTGCTGCGCGCCTGGCTGGCGCGGCTGGAAGAGATGCGGGTCGGGATCCGTACCCGTTGGCGCTGGCTGGGTTGGGACGGCCCCGCGCTGGTCTTTGATACGCCGGCAGGTCGGCAGAAAGTGGTTGCTGACGTCACGGTTCTGGCGCTTGGCGGTTCCAGCTGGGCGCGTCTGGGGTCGGATGGCGCCTGGGCGCCGGCTCTGGCCGATGCCGGGGTTCCGCTGGTCCCTTTTGCACCATCGAACGCCGCACTGTCCGTCGAATGGAGCCCCCATATGGCCGCGTATTTCGGTCAGGCGCTGAAATCTGTTCGGTGGCGCGCGGGCGACCTTGCCAGCCGTGGCGAGGCGGTCATTTCAGCCAAAGGCCTGGAAGGGGGCGGTCTTTACCCGCTGACACCCGCGCTTCGGCAGGGTGCTGATCTGTATGTGGACCTCGCGCCGGACCGCACGATTCAGGATCTGTCCGGGCGTCTGTCAAAAGCTGGCCCGAAAACCACTTTGACCCGTTGGTTGAAGAACGGCCTGCGACTGCCGCCGCCAAAGATCGCCTTGTTCCACGAAATGACACATGGGCAGAATCAGCGGCGCGATGATTGGGTCAAGACTTTGAAGGCTTTGCCTGTTCGCAACGCAGGCTTGCGCCCGCTGGACGAAGCCATTTCGACCGCAGGCGGGGTTGCGAAAAGCGGGCTGGACTCGGGGCTGATGCTGAGAGCCAAGCCCGGCGTGTTCTGCGCAGGCGAGATGCTGGATTGGGAAGCCCCGACCGGCGGCTATCTGTTGACCGCATGCCTGGCGACAGGTCGTTGGGCGGGGCGCTCGGCCGCAGAATGGGCCGGGCTGTCCCAAGCGGATTAGGCGGATTTGGCCATTTCACCCAGTTTCTTGTAGGCCGGACGCTCGCGAACGCGCTTGCCGTAGGCTTTCAGGCTGTCTGAATTCATCGGGAATCCAGCCGACTTTGCCCAGCTCATGCAGTGAACGCACAGGATGTCCGCGATCGTCATCTGCTCGCCCTGAAGGAATGGCCCTTTGGATCGCTGTCCCATGTGTTGAAAGCTGCGGTCAAACTCCCATTTGGCAGTTTCGACGACCTGTGGAACGCGTTTGTCCTTGGGCAGGATGAACATATGGCGGGCGGCCAGCCAAAGCGGAGCGTCGAATTCTTCCAACAGCGCGTGCAACAACGAATCTTGCTCGGCCCGTTCCGGGGTGCCGGCCGGGAAAGTGAAGGCCCCGTGCTTGTCCGCCAGATAGGTCATGATCGCCGCGCTGTCCGAAATGACTGCGTCGCCATCCTGCAGGACAGGGATCTTGCCCGTTCCGTTCAGGTCCAGAACGCGCGGATCGTGCGGGCCGGCATCGATCCACTCATAGTCCTGCCCCAACTCTTCCAATAGCCAGATCACCCGAGAGGCACGACTCTGGATGCGCCCGTAGATCTTGTACATGTCATGCTCCTGCGTGGTTGCACTGGCGACAGGGTGGGGGACTGCGCCGCCGCGTCAAGTCGGACGCGCCGTCAGTTCAATTCAGCGTGACCGCGCCAGCATGGCCAGCCGGATCAGAGCGCGCTCGACCAGGGCCATGGCCGGGGCAGTCTGCCCCGCCGACCGGAGAGACAGATCCGTGTCCGTCAACACGGTCAAAGCGGTCTGCAGCTTGTGTGCGCCCCAATTCTGCGCCTGCCGAAGGATCCGGTCACGCCGTTTGCCATAGACCGGCGGCCGGAGTTTGCCGATCCCTTGCGCCGCGCCACCGGGGTCCGAGGCGCAGGCATAGAGCGTGCGAAAATGGCGGGTCGCACCGATGCATAGGGAAACCGCATTGGTTCCTTGCGCCTGCAACCGTCGGATCAGGGGCCCGATTTCACCGGATCGGCCTTCTGCAACGACGTTGAGAACGTCATCCAGGGCCGCCTCATTGGATTGCGGCGCGCAGGCCTCGATGTCTTCGACGGCAACGTCTGACGCATCGCCGCGTTTGTAAAGAGACAGCTTTTCAACGGTTTGCGCAAAGTCGCCCGGGCTGAGTTCGGTGGCCAGATCGCTGAGCACGGACATCGCGTCACGGGGAACGCCCGCAAGTCCGGCCTGGGCCAGCACACGCTCGATCTCCGCGCGCGACGGTGGGTCGTCATAGATCCCGACCGCATAGGCAGCCCGATGGCCTTCGAACGCTTTGCGCAGCTTCGAGCTGGCCTTGAGCTGCCCGGCGGTCACAATGATCTGAGCGTCGCCTTGCGCCCAATCCTCGAGCGCGGCGGCGATCGCCGGGCTTGCGGCGTCGGTTGCATCCTCGACGAATACGGCGCGCGCGCCGGGAAAGAACCCGACAGCCTTCACGGCATCCAGCAGAAGGGCAGGATCCGCGCGCAGATCCGAGGCCGGAAGACGGGTCAGGCGCATTTCCTCTTCGGCACCCGGGCCCAGCAGCGCGGCCAATACCTGCTGGCGCTTGAGCGCGACGCGCATTGCGTCGGCGCCGTAGATCAACAATCCAGTCTTGTCGGGGTCAGGTTTGGCGAAATACCCCTCGGCGTCGCGCGGGGACAGCTTCATGAAGCCAAGCCCGGTGCGGAATACAGGCGCGTGACGATCTGATCGGACAGGATGACCATCAGCCTCTCTTTGGCATCCCGTTCATCAGCGAGCGTGGAAACGGTAGACCCCGCGGCGGAGTAGCCTACGAAATCGGCCACAGTGCCGGACACAAGGATCTGGCCCGTTTCATTGGATTTCAGCGTATAGCTGGCGCGCCCGTCGATCGAATACCGATTGGTCTCGTTCGAGGTCGTGATCGCGGCCCCGCGGGTCACCGTAGAGACCTGCACATTCAGGCTGTAATCCTTGGCCGAACTGACGCTGCGCCCCAGTGACTGCTCCAGATTCTGCACCAGAAGGTAGCTTTCGACCGAATCCGGCGCTGACACGGCGACCTTGCCGTACAATTCGCTGCCGGCGCCGCCCGGGGCATAAACCGGCTGGAACCCGCAAGCGGGCGCCACGGTCAACGCCGCCAACGAAAGCAGCAGTTTTCTGCGGTCAAACAACGACATTCACGATCCGGCCCGGAACAACGATCACTTTTTTCGGAGCAGCGCCATCCAGCGCCTTCTGCACAGCTTCGGTGCTGAGCGCGATTTTTTCAACCTGCGTCTTGTCCAGATCCTTGGCCACGCTGATTTCGGCGCGGCGTTTGCCGTTGATCTGGATGGGCAGGGTGACGGTGTCATCGACCAGCATCGACTCGTCCGCCACCGGCCAGGGCGCCAACGCCACCAGCCCTTCGCCGCCCAGCATCTGCCACAGCTCTTCGGACAGGTGCGGGGTCATCGGCGACATCAGCTGCGCCAGCGTCTTGGCTGCTTGCCGCTTGGCCTGCGCGCCCGCCTTGGATTTGGCCAGCGTGTTGGTAAAGGCATAGAGCTTGGCGATCGAGGCGTTGAAGCCGAAGGATTCGACCCCGCCGGTCACGTCATGGATGGTCTTGTGCATCTCGCGCAGCAGCGCTTCGTCCTCGGCATTGGCCGGGGCGTCGGACGCGGCGATCTCGGACACGATGCGGTGCACGCGGCTGAGGTGCTTGTGCGCGGCCTCGGCGCCGGCGGCGGTCCATTCCACGTCACGCTCGGGCGGCGAATCGGACAGAACGAACCAGCGCGCGGTATCCGCCCCGAAGGCCGAGATGATGCTGACCGGGTCCACCACGTTCTTCTTCGATTTCGACATCTTGGCCGAGGGGATGATCTCGACCGGCTCGCCCGTCGCCTTCAGCTTGCCGTCCTCGACCTCTTCCGGCAGGTGATAGACCGGGCGGCCCTTGTCGTCGCGGGTCTGATAGATTTCATGGGTGACCATGCCCTGGGTGAACAGCGCGTCGAACGGCTCGATCGCCTTTTTCGGCAGATGCCCGGTGATGTGCATGGCGCGGGCGAAGAACCGCGAATACAGCAGGTGCAGGATCGCGTGTTCGATGCCGCCGATATACTGGTCCACGTTCATCCAGTACTCGGCTTCGGCCAGATCGGTCGGCGTTTCCGCCCGCGGGGCGGTGAAACGGGCGAAATACCACGACGAATCGACGAAAGTGTCCATCGTGTCGGTTTCGCGCTTGGCCGGTTTGCCGCAGGACGGGCAGGCACAGTCGCGCCAGGTCGGGTGACGATCCAGCGGGTTGCCCGGTTTGTCGAAGGTGACATCGTCGGGCAGGCGAATCGGCAGGTTTTCCTTTTTCTCCGGCACCACGCCGCAATCGTCGCAATGTACCACCGGGATCGGACAGCCCCAGTAACGCTGGCGCGACAGGCCCCAATCGCGCAGGCGGTACTTGGTCACGCCTTTGCCCCAGCCGGCCTTCTCGGCAAAGTCGATGGTCGCGTCGATCGCCTCTTGCCCTGTGGCCTCGGTCAGACCGGCGAAATGGTTGACCCAGCGCACCTTCTGCTCTTTCGGCGGGACGAAGGCGATCTTGTCCACCGGCGTGTCGTCATCCAGCGCAAAGAAGGTGTCGATCACCGGCAGGTCGTATTTGCGGCAGAAATCCAGGTCGCGCTGGTCATGCGCGGGGCAGGCGAAGATCGCGCCGGTGCCGTAATCCATCAGGATGAAATTCGCGATCCAGACCGGCAGTTCCCAATTCGGGTCCAGCGGGTGTTTGACGCGGATGCCGGTGTCGAAACCCAGCTTCTCGCCGGTCTCGATGGCCTCTTCCGTGGTGCCGCCCTTGCGGCATTCGGCAACGAATTCAGCAACTTCGGGGTTCTCGGCCTCAAGCTGCTTGGCGATCGGGTGATCGGGCGAGATACCCACGAAAGACGCCCCCAGCAGCGTGTCGGGCCGCGTGGTATAGACGGTGATCGGCGCGCCGTTGTCGGTGCGCTCGAAGGAAAACTCGAGCCCGCGTGACTTGCCGATCCAGTTCTCCTGCATCAGCCGCACCTTGGCGGGCCAGTTCTCGAGCGTATCCAGCGCATCAAGCAACTCTTCCGAGAACTCGGAGATCTTGAAGAACCACTGGGTCAACTCGCGCCGCTCGACCAATGCGCCCGAGCGCCAGCCGCGGCCGTTTTCGACTTGTTCATTTGCCAGCACGGTCATGTCCACCGGGTCCCAGTTGACCACGGCGTTCTTGCGATAGACCAGCCCCGCATCCAGCATGTCGAGGAACAGCGCTTGCTGCTGGCCGTAATACTCCGGGTCGCAGGTCGCGAATTCGCGCGACCAGTCGATCGACAGGCCCAGCGGCTTCATCTGCGCGCGCATGTCGGCGATGTTGCCATAGGTCCAGTCCTTGGGATGGCCGCCGATGGCCATGGCCGCGTTTTCCGCCGGCATCCCGAAGGCGTCCCAGCCCATCGGGTGCAGAACGTTGTGCCCGGTGCTCAACTTGTGGCGCGCAATCACGTCACCCATGGTGTAGTTGCGCACATGCCCCATATGGATGCGCCCCGACGGATAGGGGAACATTTCCAGCACATAGTATTTCGGCTTGTCCGCCGTCCGTTTGGCGGTGAAGATCCCGGCCTTGTCCCAGGCCTCTTGCCATTTTGCTTCGATTTCGTTGGCCGAGTAACGCGACATCATGCGGTCCTTCGTGAATGAAAACGCCGGGCAGGGGCCCGGCGTGGTAATATTGTGATTTTCTGCGGGTTGCTAGAGCTTGTTGTCCGCGATCCGCAGCTGGCGCGCCCGCGACAGAATCGCATCTTCGACCGCACGCGTGGTCGCCGCGCTGACCGGAGCGCCCCCGCTGGTCTGCAGAGCCACCGAGAGGGACCGCGCCGCCAGGGCCGGATCACTGATGTGCACCGTCGCCCGATAGGACCGCCCACCGCCCGGCGGTTTGCCGTAACCCGTTATGATCACGCCGGTAAACGGATCCACCTCCTGCACCGGCAGGAAGCTGAGCACATCCAGCGACGCCGCCCACAGGTACCGGTTGACCTGGGTGACCTGTTCCGAGTTGTTGGGGCCGAACACATCCCAGATGGTCGAACGATTCGGATCGTTGAGCTCGCGGGCCTCGGACGAGCTGCCGTCGGCGGATAGAACATTGGGGTTGGGCGACGTGCTCCGATTCTGTCCGCACGCAGAAACGGAGGCAGTCAAAACGGTCAAACCCAAAATCGTCAGCAGGCGCATCGTCGGCAGGTCCTGTTTTCACATGTTTTGCTTTGCTAGGAGATACTCCTAGACAACGTACTGTGCTGCAACAACCCCATTCTTGGCTTACGTACCGGTGCCGCTGAAATATCGGGGTGAATTCGACTGTGGCATCCTTGCACCAATTTGGGGCCAAAGAACCGAAGCTGTCCAAGGCATGCTTGCGCAACAGGGGCAAAAAGAGCGAAACGGTCTGCGTGCTGAGACATATGCAGCAGGTATGTGTCGAGTAGAAATTATTGAAACCGAGGGAAACAAGATGAAAAAAGTTCTCTTCGCATCGACCGCACTGATCGCAACCGCATCGGTTGCCGCGGCCGAAGTTAAGTTCAGCGGTTATGGCCGCTTTGGTATCGGTTACCTGGAAGACCGTACCGGCGTTGTAACCAACTTCAACACCGGCGTGACTACTACGACTGCAAGTGGCGTAGTCAACACCGACACTACCACCACCAACACCACGACCGTTTCGACCGACGAAACCATCCTGGTCTCGCGCTTCCGCCTGAACATCGACGGCATCGCGGAAACCGACGGTGGCGTCCGCTTTGAAGCACGTGTTCGTCTGCAGGCTGACGAAAACGCCGACACCGGCGAAGCAAACCGTGCCGGCCTGAACGGCGCTCGCTTCTCGGTCATCTACGGTGGTCTGCGTGTTGACGCCGGCAACGTTGCTGGTTCGTTCGACAACTTGGCAAACTACTACGGTAACGAGCCGGGCCTGGAAAACTTCATCGGTCAGTACTCGGGCGTCGACTATGACTTCCTGGGCTACTCGTCGACCGGTGCAGGTTCGAACGCTGTGTTCTTCCAGTACGCAGTTGGTGACTTCGCCTTCGGCGCATCGTACGACCAGGCAACCTTTGGCCTGAACGGTGTTGCAGACAGCGCAGACCGCTGGGACATCAGCTTCACCTACAGCTTCAACAACTTCACCGCAGCTGTTGCTTATGGTGAAACCAGCGCCATCGGCGACGTTGTTGAGAAGCAGAGCCTGGCAGTTCTGACCCTGGGTGCTGAATTCGGCGACTTCTCGGGCACCATCTTCGTCGCAGACGATGACGTTGCAGACGAGGACCTGAACGGTACCGCATACGGTCTGTCGGCAGCCTACAACGTTGGCGCTGCAACCACCCTGACCTTCGCTTACGGCGACGGTTCGGCTGACAACGACACCCAGCAGTACGGCATTGGCGCCATCTACGACCTGGGCGGCGGTGCATCGCTGCGCGGTGGTATCGGCCAGTCGAAAGCCGGTGACGGCGACAGCCGCCTGCGCGCTGACTTCGGTGCTCAGTTCAACTTCTAAGTTGATCTGAACCGCAAGGTTTGAGGGCGGGTCTTCGGACCCGCCCTTTTCTTTTGTCCCGACATGGTGTTTTTCTGCGGACAAATGGAAACAGAGGGAATCCATGTCGCTGCAAGAAATCACCGCCCGCATCGCCAAGGCCGAAGCCGCAGCCGGCCGCCCCAAGGGCTCGGTCCGGCTGATTGCCGTATCCAAGGTGCAGCCCAACGATCGGGTCGAGGCCGTGTTGAAGCAGGGTCACCGGTGTTTTGGTGAAAATCGGGTGCAGGAGGCCGCCGGCAAGTGGCCCACCTTCCGTGAAAGCTATCCCGATATCGATCTGCATCTGATTGGTCCGCTGCAAACCAACAAAGCGCGGCAGACGATGGAGCTGTGCAACGCGATCCACTCGGTCGACCGTCCCAAACTGGCCAAAACCCTTGCGCGTTTGGCGCAAGAGCTGGGGCAGTGTCCTGACCTGTTCATTCAGGTGAATACCGGCGAAGAGGCCCAGAAAGCCGGGGTTATGCCCGCCGAGGCCGATGATTTTGTCGCCGAATGTCGATCACTTGACCTGCCGGTGCGTGGGTTGATGTGCATTCCGCCCGTCGACGAGGAGCCCGCGCTGCATTTTGCTCTGCTGGCCAAGATCGCGCGCCGAAACGGGCTGGATGGCCTGTCCATGGGGATGAGCAGCGATTTTGAAACCGCGATCGCGCTGGGTGCAACTCATGTCCGGGTGGGGTCGGCCATCTTTGGTGACCGGGTCAAACCCGCGGAATGATGATCCGGGTTCCGGGTGCGACGCGCTGCGCGATCCAGTGCAGGTGGTCGCGCTGGAACGCCACGCAGCCTTCGGTCGGATAACCCGGTCTGCGCCACTGATGCAGAAAGATCGCGGATCCGCCGCCCGGTGTGGCGACGGGCCAATTCCAATCGGTAACCAGCACCAGATCGTACAGCGGGTCAGCCCGACGCAGTCGTTCGTGACTGCATGGATAGGGCGCCCGAACGTGCTGGTTGTAGTCCTGATCCCTATCGTCATCCGACCACAGATCGCCCGGCCCGATGGGCAGAGCCCACGGGGCGGGCGGCGCAATCCGATCCGGGCGGTACAGCATCCCGACAATGTGGTGGTGCCCTGTGGGGGTGGCCCCGTCGCCCTCGCGCTTGTGGTTGCTCAGGCCACCTTTGCCGATGGTGCAGGGAAACCTGCGGCCGAAGAATCGCACTCCGGTCGGCGTCACCACCAGATCAAGAGGGCTCACAGCAGGTGGCCCGATTTCGAGGCCTTGGTCGCCAGATAGGCCCGGTTGTGGGCGGTTTCCCCGACCTTCAGCGGCACACGCTCGGTAACGGCAATCCCGGTCCGTTCCATCATTGCGATCTTGGCGGGGTTGTTGGTCAGCAACCGGACCGAACTGAACCCGAGCGATTTCAGGATGTCCGATCCAAGGCGGAAATCGCGCTCGTCATCTTCAAACCCAAGCCGGTGGTTGGCTTCGACCGTGTCGAAGCCCTGATCCTGCAGGAAATAGGCGCGCATTTTGTTGGCCAAGCCGATCCCGCGACCCTCTTGGTTGAGATACAGCAGGACGCCATGCCCCTCGGCCCCCATCTGGGCCAGGGCGCCGCGAAGTTGCGGGCCGCAGTCGCATTTCAGGCTGCCCATCAGGTCACCGGTAAAACAGGCCGAATGCAACCGCGCCAGAACAGGTTTCGAGCGATCCGGCCGGCCGATTTCGATGGCATAGTGCTCCTCGCCACCGTCCTCTGGGCGGAAGACGTGCAGACGACCGGCCTCGGACACCTCCATCGGCAGGCGCGCGGCAACCACCTCGTGCAAGGGGCTGCGATCGGCCAGATGCGGCGCGGCGCGTGTGTGGTCGATGCAGGTCAGACCGTGTGTCGCCGCAAAGGCCCGGCCATTTTCGACCGCAACCACCACCGCAGCGGGCAGCAGGCGGGCGGATTTTGTCAGTGCGATTGCGATGCGATGCAGGTGCGCATTGCCCTGGCGCTGAGTCATCAAGGGCCCCTTCATCGGGGCATTCAGGTCATCGGACGGGTCTGCAACCGCCTGCACCCACCCCAGATCAGCCTCGGCCGGTATCACGACCCGAGCAAGATCACCGTCATAGGCGCGGGCTTTCAGCGTTTCGGCCCGTCGTCCTGTGATGGCAACCACAGGCGTGTCGCCAAGCCCCCTCAGGTCCGCCAGACGCTGCGGGTTGAGTGTCTCTGCGGCGACGGCAACAACGCTGAAATCCCCGTCATCCGTCAGCACGACCGGAACGCCCATCCGAAGGTCGGCACGCGCCCGGGCCAGCAACTCGGTGATGTCTGGAATGAGACTCATTGATGTTATCCTGTAACGTTCGACCCTCGTCCTAGCCCGTTCGAAAGGAAATGTGAAACATTTCCGGCCCACCAGACACGAGGGCGTGAGAGCATTGCAGCAAAACTTGTTGATTGCATCTTCCAAGCTCAAGTGTTGCAAAAGGTTTAGGAGGACCGGGACATGGCGCAACTCAAGAAAATTCTGCTGGTCGATGACGATGAAGACCTGCGCGAAGCGCTCAGCGAGCAGTTGGTGATGACCGAGGACTTTGATGTATTCGAAGCCTCCGACGGCCAATCCGCGATGGAGCGGGCGCGCGAAGCCATCTATGACCTTGTGATCCTGGATGTGGGTTTGCCCGACACAGATGGGCGCGAGCTGTGCCGGCTGATGCGCAAGCAGGGGGTCAAGAGCCCGATCCTGATGCTGACCGGCCATGACAGCGACGCCGATACGATCCTGGGTTTGGACGCGGGTGCCAACGACTATGTCTCAAAGCCGTTCAAGTTCCCGGTGCTTCTGGCCCGGATCCGTGCGCAGCTGCGCCAACATGAACAATCCGAGGATGCGGTTTTTGTCCTGGGGCCCTATACCTTCAAACCCGCGATGAAGATGTTGATCACCGAGGACGACCGCAAGATTCGGCTGACCGAGAAGGAAACCAACATTCTCAAATTCCTGTATCGCTCGACCGACGGCGTGGTGGCGCGCGATGTGCTGCTGCACGAGGTCTGGGGCTACAACGCCGGTGTAACCACACATACGCTGGAAACGCACATCTACCGCCTGCGTCAGAAAATCGAGCCCGATCCCTCCAATGCGCGCCTTTTGGTCACAGAATCTGGTGGATATCGACTGGTGTCGTAACCATAGGTGGATTGATGTGGATCAAAGTGATACTCTTGAAGCATCTTTAGGATAATCCCATCCCGTGCATGTCCGGGTCATGACATGTACCTCCCTGTTGGACTGCCGGGCCTTTGGCCCGGCTTTTTTTCGGATGGCACCCCGGCACCTGCCGCGCTAGTTTGCCCGAGTCGCGACAAGGGAACCCCGATCATGCCTTTCACTCTGGCCACCTGGAACATCAATTCCGTTCGCCTGCGCGAGCCCATCGTGCTGAAGCTGCTGCAGGAAGAAGCGCCGGACGTGCTCTGCCTGCAAGAGTGCAAATCGCCGGTCGACAAGATCCCGACCGAGGGATTCGCGGAACTGGGCTACACCCACATGATCGCCCGCGGTCAGAAGGGCTATAACGGCGTGGCCATCCTGTCGCGCCTGCCGATCACGGATCTGGGCGATCAGGACTTTGCCGGGCTGGGCCATGCCCGGCATGTGGCGGGGCGATTGGAAAACGGGGTGATCATCCACAATTTCTACGTCCCGGCAGGCGGCGACGTTCCCGATCGCGAGGTGAACGAGAAATTTGGCCAGAAGCTGGATTACCTGACCGACATGCGGGACTGGTTCCACGCTGAAAAGCCGCAGAAATCCATTCTGGTCGGTGACCTGAACATCGCCCCGCGCGAGGATGACGTGTGGTCGCACAAGCAACTGCTCAAGGTCGTGTCGCACACGCCGATCGAGGTCGAGCAACTTGCCGAGACGCAGGATGCGGGCGGCTGGGTCGATATCACCCGGCAGGACATCCCCGAGGGACAGCTCTACAGTTGGTGGTCCTATCGCGCCCGCGACTGGGATGCGGCTGACAAAGGGCGGCGCCTGGATCACGTCTGGGCGACGCCTGATATCTCGAACGCCGGCCATTCCAGCCGCGTCCTGCGCGACGCGCGCGGCTGGGAGAAGCCCAGCGACCACGCGCCCGTCTTTGCCAGTTTCGATCTTTGATCGGTGCGGGATTCCGCAACTCGGCCCTTGGTTTCCCGGTCGGCTGGTTGCATATAAGGCGCAAGACTGAATCCGGAGAGTGAATGCCATGGAACTTCTGAACGGCGCAGGCAGCCCCGCAGCCACCGATCTGATCAAAGACGGAACCGAGGCCACTTTCATGGCCGATGTCGTCGAGGCATCGCAGGAATTGCCCATTATCGTCGACTTCTGGGCGCCCTGGTGCGGTCCCTGCAAAACCTTGGGTCCGGCCTTGGAAGAGGCCGTGACCGCGGCCAAGGGCGCGGTCAAGATGGTGAAAATCAACGTGGACGAGGCGCAGATGATCGCCTCGCAATTGCGTATCCAGTCGATTCCGACCGTCTACGCCTTCTTCAAGGGGCAGCCGGTTGACGGATTCCAAGGCGCTTTGCCAGGATCGGAGATCAAGGCCTTTATCGACCGTGTGATCGAGGCTGCCGGGGGCCAGAGCCCGGGCGGCCAGCTGGACGAGGCCGTGGAGGCCGCCGAAGAGATGCTGAATGATGGCGCGGCAGTGGATGCGGCCCAGACCTTTGCCGCCATTCTTGGCGAAGACCCCAAACATGCCGCGGCCTATGGCGGCCTGGTGCGGGCGCATATCGCGATGGGTGACCTTGATCAGGCCGAGGCGATCCTGAACGGCGCTCCGGCCGAGATTTCAACGACGGCCGAGTTGGAAGCTGCCCACGCGCAGCTGGAACTGGCCAAGCAGGCCGCAAATGCCGGGCCGGTGGCCGAGTTGACGGCAGCGGTCGAAGCAGATCCCGACAACCATCAGGTCCGGTTCGACCTGGCGCAGGCGCTCTATGCCAACGGCAAGGCGGCCGAGGCGGTTGACCAGCTTCTGGAGCTGTTCCGCCGCGACCGGGAATGGAATGATGGCGCAGCCAAGGCACAGCTGTTCACCATCTTCGATGCGCTCAAGGCCAATGACCCGATCGTTTTGAACGGTCGCCGCAAACTCAGCTCGATGATATTTGCCTAACCGCGCATCAGAGCTAGAATCGGAAACATGATGCATCCCGCCGATCTGCCGGACACGGTGTCCGTGTTTCCTCTGCCCGGGGCGCTGTTGCTGCCCCGGTCACGCCTGCCGCTGCATATTTTCGAGCCTCGTTACCTGCAAATGCTGGATGACGCCTTGAAAACCAAAGAGCGGCTGATTGGCATGGTCCAGCCGAACCCTTGTCAGAACGACGACACCAAATTGCATCGGATCGGATGCGCCGGACGTGTCACGCAGTTTTCCGAGACCGAAGACGGGCGCTATCTGATCACTCTGTCCGGTGTGTCCCGGTTTCGCATCCAATCCGAATTGGATGGTTTCACGCCGTATCGTCGCTGCGCCGTTACCTGGGACGGGTTCGACCGCGATCTGGGGAAAGGGGAAATAGACGATACGTTCGACCGGTCCGGTTTCCTGCGTCTGCTGGGGCGTTACTTTTCCGCCCGCCAACTGTCGACCGATTGGGAGTCACTGAACGAGGCGGATGACGAATTGCTGGTCAATTCCCTGTCTATGCTTCTGGATTTCGACCCTGAGGACAAGCAGGCCCTGCTTGAGGCGCCCTGTCTGCGCACCCGGCGCGAAACGCTTGTCACACTGATCGAATTCTCGCTGCGCGGGGGTTCAAACGAGGAACAATTGCAATGACTGAGACGGAACCGGGATTCGACCGCCACATGCTCGAGGCGCTGATCTGCCCACAGACTCATACCACGCTGGAATATGACGCCGAGCGGCAGGAGTTGGTCTCGAAAGCCGCTGGTCTGGCTTTTCCCATCCGCAACGGGATTCCGGTGATGCTGGTGGATGAGGCGCGCAAGCTCGACTAGATCGGGCGGCCCTGCAGCAGCTTGGGCAGGTCGCCTGTCAAACCGGCGGCCTCGCGCACGAAGCCGCGGCGCAGGCTGGGCAGGGAGCCCACGATGCCCATTCCGATGTCGCGCCCCAGCCGCAGTATCGGATTGTCGTTCGAAAACAGCTTGTTGAACACATCCGTCGCCATTGCCAGGGCCGCCGTGTCAAAGCGGCGCCATTCCTGATAGCGCTCCAGAACCAGCACCGAGCCGATGTCCTCGCCGCGTCGCCCGGCCAGCGTCAGAACCTCGGCCAGCGCGCCGACGTCGCGCAGCCCGGCGTTCAGCCCCTGACCGGCGATCGGGTGCATGCCATGGGCCGCATCACCCACCAGCGCCAGCCGCTCGGCGATGAAGGAATTGGCGATGGTCAGGTTCAGCGGATAGGTGAACCGGTCGCCCTGCAGGCGGATGTCACCCAGAAAACCGCCGAATCTGGGCCGCAGAACCTGAAGGTACTCGGCCTCGTCCAGCGCGTTGATGCGCTGCGCGGTGTCAGAGCGTTCGCTCCAGACGATCGAGCTGCGATTGCCGGTCAGCGGCAGGATCGCCAGCGGGCCGGGGGGCATGAAGAACTGATGTGCGATGCCGTAATGCGGCAGGTCGTGTTCGATGGCGCAGACCAGCGCGGTCTGGCCGTAGTCCCATCCGGTCCGCTTGATCAAGGCGCGGGCGGCGGTGCCGCTGCGGCGGCCGTCACACCCCACCAGAAGCCGACCGGACAGCGCCGATCCGTCATCCAGCGTCACGGTCACGCCACCAGGCCCGGTTTCCTGCGCAACCACGGTTTTGCCATCGACCCGAGTGATCGCCGGTTCTGCCTCCATCGCCGCAAGAAACGCGCGCCGCAGGTGACGGTCCTCGACCATATAGCCCATCGGGCCTTCCTCGATCTCGGCATGGTCGAAATGCATGAAAAACGGCGACGGGCCTGCGCCCGCATGGCCATCGGTGACCTTGATCTCCAACATCGGCTGGGCGTGGTCCGCGACCCGCTCCCAAATGCCGATCGCGGCCAGCAACCGTTGCGAGGCCAGCGCCAGCGCATAGGCACGCCCGTCGAACGCCGCGGTCTTGCGCACCTTCTCGGCCAGCGCGTCGATCACGGTGACGCTGTGCCCGGTCTGCGCCAGCGCCAGCGCCAGGGCGGGGCCGTTCAGCCCGCCGCCCACGATCAAGATATCGGAAACCTGTGTCATGCGGTGCAATATGCGCGCCCTTTCGGGATTGTCCATGTGCAGTCCTGTCGCTACCGTCGCCGAAACACGAATTTTTCCGACAAGGGGGCAAAGATGCAGGACTGGCTGACCATGACGGCATGTGACCTGGGCCGGGGGATCGGCATGGGGCAGATCGATCCCGAGGAACTGACCGAGGTCTATCTGGCGGCCATCGACGCCCATCCGCACCGCGATCGCATCTATGCCCGCGTCACGCATGACCGCGCCCGCGCCGAAGCCCGCGCGGCCAAGGAACGGGTGGCCCAAGGGCTGCGCCGGTCCCTGCTGGATGGGGTGCCGATCAGCTGGAAGGATCTGTTCGACACCGCCGGGATCGGAACCGAGGCCGGATCGGCCCTGCTGCGCGGCCGGGTTCCCGACCATGACGCAACCGTTCTGCGCAACGCGACGGCCATGGGCGCGGTCTGTCTGGGCAAGACGCATATGAGCGAGCTGGCCTTCTCGGGCCTTGGCCTGAACCCCGTCACCGCGACGCCGCCCTGCGTGAATGACGAAAAGGCGGTTCCGGGCGGGTCGTCCTCGGGTGCGGTGGCGTCGGTGGCCTTTGGTCTGGCGGCCTGCGGAATCGGCTCGGATACGGGCGGATCGGTGCGCATTCCGGCCGCGTGGAACGACCTGGTGGGGCTGAAAACCACCTCGGGACGGCTGAGCCTTGAGGGCGTGGTGCCCCTGTGCCTGCGGTTCGACACGGTCGGCCCGCTGGCGCGGTCCGTCGAGGATGCGGCGCAGATGCTGGCGCTGCTGGAAGGCGGAACGCCGGCCGATCTGCGGGGCGCCAGCCTGAAGGGGCGGCGGTTTGCCGATCTGCAGACCATCGCGCAGGACGATATGCGCGACGCGCCACGCCAGGCCTATGCCGAGGCGCTGGACCGCCTGCGTGATGCAGGGGCCGAAATCGTGCCGCTGGAGGTGCCGGAACTGACCGAGGCGATGGGCCTGTCCGGTGTTCTCTACACCACCGAAGCCTATGGCCTGTGGCGTGACGTGATCGAGGCCAACCCTGAGGCGATGTATCCCGAAATCCTTGAACGGTTCCGCGCGGGCAAGGGGCATTCCGGCCCGGATTACGTGGCCGCGTGGTCGCGGCTGAAAGCCTGCCGGTCGGCCTGGGACGCGGCCACCGCCGGCTTTGACGCGGTTCTGGCCCCCACCGCGCCGATCCTGCCGCCGGATCTGGACCGGCTGA
Source organism: Ruegeria sp. B32 (assembly GCF_025141855.1). Lineage (NCBI taxonomy): Bacteria > Pseudomonadati > Pseudomonadota > Alphaproteobacteria > Rhodobacterales > Roseobacteraceae > Ruegeria > Ruegeria sp. B32. The sequence goes on along the minus strand of NZ_CP081106.1, from coordinate 2,847,306 downwards.
TGAACGACCATGACTACTACGTCACCGAGAACCTTCTGGCCCTGCGCAACACCCGGATCGGCAACCTGATGGGGCTGGCGGCGCTGTCGCTGCCCACCACGATACCGTCCTGCGGGCTGATGATGTTGGGCTATCCGGGCTCGGAAGAGGCGCTTTTGCGGCTGGGCGCGGCGGCCGAGGCGGTTCTGACCTGAATGCCACAATCCCCTGATTCGGAACCTCTTTGTCTGGACGCGCGGGGGTTCGGCCTGTAATCTGCTGGAAAACCGGGGCGCCAATGATCCCGGTATCGAGGCAGCAGTCATGAATTTCCCCGAGCGGTTTTCGAACCTACCGGCCTATGCTTTTCCGCGTCTACGCGCCCTGCTCGACCATCACGTGCCGGGCGGTGATGTCGTGCATATGACGATTGGCGAGCCCAAGCATGACTTTCCGCCCTGGGTGACCGATGTCATCGTGGAAAATGCCGCCGGATTTCAGAAATACCCGCCGAACGAGGGGTCCGACGCGCTGCGCGGGGCCATCGCCGACTGGATCGACCGTCGCTATGGCGTGCGGATGGACCCCGAGACCAACATCATGGCGCTGAACGGCACGCGCGAGGGGTTGTATAACGCCGCCATGGCGCTCTGCCCCGAGCAGAAGAACGGCCAGCAGCCGATCGTTTTGTGCCCCAACCCGTTCTATCAGGTCTACATGGTGGCCTCGATCTCGGTCGGGGCGCAGCCGTATTTTGTGCCGGCCACCGCGGCCACCGGGCATCTGCCGGACTATGCCGGCCTGCCAGAGGATGTGCTGAACCGCACCGCCGTGGCCTATATCTGTTCGCCCGCCAACCCGCAGGGGGCCGTCGCCTCGCGCGACTACTGGGCCGAGCTGATCCGGCTGGCCGAGCAGTATGATTTCCGCATCTTCGCCGACGAGTGCTATTCTGAGATATTCCGCGATACGCCGCCCACCGGCATCCTGACCGTCGCGCAGGAGCTGGGCGCCGACCCCGAGCGGATCACGCTGTTCAACTCGCTGTCGAAACGGTCGAACCTGGCAGGGCTGCGGTCGGGGCTGATAGCGGGCGGGCCGGAAAGCATCAAGCGGGTCAAGCAGTTGCGCGCCTATGCCGGGGCGCCCTTGCCGTCGCCGTTGCAGGCCGCCGCGGCCAAGGTCTGGGCCGATGAGGCGCATGTTCAGGAAAACCGTGCGCTGTATCAGGAAAAATACGCCATCGCCGATCAGGTGTTTACGGGCGTTCAGGGCTATATGCCGCCCGAGGCGGGGTTCTTTCTTTGGCTTCCTGTCGAAGATGGCGAGCAGGCCGCATTGAAGCTGTGGCAGGAAGCCGGGGTTCGGGTCCTGCCGGGCGCATATCTTTCACAAGGGGATCCGGGGCAGAACCCGGGCAAAGGCTTTATCAGGGTCGCGATGGTGGCCCCAAAAACAGAGATGCAGCGCGGGCTGATCACGCTCCGCGACTGCATCTATTCGTGAGGTACGAGGGCACATGGCATCTTACAACGCGCGCAACCGCGACCCATTGCTGGACAGCACCACCCAGGCCGCGATCGAGCGGCGCAGCAAGGAACTGATCGGAATCGCCTTGATCTTGGCCGGCCTGGCCGCCGCGGCGATGATCTGGTCCTACACGCCGGATGATCCGAACTGGATGGTCTCGACCGACGCGCCGGTGCAGAACTGGCTGGGCCGGTTCGGCGCTTCGATCGCCGCACCGTTGTTCATGATCGTGGGCTGGGGCAGCTTTGGCATCGCGCTGGTGCTGGTCGGCTGGGGCGTGCGCTTTGCCGGCCATTTCGGCGAGGATCGCGCCGTGGCCCGCCTGATTTTCGCGCCGATCTGGATCGCCGTCCTCTCGGTCTATGCCGCAACGCTGGTGCCCGGTGCCGAATGGCGCGCGACGCACAGCTTTGGTCTGGGCGGTCTGTTCGGCGACACGGTGATGGGGGCGCTGCTGACGCTGTTGCCGATCTCGTCGCATTTCATGGTCAAGCTGATGTCGCTGGCAATGGCGGCCGGCATGCTGGCATTGGGCGTCTTTGTGCTGGGTTTCACCAAATCGGACGTCCGGCGCGGGTTCCGGTCTTTCCTGCTGGGTCTGGTGATGGCCTATGACATGCTGATGACCGCGCTGGGGCAGGGGGCTTCGGCCACGGCCCGTGCGGCGCAGGCGCGCCGGGAAAAGTGGCAAGAACGCAAGGCAACCCAAGCCGCCGGTGCCGAATTCGAGGATGAACTGGCCTATGCCGATCCGGTCTTTGAAGAGCCCGAGATCGCAGCCCCCGAGCCGGCCAAAACGGGCCTGCTTGCGCGCATGCCCGGCCTGATCCGCCGCCCCGAGCCGATGCCCGAACCCGAACTGGTCGACCCGGAACCTGTTACCGGATATTGCGAGATGCCGGGCGAGGACCGGATCCGCTCGAAGATCTCCGCGGTGATCCAGAACCGCAAGGTCGCCACCGGTGAAATCGCGCCCGAGCCCGATCCGAACCGCCCGCTGACCAAGGGGCGCGGCCGTGGTCCCGACCCGCTGATCCTGAATGCGCCGCAAGCGGGCAACCTTCCGCCCGAACCTCCGCTGACTGCCGCCGGGCTCCCGCCCGAGCCGCCGTTGACAGGTCACCCGGCGCAGCCTTCTGCGGATATGGAGACGTTCGCGGAAGACCCGGTCTCGACCTATGCGCCTGAGGATATCGACGACGATCAGGTGTTTGAGGATGCAGAGGACCCAATCGCCGAGGCGCGCCCGGCCATGAAAATCCCGGTTGCCGAACCGCGCAAGCCGGTTGTCGCGCAGCCAGTCCGGCGCAACGTCCTGCCGTCGCGACGGGCTCAGGCCGAAGCGCAGCCCAGCCTGTCTTTCGAAGAGCGGCACACGGATTTCGAACTGCCGCCGCTCAGCCTGCTCACGAACCCGTCGGGTATTCAGCGTCATCACCTCAGTGACGAAGCGCTGGAGGAAAACGCGCGGATGCTTGAGAACGTGTTGGATGATTATGGGGTCAAAGGCGAGATCGTGAGTGTCCGCCCCGGCCCTGTCGTCACGATGTACGAGTTGGAACCCGCACCGGGCCTGAAAGCCAGCCGCGTGATCGGGCTGGCCGATGATATCGCCCGGTCTATGTCGGCCCTTTCAGCGCGGGTCTCGACCCTGCCCGGACGTTCGGTCATCGGTATCGAACTGCCCAACGAGAACCGCGAGATGGTGGTCCTGCGCGAAATCCTGGCAAGCCGCGATTTCGGCGACGGCACCCATGCGCTGCCGCTGGCGCTGGGCAAAGATATCGGCGGAGGCTCGGTCGTGGCCAACCTGGCCAAGATGCCCCACCTGCTGATCGCCGGGACGACCGGTTCGGGCAAGTCGGTGGCGATCAACACGATGATCCTGTCGCTGCTCTACAAGCTGACACCGGACGAATGCCGCCTGATCATGATCGACCCCAAGATGCTGGAACTTTCCGTCTATGACGGCATCCCGCATCTGCTGTCGCCGGTCGTGACCGACCCGAAAAAGGCGGTGGTTGCCCTGAAATGGGTCGTCGGCGAGATGGAGGACCGCTATCGCAAGATGTCCAAGATGGGCGTGCGCAACATCGCCGGCTACAACGGCCGGGTGAAGGACGCGCTGTCCAAGGGCGAATTGTTCAGCCGCACGGTCCAGACCGGGTTCGATGACGAAACCGGAGAGCCGATCTTCGAGACCGAAGAATTCGAACCCAAGGCCATGCCCTATATCGTCGTCATCGTCGACGAGATGGCTGACCTGATGATGGTGGCCGGCAAGGAGATCGAAGCCTGCATCCAGCGTCTGGCGCAGATGGCACGGGCCTCGGGCATCCACCTGATCATGGCCACGCAGCGGCCCTCGGTGGACGTCATCACCGGCACGATCAAGGCCAACTTCCCGACCCGGATCTCGTTCCAGGTGACGTCGAAAGTCGACAGCCGGACCATCCTGGGAGAGATGGGGGCCGAACAGCTGCTGGGGCAGGGCGACATGCTGTACATGGCCGGCGGCGCCAAGATCACCCGCTGCCACGGGCCGTTCGTGTCCGATGAAGAGGTCGAGGAGGTCGTGAACCACCTCAAGCAGTATGGCCCGCCCGACTATGTCGGCAGCGTGCTGGACGGCCCGTCCGAGGACAAGGCCGACAATATCGACGCGGTTCTGGGGCTGAACACCGGCGGTAACACCAATGGTGAGGATGCCCTGTACGATCAGGCGGTTGCCATCGTGATCAAGGATCGCAAGTGTTCTACCTCGTACATCCAGCGGAAACTTGCCATCGGCTACAACAAGGCTGCACGGCTGGTCGAGCAGATGGAGGACGAAGGCGTTGTTTCGGCAGCAAATCACGTGGGCAAACGCGAAATCCTCGTCCCGGAACAGTAGGATATTTAATAACAAGGGCAGAGCGCATATCTGTGTGTCATGAAACAGATTGCCTTTGCCCTTGCCCTTGCTTTGACTGCCCCTGCAGCCTGGGCCGCCGACAAGCTGCCCTTGTCGCAGATCTCGAACTATCTGAACGGACTGAAGGCCGTTCAGACGACGTTTACCCAAGTCAACGATGACGGATCGCTGAGTACCGGCAAGCTGTGGCTGCAGCGCCCCGGCAAGATGCGGTTCGAATACGATCCGCCCAACAGCGCGGTGGTGCTGGCCAATGCCGGCACCGTGATGGTGTTCGACCCCAAATCGAACCAGCCGCCCGAGCAGTACCCGTTGAAGCGCACACCGCTGTCGCTGGTTCTGGCGCGCAACGTGAACCTGTCGCAGGCCAACATGGTAGTCGGCCACACATTTGATGGCACAGCCACGGTCGTCACCGCGCAGGACCCGAAAAACCCCGAGTCCGGGCGGATCGAGCTGATGTTCACGGCAAATCCGATCGAGTTGAGGAAATGGGTCATCTACGACAACGCCGGGGGGCAAACCACGGTGCTGCTGGGCCCCCTCAACGAAGATGTCAGAATCGACAGCGGCCTGTTTTCGAACAAGGCGCGGCGCGGGTCAGAAAACCGCTGACCCGCGGCTCTTTCAGTAGCGACAGCTGGACAGCTGCGCCTGGTACATCTGCGCACGTGCGTCCACGTCATTGGCCACGTTCAATAGCCAGGTCTTGCCGTAGTGGCTGCCGCGTGCGTAACCCGCGCGACCTTCGTGATACGCCAGATACTGGTTCCGCGTGTCGCTGGTCGAGATGCCGATCTTCTGACTGCTTTTGTTCATGTACCAACCGACGAAATCTGACGCGTCACGAATGCGGTCACGCTTGGCGCGCCGCTTCCCCGTTTCGCGCTGATATTCTTCCCAGGTTCCGTCCAGGGCCTGGCTGAAGCCATAGGCGCTGCTCTGACGGCCCATCGGAATAACCCCCAGAACATATTTGTGGGGCGTCCGCGCGTCGTGACGATAGCGGCTTTCTTGGTAGATGGTTGCCATCTGGACATGAACCGGGACACCCCATTTGCGTTCGGTGCTTTTGAACGCCTTGATCATGTCCGGCCGCTCGCGCGCGATGGCGCAAGCGTCATTGAGGTTGCTGGGCGGACGCTGTGCGCCGCCCCCACAGGATGCCAAAAACAGCACCCCGAAGAGTACGAGAAGTTTTCTGCTCATGTGCCTCGTGCCTTTTTTTCTTTATTCTAGCGCAGATTGCAGGCTGAGGAAATCACAATCGTATAAGAAACTGTGCCGCAGGCCGCCGACTGTCAGGCATAGGTTCACAGACTGTTTCCGGGAATTTCAGATCAATGATTGGCAATTGCCGGCGGAAAGGTTTAGTAAGTGCCTTGGGGGCTGAAACAATGCTGAAGACACATGCAAAGTACCGCCTGGGCCAGGTGGTTCGTCACAAGAAACATCCCTTCCGAGGGGTGATTTTTGACGTGGATCCGGAATTTGCGAACACCGAGGAATGGTACGAGGCAATTCCCGAAGACAGCCGCCCGATCAAGGATCAGCCGTTCTACCATTTGCTGGCCGAGAACGATCAATCCTTCTATGTGGCTTATGTATCAGAGCAAAATCTGATTGCCGACCAGTCAGGCGAACCTGTTGATCATCCTGATATTCCCAACATGTTCGGGCCGTTTCAGGACGGCAGCTATCCGCTGCACTTCCAACTGAACTGATGCGGTGCTGACGCCGTTGCGGCGTCAGTAACCCAAAGCGCAGCCGTCCTTTCGGGGGTCGCTAGCGCCTTCCAAAACTCCGCTTTGATGGATTCGGATCGCCTGTGCACCGCCCAAAGGTGTTTCCGTCTCGACGACATTGTGGCCCAAGTCTGACAATTGTTGCGCGATCCTGCGGTTGTAGCCCGGTTCGATCTTCAAGATCGAACCGTCGGCAAAAACGCGGGGGGCGTCGACGGCGTGCTGCAGCCCCAAGTCGAAATCCAGAAGGTTGGAAACCAGGCGCGCGTGGCCTGTCGGCTGATAGGCCCCGCCCATCACGCCGAACGGCATGGCTATCTGGCCGTTTTGCTTCAGTATCGCGGGAATGATCGTGTGCATTGGGCGCTTGCCGCCGCCCAGTTCGTTCGGATGTCCCGGTTCAAGGTTGAAACCACATCCGCGGTTCTGCAGGAGAATGCCGAACTTTTCCGAGGCGATGCCCGATCCGAAGCTGTGGAAGATGGAGTAGATCAGAGAAACAGCCATACGATCCCGGTCGACGACCGTGACATAAACCGTGTCCTTGTGCACCGCTTCGGTCAGCGGGGCGGCGGCGGTCATGGCGCGCCGGGGATCAATCAGCTCGGCCAGCTTTGCCGCCGTTTCCGGCGCCAGAAAATGTCCCATGCGCGACGACTGATCCGGGTCGGCGATAAACCGGTTGCGTGCATCGTAGGCCAGCTTGGTCGCCTCGGCTTCGATATGCGCCCGTTCGGCGCCCCACGGGTCCATGCCTGCAATGTCGAAATGCTTGAGGATGTTGAGAAGCAGGATCGCAGTCGCGCCTTGTCCGTTCGGCGGATGTTCCAGCAGTTCAGCGTTGCGGTAGTCACCTCCGACCGGTGAGGCTTCGATGAACTTTGTGTCGTGAAAGTCCGTGGCCGAATGAACACCGCCTCGGGAATTCAACGCGGCCAGCATGTCATCGGCGATTTCGCCCTCATAAAAGGCGTCACGCCCATTTCGGGCCACGCGACGCAGGACTTCTGCCTGACCCGGAGCGCGAAACATCTGACCTGTCGTTGGGGCGCGGCCGTCGATTAGATAGTGATCCCGCGCTGCGCCCTGCAGCGTTTCGGCCCCGATCGACCAGTCATGCGCGACGCGAGGTGCAACCGGAACGCCCGTTTCGGCATAGTGAATTGCAGGTTGAAGAAGGGCCTCGATCCCCAATCGACCCTCGGCCTCTGACAGGTGGCAGAATGCGTCAACAGCCCCGGGGATCGTCACCGCTTCGGGGCCGTCAAGTGGCACCGCAGCCAACCCACGGGCCCGCAGATCTTCGACCGAGGCGCCAGCGGGCGCCCGCCCTGATCCGTTCAGCGCGCGCACCTTCGTTTCGCCAGCGCGATTGTAAAGAACGAAACAGTCGCCACCCAGACCTGTCATCTGCGGTTCGCAGATGCCCAGAAGTACGCCCGCGGCAATGGCGGCGTCCATTGCGTTTCCGCCGCGGCCCAGAATATCCAGCGCCACCTTTGCAGCCAGCGGATGCGAGGTTGCGCACATCCCTTCGGTCGATAAAACCTCGGAACGGCCGGGGGCGTGGAAATCGCGCATGGAATGGGTCTCCTCCTGAACGGGTCGACACTAGGGTGCCGTTGGCTGATGTCCAGTCATTTCAAGGAGAAGGTCCTCGGCGCCGTTCACTGGGTGGGGGCTGTGACACATGGCGCCGAGGGAAGCTATCTGAGCTACCCCTTGTTTCTGCCCGTCGTTTGCGGCGCGACAATGGTCCGATCTGGGCGTTATTGTGGCCGATCCGCTTTTTTTGTGCGCTCAAACCGCAAGAATAGCAGGTTCTGGCCGTTTCTGCGGTCATACCGCACGTCGTCGGCCAATGTGCGGATCAGGAACCAACCGAATCCACCTTCGGGCAGATTTGAAGTATCGGTTTCCACACTGGCAGGAATGCCATCAGGCATCTTAAAGCCGGGCAAGGGGTGCCCAGTGTCAGTGATCTGGACCTCCAGGTAATCTTTGGAGTCCAGCACGGAAACCCGAACCATTCCGGGCGCGCGCTCAGCATAGGCGTGTTCGACAACATTGTTGATCGCCTCGGCCAACACGATCTTGATGTCGGCAGTCTTTTGCCCCGGCAAACCGAGATTCGACAGCCCCGCGTGCAACGAAGCGATGGCGCGGCTGGCCTCGGCTTTGACGGCAGGGAACGCCACTTCGAGTCGGCCGTCTTCGCAGTTGACTGTCACGCCATTTGCCCCCTGACGCTTCACTCCAACTCGGAGGCCAGCGCGTCATCCAAGTTGGGATGCAGTTTGAAAACCGTATCCATCCGCGTCAGCCGAAAAACCTTGGCCACGACAGGCTGCAATCCTGCCAGTTCCAGCCTGCGCCCATTTCCAAGTTGCTTCATGGACGCCACGATCGCGCCCAATCCACTGGAGTCTATGAACTCGACCGCAGACAGGTCCAGGATGATCCGACCGGCGCCATCTGCGGTTTGGGTCCGCATGTCTTCCTTGAACTGTATCGCCATGGCGGCGTCGATGCGGGCGGCGTCGACTGTGATGATCTGCGTCTTGCCTGTCGTTTTGCTGCTCAGTGCCACGTGACTTCCCTCGGATTCCGTCGATCGATCGTAGAAATACGCTAGACGGCATTTCTTACCATTCGGTATCCAAGCACTCGACAAAAGGAGGAGTCGTCACATGAAAGAGGTTGTGATCGCTGGTGCTGCCCGGACGCCGATGGGCGGGTTTCAAGGAATGTTCGACGGCGTGCCTGCGGCGGAACTGGGTGGCGTCGCCATTCGCGCGGCGCTTGAAAACGCCAAGACGCAGACGGTCGACGAGGTTTTGATGGGCTGCGTTCTGCCCGCCGGTCAGGGGCAGGCTCCGGCGCGGCAGGCAGGGTTTGCGGCAGGTCTGGGTGAAGAGGTGCCTGCGACCACGCTGAACAAGATGTGCGGGTCGGGCATGAAGGCGGCGATGATGGCGTTCGATCAAATCGCGCTTGGCCATGCAGACTCGATGGTTGCGGGCGGAATGGAAAGCATGACGAATGCGCCCTACTTGCTGCCCAAGATGCGCGGCGGGGCGCGTATCGGTCACGGCCAGGTGGTGGATCACATGTTCCTGGACGGGCTGGAAGATGCCTATGACAAGGGCCGCCTGATGGGCACTTTTGCCGAAGACTGCGCCGAGGCTTATCAATTCACCCGAGAGGCGCAGGACGAGTACGCGTTGAAGTCGCTGTCGAATGCGCTCGAAGCGCAGGCCAGCGGGGCCTTCTCGAACGAAATCGCAACCGTCACGGTCCGAAGCCGCAAAGGTGAAATCATTCAGGATTCGGATGAGCAGCCCAAATCGGCGCGGCCGGAAAAGATACCGACGCTGAAGCCGGCATTCCGCAAGGATGGCACGGTGACGGCGGCCAATTCCTCGTCAATCTCGGATGGCGCGGCGGCGCTGGTTCTTGCCGCGGCTGACACGGCTGAAGCGCGCGGCCTGAATGTCCGTGCCCGCATCCTGGGCCATGCGAGCCACGCCCAGGCGCCCGGCCTTTTCACGACGGCTCCGGTCCCGGCCGCGCAGAAGCTGCTGGAACGGATCGGTTGGAGCAAGGACGACGTGGACTTGTGGGAAGTGAACGAGGCGTTTGCCGTTGTTCCGATGGCCTTCATGCACAAAATGGGCCTGCCGCGCGACAAGGTCAACGTCAACGGTGGCGCCTGCGCCCTTGGTCATCCGATCGGTGCCTCAGGTGCACGTATCATGGTGACGCTTCTAAATGCACTCGAGAAGCGTGGCCTGAAGCGCGGAGTGGCCGCGATCTGCATCGGAGGCGGCGAAGGCACCGCAATCGCGATCGAGCGGGTTTGACGCTTTGGCATTTTGCCATTAGCTGAACCGGGCCGCAGAGGTTGCGGCCCGGTTGCACATTGGAAATGACCCCATGAAAGCTGACTACGCGCTCTTGTCCAAAACCATCGAAGCCCTGACGGAAGGTGAAACTGACCAGGTCGCTCTGATGGCCACCGTCGCCTGCGAGGTGCATCACAGCGACGACCGCTTTGACTGGACAGGGTTTTACCGTGTGACCGAGCCGGAGTTGTTGAAGATCGGACCCTATCAAGGCGGGCATGGGTGTTTGGTCATTCCGTTCTCGCGCGGGGTCTGCGGGGCAGCAGCGCGGACCGGAGAGGTTCAGCTGGTCCCGGATGTGGATGCGTTTGAGGGGCACATTGCCTGTGCCTCGTCGACCCGGTCCGAATTGGTTCTGCCGGTGCGGGACTCTGCGGGGCAGGTCATCGGGGTCTTTGATATCGACAGCGATCAGCCCGATGCGTTCGAGCAGGCCGATGCCGATGGGCTGTCGCGTATCCTCGCGCAGGTTTTCGGGCGTCTGTAGAACCTTTATTCCGGTTCGATTCCCGAGGCTTTGAGCTGAGAGTCCGGCTCTACGTGAATGATGGTCCGGGCCTCGGGCAGCTTTTCGGCGATTGCATCTTCGATCGCGTCACAGATGTCGTGGGCGTCACCGACTGTCATGTTGCGATCGACGACCAGATGAAATTCGATGAACACGGCTTTGCCGGCCCGTCGGGTGCGCAGATCGTGGATCTGCAAGGCTCCCTGAGACGAGTTCCGAACGGCGGCCTCGATGATGTCCGTGTCCTCGGTGTGGGCAGCTGAATCCATCAGATCTCCGGCCGAATGGAAAATGACCTTCCAACCTTCGCGCAGAATATTCGCGGCCACCAGAATGGCCAGCAACGGGTCAAGAACGGCCCAGCCTGTGAGCAATACCAGGATCAGTCCCAACAAGACCCCGGCCGAGGTCCAGACGTCGGTCATCAGGTGGCGTCCATTGGCCGTCATGGCCGGCGAGCGCCGTTTCTGACCCGCCGAGATCAGCACGCGTGCCCAGACCAGGTTCAGGACCATGGCCGCGGCGTTCACTGCCAGTCCGATCGGCCCGAGTTGGTCCAGGTGTGGGGCGAACAAGGCACCCCAGGCTTCCTGAATGATCAGGATTGCGGCGAGAACGATCAGAGTCCCCTCGGCGATGGCCGAGAAGTTCTCGGCCTTGTGATGTCCGAAAGGGTGATTGCTGTCGGCAGGACGCTCCGCCATCCGAATGGCGAACCACGCCAGCAGCGCGCCAACTACGTTGACCAAAGATTCCATTGCGTCGGAATACAGAGCGACCGACCCGGTCAAATGCCATGCCAGGACCTTGAGCAGCAGCACCAGCAGGGACACCGCCACTGACCCGATGGCCAGCGCCTGGGACGAAGTTCTGTCAATCATGTGCAACCATTGCCCGATCGCACTGCCAATTTCCAGTTTCAAACAGAACTGTAGGTGAGGAACAGGTAGATCGCGCCCGCCTGCAGAGCCGCAATGGCATACAGCAGAGTCGTCAGCCGCTTTTTCCGAGTCTTGTGTCCGAATATCCAGCGACCCAGCAAAGCTGAGGGGCTGCCGCCCAACAGCGCCAGTCGCAAAAGCCACTTCTCCGGGACACGCCGCCTGCGTCGGATCGCCCGCAGCTTGTCCCAGCCGAACACCAGCAAAGTCAACGCGTTGATGGCCCAGAAATACAGAATGACGATCCACATTCCGCAGCCATAGCGTGGAAGGATCAGGACCGGTAGTGAAAAATATCTTGGAATTTTCACCGATTCGGGACATCGTGAAAAATGTGACGTAAATTTCATGACTCGGAGGGGAAAGCGTGAACGATCAGGCCCATATCGCTGCGACGCTAGGGGCGGACATTCGCGCGCTGCGCAAGGCGCGCGGGCTGACGCTGACCGATATCGCTTCGCGGTTGGACCGGTCGGTGGGCTGGCTCAGCCAGGTCGAGCGCGATTTGTCTGCTCCGTCGATCTCGGATCTGCGCCTGATCGCGGAATGCCTGGGCGTGCCGATGTCGATGCTGTTCGCCCATACCGGCGTTCTGGCCGGGGAACAGGGCTATGTGGTGCGCGCCGGTTCGCGCCGGCCGATGGGGTCGGGCGAGGAAGGGCTGATCGAGGAATTGCTGTCGCCTGACCTGACCGATGATTTCGAGATGGTGCATTCCACCTTTGAGCCCCACTCCCGGATGCAGACCCCGGCCAACCGTCCGACGCAGGAGGTTGGATACATGATCGCGGGCCGTCTTGACCTGACGATCGGAGGCCGAAATTTTACCGTCGGCGTCGGGGACAGCTTTCGGATCAAGCACGAACCCTATCAATGGGCGAACCCTTACGACGAACCCGCCGTGGCCGTCTGGGTGATCGCTCCGCCGGTGTACTGATGAGCTTTGAGGCCTGGACCATATTCGCGGTGTTCTGGGTGGTGTTCGTGACCACGCCGGGTCCGAATGCCGTGAATTGCATTTCGAACGGGATGAGCCTGCCATTTCCCAAGGCGATGCTTGGGGTTCTGGCGATCCTGACCCAGGCCAGCGCCTTTCTGATCCTGTCGGCTCTGGGGGTGACAGCCCTGATCGCGGCCTCGCCGACCGGGTTTTTTGTGGCCAAGCTGATCGGGGCGGGGTTCCTGATCTGGATGGGACTCCGGGGGTGGATGAACGCCGCGCGTCCCGCGCCGGCCAGCCAGCGCCCCGCCCGCCATGTCTACCTCCATGCCTTGGCCGTCGCCACGATCAATCCAAAGAGCGTCGCAGGTTACCTGGCCGCGTTTTCCCAGTTCGTGCAGCCTGATGTGCCGATCTGGCAGCAAATGGCGATCATCATGCCGACGGCGCTGATCATCACGACGCTCAGCTACACCGGGTTCACACTGTTGGGTGCGGTGATGGGGCGGGCGGCGCTGGGCGCCGTGTTCAACGTCTGGGTGCGCCGCATCATGGCCACCTGTTTCATCATTTATGGCGTCCTGCTGGGAACCAGCGCGGCACCTGCGGGAAAGGGATAGAACCATGCAAAAAGGATCGTGCCTTTGCGGTTCGGTGGCCTTCACGATCAACGGAGAGCTGTCACCGCCCTCGGCCTGCCACTGCGGGCAATGCCGTCGGCAGTCTGGGCATTATTGGGCCTCGACCGCGACCCACCAGGACAACCTGACCCTGAACAGCAGTGATACACTGGAATGGTTTCAGGCTTCGGACACGGCCCGGCGTGGTTTCTGCAAGGCATGCGGAAGCTTTCTGTTCTGGCAGCACAAGGACGAAGACACGATTTCGGTTTCGATGGGGGCTCTGGACCAGCCCACTCAGTTGAAACTGGCCCGCCACATCTTCGTGGCGGACAAGGGCGACTACTACGACATCACGGATGAACTGCCCCAAAGGGCACAATGACAGGGATCTAGAAACATGAGCGATTTTCCGACCAAGGCCCGCGTGGTCATCATCGGTGGCGGCGTCGTAGGGGCGTCCTCGCTGTACCATTTGGCCAAAAAGGGCTGGACCGACTGCGTTCTGCTGGAAAAGAACGAGCTGACCGCAGGGTCGACCTGGCACGCGGCGGGCAACGTGCCGACATTCTCGACCTCGTGGGCGATCATGAACATGCAGCGCTATTCGACCGAGCTGTATTCACGTCTTGGCGAAGAGGTCGACTACCCGATGAACTACCACGTGTCCGGCTCGATCCGTCTGGCGCACAGCAAAGAGCGGATGCAGGAGTTCCAGCGGGCCATGTCGATGGGCCGCTACCAGGGAATCCCGATGGAAATGTGGACGCCGGAGCAGGCCAAGGAACGCTACCCGTTCCTGGAAACTCATGATCTTGAGGGCGTTCTGTATGACCCGACCGATGGGGACATCGATCCTGCGCAGCTGACCCAGGCGCTGGCCAAGGGCGCACGCGACATGGGGCAGAAGATCATCCGGTTCTGCCCGGCCACCGGCGTGACCCAGCATGACGACGGCACCTGGACCGTCCACAGCGAAAAGGGCGACATCGACTGCGACTATGTCGTCAACGCGGCCGGCTACTACGCGCAGCGCGTGGGCGAATGGTTCAAACCCTTTGGCGGCCGCACCGTGCCCGCGATGGTCATGAGCCACCAGTATCTGCTGACTGACGAGATCCCTGAGGTCGAAGCCTGGTCCAAGGAAAACGGCGGCAAGCTACCGCTGTTGCGCGACGTAGATATCTCCTACTACCTGCGACAGGAAAAGCACGGCTTCAATCTCGGCCCGTACGAGCCCAATTGCAAGGGCCACTGGATGACCGAGGACGACCCGATGCCTGAGGATTTCAGCTTCCAGCTGTGGAACGACGATCTGGACCGGATCGAGGACATCGTCACTGACGCGATGGAGCGGGTGCCGCTGATGGCGACCTCGGGCGTGGGCCGCGTGATCAACGGGCCGATCCCCTATGCGCCCGACGGCCTGCCGCTGATCGGGCCGATGCCCGGCGTCAAGAACGCCTTCGAGGCGCATACCTTCACCTTCGGCATCGCCCAAGGCGGCGGTGCAGGCAAAGTGCTGGCCGAATGGATCGTGGATGGTGCCACCGAATGGGACATGTGGGCCGTCGATCCGCGACGCTACACCGATTACACCGATCAGGACTACTGCAACCAGAAGGGCATGGAGGTCTACGGCAACGAATACGCCATGCACTTCCCCCATCACGAATGGCCCGCCGCGCGCGACAAGAAGCTGTCGCCCGTGCATGCCAAGGTCAAGGAACTGGGCGGCGTCATGGGCGTCTACAACGGCTGGGAGCGCGCCAACTGGTTCGCGCAGCCGGGTGACGACACCTCCGAGGAAAGCACCCACACCTGGGGCCGCTCGGGTCCGTGGGAGCAGCGGATCAAGGAAGAATGCGAGGCCGTGCGCGACCATTGCGGCGTGCTCGACCTGCCGGGTTTCTCGCGCTTTGTCGTCAAGGGCGAAGGCGCGGCCGAGGCGCTGCGCGGGCTGGTCACCGGCGGCCTGCCCAAGGTGGGGCGGATCAACCTCGTCTACATCGCCGACAATCGCGGCCGCATCCTGACCGAGATGTCCTGCATGCGCCTGGGCGAGGATGAGTTCGTGATGATCACCGCCGCCACCGCGCAATGGCACGACCGCGACATCCTTGTGAACGCGATGCCCGCGGGTGTCACGGTCGAGGACGTGACCACCACCCGCGACACGCTGATCGTGACCGGTCCGAAATCCCGTGAGATCCTGTCGGGCCTGACCGACGCCGACCTCTCTCTGGGTTGGCTGACCCATCAGGCGGCCACCGTGGCCGGACAGCCCGCCCACCTGATCCGCGTGTCCTTTGCCGGTGAACTGGGCTGGGAGGTGCATGCACTCAACGAGCACATGCCCGCGATCTATGACGCGATCCTTGCCGCCGGGGCCAAGCCGTTCGGCATGTATGCGCTGAACAGCCTGCGCATCGAAAAGGGATACCGCGCGTGGAAGGGAGATCTCAGCACCGACTACTCGCTGCTCGAAGGCGGGCTGGAGCGCTTCGTCAAGTTCGACAAGCCGCAGGATTTCCCCGGCAAGACCGCGTTGCTGGCGGAAAAGCAGCGTGGAGTGAAGAAGTCTTTCGTCACGCTGGTCGTCGAGGCCGGTGACTGCGATGCGCCTTACATGTCCTGCATCTGGCAGGGCGACCAGATCGTGGGCGAGACCACATCGGGCGCCTGGGGCTATCGTGTCGGCAAGTCCGTCGCGCTGGGCATGATCAAGGCCGATCTGGCCAACCCGGGCACTGAGCTTGAGGTGGAAATCTACGGCGAAAAGTGTCGCGCCGTGGTACAGGAGGACCAGCCGCTGTGGGATCCCGCAAACGAGCGGCTGCGCGCCTGACACAAGGAGGCCCATATGCGCCCGCGATATTCCAAGCAGGGACCCGGTGAGGGTCCCAACTATGACTGGGAGAATGACCATACCTTCGTGAAGGTTTCCGGTCAGGACACGGGCGGGGCCTACACCCTGATGGAAGACAACTTGAAGGCCAGCTTCGCGCTTGGCCTTCATCGCCACGACAGCCACGCCGAGACTTTCTATTTCCTTGAGGGCGCCGTGGATTTCTACGTCGACGGAGATTGGCACCTGTGCACGCCGGGCACCACCATGCATGTTCCGCCGGGTGTGCCGCATGCCTGCCGCGTCGCCGACAACAAACCGGCACGAATGCTCATGATCTTTCAACCCTCCGGGTTTGACGGTTTCCTTGCGGAACTGGCAACCATGACCCAGGCAGATTTTGAGGACGAGGCCAAGATGGCCGATCTGAATGCCCGCTACGACATCGTGCCGATGGGGCCGGTGCCGCCCCATCCCGACGACCAGACCTGAGAAGCCAGCGAAATGAATGCTCCAAAGACGATGTGCGGTGTCTATCTGACAGGTCACGGTGGTCCAGAAGTTCTGGAATGGCGCGAGGATATTCCGGTTCCAGTACCCGGGCCCGGGCAGGTTCTGGTCCGCGTGGTCGCGGCAGGCGTCAACAACACCGACATCAACACGCGGATCGGATGGTATTCCTCGGACGTCACCGGCGCGACGGACGCGGTTGACCAAGAGGTCGAAGCCGGCGGGTGGGGCGGCGCGCTGTCCTTTCCCCGCATTCAAGGCGGAGATATTTGCGGCATAGTCGAGCAGATCGGGCCGGGTGCCGGCGTCAAACCGGGGCAACGCGTGACCTGCCCGATCAACCTGCCGCGCCCGCGCCCGGGTAACCCGACAGGCTTCATCGCGCTTGGGTCCGAGATCGACGGGTCTTTTGCGCAATACTGCCTGCTCGAGGCGGATGACCTCTATGACGTGACCGCCTCACCGCTGTCGGACGTGGAAATCGCCGCCATCCCCTGTGCGTTCGGGACGGCCGAGAACCTGTTGACCCGCGCGGGCGTGACTGCCGGGCACAAGGTGCTGATCACCGGCGCCTCGGGCGGCGTCGGGCTGGCGGCCGTGCAATTGGCAGCCTTGCGGGGAGCAACCGTGTGGGGGGTGACCAGTGCCGCCAAGGCCGAAGTGGTACGGGCGCAGGGTGCGGCTGGTACGTTCGAGCGCGACGCGCCGCTGCCTCAGGACAGCTTTGACGTGGTGATCGACGTGGTCGGCGGCCCGGCCTTTTCCGGCCTGATCCTGGCACTGAAGCCGGGCGGCCAATATGCCGTGTCCGGGGCCATCGCCGGCCCGATCGTGCAGGCTGATCTGCGCGAAATCTACCTGCGCGACATCACGATCCACGGCTGCACTCACCAAGCCTTCGAAGTTTTTGGCCGACTGGTCGAGTTGATGAACGCGGGTCGGATCAAGCCGTTGATTTCCAAGACTTACCCGCTGCGCGAGATCGTCCAGGCGCAGACGGACTTTCAATCAAAGACCCTGCCCGGAAAGCTGGTTCTCATACCGTAAGGAGGCACCGAGATGGCAGACATCACGCTGTTGGATGGTTCGATCGGTCAAGAGCTGGTCAAACGTCGTGGCGAACAGCCAACCGCCTTGTGGTCAACCCGCGTAATGATCGACGAGCCGGGGTTGGTCGGAGAGATCCACCGGGATTATTTCGACCGCGGGGCAACCGTCGCGACGACAAACACCTATGCGGTCCACCGCTCTCGCCTCGTACGAGCGGGGATCGAGGACCAGCTGGGGCAACTCATCGATGCGGCTCTGACACAGGCCGAACTGGCGCGCGATGGGCGGGCGGGGCGTATCGCCGGTGCGCTGGGCCCCTTACTGGCCACCTATCGCCCCGATCTGAACCCCGATCCCGACGAGGCCGCGCAGAAATTCGCGGAACTGGTGCGATTGATGCAGAACCGGGTGGACCTGTTTCTGATCGAAACCGTCTCGTCCGTGACCGAGGCCGAAGGCGCGCTGCGTGGAACTGAAGGCTGTGGCAAGCCGGTCTGGCTGGCCCTGTCGGTCATGGACGAGGACGGTACGCGGCTGAGGTCGGGCGAACCGCTGGGCGCGATCGCGCCACTGGTCGAACGCTTCGATCCCCAGGCGGTTCTGATCAATTGCACCCGACCCGAGGCGGTGCCCGCGGCGCTGGAGATCCTTGCGGAACTTGAAAAGCCCTACGGTGCCTACGCGAATGGTTTCACCCGGATTTCCGACGGCTTCCTGAAAGACGCTCCGACAGTCGACGCGCTGGAGGCGCGCCACGATCTGGACCCGTCGGCCTATGCCGTACATGCGATGAGTTGGGTTGACCAAGGGGCCACGATCATCGGTGGATGCTGCGAAGTGGGCCCTGAGCACATCGAAGCTTTGGCCAACGCCCTGCGCTCGGCCGGGCACAGGATCGTGTGAGTGGCGGGTATGGCGGAGAAACCGGACCCTGGAAAACCCGAAGGCGTCAAGGCGCAGTGGCATTTTGACATCATCACCGCGCCGGGCTTCGTTCTGCTGGAACTGGCGTCGGTGGTGGATGTGCTGCGTCTCGCCAATCGGGTTTGCCCGCACCCGCCGTTCACTTATGCCTATCGGTCGCTCAAGGGAGGGACCATCGTCAGCAGCAGCGGCGCCAGCATTCCGACCCAGCCCGTTACGCGCCAACCGGACGCCGACTATCTGTTCGTGATCGGCAACACCGACCCGGACCAGCCCGAGCTGTCGCTGGGCCGGGTTGTGTCCGACTATACCTATCGCGGTGCGCAGGTCTTTTTGCTGGCCGAGGCCGCCAGCCGATATATCGACGAACACGGCACGCCCGATATGGCAACACATTGGGAAAACGCGTCGATCTTCCGCGAACGCGGTGCCCGGTTCGAGGCCAAGCTTTCGATCGCGACCGAGCAGGGCCCGGTCGTGACCTGCGCGGGAATGGGGGCCACGGCCGATATTGCTTTGGCGGTGATCGGGCGTCACATCTCGGGGCCGGCCAAGATGACGGTGGCTGACATCATGCTGCACGAACACATCCGCGATTTTTCGTCGTTGCAGCCGTTTTCGGGCGCCAAGACGACAACGACCGGGGACGCCCGGCTGGATCAGTGCATCAAGTTGATGCAGGCCAATATCGAAGATCCATTGCCCATCAATCAACTGGTCGAAGAGCTTGGAATGTCGAACCGCTCGCTGGAGCGCAAATTCAAGACATTCTTCGGCACCACGCCGAACGGGTTCTATCGGGAGATGCGGTTGGCCAAGGCCAACAACCTGCTTTTGAATACCACTATGAGCGTGCGCGAAATCGGCCTCGCCTGCGGCTTTCCCAACGGGTTCTCATCCGTTTACAAAAGCTTTTTCGGGATCACGCCATTCGCTCTGCGCCGCCAGAAACGCCAATCGGCGCTGCGGTGATTTTTGTGCCGCAGTTGACGTTTTTGCTGCATTTTTTGTCGCCTGTTCGTGGCACTCTGACCCCGACTCGAGATTGGAGACTTCGGAATGGTTGATCTTCCCAGCAAGGCCCGCGTGGTGATCATCGGCGGCGGTGTGATCGGATGCTCGGTGGCCTATCACCTGACCAAGAAAGGCTGGAGCGACGTTGTTCTGCTGGAGCGCAAGCGGCTGACCAGTGGCACGACCTGGCACGCGGCTGGCCTGATCGCCCAACTGCGCGCCACCGCGAACATGACCAAGCTAGCGAAATACAGCCAGGAACTCTATGGAGCGCTCGAGGAAGAAACCGGTGTCGCCACCGGCTTCAAACGCTGCGGCTCGATCACCGTGGCGCTGACGGATGAGCGTAAGGAAGAGATCTACCGCCAGGCCGCCATGGCCCGCGCCTTCGGGGTCGAGGTCGAGGAGATTTCGAACGAACGCGTGGCCGAGCTTTATCCGCATCTGAATCTGGATGGGGTCAAGGGCGCCGTCTATCTGCCGCTGGACGGCCAGGGCGACCCGGCCAATATCGCGCTGGCGCTGGCCAAGGGTGCCCGTCAGCGCGGCGCCGTCGTCAAGGAACGGGTCAAGGTCACCGAGATCGCAAAGCAGGGCCGCAAAGTTACCGGCGTCGACTGGGTGGCGGATGATGGCAGCGCCTCGGGCCATATCGAGTGTGACATGGTGGTCAACTGCGCCGGCATGTGGGGGCATCAGGTGGGGCGCATGGCGGGCGTGAACGTTCCGCTGCATGCCTGCGAGCATTTCTACATCGTGACAGAGGGCATCGACGGCCTGACCCAGCTTCCGGTTCTGCGGGTGCCGGACGAATGCGCCTATTACAAGGAGGACGCCGGGAAAATCCTGCTGGGCGCCTTCGAGCCCAACGCCAAGCCCTGGGCGATGGACGGCATCCCCGACAGTTTCGAGTTCGACCAACTGCCCGAGGATTTCGACCATTTCGAACCGATCCTCGAGGCCGCCTGCAACCGCATGCCGATGCTGGCCGAGGCGGGCATCCATACCTTCTTCAACGGGCCGGAATCCTTCACTCCCGACGACGCCTATCACCTTGGCCTTGCGCCCGAGATGGACAATGTCTGGGTCGCCGCCGGGTTCAACTCGATCGGGATCCAGTCTGCGGGCGGCGCGGGAATGGCGCTGGCGGAATGGATGGACTCGGGTGAAAAACCCTTTGACCTGGGCGACGTGGACATCAGCCGGATGCACCCATTCCAGGGCAACAAGCGGTATCTATTCGAGCGGTCCAAGGAAACGCTGGGCCTGCTCTATGCCGACCACTACCCCTATCGGCAAAAGGCCACGGCGCGCGGCGTGCGCCGGACGCCGTTCCACCACTACCTCAAGGAACACGGCGCCGTCTTTGGCGAGCTGGCCGGCTGGGAGCGCGCGAACTGGTTTGCCAATGAGGGGCAGGAACGCGAATACCGCTACAGCTGGAAGCGCCAGAACTGGTTCGAGAACTCGGCCGCCGAACACCGCGCAGTGCGCGAGAACGTGGGCATGTATGACATGTCCTCGTTCGGAAAAATTCGGGTCGAAGGCCCCGATGCCCAGGCTTTCATGAACTATATCGGTGGCGGCGACTACGCGGTTCCAAACGGCAAAATCGTCTACACCCAATTCTTGAACCGGCATGGCGGGATCGAGGCAGACGTGACCGTGACCCGCCTTTCCGAGACCGCCTATCTGGTCGTGACCCCGGCGGCGACGCGACTGGCCGACCAGACGTGGATGATGCGTCATTCGGGCAATTTCAATGTGGTCATCACCGATGTCACGGCCGGCGAAGGCGTTCTGGCGGTGATGGGCCCCAACGCGCGGACCTTGCTTGAAAAAGTTTCGCCCAACGACTTCTCGAACACGGCAAACCCATTCGGCACCGCGCAGGAAATCGAGATCGGAATGGGCCTGGCACGCGTTCACCGCGTGACCTATGTGGGCGAACTTGGGTGGGAGGTCTACGTGTCGTCGGATATGGCCGGCCACGTTTTCGAAACGCTGCACGAGGCTGGGCAGGACATGGGCCTGAAGCTGTGCGGCATGCACATGATGGACAGCTGCCGGATCGAAAAGGGCTTCCGTCACTTCGGCCATGACATCACCTGCGAAGATCACGTTGTGGACGCCGGTCTCGGCTTTGCCGTCAAGGTGGACAAGGGATGTGATTTCATCGGCCGAGATGCGGTGATTGCCCGCAAGGACAGCGGCCCCCACAGCCGGCTGGTGCAATTCAAGCTGACTGACCCTGAACCGCTGCTGTTCCACAACGAACCGATTATCCGAGATGGCGAATATGTGGGCTACATCAGCTCAGGAAACTATGGCCACACTTTGGGTGGCGCGATCGGCATGGGTTATGTCCCCTGCAAGGGCGAAAGCGCGGCCGACGTGCTGTCCTCGACATACGAGATTGACGTCTGCGGAGTAAAGGTCCGCGCCGAGGCGTCGCTCAAACCCATGTACGATCCGAAATCCGAACGTGTGAAGGTCTGATGGCGGGTTGGGGGCGTTGCTCCTATGCAATTGCATAGCGCCGGATGGAGGTTCTTGACGAGGCCTCCATCTGGCCAAGACTTTACCGGAAAACCGAGCATAGCCGAACATGGTTCTGCCGGTCGCACACCGGACGATAGGGCCGCCGACCCATCACAATTCGTTATGAGCGTCTTCAAGCTTTTCTGAGTTTCAATGGCAAGGGACTTTGCCTAAAGACGGGGGGTATCAGCTGGAGACCATTCATGGCCGAGCGCCCGACCCAAGCCCAGAACACGGATTCGCCAAAAGGCCTTGCGCTGGCTGTTACGGCGTATGTCCTTTGGGGTTTTCTGCCGCTCTACATGAAGGCAATGGCGCATATCGGTCCCGTCGAAATCGTGGCGCATCGCATCATCTGGTCGGTGCCGGTGGCCGGGCTGTTGCTGGTCGCGCTGGGGCGAACCGGTGATCTGAAGGCGGCGCTGCGCGATCCGCGCATGTTGGGAATGGCATGCCTGACGGCGGCCCTGATTTCGGTGAACTGGGCTATCTACGTCTGGGCGATCGCCAGTGGCAACGCTCTGGACGCGGCGCTGGGGTATTATATCAACCCGCTGTTCAGCATAGCGCTGGGAGCGATCCTGCTACGCGAGTCCCTGACCCGAACACAGTTGATTGCCGTGGGGCTTGCCGCCTTGGGCGTTCTGGTTCTGGTGGTCGAGGCCGGCCGTCTGCCATGGGCGGCGCTGGGGTTGATGGTCAGCTGGGGATTTTACGCGTTCTTCAAGCGCTCGTTGCCCATCGGACCAAACCAGGGATTCCTGCTTGAGGTTCTGATTTTGCTGGTTCCCGCGCTGGCTTATGTGACCTGGTTGGGCGCGGAGGGTACCGGACATTTTGGAGGCGCCGCAACAGATACCATGCTGTTGGCCGGGGCAGGTATCGTGACCGCCGTTCCGCTTCTGGTCTATGCCAACGGGGCCAAGCTGGTGCGGCTTTCGACCATGGGTATCCTGCAGTACATCGCGCCGACCATGATATTCATCACGGCGATCACGCTGTTTGGTGAGCAGATCGACCGCGGGCGCATGATTGCCTTTCCGTTGATCTGGGCCGCACTGGTAGTCTATTCAGTGCCCATGATCCGTCAGGTGCGCGGTCAGACCTGATCGAGGATCATTCGCGCGGCCTGCTCTGCCCAAAGCCGATAGGCTTTGGGGCTTGGGTGATAGCCGTCCACAGCCGCCAGGGCCGGATCGTCGGGCAGGTGCAGCGCCAGATGCCGGGCCTTGGGGAAGCTCGCGATCACCTCTCTCAGCCCTTCGTCAAGGCGCGCGGATTGGCGTCCCAAAATCCATGCCAAGGGCTGTGGTAGCGCCGGGAACCGATCCATCTGCGGGACGCCCGTCACGATCACAGTCCGCACGCCCAGATCGACGGAAAGCAAGCGCATCAACTCGGCCTGTTGACGTTTGAACCGGTTGCAGGTCACGGCTCGGGTGACGTCGTTGACGCCCAAGGCCGTAACAGCCGCGTCAAACTGGCCTTCGATCCTGCGCAGGTCTTCGATCGCGTTACCGGTCGTGTGGCCGGTCGTTGCGACAAGGCGCCACTCAACGCTGAACTGGCGGCTGAGCAGTTTCACCAACTGGCCCGACAGCGCCTGTTCCTGAGTGCCCGCCCCAACACCTGCGGCGGAACTGTCGCCGGTGATCAGCAGGCGCAGTCTCGGCCCGCGGCCTTGCCGGCCCTCACGCGCACCAGCAGGTTCGGGCAGCTGCACGGCCCCTCGTCGCACCATCAGAGCCTGTACCGCCAGCACCGGCAGCAGCGCAACTCTCAGAAGCTGATCGGCGGCAATGGGCACGGGTGGCTCAGCTCAAAGCGTTCCGAAATTCCAGGAACCGGGGGTCTTTCATAACGCGCGCCATCATGGCCTCGCGCAGGGCGCCAACGGTCTTGTAGGGACGCATGGCGACTTCGAATGTCTGAATCAGCCCGTCATCGTTGAGCTTGATCAGGTCAACGCCAACAGCGTCCAGTTCACCCACCTTGCATTGAAACTCCAATGCCCAGTCTTTGCCATCGCCCATGATCCGGCGGTAGCGAAACTCGGAAAAAACCTGTCCAACATGACCCAATACCGCCGCCACCGGGGCGCGGCCTGTCCAGGTGCTGTAGTAGGTCGGCGGAAGGAACTGCACGTCTTCGGCCAGCAATTCATGGATCAGGCTCTCGTCGCCCTTGGCGACCACTTCCTGCATTCGTTCGATCGTCGGGTGCATGTCATCTCCTCTGCCTGGCGCGAGAGTTGCCGAGAAGCCTTCTCATCGCAAGGACGACGTTGCGAGAGGCGGCGCCCTGCGATAGGCAGCCCGCATGAGCGATACCTATGATCCCCCCAAAACGCCGCTGGACGTGCTGCACGAGGATGCGCAGGTGATCGTGGTGAACAAGCCGGCGGGCCTGCTGTCGGTGCCTGGCCGGGGAGAGCACCTGGCCGATTGTCTGCTGGCCCGTGTGCAGGCCGCATTCCCGCAGGCCTTGCTGGTCCACCGGTTGGACCGCGACACCTCAGGCGTCATGATCTTTGCCCAGACCCCGCACGCCCAACGATATCTGGGACAGCAATTCGAAAACCGGCAGACACGAAAAACCTACGTCGCCCGTGTGTGGGGCCGGGTGGAACCAAAGACCGGCACGGTAGACTTGCCGTTGATCGTGGATTGGCCCAACAGGCCGCGCCAGATGGTGTGCCACGAAACCGGAAAGCCGGCAGTCACGGATTGGCGGGTCGTCCGGTACGACGGGGACACCACCCGCGTTCGCCTATTTCCAAAAACCGGTCGCTCGCACCAGTTGCGGGTCCATATGCAGGCACTGGGCCATCCGATCCTGGGCGACCCGTTCTATGCCGAAGGACCAGCGCGCGATTTCGCCAGGCTGATGCTTCATTCCGAGGAATTGCGCGTCAAACACCCCGAGGATGGCATATCGATGAAATTTCGCGCTCTGCCGGATTTCTGAGCGCCTTGAGGGCGGCGGGTATTCGCCGATCTCACGTTTTTGTCGCTTGAGCCTGTTTGTGTCAGGCGTGCTATAATCACGTCAAACACGTAACCCGGAAAAACGGGTGCAGGAGCAGAAGGTGAACCCATGAAAATTTCCAAATTCTTGCTGCCGGTCGGGCTGAGCGCCGCATTTGTGCTGGGGGCCTGTACCGACCCCGGTACATTGCGGGTTCAGGACGACCCGAACCAGAGCGCCAAGCAGGGAGCGTTGCTGGGCGGTCTGATTGGCGCCGGTGTTGGCGCCATCGCCAATGACTCGAACCCTGGGCTGGGTGCCGTTGCCGGTGCGGCCATTGGTGCTGCCGGTGGCGGATTGATCGGCAACCAGTTGGACCGGCAGGCAGCCGAACTGCGTCAGCAACTGGCCAATGACGGTATCACGATCGTCAACGCCGGAGACCGGCTGATCGTCACGGTTCCAAATGACATCACCTTCGACACCGACAGCGCCACGGTCCGACCTGCGCTGAGGGCGGATCTGGTCCGCGTGGGGCAAAACCTGGTGAACTATCCCAACTCGAACGTACAGATCATCGGGCACACCGACAGTGATGGTGAAGCCGGTTACAATCAGATCCTGTCCGAACGCCGCGCCAATGCGGTGGCGGATGTCCTGCAGGCCAATGGCGTCAGCTATGCGCGCATCGCCACGATCGGTCGTGGTGAAAACCAACCGATCGCCTCGAACCTGACGCCTGAGGGCAAGGCGCAGAACCGCCGGGTCGAGATCGTGATCGTGCCCAGCGGCAACGCCTGAGCCGATCAACTGCCAACCGCCGGGGCCGCCGCAAGCGGCCCCTTTCTTTTTTGCACATTGACTGCGCGTCAGGCGGGCTATGGTTTGCAGTCGGGATGACTAAACTGCAGCCGAAACACATGACGGAGATATCCTGATGTCCGAACCGATCCTTCTGGGCCTGTCCGGCTCGTTGCGGCAGAACGCCACCAATCGACGCCTGATCCGTGAAGCGGCGCGCCTGTTCGGCGCGGGAACGTTCATCGAAGCTGATCTGAACCTGCCACTCTATGATGGAGATGCAGAGGAGGCCGACGGGATCCCGGCCGAAGTTCAGATCCTGGCGGACCAGATCGCCGGTGCCCATGCGGTGGTCATTTCCACTCCGGAATACAACAAGGGGCCGTCAGGCGTTCTGAAAAACGCGCTGGACTGGGTCAGCCGAACCAAGGGCAATCCCTGGGCCGACAAACCGGTTGCGGTGATGTCCGCGGCGGCGGGCCGGGCCGGAGGCGAACGGGCGCAGATGATCCTGCGGTCTTTCATGGTGCCGTTTCAGCCGCGGATCCTTCAGGGCCCCGAATTTCATCTGGCCGACAGCTCAAACGAGTTCGACGATGCAGGTCGGTTGCGCAGCGACCGGTACGAACGGACGCTTGGCCAGTTGATGGAGAAGCTGCGGGCCGAAGCAGGTTTCTGAGCCTTGTCGGGCTGGCCGAGCCTGCTTAGGGTGCGGCCATGACGGATCAAGTTTCCTCGGAAATTCAGCACGACGTGATGGACCCTGCCCGGGCGGCGGCGTTTCAGGTGGCGTTGGGGCAGGCACCTTCGATCGGGATGGGCACGTCGCTGCCGCCGTTCTTTCACCAGCTGTATTTCTGGTCACCGCGCCCGCCCGAGGGCTTGGGGCGTGACGGCCATCCCGCGGTGGGCGGAGGGCTGGTCCCCGATCTCGGTCTTCCGCGTCGGATGTGGGCCGGTGGGCGACTGCGGTTCGCCGCTCCGCTGATCGCTGGCACACCAGCCGAACGCCGCTCGACCTTGAGTAATGTGAGCACCAAGACCGGACGGACTGGGCCATTGGGGTTTGTGACCCTCAAGCACGAAATCTGGCAGGACGACACGCTGTGCCTGACCGAATGGCAAGACCTTGTCTATCGCGAGGACCCCTCGGCCGATGCACCGAAACCAGAGGCCCCGGTTGCCCGGACGGACGAAACAGACCTGCGCCAGGTCGAGTTCGACACCACGCTGCTGTTTCGGTACTCGGCGCTGACTTTCAATGGCCACCGCATCCACTATGACCTTGACTATGCCCGCGATGTCGAAGGCTATGCCGGACTGGTGGTCCATGGACCGCTTCTGGCGCAGCATCTGATGCTGCTCGCCACCGATCTCATGGGGTCGCTGGCCGAGTTTTCCTTTCGCGCGTCCTCTTCGCTGATGCATTTCGAGCCTGCCACGCTGTGCCGAAACGGGAACGATTTATGGGTCCGCGGTCCGGACGGGCGGCAGTGCATGCAGGCCGTGGCCCTTCCACGGTCACAGTGACGCCTCGGGGCGGAAGCCTTCGGGTATCGAATCCTTTCCGTCCAGCACCAGGTCTGCCATGACCGCGGCCACCTTGGGGGCCATGCCGAACCCGATTTTGAAGCCGCCATTGGCAATGAACTGACCCTTGTGCAGCGGGTGTGCGCCCAGCATCGGCGCTCGGCTCTTGCTGCGGGGGCGGACTCCGGCCCAACGCTCGATCACTTCCGCGCCGTGTAGAACAGGAACCGCCTGTAACGCGCGCTGGATCACATCATCGAGGGCAGCATCGGTGCCGGTCGGGTCGTCATAGTCCCGCTCGGATGTCGAGCCGATGGCCAGTGTCCCGTCGGCGTGGGGCACGAAATGGATCGAATCCGCGAACAGTTGCGGCACCTGGCCCGCGTCGAACCGCAGCAGTGCCGCCTGTCCCTTGACCCCGTTTCCGACCGCCTTGCCGAAAGCATCGGACAGCTCCAACAGGCCGGACACCCCGGTCGCATGAATGACTGCCCCGGTGTCCGGGGCGTCGGGCACGACCTCAACCCCCATCACGGCCAGCGCGGCGACCAGCGCAGCGCAGGCCCGGCGTGGATGCATGCGTGCACTCAACGTATCGCGGATGATGAAACCCGTTGCGCTGGGCGGGCACCATGATCCGACCGAGCGCGCCTCGACCACGGCCCATTCAGCCCGGCCCTGCCACAGGTCGCGGGCCGAGGTCGCACGCTGATGTGCAAGGTCGAGGCTCTTTTGGTCGTTGATGGGCTGGATCCTCCCCAGACGCGCATAGCCGGGCGAAACGCCGCCGGTGGCTTCAACCTGCCGCCAGAACGGTTCGGCCATCAGCAGGCTTTCGAATTGGAATGCTTTCTTGTCGTTCCAGTTTTCCGGAACGTGCGGGGCAAGCGCGCCCACCAGCCCGCCGCTGGACCCTGAACCCGCGCCGTAGGGATCGACGACCCGGACCCTGGCGCCACGTCGCGCACAGGTCCAGGCGATGGACAGGCCGAATATCCCAGCCCCGCGGATCGTCACATCGACCATTGCCAATCCCCTTTTCCTTGTTCAGTGTCGCGCCGCTTAGCTACAGGAATTCCCGATGGCAGACCAGCGCGCCAAATTGTCGTGGAGGGATGAGACAGTCCCTGTTTCTGATCGTTTCGACGACCCCTATTTCAGCCTTCAGAACGGGCTGGAGGAGACCCGTCATGTCTTTTTGCAGGGCAACGATCTGCCCGCGCGCTTTGCCCCCGGCTTTCACATCGCCGAGCTGGGATTCGGAACCGGACTGAACATGCTGACCGCTTGGTCGGAATGGGAGAAGTCCGGACAATCGGGTCCGCTGACGTTCACCAGTTTCGAAGCCTTTCCAATGGCCCCTGCCGACATGAAACGCGCGCTTGCGGCCTTTCCCGAGCTGGCGCCTTGGGCCGACCGGTTCCTTGACCGATGGCAGGGTGGCGGCTGTGATTTGGACACGCTGCGTCTGACCGTGATCGAAGGTGATGCCCGCCAGACCCTGCCCCTTTGGGACGGGCTCGCCGATGCCTGGTTCCTGGATGGGTTCTCGCCCGCCAAGAACCCTGAGCTGTGGCAGCCGGAATTGATGCGGCAAGTGGCGGCCCATACCGCGCCCGAAGGGACGGCTGCCACCTATACTGCAGCCGGGTTCGTGCGGCGTGGGTTGCAGGATGCCGGGTTTTCGGTATCCCGCGCGCCGGGATACGGCCGCAAACGGCACATGACGCGGGCGACCAAGGCATGACCCAGACAAACAACGTGCGGGCGGGTATTGCGCTGATGATCGCGGCCACGATCGTGTTTGCGCTGCAGGACGGCATCTCGCGTCATCTGGCTGGCACGTACAACACCTACATGGTGGTCATGCTGCGATACTGGTTCTTTGCGGCCTTCGTGATTGCCTTGGCGGCACGTGCACCCGGCGGTCTGGCGGCCGCGGCCCGGACCAGGCAACCGGGCCTGCAGATCCTGCGCGGCCTGCTGCTTGCCGGCGAGATCTGCGTCGCCGTCTACGGCTTTACCATTCTCGGACTGATCGAGAGCCAGGCGGTGTTCATCTGTTATCCTCTTCTGGTCGCCGCGCTCAGCGGGCCGGTGCTGGGCGAGAAGGTCGGCTGGCGGCGCTGGTCGGCCATCGGGGTCGGATGCGTTGGTGTGCTGATCATTCTGCAGCCCGGCATGGGCGTCTTCAATCCGTGGGCAGTGATCCCCCTGATCTCGGCGCTGATGTTTGCGTTCTACGGTCTGCTGACCCGCTATGCCGCGCGTCAGGACAGCACCGCAACCAGCTTCTTCTGGACCGGGATCGTCGGTGCATTGGTCATGACCTGCATCGGCCTGTGGTTCTGGGAGCCGATGATGCCGCGGGATTGGTTCTGGATGGGGCTGCTGTGCATTACCGGCGTTCTGGGGCATTGGCTGCTGATCAAGTGCTACGAGATGGCAGAGGCCAGCGCCGTACAGCCCTTTGCCTATTTCCACCTGATGTGGAGCGCAATCCTGGGCATCACGATCTTTGACGAGACCCTGCGCCCCGCGGTGGCCGCCGGGGCGGGGCTGGTGGTAGCGGCGGGTTTGTTCACCCTATGGCGCGAACGCAGACAGGGTTGATCCGACCAACTCCTGCGAGAAGGGGATCGGCAGCGCGGGTTTGCCCAGCCTTGCGCGGTAGACAGGCAGGCTCTCGGTCACCCGCATCACATAGTTGCGGGTCTCGTTGAAGGGGATCGTCTCGATCCAGTCGACGATATCCACCGCGCCGGTGCGCGGGTCGCCGTAGCGGTCCATCCATGATTTCGGGCGATTGGGGCCGGCATTGTAACCTGCGGCCATCATCACGACGTTGCCGTTGAATTCGGCAGCCAGCCCGGCCAGATAGTTTGCCCCCAGTTTGGCGTTGTAGCGCCAATCCGAGGTCAAACGTCCCGTCTGATGGCCGCTGAGAATGCCCAGCTCCTGCGCGACCAGCTTGGCGGTCGCAGGCATCACCTGCATCAGGCCGCGCGCCCCGGCACCGCTGATCACGACCGGGTCGAATTCGCTTTCGCGGCGGGCGATGGCCAGGGTCATTTCCTTGGCCATTGGCAATCCGATATCCGCAACGGGATGCACCGGGTAATACGCCGCGGGCAATACGACTCCATTCGTCGCGGCCCGTTTGGCGATCATCACCGCCAGATGCGGCTCCTTCAACTCGACCGCCAGATCACCCAGCTGGCCGGCCTGCACCGGATCCAGGCTTTCGACCAGGTGCGTCAGGAACCGTTCGCCCAATTCCGGCTCGCCAGCTCGTATCAGCAGCAGACCCGCCTCAAGCACACTGGACTTGGCGAACTCGGCTTGTTTCCAATGGGGCGCCCGGCGCGGGTTGGCCAGGTCGCTGTCAAATGGCCGTCCGATCTGTTCTGCAGCCAACAGGCCATAGAACGAGGTTTGGTAGTCGGCGCCGATTGCATAAGCCTCGTAGGCTTTCTCGGCGTTTCCGGTTGCGGCGTAGGCCCGGCCCAACCAATACCCGCCCCGACCCATCGAGATCGGAGACTTCACAGCCCCCAGAAAGTTCTGGAAATGCCGAACGGCTGTGGCCGGGTCGTTCAGCTTGCGCAACGCCAGGAAACCCGACAGCCACTCGAGGTCGGCATAACCATACCCCATCTCGGGTGTCATGTGGTGATTGGCGGCGATGGCATAGGCCCGGTTCGCATCACCCTGACGCATTTCCAGCCGAGCCAGCCTGCGTCGCCCTTCGGCCCACTTGTCGGGTTCGCCTAGCGCCTGCGGGCTGGTCGAGCGCGCCAGCATCAGGTCAATGGCGCTGTCGTCCAGCTCTTTGCGGTCCCGCCATACGAACCGGTCAAAGGCCAGCCCCGGATCATCGGCAAGCGCCTTCGGAACGGCGGCAACCTTGCCATCCACGCCGGGTTGGCGCTTTTGCAGGGCGATCCGCGCTTCGGCCAGTTTGCCGTAGTCTTCGCTGACCAGCGGCAGCATCTGGGCCGAGCTGATCAGATGGCCATCCCACAGCATCCGGTCCAGACGAGCCTCGTGATGCGGTTTCAGCAATGACCCGAAGTTCTGAACGTAGTCCTGCTGCAGGCCCGAACCCATCGGCATCGTCCGCCAGGCAGTGACGATATCCGCCTCGGCCTCACCGGTCCGGCCTTTGGCCTTCAGTGCCACGGCATAGTTCAGAGCTCCTTCGGCGGTCTGTGGTGGGTTGTCCTTGTAGAACTTCAGCACCCGGTCCGGGTCCGCGCCGGTAAATGACGGCTCGCTTTTGCGGCGCAGCCAGGCAAGGCCCGGCCAATCGGGCCGCCGGTCCAGAAAGACCAGAACATCGCCCGAGCTGCCGAACCCTTGGCGCAGCCAGTGCCACACGATGATGTCGCGCGCGACCGAGCCGCGGGTGCCGGCCACGCGCAAGGCGGCGTTCCAGTCGCCTTTGCGCATTTCGGACATTGCGGCCCGAAGATCGGATACCGCATCGGCCCGCACGCCCTGAGTTTGAAGCGTCAAAGCTAGAATCATCGTCGCGATCAGCGACAGAATCCGTGTCATCCCTTGCATTTCCCGACCAACCGAGGATACAGCCATTCAGGATAAACCTTGCGCCGCCGGGATCAACTCAAGAAACCTAAATTCGTGTCGGCCCGCGACGCACATCACACGATTGAACCTCAAGGAGCGTTCCATGTTCAAAGGCTCGATGCCAGCTCTCGTCACCCCGTTCCGCAACGGCGAGTTGGACTTGGATACGCTCAAACAATTGGTGGAATGGCAGATTGCCGAAGGGTCGACCGGTCTGGTGCCCGTCGGCACGACCGGCGAGAGCCCGACGCTGAGCCACGAGGAACACGAAACCGTAGTGGCCGAGGTGGTCAAGGCCGCCGCGGGGCGCGTTCCGGTAATTGCCGGGGCCGGGTCGAACAACACGGTCGAAGCCATCCGGTTCGTGCGATTCGCACAGAAAGTGGGTGCGGATGCGGCATTGGTCGTCACGCCCTACTACAACAAGCCGACTCAGAAAGGCCTGTTGTCCCATTTTCGGGCGCTGCATGACTGTGCGGATATCCCGATCATCATCTACAACATTCCGGGCCGCTCGGTCATCGACATGAACCCGGACACTATGGGTGCGCTGGCGCAGCTGCCTCGGATCATCGGTGTCAAGGACGCCACGGGCGATCTTGCCCGCGTCAGCCAGCAGCGCGCTGCCTGCGGCAAAGACTTCTGCCAGCTTTCGGGTGAGGACGCGACGGCCCTGGGTTTCAATGCTCATGGTGGCGTTGGCTGTATCTCGGTCACCGCAAACGTGGCCCCGAAGCTGTGTGCCGAGTTCCAGCAGGCGACCCTGTCGGGCGACTATGCGACGGCGCTGGAGTATCAGGATCGGTTGATGCCGCTGCACGAAGCCATATTCATCGAACCGGGCCTGGTGGGTGCGAAATACGCGCTCAGCAAACTGGGACGCTGCACCGAAGAAGTGCGGTCGCCGCTGACGACGCTGGAAGACAGCACAAAGGCCGCGATTGACGCCGCGATGGAGCATGCGGGCCTGATTTGATCAGGCGTGTTCCAAAAGAAAAAGGGCGGTGTCCGGGAGCCCCGGCACCGCCCTTTGCTTGCCTGCAGAGCGACTTAGCGCTTGCCGTAGTACAGCCCGACCACATGTTCGGCCTGGGCAAAGAAAAGCCAGCGCGAAGTTGCGATACCCGCCATATGAGACAGCACCGCCAGCGCTCCGACCAGGTGGTTGAACGGCAGGATCAACAGACCGACGGGAACCACGAAGGCCAAGGCAAAGGAAATGGCCCGCAGCTTGTCTGCGTGTTTGCGTCCGACAACGTGAACGAATTCGCGCAGCAGATAGTTGGTTCCTGTATGCGGCGGTTCAAACGCGCGGACAGAACCCCGGTCGCCAAGACCAGTTGCCGTACCAAGGTTGGTTCCCGAGTTGGCCAAGGCCTGATCGCCCGAACGCCAGTACAGAATTTGAACCAGCGCGGCGATCAACAGCAGCGGGATCGCAAATGCGGTCTGCCCCGCCAAAAGCGCGCCGCCGGCCACGCTGAAGCTCAGAAACATCACGGGCGTCAGTGTCAGGTTCCACCGCGGGATCGTCTTGAGTTGCGTGTAGATCATCGAGGTCGTGAATACGGTCGCCAATGAGAGCAGCGAACCGATCAGACCCAGACCGGACCAGCGCTGGTCCAGAAAGATCACGCCGATCGCATAGAGCCCCATGACCAACAGGGCCAGAACTGCGGACCAGCCCTCGCGGCTGAGCCAGCTTGTCTTCCATTGGGTGAACGCTTTGAGCGCGCGCTCGGGGTGGCCGAGGTGAAAGGTCGAGGCCATGAGCCCACCCACGGACAGCGCATAGGCGATGGCGAAGAACACGAAGGCCACCCAGCCCGAGACATTCGGAAAGCCGAGGCCCAGGAAAAACAGCAAGCCGAAGCCCAGCCCCGACAGAGTGGTGAACAGGATGACGGAAGGTGCGGGATGCATGTCAGAGCTTCTCCAATGCCTTGTCCAGCCAGCCAAGGAAGCCCTTCGGCTCGTCGGCGACCGGCGCCAGCAGGGGCGCCAGGATGTCGATCTGGTCCTCGACCGTATCCTTGGGGCGGGGTGGCAGGTATTTGTTGACCGGTTTGGTACCCATTTCGGGCATCAGATCCATTCCGCCGCGCTCGGCCACCAATTGGCTGACCTCGCTGTCGGGGTCGCCCAGGTCACCGAAATGGCGGGCGCCCGCAGGGCAGGTCCGCACGCAGGCGGGAACGCGGTCTTCCTCGGGCAGGTTGTCGTTGTAGATGCGATCGACGCACAGGGTGCATTTCTTCATGACGCCCTCTGCTGCGTCCAGTTCGCGCGCGCCATAGGGGCAGGCCCAGGCGCAGAGGCCGCAGCCGATGCAGTCGCTTTCGTTGACCAGCACGATCCCGTCCTCGACCCGCTTGTAACTGGCGCCGGTGGGGCAGACGGTGACGCAGGGCGCATCCTCGCAATGCAGGCAGGATTTCGGGAAATGGATCAGCTGGGCGGCACCTTCGATCGGCTGCACCTCGTAGGAGTGCACCCGGTTCAGGAATGTGCCCGAGGGGTCCGCGCCATAGGCGTCCTGATCGGACAGGGGGGCACCGTAGTTCTCGGTGTTCCAGCCCTTGCAGGAGATCACGCAGGCATGACAGCCGACGCAGGTATCCAGGTCAATGACCAGGCCCATTTTTCGCTCGGTGGATTGGGGAAGTTGGGTCATGGCGTCTGCTCTTTGTCGAGGGCCGGGGCCGAAAGGGGGGCAGCCCCCTCCTGAACCGCTCGGCTCAATTCATCCCCGGAGAATTGCGGGCCAAATGGAGTGTGGCGCAGGGTCATTTGCCAACCTTCCATGCGAGATCCTTGGGGCCGGTACCGACCGGAGAGTTGATTGGCGGGAATTCCGGTTGGCTTTGGGTGTCTGCCGGTGCTTCGGCTTTTTCGATCTTGACCTTGAGGTCAAACCACGCGGCCTGTCCCGTGATCGGGTCGGAATTGGCCCAGCGCAGACCGTCGCCCTTGGGCGGCAGCAATTCGTGGATCAGGTGGTTGAGCAGGAAGCCCTTGGTTGCCTCGGGTGCGTCGGGCTGCAGCGCCCATGCCCCTTTGCGTTTGCCGATGGCGTTCCATGTCCAGACGGTGTTGTCGTTCAACGCCGCCATTTCCATCACCGGCACGGTGATTTCTCCGTGCGGAGAACTGACTTTGGCCCAGTCCCCGTCCTTCAGTCCGTGTTCGCACATCAGCTTGGTGGGAACATACAGCGGGTTGCGCCCGTGCAGTTGCCGCAACCAGGCATTCTGGGTGCCCCAGCTGTGATACATCGCCATGGGGCGCTGGGTCAGGGCGTTTACGGTAAAGCCTTCGTTTCCGGTCTGGTCGGTCTCGTACCAGATCGGAAGCGGGTCCATGGTTTCCGTGATGCGGCCGCGCAGGTGGTCGGGGGGCTGGCGGTCACCATGGCCTTCGGCGGCCAGCTGGAACTTGCGCATCGGTTCGGAATAGAGCTGGAACAGGTAGGGTTGCGGGCTGTCATACAGGCCCATTCCCACTGCCCAGTCCTGATAGGCGGCGTTCCAGGGTTTGTAGAACAGGGCCTCGTCCGGGATGTGTTCCAGGTAGAAGCCGCCATTCTCGATATAGCGGTCCAGTTGGTTCGGGTTCACGTCGCCTCGACCCACCTGCGAGCCATCTGCGCCGCGGAATCCAGCCAGTG
This sequence comes from Ruegeria sp. B32, assembly GCF_025141855.1. Taxonomy (NCBI): domain Bacteria; kingdom Pseudomonadati; phylum Pseudomonadota; class Alphaproteobacteria; order Rhodobacterales; family Roseobacteraceae; genus Ruegeria; species Ruegeria sp. B32. The sequence goes on along the minus strand of NZ_CP081106.1, from coordinate 2,811,782 downwards.
GGCCGATGCCTGGCTTGCGCTGATGGTTGACCATGTAGTCGGCATAGTCCGTGTATTTGGCCGAGCCGTCCTCATCGGTGAAACCCGGCAGACCCAGCTTGTTGGCCAGCTGGATCAGCACCGTCTGAAATCCGCGCACGTCGCGATCGGGTTCGATCACCGGCCAGCGGATCGCATCTGCGGCACCGTCGGCCTCGCAGATCGGGCGGTCGAGGAGCGAGATGCAGTCATGCCGCTCCAGATAGGTGGTGTCGGGCAGGATCAGGTCGGCATAGGCCACCATTTCCGAGGAATAGGCATCGGAGTAGATGATCCGCGGAATCACGTAGTCTCCGTTGTCATCCTTGTCCGTCAGCATCTCGATCACGCCCTTAGTGTTCATGGTCGAGTTCCAGGACATGTTGGCCATGTACATGAACAGCGTGTCGATCTTGTAGGGATCGCCCGCGTGAGCGTTCGAGATCACCATGTGCATCAGCCCGTGGCTGGACATCGGGTTTTCCCAGGTAAAGGCCTTGTCGATGCGCGCCGGGCTGCCATCGGCCTTCAGGGCCAGATCTTCGGGGCCGCGCACGAAACCCAGATGCGGGCCGTCCAGGGGCGAGTTTGGCGTGACCTTGCAATGGGGGGTCGGGTGCGCTTCGACCGGCTTCGGATAGGGCGGCTTGAAGCGGAACCCACCCGGGACTTCGACCGTGCCAAGCAGGATCTGCAGCACGTGCAGCGCGCGGCAGGTCTGGAATCCGTTGGCATGGGCCGAAACGCCGCGCATCGCGTGCATGGCCACCGGCCGGCCGATCATCTTGCTGTGCTTTTCGCCCCGGAAGTCAGTCCATTCCTGGTCCAGCTCGAAGGCCTCGTCAAAGGCGACGCGCGCCAGTTCACCGGCGATGGCGCGGATCCGGCTGGCGGGTATGCCGCATTCTTCGGCCACCGCTTCGGGGGCGTATTCGTCGCTGAGGTATTTTTCCGCCATCAGGTGAAAGACCGGCCGGTGGGTGATGCCGTCCATTTCATAGGTGGCGGTCAGGTCCGGCCGGACGCCCGGTTTGTCGAAGGCCGTCGGTTGCCCCGTGACCCGGTCAATCACCAACGGCTTGCCGTCCGCGTCCCGCAAAAACAGGCCCTTTTCAGGACCTTCGGCGGCATTCATCAGGACAGGGGCGTTGGTATAGCGGCTCAGGTAATCCAGGTCGATCCTGCCGGCTTTCATCAACACATGGATCAGCGACAGGATGAACAGCCCGTCGGTCCCGGGCGTGATGCCGACCCAGTCATCGGCCACTGCGTTGTAGCCGGTGCGGATCGGGTTCACCCCGATCACGCGGGCACCGCGCGCCTTGATCTTGCCGATACCCATCTTGATCGGGTTGCTGTCATGGTCTTCTGCCACGCCGAACAGCATGAACAGCTTGGTGCGGTCCCAATCGGGCTGGCCGAATTCCCAGAACGCGCCGCCCATCGTGTAGATGCCGCCGGCCGCCATGTTGACCGAGCAGAAACCGCCATGGGCCGCATAGTTGCAGGTGCCGAAATTCTGGGCCCAGAAGCTGGTAAAGGATTGCGACTGGTCGCGGCCGGTGAAAAAGGCGAGCTTCTCGGGGTTGTCCTCGCGCAGCGGTTTGAGCCAGCCGACGGCGATGTCCAACGCTTCGTCCCAGCTTATTTCCTCGAACTCACCCGACCCGCGCGGACCCACCCGCTTGAGCGGAGCGCGCAGGCGTGAAGGGGCGTTGACCTGCATGATGCCCGCGCTGCCTTTGGCGCACAGAACCCCCTTGTTCACCGGGTGGTCACGGTTGCCCTCGATGTAAGCGACCTTGCCATCCTTCATGTGGACGTTGATCCCGCATCGGCAGGCACACATGTAGCAGGTTGTCTTGCGAACCTCGTCCGAGACCTTGGGAGACGTGTCGAGGATTGGCTGCTGATGGGTCATTTGCGGATCCAGTCGTTTGCGTCGGGACGAACTTGTCACTTTCAGCCCGGATTTAGAATACTGTTCTGACGATGGCGCCAGATTTGATGGTCATGTTCCCAATGCCTGCAGCACGGTCACGGCGATCATCTGTTCGACATCCTCGGCGCTGCAGCCGCGGGACAGATCATTCGCCGGTCGGGCCAGACCCTGCAGCACCGGACCGATCGCCATGTATCCACCGATCCTCTGGGTGATCTTGTAGCTGATGTTTCCCGCGTCCAAATTGGGAAAGATCATGACGTTGGCCTTTCCGGCCACTGTCGATCCAGGAGCCTTTTTCTGGCCGACGGGGGGGTGAAAAGCCGCGTCGAATTGCAGCTCGCCGTCGACATGCAGCTCGGGATGCTGTTCGCGCAAAAGACGTGTTGCCTCGGTGACCTTGTCGACACCGGGATGTCTTGCGCTGCCTTTGGTCGAAAAGCTCAGCATCGCCAGCGACGGCTGTTCCCGCAGGATGGCCCGGGCCGACTGGGCCGAGGCGGCTGCGATATGGGCCAGCTCCGATGCGGTCGGATCAATCACGAGCCCGCAATCGGAAAACAGCATCGCGCGCGCATCAGGTCCGCCCGGGTCCGGCGGGTACATCAGGAAAAACGAGGACACCAATCCGGCATCCGGTGCTAGGCCGATCACCTGAATCGCCGTTCGCACCACATCACCGGTCGTGTGAACAGCGCCGCCGACCGTTCCCGTGGCACGGCCCGTCCGGACCAGCATGGCAGCGTAAACTAAGGGCGTTTCGGCCGCGGACCGGGCCGACGCTGCATCAACGCCCTTGTGCCGGCGCAGATCGTGGTAGATGGCCGCGAACTCCTCGGTCAGCGGCGACTCGGTCGGGTCATGGATGGAGAGGTCATCTCCCGGTGCGGCGCCCTGCGCCAGCAACTCGGCTTCGATTTCTGCCCGCGGACCGACAAGGATGATGTCGGACAGCCCTGCGGACCGGGCGGCAAGCGCCCCCGCAACGATGCGGGGATCACTGCCTTCGCTCAGAGCAACGATTGGCCGGATTGCCGGAGCTTGCTGACGCAACAACTCAATGGGTGTCAGGGTCATCCGCTCCAGCTCCGTTCCCGCTCAGACCTGCTGCGGCACCATGTCGTCGGCCGAAATGCCGGCCACGGCCACAGGCTTTTTCATCGCGTCGCGGCGGAACGGTTCACCCAGTTCCTGGTTGATCAGGGCTTCGATCAGGGTGGTGATGCCATTCTTCTGGTCTTCGATGGCCTGATTCAGGGCGGCGGTCAGCTCGTCCATGGTGCGGGCGACGACACCCTTCAGGCCGCAGGCTTGGGCGATGCCGGCATAGGACACTTTGGTGTCCAGTTCGGTGCCCACGAAGTTGTCGTCGAACCACAGGGTCGAGTTGCGCTTTTCCGCGCCCCACTGGTAGTTGCGGAACACGATCTGCGTCACGGCAGGCCATTCCTCGCGGCCGATGGCGGTCAGCTCGTTCACCGCGATGCCGAAGGCGCCGTCACCGGCAAAGCCAACTACGGGCACGTCCGGGCAGCCGATCTTGGCGCCGACGATGGCGGGCAGGCCATATCCGCACGGTCCGAACAGGCCGGGGGCCAGATACTTGCGACCTTCCTCAAAGGACGGGTAGGCGTTGCCGATGGCGCAGTTGTTGCCGATGTCCGAGCTGATGATGGCTTCTTTCGGCAGCGCGGCCTGAATGGCGCGCCATGCCATGCGGGGGCTCATCCAGTCGGGTTTGGCCGCGCGCGCGCGCTCGTTCCAGCTGGTACCGGGATCGTCGTCCTCGTGGTCCATGCTGCTGAGCTGCTGGGCCCAACGCGACTTCTTCTCGGCAATCTTGGCCTTGCGCTCGGCGCGGCCTTCGTCTCCGGCCGTGTCGCTCAGCTGCGCCAGGATGCCATTCGCCACCTTGGCCGCGTCGCCGACGATACCGACCGAGACCTTCTTGGTCAGGCCGATCCGGTCGGGGTTGATGTCGACCTGGATGATCTTGGCGTCGGCCGGCCAGTATTCCATGCCATAGCCCGGCAGAGTCGAGAACGGGTTCAGGCGCGTGCCGAGGCACAGGACCACGTCGGCTTCCTTGATCAACTCCATCGCTGCCTTGGACCCGTTGTAGCCCAGCGGGCCGGCAAACAGCGGATGGCTGCCGGGGAAGGCATCGTTGTGTTGGTAGCCGACGCAAACCGGCGCATCCAGGCGCTCGGCCAGGGCCTTGGAGGCCTCGATGCCGCCTTTGGCCAACACCACGCCCGCTCCGTTCAGGATCACGGGGTTCTTGGCGTTCGACAGCAGTTCGGCGGCCTTTGCGACAGCGGTTTCACCGCCTGCGGGACGCTCGAAATCGACGACCGCGGGCAGTTCGACGTCAATGACCTGGGTCCACATGTCACGCGGGATGTTGATCTGGGCCGGGGCGCTGGCGCGCTCGGCCTTCATGATCACGCGGTTCAGAACCTCGGTAACGCGGGATGGATCGCGGACCTCTTCCTGATACGCGACCATGTCCTCGAACAGCTTCATCTGTTCGACTTCCTGAAAGCCGCCCTGTCCGATGGTCTTGTTCGCGGCCTGCGGGGTGACCAGCAGCAGCGGTGTGTGGTTCCAGTAGGCGGTTTTGACGGCAGTGACGAAGTTGGTGATGCCGGGGCCGTTCTGTGCGATCATCATGGACATCTTGCCGGTGGCGCGGGTGTAACCGTCGGCCATCATGCCGGCGCTGCCTTCATGAGCGCAGTCCCAGAACATGATCCCGGCCTTGGGGAACAGGTCCGAGATCGGCATCATGGCCGAGCCGATGATCCCGAACGCGTGTTCGATGCCGTGCATCTGCAGAACCTTAACAAAGGCCTCTTCTGTCGTCATTTTCATTTGGACGCTCTCCAAGCAATGGTGGAAACGGTCAGGCGATACGCCTTGGCTTGCCATTGGTTTTGGCGCAACGGGGGCATCTGGGTTAGGGCCAGACACGGCGCCGGAGTAGGTCCAGTGTGGCCTCAGCAGGCCCGGATTGCGGCCGCAACCCGCTCGATTCCCGCAGGTATCCGGTCAGCCGAGATCGAGGAATACCCCAGGCGGTAATAGTTCCTGGGCCGATCCGGCCCCGAGAAGAACGCAGCACCGGGCTCGATATGAACACTCTGATTCTGCAGCGTTTTCGCCAGTTCGGCGGTGTCGACGTGGTCCGGTGCCTTCATCCACATCGACGATCCACCAAAGACACCGCGTCCGGCCACGGTCAACCCGTTCGCCTCGATCGCGTCCTCGATCGTCTTGCGCCGCTGCATCAGAGCCTTGGACATACGCCGTATCTGGGCGTCATAGTGCCCGAGCGACAGGAAATAGGCCGCCGTTCGCTGGATATGGCCGGGTGGGTGTCGGAAAACGAGCGACCGCAGCGCGCGGGCCTCGCGGATGAACGGTTCGGATCCGACCATGTACCCCAACCGCAATCCCGGGAACAAAGACTTGGAAAAGCTGCCCACGTAGACCACACGCCCGTCCTTGTCCAAGGACTTGAGCGCCGGGGACGGGGCACCCAAGAAGGCCATCTCGAACTCATAGTCATCTTCGACGATCATCGCGTCCAGTTCGCGGGCGCGTTTCAACAGGTCGTGACGCCGGGCGACGGGCATTGTCGCGGTTGTCGGGCATTGGTGGCTGGGCGTGGTGTAGATCACGTCGGTGCCGTCCGGGATGGACTCGGGCGGTAACCCATCCTTGTCCACCCGCAATGGTGTCATCGAGGCATCCGAGCAGCGCATAAGCTCGTGCAGAGCGTAGTAGCTGGGATCCTCGATCGCAGCCTTGCGCCCATGGCCCAGAAGAATGCGCGAGGTCAGCCAAAGGGCGTTCTGAGCGCCCAGCGTGATCAGGATTTCCTCGGGCCGAGCGGCGATACCGCGGCGGGGCAAGGTGTGGCGGGCAATGAACTCGATCAGCAACGGATCGTCCTGATCCACGTAGTCGCCGGTCAGCGAGTCGAAATCCTTGTGGCCAAGGGCCCGAACGGCGCAGAGGCGCCAGTTCGCATGATCAAACAGGGTGCGGTCGGCCTGGCCGTAGATGAACGGATAGCTATATTCTCGCCAATCCGGTGGCTTGGCCAGAAAATCACCCTCGGAAAAGCGGCGGGCCAGTGCGGCGTCCCAGTTGACGGTTTCTTCGCTGCGCTGAACCGGTGTGTATTTCGGTGGCACCGGTGCGTTCTGCGACACGTAGTACCCGGACCGGCCTTTGGCCGTCAGATAGTCATTTGCCAGCAGCTCGGTATAGGCCAGCGTCACGGTGATGCGGCTGACACCCAGATGCGCGGCCAGTTTGCGCGACGACGGCAGTTTCTCACCGACATGAAAGCGGCCTGACAGGATGCCCTCGGCAATCATCTGCTGGATCTGCGCCTGCAGAGTGCCCTGACCGCCCGGTTTCAGAAAGAAGGTATCGACCGAAATTCCCATGCCTCGTTATATGTTGGACTTAAATACAGGGCAATCTGGACTTATTCGGGATCAACGGAAATTTATCGATGCGGTTGACTCGGGCTCTGCTTATCACTAAAAAACTAGAAATCTAGTTTAATGGAGATAACCAAATGTGGGAAAAAGCTGCTGCAGGGTTTTCCGCGATGGGGTCCGAGGCGCGATTGCAGGTGCTCAAGACCCTTGTACGGGCCGGACAGGCCGGTCTGACGGTCGGGGAAATCCAAAGCCGCACGGGGATGGCACCATCCACCCTTGCTCATCACCTGCGATTCTTGGCGGCGGGCGGCGTGGTCGAGCAGGAGAAATCCGGTCGGACCACAATCAACCGTGCATGTTTCGATGAATTGAGATCACTGGCGCAGTTCATCCTCAGCGAATGCTGCGCGGACGAATCCAGAAAGGTTACCAACGATGGCTGAATTGACCCAATCCCCGAAGGCCGTTGGTCAAACCCTGTCCGGTCTGCTGAAGACACCCTGGGCCCTGATCGTGGTGATCCTTGTGCTAGTGGCCATTCTGGACCCGGGCAATTGGGTGAACGTCACGACTTTTGCAGCCAAGGCTCTGGTGCACACCGGTCAGTACATCCTGTTTGCAGTGCTGTTGCTGTCCTACCTCAAGGCCAGCGGGGCCGAGACTATGGTTGCCCGGGCCTTCGAGGGCCGCGAAACCCGGATGATCCTGCTGGCCGCATTGTTTGGCGGGTTGGCTCCGTTCTGCTCTTGCGAGGTGATTCCGTTCATCGCAGGCCTGCTTGCGTTGGGTGCGCCCTTGTCAGCGGTGATGGCCTTCTGGCTAAGCTCGCCGTTGATTGACCCGCCCACGCTTTTGATTACGGCGGGCGCTTTGGGCTGGCCGTTTGCGATCGGCAAAGCCGTTGCAGCCGTGGCACTGGGATTGTTCGGCGGGTTCGCGGTGCGTTTTCTCATGCGTCAGGGTGCCTTTGCCCAACCTCTGCGCCACTATGAACCGGCCGGATGCTGTGGCTGCGGTCCGAAGAAAGACACGCTGCTTTGGCGCTTTTGGCAAGAGCCCGAACGCCGCGCCCGGTTCCGTCGGGAATTCGTGCAGAACGGCCTGTTCCTGCTGAAGTGGCTCGCTCTGGCCTATGTGCTCGAGGCGCTGCTGGTCAGCTATGTTCCGGCTGATCTGATCGCGCGGCTGGTCGGTGGCGACGGTGCCTTGCCGATCGTGATCGCCGCCTTTGTCGGGATGCCGGCCTACCTGAATTCGTATGTCGCGCCGCCGCTTTTGGCCGGCCTAATGGAGCAGGGGATGAGCGCGGGCGCCGCGATGTCGTTCATGATCGCCGGGGCCGTCAGTTCCATTCCGGCCATGGCGGCTGTCTGGTCTCTGGTCAAACCCCGTGTGTTCGCAGCCTACATCGGGCTTGGGATCAGCGGAGCTATTGCAGCCGGGATCCTGTTCCAGCTTTTGTAAGAAGAAAACCGCCCGGAGTATTCTCCGGGCGGTTCTGCAAATCAGCTTGCGCCGCAGTTGCTTGGCAATTTGAACCGATAGCGCGGTTCGCCGCTGTCCACGTAAACCCGCTTTTCTACACAGGCCGTGGTTCCGACACTGCGCGCGATCGGCGCCTCGGTCGCGGTGATTGAAGTTGCCGATCCGTCCGGTAATCGAACCGACGCGATGACCCCGTTCTTGAGATCTCCATTGATCGGTGTGGCCGACAGCACGGGAACGGTCAGAAACGCTTCGTGTTCGTGTTTCCCATCGCCGCTGAACAGCAGCAGACCGGCAGCTACGGCGATAACGGCCACGCCGCCCAGAATGGCCAGTCCCTTTGTTTTTGCGAAAGCGTAAATCGAAACCGCCCGGTGCGGCCCGAAGATAGACGATAGAATGTTCAGCATGGTCCAGTTCCAAAAAGGCCCCGGTCCATCGGACCGGGGCCAGCACAGTGTCAGTTGCGCAGGTCGTCCTCGTCGTCTTCTTCGGCGCCGCCCTTGGGCAGGTTGAAGAAGCTGTCGGCATCCACCACTGCTTCGTCTTCTTTTTCCTCGTCGCCGTCATCGGACAGCGAGAAGGTTTCCAGCCCCTCGATCGCCGTGGGGATCTTGGGAGCGGCATCCATTTCCAGCGACTGTTCGGTCGAGACCAACTTGCGGCGCTCGTCATCGCTCATGACGCCACCTTCGGCGGCCTTCTTGGCGGCGGCTTTCTGGACGGCGGCATCCAGTTCGGACTGTTTGCACAGGCCCAGCGCGACCGGGTCGATCGGCTGCATATTGGCGATGTTCCAGTGGGTGCGCTCGCGGATCGACTGGATCGTGGGCTTGGTGGTTCCAACCAGTTTGGCGATCTGGCCATCGGTCAGCTCCGGGTGGAACTTGACCAGCCACAGGATCGAGTTCGGTCGGTCCTGACGCTTGGACAGCGGCGTGTAGCGCGGACCGCGGCGCTTTTCCTCGCCGGCGGCGGCCGGGTTGAACTTGAGCTTCAGCTTGTGCAGCGGATCTTTCTCGGCCTTGTCGATCTCTTCCTGAGTCAGCTGGTTGTTGGCGATCGGGTCGAACCCCTTGACGCCTGCCGCCACATCGCCATCAGCGATGCCTTGCACTTCCAACTCGTGCATGCCCACGAAATCCGCGATCTGCTTGAAGCTGATCGTGGTATTGTCCACCAGCCAAACGGCGGTTGCCTTGGCCATCAGGGGTTTTGCCATCAGCCCGTCTCCTTTGAATACATCTGTCCCGTCGCCGGAATTCGGCGGCCCCGTGGTCTTGGGGCAGGTTTCCGTTGTCGGGGAACTTGGCCCGTATATAGTCGTGCAGATGCAAGAAGGGAAGAGGCGAATGCGCTGGGCGTTATTGGGGCTGCTGGTGTGGATTTTGGGCGCGACGGCCGCGCTGGCCGATGGCGAGAAGTCAGGCGAGTTCGACTATTACGTCCTGTCGCTGAGCTGGTCGCCCAACTGGTGCGCCCGCGAAGGCGACGCGCGCGGATCCGACCAATGCGATGCGCGCCACGATCACGGCTGGATCCTGCACGGGTTGTGGCCGCAATACCACCAAGGCTGGCCCTCCTATTGCCCGACAGCCAAGGCGCCGCCGTCCCGTGCGATGACCCGACAGATGGAAGATATTCAAGGCAGTTCGGGTCTGGCCTGGCACCAGTGGAAGAAACACGGCACCTGTTCGAGCCTGTCCGCAGCGGACTACTACGCGTTGTCCCGGCAAGCCTATGACCGCATCACCCGACCGCCGGTGTTTCGCAAGTTGGACAAAGCCGTGAAACTGCCGGCGCGCGTGGTCGAGGATGCCTTCCTCAGTGCCAATCCGGGGCTGGAACCCGACATGATCACCGTCACCTGCAACAGCGGGTACATCGAAGAAGTGCGCATCTGCCTGTCGCGCGACCTGGACCCGGTGCCCTGCGGGCGAGACGTCATCCGGGACTGTACCGCCTCGGACGCGGTGTTCGATCCGATTCGCTAGAGCTTCTTGTTCTGGCAGTCCCGCGCATAGTCCAATGCCTTGGCGGTGCCCTTCAGATCGATCGCCAAAACCCGCTCGCCTGCGGGGTTGTAGATCGTCATCGTCTTGTTCTGGGCGATGGCCGCAACAAAGTTCCGGTCGGTGAAGAACACGGTCGCACCGGGCACCCGATCCTGCTTGAACCCTATGGCTGTGGCGTCAAAGCTCTTGCCGTCCAGCTCGAACCGGATCGGATAGGATTTGCCGGGCTCGATGTTGCCCCACCCCTTGTGGAAAACGGTGAAATAGCCCCGATTGTCCAGCGCATCGTAGCCCAGGCGCACCACGGACAGGTCCTGATACACCGTCTGGATCAGACAGCCGTTGCCCAGATTGGGGTCCATCATGATGTTCCAGCCTTCGACGAACCCCTTGTCGACCAGTTGCTGTGACCACGCGGAAGTGGCGGTGAAGGCGGCGAAGGTCAGGGCGAGAAGGCGTTTCATGGCGGGTTCCGATATCAAATGGGTCAGGCTAGGGCATAGTACACGGTGGGGGGTCGACGGAAAGATCATTCTAGGCCTCGGCAGCAGTGCATGATGATCTATGTGCATGGAACAACACGGCTTTGCCTTGTGGGGCGGGCGCTTGAAACAAGGACGTTGCAAAATACGTCTTGCCCAATAGACCAAGGAGCAAGCCATGCCTCAACATCCAAGAACATTCTCTCACATCGGGTTGTCCGTCCCGAACGTGGACGAAGCCGTGAAATTCTATTCCGAGGTTTTGGGATTTTACGTGATCATGCCGCCAACCGACGTGGTCGAGGATGACACGGACATCGGCGTGATGTGCACGGACGTGTTTGGCCCGAATTGGAAAAAACTGCGTATCGCGCATCTGGCGACCGCCGATCGTATCGGGATCGAGCTTTTTGAGTTTGATGGGAACTACGCGCCGGAAAACAACATCGACTTTCGCAGGAACGGGACGTTCCATTTCTGCGTCCAGGATCCTGATGTCGAAGGCTTGGTGGAAAAAATCGTGGCGGCCGGCGGGAAGCAACGCATGCCTATCCGGTACTACTACCCCAGCGAGAAACCCTACCGCATGGTCTATGTCGAGGATCCGTTCGGGATAGTCTTCGAGATCTACAGCCATTCCTATGAATTGACCTACTCTTCGGGTGCCTACACCTGACCGATGGGTCAAGTGGTTCCTTGCAATCGAGAGGGGGCGAGAGCCTGCTGCTTGTAGGCAGCAGGCGGCGGCTACAGTTCTTTCCGCGCCCGCAGCGCAGCGGTGATCGTCCCGTCATCCAGGTAGTCCAGTTCGCCCCCGATCGGCACGCCCTGCGCCAGTGAGGTCAGGCGGACCCGCCCTTCCAGCTGATCGGCGATGTAATGGGCCGTGGTCTGCCCGTCGACGGTGGCGTTCAGGGCCAAGATCACTTCGGTGATGTTCTCGGCGGTGACGCGATCGCGCAGGCGGGGGATGCGCAGTTCTTCCGGTCCGACGCCGTCCAGCGCCGAGAGCGTTCCGCCCAGCACGTGGTAGCGGCCCTTGAACACACCTGCGCGCTCCATCGCCCACAGGTCGGCCACGTCTTCGACCACGCACAGCTCTCCGGTGGCGCGGTCTTCGGAATTGCAGATGTCGCAGATGTCGGTGGTGCCCACGTTGCCGCAGTTCAGGCACTCGCGCGCGGTGGCGGCGACCTGCTGCATGGCGTCCGACAACGGCGTCAGCAGCAGGGCGCGTTTGCGGATCAAGTGCAGCACCGCCCGCCGGGCCGAGCGCGGCCCCAGCCCCGGCAGCTTCGCCATCAAGTCGATCAGGGCGTCGATGTCACTGTTCGAACTCATGGCCTGTCCTGCGTGGCTTTGGCGGCGGGGGTTTGAGGGGCGAAGATCAGAACGGCAGCTTGATGTCCGCTGGCAGGCCCATGCTTTCGGTCAGCTTGGCCATTTCTTCCTGCGACCGCTCGGCTGCCTTGGTCTGCGCATCCTTGATGGCGGCCAGGATCAGGTCCTCGACCACTTCCTTGTCGTCGCTGTTGAAGATCGAGGGGTCGATGTCCAGACCTTTCAACTCGCCCTTGGCCGAGGCCGTGGCCTTGACCAGGCCCGCGCCGGATTCGCCGACGACCATGATGGTGTTCAGCTCTTCCTGCATCTGCGCCATCTTGGTCTGCAGTTCCTGCGCGGATTTCATCATCTTGGCCATGTCGCCCAGACCGCCGAGTCCTTTGAGCATCTGTATGTCTCCTGTCATTCGATTTGCGGCCTAAATACGGGCCGTCTGCCTCCTTCACAAGGGCAGCGCGCCTTCTGCGCGGATGATCAGTCTTCCTCGAACGGGTCCCATTCGTCTTCGACCTCGGGCAGGGCTTCGGTTTCGACCTTGGCGGCACGGTCCTCGGGGGTTTCGATCCGGGTGATGCGGGCCTTGGGGAACCGTGTCAGAACCGCTTGCACCAGGGGGTGTTCTTCGGCCTTGGCCTTCAGCGCCAGCTCGGCCGCGTCGCGCAGTTCGGCGATGGTGGGGGCGTCGCCGTCCGAGACGATCGAGACCGCCCAGCGATTGCCGGTCCAGCGCTGCAGCGCCGACCCGAGCCGCGCGGCCAGGTCGGTGGGCGCCTTTTCGGTGGGCGTGAACTCGATCCGGCCCGGCTGGTACGAGACGAGGCGGACGCCGTTTTCGACCTCGACCAGCAGCTTCACGTCGCGGTTGGCGCGGATCAGCTCGACCACATGCTCGAACGTTGGATAACGCGCCAGCGCGGTCTGCACGTCCTGAGCCAACGCCGCCGTCGGCGCACCGCCCGCACCGCGCGGGGCCGGCGCATGGGCCGAGGCCGTCGCGGTCACGGGCGGGGCGCTGTTTCCGGCGACCGGAACGCCGCCCCCCGGCCCGCCGACAGGCGGTGGAGGGCTGTCCTGAAGGCGCTTGATCAACTCTTCCGGGCTGGGCAGGTCGGCCACATGGGTCAGACGGATCACCGCCATTTCCGCGGCCATCATGGCGTTGGGGGCGGCCGAGACTTCCTCTAGTGCCTTCAGCAGCATCTGCCACATCCGGGTCAGCGCCCGCATCGGCAGCGCCTCGGCCATCTGCTGGCCGCGGGTGCGTTCATCGGGCGAGACGGTGGGATCTTCGGCTGCGTCGGGGGTGATCTTCACCACCGAGACCCAATGCGTGATTTCGGCCAGATCGCGCAGCACTGCCAGCGGGTCGGCGCCCTCGGCATATTGCGCGCCCAGTTCGGTCAGGGCCCCGGCCGCATCGCCGCGCAGGATCATGTCCATCAGGTCCAGCACGCGGCCCCGGTCGGCCAGTCCCAGCATCGCGCGCACCTGGTCGGCGGTGGTTTCGCCGGCACCATGGCTGATTGCCTGATCCAGCAGCGAGGTCGCATCCCGGGCCGAGCCTTCGGCGGCGCGGGTGATCAGTGCCAGCGCGTCATCCGAGATTTCCGCGCCCTCGGCGGTGGCGATCTTGCGCAGCAGGCCGATCATCACTTCGGGTTCGATCCGGCGCAGGTCAAATCGTTGGCAGCGCGACAGCACGGTGACCGGCACCTTGCGGATCTCGGTCGTTGCAAAGATGAACTTCACATGCTCGGGCGGTTCCTCCAGCGTTTTCAGCAGCGCGTTGAACGCGCTGGTCGACAGCATGTGGACTTCGTCGATGATGTAGATCTTGTACCGCGCGCTGGCGGCGCGATAGCGCACGCTGTCGATGATCTCGCGGATGTCGCCCACGCCGGTGCGGCTGGCGGCGTCCATTTCCAGCACGTCCACATGGCGACCTTCCATGATGGCCACGCAATGCTCGCACTGGCCGCAGGGTTCGGTCGTTGGGCCGCCATTGCCGTCGGGGCCGATGCAGTTCATGCCCTTGGCGATGATCCGGGCCGTGGTCGTCTTGCCGGTACCGCGGATGCCGGTCATGATGAAGGCCTGCGCGATCCGGTCCGCCTCGAACGCGTTTTTCAGCGTGCGCACCATGGCATCCTGACCGACCAGATCGGCAAAGGTTTCCGGGCGGTATTTTCGGGCGAGAACCTGATAGGCGGGGCTGGACTGTGTGGTCATGTCTGCTCTGACGGATTCGTACTGACGATGCAGGGTAGAGTTCCCGGTGCCCCGCGTCCACAGCGCCGGTGCAGGTTTTTCGCTTTGGCGAGCGCGCGGTGTGAGGCATACTGCGCGGATCAAGTTCAATCAGCCAGTTTCGGGGGGAACGTCTGATGACAAATCTTGTGGTTCATGCATTGCAGGTGGGCGGCGGTACGCTGGCCCTGACCTCGGTTCCCGGCGGTGGCGGCGATTATGAGGGAGACCTGGACCTGATTTCAGCCTGGGCGCCGGGGCTGGTGATTTCGATGACAACCCTTGCCGAACTGGTTGCCGTGGGTGCGGGCGAATTGGGTTGTGACATCCATCGGCGCGCCTGTCGGTGGGCACATCTGCCGGTCGCCGACTTCTCGGCGCCGTCGACCGAGATATCCGGCCGCTGGCCCGAAGTCAGCGCCGCCGCCCGCCATGCGCTGTCGGGCGGCGGGCGGGTGCTGGTCCACTGCCGGGGCGGTTGCGGGCGGTCGGGCATGGTTGTTCTGCGCTTGATGATCGAAAGCGGCGAGCAGCCGGAACAGGCCCTGAAACGCCTGCGGGCCGTACGCCCCTGCGCAGTCGAAACCGATGCTCAGATGGACTGGGCCGTCGCCCCGGCGCGCGAGGCTCTGGCGACCTGACCTTCAGGCGGTCGCGCGAAACTCGCCCTCGGCCCTGACCACGGGCATGATCGCTGTGGCCTGCAGCATCGCACAGGGTCGATCACTGATGACCTGCGCGGGCAGGGCGTCGCTCTGGTCGTCAAACAGCATGTCGGAATAGGTTTCAAGGCGGTCGGACGGGGTGTCGGCGGCCGCTCCGCAATACACGCGGATCCGTTCGGGACGTGCATCGAACCGCGCCGTGCAGCCATGTTCGCAGTGGGCCAGTTCGCTGCTGCCTTCCACTTGGAAGTCGGGGGATGTCGCGGCCTGCGCCGTCGCCATTGCCTGCGCGATGGCCCGTGCCATGCGCGCCAGTGCCGGGCAGGTCTTTCCGGTGCGCTGGCAGATAGTTGCCGCGAATTCATGGGTGTCGGTCTTCCAAATCATGTTGCGCCCTCCGCGCGCTGGGCGGGGTGGATTTGGACAGACGCCGGTTTCAAGGCCAGACCCTGCCCGGACACCCCGTCCGAGTTTCGGTTTCACGTTTGATGGCAGGTCTCCTGACTTGCGGGTCTTTGCTTTGCCGACCTTCCCAACCTTGCGGTCAGTGGTATTTCGGCATCGCTCTCCGCCTACAGTTGCGGGGGCAGTCGCGGCCTTGGTCCGCTCCGGAGTTCCGGGTTGGACCGCACCGTGTTCCCTTTTCATCCCGGACCGAAACGGCACGGGAACCATCCCCTCATCGCTAGCGGTGTATCCGGGATCGAGTCAAGACGGTTTCAGCCCGGTTGCCGGAGTGAGTTCCAAGGGAACAGATCAGGCAGTCTGCGCAGCACATTCGAATCCCTGCGGGCACGGGCCAATTGCCAGCCGCCCTGCATCACGATGAACAGGGTGTCCGCAGTATTTTCGGGGTCGGAAACTCCGAACCGCGCGGCGTGGTTTCGAACTTCGATGATCCAGCTTTCATACAGACGGTCGGCATGCTCCCGAAACGCGCGGTTGTCGGGGCTTTCGAACAGGGTGGCGGCGATCGGGCAGGTCTCCCATTGGGCCGAGGTGTCGAACAGCTTCGCGATCTTGTGGCACAGGGTGATGACCCCGTCGCGAAAATCCGCGGCGTCGTCGAATGCCGCAGCGATCATGTTCAACATCCCGTCCGAGGCCCAACTGGCCGCCGCCAGGGCCAGATCCGGCTTGCCCTTTGGAAAATGGTGATACAGTGAACCCTTGGGGGCCTGCGCTTCGGCCAGCAATTCCGCCAGACCGACACCGTTATAGCCCGAGCGCTGGAACAGTTTGGCGGCAGTCACGATCAGGCGATCTTTGGTGTTTGGTGGACGTTGGGTCATGCAGGCCAAATATTGACAGGCCTAGACCAATTGGTCCAGACACAAAGTATTAGACCGATCGGTCCAGAGTGTTTGGAGGCAAAGATGTTGGATTCGCAGCACGCGGTTGACGTGGAAGACTTTAAGTTTCCGTCGGGCCAGACCCAGCTGGCGGCGCGGCTTTACACTCCGGCGGTCGAGCCGCAAACCGTTGTTGTGCTGAACGGCGCAACAGGAGTGCCACGTGACTACTATCAGCACTTTGCTCGCTGGCTGGCCGCCGAGCGCGGTATGGCTTGCCTGACATATGACTACCGGGATTTCGAGCATTCGCTGACCGGGCGGCTGAAAGACTCGAAGGCCACGATGGCGGACTGGGCGCTGATCGACATGCCCGCAGCGCGTGCCGAGATGCGCCGTCGATACCCGCAGGCAAAACTGTGGGTGATCGGGCATTCGGTCGGTGGAATGCTGGGTCCGCTGCAACCGGAAATCGAACAGATCGACCGGATGATCTGTGTGTGCGCAGGTTTGGTGACGGTGGCCGATCACCCGTGGCCCTACAAGGGCTTGGCGACTCTGTTCTGGTATGGCCACGTGCCACCTCTGGTGCGTCTTCTGGGGTACCTGCCGGGGAAACTTCTGGGATTCGGAGCCGATTTGCCGGCGGGCGTCTATTGGCAATGGCGCAAGTGGTGTACATCGCCCACCAGCTATCTGCCCGAATTGGGAGACACGCTTCCCCAAGCGGATTGGAGTCGGGCGAACGCCACGGCGGATATCATTGCGTTCGAGGATGACCAGACTGTGCCACCGCCCGCGGTCTGGCGGCTGTCTGAACTCTATGGTCCGACCGCCCGTCGGCGTTTGTTGCAGCCGAAGGATTTCGGACTGTCCGAAATCGGTCATATCGGCGCCTTCGCCCGGCGCAGCAGTGCCGTTTGGCCGCGATTGATCGCCTGACCCGCCGGCAAGCGCGGTTTTCAGGAACAACGACGAAATGCAGAGGTTGGATTGACCCGGCCGAATACGCGGCGCGGCGTCAAGTGAGAGGTTGGACATCGACCCAAGCGGGGCTCGTTGTGGCTGCTTCCTTCCGGACCTGACCAGGTTGGCGAGGCGCTTGCCCGCGCCAACCTCTCGACCGCCGATATAGGCATCACGCAGCCGCTTGGCAACCCGTCACAAAGACAGGCGTACCCGAAGAAACCCGCGCGCGTCCTGCCCGTCGGTGGTGGCTGCAAAGTGGTCGAGCTCGTGCAGGTAGTTCGCAGCGCGTGGCCCGGTCTTCAGAATCACGGACCGGCCCGCCTGCGGAACAAAGGAAAAGCTTTGGGCGGTGTTTTCCACCGGATCCGGACCCAATCGTCCCGCCAGGTAGTCGCGCAAGATTCCCTGGAGGCTCAGCGGCGGCACCGGGATCAGCCGGGCCGGGTCTGGGACGGGAAAGTTGCCGCCGCCATTGGCTCGGTAGCTGTTTGATGCAACGACGAATTGTTCATCCGGATCGACGGGGCGGCCCTGAAAGGCAAGATCGCGCAGGCGGGAATGGGACGTGTCGATCAACTGGCCGCCTAAATCATATCGCGCGGGCTGGGTCAGATCGAACCTGTAGGTCACCCCATGCAGCACGTCGAAATTGTGCCCGGTGCCCTCGGGGTCGATCAGAACCTGCTCGTCGCTGTTTCCAAGTTGGGAAAACTGGGCAGCCGACATCTCCAGCCACTCGGTGATCTGGCGGCCATCCAGCAGCATGGCGGCCAGTTGGTTTGGAAACACATGCAAGTCCGAGACATGCCTTACGGTGACACCGCCAGCCGGGACTGCGGTGTAGTGCCGTGGTCCGGCCCGGCCTCCGAATTTCGAAGGTGCGGCTGCGGACAGAACAGGGAGGGTTTCAAAGGCCGTTCCGGCCAGAACCGGTCGCAGAGCTGCCGCCTGTGCTGCGGCGACCAAGTTCAGCCCCTGATCCACCCCGCAAAAGGTGAAATAGCTGTGCAGGGTACGATTGATCCGGCCCACCGGCTGGGCAGCGGCTTTGCGGGTCGCCTTGTGGGCGGCGGCAAAAAGTTCGACCATCTCAGGGTCTTCAGGAACGACCCGAGCGCCGGTTTCAGCCCCGCCCGGGCAGATCGCGCGCAGATGCGCGCTGTGACCAGCAATTCTCGCTTCTCCCATGGCGTTCACGGCAAGCGTCAGGTCGATCACCCCCAAATGCGACCCCGCTGATCCGGGCATGACCACGGGTCTGGCCTGCTGCGGGTTACCATCGCTTGGGTCGGGAAGTGTCAGGTGCGTGTGTCCGGCCACGATTGCATCAATACCGTCCAGAGCAGAAAGCTGTGCGACCACATTTTCCGACATCGGCGCGGCGTCGGGCTCGCCTAGGCCGGAATGTGCAAGAGCCACAATCAGGTCACAGCCCTGACGACGCAAATTCTCGGCCATCCGGCGCGCTGAGGCGACGGCATCCTCGGCTGCAACCTGGCCTTCCAATTGTGGTGCTTCCCACTTCACCGTCTGCGGCGGCAGGATCGAGAAAACGCCAATTCGGACAGGAATGCTTTGGCCGTTGATGTGGACATGACGGGTCAGGATGGACTGTTTCTGCCAGGGCGCCCCCCCGGTCAGACACTGCATGTTGCTGCACAAAACCGGGCAAGGTGCCCGAGAAACGATCCGGCCCAGAGCCGGCAGACCAAAGCCGAAGTCGTGGTTCCCCAGCGCAATTGCGTCGTAGCCCAAACGCCCAAAGGCAGACATCAAGGGGTGGGTCGCTTCGGTCTGCGCGACCGCCCAGTCACCCAGAAGTGTCCCCTGAAGGGAATCTCCGTTGTCGAACAGCAGGACAGTTGCATTCGCCTCTTCCGCCTCTTGACGTGCAGAGCGGATCAAACTGACGGTTCGGGTGAAGCCCACACTTGGTTCCGGCCGGTCCGCATAATAGTCGAAACTGGTCAGATTCATGTGCAGATCGGTCGTCGCAAGAATCCGGATGTGCGCGGTTTTTAAGTGGGGATGTACCTGAAGCAGGGAGGATTTCAGAGCCAATTTTCTTCTTTTAGGTGCTGTTGTGCATACGTTTTCACTGAAAGGTAGAATACAGGTAATCGTCAGGGCTTCCATGCGTCCTTTGCGACAACGATGCTTTTTGCGAGTGTGAATTCCCATTGCACCAGTACCCAAGTCGTGGCAGCCCTTGTGCAAATTCCAAAGGGACAGGCATGAAACGGGCGGAAAGCGTGACATTTGGCGGCTCTGGACTGGACCGGGCGGCGCAGATCCGTACCGATGCCAGAGCCTTGGAGGCAGCACGGTCCGATACTACGGCGCGGTGCATCCTTATGTGGCGGGGCAAACCGCTGGTCATGGGCGAAGCGCTGGACCAGTTGGCCTTGGTTCCGATGGGCCACGATCTGGTTGCGAACGGACCCGGCGGGGCGATTGACCAACCGATCTTGCTGGGGCGCAGTGATGCGGGTGCGCCGCTGTTTGCAATGGACATTTCGAATTGGTCTGCCGACGGGTTGGACCTGTCGGGCGTTGGAGCGTTCGTGGACCGAACCGAACAGCAGCATCCGGGGCTGCCCGTGGGCCACGTGTTCGCCGAGCTTCGTCGGATCATGACCCGCCTGTCGGCCCGGGACGCCGAATTGGCAGCCACCGCCAAAGCCGTGATCGGCTGGCACGAGACGCACAGGTTCTGCGCGCGCTGCGGCAACCCGACCAACATTTCACAGGCGGGGTGGCAACGACTGTGCCCGGCCTGTGGCGGTCAGCACTTTCCACGGACCGATCCGGTGGTGATCATGTTGGTCACGCATGGCGATTCCGTCCTGATGGGCAGATCTCCGGGGTGGCCCGACGGCATGTATTCACTGTTGGCCGGTTTCGTCGAGCCGGGCGAAACCCTCGAAGCCGCCGTGCGGCGTGAGGTCATGGAGGAGGCCGGCGTTCCGGTCGGACACGTCAGCTATCTGGCAAGTCAACCCTGGCCATTTCCGTCGTCGCTGATGTTCGGGTGTGCAGCGCAGGCGCTGTCCCGCGAGATCACGATCGACCCGGTCGAGATCGAGGACGCGATGTGGGTCACCAAGTCCGAGATGATGCAGGCTTTTGCAGGCGAGCACCCCAAGCTTCTGCCGGCGCGAAAGGGGGCAATCGCGCATTTTCTTTTGCGTAACTGGCTTGCAGATACGCTGGACTGACGAAACACTGACACCCTGACTGAGCAGAAAAGGCCGACATGCAGGTTTCAGCACGCGAAGATATCCAGGCGCCGATCGATGCGGTGTTCGACATGGTCGCGGACTTCGAACGGTTCGAGCGCATGGCGATGCGCCGCGGTGTCGAGGTTCGACGCACTGTCGAAATGCCGGGCCACTGGGTCGGGTCGTGCTGGGAAGCCGATATCATGATCCGTGGCAAGCCACGCCACGTCGCGATCGAGGTGGCCGAGTTCGATCGCCCCACAGCCATGCGGTTTCGATCGACCAGCAAGGGGATGAACGGCCTGACCACGATTGATCTTCTGTCGCTGTCGCAAAAGCAGACGCGGCTGAGCATCGAGATGTCACTGGCGGCCAAGACCTTGCCTGCGCGTCTGCTTCTGCAGTCGTTGAAGCTGGGCAAGGCCAGATTCCGGCGCCAGTTCCAGATGCGGCTGAGCGATTTTGCGCGCGAAATGGAAGAACGCTATCTGCACGGGGCTTGAGAGCCGGCGTTTGACTGGCGGTGAGCAGTCCCAAGCTGCCTGCGCGTGGGAGCAGACTAACCGCGTGGTCGAGCAGCGGGGTACACGCCCAGCACTTCCACATTCGTGGTGAAATGCTGCAGTTCATCCATCGCGAGCTGCACGTTGCGGTCTTCCGGGTGGCCGACGATGTCGGCGTAGAACTGAGTCGCCGTGAACGAGCCATCAACCATGTAGCTTTCCAGCTTGGTCATGTTGATGCCGTTGGTGGCAAAACCGCCCATGGCCTTGTACAGCGCCGCCGGAATGTTCCGGACCTGGAACACGAAGCTGGTGATCATCCC
This sequence comes from Ruegeria sp. B32, assembly GCF_025141855.1. Classification (NCBI taxonomy): domain Bacteria; kingdom Pseudomonadati; phylum Pseudomonadota; class Alphaproteobacteria; order Rhodobacterales; family Roseobacteraceae; genus Ruegeria; species Ruegeria sp. B32. Next base: position 2,790,816 of record NZ_CP081106.1, on the reverse strand, counting down.
GTGCTCGCCACGGCGGCTGCGGTCGTCCTCGCGGGACATCACCAGAAAGCGGGTCGTGTTGTCGTCGCTGTCTTCGATGTGGCGCGCCAGCAGTTCAAGGCCATAGATTTCGCCAGCCAGTTCGCTGGCCAGGGCCGCCGAATGTTTCTCACCCGCTTCCGAGACCTCGCGCGCCGCGCGGGCGTTGTCAGGGCTGACCCGCCCGCGGATGCCGTGGGCCTTCAGGAAGTTTGCGCATTGCGGCAATAGCACCAGATGCGAATGGGCTTCGGTGATATCTTCGAGTTTCGCGCCCGGCACGCCCAGCAAGTTGATGTGAACCCGCACGAAGGCCTCGTCCACGATGTGCAGCCCGCTGTGCGGAAGAAGGCGGTGGATATCGGCCACTCGTCCATAGGTGCTGTTCTCGACCGGCAGCATGGCCAGATCGGCCTCGCCCGAGCGCACCGATTCGATCACGTCCTCGAATGTTCGGCAGGGCAGCGCCTCCATATCCGGACGCGCATTGCGACAGGCTTCGTGACTGTAGGCGCCGGGTTCCCCCTGAAAGGCGATGCGTTTGGTCATTTGGTCGATTCCGTGCAACAAGTTCCAGAATTGGGCGTTTCGTCGCGGTGTCTATACCTTGCCTCTTGCAAGGGGAAGCCTTAGACACCCCGAAGACAGCTGAAATGGACTCGCGATCAATGTTCGACACGATGACAGTTACCAAGGCCGCAGCCGGCCTGTTCGGTGCCTTCCTTGTACTCCTCCTGGCAAAATGGGGGGGCGATGTTCTCTACCATGTCGGCGGGCACGGCGAAGCCGCCTATGTTATTGAAACCGAAAGCTCGGGCGAAAGCGCTGACGGCGAAGAAGTGGTCTTTGCCGATCTGCTGGCCGCAGCTGACCCGGAAAAGGGCGCGAAGGTTTTCCGCAAGTGTTCGGCTTGCCACAAGCTGGAAGAAGGCGCCAATGGCACCGGTCCCTACCTGTATGGCGTCGTGGACCGCCCTGTGGCGGCGGCTGCGGGCTTCGGCTACTCGGCGGCGATGCAGTCGCATGGCGGCAACTGGACCCCGGAAGAGCTGGATGCGTTCATTGCAAACCCCAAAGGCTATATCCAAGGCACTTCGATGAGCTTTGCCGGTCTCAAAAAGGCTCAGGAACGCGCAGACCTGATCGCGTACCTGCAGACGATTGGCGGCTGATCTGCCCACCCAGACACCGAAAAGCGAAAGCCGCTGCCATGTGCAGCGGCTTTTTTTGTCTGAGCAAAACTTCACAAAGCGCTCACGCATTCTAAACTTGCAAGTGTCAGTGCTGGGCTTTTAGCTTGCCCACAAGGACATGGACAGAAGACAACATCGAAGGATGACCCGTATGATTTCCCATCTGCCTGGCGCGCGCGAACAAGGTTTTCGTCATTGGGTCGCGGCATTGGGCATTTCGGCGGCGTTGGTTCTGGGGCAGGCGGGGCCAGTCCGGGCCGACGAGGACCAGATCATTCGCAGCCATGGCTACTCGTACTTCGGCAATCTCGACTACCCCGCCGACTACACGCACTTGAACTATGCCAACCCGGATGCACCCAAGGGCGGCGAGCTGTCATTGGCCGCATCGGGCACGTTTGATTCCCTGAATCCATATTCACGCAAAGGTCGCCCCGGAGCGTTGACGACACTGCAATACGATCGGCTGATGGACAGCACCGATGACAGTGTCGGCCAGTACTACGGCGTATTGGCTGAGAGCCTGGAGTATGACGCCGACCGCAACTGGGTCATTTTCCACCTGCGCCCCGAAGCGACGTTCTGGGATGGCACGCCCGTCACCGCCGAGGATGTGGTCTACAGCCACCGCCTGTTCATCGAACAGGGCCTGCCGTCATATGCGCAGGCCGTCGGGCGGATGGTGACCGGCGCCGAGGCGCTGGATACGCACACGGTCAAGTTCACGTTCAATCCCGAATTGACGGCCCGCAGCCGGATCGAAACCGTCGGCGCGACGCCCGTATTCTCGAAAGCGTGGTTCGAGGCAGACCCGTCCCGCCGTCTCGACGAGCCGCGCCTGGAAGTCGCCGTTGGATCTGGGCCTTACAAATTGGACAGCTACGATATCAACCGGCGCATCGTCTACAAACGCCGGGACGACTACTGGGGCAAGGACTTGCCGTTCAACAAGGGCCGGCACAACTACGATACCATCCGAGTCGAGTATTTCGCGGACCAGACAGCCGCCTTTGAAGGCTTCAAGGCAGGCGAATACACGCTGCGGATCGAAAGCGACCCCAAACTGTGGGCGACCGGCTATGACTTCCCCAAGTTGAAAGAGGGCTACGTCGTCAAGGACGCGATTGCGAATGGCAGCCCACCGACCCCGTCGGGCTTTGTGTTCAACCTCGCGCGTCCGCAATTCGCGGACAAGAATGTTCGAAAGGCACTGGCGCTGGCATTCAACTTTGAATGGGCCAATGAATCTCTGCTGTTCGGCCTGAACTCACCCCGCGATTCGTTCATCGAAGGCACACCGCTTGAAGCGATGGATACACCGCAGGGGGCAGAGCTGTCATTTCTGCAAGCTTTGGGCGACGTGGTTCCACCCGAGATGTTGACCGAACCGGTGACGACCGTTCACGAATCCAACCCGGCGCGCCTGAACGATCGGCGCAACCTGCGCAAAGCCTCGAAACTGTTGGACGAAGCCGGATGGCCCGTGGGCGACGGCAACTTGCGCCGCAATGCTCAGGGTCAGACCCTGCGGGTGAACATCCCCTATCCATCCAACCTGCCGACATCGACGGCCACGATGATCGAGACCTTTGTCCAGAACCTTCAGGCGCTGGGCGTGGATGCTTCGGCCGAAAAGGTCGATCCGGCGCAGTACACCCTGCGCAGCCGCGAGCGTGACTATGACATGGTTTATTCGACACGCTATGGTGCGTTCCTGTCCACTGGCGGTGGCCTCAGTCAGATGTATGGCTCGAAAGAGGCCGAGTTCAGCCTGTTCAACCCGGCAGGCCTTGCCAGCCCGTTGGTGGACGCCATCATCGAGGCGTCATTTGCGACCAGCAATCAAACCGATCAGGATGCAGCGCTTATGGCCTTGGATCGCGCCTTGCGCTATGAGTTCTTCATCATACCGGATGGGTATATCGCGGAATACTGGACAGCCTACTACAACATGTACGAATACCCCGATCAGTTGCCGCCCTATGCGCTGGGATACCTTGATCTGTGGTGGATCAATCCCGAGAAGGAAGCGGCCCTGAAAGCAGAAGGCGCGCTGCGTTAACATGGGCGCATATATTCTTCGACGCCTGTTGCTGGTCATCCCGACCCTTCTGGGCATCATGATCGTCAACTTCACGCTGGTGCAGTTCGTACCCGGCGGTCCGGTCGAGCAGATCATCGCCCAGATCGAAGGGCAGGGCGATGTATTTGCGGGTTTTGCGGGGTCCGGTGACGCGGGGGCCGGGGCCGAACCCGGCGGTGGCGTCTTCGATGACAAATACGTGGGCGCCCGCGGGCTGCCGCCGGAATTCATCGCCGAACTGGAAAAGGAATTCGGCTTCGACAAGCCGCCGGTCGAGCGGTTCCTGAACATGATGGGCAACTATCTTACGCTGGATTTCGGCGAAAGCTACTTCCGCTCGGTCTCGGTGATCGACCTGGTGCTGGAAAAGATGCCGGTGTCCATCTCGCTGGGCCTGTGGTCGACGCTGATCGCTTATCTGGTCTCGATCCCGCTGGGCATCCGCAAGGCGGTGAAGGATGGTTCACGCTTTGACACATGGACCAGCGCGACCATCATCGTGGCCTATGCGATTCCCGGCTTCCTGTTCGCGATCCTGCTGCTGGTGCTGTTTGCGGGCGGCTCCTACTGGCAGATCTTCCCGCTGCGCGGGCTGACCTCGGACAATTGGGAAGACCTCAGCCTGCTGGGCAAAGTGGCCGACTATTTCTGGCACATCGCCCTGCCGACCATCGCACTGACGATTTCCGCTTTTGCCACGCTGACGCTGCTGACCAAGAATTCGTTTCTGGACGAGATCAAGAAACAATACGTCATGACCGCCCGCGCCAAGGGGCTGAGCGAGCAGCGCGTTCTGTACGGCCACGTATTCCGCAACGCGATGCTGATCGTGATCGCCGGTTTTCCGGCGGTGTTCATCGGCGTGTTCTTCGGCGGGTCGATCATCATCGAGACGATCTTCTCGCTGGATGGCCTCGGTCGTCTGGGCTTTGAGGCCGCAGTGGCGCGCGATTATCCGGTGATCTTCGGGACGCTGTTCATTTTCGGTCTGCTCGGTCTGGTCGTCGGCATCATCAGCGACCTGATGTATGTGCTGGTCGATCCGCGCATCGATTTCGAGAAACGCGAGGGGTAAATGGCACTTTCTCCTCTGAACCAGCGCCGCTGGCGCAATTTCTGCCGCAACCGCCGGGCCTTCTGGTCGCTGATCATCTTCTCGGTGCTGTTCGGTCTGTCGCTGTTCGCGGAATTCATCGCCAATGACAAACCGATCCTTGTGAAGTATCGGGGCGAGTTCTATACGCCCATCTTCAACTTCTACGCCGAGACCGAGTTCGGCGGCGACTTCCAGACCGAGGCGATCTACCGCGACCCCGAGGTCCGTTGCCTGATCGACAGCGGCGGGCTGGATGACTGTTTCGATGACCCCGAAGGCATCATCGAGCAAATCAAGGCGGGAACGTTCCAAGCCGAGGGTTTCGAGCGTGGCTGGGCCATCTGGCCGCCGATCCCCTATTCCTACAACACCAGCGTCGACCGTCCCGGAGCCGCGCCGCTGCCGCCCAACGGGCAGAACCTGCTGGGCACCGATGACACCAAGCGCGACGTGCTGGCGCGTGTCATCTATGGCTTCCGCCTGTCGATCCTGTTCACCCTGATCGTCACCGGCGCGGCCAGCCTGATCGGCATATTCGCCGGCGCGTTGCAGGGCTTTTTCGGCGGCTGGCTGGATCTGATCTTCCAGCGCATCATCGAGATCTGGTCATCCACCCCGTCGCTTTACGTCATCATCATCATGTTCGCGGTGCTGGGGCGCAGTTTCTGGCTGCTGGTGATCCTGATGGTGTTGTTTTCCTGGACAGGCCTGGTGGGCGTGGTGCGGGCCGAGTTCCTGCGCGCCCGCAACCTGGAATATGTGCGCGCGGCCAAGGCGCTGGGCGTGGGCAACCTGACCATCATGTTCCGCCACATGCTGCCCAACGCGATGGTGGCCACGCTGACCTTCATGCCGTTCATCGTGACCGGCACGATCGGCGGGCTGGCCAGTCTCGATTTCCTGGGCTTTGGCCTGCCGTCCTCGGCGCCCTCGCTGGGTGAGCTGACCCTGCAGGCCAAGCAGAACCTGCAGGCGCCGTGGCTGGCCTTCACCGCCTTTTTCACCTTTGCCATCATGCTGTCGCTGCTGGTCTTCATCTTCGAAGGCGTGCGTGACGCGTTCGACCCGCGAAAGACCTTCTCATGAGCTTGCTGGATGTGAAAAACCTCAGGGTCTCGTTCCGTCAGGACGGGCAGGTGACCACGGCGGTTCGGGGCGTCTCGTTCCATGTCGATCGCGGGGAAACCGTAGCGCTGGTGGGCGAATCCGGCTCCGGCAAATCGGTCACGGCTCTGTCCACCGTGTCGCTGCTGGGCGACAGCGCGATCGTCGAAGGGTCGGTCACCTATGACGGTCAGGAGATGATCGGCGCATCCGAGCAGCGTCTGATGGAGGTGCGCGGCAACGACATCAGCTTCATCTTTCAGGAGCCGATGACCTCGCTGAACCCGCTGCACACGATCCAGAAGCAGATGGCGGAGTCGCTGGCCCTGCACCAGGGGCTGACGGGCGACGCGGCGCGGGCCCGGATCGTCGAATTGTTGAACAAGGTCGGCATCCGCGACCCCGAGGAACGGCTGGACGCCTATCCTCATCAGCTGTCCGGCGGACAGCGGCAGCGGGTGATGATCGCCATGGCGCTGGCCAATCAGCCCGACATCCTGATCGCGGATGAGCCGACCACCGCGCTGGACGTGACCATTCAGGCGCAGATACTCGAACTGCTGGCCGAGCTGCAGAAATCGGAAAACATGGGGATGCTGTTCATCACCCATGATCTGGGCATCGTGAGGCGCATCGCTGACCGGGTCTGCGTGATGAAGGATGGCGAGATCGTCGAGACCGGCCCTGTGGCCGAGATCTTCGACAACCCTCAGCATCCCTATACGCGCAAGCTGCTGGCGGCCGAACCCACGGGCATACCCGACCCGATCGACCCCGCCGCCGAAGAAGTGGCCCGGACCGAGCATCTGAAGGTCTGGTTTCCGATCCAGCGCGGGTTCCTGAAGCGCACGGTCGGCTATGTGAAGGCCGTGAACGACGCCTCGTTCAGCGTGCGCGCGGGCGAAACCGTTGGGATCGTGGGCGAAAGCGGCTCGGGCAAGACCACGCTGGCGCTTGCGATCATGCGTCTGATTGCTTCCGAGGGCGGGATCACCTTCCGAGGGCAGGATGTGCGCCGCTGGTCCACGCGTGAACTGCGCCGCCTGCGCAAGGACATGCAGATCGTTTTTCAGGACCCCTTCGGCAGCCTCAGCCCGCGCATGACCTGCCAGCAGATCATTGCCGAGGGTCTGGCGATCCACAAGGTTGATCCGCACCGCGCCCCGCGCGAGCTGGTGGCCGAGGTGATGACCGAGGTGGGCCTGGACCCGGCGGCCATGGACCGTTACCCGCACGAATTCTCGGGCGGGCAACGCCAGCGCATCGCGATTGCCCGCGCCATGGTGCTGCGGCCCAAGCTGTTGGTTCTGGATGAACCTACCAGTGCGTTGGACATGACGGTACAGGTGCAGATCGTCGAACTGCTGCGCGACCTGCAGAAGAAATACGGGCTGGCCTACCTGTTCATCAGTCACGACCTGAAGGTGGTGCGGGCGATGTCACACAAGGTGATAGTCATGCGCAATGGAGACGTGGTCGAGATGGGCGCTGCCGAAGACCTCTTCGTCAACGCCCAGGATGACTATACTCGCGAACTGATCGCAGCGGCGGGCTAGGCGTTGGCCGCTTCGCGCGCCGCCGATTTCGGCACCGGGCCCCGAAGCTCTTCATAGTGGTCGAACTGCAGCTTGACCCAGCCGGTCCCGCGCGTGGCGCTGGCCAGCGTGCGGTGCAGCTCGTCCTCGGCCACGGCGGGCAGCTTGGCGTTGAAGATTTCCCAGCCCGGCGCGTTCGGGTTGCCCTCGAACCCCAGGACCTGCCCCTGAAGCGAACTGATCGTGGGCACCAGATCGCCCACGAAGGCCGACGGAACATGGATCTCGGCATTCAGGATCGGCTGCAACACGACGGGTTTGGCCTGCGGCAAGGCCTCGCGCACGGCGTTTTTGCCGGCCGTCCGGAAGGCAAAATCGGAACTGTCCACGTTGTGATGCTTGCCGTCATGCAGCGTGACCTTCACATCCACCACGGGAAAACCCTCGGGGCCCTGCGCCAATGCATCGACCGCGCCTTGTTCGACTGAGGGGATATAGTTCTTGGGCACCGCCCCGCCCTTGACCACCTCGTCGAACTGAAAGCCAGATCCGCGCGGTAGCGGCGCGACCGAGATCACCACGTCTGCGAACTGCCCCGCGCCGCCGGATTGCTTGCGGTGGCGGTGCCGGTGTTCGACGGTGGCGCGGATGGTCTCGCGATAGGCAGTCTCGACCGGAGAGGTTTCGATCTCGATCCCGAAATCCTCGGCCAGCTTGGCGATCACCCGACGCATGTGCTGCGGCCCTTGCGAGCCGAGAACGGCATGGCCGCTCAGCTCGTCCTGTTCCAGCGTCAGGCCCGGGTCGATCTCGACCAGCCGGGACAGCGCGTTGGACAGGCGCACGTCGTCGCGTTCATGGGCCGGCGACACCACCTGCCGATGGGCGACCGGATGCGCCGTGGCCCAGTCCGGCAGCGGCGTGGAGTCACTCCTGTCATAGATATTGCCGGGGTTGAGGTGGTCGGATTTCACCGCCAGCCCGATCTCGCCGGCCTTCAGCCCGTCGATCTGGGTTTTGGCGTCCAGCGCGGTCAGGTTGCCAACGGTTTCGCCGCCCAGCGGGTCATGCGCCTTGATCCCGTCGCCCAGCCCCCGCAGGACGATGATCTTGCCGATGTGCTTCTTGACGTCGGCAAACCCGGCGATGGCGCGGGCGGCCTCGGGCGCCGCGTCCCGGTCGGCGGCGATGTCGAACTCGGGCGCCTCGTGCCGCAGGGCCTTCATCAGGCGGGTCAGCCCGTTGCCATGGCTGGCTGCGCCCAGACAGGCCGGGATCAACTGATGGTTCTGCAGGACCTGCGCGGCCAGGTCATAGACCTCGGCGCTGGGCGGTTGCTTGTCCTCGATCAGCTGCTCAAGCAGGTGGTCGTCGAAATCCGACAAGGTTTCGAGCAGTTCGGTGCGGGCTTCGGCCTCGCGATCGGCCACCGATTGCGGCAGTTCGATCAGCGCCGAGGGCTGACCTTCCTGATATTTCCACGCGCGCTCCGAGATCAGGTCGACGGCGCCGACGATGGTTTCGCCTTCACGGATCGGCACCTGTCGCAGGGTGATGTGATGGCTGCAATAGGTCTGCAGCGCGGCGATGATGTCGCGGATGCGGCCGTTGGGGTTGTCCATCCGGTTGATGAACAGAAAGCAGGGAATGCCCGCCTCCTCGACCAGCCGCAGATAGGGGGCACACAGAACCGCCGCGTCCGGGTCCGGCGGGACCACCACCACGGCCGCGTCGGAAATGGCCATGGCGGGTCCGGCATAGGCCAGCGCATCGCCCCCGCCATCCACGTCGATCGCGCACCACGGTTCGTCCAGATAAGAAAAACCGTGCAGATGCACGGTTCCGGACAGGTCGAATGTGGTGGGCCGGCCATCAAGGCGACTGATGGCCTCGACCAGTGTTGTCTTGCCCGATTGGCTGGGGCCGAGGACGGTAAAAACGCGCATGGGTGCTGTCCCTTCGTCAAGTTGCAGAGTGGCTGCACGAAAGGACCTGTCGAACGCGGATGCGCCGGCGAGTTTTGTCTGAATGATGGCCTGCCTCGGCGTCGGGCGGCCTGCCGCCCGCCTTCCGAGTGTGGGGAAAACCCACCGCGCGCGTCAACCCCCCGCTTTTTTGCATTGTGGCGACTGGCCGGCTTGCGGCATGTCGCCCGTCGTCAGATCGCCGAACTGTGGCCTGCCTTGCTCAGGTCATAAGCGTCGAAGGTCCGGGCGATCATCCGAGCCAAGGCGCGCGCTTCGGGCGGGATGAACAGCCCGTCATCGGTGATTTGCAACAACCCGTCGAAGGCGTCATTGGCGCGCTGGTACATCGCCTTCAGCTCGGCCGCCGAGATGTCGTGGTCGCGCAGGATCTCGGCCGTTTCGATGCGGAAGTCGCACATCAGGGCCTCGATCAGGCGGGCGCGCAGAATGTCCTGATCCTTGAACAGATGCCCGCGCGAGGTCGAGAACCGGCCATCGCGCACCGCTTTGGTATGGGCCGACGTGGCCGGTGCATTCTGCGCATAGCCCTGCGGGAAGCGCGAGATCGAACTGGCGCCGACGCCAATCAGAACCTCGGCCTGGTCGTCGGTGTAGCCCTGGAAGTTCCGCTTGAGCCGCCCGGCTTTCAGTGCATGGGTCAGCCCGTCATCCCTGGTGGCGAAATGGTCGATGCCGATTTCTTCGTAATTGTCCCACAGGAACAGGCGGCGGGCGGTATCGAACAGATCAAGCCGCTGTTCCGGCGTCGGCAGGGCGTCGGACGGGATCAGCTGCTGGCGTTTCGCCATCCACGGCACATGCGCGTAGCCATACAGGGCCACCCGGTCGGGGTTGAGCGACAGCAGCTTTTGCACGCTTTCGGTCATCCGCGCCTTGGTCTGGTGCGGCAGTCCATACAGGATGTCAGCGTTCAGGCTGGGCACGCCGCGCTCACGGATCATGTCGATCGCTTCGCGGGTGGTGTCATAGCTCTGGATGCGCCCGATCGTCTTCTGGATCTCGTCGTCGAAATCCTGAACCCCGATCGAGGCGCGGTTCATCCCGGCCTCGGTCAGCGCATCCAACCGGGCGGCATCCACCTCGTTGGGGTCGATCTCGACCGAGAATTCCGCGTTGTGTCCCAGTGGGACAATGCCCAAAATATGCGCGGCCAGTTCGCGCATCAGGTCGGGGTTCAGCAGCGTGGGCGTGCCCCCTCCCCAATGCAGGCGCGACAGGGTCACTCCGCTGGGCAGGCGCGAGGCCAGCAGGTCCAACTCGGCCTTGAGGACATCGACATAGGCGATGACCGGGTTGTCGGTCTGGGTGCCCTGGGTGCGGCAGGCGCAGAACCAGCACAGCCGGCGACAGAACGGCACATGGACATAGAGCGAGATCGAACTGCCCGGCCGGATGGCGGAAATCCAGTCGCCAAACATGTCGGGCCCCACGTCGTTGTTGAAGTGGGGGGCGGTCGGATAGCTGGTATAACGCGGTACCTTCGCGTCAAATAGTCCAAGCTTTGCCAATTGAGGTTTTACTATCATGACGACACCGGTATAGGCTCGACGACCAGAAAACCTTGACCGAGATCAAGTGGACGCGCGCATGACTCTGAATACCCTTGTTGACCACTCCAATTGCGAAGACTGCCCAATTCGGCATCGAGCCGTTTGCGCGCGCTGCGATGCGGACGAGTTGGTCGCTTTGGAAGAGATCAAGTATTACCGCAGCTTCGAGGCCGGTCAGACGATCATCTGGTCGGGCGATCAAATGAATTTCGTCGGCTCGGTCGTGTCCGGGATCGCGTCTCTGACCCAAACCATGGAGGACGGGCGCACCCAGATGGTGGGCCTGCTGCTGCCCAGCGACTTCGTAGGGCGGCCGGGGCGCGACTCGGCGCCTTATGACGTGCAAGCCACCACCGACGTGGTCATGTGCTGTTTCCGCAAGAAACCGTTCGAGGACCTCATGGGCCGCACGCCGCATATTGCCCACCGCTTGCTGCAGATGACGTTGGACGAGTTGGACGCGGCGCGTGAATGGATGCTGGTTCTTGGCCGCAAGACCGCGCGAGAGAAGATCGCCAGCCTGCTGTCGATCATCGCACGCCGGGATGCGTCTGCCAGCCAGAAGGGCTCATCCGGCCCCATCGTCTTCGACCTGCCGCTGACCCGCGAGGCGATGGCCGACTACCTTGGTCTGACACTGGAGACAGTCAGCCGTCAGATTTCTGCGCTTAAAAAGGATGAAGTGATCCTGCTGCAGGGCAAGCGCCACGTGACCGTTCCGGATATCGGCCGCCTGATGGAAGAGGCCGGGGATGATTCGGACGGCGGGTTTCTGGTCTAAGCGGTTTTTCTGAGCCACTCGACGACGCGCCCGACCGGTGTCTGCGATCGGACGGCACGTGGCGACCACAGCTTGAGCCTGTCGGGAAGAGTGACCACCGTTTCGAACGGAGCCACCAGTCGACCGCTGTCCAGATGCGGCTGAACCAGCGCCTTGTGCCCCATCAACACACCCGCACCGTTCAGCGCTTCTTCGACGGCCAGCGCGTACAAAGAGAAGACCGGCCCGCGGGGTGTGAACGCCCATCCGGGTCGCGCCGCGGCCACCCAGGTTTGCCAATCGTCGAACCAGGTAGAGTCGGACAGGCAGGTCACATTCGCCAAGTCCTCGGGCGTAGTCAGGCGACGCGCCAAGGCCGGCGCGCAAATCGGAAAGATGGCGTCTTCGGCGATGGGGTCCCCCAAATCTCCGCCAAAAAACAGGTAGATGTCGAAGGGCGCGCGCTTGAGGTTGGGCGGGGTTTCCTCGGCCGTGAGCGAAACTTCGATTTCCGGCTCTGCGGCTCGAAGTTCGGGCAACCTTGGCGACAGCCACAGCTGTGCAATCGAGGGCAGCGTCACGATATGCACCACCTGCGGCTGTGCCTGGGCGCGCATGGCAAATGTGGCTTGTCCCAAGGTGTCGAAGGCCTTGGTCAGGTCCGGCAATGCCTTCTGTCCCAGCGCGGTCAGGGCAACGCCTCTTGCGGTGCGCTCGAATAGGGGCGCACCCAGTTCGTCTTCCAACGTTTTGACATGGGCTGACACCGCGCCTGCGCTGACGCCAAGTTCCGTAGCCGCGGCCGAGAATCCTCCCAGGCGGGCTGCGGCCTCGAACGCACGCAGCGCGTTCAGGGGCAGGGGCTTGGGGCGCGGTGGAGCAACGGGCATGGATTTAGGCTCAATTTTTCCGACCCTAATTTTTCGCAAAACTGATTTGCGCGCAAGTCAGGATCTTTGCATCGTTGGCCGCGAAGACGGAGGATCAGATGCAGCACCTTGCTCACCGTGCCTGGGTTCCGGGCCACTGCGAAAACCTTGTTCAGACCATCGCCCAGAAGGTTGCCGACAGCAACTCGGAGGCGATCGAGGCCCGGATCGACGCGTTGATCGCGCGAAACTCGGATATTCACGATGCCGAGTGTTTCAATCTGAATCCGGCGACGAATGTCATGAATCCAAGGGCCGAGGCGGCACTGGCCGCGGGTCTGGGCAGTCGTCCATCTTTGGGCTATCCGGGCGACAAATACGAGATGGGTCTTGAGGCCATCGAGGAGATCGAGGTGATCGCGGCCGAGCTTGCGGCCCGCGTGTTCAACGCGCGATACGCCGAGATCCGGGTGGCATCCGGCGCTTTGGCCAATCTGTATGGCTTCATGGCTCTGACCCGGCCCGGCGATACGATCATCGCGCCTCCGGCAGCGATCGGCGGGCACGTGACCCACCATGAGGGTGGCTGCGCAGGGCTTTATGGTCTGCAAACGGTCAATGCACCAGTGGATGCGGACGGGTACAGTCTGGATCTGGCCGCTCTGCGCGACATGGCCAGAACGCACCGGCCCCGGTTGATCACCGTTGGTGGCTCGCTGAACCTGTTTCCGCATCCTGTGTCGGCCGTGCGCGAAATTGCCGACGAAATCGGGGCCAAGGTTCTATTCGATGCGGCCCACCAATGCGGGATCATTGCCAGCGGGGCTTGGGCGAACCCGTTGGATGAAGGCGCGCATCTGATGACGATGAGCACGTACAAAAGCCTCGGCGGCCCGGCGGGTGGGCTGATCGTCACCAACGACGCCGAAATCGCGGAACGGTTGGACGCCATCGCATTTCCTGGAATGACGGCCAATTTCGATGCCGCGAAGTCGGCGGCTCTGGCAATCTCGTTGCTGGACTGGGTCGACTTCGGGCCGGCCTATGGGCAAGCGATGATCGATCTTGCGCAGGCAATGGCCAGCAAGATGGAGGATCAGGGATTGCCAGTGTTCAAAGGGGCTGGTGGAGCCACCACCTCGCACCAATTCGCGCTGAAGGCCGCCGACTATGGGGGCGGGCAGGCGGTGTCAAAACACCTGCGGCGGGCTGGGTTCCTGGCGTGTGGTATCGGTTTGCCGATCGCCTCGGTTGCGGGTGACATGAACGGATTGCGGATCGGAACGCCCGAGTTGGTCCGGCGGGGCGTGACCCCCGAACATGCCGGAGAACTTGTGGCCCTGTTCGCCGAGGCGCTGTCGACGGATGATCCCGCATCGGTCGCGCCCAAGGTGCGGGATCTGCGATCCGGGTTCCAGGGGATGCACTACGTTCGTGCGTGACCCAACGGCCCGGCCGTGTTCTAATGCCTTTGCGTGAAACAATATTCAGGAGCAAGGCATGGAATTCAGTAGCCTATTGGCAATGCTGATCATCGGCGCGATCGCGGGCTGGTTGTCGGGCAGGATCATGAAGGGGCGCGGCTTTGGCGTGATCGGGAACATCATCGTCGGGATCGTTGGCGCTTTTCTCGCCGGAACGATTTTTCCCGCACTCGGGTTTTCGGTCGGCGGCGGTATGGTGTCGTCGATTTTCTTTGCAACGATCGGAGCCGTGATCCTTCTGTTCCTGATCGGTTTGGTCAAAAAGGTCTGACGAAAAACCGCCCCTTCCGGGGCGGTTATTTGTTTTGCCGTGCCCGCGGTTCAGTGGGCCAGGAAAACCGGAACCGAGGACTGTTCCAACATGTTCCGGGTCGCGCCACCCAGAATGGCCTCGCGGAATCGCGAGTGACCATAGGCGCCCATCACGATCATGTCGGCTTCGACGTCTGCGGCGTGACGGTTCAGAATGTCGGACACACGCGTCATCGTCTTGCTCAGCACGTCGATTTCGCATTTCACGCCATGGCGGGACAGCATTTGCGACAGCATACCGCCCGGGTCCGAGCGATCAGGGCCGTGACGCGGCGGGTCGATCACAACGATGCGGGTCAGTTCGGCCGCCCGCAGGAACGGCAGCGCGCGCCGAATGGCATTCATCGCCTCGACACTCTCATTCCAGCCGATCAGCACTGTCCGAGGGCTGGCGAACTGTTTCGCGTCATCCGGGACCACCAGAACCGGGGCGTGACCCTCGAACATAGCGGCTTCGATGATCGGTTCGGCCTCCGCGCCGCGATCTTTGCCATAGGGCTGCGGCAGAACGACAAGGTCCGAGAAACGGGCCCGATGCGCGACGTGCCGACCCAGGTCGGCGATCTGCGCCACGCCGTTTTCAGCGGACCAGCGTACGCCTGACTTGCCCAGGAAAACCTCGGCAAAGGCAAGCACTTCATCGGCCTCGGCATTTGCACGCTTCAAGGTCTCCTGAAGGATCAGGGCGTTTGCGCCTGCGTAGTAGTAGCCGGTCTGGCTACGGTCGACACCGAGGCACAGCGCTTCGGCATGGCCGTCCTGCGCTTCGGCCAAGGCGACCAACTGGGCCAGAGCCGGCTTGGCAAACTTGGTTTCCGTCATGACGGTGAGAAGAGATTTATAAGCCATTTCGACCTCGTGTTTCGGGTTCTGAAACCTGTGCGACCAGGTAACCCATTCATTTGCTTATGCCTGTCACAGTTTTCAGGCTATTGTCTTGATGCAGATCAAAGCAGCATTGGTTGTGCATGGATCATACAGCAACCAGTCAACGAAAGCTCTATGCGGCACAAGAATCGCCCGGAGCATGGCAAAGGGACGCAATATGTCGAATTACATCAAGCTGATCGCGCTTGGTCTGGTCGTGCTGTTCGCAGCGATCGGATCCAACTATGCGCGGGATTTGGCGTATCAGGTGCACGCGATACTGGTGATGCTCATCGCCGGTGGCCTGTTCATCTGGACGCTGCGAAACACGGATGAGCCGGATATTCTCGTCGATCGTTCGGGTGAGTACATGGATGGCGTGATCCGCTATGGCGTGATCGCAACCGCCTTTTGGGGTGTCGTAGGGTTCCTGGTGGGAACTTTCATCGCGTTCCAGCTGGCCTTTCCGGTGCTGAACTTCGAATGGGCGCAGGGGCTTCTGAACTTTGGCCGGTTGCGCCCGCTGCACACATCAGCGGTCATTTTCGCGTTCGGCGGCAACGCCCTGATCGCCACATCCTTCTACGTCGTGCAGCGCACAAGCGCCGCGCGTCTGTGGGGCGGCAACCTGGCCTGGTTCGTGTTCTGGGGCTATCAGCTGTTCATCGTTCTTGCCGCGACCGGCTATGTGCTGGGCGGGACCCAGTCCAAGGAATATGCCGAGCCTGAATGGTATGTAGACCTGTGGCTGACCATCGTCTGGGTGGCCTATCTGGCCGTGTTCCTGGGGACGATCGTCAAGCGGAAAGAGCCCCACATTTATGTGGCGAACTGGTTCTACCTGGCGTTCATCGTCACCGTCGCGATGCTGCACCTGGTCAACAACATGACCATTCCGGTCAGCATCTGGGGTTCGAAATCGGTCATCGTCTGGTCGGGCGTGCAGGATGCCATGATTCAGTGGTGGTATGGGCACAACGCCGTGGGCTTTTTCCTGACTGCGGGCTTCCTGGGCATGATGTACTACTTCATTCCCAAGCAGGCCGAACGCCCGGTCTTCAGCTACAAACTGTCGATCATCCACTTCTGGGCGCTGATCTTCCTGTATATCTGGGCCGGTCCGCACCACCTGCACTATACCGCGCTGCCTGACTGGGCCTCGACGCTGGGCATGGTATTCTCGGTCGTGCTGTGGATGCCTTCGTGGGGTGGCATGATCAACGGCCTGATGACCCTGTCGGGCGCTTGGGACAAGCTGCGTACCGACCCGGTCATCCGCATGATGGTCATCTCGGTCGGTTTCTACGGCATGTCCACCTTCGAAGGTCCGATGATGTCGATCCGCGCGGTGAACTCGCTGTCGCACTACACAGACTGGACCATTGGTCACGTGCATTCCGGCGCGCTGGGCTGGAACGGCATGATCACATTTGGT
The DNA here is from genome assembly GCF_025141855.1 of Ruegeria sp. B32. Taxonomy (NCBI): domain Bacteria; kingdom Pseudomonadati; phylum Pseudomonadota; class Alphaproteobacteria; order Rhodobacterales; family Roseobacteraceae; genus Ruegeria; species Ruegeria sp. B32. The sequence continues at coordinate 2,774,522 of NZ_CP081106.1, read as the reverse complement.
GCGCTGTACTTCCTCGTTCCGGTTCTTTGGAAGCGCGAGCGTCTGTACTCGCTGCAGATGGTCAGCTGGCACTTCTGGCTCGCCACCATCGGTATCGTGCTCTACGCCGCGTCGATGTGGGTCACCGGTATCATGGAAGGCCTGATGTGGCGCGAAGTGGATGCCAACGGCTTCCTGGTGAACTCGTTCGCCGACACCGTGGCGGCCAAGTTCCCGATGTATGTGGTGCGTGCGCTGGGCGGTGTTCTGTTCGTCGCTGGTGCGCTGATCATGTGCTACAACCTGTGGATGACCGTCCGGCGGGCTCCGGCCAAAGAGGCCAGCCTGACCGTCGCGGTCCCGGCTGAATAAGGAGGGCCGGAGCAATGGCAATTCTCGACAAACACAAGATCCTCGAGACCAACGCGACCCTCCTGCTGATCTTCAGCTTCCTGGTCGTGACCATCGGTGGCATCGTTCAGATCACCCCGCTGTTCTACCTTGAGAACACAATCGAGAAGGTGGAGGGCATGCGCCCTTACACCCCTCTCGAGATGGCGGGGCGTGAGATCTACATCCGCGAAGGCTGTTATGTCTGCCACAGTCAGATGATCCGCCCGATGCGGGACGAGGTCGAGCGTTATGGCCACTACTCGCTGGCGGCCGAGTCGATGTATGACCACCCGTTCCAGTGGGGGTCCAAGCGCACCGGGCCCGATCTGGCCCGTGTGGGTGGCCGCTACTCGGATCAATGGCACGTGGACCATCTGCGTGATCCGCAATCGGTGGTGCCGGAATCCGTGATGCCGAAATACGGCTTCCTGGAAAACCGCAAGATCGACGGCCGGTATATCGGTGACATCATGGCCACCAATGCGGTTCTGGGCACGCCTTACACAGACGAGATGCTGGAAAACGCAGTTGCCGATTTCCGGGCGCAGGCCGATCCGGACAGCGACTATGACGGGCTGCTGGAGCGTTATGGCGAAAACGTCAACGTGCGCAACTTCGATGGTCAGCCGGAACTGACCGAAGCCGATGCGTTGGTTGCATATCTGCAGATGCTGGGAACGCTGGTCGACTTCTCGACCTTCACCCCGGATGCAAGCCGCTAAAGGAGGGTGTGATGGAAGAATACACGATCCTGAGGCAATTCGCGGATAGCTGGATGCTGCTTCTGTTGTTCGCCTTCTTTGTCGGCATCGTCATCTGGGTGTTCCGCCCCGGTGCCAGCAAGGAATACAAGGACACCGCAAACATCCCGTTCCGGCACCAAGACAAACCCGCCACATCCGAGGAGGCGCGGAAATGAGCAAGACACCTGAAAAACAGCCGGGTGATCCCAAGACGACCGGTCACAGCTGGGATGGCATCGAGGAATTCGACAACCCGATGCCGCGTTGGTGGTTGTGGACCTTCTACGCGACCATCTTCTGGGGTGTGATCTACACGATCATGTATCCGGCGTGGCCGCTGGTGCAATCTGCAACCGCCGGTGTGCTTGGCTGGTCCTCGCGTGAGTTGGTGCAGAAGGAGATGGTTTCGTTTGAAGAGGCCAACGCTCCGTGGAACGCCAAGCTGGTCGAGACACCGCTGGATGATATCGCCAAGGATGCCGAGCTGCAGCAATATGCGGTCAACGCCGGTGGCGCCGTGTTCCGCACCTGGTGCGCTCAGTGCCACGGTTCGGGCGCGCAGGGCGCAAAGGGTTTCCCGAACCTTCTGGACGACGCCTGGCTGTGGGGCGGTACCTTGGATGACATCGTCACAACGGTCAGCTACGGCATTCGCAACGAAGAAAGCGACGACGCGCGCTACTCCGAAATGCCGGCATTCGGCGAGATCCTCGAGCCCGAGGAAATCACCCAGGTCGTGCAATATGTGATGTCGCTGACCAACGCCCAAACCGACGATGCTGCGGCGCAGGCGGGCAAGGTTGTCTACGAGGACAACTGCGCGGCCTGTCACGGCGATGACGGAAAGGGCGATATCGCGCAGGGCGCACCGAACCTGACGGATGCGATCTGGCTGTATGGCGGCGATGAGAAAACGCTGACCGAAACGGTGACCTACAGCCGGTTTGGCGTCATGCCCCCTTGGGACACGCGTCTGACCGAAGCGCAGATCCGCGCCGTGTCGGCCTATGTCCACCAATTGGGTGGCGGTCAATAAAATCCAGGAACACCTTCGGGCGGCGTGCCGCCCGAAGGCCTAGGTGCCGGCTGTTCCATCTGTTCGCGCGTTTCCTGAACAGCCGGCACCGCATTTTCCGAAAATAGTGCTGACAATGGCCCCGGTCCAGCGCCGGCACGCAAACTGATGCTAAAGGTTGCGCGGATCCAACTCGCGGCTCTTGCTGACCCACCAGTGTCCGGCGGGCAGCCATCTTTTCCTTTTTGGCGCATTCGGTTTGGGCGCGTCGCGCAGCTTGGGGGCGTTCAGCCGCGTGGCGGTCATGAAGGAAGCAGCGTAGATGTTCAGCATGGTCTTTCTCCTGATGCGATGAACTCGGGTTCCAGCATCGGCTCTTGACCGGATATTTGCGACTCAATTACCGTGTTCAGATGTAAGTAGAGGTTACATATGGACTGGCTGAACCTTCCGCCACTATCGGCGTTACGGGCTTTCGCTGCATTTGCCGAGCACAGAAATATCGTCAAGGCCGGCGATGCGTTGAATGTAAGTCATGCCGCCATAAGCCAGCAGTTGCGCGCGCTTGAGGCGCATATGGGCGTGACCCTGTTGGACCGGTCGGGCAAGACTCTGGTCCTGACGTCGGATGGCGAACACCTGGCGCGCAGCGTTCAGCTGGGGTTCGGCGCCATCCATGCGGCGGTCTCGGACCTGGTGCACGCGGGCGAGGATCGGCCGGTGCACGTCTCGCTGACTTCCTCATTTGCGGCTTCGTGGCTGATGCCGCGGTTGCCGATTTTCCGGTCGGATCACCCGGGGATCGATCTGACCTTGGATCCGTCACCGGAACTGGTCGATCTGCGCCCCGGCGGGGTGGATGTCGCGATTCGATACGGGGCAGGCGGTTGGCCGGGCGTCCGGTCCGAGATGTTGTTGAAAACCCCGATCGTCATCGTTGCCGCGCCCAGTCTCTTAGGGTCCAGATCCGAGTGGTCGCCGGCTGATCTGGCCCGTTTGCCGTGGCTGGAAGAGGTGGGCACGACCGAAGCCAGCACATGGCTGGCACAACATGGGGCGGCCATAGACCCAGGCGCCGGACGGACCAGTCTGCCGGGCAACCTGGTCCTTGAGGGCGTTCGCGCGGGGCAGGGGGTCACGGTGACGGTGCGACATTTCGTCGAACGTGATATCGTGGCCGGAAGACTAGTTGAACTTCATGTCGCACCGGACGCCCGAGGCTACCACATCGTGACGGCGCAAACGCCGCAAAGAAAGGCGGTGAAGACATTCGTCGGGTGGTTGAAACGCCAAGCGAACCAGGTGTGACAAAAGGTGTCTGTGCGATGCGCTTTTGACCCATGTCAAAGTTGTCCGGTGTATGATCTGGAACAAGTCGCCCGACCAACAGCAAGATCCGGAGCCATGCCGTGAGCGATCACACCCCAGCCCCCAGCCTTTACGCCGCAAGGGAACCGATCTTTCCACGGCGCGTTTCCGGCAAGTTTCGGAACCTCAAATGGATCATAATGGCCGTCACGCTTGGCATCTACTATGTGACGCCGTGGATCCGATGGGATAGGGGCCCCAGCCTTCCGGATCAGGCGGTGCTGCTGGATCTTGCGAACCGCCGCTTTTACTTCTTCTGGATCGAGATCTGGCCACACGAATTCTACTTTGTGGCCGGTCTGCTGATCATGGCCGGCTTGGGCCTGTTCCTGTTTACGTCGGCCTTGGGGCGGGTGTGGTGCGGCTATGCCTGCCCACAGACGGTTTGGACCGACCTTTTCATTCTGGTCGAGCGCTGGATCGAAGGCGATCGAAACGCCCGCCTGCGCCTTCATCGTCAGAAGAAGCTGGATTTCCGCAAGGCCCGCCTGCGATTGACCAAATGGGTGGTCTGGTTCCTGATCGGTCTGGCGACCGGCGGGGCCTGGGTGTTCTATTTCGCGGATGCGCCGACCCTTGCGCGGGACCTTGTGACCGGCAACGCTCATCCGATCGCCTATACCACCATGCTGGTTCTGACCGGCACGACCTTTTTCTTCGGCGGGTTCGCGCGCGAGCAGATCTGCATCTATGCCTGTCCGTGGCCGCGAATTCAGGCGGCGATGATGGACGAGGACACTCTGGTGGTCGGCTACCGAGAGTGGCGGGGCGAGCCGCGCGGCAAGGGCAAACGGACGGCCGACTCTGAACTGGGCGACTGCATCGATTGCATGGCCTGCGTCAATGTCTGCCCGGTCGGAATCGACATCCGTGATGGCCAACAGCTGGAGTGCATAACCTGCGCGCTGTGCATCGATGCCTGCGACGACATGATGGCCAAGATCGGCAAGCCGCGCGGTCTGATCGACTATATGGCGCTCAGCGACGAAACGCGTGAACGCGCGGGCCAGCCTCCAAAGAACGTGTGGAAGCACATCCTGCGGCCCCGGACGATCATGTATACCGCGCTTTGGTCGCTGGTGGGTTTTGGCCTGCTGTTTGCGTTGTTCATCCGGTCGGATATCGATCTGACGGTGGCACCGGTGCGCAATCCGACATTCGTGACCATGTCCGACGGTTCGATCCGCAACACCTACGACGTGCGGTTGCGGAACAAGCATGGCGAAGACCGCCTGTTCAAACTGTCTCTGGTCGGTGACCCAAGCCTGCAGGTTCAGATTGAAGGAACGGAACTGGATACGGTAAACGTAACTGCGGACACGGCGCAGTTGACCCGGGTCTACATCGTCGCCGCGAAAGATACAGCGCCCGCAACGGCGGAAACGACACCGGTCCGGATCTGGGTCGAAGACCTGCAAAGCGGCGAGCGCGCCTACAAGGACACCACGTTCAACGGGCGGGGGAACTGAACCATGGCCGAGCGCAAATTCACCGGAAAGCACGCTCTTGCGGTTTTTGTCGGGGCCTTCGGTGTCATCATCGCCGTCAATCTGGTGCTGGCCTACAAAGCAGTCGCGACATTTCCCGGGCTCGAGGTCAAGAACTCCTACGTTGCCAGTCAGGAGTTCAATGAAAAGCTGCAGGAGCAGCAGTCTCTAGGCTGGGATGCAGACGTGGAAACCAAGGGCGGCCTGCTGATCCTTCGCATCACGGATGCGCAAGGCGCGCCTGTGCGGGTGGCCGAACTGCAGGCCGTGGTCGGCCGCGCAACTCATATGCGCGAGGATTTTTCGCCGGACTTCACCTTTGACGGTGTGGCGTATTCCACCCCGGCGACACTTGGAAAAGGCAACTGGAATGTCCGTATCGTCGCGCGCGATGCGGACGGCGCGGAATTCAGTCGGCGCATTCCGTTGTACATCAAGGGTTAGGCTGATGTCGTCGCAAGTGACATCCGGGACCGCAGCCTGTCCGGGCTGCATCGCGGCTCCGGCGGAACCGGCCAGGCCGGTACCGGTCGACGTTCAGATCGCGCTGTCACTGCCGGGCATTCATTGCTCGGCCTGTATTGCCAATGTCGAACGTGCGTTGAACGCGCACCCCGGCGTACAGGACGCGCGAGTCAACCTGACGCTCAAGCGCGCTCTGATCAAGGCGGGCCCCGAGGTTCGGGCAACGGACCTGATCCCGGTCCTCGATCGGGCCGGGTACGAGGCGCATGAGCTGGATCCCGGTGCCCTGTCAGCCACGCAATCGGACAAGGCCGGACGAGACCTTCTGATGCGGCTCGCGGTCGCCGGCTTTGCATCGATGAACGTGATGCTGCTGTCAGTGTCCGTCTGGTCCGGCGCCACTGACGCGACGCGCGACATGTTTCACTGGATATCGGCGGCCATTGCCCTCCCGGCCATTGCGTTCTCGGCCCAACCGTTTTTTGCCAACGCGTGGAGCGCGCTGCGGGTTCGCCGCCTGAACATGGACGTGCCGATCGTTCTGGCAATCCTGCTGGCCTTGGTCACTTCGCTTTGGGAAACGGCGCTGAGCGGTGAGCACGCCTATTTCGATGCGGCTTTGACGCTGACGTTCTTTCTGCTGGCGGGGCGCTATCTGGATTACCGCACCCGTGCCGCGGCCCGCTCCGCCGCCGAGGAGCTGACAGCCCTCGAGGTGCCGCGCGCCATCCGTCTTGTTGACGGGGCCGAGCGCGAGGTCGCTGTTGCCGAACTGGCCGTCGGTGACCTGATCCTGGTGCGACCAGGGGGGCGGATGCCGGTGGACGGCAAGATCGTGACCGGTGAATCCGAGTTGGACCGGTCGTTGCTGACCGGTGAAACCCTGCCGGTATTTGCCCAGCCGGGAACACAGGTCAGCGCGGGTGAGGTCAACCTGACCGGGCCGCTGACCATTCAGGCAACGGCGGTGGGCGAAGAGACTTCGCTGCACCGCATGGCAGATCTTGTGGCCATCGCGGAATCCGGGCGGTCGCGCTATACGTCCTTGGCGGACAAGGCGGCCAAGCTGTATGCCCCCGGGGTTCATATCCTGTCCGCACTCAGTTTCGTTGGCTGGTACATCTATTCTGGCGATCTGCGCACAGCTCTGAACATCGCCGCCGCTGTGCTGATCATCACCTGCCCCTGTGCGTTGGGGTTGGCGGTTCCTGCGGTCACCACCGCAGCCTCGGGGCGGCTGTTCCGCAAGGGGATGCTGATCAAGGACGCCACCGCGTTGGAGCGGTTGGCCGAGGTCGACACCGTAGTGTTCGACAAGACCGGAACGCTCACATCAGGCGCGCCTCAACTGGTCAACGGTGGCGAACACACAGGCCGTGAGATCGAGATCGCTCTGGCCTTGGCACAGGCTTCGGCGCATCCGCTGGCGGTCGCCCTGACCCGGGCCGCTCGGGCCGAGGGGTATACCCCGGCCGAGGTTGAAAACGTCACCGAGATTCCCGGTCGCGGGACCGAAGGCCAGTTTCAGGGGCAACTCGTGCGGCTGGGCCGAGCCGAATGGGTGGGCGCGACGGAAGGTGATTACACCGCGGCTTGGTTGGCGGTGGGGGACGATCGCCCGGTCGAGTTCCGCTTTGCCGACTCATTGCGCCCCGGCGCCGCCGACGCGGTCGCGGCTTTGCGCGATGCGGGCAAGGACGTCATCCTCATGTCCGGGGACACGACCAACGCCGTGAAAGCTCTGGCCGAGAAGCTGGGGATCGAGACCTGGATCGCGCGGGCACTGCCGCAGGACAAGGCGGGACACATTCAGAAGCTGGCAGACCAAGGCCGCCGGGTTCTGATGGTCGGTGACGGGTTGAACGACACAGCCGCGCTGGCGGCGGCCCATGCCTCGATCTCTCCGGCTTCGGCACTGGATGCGGCCCGTGTGGCTTCGGACATCGTTCTGCTAGGCAATGACCTGTCGCCGATCGCCGATGCCTGCCATACTGCTGTCCGGGCGACGCAGCGCATCCGCGAGAATTTTCAGATTGCGACGATCTACAATGTCATCGCGGTGCCTTTGGCCGTTGCCGGCCTTGCGACGCCCTTGATCGCGGCCTTGGCGATGTCCACATCGTCGATTACCGTATCCCTGAACGCTCTGCGCCTGAGGTGATCCTTATGGAAGTTCTGGCCTATTTGATACCGATTTCGCTGCTGTTGGGCGGTGTTGGGCTGGTGGCGTTCATCTACACGGTCCGCAGCAACCAATATGACGACCCCGAAGGCGATGCCCGACGGATTCTGAGCAACGAGTGGGATGATCGCCCCAAGTCCTGACCGGGTGCAATCGTGATGCCGACGGCCCTTGAAATTGCCGCAATGCCCGGCTATGTCCGGCCCATCCGCTAGCAGAGAGACCAAGCCTAATGGCCACCACAAACCCGATCCAGTTCATTCAGCAAGTCCGTGCCGAAGTTGCGAAGGTCGTCTGGCCGACGCGGCGCGAGGTTCTGCTGACCACGGTCATGGTGTTCATCATGGCGGCTCTGACTGCCGTGTTCTTTGCTCTGGTGGATCTGGGCATTCGCGGCGGTCTGCAACTGATCCTGGGTATGTTCAGCTAAAGCCGACTGCCGGGTCCCGTCGGATCGCGCCGAGGTGCGCCCGTTTCGGGCGCCCGACCGGCACTGCCCCCTTGCACAGCAGGCAATGTCAGAGTAGTTGACGCGGGACCTTTCGGGATGGGCGTGCGGCGATTCGGACTGCGCGCCGCTTTTTATTCCGGAACACGCGGCCGGACCGCGACAAAATTTCAATTCAGGTGCGTCCGCCCGACGCGGCGCGCCAAAGGCAAACAAGGACGACAGGTTCATGGCGAAACGGTGGTACTCGGTCAGCGTTCTTTCGAATTTCGAAAAGAAGATCGCAGAGCAGATCCGCACGTCGGTGGCCGAGCACGGCCTTGAGGACGAGATCGACGAGGTTCTGGTTCCCACCGAAGAGGTGATCGAGGTACGCCGGGGCAAGAAGGTCACGACTGAACGCCGTTTCATGCCCGGCTACGTACTGGTGCACATGGAAATGTCGGATCAAGGCTATCACCTGATCAACTCGATCAACCGGGTCACCGGTTTCCTGGGTCCTCAGGGCCGCCCGATGCCGATGCGCGACGCCGAGGTAAACCAGATCCTCAACCGTGTTCAGGAAGGTGAGGAAGCACCCAAGCTGATGATCAGCTTCGAGGTTGGCGAGAAGGTCAAAGTCAACGACGGCCCGTTCGAGGATTTCGACGGTATGGTCGAGGGCGTGGACGACGAGAACCAGAAGCTGAAGGTTACCGTCTCGATCTTCGGGCGCGAAACTCCGGTCGAGCTGGACTTTACGCAGGTCACCAAGCAGAGCTGATCTTTCCTGCAGGAACTGATCGTGCAGAAATCGAACGCGCCGCCGTAACAGGCGGCGCAACTGTTTCTGGTGGTTGCCGGTAAGGTTTCGCCACAGCCTTGGCCGCTTGCCCTAACTCCTTGCCTGATGCACACTTGTGCTTGGTACAGGTATGACCGTTGCGCAGCCGGGCTCATGGGCCAGAGGATTTGCGCGCAGTGATGCTTTGGGAGGACTCTGTCATGACATCCAAGGCTGCAGGCCCCACGCCACCCGACAGGCTGACCCCGCCTCAGCGGACGATGCCTGTGGTCAACACGGTCACCGCCGCCGACATCACCGACTCGCTGAAGGCCGGGTTTTCCGACTTTCTGGCGCGTCCCATAATGAGCGGATTTTTCGGACTGTTCTATGCCGTTTTCGGGTTTCTGCTGGTCTGGAGCCTGGTCTGGCTTGGCAAGATTTGGATGATAATTCCTGCCGTCGTGGGATTTCCGCTGGTCGCCCCTTTCGCCGCTGCAGGCCTCTATGAGATGTCGCGTCGACTTCAGGCCGGAGAGGATTTTGGCTGGTCGGAAATACTGACGGTCATGGCCAATCAGCGTAAGCGGGAAATGGGCTGGATGGCCTTCGTTACGCTGTTCGTTTTCTGGGTATGGATCTACCAGGTTCGGCTTTGGTTGGCGATCATCCTGCAGAATGCCTCGTTTTCGGATTTCGACGGGTTCCTGAACACCGTGTTCTTTACCCCCCAAGGCTGGGCCTTCCTGGCTGTTGGCACCTGCGTCGGTGCGTTTCTGTGCGCCGTTCTATTTTCGGTGACTGTTGTTGCCATGCCCTTGCTTCTGGATCGCGACACCGATTTCGTAACGGCCATGCTTACATCGCTCCGCGTTGTCGCCGAAAGCCCTGTGGTCATGCTTGGCTGGGCGGCCATCATCTCGGTCACTATGCTGTTGTCGCTGGTGCCGGCGTTTCTGGGGCTTGTCTTTACGTTGCCGATCCTTGGGCATACTACTTGGCATCTCTACCAGCGCGCCGTTCAGCCGGAGGCGTCTGCCGATCGATAGCGGGGGCGGAGCCTGCATGCCGACGAACGCCTTGGGAAGGCGGCTTCGCCAGCCATCCGGTTTTCAGTGGCATGCTCTTGCCAACCCATTCGTTCCCCTGTAAACGCCGCCCCTATCGTCTTCGGGCGAGATTCTCTCGTGGGAGATCGCAGGGATCGCGATTCCGGATCGGACCACGCAACATAAAACCGGATGGGACGCGTCCCATTCACGTTGAAAGGAAAACCAAATGGCCAAGAAGCTTGCTGGTACGATGAAGCTGCAGGTTCCTGCAGGTCAGGCGAACCCGTCGCCACCAGTTGGTCCGGCGCTGGGTCAGCGCGGCATCAACATCATGGAATTCTGCAAGGCGTTCAACGCCAAGACCGCAGACATGGAGCCCGGCGCTCCGTGCCCGACCGTGATCACCTACTATCAGGACAAGTCCTTCACCATGGACATCAAGACGCCTCCCGCGTCTTACTACCTGAAGAAGGCGGCCGGTCTGAAGCCGGTCGGCAAGCGTAACCGCCCCCGTGGCGCGGAGAACCCCGGCCGTGAGACCGTGGCAACCGTGACCACCAAGCAGGTGCGCGAGATCGCCGAAGCCAAAATGAAGGATCTGAACGCCAACGACGTCGAAGGCGCAATGAAGATCATCCTGGGCTCGGCCCGTTCCATGGGCATCGAGGTGAAGTAAGATGGCAAAACTCGGTAAACGTACCCGCGCAGCGCGCGAAGCCGTCGCCGGCAAGGAAAACCTGTCGGTCGAAGAGGCAGTTGCACTGGTCAAGGCCAACGCAACGTCGAAGTTTGACGAAACCATCGAAATCGCCATGAACCTGGGCGTCGACACCCGTCACGCAGACCAGATGGTGCGCGGCGTCGTCGGTCTGCCGAACGGCACCGGCAAGGACATGCGCGTTGCTGTCTTCGCGCGCGGCCCCAAGGCTGACGAGGCGAAAGAAGCCGGTGCGGACATCGTCGGCGCCGAGGACCTGATGGAAAGCATCCAGGCCGGCAACATCGACTTTGACCGTTGCATCGCAACCCCGGACATGATGCCGATCGTCGGCCGTCTGGGTAAGGTTCTGGGCCCCCGCAACCTGATGCCGAACCCCAAGGTTGGCACCGTGACCATGGACGTGAAAGCGGCCGTGGAAGCAGCCAAGGGTGGTGAAGTTCAGTTCAAGGCGGAAAAAGGTGGTGTCGTGCACGCAGGCGTTGGCAAGGCGTCGTTCGACGAAGCCAAGCTGGCAGAAAACGTCCGTGCCTTCATCTCGGCCGTTGCCAAGGCGAAGCCGTCGGGCGCCAAGGGCACCTATATGAAGAAAATCGCGCTGAGCTCGACCATGGGCCCCGGCGTGACCGTGGATGTGGCGCAAGCTTCGGGCGAATAAGCCGACACGTTCTTTCGGAAATTCGAACCCCGGGCGGTCATGCTGCCCGGGGTTTTCTTTTGCTCTCAGGTGGCAGGTTCGACTGTGACCTGATTGGGTATTTCGCGTACGCGTGCCTTGTCGGCCTCCAGCCTGAGGTCGCGCTCGGCAACGGTCAATGCCTGGGTCGCAGCCGCCCGGGCCGCGGTTTTCATTGCCCCGTCTTGAGTCTGCGTCAGTCGGGTCAGCGCGCTGAGAATGGCCTCGTGGACTTCGACTTTGTCACCGGCATCCCGGGAAATGGCCGCATAAGCGTCACGCAGGAACGTGTCGATCGCGATCTCGGGGGCATGGATTCTCGGGAACTGCGGGTCGGTGGGCTGGGTGGGCCGCGAGCCAAGTGGCAGAAGAACCCGCAGCAACCTCTCGACCATCTGAATTGCCGTCATCGGGTCGTTGATACCCGGCGAGAGCGCGCGCTGCGCGATTTCGGACAGGGTTTGAATGCCAAAGCGGGGGTCTTGATTGAAGCTGCGCTCGGTCCCGATCACGAAGGCTTCCCGGATGGTTTCACCATCCATTTTCCGGGTCGCTCTGGCCAGGGGTTGGCCTTCGGTCACGAATTGCCCCGGCAGCGCCATGATCCAGATTTCGCAGTCATTCTCTTCGGCGCAGGAATTCAGCATGCCGACATCCACGTGGCGCACGTTCCCTGTCGAACTGGCCCGCACGTCGTGCCCTGTTCGCGGAACATCCGCGGCGGATTGATACGGAACGGCGCCGAGGCACGGCAGTTCCATGGCTCGGGTCATGGTGTCCCTGGCGTTGTTTTCTATCTTGCGTGCCGTTTCGGAGATGCTGCCATAGCTGGGCAATTGGTCGATCCAGAGCAAGAGCGCCAGTGTCACCAAAAAGATCACCACCAAGGTGAACGCGAGCGCAACGGCGATGGACTGCTGGGTGTAGACCCCGGTTTCGACAAGGATCAGCGATACGAGCGCGAAGATGAATGCGCCGAGAAACGTGGCCAGCACGTTTTGCGAGACACTGTCTTCTTCGATCACCTGCTGGGCGCGCGGAGAGGACTGGTTCGACGCCCATCGCTGTGCCGCGACCATGATCGACAGAGAAAAGGTCGTCACCGCCAGCATGGACGACGCCAGAATGCCGAGGATCTTTGCCACGGCCTCGGTGCTCAGCCGTTGTGCGAGAAAGTCGGGGACGAAGCCGCCGAGGTAGGTGCCAATCCCCGCGCTGACCACGGCGAGAGCAGCAATCAGGCTGGTTCGAACCCATAATTGGCGAGAAATCTGACGAAACAGGAATTGCGGCTTGGAAATGGATTTCAACTTGATCATCCGTTGATCCTGTTCGGGTTTGCGGTCATTGTCTACCGGCTTGGGGTTCGGGCAATTTACCCCTTGGAAACCCCGGCCATCTGCCCTAAAGAGGGCTGCGGAATAAAGCGTGCGATTCGTCGTGCGCTTTATTTCGTTTCGTCCAAGACGGTGGGTGGGTCCTTCCGGCCCCTTAATTCCCTGCCTGAGACGGGTAAGACCAAAGAATTTCGAGGGTCCTGACCCTCGGGCGCATTTTGGCCAATCCCGTAACAACGGACCTGAACGCCGGGGCGCAGCCCTCGGCAAATATGAGCCGGGGTGAAATATCGCCCCTAACTTGGAGAGAACTGTGGATAGAGCCCAGAAAGAGAAAGTGGTCGAGGAACTCGGCCAAATCTTCGAAAGCTCTGGCGTCGTAGTGGTTGCTCACTACGCCGGTCTGACAGTTGCCGAGATGCAGGACCTTCGCGCACGTGCTCGTGACGCGGGCGGCTCCGTGCGTGTTGCCAAGAACAGGCTCGCCAAAATCGCCCTCGACGGTAAGCCATGTGCGAGCATTGCTGACCTGCTGACGGGTATGACTGTTCTGACCTATTCCGAGGACCCCGTGGCAGCAGCCAAGGTGGCCGAGGACTTCGCTAAGGAGAACCAGAAGTTCGAGATCCTTGGCGGTGCAATGGGTGAGAACGCTCTGGACCGGGCTGGTGTCACAGCCGTGTCGAAAATGCCGTCGCGTGAAGAGCTTATTGCTTCGATCGTGGGCTGCATCGGCGCGCCTGCTTCGAACATCGCCGGTGCAATTGGCGCACCTGCAAGCAACATCGCAAGCATCCTTTCCACCATCGAAGAGAAGGCGGAAGCTGCGTAAGCGGTTGGCACTGAATGATCTGCGTGGGGCACATGCCCTGACGTTGGAACACACACTGTAAACGGAAAGAGCTGATACAATGGCTGATCTGAAGAAACTGGCAGAAGAGATCGTTGGTCTGACCCTGCTGGAAGCACAAGAACTGAAAACCATCCTCAAGGACGAGTACGGCATCGAGCCCGCAGCTGGCGGCGCCGTCATGGTCGCAGGCGCAGCTGGCGATGCCGGCGGTGCAGCTGAGGAAGAGAAAACCGAATTCGACGTCGTTCTGAAGAACGCCGGCGCTTCGAAAATCAACGTCATCAAAGAAGTTCGCGGCATCACCGGCCTGGGCCTGAAAGAAGCCAAGGAACTGGTCGAAGCCGGCGGCAAGATCAAAGAAGGCGTGGACAAGGCAGAAGCCGAAGAGATCAAGGGCAAGCTGGAAGCAGCTGGCGCCGAGGTCGAGCTGGCCTAAGCCTGTCTTTCGGTGCATCGCGGATGCGCCGTGGAATTTGGCTGGGCCCGGAGAAATCCGGGTCCAGCCGAACCTGTCTTAGAAAGGGCCTCATGTGCTGGGGCGTTTTCTAAGACGCGGTTCGCGGATCGGGAGGCTACCATTCGGGACGGTGGCCACGAATTGATCCGGACGTGTCGTCTCGTATGTGCAAGGCGCCGGGGCCCGACGGTGTTTTTGCCCGCTGAGAACATCGAAAGGTGACATCTGACATGGCTCAATCGTTCCTTGGCCAGAAACGTCTTCGGAAATACTACGGCAAAATCCGCGAAGTCCTGGAAATGCCGAACCTCATCGAGGTCCAGAAATCCTCCTATGATCTATTCCTGCGCTCTGGCGATGCCGACCAGCCGACCGACGGCGAAGGTATCAATGGCGTGTTCCAATCGGTCTTTCCGATCAAGGATTTCAACGAAACTTCCGTGCTGGAATTCGTGAAATACGAGCTGGAAAAGCCGAAATACGACGTTGAAGAGTGCATGCAGCGCGATATGACCTACAGCGCGCCGCTGAAGGTCACTCTGCGCCTGATCGTGTTTGATGTCGACGAAGACACCGGGGCCAAATCGGTCAAGGACATCAAGGAACAGGACGTGTTCATGGGCGACATGCCCCTGATGACGCCGAACGGCACCTTCATCGTGAACGGCACCGAGCGCGTGATCGTGTCCCAGATGCACCGGTCGCCCGGTGTGTTCTTCGACCACGACAAGGGCAAGACTCACTCCTCGGGCAAGCTGCTGTTTGCCTGCCGCATTATCCCGTACCGCGGCAGCTGGCTGGACTTCGAGTTCGACGCCAAGGACATCGTCTACGCACGCATCGACCGTCGCCGCAAACTGCCGGTGACCACGCTGCTCTATGCCCTGGGCCTGGACCAGGAAGCGATCATGGACGCGTATTACGACACCGTGTCCTACAAGCTGAACAAGAAGAAGGGCTGGGTCACCCCGTTCTTCCCCGAACGTGTGCGCGGCACCCGTCCCACCTATGACCTGATCGACGCAAAAAGCGGTGAAGTGATTGCCGAAGCCGGCAAGAAGGTCACCCCGCGCGCGGTCAAGCAGCTGATCGACGAGGGCAAGGTCACCGACCTACTGGTGCCGTTCGACCACATCGTCGGAAAGTTCGTCGCCAAGGACATCATCAATGAAGAAACCGGTGCGATCTATGTCGAAGCCGGTGATGAGCTGACGCTGGAATATGACAAGGATGGCGAGCTGATCGGCGGCACCGTGAAGGAGCTGATCGATGCCGGCATCACCGATATTCCGGTTCTGGACATCGACAACATCAACGTCGGTCCGTACATCCGCAACACCATGGCGCAGGACAAGAACATGGGCCGCGAAAGCGCGCTGATGGACATCTACCGCGTCATGCGTCCGGGCGAGCCGCCCACCGTCGAGGCCGCGTCGGCTCTGTTCGACACCCTGTTCTTCGACAGCGAGCGCTATGATCTGTCGGCCGTTGGCCGCGTGAAGATGAACATGCGCCTGAACCTGGATGCTCCGGACACCCTGCGGACTCTGCGCCGCGAAGACATCGTGGCCTGCATCAAGGCACTGGTCGAGCTTCGTGACGGCAAAGGCGACGTGGACGACATCGACCACCTAGGCAACCGTCGTGTGCGCTCGGTCGGTGAACTGATGGAAAACCAGTACCGCGTCGGCCTGCTGCGCATGGAACGCGCCATCAAAGAGCGCATGTCGTCGGTCGAGATCGACACCGTCATGCCGCAGGACCTGATCAACGCGAAACCGGCGGCGGCCGCCGTGCGTGAATTCTTCGGCAGCTCGCAGCTGTCGCAGTTCATGGACCAGACCAACCCGCTGTCGGAAGTCACCCACAAACGCCGCCTGTCGGCGCTTGGCCCGGGTGGTCTGACGCGCGAGCGTGCGGGTTTTGAGGTGCGCGACGTGCACCCAACCCACTATGGCCGGATGTGCCCGATTGAAACGCCTGAAGGTCCGAACATCGGTCTGATCAACTCGCTGGCCACCTTTGCCCGCGTGAACAAGTACGGTTTCATCGAAACCCCCTATCGCGTTGTGAAAGGCGGGCAGGTGACCGACGAGGTCCACTACATGTCCGCGACCGAGGAGATGCGTCACACCGTGGCCCAGGCCAACGCGACGCTGGATACGGATGGCAAGTTCATCAACGATCTGGTCTCGACCCGTCAGGCCGGTGACTACACGCTTGCCCCGCGCGAAAATGTGGACCTGATCGACGTTTCGCCGAAGCAGCTGGTCTCGGTTGCGGCCTCGCTGATCCCGTTCCTTGAAAATGACGACGCCAACCGCGCTCTGATGGGCTCGAACATGCAACGTCAGGCGGTTCCGCTGCTGCGGGCCGAGGCGCCGCTGGTCGGTACCGGGATTGAGGAAAAGGTTGCGATCGACTCGGGTGCTGCGATCCAGGCGAAACGTGCCGGCATCATCGACCAGGTTGATGCCCAGCGTATCGTTATCCGTGCAACCGAAGATCTGGAACTGGGCGACGCTGGCGTTGACATCTATCGTCTGCGCAAATTCCAGCGGTCGAACCAGAACACCTGCATTAACCAGCGTCCGCTGATCAAGGTGGGTGACACCGTCCAGAAGGGCGAAGTCATTGCCGATGGTCCGTCGACCGATATGGGTGAACTGGCCTTGGGTAAGAACGTGGTCGTCGCGTTCATGCCGTGGAACGGTTACAACTACGAAGACTCGATCCTGATCTCGGAACGTATCGCGCGTGACGACGTCTTTACCTCGGTCCATATCGAGGAATTCGAAGTCGCCGCCCGTGACACCAAGCTGGGCCCGGAAGAGATCACCCGCGACATCCCGAACGTCGGTGAAGAAGCGCTGCGCAACCTCGACGAGGCGGGCATCGTTTACATCGGTGCGGATGTTGAACCGGGCGATATTCTGGTCGGCAAGATCACTCCGAAGGGCGAAAGCCCGATGACCCCGGAAGAAAAGCTGCTGCGCGCCATCTTCGGTGAAAAAGCATCCGACGTGCGCGACACCTCGCTGCGCGTGAAGCCGGGCGATTACGGTACGGTCGTCGAAGTCCGCGTGTTCAACCGCCACGGCGTCGAGAAAGACGAGCGTGCGCTGCAGATCGAGCGTGAGGAAGTCGAACGTCTGGCCCGTGACCGGGACGACGAACTGGCGATCCTCGACCGCAACATCTATGCGCGTCTCAAGTCGATGATCCTGGGCAAAACCGCCGTCAAGGGGCCGAAAGGCGTCAAGGCGGGCTCGGAGATCACCGAAGAGCTGCTCGAGTCGCTGACCCGCGGTCAGTGGTGGCAGCTGGCGCTGGAAGACGAGAAGGACGCCCAGATCGTCGAGGCTCTGAACGAGCAGTACGAGGTGCAGAAACGCGCCCTGGATGCCCGTTTCGAAGACAAGGTCGAGAAGGTCCGCCGTGGCGACGACCTGCCGCCGGGCGTGATGAAGATGGTCAAGGTCTTCATCGCCGTGAAGCGCAAGCTGCAGCCGGGCGACAAGATGGCCGGCCGTCACGGGAACAAGGGTGTGATCTCGAAGGTCGTGCCGATGGAGGACATGCCGTTCCTTGCGGATGGTACTCCGGTCGACTTCTGTCTGAACCCTCTGGGCGTGCCGTCGCGTATGAACGTCGGTCAGATCCTTGAGACCCACATGGGTTGGGCCGCGCGCGGTCTGGGTCTGAAGATCGACGAGGCGCTGCAGGAATACCGCCGCTCGGGCGACCTGACGCCGGTCCGTGATGCGATGAAACACGCCTATGGCGAGGATGTCTACGAAGAGGGCATCAGCGGTATGGACGAGGATCAGCTGATCGAAGCGGCCAGCAACGTGACCCGCGGTGTTCCAATCGCAACCCCGGTCTTTGACGGCGCCAAAGAGGCCGACGTCAACGACGCGCTGATCCGCGCCGGTTTCTCGGAAAGCGGTCAGTCGATCCTGTTCGACGGTCGCACCGGCGAGCAGTTCGCGCGTCCGGTGACCGTGGGCATCAAGTACCTGCTGAAACTGCACCACCTGGTGGACGACAAGATCCACGCGCGTTCGACCGGGCCGTACAGCCTGGTGACCCAGCAGCCGCTGGGTGGTAAGGCGCAGTTCGGTGGTCAGCGCTTTGGTGAGATGGAGGTCTGGGCGCTGGAAGCTTACGGCGCCGCCTACACCCTGCAGGAGATGCTCACCGTGAAATCGGATGACGTCGCCGGCCGGACCAAGGTCTATGAGTCGATCGTCAAGGGCGAGGATAACTTCGAGGCGGGCGTACCGGAATCGTTCAACGTTCTGGTTAAAGAAGTCCGTGGCCTCGGCCTGAATATGGAACTCCTGGATGCGGAGGTTGAGGAGTAAGGGCGCTGCCCTTTCTCCCGTCCCCCCTTCCGCAAGATTTGAGGTAACAAATGAACCAGGAAATCACCAACAACCCGTTCAACCCGCTGACGCCCCCGAAGGTTTTCGACGAGATCAAGGTCTCTCTGGCGTCGCCCGAGCGGATCCTGTCTTGGTCCTATGGCGAGATCAAGAAACCCGAAACCATCAACTACCGGACGTTCAAGCCCGAGCGTGACGGTCTGTTCTGCGCGCGTATCTTTGGCCCGATCAAAGACTACGAATGCCTGTGCGGCAAATATAAGCGGATGAAGTATCGCGGCGTTGTCTGCGAGAAATGCGGTGTGGAAGTCACCCTGCAGAAGGTTCGCCGTGAGCGTATGGGCCACATCGAGCTGGCCGCGCCGGTCGCTCACATCTGGTTCCTGAAATCGCTGCCGTCGCGCATCGGTCTGATGCTGGACATGACGCTGCGCGATCTGGAACGCGTTCTGTACTTTGAAAACTATGTCGTCATCGAGCCCGGTCTGACGGACCTGACCTACGGCCAGATGCTGACCGAGGAAGAGTACATGGACGCGCAGGATGCCTATGGCATGGACGCGTTCACGGCGAATATCGGTGCCGAAGCCATCCGTGAGATGCTGGCCCAGATAGATCTGGAAGCCGAAGCCGAGCAACTGCGCGCTGATCTGGCCGAAGCCACCGGCGAGCTGAAGCCCAAGAAGATCATCAAGCGTCTGAAGGTTGTTGAATCCTTCCTCGAGTCCGGCAACCGGCCCGAGTGGATGGTGATGACCGTGATTCCGGTCATTCCGCCGGAACTGCGTCCGCTGGTTCCGCTGGATGGTGGCCGTTTTGCGACTTCGGATCTGAACGATCTGTATCGCCGTGTCATCAACCGGAACAACCGTCTGAAGCGTCTGATCGAGCTTCGCGCGCCTGACATCATCGTCCGCAACGAAAAGCGGATGCTGCAGGAATCCGTGGACGCCCTGTTCGACAATGGCCGTCGTGGCCGCGTAATCACCGGCGCCAACAAGCGTCCGCTGAAATCGCTGTCGGACATGCTGAAAGGCAAGCAGGGCCGCTTCCGTCAGAACCTTCTGGGTAAGCGCGTCGACTTCTCGGGCCGCTCGGTCATCGTGACCGGCCCCGAGCTCAAGCTGCACCAGTGTGGCCTGCCCAAGAAGATGGCGCTGGAACTGTTCAAGCCGTTCATCTACTCGCGCCTTGAAGCCAAGGGTCTGTCTTCGACCGTGAAACAGGCGAAGAAGCTGGTCGAGAAAGAGCGTCCCGAAGTGTGGGATATCCTCGACGAGGTGATCCGCGAACACCCAGTCATGCTGAACCGTGCGCCGACACTGCACCGTCTTGGCATTCAGGCGTTCGAGCCGGTCCTGATCGAAGGTAAAGCCATCCAGCTGCACCCGCTGGTCTGTTCGGCCTTCAACGCCGACTTCGACGGTGACCAGATGGCCGTTCACGTCCCGCTGAGCCTTGAGGCGCAGCTGGAAGCGCGTGTTCTGATGATGTCGACGAACAACGTTCTGTCGCCTGCAAACGGCGCTCCGATCATCGTTCCGTCGCAGGACATGATCCTGGGTCTCTACTACGTGACCCTGGAACGCGAAGGCATGCCCGGCGAAGGCAAGGTCTTTGGTTCGATCGACGAAGTCCAGCACGCGCTGGACGCGGGCGAGGTGCACCTGCACTCGAAAATCACCGCGCGGATCACTCAGATCGACGAAGAAGGCAACGAGGTTCAGAAGCGTTTTGAAACCACGCCGGGCCGTGTTCGCTTGGGGGCTCTGCTGCCCAAGAACAACAAGGCACCGTTTGAACTGGTCAACCGCCTGTTGCGGAAGAAAGAAGTGCAGCAGGTGATCGACACCGTCTACCGCTACTGCGGACAGAAAGAGTCGGTGATCTTCTGCGACCAGATCATGTCGATGGGCTTCAAGGAAGCGTTCAAGGCCGGTATCTCGTTCGGCAAGGACGACATGGTGATCCCCGAGGACAAGTGGGGCATCGTGGACGAAACCCGCGAACAGGTGAAAGACTTCGAACAGCAGTACATGGACGGCCTGATCACTCAGGGCGAAAAGTACAACAAGGTTGTCGATGCCTGGTCGAAGTGTAACGACCGCGTAACCGAAGCCATGATGCGCACCATCTCGGCCGTGGCCAAGGATGAGGGCGGCGCCGACAAAGAGCCGAACTCGGTCTACATGATGGCGCACTCCGGTGCGCGTGGCTCGGTAACCCAGATGAAGCAGCTGGGCGGCATGCGCGGCCTGATGGCCAAGCCGAACGGCGACATCATCGAGACGCCGATCATCTCGAACTTCAAGGAAGGTCTGACCGTTCTTGAATACTTCAACTCGACCCACGGTGCCCGTAAGGGTCTGTCGGATACCGCTCTGAAGACGGCGAACTCGGGCTACCTGACCCGTCGTCTTGTTGACGTGGCGCAGGATTGCATCGTGCGCGAGGTCGACTGTGGAACCGACCGTGCGATCACGGCCGAGGCTGCGGTCAATGACGGTGAAGTCGTCGCGTCGCTGGCAGAACGCGTTCTGGGCCGTGTGGCCGCAGATGACGTTCTGCGTCCGGGTACCGACGAGGTCATCGTCGCCGCCGGACAGCTGATCGACGAACGCATGGCCGATACGATCGACGAGGCCGGTGTTGCCTCGATGCGCATCCGCTCGCCTCTGACCTGTGAGTCCGAGGAAGGCGTCTGTGCAACCTGCTACGGTCGTGACCTTGCACGCGGGACCATGGTGAACACCGGTGAGGCTGTCGGCATCATCGCCGCGCAGTCGATCGGTGAACCGGGTACGCAGCTGACGATGCGGACCTTCCACATCGGTGGTGTTGCGCAAGGTGGTCAGCAGTCGTTCCAGGAAGCGAACCAGGACGGTGTCGTTGCCTTTGAGAACCCGCAGATCCTGGTCAATGCCGCCGGCGAAAGCCTGGTCATGGGCCGGAACATGAAGCTGGTGATCAACGACGAACACGGCGAAGAGCGCGCCAGCTTCAAGCTGGGCTACGGCTCGAAGCTGTTTGTCAAAGAAGGCACCAAGGTCAAGCGCGGCGACAAGCTGTTCGAGTGGGACCCCTACACCCTGCCGATCATCGCCGAGAAAGCCGGTACCGCAAAATACGTCGACCTGGTTTCGGGCATTGCTGTCCGCGACGAGACCGACGATGCAACCGGCATGACCCAGAAGATCGTGATCGACTGGCGCGCCGCCCCCAAAGGCAGCGATCTGAAGCCCGAGATCATTCTTGTGGATGACAATGGCGAGCCGGTCCGCAACGATGCGGGCAACCCGGTTCACTATCCGATGTCTGTGGACGCGATCCTGTCGGTCGAAGACGGTCAGAAGATCGAGGCCGGTGACGTTGTTGCGCGTATTCCGCGTGAAGGCGCCAAGACCAAGGACATCACCGGTGGTCTGCCGCGTGTGGCCGAACTGTTCGAAGCGCGTCGTCCGAAAGATCACGCAATCATCGCGGAAGCCGATGGTTACGTGCGCTTTGGCCGCGACTACAAGAACAAGCGTCGCATCAGCATCGAGCCGGTCGACGAGTCGCTGGAGACGATCGAGTACATGGTGCCCAAGGGCAAGCACATCCCGGTGCAGGAAGGCGACTTCGTGCAGAAGGGTGACTACATCATGGACGGCAACCCGGCTCCGCATGACATCCTGTCGATCATGGGTGTCGAGGCGCTGGCTGACTACATGATCAACGAGGTGCAAGAGGTCTACCGCCTGCAGGGTGTGAAGATCAACGACAAGCACATCGAAGTCATCGTGCGCCAGATGCTGCAGAAGTGGGAGATCTTGGACTCGGGCGACACCACCCTGCTGAAGGGCGAGCATGTCGACAAACAGGAGTTCGACGCGGCCAACGAGAAGACCATCGCACGCGGTGGTCGTCCGGCCCAGGGCGAGCCGATCCTTCTGGGGATCACCAAGGCATCGCTGCAAACGCGTTCGTTCATCTCGGCGGCGTCGTTCCAGGAAACCACCCGTGTGCTGACCGAAGCTTCGGTTCAAGGCAAGAAGGACAAGCTGGTTGGCCTGAAAGAGAACGTCATCGTCGGCCGTCTGATCCCGGCCGGTACCGGTGGTGCGACACAGCGTGTTCGCCAGATCGCGCAGCAGCGTGACAATGTCGTCATCGAGGCACGTCGCGAAGAGGCAGAGGCCGCAGCCGCGCTGGCCGCTCCGATGATGGATGATGACATGGTCGGCGACGAGCTGGACTCGCTGGTGGAAACTCCGGAAAGCCGCGAATAATATCGGCGACGAGAAACTCAGAAAGGCCCTGCGGTTCCGCGGGGCCTTTTTTGTTTCGGCCGGTGCCGGAAGCGGCCACGGTTCGATCCAAACACTGTGATTTCAAACGGAACTGCTGCATACTCAAAAATCAGAATGTGGTAATGGAATTGCTCCCGTCATCACTGTTTGAAACTCAACACGGGTCTTGCTCGGATGCTCATAGTCCTCGGATTGTATTTTGGCGTGATTTGGCTGGTCTTTTCCAAGTTCAGCCTGCTGCCCTGGAATGGCTTCTGGAAGACCGTGTCGTACGGTGGGGCCGCCGTCGTCGCGTTGGTTGTCATCGGCGCACTCAACCACACGGCGCCCACGGGGCCTGTGTCGGTTCTGGGCGTTCAGACAAGCATTGTGCCCAATGTCTCCGGAACGGTCGTCGAAGTTGCCGTTGAGCCGAACCAGAAGGTCAACGAAGGCGATCTTTTGTTCAGAATCGATCCCGAGTTCTACGTGCTCGAGGTAGCGCGGCTGGAGGCATCTCTGGAAGCCGCCCGGTCTGCAGCGGACCAATTGACCACGGATCTGGCGGCTGCCGAAGCCGATATCGCTTCATTGACCGCGCAGCTCGTTTTTGGGCAGCAGCGGCGGGATGACATCGTTCAACTGGAAGAGCGTGGCGCATCTACCACCTTCAAACTGCAGGAAGCGGTTGCGACGATCGAACAGCTCACCGCAAGCATTCGTGCAGCAGAAGCCCGAAAAGCGGGGCTGGAGCGCCGGATCGCAGCTCAGATCGACGGTGAGGATGTGGCGGTCGTGGAGGCCGAACAGGCGCTTGCGCAGGCCGAATGGAACCTCAAGCAGACGAGAGTCTTCGCGCCGGGCGACGGGATCGTCAGTGCGGTCACGCTGCGCCCGGGCAATCGCGCGACAACCTTCCAAGGCGCATTGACCTTCATAGATCCGACGAACCACGCGTTGGTGGCCTCGCTGCCCCAATCCAGCCGTTCCAATGTCGGCCTTGGCGATGAAATACGTGTGGCGCTGCGAACCCAACCGGGATCCGAGATCACGGGAACTATTTCGGGGTTCCCGCCGGCCCTGTCTGAGGGCGCACTGGATCTCCGCTCCGGTTTACCTTCAATGCGCGAACTTGTCGGGATCACCAGCTTTCCGGTCCTCATCGAACTTCCTGGCGATGTACCTCTGGAAACACTTCAATTCGGCGCGTCGGGCACCGCGCTTGTGATGACAGACAAGGCCGGGCCGATCTCGCCACTTGCAGAGATTCTGTTCTGGGTCACGCAGAAGCTGAACTACCTGTAAGCGGCAACGCAGAAACCCACCCCATGGCAGTGATCAGGTATTACTGCGATCGGACCAAACAAAATCGAATTGGCCGGATCACAAGTTGACAATCTGCTCAGGTGAGATGCCAATGCCGGGACCAGATTGAAACCGGGCTACGGCAATGACACCGAACGTCAAAGGCGCCCTGCTGATGATGGGCAGCATGGCCGCATTCACTGTGAACGACACGCTGGTCAAAGCGGCTGGTCAGGAGGTGCCACTGTTCCAACTGGTGGCTCTGCGTGGGTTGTTGGCGACCATCCTGGTTTTTGCGTTGACGCGGCATCTGGGGGCATTGCATCTGCGGTTCGGGCGGCACGACCGCTGGTTGGTGGCTTTTCGTTGCGTGGCGGAATTGTCGGCGACGTTCTTCTTCCTCACGGCTTTGATGCACATGCCGCTGGCCAATGTGACCGCGGTTCTGCAGGCCCTGCCGCTGACCGTAACCCTGGGTGCGGCCCTGTTCTTTTCGGAACAGATCGGGTGGCGGCGGATCATGGCCATTGCATTGGGATTTGCAGGCATGTTGCTGATCGTGCGACCGGGTCCGGACGGATTCAGCATCTATGCCATGTATGCCTTGATTGCCGTCATCTGCGTGACGGCTCGGGATTTGATCACCCGCCGAATGTCGCCCGAGGTGCCGTCGATGGTCGTCACTTTGGCAACCTCATTGACGATTACCACCGGTGCGGCAATTGCCTCGGTCTTCCAGGGTTGGGTGCCGATGACGGCCGGGTCGGGGATGTTGATTGCCTCGGCAGCAGTTTTCGTCCTGCTGGGGTATCTCTTCAGCGTCATGGTGATGCGCGTTGGCGAGGTCAGCTTTGTCGCGCCGTTCCGATACTCGAGCCTGATCTGGGCCTTGGGTCTGGGATGGGCGGTATTCGGAGATTGGCCTGACCGGATCACCATGCTGGGTGCCGCACTGGTGGTGACCGCGGGCCTGTTCACCCTCTTTCGCGAGCGGGCACTTCAGGCGTCCGAATAGACGCGTCGGACCACCGCCGGATCAATTGCAAACCGGGTTTCGAACTGCTTTGCCAGAGCGGGGGTCAACGGTTCCAGCTTGGCCTTGCTTGTGCGGGTGTTGGGTGAATCGTTGAACCCGTTGAGAGTGCGCACCCACATCGGTGGTTCGTTCTGGCTGATGACTGGCATGAAGTTGCCGATCTTGTGGTGGGCAAAGTTCATGATCGTCAGCTCACACCCGCCGCGCACATACATCCCAAAACCAACACCCAGCAGGGACCGGTGAACCGGCGTAACCTGGATTCCGCTGGCGTCGAACCGGGCAAGGAAGCCGTGATTGAAATCAATGGCAACCATCTTGTTGCGCCGTACCAGCCCTTCGGCGTCCTGAACCGCGCGGCGCAGCAATTCGACGAAATCCACCGCAATCGCATCGTCGTCATCATGACGGAACTGCAGGCATGGCAGGTCAGGGTTCAGGCGTGCCCGGTTCAGGACGTCCTTCATGACAGAGCGATGCCGGCCGGGTTCCTGCGAGACGATTTGCACTTGTTTCATGCCCGAAGTCAGGTCGTTCAGACGATCACGGGCGACCCTAGGCAGGCAGGTCCCCGTCACGATCAGAAACTGAAACCGCGGATCCGTCTGGGCGCGTAGGGCGGGCAGGGCGCAGGTCTCGAACAGGCGGAACCGCTCGTCCAGACGCCGGGGGTCATACAGATAGCGCCGGCGCGCTTCGACCGACTCGTGCATGGTCTGGAACCCGCCGATGGCCGGGTAGGAGAAACGGCACAGACCAATGACTTGCATCTTCACTTCCGGTAGGAATACACCAGTGCGGACTATGCCCCGAGGGATGTGACACCGCAACCGATGTCGCTTCCGCCGCGACGCACGGCTGCAAGGCGGGCGGGCATCTGCCGGGGCTGTTGACAGTCGGGCCGACTCCCCCTATACGCCCGTCATCTCGGTACCGGGGGCCGCCCCAAAACCGATTTCAGTATTGAACTGGTCAAGGCCCGGACAATTTTGCAGTTCGCGCCCTCTGATAACCAACCGCGACGTTCACCTCGGAATGGGAACGCTCGCGGGTTTTGCGCTTGTGGACGCATTGGCGCAGCGAAGTTAGCCGCACGCAACGCGCGTGCATGTCATGTGTGTTGCAAAACGGGGAAGAAACCGGAATGCCAACTATTCAACAGCTGATCCGCAAACCGCGGCAGCCCAAAGTAAAACGCTCGAAGTCCATGCACCTGGAGCAGTGCCCGCAGAAGCGCGGCGTCTGCACCCGCGTGTACACCACCACGCCGAAGAAGCCGAACTCGGCTATGCGTAAGGTTGCCAAGGTGCGCCTGACCAACGGTTACGAAGTCATTTCGTACATCCCGGGTGAAAGCCACAACCTGCAAGAGCACTCGGTTGTTCTGATCCGTGGCGGCCGTGTGAAAGACCTTCCGGGTGTCCGCTACCACATCCTGCGTGGTGTTCTGGATACCCAGGGCGTCAAAGACCGTAAGCAACGTCGTTCGAAATACGGCGCGAAGCGTCCCAAGTAAGAAGGAGAGGCTGATATGTCACGTCGTCACGCCGCCGAAAAACGCGAAGTCCTGCCTGACGCCAAATTTGGCGACAAGGTCCTGACCAAATTCATGAACAACCTGATGATCGACGGCAAGAAGTCGGTCGCAGAGCGTATCGTCTACAACGCCTTCGATCGCGTTGAGAGCAAGATCAAGCGCGCTCCTGTCGAGGTGTTCCACGAAGCACTCGACAAC
The DNA here is from genome assembly GCF_025141855.1 of Ruegeria sp. B32. Lineage (NCBI taxonomy): Bacteria > Pseudomonadati > Pseudomonadota > Alphaproteobacteria > Rhodobacterales > Roseobacteraceae > Ruegeria > Ruegeria sp. B32. The sequence continues at coordinate 2,747,851 of NZ_CP081106.1, read as the reverse complement.
ATCAAGCCGTCGGTCGAGGTTCGCTCGCGCCGGGTTGGTGGTGCAACCTACCAGGTTCCGGTCGAAGTGCGCCCCGAGCGCCGCGAAGCTCTGGCCATCCGCTGGCTGATCACCGCCGCGCGCGGCCGCAACGAAAACACCATGGAAGAACGCCTCGCCGGCGAACTGCTGGACGCCGTACAGTCCCGCGGTACTGCCGTTAAGAAGCGCGAAGACACCCACAAGATGGCCGAGGCGAACAAAGCCTTCAGCCACTATCGTTGGTAATCCCAGAGGCTTATCCAAATGGCACGCGAATATCCGCTCGAACTATACCGTAACTTCGGTATCATGGCGCACATCGATGCAGGCAAGACCACCTGCTCGGAGCGTATCCTGTATTACACCGGCAAATCCCACAACATCGGTGAGGTGCACGATGGTGCAGCCACCATGGACTGGATGGAGCAGGAGCAGGAACGCGGCATCACCATCACTTCGGCTGCGACCACCACCTTCTGGGAGCGCACCGAGGACGGTCAGACCGCCGATACCCCCAAGCACCGCCTGAACATCATCGACACCCCCGGCCACGTTGACTTCACCATCGAAGTCGAGCGTTCGCTGGCGGTTCTCGACGGTGCCGTCTGCGTTCTGGACGCAAACGCCGGTGTTGAACCCCAGACCGAAACCGTGTGGCGTCAGGCTGACCGCTACAAGGTTCCGCGCATGGTCTTCGTCAACAAGATGGACAAGATCGGCGCCGACTTCTTCAACTGCGTTCGCATGATCGAAGACCGCACCGGCGCGCGCGCCGTTCCCGTCGGTATCCCGATCGGTGCAGAGAACGAACTTGAAGGCCTGATCGACCTGGTCACCATGGAAGAATGGCTGTGGCAGGGCGAAGACCTTGGCGCAAGCTGGGTCAAGGCTCCGATCCGCGACAGCCTGAAGGACATGGCTGAAGAATGGCGCGGCAAGATGATCGAAGCGGCCGTCGAAGAAGACGACGACGCGATGATGGAATACCTGGAAGGCAACGAGCCCGACATTCCGACCCTGCGCAAACTGCTGCGCAAGGGTACCCTGGCGCTGCACTTCGTGCCGGTTCTGGGTGGTTCGGCGTTCAAGAACAAAGGTGTTCAGCCGCTGCTCAACGCCGTGATCGACTATCTGCCCAGCCCGCTGGACGTTGTCGACTACATGGGCTTCAAACCCGGTGACGAGGAAGAAGTCCGTAACATCGCGCGTCGCGCTGACGATGACATGGCCTTCTCGGGCCTGGCGTTCAAAATCATGAACGACCCCTTCGTTGGCTCGCTGACCTTCACCCGGATCTACTCGGGCGTTCTGAACAAGGGCGACTCGATTCTGAACTCGACCAAAGGCAAGAAAGAGCGCATCGGTCGTATGATGATGATGCACTCGAACAACCGGGAAGAGATCGAAGAAGCGTTCGCAGGCGACATCATCGCTCTGGCGGGTCTGAAAGACACCACCACCGGTGACACCCTGTGCGATCCGAAGGATCCCGTGGTTCTGGAAACCATGACCTTCCCCGATCCGGTGATCGAGATCGCGGTCGAGCCCAAAACCAAGGGCGACCAGGAAAAGATGTCTCAGGGTCTGGCCCGTCTGGCCGCCGAAGACCCGTCCTTCCGCGTGGAAACCGACCTGGAATCGGGTCAGACCATCATGAAGGGCATGGGCGAACTTCACCTGGACATCCTGGTCGACCGTCTGAAGCGCGAGTTCAAGGTCGAAGCCAACATCGGTGCGCCGCAGGTGGCCTATCGTGAGACCATCTCGATGCCGATCGAACACACCTACACCCACAAGAAACAGTCGGGTGGTTCGGGTCAGTTCGCTGAGGTCAAGCTCGAGATCACTCCGACCGAACCGGGCGAAGGTTATTCGTTCGAAAGCCGCATCGTTGGTGGTGCCGTTCCGAAGGAATACATCCCGGGTGTCGAAAAAGGCATCCAGTCCGTCATGGACAGCGGCCCGCTGGCCGGCTTCCCCGTGATCGACTTCAAGGTTGCCCTGCTGGACGGTAAATTCCACGACGTCGACTCGAGCGTTCTGGCGTTCGAAATCGCGGCGCGGATGTGCATGCGCGAAGGTCTGAAAAAGGCCGGCGCGAAACTGCTGGAACCGATCATGAAGGTCGAAGTGATCACCCCGGAAGAGTACACCGGCGGTATCATCGGCGACCTGACTTCGCGTCGGGGCCAGGTGTCTGGACAAGAGCCGCGCGGCAACGCGATTGCGATCGACGCATTCGTGCCGCTGGCCAACATGTTCGGCTACATCAACACTCTGCGTTCGATGTCGTCGGGCCGCGCCCAGTTCACCATGCAGTTCGACCACTATGATCCGGTTCCGCAGAACATCGCGGAAGAGATCCAGGCAAAATACGCATAACCGAAAAATAGAGGGAGCCTGCTGCCCGGGCTCCCTTCATTTCCGAAAAAGGAGGCCATCATGGCAAAGGAAAAGTTTGAGCGTACAAAACCGCACGTCAACATTGGCACGATTGGCCACGTTGACCACGGCAAGACGACGCTGACCGCAGCAATCACCAAGTATTTCGGCGACTTCAAGGCGTATGACCAGATTGACGGTGCGCCGGAAGAGAAAGCGCGCGGCATCACCATCTCGACCGCCCACGTGGAATACGAGACCGACAACCGCCACTATGCGCATGTCGACTGCCCCGGCCACGCTGACTATGTGAAGAACATGATCACCGGTGCGGCGCAGATGGACGGCGCGATCCTGGTTGTGAACGCCGCTGACGGCCCGATGCCGCAGACCCGCGAGCACATCCTGCTGGGCCGCCAGGTTGGCATCCCGAAGATGGTCGTGTTCCTGAACAAGGTTGACCAGGTTGACGACGAAGAGCTGCTGGAACTGGTTGAGATGGAAGTTCGCGAACTGCTGTCCAGCTACGACTACCCCGGCGACGACATTCCGATCATCGCAGGTTCGGCTCTGGCCGCGATGGAAGGCAACAACCCGGAAATCGGCGAGAACAAGATCCGCGAACTGATGGCGGCCGTTGACGAGTACATCGACACGCCCGAGCGCGCTGTTGACCAGCCGTTCCTGATGCCGATCGAAGACGTGTTCTCGATCTCGGGCCGCGGTACCGTTGTGACCGGTCGTGTCGAGCGTGGTGTGATCAACGTTGGCGACGAGATCGAAATCGTCGGCATCCGCGACACGCAGAAGACCACCTGCACCGGTGTCGAGATGTTCCGCAAGCTGCTGGACCGCGGTGAAGCGGGCGACAACATCGGCGCCCTGCTGCGCGGCGTTGACCGTGACGGCGTTGAGCGTGGCCAGGTTCTGTGTAAGCCGGGCTCGGTTACTCCGCACACCAAGTTCGAAGCCGAAGCCTACATCCTGACCAAGGAAGAAGGCGGCCGTCACACTCCGTTCTTCGCGAACTACCGTCCGCAGTTCTACTTCCGTACGACTGACGTGACCGGCACCGTGACCCTGGCCGAAGGCACCGAGATGGTCATGCCCGGCGACAACGTGTCGTTCGGCGTCGAGCTGATCGCCCCGATCGCCATGGAAAACGGTCTGCGCTTCGCCATCCGCGAAGGCGGCCGCACCGTCGGCGCAGGCGTCGTGTCCAAAATCATCGAGTAAGGCGCATCAGCGCATACTGATGGAAAGGGCGTCCCTTGGGGCGCCCTTTTTGCTCTGTTTGAACAGTACTTCTTCTTTCGGTGATCAGGTTCGCTGCCACTTGCTTGCGAAAGCAAGTCAGTTCCTGCAAGCCCATTCACAAGGGCAGAATTTCCGGCATTCGCGCATGTTGCCATCATTTCAGCGCATTTAGTGCTCATTGTATCGTCAGTGTGACGCAGGCAATTGCATCAAAATTCGTTGAGAGGAGCTTGCAGTTGGGAATAGTGGAAGAAGCTTGGTCGCAGTTGCAGTGGTTCTTCACGAGCTATGAATCGCGCCTTGCCGCGTTCTATCTGATTTGCACAGTCGTTATGGTTTTTGCCATATGGTTGTTTCGCGGTCGGCCGTCGGGTTTCGTAAAGTTTCTGCTGCCGCGTGAAGTATATTTCCACCGCTCCAACCTCATCGATATTCAAGTTTTCCTGATCAATCTATTCTTGGGCGTATTGGGTATATTCAGTGCGACCCTCTTCACACCGTTGATTGCGAACTTTGTGCTGCATCAACTTGTTTGGTATCAAGGGGCTGATTTCCAACCGCTTGATATCACTTGGGGGCGAAGCGCCTTGGCGACGCTCATTGTGATTCTAACGTTGGATTTCTGTAAGTATTGGGCGCATTTCATTCACCACGAGAACCGGTTGCTATGGCCATTCCATGCCTTGCATCACTCGGCTGAGGTTATGACCCCGCTTACCGCCAATCGAAACCACCCGGTCTTTCTCCTGATCCGGAACGTGATCTATAGTTTTGTGCTGGGAGCCGTTCAGGCCTTGGTTCTTTTCCTGCTGATTGGAAAAATAGACCTCTTGACCATTGGCGGTGCCAATGCGGGTTATTTCGTGTTCAACCTGTTGGGAGCGAACTTGAGGCACAGCCATGTTTGGCTTAGCTACGGGCCGGTGTTGGAACATATTTTCATTTCACCGGCGCAACATCAGATTCATCATTCCCGGGCCAAGAAGCACTTCAACAAGAACTATGGTGAAGTATTCGCCATTTGGGACTGGATGTTTGGAACACTTTATGTGCCGAACGGGTACGAGGAGCTTGAATTTGGGCTAGCGGACGCCCGCGGGAATCCGATCGAGCAACCTCATAGAAACTTGAAAGAGGCCCTGATCAACCCATTCGTCGAAAGTTTCGAAGAAGCAACGGGGCTTCAGTTCAAAACTGCGTCCCAAGATGTATCGTCCGGACGGAAATAGCGAGATGACGCGCGGCCTGTCCCTTTGGCTGGATGTTATGCGGGTCGCCGCAACTTTGATCGTGGTCTTGTCCCATCTTGCGTATCCACGCTTTACAGGAACCAGTTATGCATTTCTGCGCGATTGGAACGTCGGTAGCGACGCCGTCATCGTGTTCTTTGTCATTTCTGGTTTTGTCATTGCCTACGCGGCGGATCGGGATGGCACAGGGTCTCGATTTATTTTCAATCGTGCGACACGCCTTTTTTCGGTTATGGTTCCGGCACTGGTGTTGACACTGGCTTTTGATGCGTATGGTCAAGGTATCGATGCGGGGGCGTATCCGGCGCCGTTCTACCAACCGCATCCGACAGGCGAGTTCCTGTTGCGTGGGCTGACATTTTCGAACGAATGGTCAACGCTCGGCCGTCTCCGCCTGGGCACCAACGGCCCGCTGTGGTCCTTGAGCTACGAGGCAGCCTACTATATCCTGTTCGGCTTCGCGGTGTTCACAAAAGGTCTGCCACGTATCGCGATCCTGATCGCCGTCATCGCAATAGCAGGGTTGAATGTTATGCTTCTGATGCCGGCTTGGCTAATGGGTGTAGGCCTTTGGAAATGGGTTCAGTCCGAAGGCCTTGCTATTGTCCCACGTTGGGTCGGTTGGGTGTTTGTCCTGCTCGCACCCGGTTGCTATCTTGCCAACCACCTGTTGGGGGTGCCCGAGGTTCTGGTCGACGCAACGGCGGGCGCGCTCGGGGTACAGGACGCCCGCTGGGGGCTGGGGTTTTCAGACGAATTCTTGTGGAATTTCCTGATCGGTACCTTTACCGCAATGTTTGTGGCTGGGATCGCAATTCTGGATCCCAAGACCGTGCCGGGGCACCGACAGGTGCGTTGGTTGGCTGGTGCAAGCTTTTCCGTCTATGTGACGCATTATCCAGCCCTGCATCTTTTGGATGCGGCCGTCGCCGACACTCTTGGCCGAGATCTGATACTGCTGTTCGGCTCGCTTGGAGTCGGAATAGTCTTTGCCCGCTATTTTGAACGCCCAATAGGAAAATTCCGCACGAGGTTGGCCGGGCCAAAAATGACGCAACTATTGAAGAGCAGCCGGGCTACCCACTAAAGCGCACCGGATACAATGACGGCAGGAAATCGGAACTTGCAGCGTTTTTTGAACTTCCCTCTTGTCAGATGCTGCTTGCCCCTGTAGTACGCGCGGGTTCTCGATGAGAACGTGAAGGCGGGGTGATTCCCGCCTTTTGGGTTCGATGAGGGTTGGCGATGAGCGCCCGTCCTCCTCTCAACTCCAACGCCTGAAAAAAGGCTGTTAATATGCAAAGCCAAAACATCCGTATTCGGCTGAAGGCATTTGACTATCGCGTCCTGGATGCCAGCACGCAAGAGATCGTCAACACTGCAAAGCGGACCGGCGCGAACGTGCGCGGCCCGATCCCGCTGCCGAACAAGATCGAGAAGTTCACGGTTCTCCGTGGCCCTCACGTTGACAAGAAATCCCGCGATCAGTTCGAGATCCGTACGCACAAGCGTCTCTTGGACATCGTAGATCCGACCCCCCAGACCGTGGACGCGCTGATGAAGCTCGACCTGGCCGCTGGCGTGGACGTCGAGATCAAGCTGCAGTCGTAAGATCGGAGGGTATTGATGATGCGCTCTGGTATTATCGCAAAAAAAGTCGGCATGACCCGCCTGTTCATGGAAGACGGCAAGCAGATCCCTGTGACCGTTCTTCACCTGGACAACCTGCAGGTCGTTGCACAGCGCACCGCTGACAAAGACGGCTACACCGCCGTTCAGCTGGGCGCCGGTGCCGCCAAGGCAAAACGCACCTCGAAGGCCATGCGCGGCCACTTCGCCGCCGCCAAGGTCGAGCCCAAGCGCAAGCTGGCCGAGTTCCGCGTGTCGGAAGACGCGCTGATCGAAGTGGGCGCCGAGATCTCGGCAGATCACTTCCTGGCTGGTCAGAAAGTTGACGTTTCGGGCACCTCGATCGGTAAAGGTTTTGCCGGTGCAATGAAGCGCCACAACTTCGGTGGTCTGCGTGCCTCGCACGGTGTTTCGATCAGCCACCGTTCGCACGGTTCGACCGGTCAGTGTCAGGACCCGGGCAAGGTGTTCAAAGGCAAGAAGATGGCCGGTCACATGGGTGCTGCCCGTGTTACCACCCAGAACCTCGAGGTCGTCAAAACCGACGCCGACCGTGGTCTGGTCTTCATCAAAGGCGCCGTTCCCGGACCGAAGTCGGGCTGGGTTACCGTCAAGGACGCCGTCAAGAAGAAAGCACCGGAAGGCCTGCCCTTCCCGGCTGCTGTGAAATCGGCTGCAACCGAAGCACCTGCGGAAGAAGCACCCGCGGAAGGTGGTGAAGCATGAAACTTGATGTAATCAAACTGGACGGCAAGAAAGCCGGCAACATCGAGCTGGATGCGGACCTGTTCGGCCTGGAGCCGCGCGCGGACATCCTGCACCGTGTGGTCCGTTGGCAGCGCAACAACGCGCAGGCTGGCACCCACAAGGTGAAGACCCGCTCGGAAACCAGCTACTCGACCAAGAAGATCTACCGCCAGAAGGGCACCGGTGGCGCACGTCACGGTGACCGCAACGCGCCGATCTTCCGCAAAGGTGGCATCTACAAGGGTCCGACCCCGCGTTCGCACGGCCACGACCTGCCGAAGAAGTTCCGCAAGCTGGGCCTGCGCCACGCACTGTCGGCCAAGGCCAAAGCCGGTGAGCTGGTCGTGATCGAAAGCGCCGAAGCCGAAGGCAAGACCGCCGCACTGGCCAAACAGGTTGCAAACCTGGGCTGGAAGCGCGCTCTGGTCATCGACGGCGCCACCGTGAACGAAGGGTTCGCCCGCGCAGCCCGCAACATCGAAGGTCTGGATATCCTGCCGTCGATGGGCGCAAACGTCTATGACATCCTCAAGCGTGACACCCTGGTGCTCACCAAGGCGGGTGTCGAAGCACTGGAGGCTCGACTGAAATGAGCGCGAAGGCAGAACACTACGACGTGATCCGCAAGCCGATCATCACCGAGAAAACGACCATGGCCTCTGAGAACGGCGCGGTTGTCTTTGAAGTGGCGATCGACAGCAACAAGCCGCAGATCAAAGAGGCCGTCGAGGCGCTGTTTGGTGTGAAGGTCAAGGCGGTGAACACCACCGTGACCAAAGGCAAGGTCAAGCGGTTCCGCGGCCAGCTGGGCAAGCGGAAAGACGTCAAAAAGGCCTATGTGACCCTGGAAGAGGGCAACACCATCGACGTGACCACCGGTCTCTGATCGGACCCGTCTTTGGAGAGAGATGAAAGCCCCCGCCGAAAGGCGGGGGTTTTTGTTTTATTTTCGCGTTCTCAAGATCATGACGCGTTCTGGCTTCACTAGATTGAACTTACTCACTCAGCCTGTATCCTGTTGCGATAAACATCCCCGAAAGATGACACGGCAATGAGAGATACGGGCGCGTCTACTCAATTTTCATACCGCACTGGCTTTCTAAAGGCGGCGTTCGGAGATTTAGACAATTGTCAGTCGCCGAGTTTTCGGCAACGGTTCAAGCGTGAGAACGTTATTTGCTCAGCACAGACGCTCTACCACTATACAACCTTGGCTGGTTTTCAAGGAATTGTAAGGACGGGTGGTTTTTGGGCTAGTGACAGTCGCTACATGAACGACGCAGAAGAAACCGTGCATGGGCGAAAGTTAGCATTGAAAGTGATTCAACACCGAATTGAGAGAACCCGCGTTAGATGCTTTCCTGAAATTTTGAAGTCTGTGGCGGAAAAGCTTTCGCGCGAAGCCCGAATTGGGCATTTGGTGGCCTGCTTTTCAACCTCTAGAGACAGTTTGGAACAATGGCGAGGATACGGTGGCAGTGCAGGTGTCTGCCTTGCAGTGAACGGCCTCACGGGCCACTCTGAAATTTCGACTAAAGTCTCTCACGAAGCTACAAAATCGAATACCCCTGTCTTTGTTGCCCCCGATCAAGTGCCGCTTGAAGTTCAGTACAGATGGCGAAGAAAAGCGACAATTTTGCTTTCTGTTATTGGCCGGTTCGAAAGACAATATGAACTGGACCGCAGCGCCATGCCGGAGCGTTGGCCCCATGATCATGACGAACAGTACGTTGAGTACCTCTATGACACACTGATGCACTACATTCTGATCCTCAAGAACGACGCGTTTGAAAAAGAAAACGAAGCAAGGATCGTTTTGCCTTACTCGGCGATAAAAAAGTTCAGGTCGGGATTGCAGTTTAGGCCAAGCAACCTCGGTCTCATTCCCTACGTGTGCACCGGTGATCACTTGGGCAACACGGGTCAGATGCCAATCAAGGAAGTAATCGTTGGACCAAGTGCACACAAAGATCTTATAGCGGAGAGCATCACAACCTTCTTGGAACATATGGGCTACAGAGATGTTCCTGTTTCTCTTTCGACGGTCCCATTTCGGTCATAGCTCTGTTAGTGTCTAGTGTCGTGAAAGCCCGATTTTTGGCTAGCAGGAGAGAAACTGCGATCACTCCTATTGCCCCCCACCCCCAACCCTGCTACACGCTCCCAATCTTGCGGCCTCGGATTCGTTCCGGGGCCTCTGATATTTGCAACCGGGGACCTTCGGGGCCCTATAACCTGGGCACCTACGGGGGCCTCTCACATAGCGGGGATTGATCCTCGCGCTTGCTAAACGGAAGACAGAAAGCATGGCACTCAAGTCGTACAAACCGACGACGCCGGGCCAGCGCGGGCTGGTGCTGATCGACCGTTCGGAGCTTTGGAAAGGACGTCCGGTCAAGTCTCTCACTGAGGGTTTGACCAAATCGGGCGGCCGGAACAACACCGGACGGATCACTTCACGCCGCCGTGGCGGTGGCGCAAAGCGTCTCTACCGGATCGTTGACTTCAAACGGAACAAACTGGATGTGGCGGCAACCGTCGAGCGGATCGAATACGACCCGAACCGGACCGCATTCATCGCACTGATCAAATATGACGACGGCGAGCAGGCCTATATCCTGGCGCCGCAGCGTCTGGCGGTTGGCGACAAGGTCATCGCTTCGGCCAAGGCCGACATCAAGCCCGGCAACGCGATGCCGTTCTCGGGTATGCCGATCGGTACCATCGTGCACAACATCGAGATGAAGCCCGGCAAGGGCGGTCAGATCGCGCGTGCAGCGGGCACCTACGCCCAGTTCGTCGGCCGCGATGGCGGCTATGCCCAGATCCGTCTGAGCTCGGGCGAGCTGCGCATGGTGCGCCAGGAATGCATGGCCACCGTCGGTGCCGTGTCGAACCCCGACAACAGCAACCAGAACCTCGGCAAAGCCGGTCGTATGCGCCACAAGGGCGTGCGTCCGTCGGTCCGTGGTGTTGCCATGAACCCGATCGATCACCCCCACGGTGGTGGTGAAGGCCGGACCTCGGGTGGCCGTACGCCGGTTACGCCTTGGGGTAAGGACACCAAGGGTAAGCGTACCCGCAACAAGAACAAAGCGTCCCAGAAGCTGATCATCCGCTCGCGGCACGCCAAGAAGAAAGGGCGTTAAGACATGTCTCGCTCTGTTTGGAAGGGTCCTTTCGTCGACGCTTACGTGCTGAAAAAAGCCGAAGCTGCGCGCGAGTCGGGCCGCAACGAAGTCATCAAGATCTGGTCGCGTCGTTCCACCATTCTGCCCCAGTTCGTGGGTCTGACCTTTGGTGTGTACAACGGCCAGAAGCATATCCCGGTAAACGTCTCGGAAGACATGATCGGTCAGAAGTTCGGTGAGTACTCGCCGACCCGGACCTATTATGGCCATGCCGCAGACAAAAAAGCGAAGCGGAAGTAAGTCATGGGCAAGGAAAAGAACCCCCGCCGCGTGGCTGAAAACGAAGCAATGGCAAAAACCCGTATGCTTCGCACCAGCCCGCAGAAACTGAACCTGGTTGCGCAAATGATCCGCGGCAAGAAAGTCGAGAAGGCTCTGACCGACCTGACTTTCTCGAACAAGCGTGTCGCGCAGGACGTCAAAAAGTGCCTGCAGTCCGCAATCGCGAACGCCGAAAACAACCACAACCTGGATGTCGACGAGCTGATCGTCGCCGAAGCATGGGTTGGCAAGAACCTGGTCATGAAGCGCGGTCGTCCGCGTGCCCGTGGCCGTTTCGGCAAGATCATGAAGCCGTTCTCGGAGATCACCATCAAGGTGCGTCAAGTTGAGGAGCAAGCCTAATGGGACATAAAGTCAATCCGATCGGCATGCGCCTTCAGGTCAACCGCACCTGGGACAGCCGTTGGTACGCAGATACCAAGGACTACGGTGATCTTCTGCTGGAAGACCTCAAGATCCGTGAGTTCATCAAGAAAGAGTGCAAGCAGGCCGGCATCGCCCGTGTGATCATCGAACGTCCGCACAAGAAGTGCCGCGTCACGATCCACACCGCGCGTCCCGGTGTCATCATCGGCAAGAAAGGCGCGGACATTGAAGTTCTGCGCAAGAAAATCGCGCAGATGACCGACAGCGAACTGCACCTGAACATCGTCGAAGTGCGCAAGCCGGAACTCGACGCGCAGCTGGTTGCCGAGTCGATCGCTCAGCAGCTGGAACGTCGTGTTTCCTTCCGTCGCGCAATGAAGCGCTCGGTTCAGAACGCCATGCGCATGGGCGCCCTGGGTATCCGGGTGAACGTCGCTGGCCGTCTGGGCGGCGCCGAAATCGCACGGACCGAATGGTACCGCGAAGGCCGCGTGCCTCTGCACACCCTGCGTGCCGACATCGATTACGCACATGCCGAAGCGATGACCCCCTACGGGATCATCGGGATCAAGGTCTGGATCTTCAAAGGTGAGATCATGGAGCACGATCCGCAGGCACGTGACCGTAAAGCACAGGAACTCCAGGACGGCCCTGCACCTCGTGGTGCTGGTGGCGGTCGTCGCTAAGGAGGGAAAGATATGCTTCAACCAAAGCGTACAAAATTCCGCAAGATGCACAAAGGCCGGATCAAGGGCGAAGCCAAAGGCGGCTCTGATCTGAACTTTGGCACCTACGGTCTGAAAGCCCTGCAGCCCGAGCGCGTCACCGCACGCCAGATCGAAGCTGCTCGTCGTGCCATGACCCGTCACATGAAACGTCAAGGTCGCGTCTGGATCCGGATCTTCCCGGATACTCCCGTGACCTCGAAGCCGACCGAAGTCCGTATGGGTAAAGGTAAAGGCTCGGTCGACTATTGGGCAGCCAAAGTGAAGCCCGGTCGCGTGATGTTCGAGATCGACGGCGTCAACGATGAAATCGCGCGCGAGGCCCTGCGCCTGGCTGCGATGAAGCTGCCGATCAAGACCCGCGTGGTGGTCCGCGAGGACTGGTAAACCGGTCTTGCCAAGACTTCAGAAAACCCCGCCGAACCGGCGGGGTTTTTTGTTTTTCGGATGGTTTGGGTTAGGCTCAGCTTCAGCTTTTGATATTTTGGAAAAGCCTAGAACAGGGGGCCTCAAATGGTTTCGACGTCAGAGATTGAAAAGATTGACGACGGCTTCTTTGCCGCACTGAACGCAATGTTCGAGGGTGACGTTGCGCCGATGGAGGCGCTGTGGTCGCATGCGGACGATGTCATCTATATGGGGCCGTCACCCGATCTGTTCCACGTCGGGTGGAAAGTCACGGATCAGGATTGGGTCGCGCAGGGTCGGGCGCATCTGGGCGGGTCGATCAAAGTGCTGAACCGGCATGTTGTGGTTGGGGATACGCTTGCAACTGTGCATCACGTCGCCGAAGCATCGGGGCAGGGCGATGGGGCCGGTATCCGGATGCGCGGCACGAATGTCTATCGCCATGAAGGTGGAGCGTGGAAGCTGATCGCGCATCACAGCGACCCGTTGCCCTATGTTGACTTGTGACAGCTGCGGCGGTTTTCCAGAATCGAAGAAAGTTCCTCTATCGCGCCTTGGCGTCGAATGGGGTAATGGACGCCCATGGCACAGATTGAATCACTCTTCGTTACCCGTCTCTACCGCGCCGCTCTGTCTGAGTTCGATCCAAGGATCGATCCGGAGGAGCTGGAGAACTCGTGCCTTGTCATCGCTGAGGATGATGAGGCCGGGCAGGAGTGGTGCGAAAAGAACGGCTATCCGGGTTACACCAGCTATGCGTCGTTGACTGATCTGCCCTGGCGGTTTCCGATCTTTCAGGATTTGGTGAAGACTTTGGATCAGCACGTGGCTGCATTCGCAAAAGACCTTGAGTTTGATCTGGATGACCGGGAATTGAAGCTGGAGGATCTTTGGATCAACATCCTGCCTGAGGGTGGAATGCATGCCAGCCACATCCATCCTCACAGTGTGATTTCTGGGACGACCTATGTGTCAATGCCGGAAGGCGCCAGCGCGCTGAAGCTGGAGGACCCCCGCTCGGGCCGGATGATGGCCGCGCCGGTGCGCCGCAAGGGCGCCCGGCGCGAATTGCAGCCCTTTATTTATATGAAGCCGAAGGTCGGCGACGTTCTGCTGTGGGAAAGCTGGCTGCGCCACGAGGTGCCGATGAACATGGCCGAAGAAGAACGGATTTCGGTCAGTTTTAACTATAAGTGGGAGTGAGCCTTGAAGGGCGAACTCAACTGCCCGCATTGTGCCGGTTTGATCTGCGCCGATAGGCGACGACTGTCGTCGTCCTGCGAACCGAAATCGATGCGTGACCGAAAGCCCCATTCCGCAGTCGTTCTCTGGCACCGGTTGGTTCGAGATGCCTATACCTTCCCTGTGAAAAGAAAGGCAGGTCCAGCGCAAGCCCCCTTTTGACCAGCTCCGCGCCGATGTCCTGCCCATTGGGTAGGTATCCAATTCCAACTAGCCGGTCATAGGATGTTTCGCCGTTCGGCTTGACGGTAATCTCCTAACCTTTGCAGATTTCGACCATCGTCCACTTTGCCTTTAGGCCCCATGGCATGTCCAACTCGGGCGCATCAATGCCGGCTAGACGGATCTTTGTTCCACGGACAATGATTGTGTCGCCATCGATCACATAAGCGCGCCCCGTCAGAACGCGGTTGGAGGGAACAACACTCGGCTGTTGTCGCGGGATTGCGCGTTTCCGTGTGGAGGCTTGCGGATGTTTTTGATGGCCTCTATGACGGGCGACGAGGCGTGGCTTTCTTGATATTAAAGCAACTAGAAGTGCCGCAAACCCAATTAGGACAACCAGTTCCATTTTTTTCACCGTTCCTAAGTCAGCGGGATAAAGATACTTCAAGGGTTTCACGTGTCTTTTGAGTTTCGGCCAAACCCGTTTCCACAGAAGACAACGCGCAAGTGGTCAGGTTCTGACGTGACCCGTTGGTTGCCCGGTTCTGGCTGCAAAACTTCCTCTTGCCACCCACCCACCAAACCCTTATACGGCGGCATCCTGCGGTCTCCCGGCGTTGTCGGGCGATTCGCATGTCTATCATTCATCCACCAGGTCCAAGGTGACCCGTGTACGGGGCCTTCTGGTGTTTTGAGCAAAGGAAAAGGCGATGAACGCCCAAGAACTGCGTGAAAAGACCCCGGACCAGCTCCGCGAGGAACTGGCCAACCTGAAGAAAGAAAGCTTCAACCTGCGCTTTCAACAGGCCACCGGTCAGCTGGAAAACACTGCTGGTATCAAAGCGGCCCGCCGCAATGCTGCCCGCGTCAAAACCATTCTGAACGAAAAGGCCGCTGCCGCGGCATCCGAGGAGTAATCAGATGCCCAAGCGTATCCTGCAAGGCACCGTGACCAGCGACGCCAACGAACAGACCATCACCGTTCTGGTCGAGCGCCGTTTCAAGCACCCTCTGCTGCAGAAAACCGTTCGTAAGTCCAAGAAATACCGGGCTCACGACGAAAAGAACGCCTTCAAGGTCGGCGACACCGTACGCATCATCGAATGCGCGCCGAAATCGAAGACGAAACGTTGGGAGGTTCTGGAGGCCTAGGCCTCCGGGATTTTTCCATTTGTCGAAACCCTGGGGGATTTAACAAGACCAGCCCCCACAGGTCGGGAGAAACCACATGATCCAGATGCAGACCAATCTGGATGTCGCTGACAACTCCGGCGCCCGCCGAGTTCAGTGCATCAAGGTCCTGGGTGGTTCCAAGCGTAAATACGCCTCCGTCGGCGACATCATTGTCGTCTCGGTGAAGGAAGCCATTCCGCGCGGCCGCGTGAAGAAAGGTGACGTCCGCAAGGCCGTCGTCGTGCGCACCGCCAAAGAAGTCCGTCGCGAAGACGGCACCGCGATCCGCTTCGATCGCAACGCCGCCGTCATCCTGAACAACAACAACGAGCCCGTCGGTACCCGTATCTTCGGCCCCGTTGTTCGTGAACTGCGCGCGAAGAACTTCATGAAGATCATCTCGCTGGCTCCGGAGGTGCTGTAATCATGGCTGCTAAACTCCGCAAAGGCGACAAGGTCGTCGTGCTGGCCGGCAAGGACAAGGGCAAAGAGGGGACTATCACCTCGGTCGACCCCAAAGCCGGCAAAGCTGTCGTTGATGGCGTGAACATCGCCATCCGCCACACCCGCCAGTCGCAAACGTCGCAAGGTGGCCGCCTGCCCAAGGCGCTGCCGATCGACCTGTCGAACCTGGCCCTGCTGGACAAGAACGGCAAGGCAACCCGCGTCGGCTTCCGCATGGAAGGTGACAAGAAGGTTCGTTACGCCAAGACCACGGGGGACGTGATCGATGCTTGATGCTGCAACCTACACCCCGCGTCTGAAAGCTCAGTACGCTGAAACCATCCGTGCCGCTCTGAAAGAAGAGTTCGGCTACAAGAACGATATGCAGATCCCCAAGCTGGAGAAGATCGTTCTGAACATCGGCTGTGGTGCCGAGGCGGTGAAGGACTCGAAGAAGGCGAAAGCCGCGGTCGAGGATCTGACGGCGATCGCCGGTCAGAAGGCCGTTTCGACCAAGGCGAAGAAGTCGATCGCGGGTTTCCGCGTCCGTGAAGACATGCCGCTGGGCGCCAAGGTGACCCTGCGCGGCGACCGGATGTACGAATTCCTCGACCGTCTGATCACCATCGCGATGCCTCGCGTACGTGACTTCCGCGGTGTGAAACCGTCCTTCGATGGCCGTGGCAACTTTGCCATGGGCATGAAAGAGCACATCGTGTTCCCGGAAATCGACTTCGACAAGGTCGATGAGGTCTGGGGCATGGACATCGTAATTGCCACCACAGCGAAAACCGACGCTGAAGCAAAGGCACTGTTGAAAGCTTTCAACATGCCGTTCAACGCGTAAGCGCCGGGAGGATTGAGACATGGCTAAAAAAGCAATGATCGAACGCGAGAAGAAGCGCGCACGCCTGGTGGCACAATATGCCGAAAAGCGTGCGGCTCTGAAAGAGATCGCGAATGACGAGAGCAAGCCGATGGAAGAGCGCTTCAAAGCGCGTCTGAAACTGGCGAAACTGCCGCGCAACAGCTCGGCTACCCGTCTGCACAACCGTTGTCAGCTGACCGGTCGTCCCCACGCTTACTACCGTAAGCTGAAGGTCAGCCGTATCGCGCTGCGCGAGCTGGGTTCTGCTGGTCAGATCCCCGGCATGGTGAAATCGAGCTGGTAAGGGAGAGACAGATATGAACGATCCTATCGGCGATATGCTCACCCGCATCCGCAACGCGCAAATGCGCGGCAAGTCCACCGTGATCACTCCGGCGTCGAAACTGCGCGCCTGGGTTCTGGACGTGCTGGCGGACGAAGGCTATATCCGCGGCTATGAAAAGACGACCGGTGAAAACGGTCATCCGGCTCTGGAAATCAGCCTAAAATACTACGAAGGCACCCCTGTCATTCGCGAACTGAAGCGGGTCTCGAAGCCCGGCCGTCGCGTATACATGGGCGTCAATGACATCCCGCAGGTTCGTCAGGGCCTGGGCGTGTCGATTGTCAGCACTCCGAAAGGTGTGATGTCGGACGCAAACGCTCGCTCCAACAATGTTGGCGGCGAAGTGCTCTGCACCGTCTTCTAAGGAGGTCTGCAATGTCTCGTATTGGTAAGAAACCGGTCGAGCTGCCCAGCGGCGTTACCGCCTCTGTGTCGGGTCAGACCATCGAAGTCAAAGGTCCGAAAGGCACCCGCAGCTTCACCGCAACCGATGACGTCACCCTGACGGTCGAAGACAACGTGGTCAAAATCGACCCGCGTGGTTCGTCCAAGCGTGCGCGTCAGCAGTGGGGCATGAGCCGCACCATGGTCGCCAACCTGGTGACCGGTGTGACCGAAGGCTTCAAGAAGGAACTGGAAATCCAGGGTGTGGGTTACCGCGCTCAGATGCAGGGCAACACCCTGAAGCTGAACCTGGGCTACAGCCACGATGTTGATTTCGTTGCTCCGGAAGGTGTCACCATCACCGCGCCGAAGCAGACCGAGATCGTTGTGGAAGGCATCGACCAGCAGCTGGTGGGCGAAACCGCGGCGAAAATCCGCGAGTGGCGCCGTCCTGAGCCGTACAAAGGCAAAGGCATCCGCTACAAGGGCGAGTTCATCTTCCGCAAGGAAGGCAAGAAGAAGTAAGGACGAACACAATGGCAAACAGCAAAAGAACCCTGTTTCTGAAGCGCCGCCTGCGCGTTCGGAACAAACTTCGCAAGGTCAACGCGGGTCGTCCGCGTCTGTCCGTACACCGTTCGAACAAGAACATCTCCGTTCAGCTGATCGACGACGTACGTGGCGTGACCCTGGCCTCGGCCTCGACCCTGGAAAAGGATCTGGGTGTTGTTGGCAAGAACAACGTCGAAGCGGCCACCAAAGTGGGCGCAGCCATCGCCGAGCGGGCCAAGAAGGCCGGCGTCGAAGAGGCTTATTTCGATCGTGGCGGCTTCCTGTTCCACGGCAAGGTGAAGGCAGTTGCCGACGCCGCGCGTGAAGGCGGCCTGAAAATCTAAGACCTGTGGGCGGGTTTCGATCCGCCCCGATGATCCGGGGGCCTCGGCGTCAGTCGAGGCTCACTTGGATTGAAGAAAACGGCGCCAAGCGCCACATGAGAAAAGGGATGCCAAATGGCAGAACGTGAGAACCGTCGGGGCCGTGGCCGCGACCGTGAAGAAGCGCCGGAATTTGCCGATCGTCTGGTCGCAATCAACCGCGTGTCGAAAACCGTAAAAGGTGGTAAGCGCTTTGGCTTCGCCGCTCTGGTGGTTGTTGGCGATCAGAAAGGCCGCGTGGGCTTTGGCAAAGGTAAAGCGAAAGAAGTACCTGAAGCCATCCGTAAGGCGACCGAGCAAGCCAAGCGTCAGATGATCCGCGTGCAACTGCGCGAGGGTCGGACCCTGCACCACGATATCGAGGGCCGTCACGGCGCCGGTAAAGTGGTCATGCGCACCGCACCGGAAGGTACCGGTATCATCGCCGGTGGTCCGATGCGTGCCGTGTTCGAAATGCTGGGCGTTAAGGACGTTGTGTCCAAGTCGCTGGGCTCGCAGAACCCGTACAACATGATCCGCGCCACCATCGACGGCCTTAAGAAAGAACAGAGCCCGCGTTCGGTTGCCGCGCGTCGTGGCAAAAAGGTCGCCGATATCCTGCCCAAGCGGGATGAAGCACCGGCTGAAGCCGAAGCGTAAGGAGAGCGAGCAATGGCAAAAACCATCGTCGTCAAGCAGATCGGTTCCCCGATCCGTCGCCCCGCCGAACAGCGCGCAACCCTGATCGGTCTGGGCCTGAACAAGATGCACAAGACCCGCGAATTGGAAGACACTCCGTCGATCCGCGGCATGGTCAACAAGATCCCGCATCTGGTTGAGATCATCGAAGAGCGCGGCTGAGCGCCAAATTCGAAAGCCTAATGAACGCCTCCGATCTGATCGGGGGCGTTTTCATTTTTGGCCGTCGCCTGCGCGGAATGTCGGAAGACCGCCTTTTGCGTTGAACTTGGCCAAGGCCTGGCCAGGAACTCACAGGTAGACACCTTTTTTGCCCTCTGTCCTGACCTTTAAATTAAAAACATAGCCAAACGGCTAACTTTTTCTTGACGCGGGCGGTGCGTTGAAATACTTAGCCTTATGGCTAACAAACTCGATACATTTTTTTCTGCGCTGGCCGATCCGACCCGGCGTGCCGTGATCGAACGGCTGATCACTGGCCCAGCGGCCGTGTCAGAGCTGCACGAAGCGCACGACATGGCTCTTCCTTCGTTTCTGAAGCATCTCGGCAAACTGGAATCCGCTGGAATGATCCGTTCGGAGAAGATCGGTCGGGTTCGCATGTTGCATATCGAAGCCGCCCCGATCGCCGAGGCGGAAGGTTGGTTGAAACAACAACGTCACCTCTGGGAAGGCCGGTTGGATCGCCTGTCTGCACTTGCCGAGCAAATTGAAAAGGAATCCGATGATGGCTGATTACGAAACTTTGATCCTGGAACGCGAGATTTCCTGCGCTCCCGACCGGCTGTTTCAGGTGTTGACCGACCGCGAGTTACGCCAGAAATGGGCCGCACCAGACGATGAAAGCGTAGTTCTGATTGATGTTTTTGACTGTCGACCCGGAGGCCGTGAGGAAACGCGGTGTGGACCGAAAGAGGCGCCAGAGTTCAATACGACCAGCCTGTTCCACGTGGTCTCGCCGGAGTTTCTTTCATTGACCGAAACACTGGTCATTCAGGGAGAGTTGGTCTCGGTCTCGCTGTGCGGACACGAAATCATGCCGAATGGCCAAGGCAGTACGCTGCGCGTCACGTTGCAGATCACAAGCCTGGCCGGGCCAGAACTGTTTCAGGACTACAAAGGTGGCTGGTCTGCTGCTTTGGACAACCTGTCCCGGCTTGCGGCCGGTAGCGGTCACTCCTGATTTGCGCCGCTATGCCAAAAATGCATAGCGGCCAGTCCAAAACCATCGTTGTTAGCGATAACTGAAGTCCCTATCTCAACCCTGTCCAAGACAGGAACCAAGTAAGTGACATCGGGGAATACGCCCCGACATTCGAAAGGAAATGAGATAATGGCACACACAGCGACCCTGACACATGGCGGCTTCAACCTGACCGCCCGTATCGCAAACCTGATCGAGCGCGTGAAAGAAAACCGCGCCCGGGCCAGCGAATACACCCGCACGTATACCGAGTTGCAGCGTCTGAGCGACCGCGAGTTGAACGACATCGGCATCCGCCGGTGCGACATCGCCGACATCGCCCGCGAGCACGCCTACTGCTCGTAAGATACGGGACGACAACATATGAAGCAGAGGCGCCCAAGTGGCGCCTCTTTTGTGTTTACGGATCCCACACGGGCAGGAAAATAGTTGTTACCACAACTGCGACGTTGCGCGGCGCCGGGAATTGGGTCACTCCAATGCAGGCAAGCCGTCAAGGCATGAACACATTGGGCAGAGAGGGCAGAACATGGCACGGGACTTCCAGATTGCAATGCTGTGGGTCGAGGGGCCGCTCAGCTTTTTGGAACTGCTGTGCATCCAGTCCTACTTGGATATGGGCCACAGCGTGCGGCTTTATACCTATAGCAATGTGACGAACATCCCCGAGGGTGTTGAGCACCGTGATGCCCGCGAGATCCTGCCGGATTCCGAATTTATCACTCATGAGCGCACCAACAGCCCCGCGCCGCATTCCGACAAGTTCCGCTACCGAATGCTCGCGCAGGAGCCCGACCTGATCTGGGCCGACACCGATGCCTATTGCCTGAAACCCTATTCAACGGCGAATGGTCATTACTATGGGTATCTCGAGGGTGAGGTGGCGATCGGGGTTCTGGGTCTGCCGCAGGACAGTGAAACCCTGGCCAAGCTGATCGAGTACACGAATGATCCCTACCTTATTCCTCCTTGGTTACCGCCGCGCCACCGCCGACCGCTGGAAGAGGCGCGGGACGCCGGGAACCCGACCAACGTTCCCGAGGCGTTGTGGGGCGTGTGGGGGCCGAAGGCATTCGCTTGGGCACTCAAGCAAACGGGCGAAATAAAATATGTCCTGCCGGAGCATGTTTTTTACCCGATCAACTTTTCGCGGCGCCGGGCCCTTGCCCGGCCGAACGAAAATCTTGACCGGTTTTTTCACGAGGATACCGTCTCGATCCATCTATACGGGCGCCGGATGCGGGCGATCATGCGCAAGAACCACGGTGGAATACCACATCCCGACAGCCTGGTCGGGCGACTTGTGGCCAAACATGGAATTGTGCCCCAAGATGCGCCCATTGCTGGCCGCGACGACTGAGCCGCTGCTGCCGGGCAATCAAAACTTGCAACTCGGGGCGCGAGGCTGTACTGCGCTCCGGTGGCGTGTTTGCCACGAGAATCAAAACCAAGAAATGCCGTGTTTGGCCCATCACGCTTCGGGGTCATATCCGGCTTAGGAGAAGCGACATGAAACTGCACGAATTGCGCGACAATCCCGGCGCCGTCAAGAAACGCACCCGCGTTGGCCGTGGTCCCGGCTCTGGCAAGGGTAAAATGGGTGGCCGCGGTATCAAAGGCCAGAAATCTCGTTCGGGTGTGGCCATCAACGGCTACGAAGGCGGCCAGATGCCGCTGTATCAGCGCCTGCCCAAGCGCGGCTTCAACAAGCCGAACCGCAAGGAATTTGCCGTCATCAACCTGGGCCTGATCCAGAAATTCGTCGACGCCGGCAAACTGGACGTTAAATCGGCCATCACCGAGGACGCACTGGTTGCCTCGGGTCTGGTGCGCCGCAAGCTGGACGGTATCCGCGTTCTGGCCAAAGGCGAAATCAGCGCCAAGCTGAACCTCGAAGTGACCGGCGCGTCGAAAGCGGCGATCGAAGCCGTGGAAAAAGCGGGCGGTTCACTGAAGGTCACAAAAGCCGCTGCGGCAGAGTAAGCGCTTGTGAGCGGGCGCCGACCCGCTTACATAGACCTCAGAGTTTTCCAAGACGCCGCCCGAGCCGGAAAACGGTTCCGGGCGGCGTTTTCATAAGAGAGACCGATTTATGGTATCAGCAGCAGAACAAATGGCAGCCAACACAAGCTGGGCTGCTCTGGGCAAGGCCACCGATCTGCGCAACCGCATCCTGTTCACGCTGGGTTTGCTGATCGTCTATCGTCTGGGCACCTTCATTCCGGTGCCGGGGATCGACGGTCAGGCGCTGCGCGAGTTCATGGAACAGGCGGGGCAGGGCATCGGTGGGATGGTTTCGATGTTCACCGGCGGGGCGCTGGGGCGGATGGGTATCTTTGCCCTCGGCATCATGCCCTATATTTCGGCATCGATCATCGTACAGCTGCTGACCTCGATGGTGCCCGCGCTCGAACAGCTCAAGAAAGAGGGCGAGCAGGGCCGCAAGAAAATCAACCAGTACACCCGTTTCGGCACCGTCGCGCTGGCCACCGTTCAGGCCTATGGCTTGGCGGTTTCGCTGGAATCGGGAGATTTGGCCACCGATCCGGGTCTGTATTTCCGCCTGTCGACGATGATCACTCTGGTGGGCGGCACCATGTTCCTGATGTGGCTGGGCGAACAGATCACCGCGCGCGGCATCGGCAACGGCATCTCGCTGATCATTTTCGTCGGCATCATAGCCGAGGTTCCTGCCGCGCTGGCCCAGTTCCTCGCCTCGGGCCGTTCGGGCGCGATCAGCCCGGCCGTGATCGTCGGCGTGATCGTGATGGTGATCGCCGTTATCACCTTCGTGGTGTTCATGGAACGCGCGCTGCGCAAGATCCATATCCAGTACCCGCGCCGCAATGTCGGCATGAAGGTCTATGAGGGCGGCTCGAGCCACCTGCCGGTCAAGGTCAACCCGGCCGGCGTGATTCCGGCGATCTTCGCCAGCTCGCTGCTGCTGCTGCCGGTCACGATCTCGACCTTCTCGTCGGGTGCGGCGAACGGACCGATAATGTCGTGGCTGCTTGCCAATTTCGGACCGGGACAGCCGCTGTATCTGCTGTTCTTCGCCTCGATGATCGTGTTCTTTGCGTATTTCTACACGTTCAACGTGTCGTTCAAACCGGATGACGTGGCGGACAATCTGAAAAAGCAGAACGGTTTCGTGCCCGGCATTCGCCCCGGCAAGAAGACCGCCGAATACCTGGAATACGTCGTCAACCGCGTACTGGTTCTGGGCTCGGCCTATCTGGCGGCGGTCTGCCTGCTGCCTGAAATTCTGCGCGGCCAGTTCGCCATCCCGTTCTATTTCGGCGGCACCTCGGTTCTGATCATCGTCTCTGTGACCATGGACACGATCCAACAGGTTCAGAGCCACCTGCTGGCGCATCAATACGAAGGGCTGATCGAAAAGTCCCAGTTGCGCGGCAAAGGCAAGAAACGCGGCAGGAAGGGACCCGCTCGTCGATGAATATCATTCTTCTGGGCCCCCCGGGGGCAGGCAAGGGTACGCAGGCACGTCACCTGGTTGAAACGCGGGGCATGATTCAGCTCAGCACCGGTGACATGCTGCGCGAGGCCCGCAGCTCGGGAACCGAGATGGGCAAGAAGGTGGCCGCGATCATGGACGCGGGCAAGCTTGTCACCGACGAGATCGTGATCGGCCTGATCGAAGAGAAACTGACCACCGAAAAGGGCGCAGGCTTCATCTTCGACGGCTTCCCGCGCACCTTGGCCCAGGCTGACGCCTTGTCGGCCCTTCTGACCAAGCTGGGCCAGTCGCTGCACACCGTGATTGAAATGCGCGTGGATGACGAGGCCTTGGTTGATCGGATCACTGCCCGGTCGACCTGTGGCGGTTGCGGCGAGGTCTACAATGACAAGACCAAACCGATCCCGGCCGATGGTAAATGTACCAATTGCGGCAAGGAAAACGATTTCGTCCGTCGTGCCGACGACAACGAGGAAAGCCTCCGCACCCGGCTTATGGAGTATTACAAGAAGACCTCGCCGTTGATTGGCTATTATTATGCCAAGGGCGATCTTCGACCGGTGAACGGGCTGGCGGACATCAAGGAAGTCCGGGCCTCGATCGCAGCCATATTGGGTTAGGCTTGCAAAGGGCTTGACGCCAAGCGCAAAAGCCCATATCGACCCCCATCCCTTTGGGGAATCAATCGCGCACGCGGGATTCGTTCCGCATGTATAGACCACCTCGAATAATGCTGAACCCTCTGGCCACACTGCCACGGTTAGGCGTTGTGAAAAAAGGTTCTGGAACTACGGAACCGCAACGAAAGGAAAGTGACACGTGGCACGTATTGCCGGCGTAAACATCCCGACTGCAAAGCGGGTACCAATCGCCCTCACATATATCACCGGTATCGGCAACACCTCGGCCAAAGCGATCTGCGAAGCCGTTGGCATCGACACGACCCGTCGCGTCAATGAACTGTCGGATGCCGAAGTTCTGGCCATCCGCGAATACATCGACGCGAACTTCACCGTCGAAGGTGACCTGCGTCGCGAAGTTCAGATGAACATCAAGCGTCTGATGGACCTGGGCTGCTATCGCGGTCTGCGTCACCGCCGCAACCTGCCGGTTCGCGGTCAGCGTACCCACACCAACGCTCGTACCCGCAAAGGCCCCGCAAAGGCCATTGCTGGTAAGAAGAAATAAGGGAGGGTCTGACTGATGGCACGTGACAAGACTCGCGTTAAGCGCAAAGAGCGTAAGAACATCGCATCGGGCGTCGCCCATGTGAATTCGACCTTCAACAACACCAAGATCCTGATCTCGGACGTGCAGGGCAACGCCATTTCGTGGTCGTCGGCCGGTACCATGGGCTTCAAGGGATCGCGGAAATCGACCCCCTACGCCGCTCAGATGGCTGCAGAAGATGCAGGCAAGAAGGCGCAGGAACATGGCGTCAAGACGCTGGAAGTCGAAGTTCAGGGCCCCGGTTCGGGTCGTGAATCGGCTCTGCGTGCGCTGGCTGCCGTGGGCTTCAACATCACGTCGATCCGCGATGTGACCCCGATCGCCCACAATGGCTGCCGCCCGCCGAAGCGCCGCCGCGTCTAACCGATCGAATTACCAGGCTGGGGCCGTGTTTTTACACGGCCCCGGTTCGCCGTTTTGAAACCTCGGGCGTCTGCACCTGATTGGTCATGGGGCGCAGACAGGAATGGAGGGATTACATGATCCACAAGAATTGGGCAGAATTGATCAAGCCGACCCAACTGGAAGGCAAGCCGGGCAACGATCCCGCGCGGCAGGCAACCCTGGTTGCGGAGCCGCTTGAGCGTGGCTTTGGTCTGACCCTGGGCAACGCGCTGCGCCGCGTTCTGATGAGCTCGCTGCAAGGCGCCGCCATCACTAGCGTCCAGATCGACAACGTCCTGCACGAGTTCAGCTCGGTCGCAGGTGTGCGTGAAGACGTCACCGACATCATCCTGAACCTCAAGCAGGTCGCTCTGCGCATGGAAGTCGAAGGACCCAAGCGCCTGTCGATCAATGCCAAAGGCCCCGCAGTTGTCACCGCCGGTGATATCAGCGAAAGCGCCGGCATCGAGGTTCTGAACCGTGATCACGTCATCTGCCACCTGGACGATGGCGCCGAGCTGTTCATGGAACTGACCGTCAACACTGGCAAAGGCTATGTCTCGGCCGAGAAGAACAAGCCCGAAGATGCGCCCATCGGCCTGATCCCGATCGACGCGATCTACTCGCCGGTCAAGAAAGTCGCCTATGACGTTCAGCCGACCCGTGAAGGCCAGGTTCTGGACTATGACAAGCTGACCATGAAGATCGAAACCGACGGCTCGATCACGCCCGAGGACGCGCTGGCCTTCGCCGCCCGCATCCTGCAGGATCAGCTGTCGATCTTCGTCAACTTCGACGAGCCGGAATCGGCCGGTCGCCAGGACGAGGACGATGGTCTGGAGTTCAACCCGCTGCTGCTGAAGAAAGTGGACGAGTTGGAACTGTCGGTTCGTTCGGCGAACTGCCTGAAGAACGACAACATCGTCTACATCGGCGACCTGATCCAGAAGACCGAAGCCGAGATGCTGCGCACCCCGAACTTCGGCCGCAAGTCGCTGAACGAGATCAAGGAAGTGCTGTCCGGCATGGGTCTGCACCTCGGCATGGATGTCGAGGATTGGCCGCCCGACAACATTGAAGATCTGGCCAAGAAATTCGAAGACGCGTTCTAAACGCGTCTTCGCCAATGCCCGGGCTGCCGGGGACCGTATGGGCATTTCCGCCCCAAGGAGAGCCGGTGACACGCATCGCCGGCCAGACAAAGCAAAACGCGAAAGAAGGAATTGAAAAATGCGTCACGCACGTGGTTACCG
Source organism: Ruegeria sp. B32 (assembly GCF_025141855.1). Classification (NCBI taxonomy): domain Bacteria; kingdom Pseudomonadati; phylum Pseudomonadota; class Alphaproteobacteria; order Rhodobacterales; family Roseobacteraceae; genus Ruegeria; species Ruegeria sp. B32. The sequence continues at coordinate 2,721,809 of NZ_CP081106.1, read as the reverse complement.
CCGCCTGAACCGTACTCATGAGCACCGCAAGGCCCTGTTCTCGAACATGGCCGGCTCGCTGATCGAGCACGAACAGATCAAGACGACCCTGCCCAAGGCAAAAGAACTGCGCCCGATCGTTGAAAAACTGATCACCCTGGGCAAGCGCGGCGACCTGCACGCCCGCCGTCAGGCCGCAGCTCAGCTGAAGGAAGACAAGGACGTCGCCAAGCTGTTCGAGGTTCTGGGCCCGCGCTACAAGGACCGTCAGGGCGGCTATGTCCGTATCCTGAAAGCTGGCTTCCGCTATGGCGACATGGCTCCGATGGCGATCATCGAATTCGTTGATCGTGACATCGACGCCAAAGGCGCAGCCGACAAGGCCCGCGTCGCCGCTGAAGAAGTGGACGTTGACGAAGAATAAGAACCGGCTGCATTGCCGTTTCATGGCCCCTGTCCGGATATCCCGGTCAGGGGCTTTTTCTTATGGATCGCCTCGCTTGCGGCGGACATGGCAGCGGCAAGGTTTCGCGTGCTCTATTGCATTCGCGTGCCGACCTCCGCATATCTTCGGCGGATGATGAACGGAGCTGTCATGATACGCACGATCCTGGCCGTATGCCTGATGACACTGGCCACCCATGCCGGTGCCGAGACACGGGTTCCTCAGTCACAGGTCGAGATTTCCATGGGTTTTGCCCCGGTGGTCAAAAAGGCGGCCCCGGCGGTGGTGAACATTTATGCCAAGATCGTCCGGCCTGGGCGCAGCAGTCCGATTTTCACGGATCCGTTCTTTCGCGACTTTTTCGGCGGTGGGTTTGGTGCACCGCGGCCGCGGGTTCAAAACTCGCTGGGGTCGGGCGTCATCGTGACCGAGGACGGCTATGTCGTCTCGAACTATCACGTTGTCGGCACCGCGACCGAGATCCGGGTCGTGACAACGGATCGTCGCGAGTTCCAGGCCGAGGTCGTTCTGGGCGACGAGGAAAGCGACATCGCCATCCTGCGCCTGCAGGACGCGCAGGGACTGCCGTTTCTGCGTCTGCGGGATTCTGACCATGTCGAGGTGGGGGAACTGGCTCTGGCCATCGGCAACCCGTTCGGCGTCGGGCAGACCGTGTCGTCTGGCATCATCTCGGGGCTGGCGCGGTCTGGCACCGCCACCGGCAATGCGCGGGGCTATTTCATCCAGACAGACGCGCCGATCAACCCGGGCAATTCCGGTGGCGCCCTGATCGACGTGAATGGTGACCTGATCGGCATCAATACCTCGATCCTGACGCGGTCGGGTGGGTCCAATGGGATTGGCTTCGCCATTCCGGCCAATCTGGTCGCAGAGTTTCTGCGGCAGGCCCAGGAAGGAAACGAAGGTTTCGTCAGCCCTTGGGCGGGTATGGCCGGACAGACCATGAGCGCAGACATCGCCGAATCCCTTGGGCTTTCGCTGCCGCAGGGCGTTGTGATCTCGGACCTCCATCCGCTCAGCCCGTTGGCCGAGGCCGGGTTGCGGGTTGGCGATATTGTGACCCACGTGGATGGCGAGGAGGTGAATTCTCCGGCTGAGATGAAGTTCCGCATGTCTGTGGCGGGTGTTGGTGGGACATCCGTTCTGACCCGGCTCCGCGGCAGCGAGCGCGCTGAGGTCGCCGTCGATCTGGTCCCCGCGCCCGAGACGCCTCCGGCCGAGGAAACCACTCTGGACGATCGCACGGTTCTTCCGGGAATGACGGTTGCGCGCATCAACCCGGCAATGATTGCCAAGATGAGTCTGCTGCTGTCGCAGACCGGTGTGGTCGTGGTCGACCCCGGCCCCTATGGCGCGCGGGCCGGGTTGCGGCCCGGCGATGTCATCAATGCCGTGAACGGGCGACAGGCTGAACGTCCCCGCGACGTCGTTCGGGCGCTGCGCGATCCGGGGCGGCGTGTGCAGATCGACCTGGTGCGCGGTGGCAAACCCGTGTCGTTGCGGTTCAGGCTGTGACCGCATGAGTGACCTGTTCGATACCGAAGACCAGGCCTCGGAACCGGCCCCGAACCGCCCGCTGGCCGACCGGCTGCGGCCCCAGGCGCTGTCCGAGGTGATCGGGCAGCGACAGGTTCTGGGCCCCGAGGCGCCGCTGGGGGTGATGCTGGCGTCGGGCAGCCTGTCCAGCCTGATCTTCTGGGGGCCGCCTGGGGTAGGCAAAACCACGATCGCGCGGCTGCTGGCCAAGGAAACCGACCTTCATTTCGAACAGATCAGCGCGATCTTCACCGGCGTTCCCGACCTCAAGAAGGTGTTCGAGGCTGCCAAGTTGCGGCGGCGGAACGGCCGGGGGACGCTGTTGTTCGTGGACGAGATCCATCGTTTCAACAAGGCCCAGCAGGACGGGTTCCTGCCGCATATGGAGGACGGGACGATCCTTCTGGTGGGCGCGACCACCGAAAACCCTTCGTTCGAGTTGAACGCTGCCGTGCTCAGCCGCGCGCAGGTGCTGGTGCTGGAACGGCTGGATCTGGCCGATCTGGAACGCCTGACACAGCGTGCCGAAAAAGAGCTGGGCAAGGCGCTGCCTCTGACCCCCGCAGCGCGGGAGACGTTGCAGGATATGGCGGATGGAGACGGCCGGGCGCTGTTGAACCTGATCGAACAGATCGCGGCCTGGTCGGTGGACGCGCCGCTGGACCCCGACGCTTTGGCCAAGCGCCTGATGCGACGCGCCGCGAAATACGACAAGTCGGGGGACGAGCACTACAACCTGATCTCGGCGCTGCACAAATCGGTGCGCGGGTCCGACCCGGATGCGGCGCTGTACTGGTTCGCCCGGATGCTGACCGGGGGCGAAGATCCGCGATACTTGGCCCGCCGCATCACCCGAATGGCGGTCGAGGATATCGGCCTGGCCGATCCGCAGGCCCAGTCGATCTGCCTGCATTCCTGGGAAGTTTACGAGCGGCTCGGGTCGCCCGAGGGTGAGTTGGCGCTGGCGCAGGCGGTCGTGTATCTGGCGCTGGCGCCCAAATCCAACGGGGCCTATGTGGGCTACAAGGCGGCGATGCGCCTGGCCAAACAGTCGGGCAGCGAGCCGCCGCCCAAACACATCCTGAACGCGCCGACCGGGCTGATGAAGGATCAGGGTTACGGCGCGGGCTATGCCTATGACCACGATGCCGAGGACGGGTTCTCAGGGCAGAACTACTTTCCCGAGACCATGAAACGCCCGGTCCTGTACCAGCCGGTCGAACGCGGGTTCGAGCGCGAGTTGAAAAAGCGTCTGGACTACTTTTCGAAACTGCGCAGTCAACGCAAGGGGTCGTGACGCAAGGTCAGATCAGGCCGTGCCGTCGCGTTTTGCGCGACACCCAAGGCGTGCCCGGGTTTCCCTAGGGTTACATGCCGCCAGGGAGGAGCGCAGATGACCGTTTCCATAGACAAGACAGACGACGTGTGGACCATCATCCACGACCGGCCCCAGGCCAGAAACGCCGTGGATGCCGAACACGCGGCAGCCCTGGCCGAGGCCTTCATCGCCTTCGAGGACAGCGCGGCCAAAGCCGCCGTGTTCTGGGGCAAAGGCGGCAATTTCTGCGCGGGCTGGGACCTCAAGATGGCAGCCACGCTGTCCGACCCGGACCTGCGCGAGCCCTATTTCGACAAGCATGCTTTTCCGATCGGGGCGGCGCCGTCGCTGCTGGGCCCGATGGGTCCGTCGCGGCTGGAATTGTCAAAGCCGGTCATCGGCGCGATCGAAGGCGCCGCTGTTGCCGGCGGCATGGAACTGGCCCTGTGGTGCGACATCCGGGTGATGGCCGAGGACGCCTATATGGGCGTCTATTGCCGCCGCTGGGGGATCACGCTGATGGATGGCGGTTCGGTGCGGCTGCCGCGGCTGGTCGGGCAGGGCAAGGCGCTTGAGATTGCGCTGACAGGGCGCAAGGTCAAGGCTGACGAGTGCGAACGGATCGGCCTGGCCGAGAAAATCGTGCCGCAGGGTGAAGCACGCACGGCGGCCGAAGCGATGGCGCAAGAGATCGCCCGGTTCCCGCAGGAGGCCGTCCGCGCCGACCGCCGCTCGATCATCGAAACCCGGGGGATGCCGATGCGCGAGGCGTTGAAGGTCGAATGGGCCAACGGACTGGACGCCATCCGCCGCGAGGGCACATCCGGCGCGGCTCGGTTTCGCGATGGGGCCGGGCGGCACGGAGATTTCACCGATATCTGAGCGGCCTTGGCCCTGCGAACCCGTCAGCCTGCTTGACTCTTGCCTTGCGGCGCGCGACAGACGCGGATGTTTTCTGAGGCACTGACACGGGCGATTTTCCGGGCGCGCAGCATCCGGTCGCAAGGGGTATTGGCATGAGCGGCGTACAGATGATCACGGTCGAGCCGGGCGACGGCGACCAGCGGTTGGACCGCTGGATCCGGCGCCTGTTCCCGCATGTCAGCCAGGGCCGGATCGAAAAGATGTGCCGCAAGGGTGAACTGCGCGTGGACGGCGGCCGGGTCAAGGGCTCGACCCGCTTGCAGGCGGGGCAGGTGGTGCGCGTGCCGCCCCTGCCGGACCCGGATCACAAACCGGCCCCGGCCCGCCCCCGCGTGACGGATGCCGATGCGAAAATGATCCAGTCCTGCGTGATCTATCGCGACGACCATGTCCTGGCCCTGAACAAGCCCCACGGCCTGCCCGTTCAGGGCGGCAGCGGCCAGGCCCGGCATGTGGACGGCCTCGCCGAGGCGCTGCGCTTTGGCTATGACGAGAACCCGCGGCTGGTGCACCGGCTCGACAAGGACACCTCGGGCGTGCTGCTGATGGCGCGCACGCGCGAAGCGGCCAAGGGGCTGACCGCGGCCTTCCGGCATCGCAACACGCGCAAGATCTACTGGGCGCTGGTGGCCGGTGTGCCGACCCCGTATCTGGGCGAGATCAAGACCGGGCTGGTCAAGGCCCCCGGCCATGGCAAGCAGGGCGAGGGCGAAAAGATGATCGCCGTCCACCTGAACGAGATCGACAGCACGCCGGGTGCCAAACGGGCCCATACGCTTTATGCCACGCTGTATCGGGTGGCGGGGCGCGCATCTTGGGTCGCGATGGAGCCCGTCACCGGCCGCACGCACCAGCTGCGCGCGCATATGGCGGCCATCGGGCACCCGATCATCGGCGATGGTAAATATGGCGGCTCGGGTCAGGAAAATATGGGCGATGGCTGGGGCGCACAATTGGGCGGGGTCATCAGCAAGAGGCTGCATCTGCACGCCCGAACCGCGTCGTTCAAGCATCCGATGACCGGCAAGCAGGTCACGATCAACGCTCCGCTGCCGCCGCACATGAAGGACAGCTGGGATACTTTGGGCTGGACCGAAGATCTGGCCGCCGAGGACCCGTTCGAGGAGTTGCAATGACCGCGCCTCTGCGCCTGGTTCTGTTCGATGTCGACGGGACGCTGGTGGACAGCCAGGCCAGCATCGTGTCAGCCATGACCGCCAGTTTTCAGGCTCTGTCCCTTCCGGGGCCAGATCGCGCGGCGATCCTGTCGATCGTGGGGCTGTCCTTGCCGATTGCAATCGCACGCCTCGCGCCGGATCAGTCGCAGGCAACTCAACACCGGTTGGTCGAGGGTTACAAAGAGGCGTATCACGCTCATCGGCTTGAGATGGGGGCGGCAAGTTCTCCGCTCTATCCCGGCGCGCGCGAGGTTATCGGATCGTTGCAGGCCGTGCCCGAGATCCTTCTTGGCGTGGCGACGGGTAAATCGCAGCGGGGGTTGGATGCCTTGCTTGAGGCGCACGGTTTGGATTCGGTCTTCGTTACCCGTCAGGTGGCGGACCATCATCCATCCAAGCCGCATCCCTCGATGATCGAAACGGCGCTTTTTGAAACAGGGGTGTCGGCCGGTGATGCGGTGATGATCGGCGACACCAGCTTTGACATGGAAATGGCGCGGGCCGCCGGGGTTGCGGGGATCGGCGTGGGCTGGGGCTATCATGATCGGTCGCAGCTGGCTGCGGCGTCCGCGGTGATCGACCGGTTCGAGCAGCTGCCCGGCGTCCTGTCCGCAGTCTGGGGATAACGATATGAGTGAGTGGAAACCGAAACGCTTTTGGACAGCCAGTGCCGTGGTCGCGACCGATAGCGGTTTTACCGTCGAGTTGGATGGCCGCCGGGTGCGGACACCGGCCAAGGCTGCTCTGGTCCTGCCCACCCGGGCCATGGCCGAGGCGGTGGCCCGCGAGTGGGACGCGCAGGAAAAGGAAATCGATCCGGCGGCGATGCCCTTCACCCGCTCGGCCAACGCGGCAATCGACAAGGTGCAGCATCAGCACGCGGAAGTGGCCGACATGTTGTCGGACTATGGCGATTCGGACCTGCTGTGCTATCGCGCAACCCACCCGAAAGCCCTGATCGAACGTCAGCGCCGCGAATGGGACCCCGCGCTGGACTGGGCCGCGGAAACGCTGGGCGCCAGACTGATCCCGGTCGAAGGCGTACGGCATCAGCCTCAGGCCCCCGAGGCACTGGACCGGCTGCGTCGGCAGGTTCACGACCTGGACGCGTTCCGTCTGGCGGCGTTTCACGACCTTGTGAGTCTGTCGGGTTCGTTGATTCTGGGTTTTGCTGCTGCCCAAAACTGGCGCAACCCGGACGAGATATGGCGCATTTCTCGGCTGGATGAATCGTGGCAGGCCGAGCAATGGGGCGATGACGACGAGGCGGTCCAAGCCGCCGAACTGAAGAAGATCGCCTTTTTGCACGCGAAAACCTTCTACGATCTATCGGTTTGAGCCTTTCTGGTCCTGATTTGAGAGGCTTGGGCAGTTGCCTTGCCGGGAACATATCGTTTTCACTGATCCGACCCTTGACGTTTGTTTATGAATGCGCCCAAACTCGGGCGCACTAAAGGGGAGACACCTTTGGGGTAACCTATCCGGCTACCTTTGTGTGTCGGACAAGATCCGTCCCGGGATGGGGCGGGAAATCAGGAAGAGGTAAAAATGAAAAAATCCGTAATCTTGGGCGCGGCGACGATTGCCGGTCTTGCTGCCGGCGCGGCCGCGGCAGGAACCATGGACGACGTCAAAGCGCGCGGCAAGCTGAACTGCGGTGTAACCACCGGTCTGGTTGGCTTTGCTGCACCTGACGCGAATGGCGAATGGCAGGGCTTTGACGTTGCTGTATGCCGCGCAGTAGCCGCCGCCGTTCTGGGTGACGCGAACGCTGTTGAATTCGTTCCCACCACCGGCAAGACCCGCTTCACCGCTCTGGCTTCGGGCGAAGTTGACATGCTGGCCCGCAACACCACCTGGACCTTCAGCCGCGACGTCGACCTGAAGTTCGAATTCGTGGGTGTGAACTACTACGACGGTCAGGGCTTCATGGTTCCCAAGGCACTGGGCGTCAGCTCGGCCAAGGAACTGGACGGCGCCACTGTCTGCATCCAGACCGGCACCACGACCGAGCTGAACCTGGCGGACTTCTTCCGCTCGAACAACATCAGCTACGAGCCGGTTCCGATCGAAACCAACGCCGAAGCGCAGCAGCAGTACCTGGCAGGTGCCTGTGACGTTTACACCACCGACGCCTCGGGCCTGGCCGCAACCCGCGCCACGTTCGAAAACCCCGGTGATCACGTTCTGCTGCCCGAAATCATCTCGAAAGAGCCGCTGGGACCGCTGGTCCGTCACGGCGACAACGAGTGGGGCGACATCGTTCGCTGGACCCTGAACGCGCTGATCTCGGCCGAAGAGCTGGGCATCACCTCGGCCAACATCGACGAGATGGCTGCTGGCACCGAGAACCCGGAAATCAACCGTCTGCTGGGTAGCGAAGGCACCCTGGGCGAGATGCTGGGTCTGGACGCACAGTGGGCCATGCGCGCCGTCAAGGCGGGTGGTAACTACGGTGAAGTGTTTGCCAAGAACATCGGTGAGGAAACCCCGATCGGTCTGGCGCGCGGTCTGAACGCACAGTGGACCGATGGTGGTCTGCTGTACTCGCCGCCGTTCCGCTAAAATCCACGGAAAAGGGCGCAGGGCAACCTGCGCCCTTTTTTGCAAAACAGAATGCTACGGGCTGCTCGGGAGCGGGGAAAACCCTGCCGGGAAGGAAGCGTCCGAAAAGCACGGGGATCCCAAAATATGTCGACTATGACTGACCCACCGAAGGCTGACTTTCGGTTGTCGATGCTCATAAACGATACACGCTATCGCTCTCTTACATTTCAGGTGATCGCGGCAATCGTTATTGCGCTCAGCATCTGGTATCTTGGTAACAACCTGATCCAGAACCTTAGGGCCGCAGGGCTCAACATTTCCTATTCTTTCCTGGGCGATCCGTCCGGGTACGACATCAACCAGCGTTTGATCGAATATGACAGCCAGTCCTCGCATGGGCGTGCGGCTGTCGTCGGCATTCTCAACACGCTTTTGGTTGCATTCCTGGCTTGTATCACTGCGACGGTGTTTGGCGTGATCGCAGGCGTTTTGCGCCTGTCAAACAACTGGCTTGTATCCAAGCTGATGGCGGTCTACGTGGAAATCTTCCGGAATATTCCGGTCCTGATCTGGATCATCATCATCTTCACGATCATGACAGCCGTGCTGCCGGGACCGAGGGAGTTCCGCGGCGATAACCCAACATCCAGCATGCTGTTTGATCTGTTCGCCTTTACCAACCGCGGCGTCTATGTCCCGCGCCCCGAGTTTGCGAATGGGCTGTTCGGTTCGACCTTTCTGAATTGGCTGCTGGTCATCGCGGTTTTGGTCGCTTCCTGGTTTGCGTCTCGTGAAATTGAGAAACGCGCCACGCTCAAACAGGAACAGACGGGCGAGCGTCCTAAGACCGGCCTTGTGAAACTTGCAGTTTGGCTCGTGCCTTTTGCGCTGCTGATGATTTTGATGGGCCTGACCTGGGACGTCCCCGCACTGAAAGGTTTCAACTTCAGCGGTGGTATCAAGGTCGGCGGCCCGCTGATCGCATTGTGGTTCGCTTTGTCGATCTATACCGGCGCCTTCATCGCAGAAAACGTACGTGCGGGTATTCAGGCGATTTCAAAAGGCCAGACCGAGGCTGCGGCCGCGTTGGGCCTGCGTCCCGGTCGGATCATGAATCTTGTGATCCTGCCTCAGGCGCTGCGGGTCATCATCCCGCCGTTGATCTCGCAATATCTGAACATCACCAAGAACTCGTCGCTTGCGATTGCAGTCGGCTATGCGGATATCACCGCAACGCTGGGTGGCATCACGCTGAACCAAACCGGTCGGGCGATCGAGTGCGTCTTGCTGCTGATGCTGTTCTATCTGACAGCCTCGCTGCTGATTTCGATGGCGATGAACATCTACAACGCATCCGTCAAGTTGAAGGAGCGCTGAGCCATGGCTGATCAAACAACAAATCCGATCGCATTTGTGGCCGACGGCACCATTCCTCCGTCGCCTCCGCCGGCGAACCAGACGGGTATCGTCAAATGGCTGCGTGAGAATCTTTTCTCGGGTGTCACAAACACGATCCTTACCCTTCTGTCGATTCTGCTGATCTATGTGCTTCTCAAGAACACCTTGCCGTGGATTTTGAACGGCGTTTGGAATGCGGACTCGCTGGCGCAATGCCGCGAGATTCTGGACGGCAAGACCGGGGCCTGTTTCGCAGTTCTGACCGAACGCTGGCATCAACTGATCTACGGGTTCAAATATCCAGTAGAAGCGTATTGGCGCCCGAACCTGGCGTTTGTGCTGATGCTGGTCGCTGTGGCACCTGTTCTGTTCTTCGACCTGCCTCGTAAGTTGCTGCTGTTTACGGCGCTCTACCCGTTTATCGCTTTCTGGCTGATTTGGGGTGGAACCATCATGGTGCCCATCGTGGCCCTGCTGGGCTGTGTCGCGGCAGGCGTGGTGTTCCAGAAATTTGGCCGCAACAGCTTTGCAGCCGGGTTCTTTGGGGCCATTGTCGTGGCGCTGGTCGTGTGGAATGTCGGCGGGGCACTCATTCCCGAAGACGCCAACGAAGGTGCGCTGCTGACTGCGGTGCCCAGCCGTGACCTGGGTGGTTTTATGCTGAACCTGATGCTGGGCGTGACCTGTGTGTCGCTGTCCTTGCCCCTGGGTATTGCACTGGCTCTGGGTCGTCAGTCCGATATGCCGCTGATCAAGTGGGTTTGCGTCATCTTCATCGAATTCATCCGTGGCGTGCCTTTGATCACGCTGCTGTTCGTGGCTTCGGTGATGCTGGCCTATTTCTTCCCGCCTGACAGCACGGTCGACCTGTTCCTGCGCGTCGTGATCATGATCACCATGTTCTCTGCCGCCTACATCGCCGAGGTGATCCGCGGCGGTCTGGCGGCGCTTCCGCGCGGTCAGTATGAGGCAGCAGACAGTCTGGGTCTGGACTACCCGCAGGCGATGCGTCTGATCATCCTGCCACAGGCCTTGAAGATCTCAATCCCTGGTATCGTGAACGTGGCCGTTGGTCTGTTCAAAGATACAACGCTGGTTTCGGTCATCTCGATGTTCGATCTGGTGGGCATGATCCGGGGTCCCATCCTGGCGTCGACCGAATGGAACGGCGTCTATTGGGAGCTTCTGGGCTTTGCCGCGCTTCTGTTCTTCGTCGTCTGCTACGGCATCTCTCAATATTCCCAGTGGCTCGAGCGTCGCCTTGCCACGGATCATCACTAAGGAGTTCAACACATGTCTGAACTTGCAATCGACCGCGAAATTGACCGCTCTAAAATGCAGGTGAGCGACGAGGTCGCCATCGAAATCACCAACATGAACAAGTGGTACGGGTCCTTCCACGTGCTGCGCGACATCAATCTGACCGTCAATCAGGGCGAGCGGATCGTGATCGCGGGGCCGTCGGGGTCGGGCAAATCCACTCTGATCCGCTGCCTGAACGCGCTGGAAGAACACCAGCAGGGCAAAATCGTGGTGGACGGAACCGAGTTGTCGAACGATCTGAAGAACATCGACAAGATCCGGTCCGAGGTTGGCATGGTGTTCCAGCACTTCAACCTGTTTCCGCATCTGACCATTCTGGAAAACTGCACGCTGGCCCCGATCTGGGTGCGTAAAACGCCCAAGAAAGAGGCCGAAGAGCGCGCGATGCATTTCCTTGAGAAGGTCAAGATCCCCGAACAGGCCGACAAGTATCCCGGTCAGCTGTCGGGTGGTCAGCAGCAGCGTGTGGCGATTGCACGAAGCCTGTGCATGATGCCGCGGATCATGCTGTTTGACGAACCGACATCCGCTCTGGACCCCGAGATGATCAAAGAGGTGCTCGACACGATGATCGAGCTGGCCGAGGAAGGCATGACCATGCTCTGCGTAACGCACGAGATGGGCTTTGCCCGCCAGGTGGCGAACCGGGTGATCTTCATGGATGCCGGTCAGATTGTGGAACAGAACGAACCGGAAGAGTTCTTCAACAACCCGCAAAGCGAACGGACCAAGCTGTTCCTCAGCCAGATTCTGGGTCACTGAGGCGGGTCGAAAACGACGTTGGAAAGGGCGGGGTGATCCCGCCCTTTTTTCATTCCAGCAACGCGCGCGGCGTGACGAATTCGATCACCTGGCCGTCGTGCCAACCAATTCCGGACCAGTCCGCCATATCAAATTGAAGAACCGTGGTCGCACAGGTCGGATAGTCGCGGAACCGCGGGTGCTCCGGTGCAGACTGAGCAATACGTTCCGCAAACTCCGCGATCCCCGGATTGTGGCCCAGCAGCAGGACCGTTTGGCCCGTCGCGCTGGACAGCGCCTGCCGGATCTGGTCGGGCGAGGCATGATAGAGTTCGGAGAGGAACCGGATGTTGGACGCACTCAGCCCCATCCGAAGCCAGGTCTCGCGCGTGCGTTCGGATGAAGAACTCAGGACCTCGTCGGGCAAGTACCCCTTGCGCCGCAGCCAATCGCCGATGGCGGAGGCGGAGGCTCGGCCGCGCTTGTTCAACGGTCGGTCATGATCGGGCAGGCCGGGATCGTCCCAACTGGATTTTGCGTGGCGGGTCAGGATAAGCGTGCGGGTCATTCCGGGTGAAAGGCTCTCATGTGATGGGCGGATTGCTCGGCCCGACGTCCGGCCCCCGCGCTGAGCGGACAGACCAGCCGGGCCGCGCATCCCTGTGTCATGCAGGCCTGACCGGGCGGAGTTCTCAGGTAGCCGTGGCAGGCGTCGACGTCATAGAACGTCTTGGCGTTCAAGGCCCCAACCGGGCAGGCCGATGCGCAGGGCGCAGGGCAATTGATACATGGCGACGGGTCATCTGCGACGGGAATGTCGAACTCGTGATCAAAATGCAGGGCCCCACGGAATGAAATCATCATTCCCACCGTGTCGTGCACCAGCGCGCCCACCGGGCTTTGAAACGTACGTCCCGATTTCAACGCCCAATCTATGAATGGCGAATACGGGGGGCCGCCGAACGGATACCACGCCTGGGCGCCCAGGTTTTCCGCAAGGGTGCCGACCACTCGGAGCGACCAACGGTCGACCGGGTCCGGCTTGCCGTCCAACCACTCGGCCGAAGCGGTAAGGACCGGCCAAAAGCTGCTGCCTGCCCCGAGCAGAATAAGCGTGCCACTATCCAACTGTTTGGCGCCACTCACCCGCGGGTGTTGCGCGCCCATGAGGACCAGGCCCGCGGCCTCAGATGCGGAAACCACTTGATCATAGGTCACTTGCGCCGAAACGGCAGAGCGAGGCTCCACCCCAGCTTCGTCGGTCGATCGTCCTGCCATTCCAGCCCCACCGTCATGTCGTCGTGGCCGGCCTCGGGCTGCGCCACATATGTTCCCATCAAACGATCCCAGATGGATAATGCAAAGCCATAATTGCTGTCATGTTCCCTGCGCAGCACCGAATGGTGGACCCGGTGCATGTCCGGCGTGACCAGTATTCGGCGCATGGCGGCATCCACGGCGGCGGGCAGGCGGACGTTCGAATGGTTGAACAAAGCGGTGCCGTTCAGCAGGACTTCGAACAGGATGACCGCGAGCGCGCTGGGCCCCAGCAGGTAGACGAGACCGATCTTCAAACCCATCGACAAGGCGATTTCGACCGGGTGAAAGCGAACGGCCGTAGTGACATCCATATCACGGTCGGCATGGTGCACACGGTGAAGACGCCACAGGATCGGCACCTTGTGGGTGATCAGATGTTGTGCCCAGATGGCGAAATCCAGCACCAGGACACAAAGGGTGACCTCGACCCATTTGGGCCAGTCCAGAGTGTTGAAAACTCCGACGCCTAACCGGCCGGCATCCAAAGCCGCCCCGACCGCCAGCAAAGGGAACCCGATCGCCATCGCCCGCAGTGTCAGTGTGTTCAAAAGGGTGACCGAGAGGTTGGTCAGCCAGCGGCGCGATCGAGGCACGCGTAGTGGACGGCGCGGGGCAAGCCTTTCGGCCAACGCGAAGGTCAGAAACAGCGTCAGAAAGATGCCCATGCGGATGATGAGTTCACGCTCCATGCATTCAAATTTAAGCATGTGAGTGTGAACTGCAAGGGTGGGCTTGCCCGCGTCAGTCGGGGCGGATCAAAGACCCCGCACCATGTTCGGTGAACAGTTCCAGCAGCACGGCATTGGGGGCGCGGCCATCCAGAATGACCACGGCGCGCACACCGCTGTGCAGCGCGTCCAGCGCGGTTTCGGTCTTAGGGATCATACCGCCGGCAATGGTGCCGTCGCGGGTCATTTCCCGGATCTGGCCCGCCTTCAGTTCGGTCACGACCTCTCCGGCGGCGTTCTTGACGCCCGATACGTCGGTCAGCAGCAGCAGGCGGTCGGCCTTCAGCGCCGAGGCAATCGCTCCGGCAGCGGTATCACCGTTCACGTTGAACGTCTCGCCATTGCGGCCCGCCCCCAGCGGAGCGATCACCGGGATTACGTCGTGCGAGAACAGGTCGTGCAGGATCTTGGGGTTCATTTCGGCGGGCGTGCCGACATAGCCCAGCGACGCATCGGTCTGCTCACAGGTCATCAGGTTGGCATCCTTGCCCGACAGGCCGACGGCCGTTCCACCCTGGGCATTGATGGCTTGCACGATGCGCTTGTTGACCACGCCGGACAAAACCATCTCGACCACTTCGACCGTGGCGGCATCGGTGACGCGCTTACCGTTCACGAAGTCCGACTGGATGTCCAGCTTGTCCAGCATCGCGTTGATCATCGGCCCGCCGCCATGCACGACCACCGGGTTCACGCCGACCTGACGCATCAGCACCACGTCGCGGGCAAAGCTCTCCATCGCTTCGTCGCTGCCCATGGCGTGCCCGCCCAGCTTGATCACGACGATTGCCCCGTCATAGCGCTGCAGATAGGGCAGGGCGCTGTTGAGCGTGGCGGCGGTGGCTATCCAATCCCGGTTCATGTCCTGTTTCTTCATGGCTGTCGTCCCTCTGGCCTTCCCTGTTAGGGCCTTTGGCCGGACCTGCCAAGCCCGGAACGGGTAGGCCGCAGGTTTTGTTGCGTGGCGCGCCAAAAGGGGGACGCTGTCGCGCCACGCAGACGGGCGGACCCCAGGGGCACCGCCCGAACCGGTCAACTGAATGCGCGCCGAACCGCGGGGATGTTGCTGACCACCAGCAGGTCGACGGCCAGCACCGCAAACAGCGTCAGCCCGACCAGCGGAAAGGCCATGGCCGTGAACAGCCCGACCAGCACCGCGCCCTTCCACAGGGGCATCTCAGACGGCATCGGCGGCGCCGCCAGACGGCTGGCGCCGGAGGGCCGCCGCTTGATCCACATGACCACGCCGGACACGCAGACAAAGATCACCGATAGGCAGAACACCACGTTCAGGACAAAGTTCCACAGACCCGCCAGACCCATATGCAGAGGAATGCCCACCGCCATTGCCTTGCCCATCAGCGAGTAGTCCTGAAACCGCACGTCGGCCAGGATCTTGCCGGTGTACTGGTCGACATGGACGGTGCGGTCCTCGGTGGCGTCGGTCGAATCGCCGCTCATGCTGTCGCGGTTCAGGGTCCAGACGCCCGTGTCTCCGTTGGGATAGGCGACGCGGAACCGGTTCTGCATGCCCAGGGACTCACCCAGCGCAACCATCGCATCGATATTGACCGGAACACCCGTCGGGACCCCGGCAACGCCTGCCTCCGAACCCGAGGCCGGCATCGGTGTCTGTTCCAGCGCCCAGGGCACGTCGTTCTGGCTGCCGTGGTTCATGCTGGCATGCAGGTCGTCCGACAGTGGGACGTCGTCCCATTTCTCGGCTGGAAAGCTGCTCCAGGCCTGCACGAACTTGCCGCCCCAGATCCCGGTCCAGGACATGCCCGAGATCAGGAACCCGACCAGCAACAGCGACATCCAGAACCCGGTGACCGCGTGCAGAGATTTCCACAGGGCCCGGCCCCGCGCCCGCAGGTCGGGCACCAGGGCCGCCACCACGTTGCCGCGCGGCCACCACATGTAAAGGCCGGTGAACACCAGCAGCAGCGCCATCCCGGCCGCGATTTCCAGAATCCGGTCGCCGGTATCGCCCATCAGCAGGGTCGAGTGGATGTTGTCGGCCAGATCGTACCACCCCGCGCGGCGGTCCCAGACCTGGATCACCTCGCCGGAATACTGGTCGATCGCCACCATGCGCTGGCCGGTTTCGGCCTTGACGCGGAACACGGTTGCCAGATCCGGCGCCTTGGGGCCGATCCATTCGACCACGCGGCCCGGAACGCGGGCCTGCACCAGATCGGCCAGTTCGGATGCGGGCATCGCCTGGCCCGTGATCTCGACCGCGATCTTTTCTCCGTCGCGGCCATCGGTTTGGGTAATGAACATCATCATCAGGCCGGTCACCGCCAGGATGATCAGGAAGGGGACAACAAAAAGCCCCGCATAGAAGTGCCACCGCCAGGCGGCCATGTAGAATTTTTGCGCATGCTCGCGCCGGGCCGCCTGCGCGCCCCCGGTTTGGCTGTCTTGTGCCATTTCAGTCTCCAGAAATTCGGAACGTCCCCGGCCGGGCGGCCGAGGTTTCAGGTCTTGTTCGCGGATTCAGGAGAGGTGGGGCGGACCCCGCGCGTCATACCGGGCGTGGAACCCGGCGCTGTGATGGGTGAAATCCACATGCGCCCAACGCGCGGCAATCGGCCAGTCGGCGGGCAGTACCGTTCCCACTTCGGCCAATTGGCCTGCCAGAACAATCCCGCCATAGGGGCAGGCGCTTCGTTCGGCGGTTTCGTTGTGGTCCGGGGCGTCCTCGCCCGGATCGATCCAGCGCTCGACCGGGCCGTCGCCGGTGCAGATCACCATCAGGATCGCCCCGTCCGAGCTGCGCGTGGGCATCCAGCCCATCGGGATTGTACCGGCTACCATCACGGCAACCAGCGTCAGCACCGAAATGACGCGCATCCGCAGCATCATTCCAAATTGGCGATGATCGAACGCAGCGTCGGGATGCCGTCGCCCTTCTCGGACGAGGTCAGCACGATCTCGGGATAAGCGGCGGGGTGCTTGGACAGGGCGCCCCGCACCTGTTCCAGAATCTTTGCGCGGTCCTTGGCCTTGACCTTGTCGGCCTTGGTCATCACGCATTGAAAGGTCACGGCGCTGGTGTCCAGCAGTTTCATGATCTCGTCATCCACGGGTTTCACGCCGTGGCGGGAATCGATCAGCACGAAGGCCCGGCGCAGGGTCTGCCGTCCGCTCAGATACTGTTTCAGCAGGCGCTGCCATTTCTCGACCACCTTGACCGGCGCGTTGGCATAGCCATAGCCGGGCAGGTCAACCAGATACAGGTCGGGGCCCTGGGTGAAGAAGTTGATCTCTTGCGTGCGGCCCGGCGTGTTCGAGGCGCGCGCCAACCCTTTGGTGCCGGTCAGAGCGTTGATCAGGCTGGATTTACCAACGTTCGAGCGGCCGGCGAAACAGACCTCAAGCCGGTCGGGGGCGGGCAGGCCGTTCATCGCCACCACGCCCTTGACGAACTCGGACGGTCCGGCAAACAGTTTGCGGCCGGCCTCTTTTGCGTGGTCGTCGGGATCGGCCGCCAGAGGAAATGGCAGAGCTTTCATAGAACCTGCACCTTGTCTCCGGGGCGGATTGTGCCTTGGCGAATTACTTCGGCGTATACTCCGAAATCCTGATGGTCCCAGCTGTGCAGAGCGCCCAGCGTATCCGCGTCCCGCACTCCGGTGCCGGGGTTCGCAGTCGTTGCCATGCAGCGTGTAATCCGTTCGCGCACGTTAAATACGGCCTCGCCGATCTGCACATCCTTATCCAGCCAATCGAATTCTTCCCACAGAGGAAGGCCATCGAACCAGATGTTGCCACGCCAGCGGCAGATCGACAGTTCGCGGCCCAGACGCTGCTCGACCGCCCGGTGCGAGGCCATGTTGCACAGGCTGACCGAGGGATAGTCACTGTCGGTCATACCACGGCCAGGAACCCGGACGATCCGTGCCGATGCGGCGCGGTCGGCGGGCATCAGCGGGCGGACCCACTCCAGAAACAGGTCTTGTTCTGTGTCCGGGTGGAAGGTCAGATCGGGCCGATCCGGGTGGCTGAGAGTCACGCGATCCCCGTCCAGAACGGCCGATATCGCCATCAGCTGGGGCGCCTTCGAGCCGCGGCTGAAATTGGCGCAGGGCGCCCACTCGGATCCGTCGGCCTTGGACATCTCATGCGCCACCGCCCAAACGCGATCCCCGGGCATGGTCTGCCCGGGGATAACGGTGACTTCCTGCAGGGATTCCCTGCCATGGCTCTTGATCGGATGGCGCCAGATCTGCGTGACTTGTCCGGTCATTTCTTGTCCGTCTTGGGGGTTTTCTTGAACCCCGACTTGATGTTGCCAAACACATCCGGCGTATAGCCCTGGCTGCGCATGATCAGGTATTGCTGGGTGAACGTTATGGTGTTGTTTGCGATCCAGTAAACGACCAGCCCGCTGGCAAAGCTGCCCAGCATGAACATGAATACCCATGGCATCCAGGCAAAGATCATGGCCTGGGTCGCGTCGGTGGGCGCCGGGTTCAGCTTTTGCTGCAGCCACATCGAGATCCCCAGCAGCAGCGGCAGGATGCCGATGAAGATCGTCGCCATCAGCGTGCCCGGCTCAGGTCCGGCCCACGGCAGCCAGCCGAAGAAGTTGATGATCGAGGTCGGATCCGGTGCACTCAGGTCCCGGAAAGGACCGAACCAGGGGGCTTGCCGAAGTTCGATGGTGACGAAGATCACCTTGTAGAGAGAAAAGAAGATCGGGATCTGCATCAGGATCGGCAGACAGCCGGCGGCCGGGTTGACCTTTTCCTTTTTGTACAGCTCCATCATGCCCTGCTGCATCTTCTGGCGGTCGTCGCCAGCAGCTTCTTTCAGGGCTTCCATCTGTGGTTGCAGTTCCTTCATCTTCGCCATCGAGACGTAGGATTTGAACGCCAGCGGGAACAGGATTGCCTTGATGATCAGGGTCAGCCCGATGATCGACCAACCCATGTTGCCGATCAGGGCGTTGATGTTGTGCAGCAGCCAGAAGATCGGCTTGGTCAGGAAGAAGAACCAACCCCAGTCAATGCTGTCGATAAACTTCTGAACGCCCAGGGCCTGATATTCGCGGATGGTCTCCCATTCCTTGGCCCCGGCAAACAGCCGGGTGGTAACCTCGGCGGATTCGCCGGGGGCAACCGTCATCGTCGGCAACACCGTTTCCGCTTGGTAGATCTTCCGACGCGCGTCATATTTCGCGGCCGCCTTGAAAGCCGACCCCGGATCGGGGATCAGCGTGGTCATCCAATAGTGGTCGGTAAAGCCGATCCAGCCGTTTTCCTTGACCTGATAGACCTCGGCCTGTGCCCGTTCGTTGGGGTCGATGTCGAAATCGCGGACATCGCCATAGTCGACCTCGGACAGGGTCCCGTCGGCCATGCCGATCACACCTTCATGCAGGATGAAGAAGTTCTTCAACCCCGGCAGATCGCCATCCTCGCCGATGCCGTGGCGGGCCAGAATGCCGTATGGGGCCATTCCGACCTCGGCTCCGGTGCCGTTTTCGACGGATTGGGTCACGGTGAACATGTAATCCGCATCCACACCGATCGTGCGGCGGAATGTCAGGCCCGCGCCATTTTCCCATTTCAGGGTTACGGGGCTGTCTACCGACAGAGTCTCGCCCTGTTCCAGCGTCCAGATGGTATTCGGGCCCGGCACGTCCGAGCCAGCCAAACCGGCTCCGGGCGCCCACCCGTAGAGGGCGTAGTAGGCCGAATTGGACCCGACGGGCGACAGCAGTTCGACGATTGGCGCGCCTTCGTCGATCGAGACCTTGTAGTCTTTCAGATACAGTTCGTCGATCCGTCCACCCGAAAGCGACAGGCTGCCCGACAGACGCGGCGTGTCGATTTGGATCCGCGGCGCGGTGGCTTCCGGCAGGGTTTCCTCTGCGGTGGCGGTTGCCTCGCCGACAGTCGTGCTTCCGGCGCTGGGCGTCTGAATCTCTTCCCTCTCCGAGGCGCTGATCCCGGCCTGCTCAGGTGTTGTGGTCGGTTCCGGCGGAGGGAACAGCACAAACCAGACCAGGATCACAAGGAAACTAAGCGCGGTTGCAAGGATGAGATTCTTGTTCTGATCGTCCATCTGGGACAGCCACCTTGAGCAGTGAAAGACACCGCAGGGTTCAACAGAGTGCAGCCCAAAAGGTCAAGCGGAATCGCCCCGGAAATCGTGAGTGTAGGGCAATCCAGTCCCCGAAATCAGGATTTCCGGCCCATTTCGCGACCAATCCGCGGTGCGCCTCCCAGTTTCGCGCGGCGGTCCTTGATCCAGTCGAGCGTATGCTCGACCGGCATCGGCTTGCCGACCCCAAAGCCTTGGACATGGTGACACCCCAATTGTGCCATCAGCGCGTGCTCGCCGGGGGTTTCCACCCCCTCGGCCAGGGTTTCAAGGTTCAACCTCTCGGCCATCATCAGAATGGCGCTGACCATTTGCTGCTGGGACGGATCCCGATCCGCATTGGACACGAAAGACCGGTCGATCTTGATGCGGGAGACATCAAAGCGTTTGATCGACGAGAATGATGCGTGACCAGTGCCGAAATCGTCCAGGTCGATGCAACAGCCGAGCTTGGACAACTGGGTCACGTTGCGGGTGATGACATCATCGGGGCGGCGCGAAAAAACGGTTTCAAGGATTTCCACGGCCAGCCGGTCCGGCGAAAGGTCGAACTGGTCCAACTCCCATCGCACTCGGTCAACAAGTGAGGGGTCCCGCAATTCGTCCGACGAAAAGTTGATGCCGATCCGAGGAATGACGGCACCAGCGCAGTCCCAGTCACGCATCGCGCGAAAGGCGTGGTGGCGGATCGTCTGGCCCAGCTTGTCCATCAGCTTGGCCTGTTCGGCAAAAGGCAGAAACACCTGCGGCCCGACAACTCCCTTGGAAGGGTGCTCCCATCGAGCAAGGGCCTCAAACCCGGTGATATCGCCGGTGTCCGTTGAAACCTGTGGCTGAAACCATGGGCGGATCTGACCGGTTTCCAGAGCGGTCTCCAACTCCTTGCGGAAATTGATATGGGCGACTGATCTGCGTCGCGTGGCCTCGGAGAAGGCGCGGATCGTGGAAGGCCCGTTCCGATGTGCTTCGGCCAGCGCGGCCCGAGCGGCCTCGATCCAGCTGTCCGGCGCTTCATCGGCAACGGCAGAGTACAGGCAAAATCCGGCGGAGCAGGACAGATAGAGGCTGGCATTGTCCAAAGGGATCGGTTCTTCCACCGTGCTTTGTATGCGGCCCGAGGTCTGGATGCAGCTTTCCAAGTCCAGATGCCGTGAGGGGCGCAACCCGATCAGAAACGTGTTTCTCGACAGGCGTGTTGCAATGTCCTCGCTTCGGATCACCGCCAGGATGCGGTCGCAGAAGCGCCCTGCCACATAGCCGGCTGCCGCGGTTCCGTGCAGCTCTTCGATATCGTCGAAATCATCCAGTGACACAACGATGCAGGCTGAATCCTCTCCGGTTGCCCGCGATGTGCTGTGCAAATACTCCATCTCGGCGTAGAAAACATCACGTGGTAACAGTCCCCTGGGCCGCATGTGCGTCGCCGAACCAAGACCCACACCCGGTTGCAGCCGTTGGGCGGCCGAAAACAACAAGGGCAGCCCCAGGGCGACAACGACCAACGCCGTGTCGCCGCCCAGCCAGAAAGCAGCCAGGCACAATGCAGGTACGAATGCCAAAACCTGCGGCATTGCCAGAACGGTCAGCAGAGCATTCTGGAGACTCTGGGGTGAGAATTTTTTCAGCATCGATTCCGGCCTTCCAATTGCGCGAACTGCGTCCAATGGGAGGCTAGGAAATCAATCTGAGCCAGACGTTAACGCAGAAGCGGAATCTCTTCCGGATTTTCGCCGTTTTTGCCGGGGTCCAGCATCAGGCCGGCAAAATCGAAAAGTTTCGAGTCCAGAAGGTGCGAAGGCCGAGCATTGGTAAGCGCACGGAACATCACCTGCCGGCGTCCGGGGCTGTTCTTTTCCCATTGGTCCAGAATCTGTTTGACCTGCTGGCGTTGCAGGCCGTCCTGGCTGCCGCACAGGTCGCAGGGGATGATCGGATAGTTCATCGCCTTGGCGAATTTCTCGCAATCGGCCTCGGCCACATGGGCCAGCGGGCGATAGACGAACAGGTCGCCTTCTTCGTTCACCAGTTTCGGGGGCATGGTCGCCAGACGGCCGCCGTGGAACAGGTTCATGAAGAAGGTTTCCAGGATGTCATCGCGGTGATGCCCCAGCACCACGGCCGAGCACCCTTCCTCGCGCGCGATCCGGTACAGGTTGCCGCGGCGCAGGCGCGAGCACAGCGCGCAATAGGTGCGGCCCTGCGGCACCTTGTCGACCACGATGGAATAGGTGTCCTGG
The DNA here is from genome assembly GCF_025141855.1 of Ruegeria sp. B32. Classification (NCBI taxonomy): domain Bacteria; kingdom Pseudomonadati; phylum Pseudomonadota; class Alphaproteobacteria; order Rhodobacterales; family Roseobacteraceae; genus Ruegeria; species Ruegeria sp. B32. The sequence goes on along the minus strand of NZ_CP081106.1, from coordinate 2,699,997 downwards.
TACTCGATCCGGTGCGGCACGCCCATCTGTTCCAGAAACTCGGGCAGCACGGTGGCCGGAAAGCCCGGCTGCCCCTGATCCAGATTGCAAGCCAGCAGGTCCACGGGCAGCAGGCCGCGCCATTTCAACTCGTACAGAACGGCCAGCAGGGTATAGCTGTCCTTGCCGCCGGACAGGCAAACCAGCCAGCGCGGCGGCTTGCCGTCCTTGTCATGAGCCGACGGGTCAACCATGCCGTATTGCTCGATCGCCTCGCGCGTCTGGCGCACGATGCGTTTGCGCAGCTTCTTGAACTCGGTGGTCGAGGGCGCACCGGCAAACAGCGGATGGATATCGTCGGCTTCGTCGAACATGCGCAGCCCCTACCGCAGATGCGCCGGCCGGGCAAGGCCCGCCTAGCCGGACAGCCGGCCCAGCAGGGCGTCGGTGTCCAGCCCGGAGACCGATCCGGGAATGCGCCCGCTTTCGCCCAGAACCCGGGTGGCGATGTATCCATCGGCCACCGCACCGGGCGCGTGGCGCAGCAGCAGTGCGGCGGTGAGCAGATGCGCGGTGGCCTCGGCGAACCAGCGGGCCTCGGCCTCGGGGGGCAGGGTCGGCCAACGGTCGCGATGCGCCTTCAGCGCGGCGTCATAGCGGCGGTCGGCTCCGGTTGCCGCGTCCAGTTCGGCCTGCACGGTCTGGGCGGCCAGCGGGTCGCGCGCAAGGCTGCGCAGAATGTCCAGGCAGATCACGTTGCCAGACCCCTCCCAGATGCCGTTCAGGGGCGCTTCGCGATAGATCATCGGCATCGGCGTGTCGTCGACATAGCCCATACCGCCCAGCACCTCCATCGCCTCGACCGCAACGACGGGGCAGCGCTTGTTCGACAGGAACTTGGCAAGCGCCACCCCGATCCGGGCAAAGGCGCGGTCTTCGGCAGTGTCCCCGTCAAAGGCGCGGGCCACGCGCAGGCCGAGGGTCAGCGCGCCTTCCCAGTCCAGTACCAGATCGGCCAGAACGGCGCGCATCAGTGGCTGGTCGATCAGGCGGCGCTGAAAGGCGCTGCGGTGGCTGACCCAGTGATGCGCCTCGGACAGGGCCGCGCGCATCAGGCCGGCGGGAGCCATTGCGGTGTCGAGCCGGGTGTGATGCACCATCTCGATGATCGTGCGCACGCCGGCCCCCTCATCCCCCAGCTGATAGGCCAGCGCGTCATGGAACTCGACCTCGGACGAGGCGTTGGCGCGGTTGCCCAGCTTGTCCTTGAGGCGCATCAGATGGATGGCGTTGCGCTCGCCTTCCAGCCAGCGGGGCAGCAGAAAACAGGTCAGCCCGCCCGGTGTCTGCGCCAGCGTGAGGAACCCGTCGGACATCGGGGCCGAGCAGAACCATTTGTGGCCGCGCAGCCGCCAAGCCTCACCGTCGCGAGTGGCGGTGGTGGTATTGGCGCGCACGTCCGAGCCGCCCTGTTTCTCGGTCATCGCCATGCCCAAGGTTGCCGAGCGTTTTTCTCCGATCGGGCGGGGGGCTTGGTCATAAGCGTCTGCGGTCAGTTTCGGGCGCCAGACTTCGGCCAGTTCGGGGTTGGCGGCCAGCGCCGGCACGGCGGCGTAGGTCATGGTCAGCGGGCAGCAATGGCCCGGCTCGACCTGGCTGGCCAGATAGACCATCGCGGCATGGGTGGCGTGACCGCCCGGTGCTCCGTCCCAGGCAAGCGCGGCATAGCCTGCCGATTGGCTCAGATCCATCACGTGATGATAGGCCGGGTGGAACCGCACCTCGTCCAGGCGGCGGCCACCTCGGTCAAACAGGCGGAGTTCGGGCGGGTGCAGGTTGGCGTCGCGCCCGGCGTCGCGCGTTTCGGCTCGGCCCAGAGCGGCCCCGTAGGCGGCCAGCGGGGCCGCCCGCGCCCCGGCGCGCGTGGCGCAGTCCCTCAGAACCGGGTCCGAGGTCCACAGGTCAACGTCGCCGCGCTCGGGCGGTTGGTTCGTCACCTCATGCGTGGGCAGACACTGGCGGGCGTTGGATCTGGACATGGGCGCCTCGGACGGTTGTTGCTGAAACCGATGTTCAGCGGCGCACCCCCCTTGGGTCAAGCGTGACGGGGTGTCAGATCAGGGCGCGTCGGGTTTGTCGTCGGGCACCGGGTCATAGCCGTCGTCGCCCCAGGGGTGGCAGCGCCCGATGCGGCGCGCGGCCAGCCATGCGCCCTTGATCGGGCCGTGCTTTTCCAGCGCTTCCAGCGCATAGGCCGAGCAGGTCGGCTGATAACGGCAGTTGAACCCCACCCACGGGCTGAAGATCAGCCGGTAGGCCCGGATTGGCAGCGCGAGGATATGGGCAAGCAGGGTCATTTGCGCGGGCTGTGGATCTTGCGCAGGGCCTGGCGCAGATCGTCCAGCAAGGCGTCAAAGGGGCGGGCGGCGGTCACCTCGGCCCGTCCGATCAGGACGTAATCCCACCCGTCCCGGCCATGGTCCGGCAGAACGGCGCGGGCCGTCTCGCGCAGGCGGCGCTTGGCCCGGTTGCGGGCTACGGCATTGCCGACCTTTTTCGAGCAGGTGAAACCGACGCGAATGCCCTCGGCCTCATCCGGCGCGCGCTTGCGGGCCTGCACCATCATGGAAGGCGTGCCCTGTCGTCGGGCCCGTGCGGCCCTGAGGAAATCGCTGCGCTTGCGCAGCACCGACAGAGCAGGCGCGCAAACGGACGCCGCCGGGGGCATATCCCCGGGGTGGTCAGTGCCATCCACAGGGGCCTCCGGCGGCGTCATGTTCAAAACCTGAAAGGTCGCGCGGTTTATGCGCTCAGCGACTTGCGGCCGCGGGCACGGCGAGCGTTCAGGATCTTGCGGCCGGCCTTGGTGGCCATGCGCGCGCGGAAACCGTGGCGGCGTTTGCGAACCAGGTTCGAAGGCTGATAGGTGCGTTTCATCGCTCCGTCTCCAATCTTTGGCGGTCGGGTGCGGCGCGGATTCGCCTGCCCGTGGTGTTCGAAGCCCGTCCTCTACTGGGAACCGGCGGGCAAGTCAAACCCCATCGCATGGGTTTTCGTGCCTTTTGCAACAATTCTGTCGGGCGACCGGGCAAAAGTTTCAGAATCAGCCCGAGGATGGCGGATTTCTCACATTGAACCGGTGCGTGTTCAACCCGGCGTGAGGACCCTGTTGCACAGAGGGTCAAGTGCGCATCTTGTGGGGCAGATGAAGCATTCGAACCCGGACGACGAGATGACCGAAACCACCCAGGTGCCGCGCAGCGGGCTGGCGCGACATATTCCCCTGATCGTGATCCTGACGGTTGCCGTCATCGGGTTCTTTGCGCTGGGCGACTACCTGACCTTTGAAACCCTGCGCGACAATCGCGAGGCGCTGTTGGCCTGGCGCGATGCCAATTACTGGTCGTTGGCGGGCGTTTTCATCCTGGTTTACGTCCTGATCGTCACGTTTTCGCTGCCCGGTGCGGCCGTGGCCTCGATGACGGGCGGATTCCTGTTCGGCTTGTTCGCGGGCACCGTGTTCAACGTATTTGCCGCAACCGTGGGGGCCTCGGCGGTCTTTCTTGCGGCCCGCTGGGGGTTGGGCGAGGCGTTGACGGCGCGGCTGGAGGCCTCGGAGGGCACCGTCAAGCGAATCAAGGACGGGTTGCGCGAGAACGAGATCCCGGTGCTGTTCCTGATGCGGCTGGTGCCGGTGGTGCCGTTCTTCGTCGCCAATCTGGTGCCGGCGCTGGTGGGGGTGAAGTTCCGGAACTTTCTGCTGACCACGGCGCTGGGCATCATTCCGGGCGGCATCGTCTATACTTGGATCGGCGTCGGCCTGGGCGGCGTGTTCGACCGGGGCGAGACGCCAGACCTGTCGCTGCTGACCGAGCCGTTCGTGATCGGCCCGATCCTGGGGCTGTGTGCGCTGGCGGCTTTGCCGATTCTCCTCAAACTCATTCGCGGCCGAAGGGGCCTTTGATCCATGCAAGAGCTCAAGACCGACATCCTGGTGATCGGGGCCGGGTCGGGCGGCCTGTCGGTGGCTGCCGGGGCCAGCCAGATGGGCGCCGACGTGATCCTGCTGGAAGGGCACAAGATGGGTGGCGACTGCCTGAACTATGGCTGCGTCCCGTCCAAGGCCCTGCTGGCCAGCGCCAAGCTGTCCCATGCACAGAGCCATGCCGCGCCATTCGGCGTTGCCGACCACGCGCCGCAGGTGGACTATGCCGCCGCCAAGGATCATGTGCGGGACGTGATCGCGCAGATTGAGCCCATGGACAGCCAGGAACGGTTCGAAGGTTTCGGCGTGCGCGTCATTCGCGACTGGGGGACCTTTCTGTCGCCCAGGCAGGTTCAGGCCGGCGATTTCGTCATCACCGCCCGTCGCGTGGTGCTGGCCACGGGCTCGTCCCCGCTGGTGCCGCCGATCCCGGGGCTGGATGGCGTGCCGTTTGAGACCAACGAGACCATCTTCGACCTGCGCGACAAGCCCGACCACCTGCTGATCATCGGCGGGGGACCCATCGGCATGGAAATGGCGCAGGCCCATGTCCGGCTGGGCTGCAAGGTGACGGTGATCGAAGGCGCGCGGGCGCTGGGCAAGGATGACCCCGAGGCGGCCGCAGTGGTATTGGAGGCTCTGCGCGCCGAAGGGGTCGAAATTCTGGAACATGCAATGGTGGCCCGGGTGCGCGGGAAGGCCGGGGCGGTCGAGGTCGTCACCGAGGACGGCGCGGTCCATGCGGGCTCGCACCTGCTGCTTGCGGTGGGACGCAAGGCCAACATTGACCGCCTGAACCTGCAGGCTGCGGGGATCGACCAAACGCGCACGGGCATCAAGGTGGATGACAGCCTGCGCACCACCAACCGAAAGGTCTATGCGATCGGCGACGTCGCGGGCGGGCTGCAGTTCACCCATGTGGCGGGGTATCACGCCGGGGTCATCATCCGTTCGGCCCTGTTCGGGCTGCGGTCCAAGGCCAAGACGGCGCATATCCCCTGGGCAACCTATACCGACCCGGAATTGGCCCAGGTCGGCCTGACCGAGGCGCAGGCGCGCGACCGCCATGGCGACAGGGTCGAGATCGCCCGGTTCGACTATGCCCACAACGATCGCGCCGTGGCCGAACGCAAAACGACCGGGTTCATCAAGGTCATGGTCGTCAAGGGGCGCCCGGTGGGGGCCGCAATCGTGGGGCATCAGGCCGGCGAACTGATCAACTTGTGGTCTCTGGCGCTGGCCAATAACCTGAAGATGAGCCAGATCGCGGCGATGGTGTCGCCCTATCCCACGATCGGAGAGCTTAACAAACGGGTGGCGGGCGCCTATTTCTCGCCAAGACTGTTTGAGAATCAGATGGTTGAACGAGTGGTCAGGCTGGTCCAGCGCTGGATCCCCTGATCGGGAAAGGAGCGCCACTTGAACTCGCTGTCGGGTCGTTTCCTGATCTTGACGACGGTCTTCGTGATGTTGGCCGAGGTACTGATCTTCGTGCCGTCGATCGCGCGCTTCCGAGAGGATTTTCTTCTGAACCGGCTGGAACGCGCCCAGATCGCCTCGCTCGCGCTGCTGGCAGACGACATGCTGGCCGACGAGCTGGAGGCCGAGCTTTTGGCCAATGCCGGGGTCTACAACGTGGTGCTGCGCCGGGACGAAGTGCGCCAGCTGATGCTGTCTTCCCCTATCCCAGACCAGGTCGCCAAGACCTATGATCTGCGAGGCGCCGGGCCCTGGGTTCTCATTCGGGACGCGATGATCCGTTTCTTCACGCCCGAGAACCAGGTCATTCGCGTCATCGGGCAGCCTGTGCGGGATGCGGGTCTGCTTATCGAAGTCACCATGGACAGCGCGCCCCTGCGTATGGCGATGATCGACTATGGCCTGCGCATCCTCGGCCTGTCCTTTGTCATCTCGATCATCACCGCGTTTTTCCTGTTCCTTGCGGTGCGGGTGGTTCTGGTGCGCCCGATCAAAAGCGTGGTGGGCTACATGCAGCGTTACGCCCGTGCACCCGAGGATGCGCGCGGCATCATCTCGCCCCAATCCAAGGTGACCGAACTGCGCGAGGCTGAAGAAGCCCTGCAGATGCTGCAGACCGACCTGACCCAGGCCCTGAAACAGCGCGAGAGGCTGGCTCAGCTGGGTGGCGCGGTGGCCAAGGTCAGCCACGATCTGCGCAACATCCTGACCTCGGCCCAGCTGTTCACTGACCGGATCGAAGCCAGCGACGACCCGTTGGTCCGACGGATGGCGCCCAAGCTGGTCAACTCGATCACCCGGGCGGTGTCCCTGTGCGAAAGTACGCTGGCCTTCGGGCGGGCGGAAGAGCCCGCGCCCACCCTGACCATGGTGCGGTTGCGCGATATCGCGGCCGACGTAGCGTCCAGCGAGGCTCTGGCCGTAGACGGTGGCTGTATCGAAATTGCCAACGACGTTCCGGACGATCTGGTCGTTCGGGCCGATCCGGAACAGATGTTCCGGGTCATCATGAACCTTGTGCGCAACGCACGCCAAGCACTGATGACATCCGGCCAACCAGGAAAAATCACGATCTCGGCCTCCGAAGATCAGGACGCATGGGTCATCGAGGTTCGGGATACCGGCCCCGGTTTGCCGCCACGAGCGCAGGAGAATCTGTTCACGCCGTTTCAGGGTGGTGTGCGCAAAGGTGGCTCGGGCCTGGGTCTGGCGATTTCGCAGGAACTGGTGCGCGGCCACGGGGGAGAATTGGTGCTGACCAGCACCGGCCCGGAGGGCACGGTCTTTGAAATAAGGCTCCCACGGGGGGAGATGGGTTTTTGAATTATTTTTGAAGAATCGGGTTGCACGTCCCGAACGCCGGGTCTAAATACCGCCTCACCAACGCGGACCGATAGCTCAGCTGGATAGAGTACTTGACTACGAATCAAGGGGTCGGGGGTTCGAATCCTCCTCGGTCCGCCACTTGGTAATTCTCCCTGATTTCGACGAGATACACTAGGTCGTCTGAGCCCTTGTGTTTTATGACTATAGTCGTGCTTCCGGGATTTGTTGGATTTTATCCGGTCATACTCATATACTTCCATTGAGTGGTATCTTTTGTGGCATTTTCATGTCTGCGCTCAGCGGGAAGCTGACAAAGAAGCTGGTAGAGAATCTGGGTCCGGGCCGGCATGACGACGGTTCTGGCTTGTACCTTGTTGTTGATCCATCAGGTGCACGGCGTTGGATCGTACGCGTAACGGTCAAAGGACAGAAGAATCGCAAGGGCGCTCAGCTGAGAACGGACTTCGGTCTGGGCGGCGCCGACGTCGTCACACTGAACCAGGCCCGAGAAAGAGCGATCGGTGTGAGACCAGTCACCAGAAAGCGATGAGCATAAGGCGGCTTTGTCCGCGCCCCGGTCATTGCTATCATAAAAATGCTGCAGAGAGTCTCGAACGGCAGTTAAGCGAAAGCTGCATGCGGCGTCTGGCAATCCGGTGAATGTCTCTTGTGGGCCGGTCGCGTTCCTTGAGGTTACTTAATCGAAAGTCTGGAAGGTCCGCAATTCGGACATCGATCGATTTTCCCCGAATAACCGCTCTGCGGGACTTTCCTTACTTTCGCTACGTGACTCATCAAGGTCTACTTCCATGTAGACTTCCCATAGCCATCCCTACTCAACAGAAGCTCTCTGTTCCAAATTTATTGAAACGGCGATGAACGACAGCGACATGACCGTGCTTATCCGTCACTATTTCGCCTGGTTGACCGAGTTTATAAGCCACCAGCCCCAGAAACCATCATCCTGATGGACCAATGGTCCATCATGCTCTAACAATCAAAATGGACTACTTGGGTGGCGCTAATCAGCTCTCTAAGCATTGCAAAGTTAGGTGAACGCTTTGTCAAATTTGCTCTCAAAGTTTACGGGTTGGTTTTCTAAGAAGCTTCAAGAAAGGGATGGGAGCAATACATGGATTTTGCAGAGTCCACCTCGGGTGGCTGTCTGTGTCGGTGGCCAGTTGCGGACTTTCAGAGATTGTATTGATAATTTGAACGTGCATCTTGTTACCCCCCTGGATGCAGATGTTTTCGTGGCCACCTGGGCGCAGGTGGGGAATTCGCACAAAGAGAATAAGACCGTGACAGACACTGTCACCCTAGAAGACGTGGTCGAGGTGTTTGGCGCGAAGGCGGCTGTCGTAGAGAGTTTTGACGTAAGCTATTATGATGAGCTTTCCGGTGTGCAAAGACCGGTTCAGCTCGCAGAGGCTGAACCCATTCATTCGAAAAGCGCGTTGCCCAGTTTTTATATGATTGAACGCGCGAATGCGCTGAAAAAAAAAGCGGAGGAGGAAGCCGGCCAGCGATATGACATCGTGATCAGAATTCGGCCTGATCTGCTGCTGGACGGCAGTGTAGATTTCATTCGAGATGCGCAGGTCGATGACAATATGATTTGGGCCTCGGACCTTTTGATTGATACTAATACGCAGGTCAGCGACAAGTTTGTTTTTGGTTCGTCCTTTGCGATGGATCGATACGCCAATCTATTTGGGCGTTTGCCGCATTATTGGGAACAGTGCTCTGGCGCCCACTCCTGGGAGGAGGCGCCGGTCGGGGAGCGGCTGGTGAGGCGATACTGTAAAGACGAAGGTCTTGCGGTGACGTTTTTCAATACACCCTGCAAAATCCACCGTTGGTAAGCGCCTTAACTTTCGGCGCGCTTCAATGCCTCGTATTCATCGGGCGTTCCACAGAAGATGACCTCTTTGATCGGAATGGTGTGGTAGTAGATCTTTGCACCTTGCTGGATTGCGCGATTGTAAAGCGGAGCAATATATCGCTCTCCGCCTTGTAGCTCTTTTGGGTCCGTCGTTTCTATTTGTTGATATAAAGAAAAGAAAAACTTGGCGCTTTTGAAATAGTACAGGCCAGAGCTGCAGAGATCAGAAATTCTAACCTTCTCGGCTACTTCAAGGGCTATGTTTGGGGTGCTGTCTGGGCGCACGAATGACCAATGCTCGCCTTCCCCTTTGAAAACTTCGACATAGCCATCCGTGTCGGATAGGTCGAACTCGGTCGGATACCGAAAACCGGGGCGGAATGTATCAATGTTAAAGATGGTGAGCGGCTCATCGGCTGAAATATCGGTCGCGCGCAGGCCGAGGGCTACGGTTTCTGCTTGCCCGCTGGTTTCGTGGCTGAGCTCGGCAAGCTGATACATATCGGTAGAAAGTCCCATCTCTTGAAGCTCACGAACGAGAAAGGCTCTGGTGTCATCGATTTCACGGTAGATGAACAGAAAGTGCTCTTTTCCGAAATAATGTTGGAAGCTTTGTACCGCATTACGAAAAACGCTACGACCGTACACGTTCAACATATACTTTGGTTTAGTGTATCCGCTGCGATAAAATCGGGAGCTTAGCCCCGCCATGGGAATAACGATCATGTCTTGGTTCCTTGCAGTCGTGCGTAAGCCAGCAAGCCAGAGCACAGCAACATCTTTTGGCGTTGGGGGGCTTCCTCGTGAAGCGGTAGCATGGTGAAGAATAATAGTCCCATGTGTGCCATCAATTCGGTTTTCTGTAGTCCGAAGGAAGCTGATACTTGCTGGAAGAATATCTCTTCGACCTCTTTATCAAAAGACGTAGAAGCCACCGCAATGCTCCAGTCAAAACCTGTATGCTCGTCCAATACTGATCGGCCGAGTACTATCTTGTCGTATTTGCCGAGAATGGAATGAGCCAGCTTGCCCAAGTCATATCGATAATCGCCGTACAGGCTTTGCTCGCCGGATGACAATTGACCGCGGGGATCGATGCAGATCACACGGCCTGCGGTGAAATCGTAGAAAATGTTTCCGAAGAAAAAGTCGCCGTGCCACATGCAAATGTCATCTGGCGAGGTGGCGGGGATTTCTGCAAGCAGCTCGGTAACAACTTGTTTGATACTCGGAAGCAATGTGCCATTGACCGTGATCTGTTGATTCAGAGAGATACCAGATGTTTCGGAGAAATGCTCGAGCCGCCCCCAAGTTTTGCGAACATACATGTCTTGGAAAAAATCGCTTGCAAATTCTTCTGACGCTTCGGGACTGAACTCCTGCGGGCGCAGGTTACGGCATTCTTGTAAGAAGTCGATACAGCCACGCAGAATTTCGAGCCAATTTGCCAGCGAGAGTTCGCCAAACACATGCAGATCGGCAAGTAAGGGGTGATGAACATATTCAAGGGCATAACCCGCCTGATAGTCTCCTTCAGCCCGACCGAGATATCGCGGCGTGTGGAGGCGCAGCCTGTTCGGAATATTTTCGTACCAATTGGCTTCGGCGCGAATTTTCGCAACTTTCTTGGATCGTTTGACGGTGTAGCCGTCTTCAAATTTCACCTCGTTAAACGAGCGAGCCGTTAGCATGTCTCGTTTTGATCTGAAGTAGAGCGGCAAGTGGCCAAAGTCATACCATTCTTCGGGTTCGGTGAGCGAGAGGCCTTTGTTTTGATGATAACTGTTGAGTGCGCCGGTGATTTTGTCTTCGACGCAGGCGGCGTGCAGTTTCTCGGGGTCTGAGAAGTTGAAATAGCCGGAGACAATCCGACGAGTGCTTTGGTATTTGGGTGGGTCTTCCGAAAAACGCATCAACGCGCCGGTGTCGTCACATTCGGCGAAGGCCCAGAGGTAGTTTGCTGTACTGTCTTTAACAGCGACGATATCGCCCTGAAGCAGGTCTTCGTTCGACATCCGGACCAAAGTATCACCGTACAGAATTCTGACATTTTCTTGTGGTTTCAACGAGTCAAGTACGCCGGCAATTGCCCCTCTGATTGGCAAAGTTTCTGGCTGCTGGAGAATCTCGATGTTGCTTTGATCCAGCATGGCCTTATCCACGCTGGATATTTCGTAGTCATCGGGAAGTGTAAGAATACAACGTTCGCCGAGAGCGAGTTTGGCCTGGTGAGAATACAGCCTGCCTTGTCCCAGTGGCAAAAAACTGGGGGGGAGCATTCCAAATTGATGCGCGATTTCGGGGCTGACGCGGCGACCCGACATGATGATCAGCACGATTGCGGTCTCTTCGGGGCAGTTGTCACGATTTGTCTATTTTTGTCAGCTTGCGGATTTCATCATAGCTAAGAGAAACAAATTCATCCGGGCGAATTGCTTTGTCATCGATGTAAAAACCTTCGAAACCACACCAGGGCTTTCCGACCCAGATTTCATCATGTGGGATTTCGTGTTTTTCCAACCATGCCGTGATACCGGGGAGCGTCCTTACGTTTATTTTCCCTACGTTTCCGGAATGGGTGTGCATGTTTCGGCTGGTGTGAATGACAATCTCAAACCCACGCTTGTGATACTCGCGAAGGCGCTCTACTACGGCTTGGTTTGGGGCTTTGGTTGCATAGTTCGGTGAGCTTGCGCCGTTGGTTATGGTATCATCCAGATCTATAATCAATCGCTTCATATAGCTCTCACATCGCCTCAAATTTGTGTATTTTTAACAACTGATTTTACGGGAGATGCCCGCTTTAACAGTGTTTCATTATTCAAGATATATCCATACGTGGTTTCGAATATTCTGTCTATGCCAAGTCGTGCGGGACGCTTAGCGATTATACGGGATGCTCATACCCCAGTAGGCGATAATCTTCGGAAAAATGAGCCACAATGTTTTCTAGATCCTGCTTCGCGGGATGTATTTTTACGGATTTGCTTTTGTTGGCCCTGGGGAGCGTCGGCGAGCAGCCGATTTTTTGAGCGACAACAGCCCAATCCCTGCTCAAACTTTCCATCCGGCAAATGTGGTCGATCTGAATTGTGTTATCCTTGATTGGAAAATAGTCCACATATGGTGCCCAATGGTGATTGCTGCGAGTTCCCAAAGAGCGGCAAAACTCTGGGAAGTCGATGGTCTCAAAAGGCTTTCCAAAGACCTCTTCGATTTGTTGCTCGCGAAACTCATGTCCGCTTTGGGTAAACATCGAGTAGTTGGAGATCGTTCGGGCTACAGGATCACGCACAACGGTGAAGCTGAAAAATCTAGGATGCATCTCTATTGCTTCAAGAGGGGTCACACCGGTCAGCATCTTAAACCCGTATCGCCAACTGCGACACCGATCCGCAAAGGTTTTGACCTGACTGATCCCGAGATGGTCTTTGATCGAGGAGCAGGCGGCTTTGGGCGTTTCGAAGTATATTACTTTTTTGCGCTTTGAGACCCAGATGAATGAACTGGTTTGGCAGCCACATTTTCGGAGACTGCATGGAAAACTGGTTTTCCTGATCATAGCTGGCGATTCATTCATCGTTTTTCACACTTTTACTATTTGAGAGTCTTCATAGACCGGTTTGCCTGTCAGCCTCAGAAAATCCTTTAGTTTTGCTGACAGATGCAGGCAACTAAGTTGCGGGGGAGTGATCAGCCTCATCTGACTTGTCCAAGTTGATTGTTAGTGCATCATCGGCCTCTGATCCATCGGGATGATGGTTTCAGACGCTGGCGGGCGATAGCCCAGAGCACTGTGGGGGCGTTTTGTGTTGTAGTGTTTCCTCCATTGTTCGATCAGAATTTGAGCTTCTCGAAGGCTGTAGAAGATTTCGCCGTTGAGCAGCTCGCCTCTGAACCTGCCGTTGAAGCTTTCACAGTATCCGTTCTCCCACGGGCTCCCAGGTTCGATGTAAGCCGTCTGGGCGCCAACGGCGGCGAAACCGCAGGCAGACGCGGGATCCCATGTGCGGCCCGCTGGTGTTGCCGTCCTCCTCCTTGGCAACGGCTGAGAAAAAGCCCGAACCCTCGGGCGTCGAGAATGCTACCCACATCTGCAGGTCCTCCTATTTTTGGGAAAGGGCGCGCGGTCTATCAGAAAAAATACGGGGTCGTCAAATCGAGGGGGCTTCCGCGCTGGGTTGCTTGGCCTAGAGGCGCAAACCGAGACCTCAGAATCCGGCAGCGGATACGTGACGGTTGGAGACTATTCGTACCCATCCAGTTTTTCCGTGATCGCCTCCTGTTGCGGCGATCTTTCTGAAAGCGGTGGCTGACATCATTGAGCTGCTGTGCTGAACAGACGCTCATACCGATGGTTCCTTTGTGGGCCGGTTCGGGCCATTTGTACTTGCCGGCCGCGTTGGTGGCTTCGTCCGCAGAGCGGCCATTGGTGGACGATGCGGCGAAGAGTTGCTTTGCCCGGCGGGCTATGATTTTGGCGGCCACAGAGTTTCAATACTGCGGCGAACTGGTGGTTGGACGAGCCGAGGGGCAGGGAAGGGTTGGCTGGCTCAGTATCCGGTGCCTACCCTATGCCCACAGCCAGACTTACTCCAACTTGACCCAAGCCGCGTTTCTGGACGAGCTTTGCACACATGCGGCTACAAATTTGACGCCGTCTAGCCCGTCGTGCACGGTTGGGTAAACAACGGACGCCTCAGGTGAAATCCCATTTCGGAAAGCCTGGATCGCCTCAGCAGCCTCTCCGTAAATATTGGCGAACCCTTCAAGATATCCTTCGGGATGGCCCGGAGGAACTCTGCTCAAGCGATTGGCAGCGTCACCAGCTCCAGCGCCATTGCGGGTGATCAGACGCTTTGGTTCGTTGTAGGGCGTGAACCAGAGATAGTTCGGGTCTTCCTGAGCCCACTCCAGCCCACCTTTTTCGCCGTAGACCCGCAACCGAAGTGCGTTTTCGTTGCCGGGAGCCACCTGAGAGGACCACAGCATACCCCGTGCTCCGCCTTCGAAGCGAAGCAAGACATGTGCGTTGTCATCGACTTGGCGCCCCGGGACGAAGGCCTGCAGATCCGCCGCAAGGCTTTCCGCCCTCAGCCCGGTCACAAAACAAGCGAGGTTGTAGGCATGGGTCCCGATGTCACCGGTTGATCCGCCCGCGCCCGAGCGTTCCGGATCGGTTCGCCACTCCGCCTGTTTGAAATCCTGCTGCTCGGTCAGCCAATCCTGCGGGTATTCAACCTGGACAACGCGGATTTTGCCAATATCACCGTTGGCAACCATTTCACGCGCCTGCCGAACCATCGGGTAGCCCGTGTAGTTGTGGGTCAGTATGAACAGGGCATTCGCGCTTTCCGCCGCTTTGACCAGTTTTTTTGCATCGGCAAGGGTCGAGGTGAGTGGCTTGTCACAAATGACGTGAATCCCACGTTTCAGGAATTCACGCGCGGCGGCATAGTGGACGTGATTTGGCGTGACGATTGAGACCGCCTCGATCCCGGATTTGAGCCGGGCTTCCCGGATCGCCATTTGTTTGAAGTCTTCATAGACCCGTTCGAGACCCAATGCCCGGCCGCTTTCAATGGATTTTTCGGGCGTCGAAGACAAAGCGCCGGCAACCAGTTCGAACCTGTCATCCAATCGCGCCGCTATGCGATGAACGCCGCCTATGAAGGCGTCATTTCCGCCGCCGACCATGCCAAGCCGAATGCGACCCGAGGCTTCTTCACTGCGTCCTGTAACCATTATTCGATCCCCAGCATTTTGCGATTGGCGGCTTCGTCAGCGCCACCGTCCGCGAAATCATCAAAGGCTTTCTCGGTCACACGGATGATGTGATCCGACACAAACTGAGCGCCCTCACGCGCTCCATCCTCGGGGTGTTTGAGACAGCATTCCCATTCGACCACAGCCCAGCCATCAAAGTCGTTCGCCGCCATTTTTGAGAAGACTGCCCCGAAATCCACCTGGCCATCACCAAGCGACCGGAACCGGCCGGCACGATCCACCCAGCTTTGGTATCCTGAATAAACCCCTTGCCGCCCGGTCGGGTTGAACTCGGCATCTTTGACATGGAACATCCGGATCCGATCCTTGTAGATGTCGATATTGTCCAGATAGTCGAGGCATTGCAGTACGTAGTGCGAGGGGTCGTACAACATGCAGGCCCGTGGGTGATTGCCTGTCCGTTCGAGGAACATCTCGTAGGTCACGCCGTCGTGGAGGTCCTCTCCGGGGTGAATTTCGTAGCAGACATCGACGCCGCATTCCTCGGCGTGATCAAGGATTGGCCCCCAGCGGCGGGCGAGTTCATCAAATGCCGTCTCAATCAAGCCGGCAGGGCGCTGCGGCCAGGGATAGACGTAGGGCCACGCCAACGCGCCCGAGAATGTCGCATGCGCCGAAATGCCCAGGTTCTTCGAAGCGGACAATGCTTTTTTTACCTGGTCCACGGCCCATTCTTGCCGGGCTTTCGGGTTTCCTCTGACTCTCTCGGCGGCAAAGCCATCAAAGGCGCTGTCATAGGCCGGGTGAACGGCCACAAGTTGACCCTGAAGGTGCGTTGACAGTTCAGTGACTTCGACGCCATTTTCCCTGGCTTTGCCTTTGAAGTCATCGCAGTAACCGGTGCTGGACGCGGCCTGTTCAAGGTCGAACAACCGGCCATCCCAACTGGGAACTTGGACGCCCTTGTATCCACAGTCAGCCGCCCATTTGGTAATCGCGTCCCACGAATTGAACGGTGCTTCGTCCCCTGCGAATTGTGCAAGAAATAATGCTGGACCTTTGATCGTTTTCATAAGTTTCCTCCCCAAAACCTAAGCCGCTATGGCGGTAAATTTTCCCTCAGATAGATGTCGATACGGATACGTTCCTGCGCTTTGTTGAATGGGACCTTGTCTGAAGTCGCACGCAGAAGACGGACGGCTGAACGAACAATGTGCCCGGTGTCTTGCGAGATCAGGGCGTCAAACGTGCCAAGCCTCAGAGCCTCTCGACTAAGCGGAGTCAGCTCATGCGCTATGATCACCAGATCCTTGCTGAGCTTGTTTTCCGAAAGGAATTGAATAAGGCCGGCATTGCCCGCTGCTGACGAGTATATTCCGACCAGATCCGGGTAGGTTTCGAAGATCTCGGGCATCATCTTGTAAATCAGATCCGGGTCATCCCGGCCCTCAACAGACGCCACGACTTCGAGATGCGGAAACTCCTCGGCCACAACAAGATCAAAGCCCTGGCGACGCTCCAGGTGGTCACGTGCCAAACGAGAGCCAGTCAGAACCAGGACCTTGCCCTCCCGATGCACGAACCGCCCCATCAATTGACCGGCGGTTCGTCCTGCGGAAACGTTGTCAATTCCTACAAAGTGGTCTCGCTCGGAACTCGGCAGGTCAGACACCAAGGCAACCACCGGGACCCCTTTGTCCTTGAGCCGTCTCACCGCATCGCGAACAGAAGGCGTTTCGGGTCCGAAAACGGCAACTCCATCAACATCCAAACTATCGACAGCATCCAGAATGTTGACGATATCCTGCGGTTCAAACGGAGCGACCCTTTTGATCGTAATGCGTGTCCGCTCGATAAACTGGTCACGGGATTGCTCTGCGATCTGGTTGCTGATCGCTTCCACAAATTCATTGTCGGTGTCCGGCAAAACAAAAAGGAAATTGTAAACCCGGTTTCGTGCGAGGTTGGCCGCGGCGGTGTCGCGCACATACCCCAGCTCATCAATTGCCTTTTGTACTTTCTGAACGGTTACTGCGCGCACGCCGGGGCGCCTGTTCAAGACCCGGTCCACAGTGGCCAAACTGACACCCGCAACCCGCGCGATGTCATTGACGGTTGGCTTCTTCACCAATTCTAGTTTTTGTTTTTGGTCTGCCACGTGTTCTTCAGCCCTCAAGCTCCCGCGCCAAGCCCTCGAACAACAAGGCAACGGCCTCAGCGCCGGGATCGTTATGTCCAACTAGGTTTTCTTCGGGAACATAGGCTGCTCGGCCCGCCTTCGCACGGCGAATTTTGGCCGTTTTGTTCGCTCCTTCGCGGGCGGCACTTGCTGCATGGGCCAACCCCGACGGGAGAGCGGCAAGCGCGGGTGCCAAGGCGTCAATCATAGTTCTGTCGCCGACCTTGGCGCCTCCAACTTGGCTGACGCGTTTCAGGCCTTCTTCCAAGGATTTGGCAACGGTCGCCCCATTGGCACATGCATCACCAGCTGCGTTGAAGAAAATTGCAAGTATCACGCCGGAGGAGCCACCCATAGTCTGGCTCAATTCATTGCCCAACGCCGGAAACAGCTGAGTCAAATCAGCGAGCGGCATGCGGTCCAGGCTGCCTTGCAGCGCTCTTGCGGCCGTCGCCAATGTGCTTCCTGTATCGCCATCACCGGATTTCGCGTCCAGTTCGTTCAGGTTCTTCTCAGCGTTGATGAGGAGTTCAGACAAGCGCGAGATCGTTTCCCTTGTGGTGGGATTGTTCGAAGGAATTGGATCGATCGGCGTCAGGCCGTCAGGCAATGGTGCCACTTTGATCGGGTCGATGGAATTGACCCTGGGCCACGCGGCCAGATCAACAGGTGCTTCAAGAGCTGACAAATCGGCCTGATCCACGGGGAGAATGGAAACAGAAAACCCGTGCATATCCAGCGATGTCATCATGGGGGCCGGGCCGATGATATGGTGGGCTATACCGGTCTCGGACAAGGCGTGTGTTAGGACAGCCATTTCCAGCGGAGTCGTGGAGCCGAGGTTGTTGACCAACGCCACACATTCCCCAGCCCCAAGCCGTTGCCTCAGTTTCTCCACCACTGTGGACATGGCCGAGACGGCATTTGAGAACTCGACTTGCTGCACACCCGGCTCGCCATGGATGCCCAAGCCAAGTTCCGCCTTGCCGGGTGCGATCCTGTCTTCTTTCGGAGATCCCGGAACGGTACAGGTGTCCAGGCTCATACCGATGCTGACAACTTTTTCGATGGTGCTACTGGCTGCTTTGGCAACGGTGTCCAGGTCAGCACCGTTTTCCGCAAGCGCTCCGGCGATTTTGTGCACGAACAACGTGCCTGCCACGCCGCGTGGTTGCGGCAGGTCGGGCAGGGCGATGTCGTCGTCGACGACCACCATCTCAACCTTGCGACCCAATGCACGGGCGCGTTCAGCGGCCAGCCCAAAGTTCAGCCGGTCACCGGTATAATTCTTGACGATCAGCAAGCACCCAGCCTCACCCGTGACTGCAAGAATGCCCGCCAGAACCGCCTCGACAGACGGGGACGCAAACACTTCGCCGCAGACTGCGGCCGTCAGCATACCGGCGCCAACAAAGCCCGCATGGGCGGGTTCGTGACCTGACCCTCCACCGGACACCAACGCCACCTTCGACTTGTCCCAATCCGACCTGTAGACAACTTTGATATGCGGGTAGCCGTCCAGCCGGGTAAGCCTCCCTCCAGAGGAGGCCAGTAGTCCGTCTATGGCATCTGTTACCAGAGTTTCTTTTGTGTTGAGGAACTGGGCCATGCTTTGCTCCTTAATTCACCCGCGCGCCGGACGCGTCAAAATACAATGGGTTGTGGGGGCGGATTTTTATAATTTTTCCAGATGGATAGTCCTGGTGGACATCTATCAACGTCACGACCGGGTGACCGTTTAGGTCCAGGTGCAGTCGTGTTTGATCGCCCAGATGCTCGGCGCGTATCACGCGCGCCTCACTGCCTTCACCTTCAACGATGTTTTCCGGGCGAAGACCAATCTGCGGACCTTTGTGGTCGCCTCCGAACAACTCGGACGGAAGGATGTTAATCCGTGGCAGACCCAACCTGCTGGCCACGTAAACGCTGCCGGGATTTTCGTAGATATCGCGAGGGGTACCGTACTGAACCAGCCTGCCGTTTTCCAAAACGCCGATATGCGTGGCCATTGTCATGGCTTCCACCTGATCATGGGTCACATAAAGCAAGGTTGATCCCAGGTCGGCCTGAATTCTTTTCAGTTCAACCCGCAAATCCGCCCGAAGCTTGGCGTCCAAAGAGCTGAGCGGTTCGTCCATTAGGAAGATCTGGGGGTCGCGCACCAGCGCCCGCCCTATCGACACACGCTGCATTTCGCCGCCGGACAATTCGGTGGCTTTGTTGTCCAGCTTGTGCGGGATCTGCAATATCTCCGAGACTTCTTTGACCTTCCTCGCGATCTCATCCTCTGGCGTCTTCAGGATCGGCGACCGCAGAGGGAAAGACAGGTTTTCACGCACCGTCATATGCGGGTACAGCGAGTATTGCTGGAAGACCATCGCCACGTCGCGCTGGGCGGGTGTATCCATCCCTACATCGCGTCCGGCAATGCGAACTGTGCCTGAAGCCAGTTTCTCAAGCCCGGATATCAGTCTCAGCGTCGTTGTTTTTCCCGCGCCCGTTGGACCCAACAACACCACAAAGGCGCCGTTGGGGATCGTCATTGAGATATCATCCACCGCTTTGATGTCGCCGAATGACTTCGAAATGTTTTCCAGAACGACTTCAGCCATTGCTCAGTACCTCGTCGTTCAGTGCGGACCTCAACGCGCGTCCGGTAGATTTTTCGAAAAGGGTCACTGCAGACGAGCGGAATTCCAATCCGACCGTCTCGCCGGGATTGACGGTTTCGCGAGCATCAATGCGGGCTTTCAGCTCTCCGTTCGGACTCTGCAGCGTCACGATCTGCGTGGTTCCCAGATATTCAGCGGCCAGGACCTTGGCTCGGTAGGCGCTGGCATCCGACAGAAAAACATGCTCGGGTCGAACGCCAAAAACCAAGTCACCTTCCGCACCTTCCATCAGTTTGGGCACGGCTTCGTCATGGCCATTCAGTCGAACCATTTCCGAGCCAGGCGCGACCTTTCCTTGAAACGGCAGGAAGTTCATCGAAGGAGACCCGATAAAATCCGCAACGAACATCGTCGCTGGTTTGTCGTAGATTTCCTGAGGCGTGCCGAATTGCTCGATCACAGCGTTGTTCATCACAACGATCTTGTCGCCCATTTGCATGGCTTCCAACTGATCGTGTGTGACGTAAACAGTGGTTGCGCCCATGCGATCGTGGAGCGCTCGCAGTTCTTCGGCCATATGCTCACGAAACTCGGCATCCAAAGCGCCAAGAGGTTCGTCCATCATGAACGCCTTGGGTTCGCGAACAATTGCGCGACCCAGCGCCACGCGTTGCCTGTCGCCACCTGAAAGCCCACCCACCGGGCTGTCGAGGATGTCGTTGATCCCTAGTATTCCCGCGACTTCTTCGACTTTGGCTTTGACAGCAGCGCGCGGCATGCCCTGCGAAATAAGCGGGTAGCTGATGTTCTTGCGCACGTTCATGTGGGGATACAGCGCGAACATCTGGAACACGAAGGCAATGTCCCGCTCTGATGGCGGCCGCTGGCTGATCTCTTCGCCGTCCAGATAGATTTCGCCCGACGTTGGAAGCTCCAATCCCGCGATCATTCGCAGCGTCGTCGTTTTCCCGCAACCGGAGGGGCCCAGCAGCATGAAGAACTCGCCGTCTTCAATCGTGAACGAACTTTCGCGGACAGCCGTGAAATCGCCGAACATCTTCTTTACGTTTTTGACTACGATCTGGGCCATTTCTACTCCGGGAAATGGCTGACGATGATGAACATGACGGTTCCGATCAGCGTGACGATGAAGGAATAAGTGAAGGCCCAAAGGACAAAGGGCTGCATCAGCATGAAGACACCCAGTGCGATGAGGATGGTTGCGACCATCTCCCATGGGCCGCGGCGGAGCCGCACCAATCCGGAAAGAAACTCGCTCATTTGCGTACGGCTCCGAATGTTATCCCGCGCAGCAAGTGTTTGCGCATCAGGATGGTGAAAATCATGACCGGGATCAGGAAGATCGTCGCGCCGGCCGCAACGGCAGGCCAGTCCAAGCCGCCGATACCGATGATGGTCGGGATGAACGGTGGTGCAGTTTGCGCGTTTGCGGATGTCAGCAGCACGGCGAACGCGTACTCATTCCAGGCGAAGATCAGGCAGAAGATCGCAGTTGACGCAATTCCGGTAGCGGCTTGCGGCAGCACCACTTTGTAGAAGGCCTGAAACCTCGTGTACCCATCGATAAGGGCGGCTTCTTCGTACTCACTGGGGATTTCGTCGATGAATCCTTTCAGCAACCAGACCGCTAGGGAGATATTCACGCCCGTGTAGAGCAGGATCATCCCGAGATGCGTGTCGCTTAAACCGAGGTTTCTGAACATCAGGAAGATAGGGATGGCGACAGCGACCGGAGGCATCATCCTTGTACTCAGGATGAAGAACAGAAGGTCATCCTTAAGCGGGACCTTAAATCGGCTGAACGCATAGGCGGCCAACGTGCCAAGGAAGATACTCAAGAACGTCGAGCCAAATCCGATGATGACCGAATTCATGAAGCGCTCGCCGAACTTGGAGGGCCCAACGATCACCATGTCGTATTGGCGTACGATCTCATCGGCCCAGTTCTGCGGCGGGTTGGCTTCCAGAAACTCCTGCGTCTGCCTGGTGCGTGTGGTGAAAAGGTTTACGTAGCCTTCGAGCGTTGGGTCAAAGACCACTTTGGGCGGGTAGCTGATCGCGTCGGCCGGAGACTTGAAGCCAGTCAGCAAGATCCAAACCAGCGGGATCATCGTGATCAGCGCATAAGTGATGACCAGGAAGCCTGCGATCCATTTGGACCGGTTCGAAGGTTCAGTGACCGAAAAACTGCTCATCGCTGTTTCACCTTGTTCAGGGCTTTGACGTAGATCGACGCAAGGCCGAACACGGTGACGAACAAGATGATCGCATAGGCCGAGGCGTAGCCCGTCCGCCACTTCTCAAACGCCTCTCGCTTGAGATTGATTGAGGTGAGTTCCGTTACAGATCCCGGCCCACCGCCTGTCAGCTGAACAACCAGGTCGAACATCTTGAAGTTCTCGATCCCTCGAAACAGCACCGCGAGCATCAGGAACGGCAGCACCATCGGAATGGTAATCGTAAAGAACTGCCGCAGCTTGCTGGCCCTGTCGATCTCAGCCGCCTCGTAGATGTAGTCGGGGATGCTGCGCAGCCCGGCCAGACAGATCAGCATCACGAAGGGGGTCCACATCCAGGTGTCAACGATCACGATCGCCCAAGGGGCCAAAGTGACCGACCCCAGCATTTCAAAGCTTGAGGGGTCCTTGCCGGTGAACCAGGACACGATGTAGTTGAACAGGCCGATTTGAGGCTGATACAGGAATTTCCAGAAATTCCCGACGACGGCCGGGGACAGCATCATCGGCAGCACGATGATCGTGGTCCAAAGATCGTTGCCCTTGAATTTCTTGTTGATCAACCACGCCAGCGTGAACCCGATCAGGACCTGGAAAAAGATTGTCCAGAACAGGAAATGCGCTGTTGCCTGCATATTCAGCCAGGTATCCGAGTCCGTCAGGATACGCTCGTAGTTCCTGAGTCCGACGTCTTTGACTTCGCGCCCGATCCGGTTGGCCTTGTAGTTGGTAAAGCTCAGCTGGATGGTCCAGATCAACGGAAAGATGTTGATCGCCAGCAATAGAAAAATCGTTGGGGAGATGAAAATCCAGGCGATCGCGCGGTCGGATAATCCTCGGATTTTTCGCGCAACTCGCTCGGGCGTTGCCTGCGCAACGCGATCTACGGTCCTGTCAGACATCTCTTTGCCAGCTCTTGTTGGTTTAGGACTCACGGGTGAAGGTGGAGCGGGATTGCACCCGCTCCTGCCTGTGTCCGGACTACAGCTTGCCTTCGTCTTCGAAGACTTCGGTCCAGTCTTGGATCAGAAGGTCAAGCGCTTCTTGAGCGGTGCCCTGGTCCGCAACCACGTAGTCGTGGATGCGCTTCTGCATCGCCAGCAGCAGTTCCGCATAAGCAGGCTCCTGCCAGAAATCCTGCACCCCGGCCATCGCTTCCAGGAAGTCACCGGCAAACGGCTGGCTGTCAACAAAACCCGGATCTTCCAGTACGGAGTTATGGGCCGAGTAGCCGCCGAGCTCCCACCATTTGGCCTGAACGTCCGGTTGTGCAAACCACTTGATGTACTCAAGTGCGGCGTCCTGTTTGTCAGAGTAGCTGACAACAGAGATACCTTGTCCGCCCAGTGTCGAACCTGCCTGATTTTGTGGTGGGTTCACAAAGAAGTCGATCTTGTCGCCGCCGGTATTGGGATCGGCGTAGAGACCCGGGAAGAACGCAAACCAGTTCATCGCCATGGCGACCTGACCGGACTTAAAGGCGTCCAGACTCTCACCCATGTAAGAGTTGGTATATCCCGGAGGCGTCGCCGTTTCGTAGAATTCCTTGTAGAATTCCAGAGCTTCAACCGCTTCGGGCGAGTTCACGGCGCCTTCCATGTCATAGGAACCCGGCGTGTTTTCGTATTTGAAGCCCCAAGGATACAGCGCTCCGGTCACACCCATGGTGATCCCTTCCGAGCCACGCTCGGTAAAGATGGCTGCGCCATAGACAGTCTTGCCGTCGATCTCACGACCTTGGAAGAACTGCGCGATCTGCAGGAGTTCTTTTTGCGATTGAGGCTCGCGAAGATCCTGACCCGTCGCCTCTTTGTAGGCGGCTTGGATGTCGGGGTTTTCGAACCAGTCCTTGCGGTAGAACCAGCCATTCGCATCGCCCATCGCTGGCAGCGCATAGTAGTTCGGCGTGCCCTTGGGCCAGGTCGAGTACGCATAGACGGTGGCCGGCGCGAAATCGTCCATGCTGATGCCTTCAGCATCGAAGAAGTCGTTCAGTTTGACATAGTGGCCATTCTCAGCGCCCCCGCCGATCCACTGGCTGTCACCGATCAACAAGTCGCAGAGCTTGCCCCCAGAGTTCAGCTCGTTCAGCATCCGATCCGCAAAATTCGGCCAGGGAACAAACTCGAAGTTCATCGTATGCCCGGATTCAGCTTCGAATTCCTTTGAAAGCTCAACAAGCGCGTTGGCCGGGTCCCATGCAGCCCAACAAAGCGTCAGATCTTCAGCATTCGCCTTGGTGGAAAGAGTAGTAGCGGCAAGGACTATTGCGCTGGCCGAGGCCAGTTTTGTGTAAGTCATCCATTCCTCCCTTTTTTCGCCGTCAATCGAGGATGTGCGAATCGCGGCATACCTCCAAGGCTATTTGAGGTACGCACATCAAGTCTAGATATTTTTGAGGTTCGTACCTCAAACGGACGGCGGTTGACGATTGATTGTCCTCTTAGTCACTGATTTCATGTAACTTTATTCCATCTAGCCGGTGTGCATGTATTTTCAGCAGTGAGGCATAAAGGGCCGCACCCGCCAAAATTGGCCCAGCTCACGATCACGTCCATCATGCGGCCAACCGGATTTTGGAACCCGCTTATGAGGCTCTAGCGGATTATTCGGTCGATACCTTTGAGGATTGGAGATAGCGTCAAACCGCACGGGCCACTCTGGATCGTGCATGACTTGTATGGTCAGGGGCAGACGTATGAATACGCTCTCTATCGTCAGATTGAACCGGTACCCAATCAAAGGCTTGAGTGCCGAGCCGATGCAAACCGTGACGCTGCGGGCAGGGGAGGGGATCCCGGGTGATCGCCTGTTCGGATTTGCGCGCTACAACTCCGGATTCGACCCACAGAACCCTCAGCCACTGCCGAAAGATCGCTTTGTTGTTCTGTTGAATGAGGCAGCGCTGGCAGGCGTCGAGACGAGTTTTGATTTTGAGACCCAAGATCTTGAGATCAAAGCGAACGGCAAAACGCAAAGCTTCAATATGCGAACACCAGAAGACCGGATGAATGCGGCAAGCTTCCTGTCCTCAGAGATCGGCTTGAAAGATCCCGAACTGCCGGAATTCGTCTCGTCCGCTCCTCATCGGTTTACGGATGTGTCCGTCGTCTCACCAAAAATGATGAACGCGATATCCGTTCTTAATCGCGCGTCGGTGAGAGAGTTGGGTGAAAAACTGAACGCAGAGATCCAGCCAGCGCGGTTCCGCGCGAACATCGAGATAGACGGCTTACCTGCGTTGTTCGAATTGGAGGCGGTCGGATCAGTTCTGAGATTTGGCGATGTTGAGTTGAAGATACTATCGCGTACGAAAAGGTGTGCGGCCACTGAAGTGAACCCGGATACGGCCGAGCGTGACTTGAAAATACCCTATCTTATTAGGAAGTTGATGGGGCACATGGATATGGGAATCTATGTCGAGGTGACCAAAGGCGGAACCCTAAGTGTCGGCCAACCCGGGGAAATGCTTGCCTGAATGCCGCCCCCCTCAGATTGGCGACCTCGGGAAACCCCTGTTCCATATTCAATCGTGAAAAAGATCTTCGGTTTTTGCTGGTTCGCCCGGGGTGGCGATGTCTACGCAGCGAGGCTCCCCTGAGAGCCATATTCCAACCAGTCTCGGTCTTCGGGATCCAGGTGTGCATCCATCATCGCGTCGTAGCTTGCCAGTTCTTCCGCCGTCAGTTTTCCGTGCCATTTGCCGCTCGTTCCGCTGTGGAAAAACTCGGCATCCGACTTGAAGAATCCTTTGCCACCTGAGGGGGCATAGCGTTCTGCTTTGTCCTTCATATTGTCGAAGGTCGCAGTTTGAACCAATTGATCCATGACTGCCTCTGAATGGGTCGTGCCCAGGATGTCAGCCAGCCTGAAGAACGTTCCTCTCAAGTCCCGGGTCATGTCTGCGTAGTGAAAAAGCGATACGTTCGGCCGGTCGGAAGGTGCCGCAGCGGCTTTGTAATGCCGGATGATATGTGCCAGTGGCATCGCATCGGTATCGAACCCTTCCGCCCCGCCGTCCAGAAAGCGACGGAATGTGATACCTTCTTCATCGTTCTCGGGATACCAGGTGTCAAACCAGGTCATTGGAATGTTTCTGATGTGTTTGCGAAACGAGAAATGCGCATCGAGGGGATGACGAAAAACGCAGATGTACTGTGCTTGATCATCCAGAGGTAACCCATCCATCGGTGTGTGGCTTTTCATGCTGCGCCGATGCTGCATGGCTTCGAGCCGCTCTGCGACTTCAGGCATCTCTCGGATTCGGATGTCTCCCCACGGCATTTTCACGGACAACTCCGTTTCAACTTCGGGATCACCAGAAAACAACATAGATACAATGGTTTGCATCCAGGTCGTGCCGCATTTCGGTGGTGTTACCACGAACACATCGTCGGGGCGGATGCGAACCATATCCCAGCGTCTATTGTCGGTCAGGGGGCCAAGGTAGAGCTTTCGGTTTTTCACGTCTGAAAACTCCTCCGTGCGAATTGGTTCAGGAAAATTGGAATGAAAGTGAAAGGCGACTGGTTCTCATGGCGGAAAGCCCAAAAAGCCAGTTGCTGCCTTGTCGAGTCAGGCCGGCAACAGAATGACGGCGGAGCAGCACCTATACGTTGTTCCAAAGACCTCTCAGGGTTCTGTCCAGCAAGCAGCGCTCAATGCCCGCAGAACGAAATCAAGCTGCCGTTCATTCTTTCCCTTGGACTGCGCTGGTCTTCAGTCCAAGGGGGTGATTTACCAGTCTAAATTCGACAAACAGTTGTCTTTGAATTCAGACTGGCGAACACAGCTCACGGCGTCCCGTTGGTGCTATTGGTTCCCGGCACGGCTCGTGAGTTCCTCCATGACGTTGTCGAGGTTGAAGCTGCCGGGTTTTTGCCTTGGCGGAAACTCCTCGAAGCTTTGCAGCCATTGCCCAACGAAGGCGGAGGCCGGAGCTATCGCGAACATATGCTCGAGGAACCAGCGCTGGTATCCCATAGCGTTCTCTTCCTCGGCTCGCTCGAACGGATCGCTGCGGAGGTTTGCCAGCATCGGTGCACGCAGGACTTCAAACGGTGAGAGCCATACATCAAGCCCGTGCGCATTCTGCTTCAGGAATGTCACCTTGTACTGTTCGTATCGCAAGGCGGCGACGCTGCCATCATCGGTCCAATAGATGAACTCGCTGCGCGGCCACTCATCCGTTTCACCTGAGAGCGACGGCAGAAGATTGTAGCCGTCAAGATGGGCCTTGTATTGGCGACCGATCGCTTCAACGCCACCATCGAGCAACTTTTCTTTGATGTCTGGCTCACCGACCGCAGCCAGAATGGTAGGCAACATATCCGTATGCGATACTACGCCATTGACCTTCGATCCCGGCTCGATGACGCCCGGCCACTTGATGACCGTCGGGACACGATAGCCACCTTCCCATTGCGTGTTCTTCTCACCGCGGAAGGGTGTCGTACCGCCATCCGGCCACGTGAACGTCTCCGCTCCGTTGTCGGTTGAATACATCACGACGGTGTTGTCGGCGATTCCGAGCTCATCAAGTTTATCAAGCAGTACACCGACATGCCCATCATGCTCGACCATGCCGTCGGGATAAACTCCAAGTCCCGTCACTCCCTCGGACTCTTCCTTCAAATGCGTGAATATGTGCATGCGGGTGGAGTTCCACCAAAGGAAGAAAGGTTTGTCCTGTTCGACGGCTCTATCCATGAAATCCAACGCGCTGGCCGTGACTTCTTCGTCAACGGTTTCCATGCGCTTTTTCGTAAGCGGCCCGGTATCCTCGATCGAGCCATCAGCTGTCGACTTGATCACCCCGCGCGGGCCGAAGTTTTCCCTGAAGGCTTCATCCTTGGGGTAGTCAGGGTTTTCGGGCTCTTCTTCTGCGTTGAGATGGTAAAGGTTTCCGAAAAATTCATCGAAACCATGGTTTGTGGGGAGGTGCTCGTCACGGTCACCCAAATGGTTTTTGCCGAACTGGCCAGTCATGTAACCATGGTTTTTGAGCAGCCCGGCGATGGTTGGGTCTTCGACAGGCATGCCCTCGGGCGCGCCGGGTAGGCCGACTTTGGTCAAACCCGTGCGGATGGGAGATTGTCCTGTGATAAAGGCCGCTCGTCCTGCAGTACAGGACTGCTCACCGTACCAATCAGTAAATAGCGCGCCTTCTTTGGCTATGCGGTCGATGTTGGGTGTCTGATACCCCATCATGCCATGGTTGTAGGCACTGATATTCCAGAATCCAATGTCATCTCCCCAAATAATCAGGAAGTTCATGGGGGGATCATCTTGTGCAGAAACGGCTGTGGCAGCTGCAGCAAATAAGGCCGCCATTATCGTTGATCTTGTTTTGTATTTCATTTTCGTCCTCCCAAAATTTTTTGTTAATACCGAGTAACCTATCACAAAACTGGCGGTTTTGTCGGGGCATTTGCGGTTTTCAGGATTTCGGGCGGAAACGCGCAAGTGATCCAAGAGACCCAATCGACTTTGATGGCTTTGATTTACGAGCCGGCTGAAACTTTTCTCCGCGCTTCAAGGCGTGGTTGATAAAGACGAGTTACGTCGAACCTCGGAGCCACGCCAATGCGGTTTCTGGAGCACTTCTTCTGCTTTTGGAGCAAAGAACGGCCTGCTGAACGTTTTTTGGTGTGTGTTCAGTAAGTCTGTCGGTCGTTCCGGCACATTCGATCCCGTGCGTTGGCGACCGAAAAGCGCCGCGCACCGTTGATCAACCCGGCCGTCGGTGCTGCTGCCGTCTATCCTTTAGCCTATCGCCGGCTTCGGAACATGGGTGTTTGGATTCCTTGACAACCGCAGCATCGCGACCTGCGTGCCTCCGCCCCCTTGCCGTCGGAACGCCCAAACCTGCTGCGGGATATGATCCGCTGAAACCGATTTCAGCGGATCAAGGGGCAATGGTCAGTTGGTGATTTCTTGCACCTTCATGACCAGTTCGTTCCAGTTTCGCTGGTTTTCGATATCATGCTCGAGCCCTTGTTCATCGGCAATTCGAAAGCGTTTGACCGCCGGCGTCTTGCTAGTCGCCTGGTACAGCCAATAGGCCTCGGCTCTCAACGCCTCGGAAATAGGTTTGTCGATGGATTCGTAGACCATCTGCTTGCACGCGTTGATGGATTCGGCGGGGAACTGGGCAATGCGCCTGGCCAGAGCATCGACATAGGGACCGATCTCGTCGGAATCCAGCGCCTTGTTGATGGTGCCCATGCGCTCGGCATCGTCGGCATCGTAGTCCTGCGCACTCAGGATGATTTCCAATGCCCGGCCAAGTCCGGTTTGGCGCGCCATGCGAGAAGCTCCGCCGCCGCAGGGCAGGATACCCATGCCAACTTCCATCTGCATGAACTTGAACCGTCCACGTGCTGCAAAACGCATATCCAGCGCGAGTGCGAGTTCGTGTCCGCCGCCACGGGCGAAGCCTTCAAGCTTTGCGATTGTTGCCTGCGGGACCTTGCTCAGCCGTTCGCACACGGACTGCAGGTCCAGCAACTGGGCGTCTTCACGCGAGACGGCTTCGGTCGAAAGATCCTTGAGCAACTCGGTATCGTAATGACAGACCCAGATTTCGGGGTTCGCCGACTGGAAGATCACCACTTTGGTTTCCCGGTCCCGCTCCAGCCGCATCGCAAGGCTGTAGAGGTCGGCCAGCATCTCCTGGCCCTGAACATTGACCGCTCCGAAGTTGAACGTCACGGTGGCAATTGCATTCTCGACCGCGACGTCGAAGGTCTGGAAATTTTCGTATTTCATTGGACAGTCCTCTCCTGTTCTCGCCATCAAAGATGCGAGGGTTTGCATGGATTGGCAGGGCGCGGGAGTGCGCCCGGCTTAGCCGTATCGGCGGATAGTGTCTTGAATGGCCTTCATGACGTCGGCAGCGTGTTCGGACTTCAGCGCTGCGGGGTGCGGGTCTGCAAATGTACCGCCGTCATTGTCGAAATAGGCGCCCGACGCCTGCGCGAACCGATCGCTAAGTGCGGCGTCGATCAGGATGTCGGCGCCGATGTTGAGGTCGTTGCCGGCGACTCCGAAACCGTCCTTGACCATTTTGGACGCCAGCAACGAACCCGGATTGACCGCGATCAACGCCGGTCCATCGGGCAGGGCGCGGGCCTGTTCGCGCGTCCATATCGTGATTGCCAACTTGCTTTGCGCATATGCGCCCATATCGGCCAATCGCGTTTTGCCGGTCAAAGCATCCACATCCACAGGGGCCTGGGCGGCCGAGGACAGGTTCACGACGCGGCCAGTCTTGGGAATGATCGGAAGCAGAAGTTCGGTCAGCAGATAGGGCGCGAACGTGTTCACGACGAAGCGGATATCGAGACCGTTTTCGAGAGTGGTCTGCGGAGCCTTCAGGACGCCGGCGTTGTTGATCAGCACATCCAGCCGGTCGTGATTGGAGCGGATGGCCTCCGCCAAAGACCTCACTGCTGATAGGTCGGACAGATCGGCGCTGTAGGTTTCCGGCTGCCCTCCAACCTTCTGGGCGGCTGCTTCCAGCTTTGCAGTGTTCCGTCCGTGCAACAGAATACGGTGACCGTCAGCCGCCAGTTTCTTGGCGGTGAGGAGTCCGATGCCATCGGTTGCGCCAGTGATCAGAATGGTTTTGGTCATGCGATCCGTTCCTTATGAAAATTCCGGCAAGATCGTATCCGCCAGGCGTTTGAGTGTCGGTTCGATGGCCGCCTGGTTGAAACGCAGATTCAGGGCGACGTGATTCATCCCGATCTCACGTATTTCAGCCAAGTAGCGGCGCAGGAAATTCGAACCCGACTGGAACCCCAGATGTATGCGACGGGCGGGGGCATTTGGGTCTTCCAGCAAGGCGACATAGAGCGACTGCATCACCGGTTTGTCCGGTTGCCCCAGTGCTTTCAGACGGTTCCGGTAATCGGCCACCGCGCGCCCCTGTGATGCCGCGTCGCGCGGATAGGTCATCCATCCATCGCCGTTTTCAGCCACCCAATCCGGGGATTGTCGACTGCCGCCCGTGATCAACAGCGGCAGGCGCGATCCCGAGGGTTTTGGCAGAAGGTCAATGTCGCCGGGCAGATGCCCCTGCAGGCTTTCATGCTTGGGATAGGGTGTTGCCGTCGCACGGATATAGTCGACACTGTCGCGGAACCGCTCACCTCGATCGGGGAAGGATTGACGCATTGCCGGATACTCTTCCGGTCGATCGCCGGACGCCACACCCAACAGCAGACGGCCATCGGACAACACGTCCGCCGACGCGGCTGCCTTTGCCACATGGGCCGGATGGCGCAGGGGCAAAACGATGCTGGCGGTCCCCAGGGCAATGCGATCCGTCGCGGTCGCTAGCGCACCCAGATAGACGAACGGGTCAAAGATCTGGCCGGGGTCCCCGAAACTTGGAACATTGAACGGCACGTCGCGCAGCCAAAGCGCGGCAAAGCCCAGAGACTCGGCCAATTGCGCGGCCTTCATGTGGCCCTTCATCGTCGGCTCGGATCCCACCGGGTAGGCCTCAAGCGGCAATACCAGCCCGAGCGTCAGCTGATCCGGTCGAAATACCTGACCGTAGGCCTTGTTGATCGGGGCAAAGGACAGGTTTTGGTTTTTGTCCAACATGATGGTTCCTTGCTCAGTACCGCACCAAAGTGCGGGTCTCGATGCTCTTCCGGATGGTGGTGACGGTCGGGTCCTCGACCATATCGAGCGCGCTGTGCGCGACGGAAGGCAACCCCCGATTGTCGTAGATGTTGAAAATCGCGATTTCATCCGGGCTCATTCGAGACAGATAGACCCAGTCATGCCGTGCATTCCCGACAAGCCCCATGATCTGCCCTTTGCGGTCAGGATAGATCAGGTCAAGCAGGATCCAGTCTTTGGGTTCGACGGACGAAGGACGGACAAACCCCAGCGGCGCGCTGTTGATCGGGTGACCGACCGGCCGCCATAGATTGACAAAGGCATAGTGCCCTTTGCTCCACTCGGCCGCCCGCTCGGGGCTAAGCAAATCCACCAGTCGTTGCCGAGCGCCGTCCGCGCTGTAATCGCTGTGGACATTGCGCGCCGGCTTGCGCGTCGCCTTTGGGTCGTCCACGCGCAAGGTATGGTCAAAGATCACGACCTCGCGAACGCCGATCTTTGCGGTCAGCAGTTGAGCCAGTTCGTGTTCGTAGGGCCGTTTCCACTGATCCCCGGAGAAATCGCGGATCGCAGTGGGCGCATTCAGAAACTCGACGCCATCGGGGTCAAAGTGCAGGGGCCGCCCGGATGTCCGCATATCCGTCAGGCTCACCTGTGTCGGTAACAGTTCAGGCGAAATCAGGTTGCCGACAATGCCGCCGGTGTCCAGTTGGAACGCCTGCCGTTCAGGTTTGTGAACGTGATAGTTTACGATACCGGTTCGTTGCATCTGAACCCTCACTGAATTGCGGATGACGCAGCCCCTGGCTTTATCGACGTTGGCTCAGAACCAGTTCACGGTTTCGGCCATCGGGCGGCGGGTCTTGGGGAATTGCGGATCGCTGGCGCGATACCCGAAGGCAAACATCACCGCGGGTTTCCATTTCGAGGTATCCACCCCGAAATGCTCGGCCAGAGTCTGGGTGGTGAGTTCCATGTCAAACCCTTCGATGGGGCAGGAATCTACACCCATCAAAGCAGCGGTCGTCATCATGTTGGCCAGAACGATGTAGGCCTGTTTGCCGGACCAGTCGGTGATTTCGCGTTCAGTGGTGATGCGATGGTCGGTTGACTGGAACTTGCCATACGCACCGTTGAATAATTCGATGACGTCCTCGGGCAGTTGTTTGACCTTGCGATAGTGGTCCTGCAGATAATCAGACCCAGCGGTCATGGTTGCCGCAGTGCTGGCCAGAATGATGCCAAAGTGGCTGGCTGTCCCCAGCTGGCCGGAGTTGCCGTTCATCATGCCATTGGCGCCCCAAGAAAACTCGCGCAAAAGCTCGCGTTTGTTGGGCGATTGGATGACAAGAATCTTGAATGGCTCGTGCCCGAAAGAGGTGGGCGACAGGCGGCCAGCTTCAAGAATGGTTTCGAAATCGGCGTTGCTGATCTTGCGGTCGGGATCAAAGACCTTTGTCGCGTGCCGGAAATTGAAGGCTTCGAGGATCTGAGACTGAACGTTCGGGCGAACGGACATTTGTGGCTCCATTTGGTTTGTCTTCCGTGGAGCCAGAAATATCACTTGCAGAATCCGATGAAACGGCGGATATCAGGTTTCAGTTTTCGGATTTTGCGTATAATAAGCTAATGGACACACAAGCGCTTCGTCTTTTCGTGCTTGCAGCGGACAAGCTGAACATATCGGCCGCCGGGCGCGAACTGGGTTTGGTGCCCGCAGTCTCCAGCGCCCGACTTGCCAAGCTGGAGCATCAGCTGGGTGTCGAGTTGCTTCACCGCTCGACCCGGAAAGTATCGTTGTCTCTGGAGGGCGCTGAGTTTCTACCTTATGCGCGCGAGATTCTGGCGCAGGAGAATGCGGCCTTGGCCGCTTTGGGGCAGGGGTCGGCCCAAGCCACCGGCACACTGCGGTTTACTGCGCCCAGCACGTTTGCACAGCTCTACATTGCTCCGATCCTTGCAAAGTTCCAGGAACAGCATCCGGGTGTGACCCTGGACCTGCGTCTGTCGGATGCTCAGTTTGATCTGATCGAAGGCAGCTATGATCTTGCTTTGCGGAACGCACCGCTGATCGATACCAGCCTCAAGGGGCGCAAGCTGGCGGATGACAAACGCATCCTCTGCTCGGCACCAGATTACCTGTCGGCCCACGGAGAGCCCAAGACGCCGGATGATCTGGCGCATCATCGGCTGATTGCATTTCGCCACACCCGGGCCCGGGCGCTGAAAACTGCCCGGGGAGCTGTCGCAAGTTTCGATCCCGGAGCCACGAAATGTCCATTGATCATGGATGACGGTCTCAGCCAGAAGCTGGCCACCGTGGCAGGGGCGGGGATCTCGATGAACTCACTGTGGAGCGTTCAGGAGGAGCTTGCCTCGGGCAAGTTGCGTCATGTCCTTCCCGAATATGAGGCGGCGGAAGACAACGTGCTTTGGCTGATCTATCCCAAGTCGAACGTATTGTCGCCAAAGGTGCGGGTCTTCATGGATTTTCTGATCACCGAGATCGGCGTGAAGCCTCCGTGGAAAAGGTCATTGGACTGACTGATTGCGTCCAGTTGCTTCGGGCCAGCGCAGCAAAGGCCCGATTAGCCGTTCTGAAAGTAGAACGACAGCTTCCGGCTGACCCCGCCCGGAGGTTTCGGGAAGGGCGATGCGCGACGGACCTGTTCCTTGGCGGCCCTGTCGACCTCGGTCGAGCCGGAACTGTCGATAATATCGACCCAGGCCAGTGTTCCGTCCGGATTGATTTCAAAGAAGACTTTGGCAAAGCCGCGAACCGAGACATAGACCGGCGGAGTTCTGTTGAGGTGGACAAGAACCTGCCCGGCGTAATTGGTGACATTCGAGTTGCCCGGGCCTCGACCGCCGGACTGATTGGAGTTGCCTCCTCGGGTGAAGGCATCGACCCCCTGTCGGCGATAGGTCGTCAGCGGTGAGTCGATCTGCTTGTTGGGAAATCGCAGGTTGTCAAAACTGTCCAGCCGGCTGGCCCTTTGGTCGGGTACCGGGGCCGGAGCAGGGGTCCGGTCCGGAAGGCGCGGGCGGATCGATGTTGCAACCGCCAGATCCGAGGTGCCGTCTTCGGTGTCGCTTTCGACCGGTTGCTGCTCCTCTGCCGGCACTGAGGGGTCCGGGATCGGCGAGGGGGCTGGCAGGGCAGCCAGTTGCTCTGGTTCCGAAACCGGGGCCTGTATGGGTTCGTCCGGTGCTTCGGGCGCTGCTGCGGACTGCGTTTCGGCTTGGACGGGCGGTGTTTCGTCGACCTCATCGGCGGCCTGCCGATCACCTTCGGCCGAGTCCGCCAGCTCAACGATTTCCGGAACGAGCTGATCAGGCTGCACCGGGTTGGTTTGTCCGATATCAGGCGAGTTGACCTTTTGCGGGTCCGACGAGGCGACCAGTGTTTCGCTGACGGGTATTTCGGCCCGGTCCGGCTCTGTCGGCTGTTCGACATCGGGCTCGGGCTCTTCTGCGGGGGTCGGCGGCTCGGGCGGGGTCGCGGTTTCCGCCAGATCCTCGAACGCGTTGCCCAATGCAACCGTGTCCGGTTGCGAACCGGCCGTCGCAGGTTCCGCGGGGTCCCGCGTGGCTGGCAGCAGCAGGAAAAGGTGGAACAGCACCGAAAGTACAACGGCCAGCGCCGCGACAAACAGAGATTCCCGGATCATTCGAGCGCCCGTTCGGTCACCGCAAAGACTGCGGTGGCGCCGAGACGGCGCAAGGCGCCGGTGACTTCGATCAGGCGTGCTCCGGAAACGTTCCGGTCAGGCACGATCCGCACGGGTTCTTCCCCCCGGCCGGTCATGTAGGTCTGCGGATCCGTCGGTGTTCCGCGAAAGCTGAGCGTCCCGTCAACGTGAAGAACCAGTGCGTCGGGTGGTTCGCGGCCGTCCAGATCGGATGTGTTGACCAGTTCCAAGTCCGGGTCCAACGGTTGAGCTACGGTTCCGGCGATCAAAAAGAAGATCAGCATCAGAAAGACCACGTTGATCAACGGAATGGTCGAGTCGCGCTTGCGGCTTGGGCGGTCGTGGCGGATCATGGCGTCACTCCAGAACCGTTACCGACAGACCGTCGAGGCCGCGCAATTTCACCAGAAAGTCAACAAGCCGTTGGGCGGTAACGTCGCCGTCAAGACTGACCAGCACTTGCCCGGGCTGCAGCGCCTGTGCCAATTCATCCAGCGAGAGCGGTGCTCCGTTCAGCACCACGCGGTCCGCCCCCAATTGCACAAAAGCGCGATCCGACGGGGCGCTGGGCTCTGATGGGCCTGCGGCTGCGCTGCTGAGTTGAATTTCTCCGAATGTCGAAAAGGTCGACGTCAGCATGAAGAACAGCAAAAGCAGAAAAATCACGTCGATGAGCGGTGTCATCGACATGGCGCGCCGAACAAATGGGGCCGCGTTACGCATGTCCCGGCGCGGCGACAAACGCGGTGCTTGTCGTTGCTGTAGGCAGCGCCTGGGTCGGTACGAGAATCGTGCGCAAGGCCTTGTCTGCGAACACCCGCTCGCGCGCGGTGCGGCTTTCGAACCAGGACAGGACCATGGATGTGGGCATCGCAACCGCCAGACCCACCGCCGTCGTAACCAGCGCAACCCAGATCCCACCAGCCAGCAAAGATGGATCCACTCCGGCCCCGGCCGTCTGCAGGCTTTGGAACGCTTCGATCATGCCCAGAACCGTACCGAACAACCCCAGCAAGGGGGCCAACTGCGCGACCGTGTCCAAAAGCCGGAAACCGCGCTCGAGCCCGGCCAACGCCAGTCCGGCTTCGGCGTCCAGCCGTTCGTCCAGCCCCGCCGTATCCGGGGCGTTCATTGCCGCACCCACGATCGGGGCAAGGTAGCTGCTGCTGGCGGCCAGACGCTCGCGCGCAGTGTCGTGGTCTCCGGCATCCCAGGCCGCCAATGCCTGGGACAGCACCCTATGGCGGCCGACGCCACAGGCCGCAAACTGCCAGAGCTTGTAGATCGATACCGCCACGGTCAGGATCGACATCACAAGAAGGATCGCCACTACTGGCCCGCCTAGTGCAAGGATCTGGCCAAGCGCGTTGAAGATGTTCATCCCAAAAGCTCCATTTCCAAGCGGCTGGTCACCGAAAGGGCCGAATTGCAAAGATCACTCTCGGAACCGCCTGTTACGCAGGAACTGGCTCCGTTTATCAGAACGCGCCCGACCGTTGCGCATGGTCTGTCAGGCAGGTCGAACTGGCGCACACGCGGGCGGTCCTGCGGCAAATCCCGAAAATCGAACAATGACAGTTTGATCACCGAACCTTGCGTGTCGAAGATCACGGTTTCGAAAACGGCTTTGTCGATCGCCTGTCCGGTTTCGTTGGTGATCAGAAATGACAGCCGACAGGCCTGCCCTACATCCTGCGCCGCGTTGAGTTCCAGTGACAACCCTGCGCCATCGGCGTCAGATGATTGCGCACTGGCCGCAAAGGGGAGGGCTGAACATGCGATAAGGGCGGGTAAAAGGTGACGCAGTTTCAATGATAGAACCTCATTCTGAACACGTGGTACCTGCAGCCCGCCAAACAGTGCTGGCGCCGTGTCTGTGATATCTTAGACCGTCTGTACGGGGAAGGGTTGGCGGGGGCTTTGTGATCGTTCGTCAGGCGAAACCTCGCCAATACTCTTGGAGGTTCGCGGCTGTCGCTCAGGTTTCGACAAGATATCTGTCCGACAGAGGCAGGCTGGCTGCCCCCAGGGCGCGGGCATCCGGACCCACCGACCCGGCCAGAACCGAGGGCTGCTCGAGCCCGGTAAAGTTCAACCGGGAGAGATGCGTCTCGACGCGTTCGATCAAGCGCGCGGTAACGCTCTCGGGCATCCAGCCGTCGATTTTCACCGTTTCAAAGTCGATCAGGCTGCAGGAAGACAGGATCGCGTAGGCCAGACCTTTCGCGGCCTCGTCCATCCATGCCTCGAGAAGTGTATCCGGCATGTCCCAATGGTCCGGGGTCTCCCACATATGGAAGGGATCCAGGCCTGCGGCGACAAGCTTCTGCTCAAGCACGCAAAGGCTGGCGACATCGATCAGGGGTTTGACCGCGCCCGAGCCGACGGGAACCGGCAACGGACCCAAGGCGCCAGCATTCCCGCGCCCGGAAAAAATGACGCCGTTGAGGACGACACCCCCGCCAATGAAGTAGCCCATGTAGAAATACAGAAAGTTCCGCGGTCTTTCGGACGGCCCGAACACCAACTCTGCCCCGCAAGCCGCGGTGGCGTCATTCTGCAAATAGACCGGGATGTTTCGCGCTTGGGAAAGGCTAGCCTGCAGATCGGCCGAGCGCCATGGATCCATCTTTTCTTGTGGGACATTCAGGGTCTGCGCCCAGTCCCAGAGATAGAAGGGCATCGCAATGCCCAACCCGGCTACCCGGTCACGCGACGCTGTCGGCATCTGGTGTATCATCCGGTCCAATGTGCCGGTGGCGAAATCCAATGTCGCGCCGGGGGTGGGATAGTCATAGGTCTCTCGCGCGCGATCCCGTACTTTGCCCAGGAAATCGGTCAATACCAGCTCGGTGCTGCGGCGGCCGACCTTTAGCCCCAGAAAATAGGCCCCATCCGGATTCAGGCGCATTGGCACCGAGGGTTGCCCAACCTTGCCACGTTGTGGCTCGCCCCGCAGCAGCAACCCATCGCTTTCCAGTTGGCGCATGATCACCGAGACAGTCTGCGCCGACAATCCGGTCATGCGGGCCAGCTCCGATTTGGCGAGCGCCTGGTGCCGGCGGACCAGTGACAGCACCAGTCGTTCGTTGTGGGCGCGCATGCCACTTTGGTTCGTCCCGCGCACGGTCGAAACGCGCTCGGGCGGATTGCTTTGCGCTGATTGTTCGTCGGGCACGGGCCGCTCCTCCTTCAGTCAAGAATGTGGATGCGCCTACCCAGTGTCAATAATAAATAAGAGTGATTTATTTATTGACAGAACCCGAGAATCACGGGATGGTTTGACACATGGGAGCCGGAAGAAATCCGTTCGGATTCCTTAGATGCCCGTCGGGTATCGGAGATATTGGGAGGAAAAGCCTTGAAGATTTCAGCATTTGCTGGCGCGACCGCGCTGGCCTTTACAGCCATGGCAGGCGCTGCCGCCGCGCAGGACACGGTCTGCCTGATCACCAAAACCGACACCAACCCCTTCTTCGTGAAGATGAAAGAGGGGGCCACCGCCAAGGCCGAAGAGCTGGGCATGACGCTCAAGGCGTTTGCCGGCAAGATCGACGGCGACCATGAGACTCAGGTGCAGGCGATCGAGACCTGCATTCTGGACGGCGCCAAGGGTATCCTGTTGACCGCATCCGATACCTCGTCGATCGTTCCGGCCGTCCAGCAGGCGCGCGACGCCGGTGTTCTGGTCATCGCGCTGGATACACCGCTCGAACCGATCGACTCGGCGGACGCGACTTTCGCAACCGACAACTTTCTGGCGGGCGAGCTGATCGGCAAATGGGCCGCGGCCACGCTGGGAGACGAAGCCCAGAATGCGAAGATCGCGATGTTGGATCTGGCAGTCAGCCAGCCCTCGGTCGGGGTGCTGCGCGATCAGGGCTTCCTGCAGGGGTTCGGCATCGACCTGGGCGACCCGAACAAATGGGGCGACGAAACCGACCCGCGCATCGTGGGCCATGACGTCACCGCCGGGAACGAAGAGGGTGGCCGCAAAGCCATGGAGAACCTTCTGGCCAAGGACCCGATGGTCAACGTGGTCTATACGATCAACGAACCCGCCGCCGCGGGTGCGTACGAGGCGCTCAAGGCCATCGGCCGCGAAAACGACGTGCTGATCGTCTCGGTCGACGGCGGCTGCCCCGGTGTGCAGAACGTGGTCGACGGTGTGATCGGTGCGACCTCGCAGCAATACCCGCTGCTGATGGCGTCGCTTGGCGTGGAGGCGGTCAAGAAATGGGCCGACGAGGGCGTGAAGCCCGAGAACACACCCGGCAAGGACTTCTATGACACCGGTGTTGCGCTGGTGACGGACAAGCCGGCCGATGGCGTTGAGTCGATCTCAGTCAAAGAGGGCATGGACCTCTGCTGGGGCTGATCTGATCCCTTCAGGGGCCGCAGCACGCGGCCCCTGAATTGAACCACGACCTCACCCGAAATTTTGCTAGAGTCGCCCCAAGACGGGAGCTTGACGCATGGGGGAACCTCACTGATGTCCGACACATCGAGACAGTCCGACGATTTCGAAGCCGCAGCCAAAGGCAGCCCGGAACAAGTTGCCGAATTCGAAGATCACCACCGCGGTTTCATGGGGACGGTCCAACACTTTCTGCATGTGAACCCGTCGCTGGTGCCGCTGATCGTTCTGGTCGCGGCGATCCTGATTTTCGGCGCCTTGCTTGGGGCCAAGTTCTTTTCGCCATTCGCACTGACCCTGATCCTGCAACAGGTGCAGATCGTCGGCATCGTGGCCGCCGCCCAGAGTCTTGTGATCCTGACCGCCGGGATCGACCTGAGCGTGGGGGCGATCATGGTCATGTCCTCGGTGGTGATGGGCCAATTCACCTTCCGCTATGGGCTGCCGCCCACGGTGGCGATCCTGTGCGGTCTGGCCATCGGGACCGCCATCGGCGCCGTGAACGGGTTCCTGGTCAGCCGGGTCAAGCTACCACCCTTCATCGTGACGCTGGGCATGTGGCAGATCGTTCTGGCCGCCAACTTCCTGTATTCACAGAATGAAACCATCCGGTCGCAGGAAATCGAGGCCAACGCCCCGATCCTTCAACTGTTCGGCGCCAAGTTCAATGTCGGCGGGGCTGTTTTCACGGTCGGAGTGATCTTCATGCTGGTGCTGATCCTGGTTCTGGCCTATGCGCTGCGGCATACCGCGTGGGGGCGCCATGTCTATGCCGTGGGCGACGACCCCGAGGCCGCCGAGCTGTCGGGCGTGAATGTGCATCGCACGCTGATGTCGGTCTACATGCTGTCGGGGCTGATCT
Source organism: Ruegeria sp. B32 (assembly GCF_025141855.1). Taxonomy (NCBI): domain Bacteria; kingdom Pseudomonadati; phylum Pseudomonadota; class Alphaproteobacteria; order Rhodobacterales; family Roseobacteraceae; genus Ruegeria; species Ruegeria sp. B32. The sequence goes on along the minus strand of NZ_CP081106.1, from coordinate 2,659,960 downwards.
GCGCCTTTGCCGGCTGGGCGCTGATCGGGCGCATCGGCTCGGTCTCGCCCACCTCGGGGCAGTTGGCCAACATCGAAAGCATCACCGCCGTCGTGATCGGAGGCATTTCATTGTTCGGGGGGCGTGGATCGATCCTGGGCTCGTTGTTCGGGGCGCTGATCGTTGGCGTGTTCACCCTCGGCCTGCGGTTGTTGGGCGCGGATGCGCAGTGGACTTTCCTTCTTATCGGTATGCTGATCATCGCCGCCGTGGCCGTGGACCAGTGGATCAGAAAGGTAGCAGCGTGATGGAACCCATTCTCAAAGGGCGCAATCTGGTCAAACGCTATGGCAAGGTCACGGCGCTGGATCATTGCGATTTCGACCTGATGCCGGGCGAGATCCTGGCCGTGATCGGCGACAACGGCGCGGGTAAATCGACCCTGATCAAGGCGGTTTCCGGTGCCGTCGCCCCGGATGAGGGCGAGATCTGGCTGGAAGGGCGAAAGGTCGATTTCCACTCGCCCATCGACGCGCGCGAAGCCGGGATCGAAACGGTCTATCAGACGTTGGCCATGTCGCCCGCCCTGTCGATCACCGACAACATGTTCATGGGGCGCGAGATCCGGCGCAAGGGACCGTTGGGTTCGGTGTTCCGGATGCTCGACCGTCCGGCGATGGAGAAGTTCGCCCGCGACAAGCTGAACGAACTGGGGCTGATGACGATCCAGAACATCAACCAGGCGGTTGAGACCCTGTCGGGTGGACAACGTCAGGGTGTCGCCGTGGCTCGTGCGGCGGCGTTCGGGTCTAAAGTCATCATCCTTGACGAACCCACCGCGGCGCTTGGCGTCAAGGAAAGCCGACGGGTTCTGGAACTGATCCAAGACGTGAAATCGCGTGGCATTCCGATCATTCTGATCAGCCACAACATGCCCCATGTGTTCGAAGTGGCCGACCGCATCCATGTGCATCGGCTTGGCAAGCGGCTCTGCGTGATCGACCCCAAGGACTACACCATGTCCGATGCCGTGGCCTTCATGACGGGCGCCAAAGAGCCGCCGGAACAGGATCGCGCGGCATGACGACCGAAGGGTCATCGCCGCAGGCGCTGGCCGAGCGGATCGCCGACGCCGCAGCCGGGCTGGCGGACGGCGAGGCGCGTCAGCTTGTTGCCGTAGCCGGGCCGCCGGGTGCGGGGAAATCCACCGTGGCCGCTCTTGCCCAACAGGCGCTGCAGGGGCGCGGCATTCCGACCGGGCTGCTGTCGATGGATGGTTTCCACTATGACAACCAGATCCTGACGGCACGCGATCTGCTACCGCGCAAGGGTGCGCCCGAGACATTCGACCTGCCGGGCTTTCACGCCTTGTTGCGTCGCCTTCAGGCCGAAGACGAGGTCGCCGTGCCCGAGTTCGACCGCGTGCTCGACAAATCCATCGCAGCCTGTTCGTTCGTGACCCGTGACCAGCAGGTGGTGATCGTCGAAGGGAACTATCTCCTGCTGGACGAACCGGGATGGAACGATCTTCGCGACCTGTGGGCGCTGACCGTGTTTCTGGACGTGCCCCTGCCGACACTCGAGGCGCGCCTGCTGGACCGTTGGATCGGGCTGGGCCTGCCGCGCGACGAAGCCGAGCGCCGAGCCTTCGCCAATGACATTCCCAACGCCCGACGCGTGGTGCAGAACTCGGGCGCGGCCGACCTGGTGCTGCGTTAGCCCAGCGCCTTGTACATGTAGGTGGTGGGTTCGAAAACGGGTTCGAACGGGTTGCGGCAATAGCCGGGAATCTCTCCGGCAGTTTCAAAGCCCAGGCTCTGGTACAGGATGCGCGACGGGTCGGTGCTGCGTGTGTCCAGCACCAACAGGGTTCGGCCAAGTTCGGCGGCGCGCTCCTGCAGGGCGCCCATCAAGGCAAGGCCCAGTCCGCGCCGCCGTGCGTCGGGATGCACCAGCAGCTTGGCCACATCGGCGCGGTGTGGCTGGTTGGGCATCGCAGCCGGAATCAGCTGAACAGTCCCTTGGATGCGTCCGTCGCCATAGGCCACGAAAAGATCCAGCTCTCCGGCTGACAGCGCAGGGCGCACGCGCTCCTGCCAATAGGCGCGCGCGGCGTCACGGGAAAACGGCAGAATGAACCCTATGCTGGCGCCGGTATGCACGCAGCCATGCAGGACATCCGCCAGATCCTCCACCGCTTGGTCAAAAGTCGTTTCGGTCAGGCGTGTAATCATATCAGCACCAGAATGTAGCGGGCGCCGCGGGACGCCTCGGTTTCAAAACGGGTCGCGCCTGACAGATGATAACGCAGGCAATCACCCCCGTTCAGCGCATGGGACGTTCCATCAACGGTCAGGGTCAGTGCGCCATCCAGCACGATCAAGTGATGTTCCTGCCCGGGACGAGGCGGTGCGTCATAGGTGATTGTTGTGCCGGGAGGGAGGTGACATTCCAGAACCTCGCCCGTCAGCCCCGCCGAGGGCGGCGACACCGACCGGCGCGTGAACCCGGTTTCGGGGTCGCGCCATTCGATCTGCCGTTCGTAAGGAACCTTGGGGTCGAAGCTGTCCTCGACCATCATCAACAGGCGCGACATCGGCAGGCCGTAGGCTGCGCACAAGCGGCCAAGATTCTCGGCCGTCGGGCTGACCTCGGCCTTCTCCATGCGCGACAGGGTGGCCCGGCTGACCCCGCTGGCCTGCGCGAGTTGTTCAAGCGACCAGCCCCGACTGCGGCGCAGGTCGCTCAGATGGCGCGCGAGGCGGCTGGACAGGTTGTCGAGCATTTCTCATATCCGAGAATCAGTTTCGATAATGAGAAAGTTAGCAGAAATAAATAAAATAAAAAGGGGCGCCTTTGCTGCGCCCCTTCAACTGCTCGATATGATGGCGGCTTACTTCCAGCCAACCTCGTTGAAGATCTTCTGGGCCTCGGGGATGTTCTTGGCGACTTCAGACAGGTTCACTTCGTCGGCCTTGAATTCACCCAGAGCGGCCACGTTCTCGGCCAGCTCAACGCCTTGGACGGCGGGGAATTCATCGTTGCCGTTCGAGAAGTAGACCTGTGCCTGATCGCTGGCGAGGTATTCCAGGAACTTGACCGCGTTGTCCTTGTTCGGGGCATGAGCCGCGACGCCCGCACCCGACAGGTTCATGTGTGCGCCTTCGGCATCCTGCGCGGGGAATTGAATTCCGATCATGTCGACGCTGTCCGACAGGCCCTTGACGTCTTTGCGTAGAGCACGTGCAAAGTAGTACGAGTTCGACACGGCGATTTCGCATTCACCGGACACGATTCCACGCAGCTGATCGGTGTCGCCGCCCTGAGGTTCACGCGCCATGTTGGCCACGACGCCCTCGGCCCATTCCTTGGCCTTTTCTGCGCCGTGATGGGTGATGATCGAGGCCAGCAGGGTCTGGTTGTAGGTGTTGCTGGACGACCGGATGCAAACCAGCCCTTTGTATTCAGGGTCGGCCAGATCCAGGTAGGTGGCCGGAGGGTTGGTCACGTCATTCTTGTCATAGAAGATGATGCGCGCGCGCTGCGAGAAGCCGAACCACTGGTTGTCTTCGTCCTGCAGGTTGGCGGGGATGCGCTCTTCCAGAACTTCGCTGTCGACCGCCTGCAGCAGGCCCGCGTTCTTGGCCCGTGCCAGGCGCGAGGTGTCAACGGTCAGCAGGATGTCGGCGGGCGAGTTCGCGCCTTCGGCTTCCATCCGCGCGATCAGCTCGTCGGCCTTGCCTTCGATGCGATTGATCTTGATGCCAGTGGCTTCTTCGAAATCGGTGTAGAGACGCTCGTCGGTGTCGTAATGGCGCGAGGAGTACAGGTTCAGCTCGCCTTCAGCGGCGGCCGATCCGGCGATCAGGGCCGACAGTGCGGCGGCGATAAAGCTCGTGGTTTTCATCTGTGGATGTCCCGGTTGTCGAATCTCATGAGCGGGGTATTTCCCGACTGATTTGCTCAATTAAACGATTCCGGGTGGGATGCAAGAAAATCCGACAAAATTACTTGGTCTAATTTGCCGCAGCGTGTTTAAGTGCGCCGGACAGGCATGGCTAGCGCGCGCGTTGAATTGTCTCGACCGACAAAATGGTCGGCAAATGCCTGGCGATCTCGGTCCAGGTTTCGCCTTCGTCGGCGCTTGCAAACACCGAGCCGCTGTTGGTTCCGAAATAGACACCCGCAGGGTCGCAACAATCTCCTGCCATCGCCTGGCGCAGAACCGTGAAAAAGCAGCTGGTCTGCGGCAGCCCTTCGCGACAAGCGGTCCAGCTTTGGCCACCATCGGTCGATTTCCAGACCGCCGCCGCCGCATCCGGCGGATACCGTCCGATGCTGTCTCCATTCAGGGGAATGGTCCAGATCGTATTGGGATCGTGGGGATGGACGTGGATTGGGAATCCAAAGGTCGACGGCAACCCGCCCGAGATATCGTCCCAGCTGCGCCCGTCATCGGACGAACGCCAGACACCATGATGGTTCTGTTGATACAGCAGCCCTTTGGTGCCGGGCGCCCGGACCATGTTGTGTACGCAATGACCGATTTGACCGTCCCGCGGCGCGGCCGGATGGTCGTGCTGCCCGCAACTCTCGGCGTTCGACAGCCGGTTGCGCCGCTCCCACGTAGTGCCGCCGTCTTCCGAGGCGAATACTCCGGCCGCCGATATGCCCACCCACAGCTTTTGCGCATCGTCTGGATCGGAAACGATCGTGTGCAGCACCAAGCCTGCGGCCCCCGGTGACCAGTCTTCGGCTGAGGGGTGATCGGTCAGGCCATTGACCGTTTCCCAGGTCTGCCCAGCATCCGAACTGACCAACAACCGCGCCGGTTTTGTTCCCGCGTACAATGCCCCGCCCGTATGATGCAGCGACCAGATCTGCGAGAACTCGTCGCCGAACGGTGCTGCTTCTCCGGTCCACCCGATCAACTCGGCAAAGTCGGGATCGTTCGCGGCCCACTCGTCCTGCTGCCCTTGGGTGAGTTTGGTGACCTCCCAGCTCTGGCCCCCGTCCTCGGAGCGCCAGACGCCGGCTCCGTGCCAGTCGCCGCCGCCGCCGGCCCAGAGTGTCCCGGTTTCGTCATCTCCGACGACGTGGTTGATGGGCCAGCCGCCGCAATGCGGACCCGTAACGCGCCAAGATGCGCGATCCGGGTCTCCGATGATCACGAAGGCACCCTTGGTGGTGCCCACCAGTATGTCGATGCAAGAGTGTTTCATCCGTTTCGCGCTCCCGGCTGTTTTCAACAGCCTAACACGAACGGTCAGTCTCGGCGCGCGGCACAAAAAAACCGCGCCCGGAGGCGCGGTTCTTTGAAACAGCGATTTGCCGTTCTCAGCCCTGACGAGCTTTGAACTTGCGCTGCGTCTTGTTGATCACATAGACGCGGCCTTTGCGACGCACAACCCGGCAGTCGCGGTGCCGGTTCTTGAGCGAGCGGAGCGAGTTCTTGACCTTCATGGTCTCTCTCCAATTCTGCGGCGCCTTCATCAAGGACGTGGCCAGCGCCTGGGTTAGCGGGTGCCCCGGGTCAGACCCGAAACAGTGAAACGATGGTGGGCGGTACAAGGATCGAACTTGTGACCCCTTCGATGTCAACGAAGTGCTCTACCGCTGAGCTAACCGCCCACGTTCCCTTTGCGTATCCTGCCCCATAACGAAACGGGGCGCGGATCTCCGCGCCGGTGGAGGGGTCTATAAAAGGAGTCGCGAAGGGGTTCAAGGGGTTTGGTCCAACAATTTTCCGGTCTATGTTATCGGCAAAGAAGGAGAGGCCATGCACAGCGCCGCATACGCTTTGGAAATGCCCGCAGAACGCACGTCGTGCGTTGTTTTTTCTTCGCCACATAGCGGCCGGAACTATTTGCCGGGCTTTCTGGATCGTTCGGTTCTGAACCGCAATGTGATTCGCTCTTCCGAAGACGCCTTTGTCGATCAACTGTTCGCTTCGGCCTCGATCCATGGCGCACCGTTGATTGCGGCGCAGATGCCGCGCGCTTTCCTTGATCTCAACCGCAGCGCCGAGGAACTGGATCCTGCGTTGATTCTGGGCGCGCGCCGTCAGGGACACAACCCGCGCGTGGTATCGGGGTTGGGCGTGATCCCCCGTGTCGTGTCCAACGGTCGCGCAATCTACAGCGGCAAACTTACGATGGACGAAGCGCGCCTGCGCATCGACACCTATTGGCGTCCCTATCACGCCCGCCTGAAGTCTCTTTTGGCGGAATCGATCGACATGTTCGGACAGGCCATCCTGATCGACTGCCACTCGATGCCGCACGAGGCCGTTGCCATGGCAGGGAACCCCAAGGGGCGCCGTCCCGAGATCGTGCTGGGAGATCGGTTTGGTGCCTCGGCATCGGGCGTCATTGTTGATCAGATCGAAGCGGCCTTTTCGTCCGCCGGTCTGACCGTGGCCCGCAACACGCCCTTTGCAGGGGCGTACGTGACCCAAACCTACGGGCGTCCCGCCCGTCATCAGCATGCGATTCAGATCGAGATCGACCGGGCGCTCTATATGAATGAGAACACGATCGAGCCCAACGCCAATTTCCTGGCGTTCAGGGATATTCTGGAAGAAGTCATCGCGGAGATCGCCCGAATTGGTTCCCAGCCGGCACGGCTGGCCGCCGAATAGGAAGAGTCACCGCAGCGCTCGGCCCTTCACGATTGCATCAGTTCCATATTTTCGGCGGATCTCGTCGGTCGCACGCTCTGCTTTCGAGCGTTGCGTGGCCCCGGGGTCCAGCAGGTCGCCGGATATGTCGGCCTTATCTTCGGCGCACAGATCTGACAATCCGCAGCCCAGCAGACGATAGGGGCCCTGATCGCCGACCTGATCGAACAGCCCGCGGGCGGTGCGGTAGATGCGGTCGGCCATCTGTGTCGCATCCCGCAACGAGACCCGGCGGGTCAGCAGTTTGTGGTTGGCCTTCTTGAGCTTCAGCGTCACGACCCGCCCGGCCAGCCCCTTGGCCTTCGCACGGTCGGCCACCTTTTCGGCCATGCGCCAAAGGTGGCCGTCCAGAATGTCGGGGTTGGCGGTGTCCTCGAAAAACGTTGTTTCATTGCTGATCGACTTCATCGGCTCGTGGGCCGAAACGCGCCGCTTGTCCTGCCCTCTGGCCAGGTGCCACAGCCGATAGCCCATCGAACCGAAGCGCGCCGTGAGGGCCTCTTGATCCCATCGCAGCAAGTCCGAGAATGTGCGAATGCCGGCCCGCTCCAGTGACTCCTGCGCAGCCGGTCCGATGCCCCAGATCAACCGCACCGGCTTGTCGTTCAAAAACTCGGCGGTTTCCGCCATGCCGATCACGGAAAACCCGCGCGGCTTGTCCAGGTCGGACGCCACCTTGGCCAGAAACTTGTTGTGCGAAAGCCCGATCGAGCCTGTCAGGCCCAGTTCGTCTTTCATGCGTTTGACCAGCCGTGCCAGCATCACCGCGGGCGGCGCGCCATGCAGTCGCTGGGTGCCTGACAAGTCCATGAATGCCTCGTCCAGTGACAAGGGTTCGATATCCGGTGTCAGTTCGTCCATCATCGCGCGGATCTGTCGTGAGACCTCGACATAGACAGACATGCGCGGTTTGATCACCACTGCATCGGGGCATAGTTTCAGCGCCTGAAACATTGGCATCGCCGAGCGTACGCCGCGAATACGGGCCACATAGCAGGCCGTTGACACCACGCCACGCCGCCCCCCGCCGATGATCACCGGCTTGTCCGCCAGTTCGGGGTTGTCGCGCTTTTCGACCGAGGCATAGAACGCGTCGCAATCCATATGGGCGATGGTCAGATCGAACAGCTCTGGATGCCGCAACACCCGCGGGCTGCCGCAGGAGGGGCAGCGCCGTTCGTCGTGAAGACTGGCAAGGCAATCGCGACAGAGAGCGGGCATCATTTCCTTTCCACGGGCACCGTGAATGAGCGGTCTGGCCGAGGTGCCAAAAGTACAACACCGCACGCTGCAGCGCAAAGCGATTGAACGAAAAGGTGGGGCCGACAAGAAGACCCCCGCAGTTTCGCGGGGGGAGGTAACGGGCCTCAGGAAGACGCGGCCCGTTGGGGAGTGTCTCTTGATCAGAATCGCCCAAAAATGTCGATTTCGATAGGCCTACGAAGCAGGTCCCAAAACTCGTGTTTTTCATGTGTGTTTTGGGGCACAGAGGCAATTTGGCGCGGCCGCGGCCAAAAGTGACGCAAGGTCAACCGCTTGCGGGCCAAATCGTGCTTCTGGAATGGTGATTTGACGCGACTTGCCCTCGAAAGGTTACACCGAACGCAACTCGGCCAGTACGGCGTCGGCTGCAGCCTTGGGGTCGGCGGCCTGATAAATCGGCCGCCCGACCACGATGTGATCGGCCCCGTCACTGATTGCGGCGGCGGGTGTCGCGACGCGTTTCTGATCGCCAAGGTCCGATCCGGACGGCCGCACGCCAGGGGTGACGATCAGTCGGCCTTCGGCCTGGGGCAGGGCGCGGATCAGGGCCGCCTCTTGCGGACTGGCGATCACGCCGTCGGCGCCGGCCTCGAATGCGCGGGCCGCGCGTTCCAGAACCATGTCCTGCATGTCGCCGGACTTCATCAAACCTGCATCCAGATCGTCACGGTTCAGCGAGGTCAGGATGGTCACCGCCAGGATCTTCAGATCCTTGCCTGCCGCGCCTTCCTTGGCGGCACGCACCACGTGGGGGTCGCCATGCACCGTGAGGAAATCCAGATCGAACTGCGCCAGCCCCCGCACGGCATTCTCGACCGTGTTGCCGATGTCGAACAGCTTCATGTCCAGAAAGATGCGCTTGCCGTGCTCCTGCTTCAACTCGTTTGCCAAGGCCAACCCGCCACCGGTCAGCATGCCCAGACCGATCTTGTAGAACGATACCGCGTCGCCCAGCGTCTCGGCCATTTTCAGCCCTTCCAGCGCGTTGGGCACGTCGAGGGCGACGATCAGGCGGTCATCTGCGGTTTGGGGCAGGGCTTTGGGCATTGTTTCGACCTTTCAGGCTTGACGGGATCGGCGCTTCTGTAGAGCGTGCGGCGCAATCAGACAAGAAAAGACGCAGGGAAGTACAGGATGATACGGTTGGGTGTGATGGCTTCGGCAGCTGTTTTGGCCGGGGCGGGCGCTGTCTGGGCCGGCGAAACCGATTGCGGCGAGGCCCGACTGGTCTGGGCGGACGTCAAGGACAGCGGGTCGGCGGCAGCCATCCAAAGCTTTGCCGAGGTCTATGCGGAGTGCCCGATTTACTCGCAGCTTGCACGCGAGCAACTGGCCGAATTCAATGGAGGCTCACCTGAACCGGAGGAGGTCAGCACCCCCAAAGAAGAGACACGACGCCTGCTTGTGACCGACCTGCGACCGCGGCCGGAACCAGACCCCGACGATCCGCCATACGAGCCCGACTATTCGGATGGAGAATATCAGTGCCTGATGGCCGCTGCCGCTCCGGGCCAGTCGCCTTATTTCGACGGGGTGGAATGGGCGGACATGGACGCCGAGAATGCGATGGCGATCTGTGCCGATCTGCTGCTGAAAGACCAGAATGTCGATGCCGAGGTCGTCGCCGCGTTCGGCCGGGCGCTGATGAAAGGCGGCAAGCTGGAAATGGCGCTCGAATTTTCGGAGCTGGCAGCAATGGAAGGCAGCGGGCTGGCGATGAACACGCTCGCTTCGCTCTATAACGAGGGTCAGATCGTTCCCGAAAACGATGAAACGGCGTTCGGGTGGTACATGGCGGCCGCCGATGCCGGCCTGTCCATGGGAATGCACAACGTGGCATACGGCTATGAACACGGGGATGGTGTCGCGCCCGACATCGACAAGGCGCTCGAGTATTATGAACGGGCTGCGTTCTTTGGGTATGATCCTTCTATGGTCCGCCTTGGCATCTTCCATCGCGACGGTATGCATGTCGCACAGGATATGGACCGCGCGGTCGACTATCTGGAGCGGGCCGCCGATCACGGAAACGTCGATGCTGCGGTGCATCTGGGCTTGATCTACGAAACCGGCCAGAACGGATATCCCAAGGATATCGAAAAGGCGCTGGAGTATTATTTCCAGGCCGCCGAAGAGGATGACGTCGTGGCGCTGCATAATCTGGCGTCGCTGACCTATCACGGGCGGGACGGAGTACCCCAGGACACGCAGGCGGCTTTTGTGCTCTGGGGCAGGGCGGCCGAGCTTGGCCATATGGCCTCGCAGCGCAAGTTCGGCCGGCTGCTGCACGAGGCGGGCGAGATCGAAGGCGCGTTGAAATATTACCGTCTTGCGGCCGATCAGGGCGACGACGTTGCAACAAAACTGATCCGGGAAATCGAAGGCGATTGACCGCCACGGCTGGCAGGGGAGACCCTGGTTTCCCCGCTTTGGCCCAACTGTGCTATGGTGCCGCCATTCAGGACCAAAAATTGCACCAAAGGGACAGACCATGAAGCATCTATTTCCGCTGGCCGCCGTGGCCGCGCTCGCCGCTTGTGACGACACCCCTCCACAACCCGAGACGGGCGCTGCCCCGCCGCCCACCAACGACGATTTGTACCTGGTCGGCGGCTATCGGTCCGAGGATGACTGGTGCCAGTTGACCGGCGAAACCGCCTTTACCGTCAATTTCCTGGACCACACGGCGGACCTTGTCTCGTGCCCCACCGGCAGCGCCGCCGCGCAGTCGCTGGTCGAAATGCAGAATGCTCAGCAGGTGACCGAAACCGGCGGCTATACCGTCTATACGATTCCCCGCGGCTGAGCGTTTTTTCACCCGCTACCCTCTTGAAGCAGCGGGGACATTTCCCAAATTGATCCATGAGGCCCGGACCACTGCGTGCTGCCAAGCAGGCGCAAATTTAACGGGCGCTTGGAAAAGGAGAATGCCATGGACTTGAACAAGTTCACCGAGCGTGCACGAGGTTTCGTGCAGGCGGCGCAAACCATTGCGCTGCGCGAGGGACACCAGAGACTGGCTCCCGAACATATTCTGAAAGCACTGATGGATGATGACCAGGGGCTGGCCAGCAACCTGATCAAACGTGCGGGCGGCGCGCCCGAGCGCGTGGTCGAAGCGCTGGATGTTGCCCTGGCCAAGATCCCGAAGGTCAGCGGCGACGCGGGCCAGGTCTATCTGGACGGTCAGACCGCCAAGGTTCTGGACGAGGCCGAGAAGATCGCCAAGAAAGCCGGCGACAGCTTCGTTCCGGTCGAGCGCGTGCTGATGGCGCTGTGCATCGTCAAATCCAAAGCCAAAGAGGCCCTGGAAGCCGGTGCCGTGTCCGCCCAGAAGCTGAACGAGGCGATCAACGACATCCGCAAGGGCCGCACGGCCGACAGCGCCAATGCCGAAGAAGGCTATGACGCGCTGAAGAAATACGCCCGCGACCTGACCGAGGCCGCCCGCGAGGGCAAGATCGACCCGATCATCGGCCGCGACGAGGAAATCCGCCGCGCCATGCAGGTTCTGTCGCGTCGGACCAAGAACAACCCGGTTCTGATCGGTGAGCCTGGTGTGGGTAAGACCGCCATCGCCGAAGGTCTGGCTTTGCGCATCGTGAACGGCGACGTGCCGGAATCGCTGAAGGACAAGACGCTGCTGGCGCTGGACATGGGTGCCCTGATCGCCGGTGCGAAATACCGCGGTGAGTTCGAGGAACGCCTGAAAGCCGTTCTGAACGAAGTCACCGCGGCCGCCGGCGAGATCGTTCTGTTCATCGACGAGATGCACACGCTGGTCGGGGCCGGCAAGTCCGACGGTGCGATGGATGCGGCCAACCTGATCAAGCCCGCGCTGGCGCGGGGCGAGCTGCACTGCATCGGCGCCACCACGCTGGACGAGTACCGCAAATACGTCGAGAAGGACGCGGCCCTTGCCCGCCGGTTCCAGCCCGTCTTCGTGCAGGAACCCACGGTCGAGGACACGATCAGCATCCTGCGCGGCATCAAGGAAAAATACGAGCTGCACCACGGTGTGCGCATCTCGGATTCGGCGCTGGTGTCGGCCGCGACCCTGTCGCACCGCTACATCACCGACCGCTTCCTTCCCGACAAGGCGATCGACCTCGTGGACGAGGCCGCCTCGCGTCTGCGCATGGAAGTGGACAGCAAGCCCGAAGAGCTGGACCAGCTGGATCGCCAGATTCTGCAGCTCCAGATCGAGGAAGAAGCGCTGAAGCTTGAAGATGACGCGGCTTCGAAAGACCGGCTTGAGGCTTTGCAGAAGGAACTGGCCGAGCTCAAGGAGAAATCCGCTGAGATGACCGCCCAGTGGCAGGCCGAGCGTGACAAGCTGGCCAGCGCCCGCGAGCTGAAGGAACAGCTGGACAAGGCGCGCGCCGAGCTGGAGATCGCCAAGCGCGAGGGCAACCTGGCCAAGGCCGGTGAGCTGTCCTATGGCGTGATCCCCGAGCTGGAGCGCAAGCTGGCCGAGGCCGAAAGCCAGGAAAGCAACGCGGTCATGGCCAAGGAAACGGTGCGTCCCGAACAGATCGCGGCCGTGGTCGAGCGCTGGACGGGTATCCCGACCTCGAAGATGCTGGAAGGCGAGCGCGAAAAGCTGCTGCGCATGGAAGAAGCGCTGCATGCCCGCGTGGTCGGCCAGGACGAGGCCGTGCGCGCCGTGGCCAACGCCGTGCGCCGGGCCCGGGCCGGTCTGAACGACGAGAACCGCCCGTTGGGCTCGTTCCTGTTCCTCGGCCCGACTGGTGTGGGTAAGACCGAGCTGACCAAGGCCGTCGCCGAATACCTGTTCGACGACGAACACGCGATGGTGCGGATCGACATGTCCGAATTCATGGAGAAACACGCCGTCGCCCGCCTGATCGGTGCTCCGCCGGGCTATGTCGGCTATGAGGAAGGCGGCGTTCTGACCGAAGCCGTCCGTCGCCGGCCGTACCAGGTGGTTCTGTTCGACGAGGTCGAGAAGGCGCATCCGGACGTGTTCAACGTGCTGTTGCAGGTGTTGGATGACGGTGTGCTGACCGACGGTCAGGGCCGCACGGTCGACTTCAAGCAGACGCTGATCGTGCTGACCTCGAACCTTGGGTCGCAGGCGCTCAGCCAGTTGCCCGAAGGGGCCGACACGGCGCAGGCCAAGCGCGACGTGATGGACGCGGTCCGGGCGCATTTCCGGCCCGAGTTCCTGAACCGTCTGGATGAGACCATCATCTTCGACCGGCTTCAGCGGTCGGACATGGATGCAATCGTCGACATCCAGCTGTCCCGCCTGCGGAAGCGGCTTGCCGGGCGCAAGATCGATCTTGTGCTGGACGATGCCGCCAAGGAGTGGCTGGCCAACGAAGGCTACGACCCGGTCTTCGGGGCGCGTCCGCTCAAGCGCGTGATCCAGCGTGCCCTGCAGAACCCGCTGGCCGAGGCTTTGCTGGCCGGCGACATCCGGGATGGCGACACCGTGCCGGTAACTGCCGGACCCGATGGTCTGATCATCGGCGACCGGTTGGGCACCAGCGACCGCCCGCGCCCGGACGAGGCCGTGGTCCACTAAGCTGCGGCTTGGCTGAAACAGGAAAGGCCCGCCAAAAATGGCGGGCCTTTTTCATGCGCACCAATCAGTCTTAGTTCTGACGGCTTTTGCGCAATGCTCGCAAGTCGTCGGCACTCAGGCGCGGACCGGACTCGGGCGATGGTGGCGGTTCCGGCGGAGCCATGCGCTGGGCCGGATCCACCATATGGCGGCTGGGGCGCCCGCCCTGTAGTTTCAGATAGGCCAATACCGCACCCGCGGATTGCAGGCTCAGCCCCCAAAGCCCGACCAGGATAAAGCTGAGAAACAAGGCCACTGCAGGCCAGATCGGGTTTTCGATGGCGCCACCGCGGAACAGGCCTTCGATTTCGGTAACGGACGTTGCCAACGCCGGTAGCCCCGCCACGAAGGCCACGGCCAGTAAGGCGAGGACGTAAAGCACCATCATCGATACATAGCTGATGGCCACCAAAGCAAAGAGCGGCCAGAAGGACGCACCCAGATTGCGGAAGGGTGTATAAGGTCGGTCGTCAGGATCGCTGCCCAAGGCCGCCGCAGCCAGGGGAACCAGCAGACTGGCCCGCGCAGCCGAGGCTACCGTGAATACTGCAACCGTGACGACGAGGCCCGCCACCGAAACCGACGCGCCGGCCGAGGTCAGCCAGTCCAGGGCCGGTGTTTCGGGGGTCTTGGTCAGATCAACCAGATTCGGCGCGACCTGAACAAAGGCCAACCCGACCACTGGCGCAAGGATCAGGCCGATCGCCAGGGACTCCGCCGCGCCATAGGCAATGGCGGGAACGATCAGCTTGCGATAGCCCACACCGGGTCGGATCAGCTTTGACTGGAACCCGAACCGGGCCCCGACCATGATCGGGATCACTCCGGATGAGGCGCTGATCAGGAAGGTTGCGATGAACAGTGTTCCGGGCAGGATCAACCCGATGACGAACCCGATCACGCCACCCAACGCGCCGTATAGAAAAAGGCCAATGAGCAGGATCGGGAACGTCACCGCAAAGCGCCACAGGATCGAAAGGGACAAAGGAATGGTTTTGGTCAGTAACACGGGGCGGCCTTCACACAGTCTCTGGTGGTTTCGGCGATATCTTATCGGGTGTGCAGCTTCCATCCCGTTGATGCCGTTCCACACAGGTGTTTGGCTGTGCGCGACGGGAATGCAACGCAGGCTTCGTTACAGTCCCGTCTCTCAATCGTGACGCAAGTTGCGTTGGTCCGGTGCTAAAACGGGGCTAACTCAAGGCTGATTTTTGTAATTGAACGGAGAACGGAATGGCGCACCGCTGGATCAACACCCTGACACATGCCGATACGACCCCGCGGGCGGCGTTCCTGAACCGCCGACAGATCATGGCAGGACTCGCCGGATCGGGACTGGCGATGATCGCGGGCCGTGCAGGTGCGGAAGATGCGCTGGAGCAGAACACTTGGGAAGAGATCACTTCCTACAACAACTACTATGAGTTCGGGACCCGCAAGGACGACCCT